>NZ_JAQSDY010000013.1 GCF_029946145.1 Brevundimonas sp.
GGCGTCAGATTCTCGAAAAACCCTCTTGCATCGAACGGGGCGTCCACACACGGACCCTCCGACAGTCTGAGATGAGTCAGGAGCGGCTGTCAGCAAACCGCCGGCTGCGCCGCGAGGGCGCATCCAACAACACGCCCGGCAGGTCGTGCACCGCCATCCGGGTCGCCTGCACCTCCAGCTTCCGCAACGCCGATCGCGGCCCCACGCGGAGGCGCGCCGTGTCGGGGTGCTCATCGAGCAGTTCCTGCAGCATCATCCGGCTGGTGCTGTTGAGCCAGCGGCTCAGTTCCGGGCTCGGCCGCCTCCCCCGCCCGACCGCCGATCCGAGGATGAACTGCGACAGCTTCTCCTGCTGCGCCCGCAGATGGCCGCGCATCAGCTTGGACCGGGTGATGTAGCCAGCGTTCACGCCGGGCAGCGAGTGGTTCATCAACAGGTGCATATCCACCTCCGAGACCTCGGCGGGCTGGCCGATCGTCCGGTAGGTCTGGCGCAGATCGTTGCCGTAGTGGCTGAGAGCCTCCCGCTTTTCCTTGTGCTCGGTCATGTGGCCGCAGGCTGCGTCGCTGGGGAACAGCCATTCCCGGCCGCTTTCCGGATAGATGACCGGCCCCAGGCGCCGCAGGCGGAAGATGGATTCCAGCATCGCGCGCGACAGCGGGACGTCGAACGCCTTGTCGGCGCCGCCCTTGGGCAGGCGGATGTGCATGATGCGGTTGCGCAGATCGAGGTCCTCGACGCGCACATTCTTCAGCGCCTCGGGCCGGGAGCCCGACAACAGGGTCAGCAACTGGAACTCCCGACGGATCGGATTGGGGATCAAGGCGGCCTGCTCGAACCAGGCCGGCAGGTCGGAGACGCCCATGGCGGTGTTCTTGCGGCGGTCCGGATTCCAGTCGACCCCGACCGCCGGATTCTCGGCCGGGAGCTGGCGGCAGGTCTTGCGGGCGTGGTTGTAGACGGCGCGGAAACTGCGCACGGCGCCGTTGGCGATGGCCGGTCCGTGGTTCTTGGTGAGGTAGTCGTGCCGGTCGGCCAGCAGCCGCGGCTTGTCCCCGATCTCTGACAGCGGCTGGTCGAGCCAGTCGGCGAACAATCGCTCCATATGGTCGGTGTAGTTGCGGAAGGTGCCGCTCGCCCGACCCTTTCGCTCCAGATGGGACGCGCGGAACCGGGTCCAGGCCTCACGCAGCGTCGGCACGCCGGCGTCCTCAAGCACCGGGATCGGCTTCTCGCGCGGCGGCCGGGGATCTTCGCCGCCGGCGATGCGGGCCAGCAGCCCCTTGGCCTTGATGCGGGCTTCCCTGGCGGTCCCGTCGCCGACATCGGCGACCTTCATGCGGATGGTCGTGCGCGCCTTTCCGGCCCAAAGGTCGGCCTGGATCGTGAAGCTCTTGGTGCGGCTTCCGATGAGGACGAAGAAGCCCGCCGTCTCCGTGTCGCGCACCCGGTACTGCCCCTCGCGGGCATAGGCGAGACCCAAGATGTTGCGGTCGGTCAGGTGCAGTTTTGGATCGCTCATTTGCTGACTTTTGGGTGGGTTAGAACGGCGCTTTTGGGGCTGTTTAGAACGGTATTAGAACGGTGAAATTCGCCCCATAAGTCATCGCTGGGCACCTTCGCCGGACTGCGAAACCGTGCGATATCACCGAATAATTGTCAATGAACTCAATTGCTTGCATCGCGCTCTTGGCGGCAATCGGCGGCAATCGGAAAGCCATAAATCAGGAGCTGTTAATCGGCTGGTCGTAGGTTCGAATCCTACCCGCGGAGCCACTCTTTCCGCCGCTTTCTCGCGGAGCGGGTGCCAGTTAAACACTGCTTCCCTGAGTGGGATTTCCACATTACGTTGATCCGCCAGCTCTTTGGGGGACACGATGCTGAAGACTCGCTTGCTGACTGGGTTGCTGACCTGGCTGGCCCTTGCGCCTCCCGCTTTTGCCCAGAATGAACCGGGGATTGGGCCCCGCCCGCCCTTCCTTGAGCGCGAACCCGCTTCCAGCATCGATCCGGACGCGCCGCCCAGCGTGTTCAAGGCGACCATCGACGCGGCCAACGCCGAAGGTGGTTTCGGGTGGGTGCCCAAGGACTTGAGATGGGGTCCCGGGGCCGACATCCGTGTCTGCTTCCTGAGCAACGACAGGGACCTGAACCGGTTCGTGGTCAGCCACGCGTCCAGCTGGAACGACATTGGAGCCAACGTCCGGTTCAATTTCGGATCGCCCAGTTCGCCACGACGCTGCCAACCGGGGATCGACGCCGATGTCCGTGTGGTCTTCAACACCGGTCAGGGCGACTGGTCCCGCTATGGAAAGGACGCGCGCCTCGGCAATCCTCAATGGAACACCGGATCGCTGCATCTGGACATGAATACGATCACCTCCTCGGGCGCGCGCGGCACGATCATCCATGAGTTCGGCCATGCACTGGGCATGTACCACGAGCATCAGAAACCAATCGTGGATGGTTGTGAGGACCAGTTTAACTGGCCGGTTGTGTATGAAAGCCTTCTCCGTTGGAATGGATGGAGCGCCGAGCGGGTGGACTCCCAGCTCAGACCTGTGAACGACTTCGGCGCTTCTCTGGTAATGAGTGAGAATATAGACCGAACATCGGTCATGCTTTACGCTCTGCCGGCCAATCTTTATCGCAGCTCGACGAGCCGCTGCTATATTCAGTGGCCGAACAACGAAATCTCCGAAATGGATACCGCTGTGGTGCGCGCGGCCTACAGCGCCGAGACATACGAAAGCCAAGGCTACGGCTTCAACGCCGCGATCGCCAGGGCGGTTGAGAACGGGGACGAGGCGGTGGCCCGAGGCATTGCGCTCTACGCCCTTCCGCAATCGACCTTGGCCGAAATCGCTGCGACCTACGACGAGCAGTTGTCGTTCGGCTTCAATCCAACTGGAAGCGAGGGGGCGGAGGCGCAGCTTGAGTCTGCAATCAACGCCGTGATCAGCCGCGCATCCCAGCCGGAATGAAGCGGCGCGCGGCCGTCACGCTCGCATGCGCCGGAGCGCTGGTGGCCAGTCCGGCGGCCGCCCAGGAACAGCTCTACGGTTCGGGGTTGGTGACGCCGGAGCTGGATTTTGCGGACGTGGAGGTCAGACCGCTGAGGAACGACGCCGAGCGCGCCGCCGCCGGCGACAGCTGGATTCCGATGCCGGTGTTCTCGATCGCCCTCGTTCAACAGCCCGGCCCACCCGTGATGATCCCCCGCGCCCTGCTGCGGGCGGATCGATTTCGATACGAGGACATGACCGAGCCGGGCGTGGAGGCGGTCGAGATGTATCGCGACTTCCTGCAGGGATTGATGACCGATTTCATCCTTCCGGCGGCTGCCCGGATTCCCCGACTGGCAGGCTACCGCGAGCACTTCACGGAAATCGAAATCGCCATCAGGGAGGCCCACGGCGGTTTTATCCAGGCCCCCCAGGGTCGCGGAATAACCGGCGCGCCCGTCGTTACGGCGACATACGGTCTCTCGAATACGATCGGTCAGTCCGCCGGGGTCGCTCTCGACTGGGACCGGCTGCTTGCGGCGGACCCGGACGACTCCGAGACGGTCTACATCGCCGCCAATCGCTGGCTCAACGCCTACGCCCTGATGATGTCCAGCGCCATAAGACACCTTACGGCGGCCGAGCACCACTATGACAGGGGCGTCATTGAAGCCCTGTTTCCGACCACGCCTGGCCCCAAGGACCTGCTTCTCTATAACCTGCACGTGACCGACACGACCGTGGTCGTCCTGGCTCACGAGGCCTGCCACCACATCCTGGATCATCGTCCGACCGACGGACTTACCCGCCGGGACCAGGAGCTCAGGGCTGACAGCTGCGCAGCGGAAATCTTCGTCAACGTGCGAACCCGGATGCAGGAACCGGGGTTCACCCAGGACCTGCGCATTCCGTACTACATGATCGCGGCCACGCGACTGTCCACGAACAGCATGATCCTGTGGCCCCTCAGTGAAGGCGGACAACCGTATCCGACGCCGGGCGAACGTTACGCGAATATCAAGGCGGCGATACCGGCGGCTGTACTGGCCGCGACCCCTGAGCTCGTGCCACTCCTTGAATTTCCCCCCTCTCCGGTCGTCGACGACTCTTTCCTGGATCTGCGCACGAGCCTCCTCTCCCTGCCGGTTCTGGAACCTGGCGACGAGCAAATCTTCGATCAGACGGCGGAAGATTTCCTGTTCGAGGCTGAGCGGATGCTGGTGGAATATTGCCTCGCCCAGGACTGCAAGGCGCGGCTGGAATCCGAAGACGCCAACGAGCGCTATTTCAATCTGCGCGTCCTGATCGACATGGCCGCCGTCAAGCTCGAACTCCATCGACTGACGGGGGGGGCAGACCATCGGCTTTATCAGGCGAGATGGGCCTTATGGTCCGCCGAAGACGCGGTCACGCCCGAAATGCCGATCGCCGACGCCGATGTCCGGCGCCTGATGGACGCCGTGAGCATGGCCATCGCCGCCTTGCCCGCTGAGGAATCTCCACAGTGAGAGAGCAATAGCCATGCGCAAAACCCTGCCCGCCGTGCTGGCGGCCCTGGCTGTGTCGTTCACCCCGATAATCATCCCCGAGCCGGTCAACGCCCAGGACCAGCGGATATGGTCCATCGACGGATACTCGGTCGCCTGCCAGGGCAATCCGATCCATCTGTCGCCGAACCTGCCGGACGTGGGAATGGCGCGTCCGGGTCTGATCCTGCTCAATCCCTACGCACTGCAAGGCATGTCCACCTCCCACAAGCTGTTCGTCGTCGCGCACGAATGCGCCCACGCGATCGGCATATCGAACGAAGGGGCCGCGGACTGTTTCGCCATCCGCCTCGGCCGCGATCAGGGCTGGTTCCCTTCCTACGTCTTCGGCGAACTGATCGAAGCCCTTCGCTACAATCCGGGCGATTACACACATGCGCCAGGCACGGTTCGCCTCAACGCGATCATCCAGTGCTTCCAGACCTGACGATGGTTTCGAACAAAAAAAGCCCGACGCGAGCGCCGGGCTGAAGAAGTTCGGTGATGGTGGGTGTCCTCGAAGAAGGAAGACATCCTTTCGTTGAAGCGAATTGGTTAACCGTACGTAAACCGTTCAGGCGACATCGGGCAGCCAGGTCGACTGCGGCGCCCCGCCCGCGCCGGTCCAGGCGATCCGCCAGCCCTGGCCGGCCCGCTCGACCCGCGGCGACGGGCCCGATGGGGCCTCCCCGGGCCAGGCGAAACGTCCGCCGCCCGCCTGGATTTCGTCAGGGCCGTCCGAGGGCCGCAGCATCAAGCTCCAGCGGCCCTGGGCGTCAGGCGTGACGCGCACGGATTCGCCGGCCGCCTGCACCACGACCGGCGCCGTTCCCGAAGCCCGACCGGACGCCAGCCGCATGCGGCCGTCGCTGTCGACCGCGCCGAGGGTCGGAGCCCGGTCCAGACGCCGGGTCGATCCGCCCGTTCGCAGGATCGCGATCGGCCCGCGCCCCCCGGCGACGATCAACAGCCGGTCCGGCGATGGCGCGGCGTCCTGGCCGACCTGGGTCTCGGGCCGCAGCCACAGGTCGCCCGCCGGCGCCGTCATCCGGATCTCGAAACGGCCGCGCCCGTCCGCCGCCGCCGCATAGGCCGCGCCCAAATCGCTGCGCAGGACCACCCGGGCTCCCGGTTCGGCCTCGCCGGTGAAGACCAGGCTGGACTGGGCCCTTTGCACGGCCTGGATCTCCGGCGGACGGGTCCAGCCCGCCGCGGCGCTCTCGACCTCGGCCACGCGTTCCGGCGTCACGGGCGGCGCGCAGGCGGCGGCGAGAGCGGCCAGAAGCGCCGCCCCTCCCGTCTTCACCAACATGGCCCGTTTCATCGCATCAATCCGACCGCTAGGAGTATTCTCCCAGATAGCGCGCCCGGGGGGCCGCTGTCTTCCATCCGTTCCCGAGGCCCCATGACTTCGCCTGCCATCCAACCCTTTGACGGAAAGTCCGTCTGCCTGTTCTGCGGTTCGTCGGACGCGTCCGATCCCGCCTATACAGAGGCGGCGCGGGCGTTTGGCGAACAGACGGCCCAGGCCGGCTGGCGGCTGGTCTACGGCGGCGGCGGCGTCGGCCTGATGGGCGCCTCGGCGCGCGGAGCCCACGCGGTCGGCGGCCGGGTCCTCGGCGTCATGCCGGGCTTCCTGCGCAGCCGTGAGCGGCTGTTCGACGAGGTGGAAACGATCGTCGTGCCCTCGATGCACGAGCGCAAGACGATCATGTACGACCAGTCTGACGCCTTCGTGGTCGCGCCAGGGGGCGTCGGCACCCTCGAGGAGGCTATCGAGGTGCTGTCGTGGAAACGGCTGGATCTACATTCCAAGCCGGTCATCTTCCTGAATCTGAACGGTTTCTGGGAACCGCTGCTGGCCGCCATGGAGCACAGCATCGAGTCCGGCATGACGCCGGCCACCTTCCGCCAGGCCTGGGTCGTCTGCGACACGGTCGAGGCCGCGATCGAAGCCATGAGGGGCGCGGACGCCATGCCGCACTTGAAACATGATCAGCGTTAAGTAATCACTGGTCAGTAAGCCGGTGTCCGTGGGTTTCTTTTGGAAACGCACCTTGACAGTCTCGTATAACAACGGACATTGGCGTGGCGGAAACGATGGTCGTTTGCGCCTGTCCGGAGACCTCCCCATGCGTACTCTGCTTATCGCCGCGGCCCTGTTTGTCGCCGCCCCCGCCCTCGCCCAGGCCCCGGCCTCCAGCGCCGTCCTGGCCGATTCGTCCAAGGCCCCGGCCGCCCCCACCATCATCGACGGCGCCTCGTGGCGCTGCGACAGCGGCTCCTGCACCGCCACCGGCGGCGCGAACCAGCCGGCGACGCGCGCCTGCCGCCGCGTCGTGGCCCGTTTCGGCGCCGTGTCGTCGTTCAGCTACAAGGGCGTCGCCCTGTCGGCCGAGCAACTGACGGCCTGCAACGCCTGATTTGAGTTGAAGCCGGCGAGGCGGCTCAGGCCGTCTCGCCGTTCAGCCGTTTGACGATCCGCTCGCGGCCGATCATGGGCGCGAGCGTCGCCATGTCGGGGCCATGCGCCTGACCCGTGATCATCAGGCGCAGCGGCATGAACAGCGCCTTGCCCTTGGCGCCGGTCGCTTCCTTCACCGCCGCCGTCCAGACAGGCCACAGGGTCTCGTCGATGGTTGCCGGCAGGGCCGCCAGAGCCGCCTGGGCGAAGGCCGCGTCATCGATCGTCGGCGTGATTGGACCGCGCACAATCTTCGCCATATCAACGACATCGGCAAACTTCTGAAGGTTGCCTCGCACCCCGCTCCAGAACGTCTCGCCCAGATCGGCGTTCAGCTCGACCAGCCGCGGTTGCGCGACCGCGTACGGCATCGCGTGCAGCGCCTGGGCGTTCAGACGGTCCAGATCGGCGGTGTCGTAGCGCGCCGGCGACCGGCCCATCTTGGCGAAGGCGAAGCTGGCCCCCAGGGCGTCGATGGATTCGCCCACTTCCAGCGGATCGCTGGTGCCGATGCGGCCCAGATGGCTGGTGATGGCGATCGGCTCATAGCCCTTGTCGCGCATCTCGGCGATCGACAGCGAACCCAGCCGCTTGGACAGCGCCTGCCCGTCCTCGCCGACCAGAAGGGGCATGTGGGCGAAGGCCGGAACCGGCCCGCCCAGCGCCTCGAAGATCTCGATCTGGGCGCCCGTGTTGGTGACGTGGTCCTCGCCGCGGATCACATGGGTGATGGCCATGTCGATATCGTCGACAACCGACGGCAGGGTGTAGAGGAACAGGCCGTCCTCGCGGATCAGCACCGGGTCCGACATCGAGGCCGTATCGACCTCGGCGTGGCCGCGCGACAGGTCTTCCCAGGCCACGCGCCTGCCGTCGAGTTTGAACCGCCAGTGCGGCTTGCGGCCCTCGGCCTCATAGGCCGCCTTCTCCGCATCGGTCAGCGCAAGCCCGGCGCGGTCGTAGATCGGCGGCAGCCCCCGGGACAGCTGCACCTTGCGGCGGCGGTCCAGTTCCTCGGAGGTGTCGTAGCAGGCGTACAGCCGCCCGGCGGCCTTCAGGCGCACGGCGGCCTCTTCATAGCGGTCGAACCGCTTCGACTGGTTATAGCGCTCGTCCCAGACCAGTCCCAGCCAGGTCAGGTCGTCCTCGATGCCCTGTTCGAACTCGGCCGTGGACCGCGCCAGATCGGTGTCGTCGATGCGAAGCACGAACGACCCACCCTGCCCTTTGGCGAACATCCAGTTCACCAGGGCGGTGCGGACATTGCCGACGTGCAGCTTACCCGTCGGCGACGGGGCGAAACGGACCTTGACGGACATGCGATAGACCTTGGAAACGCGGGGCGCACAGGTCGCCCCCGCGGCCCCTCAAGTCAAGGCTCGCGGGCGATCAGTCGTCGCGGTGGACGCGTTCCCGACGCTCGTGACGCTCCTGGGCCTCGACCGACAGCGTCGCGGTGGGGCGGGCCTCCAGCCGTCCGAGGCTGATCGGCTCGCCGGTCTCCTCGCAATAGCCGTAGGAGCCGTCCTCGATGCGGCGCAGCGCCTCGTCGATCTTGGAGATCAGCTTGCGCTGTCGATCGCGGGTGCGCAGTTCCAGCGCCCGGTCGGATTCCGACGACGCCCGGTCGACCAGATCCGGATGATTTTCCGTCTCGGCCTTCAGATTGACGACGGTGCCCTTGGACTCGCGGAGGATGTCTTCCTTCCAGTCCATCAGCTTGCCCTTGAAATAGGCCAGCTGCCGCTCGTTCATGAAAGGCTCTTCGTCGGACGGACGGTAACCGGCCGTTCCGACAGGCACAGAGGCCAATGCGGTCATAATCGCACTCACGGTCTCTTACAGCGCCCCCCTGTGGCGCAGACCTGCCTATAGGGACGCTACGGAGTCGCAGCAACAACGCTCGCAAGAGCGTGACCCGCAAAGCTTACAGTCGGCGCGCGAGCGTGACATTTCTTCATCACCCGATGCTCGGTGAGCGCGCATTTGTCAGGATTTTCGGCGACTTATGCTGCACTGCGGCGTAAATCGGCCTTGGCCAGCTCAACCGCAGCGCGCAGGTCGATCTGATCCAGGAGGCTGTTCAGGCCCGCGTCCGCATCGACCGGCCGTTCCTCGCGCAACGTCCGCGACAGGCGATCCAGCGCGCCCTCGCCCGCCTCGCCCTGCAGAAGGGCCAGCTTCAACTCTTCCAGCCGATCCAGCAGGCCGCCACCCCGGCGGATGGCCCTGCGACGGCGTTCGGTGACATCCTCGACGCCTTGCAGCGCCATGAGAGCCGAGACGTCGCTGACGCCGGACACGCCCGACGCCGAAGTCGTCGGCGCGGCGGTCGCGCCGGCCGCCGCCGAGGGCACGGAGAAGCCCCCGGCGGCGCGGGCGGGACGGCTGCCTTGCGGGGACGACGGTCCGGACGGGCCTGTGACCTTCATGCGATGCGACTCCAGCACATGCCGGACCATCGTCGGCCCGACGTCACCGTTTGGTTAACGTCCCGGCAGATTCTGCCGCCACATCCGGCGCATCAACCGCAACCACTGTTGTTTTCATGGATGTTTTTTGGTGGCACGGCACTGGCATCACAGGGAACGCAACAGTACCTGGACGCCCCGCCCATGCAGAAACTGCTCGCCTCCCTCCTGACCGCCGCGGCCGTGGCCGGATTCGCCGCGCCGGCGTCCGCCCAGTCGCGGATCAAGGACATCGCGGCCATCGAGGGCGTCCGCACCAACCAGCTGGTTGGCTACGGCCTGGTGGTCGGGCTCAACGGCACGGGCGACAGCCTGCGCAACTGCCCCTTCACCCGTCAGTCGCTGGAAGGCATGACCGAGCGGATGGGCGTCAACATCCGCGGCTCCAACGCCAACTCCAAGAACATGGCCGCCATCATGGTGACGGCCGAGCTGCCGCCCTTCGCCACACCGGGCGCCCGGGTCGACGTCAATGTCGCCAGCATGTGCGACGCCAAGAGTCTGCTGGGCGGCACCCTTCTGGTCACCAGCCTGCAGGGCGCGGACGGGCAGGTCTATGCGGTGGCCCAGGGCTCCATCCAGACCGGCGCCGTCTCGGGCGGCGGTGCTTCGGGCTCCTCGATCACCCGCGGCGTGCCGACCGCCGGCCGCATCGCCTCGGGCGCTACGGTCGAGCGCGAGACCGGCTTCCAGCTGGCCAATATGAACGAGGTGCGGCTGACGCTGCGCAATCCGGACTTCACCACGGCCCAGCGCGTCGCCGCCGCCATCAACCAGTCCTATCCCAACACCGCCCTGGCCGAGAACGGCACCGTCATCGCCCTGCGCGCGCCCGGCCAGATGGGCATGGCCGGCTTCATCAGCATGGTCGAGAACATGCCCGTCCAGGTCGACGCCCCGGCCAAGGTCATCATCGACGAGGTCAACGGCGTCATCGTCATGGGCGAGGCGGTCCGCGTCTCCACCGTGGCCATCGCCCAGGGCAATCTGACCATCTCGGTCCAGGAAAACCCGCAGGTCAGCCAGCCGGAACCCTTCAGCCGCGGCGGCCAGACGGTCGTGGTCCCCCAGTCCGACGTCGCCGTCGAGGAAGAACTGGGCCGCCAGATGCGCATTGTCGGCGGCGGGACCTCGCTGTCGACCCTCGTCAACGGTCTGAACGCCCTGGGGGTCAGCCCGCGCGACATGATCAGCATCCTGCAGGCCATCAAGGCCGCGGGAGCCCTGCAAGCCGACATCGAGGTGATGTGAGCATGAACGAACTGTCCATCGCCGCGGGACTGCTCCAGCCGGTCGCCGCCGCTGCGGCCGCCGGCGTCACCGACAGGATGCGCGAGACTGCGGAAGCGTTCGAGGCGTCCTTCCTGTCGCAGATGCTCAAGCCCATGTTCGAGGGCCTTTCGACCGAGGCTCCGTTCGGCGGCGGCGAGGCCGAGGGGACGTGGCGCGGCTTCCTCGTCGACGCCATGGCCAAACAGACAGTCAAGGCCGGGGGCATCGGTCTGGCCGATCAGGTCGTGGCGCAGATGCTGAAGATGCAGGAAGCCCAGGAGCCCGCCGCATGACCGAGACCGCCACCGTAAACGCCCGGGCGCGGGTCCGTCAGCTGACTGACCTGACCACCCGCCTGACCGCCCGCCTCATCGCTGAATCGCAAGCCTTCGAAGCCCGCCGCCCGCATGACGCCGCCGCCACCCTGGCCGAGACCCAGCAACTGGCCAATGTCTATCGCCGCGAGTCCGCCCAGATAAAGACCGACCCCTCCGTGCTCGCCGCCGCCCCGGCCAGCGACCGCATGGCGCTGGTCAAGGCCACCCAGGCCTTCGAGGCCATCCTGTCGCGCCACGCCCGCGCCGTCGAGGCGGCCCGCATCGTCTCGGAGGGACTGGTCAGAACCATCGTCGCCGAGGTGGCCAGCCAGCGTGGATCGCCGTCCGCCTATGGAGCCTCGGGTCAGGCCAACGCCGGCGACGGCCGCGCGGTGGCCTTCAACCGCACGGCCTGACGACGCGTCAGGCGCGGGCCATCCTGGTCTGCGACGGGTTCCGGCGAATGGGCGGGGCCGTCAGGCGCGCGGGGCGCGGTCCGGGCGGTTGGTCCGGACGCGGACGCGAGCGCGTTTCGGCTTGGGCAGGCTAAGGGCCGTCACGAGCGCGAGCAGCGAGGCGGAAAGGGCGAAACCGATTTCCAGCGCGCTGATCATGTTCGTCGGGCCTCCAGTAAACTCACCGAGGTATGGAGGATGGGATCGAAGCGGCGGACGCGCAAGCCATTTCGGCGCCGAGGCGATCGTGAGACGACGGCGATTGGCCGCAATGGCGGACCGGCTCGCGGCGGCCTAGTTAGGATGGGTGACCTTGTCCGATGATCCCGCGACCCGCCGCCAGTCCATCGTCCGGCGCATCGAAGCCGAGACTGGCATCGACGAGCCGATGATCGCCCGCCTGGTCGACGCCTTCTACGACCGGGTGCGCCTCGACCCGCTGATCGGGCCGGTGTTCGCTGAGCGGATTTCGGACTGGGGGCCCCATCTCGAACAGATGAAGCTGTTCTGGTCGTCCGTGGCCCTGATGAGCGGCGTCTATCACGGGCGGCCCATGCCCAAACACCTGCCCCTGCCCGTCGACGCCCGGCATTTCGACCGCTGGCTTGAGCTGTTCGAGGCCACGGCCGCGGAGGTCTGCCCGCCCGCCGCCGCGTCCCATTTCATCGAACGGGCCCGCCGCATCGCCGAAAGCCTCGAACTGGGCATTGCCGGCGCCAACGGCGTGCTGCTGGGCAAGGGCCAGCGGTATCTCAGGCCGACGCAGATGTCGTCACCGCCCGGCTAGCTGAGCCCTCGACTGGCTCTTCAGAGCGCCAGCTCGATCTCTCGCCCGTTAAATTCCGCGACGACCTTCATGTGGCCGCCCCGGGATTCGATCAGGGTTTTAAGTGTGGCCAGCCTGACATCGCGCCCCGCCTCCAGCTTGGAAACGTTGGACTGGGTCATGTTGAGGATCTTCGCCAGTTCCACCTGCGACAGACCCAATTCCTTCCGCAACGCCTGCAAGGCCGACACGCGCTCGCCGATCTCTATGACCAGGGCGCCGATCTGCTTCCTGTCCTCGGCCGACCATTCCGGCTTCCACACACTGGATTTTCTCGTGTTCACATCATCACCCGCGTAATACGCGTATCGTCACTCCAGACGGACGATGATCACCCTGAAGTCTGGCTGAACTTCGATGGTCAAAATCTTCCACCCCGACGGCAAATATGCCGCCAGCGGGAGACAATACGGCGTTGAAAGATCGCGCCAGTCGGGCACGCCCTCGAGTTCGCTTTTCACCAGCCCCATAGCCTCGGGTCCGCCTGCTTCCAGGCGCTGCTGGATTGCGAACAATTCCAGCTGCCGATCCTTCGACCACAGGACTAGATCACTCAGGAAATCGTCGTCGATTTCCACCGTCCAGCTGGACATCCGAGAACCCACATTTGGCGACTGATCGCCGTCGTTTGATTAGTCTTACGCATGATGGTTCCCTTCAGAACGGAGTGCCCGCGAAGGCATTCCAATATGGAATATATTCCATTCCGTCATATGGTCAAGTCGCCTTCGCTGTTCTCTGACTGCTGACACGAACTGACAGCAGGCTATCGCGGGAAACGGTTTGTTCCTACATTGTTCTTGCTGAATCCCGCGAATTGATCCCCATATAGCGCTGTCGCGCCGGACCCCTCCCCGGCCCCACCGCGTTCCCGGACTCCATGACCGAAAAGCACAACTTCATCCGCGTGCGCGGCGCCCGCGAGCACAATCTCAAGGGAGTCGATCTCGACATCCCGCGCGAACAGCTCGTGGTCATGACCGGCCTGTCGGGCTCGGGCAAAAGCTCGCTCGCCTTCGACACCATCTACGCCGAGGGTCAGCGCCGCTATGTCGAGTCGCTGAGCGCCTACGCCCGCCAGTTCCTGGAGCTGATGGGCAAGCCCGACGTCGACCTGATCGAGGGCCTGTCGCCGGCCATCTCCATCGAACAGAAGACGACCTCGAGGAACCCGCGCTCGACCGTCGGCACGGTGACCGAGATCCACGACTACATGCGTCTGCTCTGGGCGCGGGTCGGCGTGCCCTATTCGCCCGCCACCGGCCTGCCGATCGAGAGCCAGACCATCTCCATGATGGTCGACAAGCTGACCGCCCTGCCCGACGGCGAGCGACTGCTGCTGCTGGCCCCCGTCGTGCGCGGCCGCAAGGGCGAGTACCGCAAGGAGATGGGCGAGTGGCAGCGCGCCGGCTTCCAGCGCGTAAAGATCGACGGCGAATTCTATCCGATCGAGGACGCCCCGACCCTCGACAAGAAGTTCAAACACGACATCGACATCGTCGTGGACCGGATTGTCACCAAACAGGGGCTGGAGAGCCGCTACGCGGACAGCCTGCAGACCGCGCTCGGCCTGGCCGACGGCATCGCCGTGGCCGAATGGGCCAATGTCGCCGAGGGCGAGAAGGAGCCGCGCCGGCTGACCTTCTCCGAGAAATTCGCCTGCCCGGTCTCCGGCTTCACCATCAGCGAGATCGAGCCGCGGCTGTTCTCGTTCAACAATCCGTTCGGCGCCTGCCCGGCCTGCGACGGCCTCGGCGTCAAGCTGGCCTTCGACGCCGATCTGGTCATCCCCGACCGCGACAAGACTCTGCACAAGGGCGCCGTCGCCCCGTGGTCGCGCGGCCCCTCGCCGCTCTACACCCAGACGCTGCAGTCGCTCAGCCGCCACTACGGCTTCTCGATGGATGTGCCGTGGCGCGAACTGCCTGAGAAGGCCCAGGACGTGATCCTGCGCGGTTCGGGCGGCGACAAGATCAAATTCACCTACGACGACAACGCCCGCAAATACGAGGTCTCCAAGGCCTTCGAGGGCGTGCTTCCCAACCTCGAGCGCCGCTGGCGCGAGACGGATTCGTCGTGGGTGCGCGAGGAGCTGGGTCGCTTCCAGTCCGAGACCCCGTGCGAGGTCTGCCATGGCAAACGTCTCAAGCCCGAGGCCCTGGCGGTCAAGATCGCGGCCACGGATATCGCCGAGGTCTCCTGGCTGTCGATCAAACACGCCCACGAGTGGTTCACGGCCCTGAACGACAAGCTGACCGACAAGCAGATGGAGATCGGCCGCCGCGTCCTGAAGGAAATCACCGACCGGCTGCGTTTCCTCAACAACGTCGGCCTCGACTATCTCAGCCTGTCGCGCGCCTCGGGCACCCTGTCCGGCGGCGAGAGCCAGCGCATCCGCCTGGCGTCGCAGATCGGCTCGGGCCTGACCGGCGTACTGTACGTGCTCGACGAGCCGTCCATCGGCCTGCACCAGCGCGACAATTCCCGCCTGCTGGAAAGCCTGCGCGGCCTGCGCGACCTCGGCAATTCCGTCCTCGTCGTCGAGCATGACGAGGAAGCGATCCTGACCGCCGACTATGTCATCGACATGGGCCCGGCCGCCGGCATCCACGGCGGCGAGGTCTGCGCCCAGGGCACCCCGGCCGAGGTCATGGCCAATCCCAAATCCCTGACCGCCAAATACCTGACTGGCGAGCGCGAGATCGAACTGCCCGCCGACGGCCGCCGCCCCGTCGATCGCAAGAAGATGCTGAAGATCAGCGGCGCCACCGGCAACAATCTGAAGAACGTCACCGGCGAGATCCCCGCCGGCCTGTTCACCTGCGTCACCGGCGTGTCCGGCGGCGGCAAGTCGACCTTCACCATCGAGACCCTGTACAAGGCCGCCGCCCGCCGGCTGCACAACGCCTCGGACGCCCCTGCCCCCTTCGACCGCATCGAGGGGCTGGAGATGTTCGACAAGGTCATCGACATCGACCAATCGCCCATCGGCCGCACTCCGCGCTCGAACCCGGCCACCTACACCGGCGCCTTCGGTCCGATCCGCGACTGGTACGCCGGCCTGCCGGAGTCAAAGGCCCGCGGTTACGGCCCGGGCCGCTTCTCGTTCAACGTCAAGGGCGGCCGCTGCGAGGCCTGCCAGGGCGACGGCCTGATCAAGATCGAGATGCATTTCCTGCCCGACGTCTACGTCACCTGCGACGTCTGCAAGGGCAAACGCTACAACCGCGAAACGCTGGAAATTGTCTTCAAGGGCAGGAGCATATCCGACGTTCTGGACATGACGGTTGAAGAGGCCGCATCCTTCTTCAAGGCCGTTCCGTCGATCCGCGACAAGATGCTGACCCTGAACCGCGTCGGCCTCGGCTACGTCAAGGTCGGCCAGTCCGCCACCACCCTGTCCGGCGGCGAGGCCCAGCGGGTCAAGCTGTCCAAGGAGCTGTCCAAGCGGGCCACCGGCAAGACCCTCTACATCCTCGACGAGCCCACCACGGGCCTGCATTTCGAGGATACGCGCAAGTTGCTGGAGGTGCTTCAGGAACTGGTCGAGAACGGCAACACCATCGTGGTGATCGAGCACAATCTCGACGTCATCAAGGTGGCCGACTGGCTGCTGGACTTCGGCCCCGAGGGCGGCGACGGCGGCGGCGAGATCGTCGCGGTCGGCACCCCCGAACAGGTCGCCGCCAATCCGAAGAGCTGGACCGGCAAATACCTAAAGGAAATCCTCGACCGGCATGAGACCCGCCGCAAGGCGCGGATAGCCGCCCTGGCGGGCCGCGTCACCGCTCCGGTGGACAAACCGACGCGGGCGAAGAAGCGGGCCGAGGCCTGAGCGTCAGGCCGCCGGCCGTTCGCCGGCCATGCCGACGATGTCGCGATACGCGGCCGCGAACGGCGCGTACAGGATGCCGACGGTCAGTGCGGACACGATCGCCTCGATCACGGCACGGGCGATCACCCAGGGATTGCTGACGTCCAGGGCCGCCCGAACGGCCTCCGAGTCCTGATCGCTGCTGAACGACCAGCTCTCCAGGCCCGAGACAATGGCCAGAGGCATGCTGACGATCGACGACAGCAGCTGCACCAGCAGAACCATGACCACGGCCAGGATCGCCATGCCGAGCAGGGGCCAGAACCGGCCCTTCGTCAGGTTGAACGAATCGAAGAAGGCGAACCGGCGCTCGGCCACGGTGATCGGCACGGCCAGGCTCAACCGGACCGACAGCCAGACGAAAAGGCAGATCACGGCGAGTATTCCGACCAGGCCCGCGATGGCGGCCGGCCCGTCGCCGCCCGCGGTCTTCGCCGCCGCGATCAGCACGCCGAGCGCCACCATGGCGACCACGGCGACAAGGGTCATGATCAACCCGAGCACGAAGGTCACCACCAGCACCCGCACCTCGTCCATGCCCAGGCGCAGATAGCCGAAACGGTCGCCGGACGGCTTCAGCACCCCCCGCGCCACCGCCGCGGCCAGCATGGCCCCGACGATCAGGCTGATGGGCAGCAGCCATGCCACCTGGCCCATGATCGCACCGAAATCGGCCATCAGGGCCCAGGCCTGGTCGAAGCTTGGTTCGGCGGACTCCATCGCTTCAGCCTGCGCGCTCCATGCCTCGAGCTGACCCGCCATATTGGACAGCGAGAACAGGGCGGTCAGCGTCAGGACGGCGTACAGCAGCGTCCAGGCGACAAGCGCCAGCGGATTGCGCCGGACGAGGCGGAAACCCTCGAAAGCCGCGTCGGTGGCCGAAAACGCCATGGTGTCTCCTGTTTCTGACCTGATCCTAGCCTACCCGGCGGACGCGGGCGACTGCGCGTCCGCGACGGGCGGCGTCTCGCTTCCGGCCAGCTGCCGGCAGGCCGAGGCGAACGGCGCGATGCTGAGCGTCAGCGCCAAGCCATAGACCATCGACACCACCACGGCCGCGGCCGCGAACCAGGGCCAGTTGGCGGCGAAGACGGCGCCCAGGCCCTCGAACGGATTGACGTCCATGTTGTGCGCATGAAGCGTGGTCCAGTCGACGCCGTCGGAGAGTCCGGCCGCTACGGCGACGGCCAGGCCGACGCCGAACACGACCGCCTCGATTACGATGACCAGAAGGACCACCAGCAGCATCATGCCGAACAGCGCGCCGGTCTGGCCGCGCGCCAGCCGCCACCCTTCGGGAAAGGCGAAGCTGCGATACAGCACGCTGGCGGGCGCGATCAGGCTGACCCGCGCCATCGCCAGCCAGACGACCAGAATCACAGTGACGATCAGACCCGTGATGACCAACCAGTTCATCGGCGAACCCGCGCCCCAGACGGCGAACCCGACCGCGAAGCCGATCAGCGTCAGCACGATCATGGCGATGTAGATGCCCACGACGACCGCAATGCCGACGACGGCGACCCTCACCTCGTCCATGCCCAGACGCAACGAGAAGAAGCCGCTTTCCCGGGGCCGCAGCACGGCCCGCATGACCGCCGTATAGACGACGACCGTCAGGAACAGCTGGACCAGATTCATCAGCCAGGACAGGGCCTGAAACTGCATCATGTCGGCGAAGGCGGCGTTATGGGCGCCGCCGTCCGGGCCAGCCGCCGCCATCTCGCCCACCATGTCGCCCATCATCGGCAGCATGAGGCCCAGGGTCGCCGCAGACGGCGCAACCATCAGCAGGCCCCAGACAAACACCGACAACGGTCGCCGCCGGATCAGGCCGAACGCATCGCCGATCGCGGTCCCGATTGAAAATCGCGCCATTTCATCCCCCCGTCCCCGGCACACGCTAGCCCGGAACGCGCGCCCCCGCTAGAAGCCGCGCATGACGGACACCCTGAAGCCCATCCACGTCGTCGGCGGCGGCCTCGCCGGCTCGGAAGCCGCCTGGCAAATCGCCACGGCGGGCGTGCCCGTGGTCCTGCACGAGATGCGCGGCGTGCCCGGCGTCACGACCGACGCCCACCACACCGACGGCCTGGCCGAGCTGGTCTGCTCCAACTCCTTCCGCTCCGACGACTGGGAGCATAACGCCGTCGGCCTGCTGCACGCCGAGATGCGGGCGCTCGACTCGATCATCATGAGCTGCGGCGACGCCCATCAGGTCCCCGCCGGCGGCGCCCTCGCCGTCGACCGCGACGGCTTCTCCCGGGCGGTCACCGCGAAACTGGAAGCCCATCCCCTGATCACCATCGTGCGCGAGGAGATCGCCGGCCTGCCGCCGGTCGACTGGGACAATGTCATCGTCGCCACCGGCCCCCTGACCTCCCCCGCCCTCGCCGCCGCCATCCTCGACCTGACCGGCGAGGATGCGCTCAGCTTCTTCGACGCCATCGCCCCGATCGTCCACGCCGAGACCATCGACTTCGACATCGCCTGGCGCCAGTCGCGCTACGACAAGGAGGGCCCCGGCGGAGACGCCGCCGCCTACGTCAACTGCCCGATGGACAAGGCCCAGTACGAGGCCTTCATCGACGCGCTCCTCGACGGCCCCAAGGCGGACTTCAAGGAGTGGGAGAACGTCCCCTATTTCGACGGCTGCCTGCCGATCGAGGTCATGGCCGAGCGCGGCCGCGAGACCCTGCGCCACGGCCCCATGAAGCCCGTCGGCCTGACCAACCCCCGCGACCCGCAGGTCAAGGCCTACGCCATCGTCCAGCTGCGCCAGGACAATGCGCTGGGCACCCTGTTCAACATGGTCGGCTTCCAGACCAAGCTGAAGCACGGGGCCCAGGCCGAGGTCTTCCGCATGATCCCCGGCCTGCAGGACGCCCAGTTCGCCCGGCTCGGCGGCTTGCACCGCAACACCTTCCTGAACTCGCCCAAACTTCTGGACCGCCAGCTGCGCCTGAAGGCCATGCCGCGCCTGCGCTTCGCCGGACAGGTCACGGGCGTCGAGGGCTATGTCGAGAGCGCCGCCATGGGCCTGCTGACCGGCCGCCTCGCCGCCGCCGAACGGCTGGGCCGCCCGCTGGAGGCGCCGCCGGTCCACACCGCCATGGGCGCCCTGGTCGAGCACATCACCGGCGGGCACCTCGACGGCCCCGGCGGCATCTCCAAATTCCAGCCGATGAACATCAACTACGGCCTGCTGCCGCCGCTGGAAGCGCCGAAGGTCGATGAGGCCGGGGTCAAGATTCCGCTCAAGGAACGGGGACGGGCCAAGAAGCGGCTGATGAGCGTCCGGGCGCTGGATGCTCTGAACGCATGGCGGGACGCGGCCTGATGGCGGCGGAAAGCGAACTCGACCGCCTCAAGGCGCGACGGGTCACCGCCCTGTACCGGCTCGACCTGATCGCCCGGGGCGCGCAACTGTCTTACGAGGACGGCACGCCGATCGACATGGCGTCCGAGAAGGAGCGCCTGGACGCTGTCGTCACCGACCTCGACCGGCGCATCGAAATGCTGGAACGCACCCTGAACTGACGGCGAGACTTGCACGCCACCCGTGATGGTTGCAGTATCGCCGTTATGCCGTTCCACTCGGTCAAGCCCCGGGCAGCCAGGACCGGTCGCGTCGCGACCGAGGCGGCGATCCGTGTCGAGGAGCCGCTGGTCTGCGCCGTCAATCATGACCAGGCCCGCGAGCGTCACGGGCGCACGACCGTGGTGGTGCTTCGGCCGTTCGCCTACACCCTGCCCGACGGCTCACGGACGGTGCGGGTGCCGCCCACCTATCTGACCGATTTCGCCTCCATCCCGACCTTCGTCCGCTGGGTCATTCCCCCCTTCGGCCGGCATGCGATCGCCGCCGTCCTGCACGACTGGCTCTACACCATCGGCCAGCCCGGCCGCCGGGGCGAGGCGGACGACATCTTCCGCGAGGCGCTGAAGGAGCTGGGCGTCGGCCTGCCCCGCCGCTCGGCCATGCACGCGGCCGTCCGGGCCGGAGGCGGCGGCGCCTATGACCGCGCCGGGGCCGACTGGAACGCCTCCTTCATGGACTGGCGCACGGGCGGAGCGACCGTTCCGGCCCCGTCGCGCGAGGCCTTCTTCAACGACGCCTGGCCCGCCGGCGTCCCGACCGTGGATCTCTGAGACCCGCGGACCTCAGATCCGTCCCCTCAGCACCGCCCATGTCAGCTGCAGCCGCCGGGCAGCATCGGCCGGGTCCGCGCTCCTCAGGGCCGCGGGCGCGACGGCGGGAAAGGCTTCGGCCGGCAGATTGCGCAGCGCCCGGTTCGCCTCCGCCCGCATCTCTGCATCCACAACCTGCCCGGTCTGAACACGCGCCCTCACCCGCGCGGCCGCGACCACGGACGCGAGATCGGCCGCCTTGGACAAGACGCGCGCCGCCAGTTGCATCGGCCCGACGTAGAAGGCGTCCAGATCATGCGGCTCGCCGTGCACCCGGCCCACATGGGCCTCGATCAGGGCGTCGAACGGCGCGCGCTCGAGACCGTGGCGCGCAACGATGTCGGTCAGGGCCTCCAGCACCGGATGGCCCTTGCGCGGCACGCCCGCGAACACTCCGTCCATCTGTTCGCGCCACCAGACATAGCGCATCTCGGCCAGCAGGGGCTGGGTCACCCGCGTCGGGATGGCCATCAGTTCGGCTTCGAAGGCGTACAGGGCGATCAGGTCCGCGCGCACCCGCTCGTCAGCCACGAAGCGGCTGGACAGCCACCGGTCGGAATCGGCGGCGCGGACCTGTTCGTCGAGACTGTTGGCCGGATCAGCCAAACAGCGTCTGGTACATCGCCATCGACGTCAGCATCGGCAGCGACAGCAGCAGGTTGATGCGGCTGCCCAGCATGGCGACGCGGGCGGCCTTGGCCTTGGCGGCGTCATCCACGACGACCATGCCCAGCGCCCGCTTCTGGTTCGGCCAGATGATGCCCCAGACGTTGAGGAACATGATGATGGCCAGCCAGACGCCGATGCCCATCAGGGTGAAACCCTTCTGGTCCTCGGTCAGGCCCTGCGCCAGACCGAAGGTCAGCACCTCGGCGGCATAGGCGTGTCCGCGGGCGAACATGACGGCCAGGCCGGCCAGAACCGTCACCAGCGCCGACCAGCGGAACCAGAACAGGGCCTCGGGCGCGATATGTTTGCCGATGGCGGGCTTCAGCTCGGCCGGGATGTTGGGCATGACCCGGATCTGGACGAAGTTGAAATAGTACAGCAGCCCGATCCACAGGATGCCGGCCACGACGTGCAGCCAGCGGAACGCCGCCTGCCAGAAGATGTCCCCGAACCCGCCGGACACCTGTCCGAAGGCCAGGATCATCACACCCGCGAGCACCAGGCTCAGCAGGATGGTGGTGCGGAAATTCGACAGCAGCTTGCCCATGGTCAGCCCCTCCCCGGAGCGATTCGTTGAAGCGGCACCATAGCTCTCCCTCCCCCTTGTGGGGAGGGTGGTCGCGCAGCGGCCGGGTGGGGAACTGCGGACACACCCCACCCTGTCGTCGCTGGCGCGCCGACATCCCTCCCCATGAAGGGGAGGGAGAGGGTTCGTTTACGGTCGGCTGGCCATTCCCAGCTTGATCGGCTTCGCATCTTCCTTGTCGCGGCCGCCGCGCTTGACGCCCCACAGCAGGATGATCGGCGCGCCGACATAGATCGACGAATAGGTGCCGCAAACGATGCCGAACATAAGGGCGATCGAGAAGCCGTACAGGGCCGGGCCGCCGAAATAGGCCAGGGCCGCCAGCACCATCACCGCCGTGAAGCCGGTGATGATCGTCCGCGTCAGAATCTCGTTGATGGTCAGATCGATGACCTCGCGCAACGGCATCTGCTTGTACTTGCGCAGGTTTTCGCGAAGGCGGTCGAACACCACCACGGTGTCGTTCATCGAATAGCCGATGACCGTCAGGATGGCGGCGACCATGTTCAGGCTGAACTCCAGCCGCATCAGCACGATCAGGCCGAACACCAGGATCACGTCGTGCAGCAGGCCGGCCACGGCGCCGAGGCCGAACTGCGGCTCGAACCGGAACCAGATGTAGGCGAACATCAACAGGACGGCCAGGCCCAGCGCCAGCAGGCCCGAGGTGAACAGCTCGCCCGAGACCTTCGACCCCACGACGCTGACGCCGGAATATTCGACCTCGCCCACGGCCGCGGTGACGGCGGACTGCACCCGCTGGACCACCTCGGCCTGCGGCTCGTCGTCGGGCACCTGGAATTTGACGATGGCGCTGGAGTCGTTGTCGATCCCCTGCACCTGGACGTCGCCCAGTCCCAGGCCGTCAACGGCGACGCGCACCTTCTCCAGCTCCAGCGTCTGGCCGGACGGCTTGCTCAACTCCATGACGGCGCCGCCGCGGAAGTCGATGCCCATGTTCAGGCCCGGTTTGAACACCCCGACCAGCGAGGCGAGCACCAGCACCGTCGACAGCACGGCGGCGTATTTGGCGAACGAGACGAACTTCAGATTCGTCTTGATCGGAAGGACTTTGATGAGGGGCCACCAGGACATCGCCATCACTCCGCGATCGGCAGTTTTTTGGGTTTGGCGATCTTCAGCCACAGGGCCAGACCGACCTGGGCGACCAGAACCGCCGACAGCATCGAGGTGAACACCCCGATCGTCAGCGTCCAGGCGAAGCCGCGCACGGGACCGGCGCCGAAGATGAACATGATCAGCGCCGCGACCAGGGTGGTCAGGTTGGCGTCGACGATCGTGCCCATGGCCTTGTTGAAGCCCGCGTCCAGCGACGCGATCACGGACCGTCCGGCCCGCGCCTCGTCGCGCATCCGCTCATAGATCAGCACATTGGCGTCCACGGCCACGGCGAAGGTCAGGATCAGACCCGCGATGCCGGGCAGCGTCAGCGTCGCCTGGGTGAAGGACATGGCGGCGATGATCAGCAGGCCGTTCAGCAGCAGGCCGATCACCGAGATGCCGCCGAAGACGAAGCCGTAGGTCAGCAGCATGAACGCCACGATGATCGCGAAGCCGATCATGGTCGACAGCTTGCCTGCGGCCACGGCGTCGGCGCCCAGTTCGGCCGTCACCGTCCGGCGTTCCTCGACGTTCAGCGGAGCCGGCAGGGCGCCGCCGTTCAGCAGGTTCACCATCTCGGAGGCCTCCTGGATGGTGTAGCTGCCCTCGATGATTCCCGAGCCGCCGGTGATGGCGCTGCGGATGTTCGGAGCCGAGATCACCTTGCCGTCCAGAATGATGGCGAACGGCTTGCCGATATTGGCGGCCGTGGCCTCGCCGAACCGGCGCGCGCCGGCGCCGTCGAAGCGGAAGCCGATGGCGGTCTGGTTGTTCTGGTCCGCGGTCACCTCGGCCTTGGTCAGGTTCTCGCCCGACACCAGCACCCGGCGCTTGACCAGGAAGAAGGCCTGGCCGGTCTCCGGCGCCCCGGGGATCAGTTCCGAGTCCGGCGGCACGGCGCCGGCGAGAGCTTCCTCGACCGAATTCTCCACATCGACCATCTGGAAGGTCAGCTGCGCCGTCTGGCCGATGACGCGTTCCAGCTGGGCCGGATCGCTCTCGCCGGGGGCCTGAACCACGATGCGGTCGGCGCCCTGACGGGTGATCGAGGGTTCGCGGGTGCCCAGGCTGTCGATGCGGCGGCGGACCACCTCGATCGACTGGGTCACGGCGTCCGAGCCCATGGAGTCCAGAGCCGCCTCGGTGAAGGCGTAGCGGATGCGGTTGTCGCCAATACGCTGCACCGACCGGTCGGCCACGCCGCTGGAGCCTGGGCTGACCAGGGCCCGCATCGACGTGAGCGCCAGCTCCATCCGGGTCGGATCGGCCAGGGTGACCACCACGCCGGCCTCTTCCCGTCCGATGCTGGTCACGCCGACACGCGCCTCGGCCAGGACCGTGCGGGCGTCTTCGCCCAGATTGGTCAGGCGCTTCTCGCGCATGGCCGGGACATCGACCTCCAGCAGCAGATACGATCCGCCCTGCAGGTCCAGCCCCAGATTCAGCCCGCTTTTCGGCAGCCAGCCCGGCAGGGCCTCCCGCTGCGACGCCGTCAGCAGGTTCGGATAGCTGAACAGCAGCCCGAACAGCAGCGACAGGACAAGAAGGATGACCTTCCAGCGCGACAGATGGATCATGCGGGCGTCCCCGACCTTTTCAGTGCGGCGTCAGGACTTGGCGATGGTCTTGGTGTCGTTGGCGGCGATCGCCGTGCGGTCGCGCACCTGGGTGATCATCTGCTTGACGACGGGAACGTTCACGCCCTGGGCGATCTCGACCATGGCCTGGTCGTTCTCGACGCGGGTGACCTTGCCGATCATGCCGTTCGACAACACCACGGTGTCGCCGCGCTTCAGGCCGGCGACCAGCGCCTGATGGGCCTTCATCTGCTTCTGCTGCGGACGGATCAGCATGAAGTAGAACAGGATGATCACGGGGACGAAGAAGATCAGGGTGCCGAACGGCCCCGCCATAAGTTCCTGCACGATGGTCTCCGCGAGCGTCTGGAGCCGCGCAACGCGGCCCTTGAAAATGAGGCGCGGAAACTAGGGTGCGCCGTCACACTTTGCAACGCGACGTGTGTTCGCCGCGTCGCTTTGCGTTATCGCGGCAACACGGTCAGCGGATCGACGGCGTTCGGCTGGTCGCCGCGCATGCGCCAGGTCTCGAAATGCACCGAGGGCCGCCCGTCGCCGGCCGTCGTTCCGACGGTGCCGATCTGCTGTCCGGCGCGGATCTCGTCGCCATCGCGCACCACGGCCGAGCCCAGATGCCCATAGACCGTGCGCCAGCCGTCGCGGTGCACCACAAGCACGGTCAGCCCCTGCCCCGCCAGGTCGTCGCCGACATAGCCGACCCGTCCGGCGGCGGCGGCGCGCACCTCGGCCCCCGCGGACGCGCCGATGTTCACGCCGTTGTTGCGCTCGCCCATGCCGACCGGTCCGAAGCGCCGCAGGATGTCGCCGCGCACGGGCCAGTCCAGGTTGACCATCGAAGGCGCCGGAGCCGGCGCGGCGGGTCCGGCCGTCGGCGCGGCTTCGCGCGGCGGCGGCGGCAGGGCGGCGTTGCCCGAGGGCGGAGGAGGCGGCGGCGGCGGCGGCGTCCCGGCTTCAGGCACATGGACGCCGCTCGGCGACGGCCCGGTGGCGTAGGGATCGCCGCCGATGTCGACGGCGCTGGCCGGCAGGATCAGCCGCTGGCCCGGGGTGATGGCCGCGCGCGGGCCCAGGGCATTCAGATCGATCAGGTTCTGCACCGGCGTCTGGAAGCGCCGGCCGATGCCCGAGATCGTGTCTCCGGGCTGGATTTCATAGGCCGCGCCCGCCTCGACCGCGGCCGCGCCCGAACGGACCGGCGGCGGCTCGCTGAACCCTTCCGAAGCAGGCCCTGCGGCCGGCGTCGTGTCGGAGTAGACCCGGGGCGCGGCGCCGACGGGCGCTGACAGGGCGCCGCCCTCGATCGCCTCGACCGGCGCGGTGCGCGGTGGCGGCGCCTCGGTCCCGGGATTGGTCGGCCCGCGCACGCCCTCGCCGCTCGGAATGGGCGCGGTCGGATACGCCGGAGCCCGCGTCGCGGCGGGCGCCGGCGCCGATCCGTCGGCGCGGATCGAATAGCGCGGCTCGGCCGGATAGCTGGCGCAGGCGGCCAGCGACATCATCCCGCCCAGCACCGCCAGGACCCTGATCCCGAATCGAATAGTCATGCCGTCTCCCGCCCCCTGGTCGTCATTTCCGTACGTCCGCGCGTCCGCCCCAACCAACCCGTCAAACCGCGCCAAAGTTGGGCGCGAAGGTTAACGGCCGACGATCCGGATCAACCCTGACCTTCCTTGGCCGTGCCCTCGACCAGCGGCACGAACCGCACCTCGCTGAGGCTCTCGCGCCGGAACGAGCCGTCGGGCTGGCCCACATAGCGGTGCAGCATCTGCACCGAACTGCGCCCCACCGGACAGACCAGAATCCCGCCCGGCTTCAGCTGGTGCAGCAATTCCGTCGGCTCGCCCGGCGCCGCCGCCGTGACCATGATCCGGTCGAACGGCGCCTGCTCCGGCCAGCCCAGATTGCCGTCGCCGTGCCGGGTGATGACATTGTCGATCTTCAGGTCCTTCAGCCGGGTTTCGGCCTCGGTCAGCAGGCTGCGGTACCGCTCGATGGAATAGACATAGCGCGCCAGCCGGCTCAGCACCGCGGCCTGGTAGCCGCTGCCGGTGCCGATCTCCAGCACCCGGTGACGCGGCTGCACGTCCAGCGCCTGGGTCATCAGGCCGACGATATAGGGCTGGCTGATGGTCTGGGCGCAGTCGATCGGCAGGGCCTGATCCTCCCACGCCTGATCGAGGAATTTCTCGTGCACGAAGACCGCCCGGTCGATCGACTCCATGGCCGCCAGCACCTTGGGGTCTGTAACCCCCTGCTGCCGCAGCCCCAGGATCAGCCGCCCGGCCCTGTCGTCGTTCAGCTTCATCCCACCACCGTCTTCGGCGGCGCCCCGCCCAGCACGCCCTTCAGGTCGTGGATGCTGGGCGCGTGCGTCAGGTCGATATGCAGCGGCGTGACCGAGATCTTCCCCTCGTCCATGGCCCGCAGGTCCGTCCCCGCCGGATGGTCGTGCTTGGTCCCGCGGAAGCTCATCCAGTAATAGTCCCGCCCCCTCAGGTCGGTGCGTTTGACCGCATGCATCTCGCCGATGTCGCGGAAGCCCTGACGCGTCACCTCGACCTCGGTCACGGCCTCGGGCGGCCGGGCGGGGAAGTTCAGGTTCATCACCACCCCATCCTGCCACGGCTGGGCCAGCAGGCGCGAGATGATGGCGGGCGCATAGGCCTCGGCCGTCTCCCAGTGGGCCACGACGTCGTCGTGGAACCGCTCCAGCGACTGGCTCAGGGCGATCGAGCGGATGCCGAAGGCCATGCCCTGCAGCGCCCCGGCCACCGTCCCCGAATACGAGCAGTCCTCGCCGACGTTGTGCCCCCGGTTCACCCCCGACAGCACCAGATCGGGCCGTTCGGGCATCAGGTCGTTGACGGCCAGAACGACACAGTCCGTCGGCGTCCCCGTCACCGCGAACCGCTTGTCGCCCATGCGATTGACCCGCAGCGGCTCGGTCAGGGTGATCCCCCGCCCCTTGCCCGACTGCTCGACCTGCGGCGCGCAGATCCAGATGTCGTCGGACAGGGTCCGCGCGATCCGCTCAAGACACTCCAGCCCTTCGGCCTCGATGCCATCGTCATTGGTCAGAAGAATGCGCATGCCGCCCGCGCTCTTGCAGTGCGTCGGCCCGTCGCGCAACCGCCTTGGGTCAGTTGGCGGGCCGGATATCGTCGGCCAGGATCACGAACGCCCCGCCGCAATCATTGCGGATATCCGAGCGCGCGTGTTCGATCCGGCCGTTCGCGGCCTCGCTCCAGGCGACAGTCCGGCCGGTGATCCGCACCTTCTGACCGCCCAGATCCCCCATCGCCCGGGCCATCTCGTCCCGCGAAGCCGCGCCCGAGACACAAGGGCGCGAGAACGGCTGCAGCACCTGGTCCTCATCCCCGTACAGCTGGAACTCCCCGTTCGCGAACCGCACCCAGCCCGTGAACGAGGTGTCCCCCGGCGCGTAGGCATAGGTGTTCGACGAAGGGCCGCTGGCGCAGGCGGTCAGGGTGAGCGCGGCGGCGAGGGTCAGGATCGTTTTCATCGGCTCACTCCATCTTTCCCGTCCGGAAGGCCGGACTCACAATCAGGTTCCTTCTCCCCTTGGGGGAGAAGGTGGCTCGCGGAGCGAGACGGATGAGGGGGCTCTATCCCCAACCCTCGCCAGCTGCGGCGAGCCTCGCATCGGAGGCCGGCGGCCCCCTCATCCGAGCGGCTGCGCCGCCCACCTTCTCCCCCGAGGGGAGAAGGATGCTGACCTCACCCCACGTGCGTCACCCCGCCCATATAGGGCAGCAAAGCCGCCGGCACCGCGATCCGTCCATCGCCGTCCTGATAATTTTCCATGACGGCCACCAGCGTCCGCCCGACCGCAAGACCCGAGCCGTTCAGCGTGTGCACGAATTCGGTCTTCTTCTCGCCGTCGCGCTTGAACCGCGCGTCCATCCGCCGGGCCTGGAAGTCGCCGCAGTTGGAGCAGCTCGAGATCTCGCGATAGGTCCCCTGCGACGGCAGCCAGACCTCCAGATCGAAGGTCTTTTTCGCCGAAAAGCCCATGTCGCCCTTGCACAGCAGCATGCGGCGGTAAGGCAGCGCCAGCTTCTCCAGCACGACCTCGGCGCAGCGCACCATCCGCTCGTGCTCGGCTTCGGAGTCCTCGGGTTTGGCGATCGAGACCATCTCCACCTTGTGGAACTGGTGCTGCCGGATCAGCCCGCGCGTATCCCTTCCCGCCGACCCCGCCTCGGCCCGGAAACAGGGCGTCAGGGCGGTGAGCCGCAGGGGCGTGGCCAGCTCGCTCTCGGACAGGATCTGCTCCCGGACGAGGTTGGTCAGGGAGACTTCGGCGGTGGGGATGAGGAAGTGGCGTTCCGAAAAATCGCCGCCTTTCAGTCGTTCTAGGAACTGAGGGAATTCTGCATCGCGCGCGCCCTGTGCCATCTCCGCAGCGAGCCCTTGAAGAGCGAGATTGTACTCGTCTTCGTCTGTGAGAAATGCGCGTAGCTCCAACGCCTTTTCCCGGAACACCGCCCGATCGACTTCTTTGCGACGCGCGGCAACCTTGGTGGCATCTGCGTCTACCGCCTCCCAGTCGGTGGATTCTGTCTTGAACAAATCCTCCTCGAACTTCGGAAGTTGCCCCGTCCCGAACATCGCCTCGTCGCGCACCAGATACGGCGGATTGACCTCCAGATAGCCGTGCTCGCTCGTCTGCACGTCCAGCATGAACTGGCCGATGGCGCGTTCCAGCCGCGCCAGCCCGCCCTTCAGCACCGCGAACCGCGAGCCCGACATCCTCGCCGCCGCCTCGAAGTCCAGCAGGCCCATGGCCTCGCCCAGATCGGCGTGATCCTTGGCCGGTCCGCCCTCGCGGGGCCTGCCCCACGGCTGGCCGATCAGCACGTTTCCAGCCTCGTCCTCGCCCTCCGGCACATCGTCCGCCGCCAGGCTCTTCTGCGCCGCCAGCAGGTCGCGTAGCGCCTTGCCGACCTCGGATTCGGTCTTCTCCGCCGCCGCGATCTCGCCCTTCAGGCTCTCGACCTCGGCCTTCAGCCGCTCGGCCTCGGCCATGTCCTTCTGCGCCATCGCCGCGCCGATCAGTTTCGACGCCGCATTGCGCCTGGCCAGCGCCTCCTGCCCCGTCGTCTGGGCGGCGCGCAGTTCGCCGTCCAGCCGCAGGATCTCGGCCACCAAGGCCTCCGCCCCCTCCACCCCGCGCGACGACCAGCCGCTGACGAAGGCGGCGGGGTTCTCACGGATGGCGCGGATGTCGTGCATGGCGGGTCTCTTGGGAAGGAAGCGATGCTCTAACCGACTCCCTCTCCCATTGGGAGAGGGCTTGAGCGCATGACGGCGCCGCCGTCTCCTCCCCACCCCGGGGGAGGGGGACCGCGAAGCGGTGGAGGGGCGCTGACCGCGCACGCCGGTCCCAACCCCTCCGTCTCGTCGGCTGCGCCTCCGATCCACCTCCCCATTCGCTGCGCGAACAGGGAGGAGACAAGCAATGAACCGTCTTTCCCCGCGCCCGCCGCACGCTATCCTCCCCTCATGCTCCACCGCCTGCCCTGGCTCCTCGTCCTGTTCCGCATCGCCGCCGGCCCGGCGATGATCGGCCTGGCCTTCGCCGGTCAGGGCGCCGCCTGCGCCGTTCTTCTGTCCCTCGGCGTCCTGTCCGACATCTTCGACGGGATCATCGCCCGCCGCCTCGGCGTGGCCACGCCCGCGCTCAGGACATGGGACAGCCGCGCCGACGTCGCCTTCTGGCTATCCGCCGTCGTCGCCGTCGCGGTCCTGCGCCCCGAACTGGTCCCGTCCTTCTGGCCCGCCGCCGCCGTCATCGCCGCCCTCGAAATCGGCAACCACGCCGTCAGCTTCGCCAAATTCCGACGCGAAGCCTCGCCGCACCACTATCTGTCGAAAGCCTTCGGCCTCGGCCTGTGGCTGCTGTTCGCCCTCGCTTTCGCGACCGGCCGGCCCGGCGTCGTGCTCTGGTGCGTGCTCGCCCTCGGCGTCGCATCGCAGCTGGAAGCCTTCGCCATCACCCTGCGGCTCAAGGCCTGGCGCTGCGACGTGCCGACGGTCCTCACCCTGCGCTGAACCCCGCCAAAAAACGGGCCGGCGATGAGGACTCTCGCCCCCTCGGGATGGAGACTCCCGAGACATTTTTTCGCCCTTCCCGCCCCCTCGATCCGGCCGCCGGGGTCCCGCCCCACGCCCTGCGTCCGTTTCTGACGCAGGGCCGTGCACAATGAACCAAACCCCCACGGGGACAGGTCTTTGACAGCAGCCAGCCTTCCCCGGAGCCGCCCCAGGCCCCGGCGCCCGCCGCCCCGGCGACCCGTTCGTGGGGCCTCCGCGTCACATCAATTTTTTCTTGTTATGTTGGAGACTTCCGCCCCCTCAGATCAGCCCGCTCAGCGGCGAACTCGCGCTTGCATACATCCGCCGCGGCATCCGCCCGGCCAGATAGCCCTGCCGCCCGGCGATGACCGCGTGCTTCATCGCCGACGCCATCAGGATCGGGTCCCTGGCCCCGGCGATGGCCGTGTTCATCAGCACCGCGTCGCAGCCCAGCTCCATGGCCAGGGTCGCGTCGGACGGCGTCCCCACCCCGGCGTCGACCAGCACCGGCACCTTCGCCTGCTCCACGATCAGCCGGATGTTGACCGGGTTCTGGATGCCCAGGCCCGAGCCGATCGGCGCCGCCGCCGGCATGATGGCCGCGGCCCCCGCCTCCTCCAGCCGCTTCGCCATGACCACGTCGTCGGTGCAATAGACCATGACCTGGAAGCCGTCCCTGATCAGCAGGTCCAGCGCCCGCAGCGTCTCGATCATGTCCGGATACAGGTGCGCCGTGTCCGACAGCACCTCCAGCTTGACCAGATCCCAGCCGCCCGCCTCGCGCGCCAGCCGCAGGGTCCGCACCGCGTCCTCGCCGGTGAAACAGCCGGCGGTGTTGGGCAGGAAGGTGAACCGGTCCGGCTTCACATAGTCGACCAGCATCGGCTGGCTGGGGTCCGACAGGTTCACCCGCCGCACCGCCACGGTGACGATCTCGGCCCCGGCGGCCTCGGCGGCCTCGGCGTTCTCCTGATAGGTCTTGTACTTGCCGGTGCCGACGATCAGCCGGCTGTTGAAGGTCCGGCCGGCGACGGTCCAGGTGTCTGTGGGTGCGGTGGGTACGGTCATGGGCCGGGGGTTTAGCCCGTCCGCCGCCCGAGTCGAAGGCCCCGTGACCTATTGACCCGCCGCCGCCCGTCCGTCCCGCGCCGCGATCAGGGCCGAGACATTGATGTCCGACCCCACCACGCAGGTGTCGGCGCTCAACGGACAGATGCCCAGCGTCCGCTCGATCTCGCGCAGCCGCACCACCTCGGGATTGGACCGGATCGATTCGGCCAGCAGCCGGTTGGCCTCGGCCTGGCCCCGGGCCTGGGCGATCCGCGCCTCGGCGTTGGCCCGCTCCAGATTGACCCGCTCCAGGGCGGCACGGGTGTTCTGCTCGGCCGTGGTGCGCGACTGGATCGCCGCCAGCACCGTCTCGGGATAGCGGATCGACCCGACCCACTCCATGCGGATGATCTCAAGCCCCTGCGGCGTCCATTCGCGCTGCAGGGCCTGCATCGCCCGCTGCAGCACGATCTGGCGTCCGGGACCGATCAGCTGGCCGGGGCAGTCGTCAGCGTCGGGCGTTCCCGGCGTCGCCGCCACGGCGCCCGGGGCGATGGGCTGGACGTTGGGCGTGGCCGACTGCTGGGCGTTGCAGGCCACCGGCAGCTTCTCGGTCTCCCGCGCGATCGCCGCCCGCACCGAGGTCCGCAGCGGCCCGTCGATGAAGGCGTCGAACTCCTGCCGCCAGGTCGCATACAGGTCCGCCGCCTTGTCCTCGCGGATGCGGAAGGTCAGGGCCACGTCCGCCGTCATCGGCAGGCCCAGCACGTCCGAGAAGGTGATCTCCTCGTTCTCGCGCCCGTCGCTGTTGGCCTCGCGGGTATAGGAATAGGTCCGCTGCAGCGTCTGATAGGTGCGGATCTTCTCGCCGATGCCTTCCCAGTGGAAGCCGGGCCCCAGCTCGCTGCGCTGGACGCCGGGGTTTGGACCGAATTTCGTGGTCTTGATCCCCATATAGCCGCTCTCGACCGTGACGCTGCACGAGGTCACGGCGACCGTCGAGATCACGATCAATAGGCCGATCAGCATGACCAGGCTCAGGGTGCGCTTGACCGATCCCCCACCCCCGCCGCCTGGCAGCTTGATGCCCGACAGGCCCGAACCAAAGTGCGACATCCGCTACGCCCTCAACGTTTCAATGATCTGACGGCCCAGGCCCACAGCCGCGACGCGGCCCAGACCAGAACCAGAATGCCCGCGATCCCCAGCACCGACGCCGTGATCAGACTGCCCGCGAAATGGGCCTCCAGCACCGCCGGGACGGCGTACCGGATCAGGAATATGAAGGCGATCACCAGCCCGGAGATCCCGGCGGCCACGCCCAGAGCGGTCTTGATCTCTCTGTCCATGGTTCCCCCTCCGGTTCCATCAGAGCGCACGGAGAGGTTTCGCGCAAAGCCTTTCGGACTCAGCCCCCGCCGACGAACTGGACAAGTTCGATCCGGTCGCCCTCGGCCAGGACGGTGGTCCCGTGCAGGGACCGGGGCACGATCTCCAGATTGCGCTCCACCGCCACCTTGCGGACATCCAGCCCCAGTTCCTCGACCAGCGCCAGAATGGTTCCGGCCTCGACCTCGCGGACTTCCCCGTTGACCTGAATGCGCATGACGCTACGTCACTCTTTCCGCGTCGCGGTTTGATAACCGCCACGCCTCAGCTAAAAGGCCCGTCCGATTCCGGTCGGAACCCGTAGTTCACGAGCTCATGCCCGAACCAACCGTCCTCTACGTCCTGAACGGCCCGAACCTCAACCTGCTTGGGGTGCGCGAGCCCGACGTCTATGGCCATGCGACCCTCGCCGACGTCCAGGCGCTGTGCGAAGCCGCCGCCGACGGCGCGACCTTGGTGTTCCGCCAGACCAATCACGAAGGCGAACTGATCGACTGGATCCACGAGGCCCGCGAAAAGGCCTCCGCCCTGGTCCTCAACGCCGCCGGCTATACGCACACCTCGGTGGCGCTTCACGACGCCCTGAAAACCCTGACGATCCCGATCGTCGAATGCCATCTCTCCAATCCGGCGGCGCGCGAGCGCTTCCGCCATCGCTCCTATGTTTCGCCGGTCGCGGCGGGCGTGGTTTCGGGCTTCGGCTCATTCAGCTACGAACTGGCCGTCAAGGCCGCCCTCCGCCTGGTGCAGGAACGCACCGGCGCCGCGGGCCGTTCGAACCAGACGACGTAAAGAGGCACAAAGACCCATGGCCGATCCCAAGACGCCCGCGCCCCGGCTCAAGAACGACGCCGAAATCGACACAAGTCTGGTGCGGCAGCTGGCCGACATCCTCAACGACACCTCCCTGACGGAGATCGAGGTCGAGCGCGGCGAGCTCCGCATCCGCGTCGCCCGCGAGATCACCGCCGCCCCGGTCATGCAGTACGCGGCCGGCCCGATGGCGCACGCCGCGGCGGCTCCCGCCGCCCAGGCTCCGGCGTCGATGCCGTCCGACCCCGCCACGATCGTCGCCAAACAGGGCGAAGAGGTGAAGTCGCCCATGGTCGGCACCGTCTATCTGCAGGCCTCTCCGGAAGCGCCGCCCTTCATCAGCGTCGGCGACAAGGTCAAGAAGGGTCAGACCCTGCTGATCGTCGAGGCCATGAAGACCATGAACCCCATCCAGGCCCCGCGTGACGGCGTCGTCGTCGAGGTGCTGGTCGGCGACGCCCAGCCGGTCGAATTCGGCGAAGCCCTCGTCCTGCTCGAGGCCTGATCCGGTGTTCACCAAGGTCCTCATCGCCAACCGCGGCGAAATCGCCCTGCGGATCCACCGCGCCTGCAAGGAGATGGGCATCTCCACCGTCGCCGTGCACTCCGAGGCCGACCGCGGCGCCATGTGGGTCCGGCTGGCCGACGAAAGCGTCTGCATCGGCCCGGCCCCGGCGGCCAAGAGCTACCTCAACATCCCCTCGATCATCGCCGCCGCCGAGATCACCGGCGCCCAGGCCATCCACCCCGGCTACGGCTTCCTGTCCGAGAACGCCCGCTTCGCCGAGATCGTGGAAGCGCACGGTATGACCTTCATCGGCCCCAAGCCCGAACACATCCGGGTCATGGGCGACAAGATCACCGCCAAACAGACCGTGCTGGAAGCCGGCATCCCCTGCGTTCCCGGCTCGGCCGGCGAGGTCGAAACGATCGAGGACGCCATCGAGGCCTCAAAGACCATCGGCTTCCCGCTGATCGTGAAAGCCGCCGCCGGCGGAGGCGGACGCGGCATGAAGGTCGCCCTCACCGCCGACGACCTGGTCGAGGCCGTCCAGACCGCCCAGTCCGAGGCCACCGCCGCCTTCGGCAACGGCGCCGTCTATATGGAGCGCTACCTCCAGAAGCCGCGCCACATCGAGCTTCAGGTCATCGCCGACAGCCACGGCAACGTCGTCCATCTCGGTGAACGCGACTGCTCCCTGCAGCGCCGCCACCAGAAGGTCATGGAAGAGGCCCCCTCGCCCGCCCTGTCGGCGGCCGAACGCGTCGCCATCGGCGAGACCGTCAACAAGGCCATCGCCTCCATCGGCTACCTCGGCGTCGGCACCATCGAATTCCTCTGGGAAGACGGGGAGTTCTTCTTCATCGAGATGAACACCCGCCTGCAAGTTGAGCATCCGGTTACGGAAATGATCACGGGCGTCGATCTGGTGCGCGAGCAGATCCGTATCGCCGCCGGCCTGCCGCTGTCCTTCACCCAGGCCGACGTGAAATTCACCGGCCATTCGATCGAGTGCCGGATCAACGCCGAGAACGCCGAGACCTTCACCCCCTCGCCGGGCACCATCACCGACTTCCACGCCCCGGGCGGCCTGGGCGTGCGATTGGATAGCGCCATCTACGCCGGCTATTCGATCCCGCCCTATTACGACAGCCTGATCGGCAAGCTGATCGTCCACGGCCGCGATCGCGAGGAATGCATCGCCCGCCTCAAGCGCAGCCTGAACGAGATGGTGATCGGCGGCATCGACACCACCATTCCCCTGTTCCAGAAACTGCTGCAGGAGCCCGACATCCTGTCCGGCGACTACGACATCCACTGGCTGGAAAACTGGGCCAAACGCCAGAAGGGCGACGCCTGACGGCGTGATGGACGAACCGGGCTTCAGCGCCAGCAGCCCCTTCGGCGGGTTCGGTCCCGACGAACTGCTGCAGTGCTACGCCACCGGCGTCTTCCCCATGGGCGAGAGCCGCGAGGATCCGCGCATCTTTCTGGTCGAGCCCGAACAGCGCGGCGTCATCCCGCTGGACGCGTTCCGCATCCCGACCCGGCTGAAACGCACCGTCCGGTCCGAACCGTTCGAGATCCGGGTCGATACGGCCTTCTCCGCCATGCTAGACGCCTGCGCGGCGCCCGGCCCGGGGCGAAAGGACAGCTGGATCAACGGCCCCATCCGCCGACTGTACATGGAGCTCAACGCTCGCGGCAGGGCTCACTCCATCGAGTGCTGGCACGACGAACGGCTGGTCGGCGGCCTTTACGGCGTGACCCTGGGCGGCGCCTTCTTCGGCGAAAGCATGTTCAGCCGGGAACGGGACGCATCAAAGGTGGCGCTGGTGCATCTGGTCGCCCGGCTCAAACGCGGCGGCTGGCGTTTGCTGGACGCACAATTCCTGACACAGCATCTGAGCCAGTTCGGCGCCGTCGAAACGCCGCAGGCTGTCTATCTGAAGCTGCTGAAGGCCGCGTTGGGCGTGCAGGCTGATACGCGGTCGCTGTTCAGGCCGATGACCGGCCCGGAGGCTGTCTTCTACGCCTTGCAGCCCACGACCCAGGCGTCATAGACCGGATGTTGCAGTCCGCTGATGGCGGGCGCCGACGCGAACATCCATCCCCGGAAGATCTGGCGCGGCTCGCTGACCTGGATCACGCCGCGAGGCTGCAGCGACACTTCCAGATAGGCGACGGCGTCTGACACCTGCTCGTCGGGAGCGGACACCTCGCAGGCGCGCGCGGTGAAGATCAGGGTCTTCTGGAACCGCACCGGGCGGCCGCCCACCTCAACCTCGAACCGCATGGATTCGGCGGTGATCTTGTCGATGGCTTCGACGATGGCGACCCGGCGGCGCTGGCGGCGCGCCGGCTCCGCGGGCGTCTCCACGCGCTTGGTCTCGACCGTTTCTGCCTTCTCGTCCTCGGCTGCCTCTTCGTCGATCTTTTCGTCGGCGACGATGATGGTTGGTGTCGGCGGCGTGACCGCGACCGGAGAAGCCGGCGCGGGCGTGCCTTCGGGCGCGGGCTCGACGGGCGCGGGTGGGGTCGGCTGGGCGTTCAGGGCGGAAGTCGGATCCTGAACGGGGACGGCGTCCTGGGGAAGGTCATTCAGCGCCGAGGCCACCACGGCGCCCGACGCCGTCAGCGCCAGGACCGCGACACCGGCCAGAATGAATCCGCGCCCCGTCATTCCGGACGCCAGGCTTCGTAGTCGCCCGTCGCGGCCGGACGCTTGCCTTCCGAGGCCAGCGAACCTTGCGGCCGCCACGCCATCGGCGTGCCGGTCAGGTTGGGCAGGTGATCTTCTTCCCACTTGCGGCGCGGCAGCGGATGCTCGGTCGGCAGCTCGTCATAAGTGTAGTGCAGCCAGCCATGCCAGTCAGGCGGCACCTTGGAGGCGTCCGCATAGCCGTTGTAGGTCACCCAGCGGCGCCGGCGGCCGTCATAGCTGCTCTTGTCGCGCGACAGGTAGTAGCGGTTGCCGAACTCATCGGTCCCCACGTGCTCGCCGCGCTTGGCGATGGTGAAGAAGGTGCCGATGGTGGCGCCGCTGGTCCAGCCGAAGATTCTGCCTAGCACGTCGGGAAATCCACTCACGATCCGTCGGACGGCGGGGGCCGGCGACGCAGACGCAAGCATAGAAACGGACGGAGCTTCCGTCCAGCGTCGTGGACGGAAGCCAAACCTCAACATCTTGGGGGTAACCGCATCCCGACACGCCAGATTTATTGCGGACGGACCAGGAACGCCGCTAGGCTGGCCCAAAGGCCACGCCGAGACCGCCGCATGCGCTTTCCCTTCGCTTCACACGCCACCGCACTGCCGCGGCCCGCGCGCCAGATCGAGCGCTGCGGCCGCGTCGTCTCCGTGCGCGCTCCCGAAGCCTGGACCGACGTGCAGATCGAAGCCTGGCTCGACTGGGCGGACGCCGAGGGGTTCGCCGTCAACGATGGAGATCCCCTCGCCGAGGCCATGGCCGGCTGGGCCGCCGACCAGTCGGGCGGCGACGCGATCGAGCTGACCGCCACGCTTCTGCTGGGGCTGGTCTCTCCGGCGCGGTCCGCGCGGGTCAGTCCCGATGTCCTGAGCCTGTCGGATCCCGGCGCGGGTGAAGAACTGGCGGCTGAAGGCGCCCGCCGTCGGGCTGCCCGTCGCGCGACGGGCGCGATCGAGGCTCTGGCCGCGGCTCTGATGACCGTCTCGGACGCGGTCAGCCGGTGCGAGGGCCCTCGTGCCGACTGCGCCGACCCCGCGTCGAATCCGGCGTTGGCGAGGGCGGCCCTCGCCGCTCGCCGCGTCGGGGCGTCGGACGCCGACATCCTTCGGGCCATCGCAGGCGAACGGTTCGACTCTGTCCCCTTGCCCATTCCGACCCCGCCTCTGATCGTGGCCCTCGCGGATCGCGGGATGATCGCCTCGGGTGCGCCGGATGCCCTTCTCGCAGCCGAGGCCGCGCTGGAAGGCGATCTTCTGCTGACGTTCGAACCGGACGATGCCGAAAGCGCCGCCGGTTCCGCGCGATCGCCGGCCGTCCTGTTGTCTCTGACAGCCTTGCGCGCGATCAGCGGGGTGGCGATCGAACCCGCGCTCGGCGATCTGGTCCGGCTGTGGTCGCGCGCCCTGACAGCGCGCGGGGCGTCCTCCGTCGCGATCGGCCTGGGCGGACTCGGCGATCTGATCCTCAAGGAGGGCGCGGCCGACGCCCGTTCCAGGGCGGCCGAACTGGCAGGAACGGTAACGGCGGCCTGCGAGAACGTGGCTCCGTCGCTGTTCGTCGATGATGTCGAGGCGTCACTGCGCCTCGGCCTTAGCCCGCTCGGGGCCTCGGAGGTCTGGCAGACCGGAGACGGCGAGGTCGTTCGCCGACTGCGTCCCGCGCTGGCCTCAGCCATCCGGCGGGCCGGCGGCGAGGTCGAATCGGCCGAGCGGCACCTGTTTGGTCGGCGCACCCTCGTCGACGCCCCGGGGGTCAACCACGCGGCCCTGAGGGCCAAGGGGTTCACCGACATCGAACTGGAAGCGATGGAGATCGCCCTCGCCCAGGTCGATGACCTGGCGAAGGCCTTCCGGCCGCCCGTGCTGGATGCCGGCTTCGTTCGCGATGTGCTGGGCATGGAAGCCGTATCCGGAAATCTGTTGGCTCAGTTGGGCTTCCCGCACGATGCGGTCGCTCGGGCCCAGGCCTGGACCTTCGGAGAACCCGACCTGACCGGATGGAGTGATGCGCCTCAGACGCTGAAGCCGATTCTCAGCGATCCGTCCGCTTTCGAGGCGAGCCTGCGCGCGGTTGTTGAACAGGTCAGCGCCGCGCCAGACACCGCGCCGACGGTCATGGACTGGCGCAGCACGGCGATCCAGGCGGCCCGCCTTCTGGGCGACGCGGCCCGCGAGGGCCGACGCGCCGTCCGCCTGCAGCGAGCCTTTCCGCCGGCCGGTCCATTGCTGAGCCTGACAGAGCCGGAGGAGACGACCCGCCAGCGTCGGTGGGAACCCGAAACGAGAGCCGTGGAGCGGGTGGTCGAGAAGGTGATCGAGCGCGACCGCACCCGTCGCAAGCTGCCGGACCGGCGGAAGGGCTACATCCAGAAAGCGGCTGTCGGCGGGCATAAGGTCTATATCCACACCGGCGAGTACGAGGACGGCGAGCTCGGCGAGATATTCATCGACATGCACAAGGAAGGCGCCGCCTTCCGCAGCCTGATGAACAATTTCGCCATCGCCATCTCGATCGGCCTGCAATACGGCGTGCCCCTGGATGAGTTTGTGGACGCCTTCGTCTTCACGCGGTTCGAGCCCGCAGGGCGGGTGACGGGCAATGACTCCATTCGCTCCGCGACCTCCATCCTCGACTACATCTTCCGCGAGCTGGGCGTTTCGTACCTGGACCGGCGCGAGCTGGCCAATGCGGACGCCGAGGGCCTGAACGCCGACGGTCTGGGTCTGGGCAAGGTCGAGGATGGCGAGCCGGAAACCGTGCCGGCGGCCCGCTTCATCTCCAAGGGGTTCGCCCGGGGCGCGGCGCCGGACAATCTGGTGGTCCTGCCCTTCGGCCAACCGCGGGAGACGCCGGTCCCGAACCTGGCCTCGACGGAGGCCGTGGCCTGTCCGGCATGCGGGGATTTCACCCTGCAGCAGCGGGGCGCGGGCTGGACGTGCGACAGCTGCGGCGCGGCGCCGTCGATGCAGGGTTGATCAACGTTTGTGCGCCATGATGGCCCGCGTCTTGCACATCCGAAGGCGAGACCGGAGCCCGTCATGAAAGCCATTCTGACCCTCACCCTGACCGCTGTCCTCGCGGCAACCGCCCTGCCTGCCTCGGCGCAGAACGCCGGCCAGATCGCGCGCGTGCGCGGCGGCGCCAGCTGCCCGGGCTGCAATCTGTTCCAGGGCGACTTCGGCGGTCTGGAGGCGCGAGGCCTCAATCTGTCGGGCGCGCGCCTGCGGCAGGCCGACCTGAGCCTGGCGGTCATGAACCGGACCCGCTTCTCCAACGCCGACATGCGCGACGTCGAAGCGTATGGCGGTGTCTTTTCGAGCGCGAACTTTTCCGGCGCGAACCTGACCAACGCCAGCTTCGTCGGCGCATATCTCGACGGCGCTTCGTTCTCGGGCGCGACGCTGACGGGCGTCAATTTTTCCGGCGCCTCGCTGGAGCGCGTCACCGGCCTGACGCAGGGTCGACTCAACCTGGCCTGCGGCGACGAGGCCACCCGGCTACCGCGCGGCCTGTCCATTCGCCACTGCTGAGCTGACGGCATAACGCCTTGGACCTTACCGCGATTTAAGTAGGGTTTGCCGGGGTTTGCCGTCATGAAAGGGGTGTGAAAAAGCATGTCGCTCCCATGACCCGCCGCCTCTCCACCGCTGGCCTTGCTCTCGGCGCGGCCCTGGCCGCTCTCGCGGGCGCCGGATCGGCCAGCGCCGAAATCCAGTTCCAGCTGGGCGCGCAGGACCGTGACGTGGCGCGGATGGTGTCGCTGGGCGGTTCGTGCAATCGCTGTGAGCTGTCCGGGCGCGACCTGACCGGCGCCGCGTTCATCGGCGCCGTCTTCACCAACGCCACCATAGTCGGCGCCAACCTTCGCGGCGCGGAACTGCAGGGCTCGAACTTCACGGGCAGCGACTTCAGCCGCGCCGATCTGTCCGGCGCGGAAATGGTCGGCGCCAACTTCACGGACGCCAACTTCACCGGGGCGGACCTGTCGGGCGTCGAGGCCATGGGCGCGACCATGGTGCGTGTCCGGCTGACCAGCGCCAATCTGAGCGGCGCGGAACTGACCGGAGCCAATATGAACGGCGCGGTGCTGGCCAACGCAAACCTCGTGGGCGCCGAGCTGAACGCGACGACCCTGGCCAATGTGAACGCCCGGTCGGCGACCTTCAGCAATGCTGAAATCTCCATGTCGAACCTGTCGAACGGCGACTTCCGGAGCGCCTCGTTCCGGAGCGCGGAGTTGAACGGCGCGCGGCTGACCGGCGGAAACTTCGCCGGTGCGGATTTCCGCGACGCCGAACTGAACCGGGCCGACATCCGCGGCGCGGACCTGTCGGATGCGAACGGCCTGACCCAGGAACAGATCAGCCGGACCTGCGGCGACGCGGGCACCCGGCTGCCGTCCCGCCTGACCGTCCGGGTCTGCCGCGGCGTCAGCATGGTGCGGGTCACCCCCCGCGCTCCCATCCCACCGGTCCCTCCGGTTCCGCCCCGGGTGCGAAATCTCGTGGTCGCGAATTCGGGCCGCTGACGACAAAGGCCGCCGTCCCCGGGGACAGCGGCCTTTTTCCTGTCCGGGTCTCGGGCCACTGACTCAGGTCTTGAGCGGCAGGGCCGCACGGATGTGCAGCTCCTTGTACTGACGCTCGGCGGCGTCCGAGGGCGCGCTCATCAGCAGGTCCTGGCCCTGCTGGTTCAGCGGGAAGGCGATGACCTCGCGGATGGCGACCTGGTTGGCCAGCAGCATGACGATGCGATCGATGCCGGGGGCCAGACCGCCGTGCGGCGGCGCGCCGTAGCGGAAGGCGTTCAGCATGCCGCCGAACTGGTCCTCGACCACCGAGGCGTCATAGCCGGCGATCTCGAAGGCCTTGAGCATGATCTCGGCCTTGTGGTTCCGGATCGCGCCCGAGCACAGCTCATAGCCGTTGCAGACGATGTCATACTGGTAGGCGAGGATGTCGAGCGGATCCTTGGTGGTCAGGGCCTCCATCTCGCCCTGCGGCATCGAGAAGGGGTTGTGCGAGAAGTCGACCTTCTTCTCCTCCTCGCTCCACTCGAACATGGGGAAGTCGACGATCCAGCAGAATTTGAACTCGTCGTCCGAGATCAGGTTGAGGTCCTGGCCCAGTTTCGTCCGCGCATTACCGGCGAATTTGTAGAAGACGGCGGGGTCGCCGGCGGCGAAGAAGGCGGCGTCGCCCTTGCCCATGGCCAGCGACTTCATCAGGGCGTCGGTCGCCTCGGCGCCGAGGTTCTTGGCGATCGGGCCGCCCCATGCGCCCTGGTCCTCGGACCAGAAGATGTAGCCAAGGCCGGGCTGGCCCTCGCCCTGGGCCCAGGAGTTCATCCGGTCGCAGAAGGCGCGCGAGCCGCCGGTCGGGGCGGGAATGGCCCAGACGGCGTTCTTCGCATCGGCGGCGAGGATCTTGTTGAACAGGCCGAAGCCGCCGTCGCGGAAATGATCGCTGACGTCGGACATCTCGATCGGGTTGCGCAGGTCCGGCTTGTCGGTGCCGAACAGGGCGATGCTCTCGCGGTAGGGGATGCGGACGAACGGATAGGGATCGACCGTCTTGCCGTCGGCGAACTCCTCGAACACGCCGTGCATGACGGGCTCGATGGCGGCGAAGACGTCTTCCTGGGTGACGAAGCTCATCTCGACGTCGAGCTGGTAGAATTCCAGCGAACGGTCGGCGCGCAGGTCCTCGTCGCGGAAACAGGGGGCGATCTGGAAATAGCGGTCGAAGCCCGAGACCATGAGCAGCTGTTTGAACTGCTGCGGGGCCTGCGGCAGGGCGTAGAATTTGCCCGGGTGCAGGCGCGAAGGCACCAGGAAGTCGCGCGCGCCCTCGGGCGACGAGGCGGTCAGGATCGGGGTCTGGTATTCGAGGAAGCCCTGTTCGACCATGCGCTGGCGGATCGAGGAGATGACGCGCGAGCGCAGGACGATGTTCTTGTGCAGGGTCTCGCGACGCAGATCGAGGTAGCGGTGCTTGAGGCGGATGTCCTCGGGGTATTCGGGCTCGCCGAAGACCGGCAGCGGCAGTTCCGCGGCCTCGGACAGGACCTCGACGCCGGTGACGCGCAGTTCGATCTCGCCGGTGGGCAGGTTGGGGTTCACCACCGAGCCTTCGCGAGCCACGACCTCGCCGTCGACGCGGATGACGCTTTCGGCGCGCAGGCGCTCGACGGCCTCGAAGCCCGGCGTCTCGGGGTGCAGCACCAGCTGGGTCAGGCCATAGTGATCGCGCAGGTCGATGAACAGCAGGCCGCCGTGGTCGCGCTTGCGATGCACCCAGCCGGACAGGCGGACATTGGAGCCGGCGTCGGTCAAACGCAGGGCGCCGCAGGTGTGGGAGCGGTAGGCGTGCATGGTCAAATCGTCTTGGATTACGGGCCGCAAACGGCGCAATTCGGGAGGCCGGAAGGGCGCATCATCGCCCCGGAAAGTCAAGGTTCGCGGGGCCCCGAAAGCCCTGCCGGAGTCCGGCCCGGCTGAAAAATGCAAATTCCGCCACTCTCGAGACATTCGCCCTCCCGTCGTCCCTTCCAACGCAATCAAGGCACGGCGCTGCGTCAGAAACGGACGGAGGCCTCGGGGTGGCGCGGACGCGGGGCGTTGGGAGCTGCGACCGCGGGCCGCGCGAGGGTCCGGGCCCCGGTGCGGCTTGCCGACGCCCGGACGTCCGGAACATGGCGGCGGGGGTCGGGAGTCCCGCTTTTCCGTCCCCGAAAGGGCGGGCGGTGGAGGCCGGGAGTCCCGCATCGAGCGTGTCCACAGCCGGATGACCTTGTCCACGCAGCCTTGAGGAACCTGGGCCGGTGTCTGCTATGATGAACGGGATGACCACCCGCCCCTCGCCCGCCGACCAGATGCGACTGCCGTTGCAACGCGACCTGCCCGAAGGGGTCGAGGGCTTCGTGGTGTCGGACTGCAACCGCGCGGCGGTCGAGGCCCTGGAGGACTGGCCGAACCTGATCGGCGGGGCCATGGCCATCTCGGGGCCCGCCGGATGCGGCAAGAGCCGGCTGGCGCAGATCTGGGCCGAGCGGGTCGGGGCGGTGGCCCTGCACGGGGCCGAGGCGGCCCTGATCGATCCGCTGGAGATCGAGGGGCGGCCCATCCTGCTGGACCGGGCCCAGGACATCGACGACGAGACCCTGTTTCACCTGATCAACCTGGCCCAGGCGCCGGGCGGGGCCCTGCTGCTGGTGGCGCGCCCGGCCCCCTCCAGCTGGAGCGTCGCCCTGCCCGACCTGCGTTCGCGGCTGGACGCCGTCATCAGCGTGCCGATGGAAGCGCCCGACGACGCCGTGCTGGCGGCCATGCTGGAAACCCGGTTCGCCGAACGCGGCATCCGGCCGCAGAAGGACGTCATCCCCTATCTGCTGCGACGTATCGACCGGTCAGCGGCCGCCGCGGCGGCCGTGGTCGAAACGCTGGACGCCCTGCACAAGCCGGTGACGCGCGCCCTGGCGCGGGAAGCGCTGGAGGGCGTGGACGAGACCGACGACCTATTCGGCTAGCCGCCAGCGCACCGGTTTGCCGGTTTCACGCATGATCTGTCCCTCCGCCTCAAGATGAAGCTGGGCCGCCTTGCCCCACCAGCCATGGGTCGAACCGGGAAAGTCCGCGTCCGACACGGCCGTCCTGAGACCGGCCAGCATTTCGGACTGGGTCATGCCCGGCGCGGTCCGGGGCAGGACGCTCAGGAGGCCGGCGCACGCCTTGCGGAATTTGTCGGCCTCCATCCGGTAGGTCTTGCCCGGATGGAGGACGTTCTTCGCGTCGATCATTTCACGCGCCATGATCAGTGCCCCTTGAACGTTTGATGCAGGGTAGCAACGAAGGCCTCGGGCTCATATTCGTAGCCCATGTGGTCGCCGGGGAAAGTCACCGGCGCGACGCCCAGTTTCCGGGCGAGAGCCTCGCCCACGTCGTGGATCATCTGCCCCCGGGATTGCTCGCCCAGACCGATGACGATGCGGGGCGCGCCCGAGGTCAGGGCGGCGACGTCCGGGCGGTAAAGCGACAGCGGCATCATGCCGTGGGCCAGCCAGTATTCGAAATTCCCGCTGACCCGCGCGAAGGTTTCCGCCGCCTCGGGCGGCATGTCGCCGAAGTCCGGCGGCCCCTGTTCATCGCCTGACCCGTCTTCGAGGGCGTGCATCGAGAAGAATTTCGTCATCGCCGCATCGACGCCGTCCCGGCGCCAGGTGTCGTGGATATCCTGATCCGCCGCCAGCGCATCGGACGGATCGTCCAGCATCATGATCGCGGGCGGTTCATGCGTCACCAGGGCGCGGACGCGGGCCGGATGGCGGGCCGCGAGGTTGAGGCCGATCTGGGCGCCGCCGCTGGTTCCGAACACAAGGGCCGGGCCGTGGCCCAACACCTCGATCAGGCGGGCGGCGTCGTCGCCTTGAACGTCGAGTTGCAGCTCTTCCGCCGGTCCGTCGAACGGGCTGCGCGAGTTGCCTCGGGGATCCCACGCGACCACCGTATAGCGATCAGCCAGACGATCGGCGACGCCGGCGAACACCCCGGCGTCCTGGGGACCGCCCGGGATGATCAGCAGCAGCGGACCCTGCCCCCTGACCTCGTAGTAGAGCGTCGCGCCGGGAACTTTCAGGGTTGAGGACAGGGTTGGTGGGGCCATGACTGCGGGTCCTGGAGACGGGACTGGGGGGTGCGGCGCGGGCGGGCGGCCTGGGGCCTTCCCTGAAAGGTTTGCAAAGAACTAGACTGTCCAGTACTATCCGTCAATCCGGAGCGGCTCGGGCAGGTTGACCGGCCGCCGGCGAAGGTGCTTCAGCAGATCCATGGCGATAATGGCGACGACGAACCCTACCACCGAAACTCCGGATGGCCCGCGCTCGGCGCGCAAGCACGCGGCCATTCTGGAAGCCGCGACGGAGGTGTTCCTGCGGGACGGCTATCCGGGCGCCAGCATGGACGAGATCGCCACCCTGTCGGCGGTGTCCAAACAGACGATCTACAAGCATTTCGGAAGCAAGGAAGCGCTGTTCCTTGCGATCGTCACCAGCATGACGAACGCGGCCGGCGACACGGTTCACAACCAGATCGAAGACCTCGGGCCGGACGAAGACCTGACGGACTATCTGCGAGCCTACGCCTACAGGCAGTTGTCCGTCGTGCTGACGCCCCGCCTGATGCAGCTGCGACGTCTCGTCATCGCCGAGGTCGGACGTTTTCCGGACCTGGCCAAAGCGCTGCACGATCATGGACCCAAGCGAGCGGTGGGCCTGCTGGCCGCGATGATCGAGCGACTGGCCAAACGCGGTCTGCTGACCGTCGACGATCCGGTCGTGGCGGCCACGCAATTCAACTGGCTGGTCATGTCCGCGGCGCTGAACGCCGCCATGCTGCTGGGCGACCGGGGCATACCCAAGCCCGCCGAACTGCGGCGTCAGGCCGAAGAAGGCGTGCGGGTGTTCCTGGCGGCATACGGGCGACGGTAGGGCGTCTCCCTCCCCCTTATGGGGAGGGACGATCGCGGCCTTACAGCCCCAGCTTCGCCTTCAGGATGTCATTCACCGCGGCCGGGTTGGCCTTGCCGCCGGTGGCCTTCATGACCTGACCGACAAACCAGCCGAGGGCCTGGGGCTTTTCGGCGACGGCGGCGGCCTTGTCGGGATTGGCGGCGATGATGTCGTCGATGGCTTTCTCGATCGCGCCGGTGTCGGTGACCTGTTTCAGGCCGCGCTTCTCGACCACATCGGCGGGCGAGCCTTCGCCGTTCCAGACGTGGTCGAAGACTTCCTTGGCGATCTTCGACGAGATGACGCCGGTTTCGATCAGCTCGACCAGCTGGGCGACATGGGCGGCCGGGAGGGTGTTCTCCGAGAAATCCTTGCCCTCGGCGGTCAGGCGGGCGGAGACCTCGTTGGTGACCCAGTTGGACACCAGCTTTGCATCCCTGCCCTTGGCGGCGGCTTCGAAATAGTCGGCCTTGGCCCTTTCCGAGATCAGGACCACGGCGTCGTATTGCGACAGGCCGTAGTCGGCCATCAGGCGGCGGCGCTTCTCGTCGGGCAACTCCGGCAGCGAGGCCTTGATGTCGTCGATCCAGGCCTGCTCCAGCTCGAGCGGCAGCAGGTCGGGGTCGGGGAAGTAGCGATAGTCCATCGCCTCTTCCTTGGACCGCATCGAACGGGTCTCGCCGGCCGTCGGGTCGTAGAGGCGGGTCTCCTGGTCGATCTTGCCGCCGTCCTCGAGGATCTCGATCTGGCGCCGGGCCTCGTAGTTGATGGCCTGGGAGATGAAGCGGAACGAGTTGACGTTCTTGATCTCGCAGCGCGTGCCCAGATGGCTGAAGTCGCCGGTCGCCTTGTACTTCGCGTACTGGCCCTCGCGGCAGACCGAGACGTTGACGTCGGCGCGCAGATTGCCCTTCTCCATGTCGCCGTCGCAGGTGCCGAGATAGATCAGGATGGTGCGGATCTTCTTGACGTAGGCGACCGCCTCTTCCGGCGAGCGGATGTCCGGGCGGGAGACGATCTCCATCAGGGCCGTGCCGGCGCGGTTCAGGTCGACATAGGACTCGGTCGGCGACAGGTCGTGGATCAGCTTGCCCGCGTCCTGTTCCAGATGCAGGCGCTCGATGCCGACATTGAAGAAGGAGCCGTCCTCGGCCTCGACCTCGACGACGCCCTCGCCGACGATCGGGAAGTAGAGCTGGCTGATCTGATAGCCGGTCGGCAGGTCGGGGTAGAAATAGTTCTTGCGGTCGAACTGGCTGCGTTTGTTGATCCGCGCATTGAGGCCCAGGCCGGTGCGCACGGCCTGTTCGACGCAGTATTTGTTCAGCGTCGGCAGCATGCCGGGAAAGCCGGCGTCGACCAGCGAGACCTGCTCGTTCGGACCGGCGCCGAAGCCGACGGCGGCGCCCGAGAACAGCTTGGCCTTCGACGCCACCTGGGCGTGGATCTCCAGCCCCATGACGATTTCCCAGGGGCCGGTGCGGCCCTGGATGAGTTTGGAGGAGGTGGCGGTGGTGTCAGTCATGGTCGGTATCTAGGACGGCGCGGCTTCGGAATGAAGCGCTTTTGAATCCCCTCTCCCATCGGGAGAGGGAGGGGCCCGTCGACATCGTCGACGGGAGGGTGTGGGGTTACGGCGCCGGCCAGCTTCGCATGGCCGCGAATGGCGGCGAGGACGGTTGGCAGGGAGCCCAGTACCTGATCGTTGGTGAAACGCAGGACGGACCAGCCCAGAATCTCAATCTCCTGCTGGCGGTGATAGTCGTAGAGTTGCTGATCGTCCTCGTCGTGAATCCTGCCGTCCAGTTCGATGACCAGCTTCAAGGACTCGCAAGCGAAGTCGGCGAAGTAGCGATCGATTGGGTGCTGGCGGCGGAAGCGGAGGCCGTCGAGCCGGGAGGCGCGCAGGTATTGCCATAGAATGGCCTCCGCGCGGGTCTGACGCTTGCGCAGGTCGCGGGCGCGGGCGGTTTGAGTCTCGGGCGTCATGCAGCGTAACCCCACACCCTCCCACGCCTTCGGCGCGGGCCCCTCCCTCTCCCTCAGGGAGAGGGTTTCAGAACTTCACCACCACTTCTCCGGCTTGGCCACAAACCCCGCCGCGTCTTCCAGGGCGCTGGCGACCTGGAAGACGGTCGCCTCGTCCAGCGCCTTGCCGATGACCTGGAGGCCGAGCGGCAGGCCGCCCTTGTCGAGGCCGGCGGGCACCGAGATGCCCGGCAGGCCGGCGAGGTTGGCGGTGACGGTGAAGATGTCGTTCAGATACATCTGCAGCGGATCGATCTGCCTGTCGCCGATCGCAAAGGCCGCCGACGGGGTGGACGGCGTCAGGATGGCGTCGACCTTGTCCCAGACGGCGTCGAAATCCATGGCGATGCGGCGGCGGACCTTGAGGGCCCGGACGTAGTAGGCGTCGTAGAATCCGGCCGACAGGACATAGGCTCCGATGGTCAGGCGGCGCTGGACCTCCTTGCCGAAGCCCTCGGCGCGGCTGGTCTCGTAGAGGTCGGTCAGGGACGTCGTCCCCTCGGCGCGGTGGCCGAAGCGCATGCCGTCGTAGCGGGCCAGGTTGGACGAGGCCTCGGCCGGGGCGATGATGTAATAGGCCGGCAGGGCGTATTTCGTATGCGGCAGGCTGATCTCGACGATCTCAGCGCCGCCGGCCTTGAGCCAGGCCACGCCCTGGTCCCACAGGGCCTGGATCTCGGCGGGCATGCCGTCGACGACGTATTCCTTCGGCACGCCGATGCGCAGGCCCTTGACACCCTTGTTCAGGGACTGGGTCCAGTCAGGCGTCTCGACATCGAGGCTGGTCGAGTCCTTGACGTCGAACGAGCACATGGAGCGCAGCAGGATGGCGGCGTCCTCGACCGTTTTGGTGATCGGACCGGCCTGGTCCAGCGAACTGGCGAAGGCGACCATGCCGAAGCGGCTGGCGCGGCCGTAGGTGGGCTTGATCCCGACCGTGCCGGTAAAGGCGGCGGGCTGGCGGATCGAGCCGCCGGTGTCGGAGGCGGTGGCGGCCAGGCAGAGGTCGCCGGCGACGGCCGAGGCCGAGCCGCCAGAGCTACCGCCCGGGGTCAGGTCGGCGTTGGAAGCCGTTGATTTCCATGGGTTCACGACCGGACCGAAGGCGCTGGTCTCGTTCGACGAGCCCATCGCGAACTCGTCCATGTTGAGCTTGCCCAGCATGACCGCACCGTCGCGCCACAGGTTGGCGGTGACGGTCGACTCATAGGGCGGGACGAAGCCGCGCAGCATGTTGGAGCCGGCGGTGGTCTGGACGCCGTCGGTGCAGAACAGGTCCTTGATCCCCAGCGGCGCGCCTTCAAGGGCGCCGCCCTGCCCCTTGGCCAGCCGGGCGTCGGAGGCGCGGGCCATGGCGAGGGCCTTGTCCGTGGTCTGGACGATGAAGGCGTTGAGGCGCGGATTGGCGGCGTCGATATTGGCGACGAAGGCTTTCGTGATCTCCTCGGAGGAGAAGTCGCGGGCCTTGAGGCCGTCGAGAGCGGCCTTGAGAGTGAGTTTGGTGAGGTCGGACATTCTATTCGACCACCTTGGGCACGACGAAGAAGCCGTCGGCGGAGCGCGGGGCGTTGCCGAGCACGTCGGCGACCTTGTTCCCGTCGGTGACGACGTCGTCGCGCAGGCGCATGGGCTGGGCCACGTTCGAGGTCATGGGCTCGACGCCGGCGACGTCGACCTCGTTCAGCTGCTCGATCCAGGCGAGGATTCCGTTCAGTTCCTGGGCGAGCGGCTCCAGCCGGTCTTCAGGGGTCTTGATACGGGCGAGGTGCGCCACGCGGCGCACGGTCGCGGCGTCGATGGCCATGCGGCCCTCCAGCAACGAAACGGAAGGGGCGGGAATAGCGGGCCGGGTCCCGAATCTCAAGAACGGCGCGCGATTACCGTGATCCAGTCGGCCTCCCGGCCCTGGAAGAGCGATCGCCAGTCCACGGCGAGGCCGTGTCGCGCCAGACAATCGGTCATGTCGGCCTCGCGCCAGCGCACGACCTGATAGGTCCCTTCGGACGCGACCGTCGCGTGCTCGCCCTCGCCTTCCTGGAAGGACATCAGAAGCGTTCCGCCCGGCCGGAGCGCTTTCGCCATCCGGCCGATCACGGCGTCGACCAGCTCGCGGCCGATGTGCTGAACGACATAGAGGGCCACCAGGCCGTCCCATGGGCCGCCCAGATCGCCGGTGATCAGGTCCAGCCGGTCGACGACCCGCCCGCGTTCGCTCTGGAACCCGATAAAGCCCTCTGACAGGTCGGTCCGCCTGACCTGCAATCCCATGGCCTCCAACCGATCAGCGTCCCAGCCGGGTCCCGATGCGACCTCCAGCACCCGGCCGCCGGGGCCGACTGCCGCGACCAGGCGTTCGAGGGCCTCGACATGCGCGGGAGTCGGCGCGTGGTCGGTCTCGACCGCATAGCTTTCGGCGCAGGCGTCATAGCCGGCGACCGTCGCCCGGTTGCGGGCCAGTTCGTCGGTCGCGATCACCGGGCGGGTGTGACGGTCACTGTGGCCGGGGCCGAGCCGTCGGCCACCGCCGCCCAGCCGACGATGACGCGGCGGGTCCGGCTTCCAATGGTGGTCGTGGCCGGGTCCATGACGCTTTCCCTGATCTCAAGATCGACACGGCCCGGGGCTTCCGACAGGACGCGGTATTCGAGGAAATCGCCCAGGCGGAAGACGCGCCAGCCTTCGGCCGGGCTCTGGAAGAAGGCCAGGTGGGTGTAGAGGCCGTTCATGGCCGGATCGCCGCCGGCCGTGCCGAACAGCTTGGCGGTCAGGGCGCCCTGGAGTTTCAGCTCGTCGAGGCTGACCACGGAGGCGGTCTGCTGGAGGTCGGGCGCGGTTTCGGGCTGCAGCGTGGCGGCGGGCCCGGAGGCGGTCAGGGGCGTGGCGGCGGGCCCGGAGGCGGTCAGGGGCGTGGCGGCCGGCGCGGTCTCGGGGCCGCGTTCGGCGGCGGGCACCTCGGCCTTACGGCTCTCGACCTGGGTGTCGCAGGCGGTGAGCGTCGCCAGGGCGACGAGGAAGGTGACTGGCTTCATCAGATGTTCCCCCATCAACGATAGCCGACCTTGCACTTTGACAGGACGGCTCGCCAGTCCTACCGCCAAGCCGTGACAGTTCTAACGCTCGAAGACCTCGCCGCCTCGACCCCGCCCGGCACGCCGTGGCTGGGGCTGGACCTCGGCGAGAAGACGATCGGCGTGGCCGCCTCGGACGCGACCCGCATGATCGCCAGCCCGCTGTCGCTGATCCGCAAGACGAAATTCACCGACGACGCCCATGCGGTGCTGAAGCTGATGGACGGTCGCAAGGCGTCCGGGCTGGTCATCGGCCTGCCGCTGAACATGGACGGGACCGAGGGGCCGCGGGCGCAGTCGTGCCGGGCCTTCGCCCGCAATCTGCAGCGCATCCGCGCCGTGCCCTGCGCCTTCCAGGATGAGCGGCTGTCGACCAGCGCGGTCGAGCGGTTCCTGATCGGGGAACTGGACCTGAGCCGCAAGCGCCGCGCCGATGTGGTCGACCGCACCGCCGCCGCCTGGATCCTGCAGGGCGCGCTGGACCGGTTGAGGGATCAGGCCGCGCGATGAGCGGCCTGCTTACCGGGATCGTTCCCGTCTTCGCCATGATCGCCCTCGGCTGGGGGCTGAAGAAGCGCGACTTCCTGGCCGATGACGGCTGGCGGGCGGTCGAGCGCCTGACCTATTTCGTCTTCTATCCGACCTTTCTGATCCCGGCTGTCTGGCGCGCCGACTTCGCCGGCGGCGCGGCGGGGCCCGTGGCGATGGCCACGGTCGGCGTCGCCCTGACCGTCGCCCTGCTGACGGTGCTGGCCAAGCCGTTGATGCGGATCAATGATCCGGCCTTCACCAGCGTGTTTCAGGGCGTCATCCGCTGGAACGGTTTCGTCTTCCTGCCGGTAGCGGGGGCTATGTTCGGGCCGACGGGACTGGGCGTCGCGGCGGTGGCGTTCGGGGTGCTGGCCCCGACGTTGAACGTGGTTTGCGTGCTGGTGCTGGCGCGCTGGGGCGCGGGCCAGGGCGGTGGATGGCCGCTGGCGCTGTCGTCACTGGCCAGGAACCCGATCATCTGGGCCTGCGGGATCGGAGCGGCGCTCAATCTGACAGGTGTTCCGAAACCCGAGCTGCTGATGGCGACGTTGGACCTGATGGGACCCGGCGCCATCGCCCTGGGGCTGATCACCGCCGGGGCCGGATTGAGTTTCCGTTACGCCGCGTCGCGCCCCGTGCTGATGCTGGCGGTGACGGCGGTCAAGCTGATCGTCCTGCCGCTGGCCATGTACTGGCTGACCGGGGTGTTGGGTGGAGACCGGATGGCGCAGGGGCTGGCGCTGCTGGCCGGGGCGTCGCCGGGGGCGGCGGCCTCCTATGTCATGGCGCGGCAAATGGGCGGCGACGCGCCCCTGATGGCCGGGGTGGTGGCCCTGACGACCGTGGTCAGCGCCTTCACCATCCCGATCCTGCTGATGGTGTTCGGATATATCTGAGCACGCGGCGTCTTCCGTTCCGGCTGACTCGGCCCTATAGCCGGGCCTCGATGAGCCAGCCCGCCGCACTCACCGATCTGATTCTCGAGCGGCTGGCGCCGTTCCCGCGCAGCCATTTCCTGTCGGCGGGCGATCTCAACGCCGCCACCACCCCGCCGCTGCTGGATCTGGCCGACGCCTTCGTCGATTTCAACCGGCAATCCTCCAAGTCGCTGGACCTGATGCGCGGGCGCACGGTCATGAACCTGTTCTTCGAGAACTCGACCCGCACCAGCGCCTCGTTCGAGATCGCCGCCAAACGGTTGGGGGCCGACGTGACGGCGCTGTCGCCGCGCACCTCATCCGTGGCCAAGGGCGAGACCCTGATCGACACGGCGACGACGCTCAACGCCATGAAGCCGGACGTGCTGGTAGTGCGCCACGGCGCCTCGGGCGCAGCCGCGCTGCTGGCGCAGAAGGTGGGCTGCGCGGTGGTCAACGCGGGCGACGGGCGGCATGAGCATCCGACCCAGGCGCTGCTGGACCTGCTGAGCCTGCGCCGGGCCTTTGGCGACGTCGGCGGGCTGACGGTCGCCATCTGCGGCGACATCGCCCACAGCCGGGTGGCGCGATCGAATGTGTCGATGCTGTCGATGATGGGCGCGCGGGTGCGGCTGATCGGGCCGCCGACCCTGGTGCCCGGCGACGCCGACCGCTGGGGCTGCGAGGTCTTCCACGACATGCGCGAGGGCCTGAAGGGCTGCGACGTGGTGATGATGCTGCGCCTGCAGCTTGAGCGGATGGAGGGGGCGCTGGTGCCGTCCACCCGCGAGTATTTCCGTTTCTGGGGTCTGGACCGCGAGAAGCTGGCCTGGGCCAATCCGGGGGCGAAGGTGATGCATCCCGGGCCGATGAACCGGGGCGTGGAGATCGACTCCGATGTGGCCGACGACCTGACGGTGTCGCTGATCCAGGATCAGGTCGAGATGGGCGTGGCGGCGCGCATGGCGGTGCTGGCGGCCCTGTCAGCGCGGCTGGACGGAGCGGCGGCATGACTTCGTTCGCCCTCGTCAATGCGCGGCTGCTGGACCCCGCGACAGACTATGACGGCGCCGGCTCGGTCCTGGTCGAGGACGGCCGCATCACCGAGGTCATCCACGGGACCGGCGCGGTCGCGCCCGAGGGTATGACTGTGATCGACGCTGGCGGCCTGTGCCTGTCGCCCGGTCTGATCGATATCCGGGTCAAGACCGGCGAACCGGGGGCCGAACCCCGGGAGACACTGAAGTCGGCCAGCCTGTCGGCGGCGGCGGGAGGCGTGACCACCATCGTCATTCAGCCCGATACGGATCCGGCGCTGGACGATCCGGCGATGATAGAATTCATCCAGCGGCGCGGCGCGGCGCTGGGCCTCGTCAACGTCCGCGTGGCCGGGGCGGCGACCAAGGCGCGCGACGGCGTCCGCATGGCCGAGATCGGCCTGATGGACGAGGCCGGCGCCCTGTATTTCACGGACGTCGATCACGTCATCGCCAACACCCGCACCCTGCAGCGGGTGATGAGCTACGCCGCCGCCTTCAACGCCCTGATCTCCTGCCGTCCGGCCGAGCCATGGCTGAGCGAAGGCGCGGTGGCGACCTCGGGCGAGCTGGCGACGCGGCTGGGCCTGGCCTCGGCGCCGGCCATCGCCGAACGCATCCAGCTGGAGCGCGACCTGGGCCTGGTCGAACAGACGGGCGCGCGCTTCCTGGTCGACCAGATCTCGACCGAGGGCGCGCTCGAGACGCTGGCGCGGGCCCGGGCGAAGGGGCTGGAGGTCGCCGCCTCGGTGTCGATCAACCACCTGTGCTTCAACGAGATCGACATCGGCGACTATCGCACCTTCTACCGGCTGGACCCGCCGCTGCGCCCGGAGAGCGACCGGCGGGCGCTGATCGAGGCGGTGCGCGAGGGCCTGATCGACGCCATCACCAGCGCCCACGCCCCCGCCCCCGCCGAGGACAAGCGCCGGCCGTTCGCAGAGGCGACGCCGGGCGCGGTCGGGCTGGAGACCCTGCTGGCGGCCGCCCTGTCGCTGCACCATGAGGACGGGCTAGACCTGCTCGACGTCCTGCGGCCGCTGACGCATGGGCCGGCGACCCTGCTGGGTCTGGAGGCGGGCGTTCTGGCGGCCGGCGCACCCGCGGACCTGACCCTGTTCGACCCCGGCGCGCCGATCGTGGTCGACGCGAACGCGCTGAAATCGAAATCCAAGAACTCCCCCTTCGACGGACGCCGTCTGCAAGGCCGGGTGTTGCTTACGGTCGTCGGCGGCCGCATCGTCCACGACGCACGCTAAGAGGGAGCGAATCACTTGCAGGATCTTGTCGGACCCGCTCTGGGGACGCTCGCCCTCGTCGCGGTCGGCGGCTATCTGCTGGGCTCCGTTCCGTTCGGGGTGATCCTGACGCGCCTGATGACGGGCGAGGATGTGCGCAGCATCGGCTCGGGCAATATCGGCGCGACCAATGTGCTGAGGACCGGCCGCAAGGATCTGGCCTTCGCCACCCTGATTCTGGACGCCGGCAAGGGAGCCGCCGCCTATCTGGTCGCCCAGGCCCTGTTCCCCGGCGTGCCGGCGCTGGCGGCCATCGCCGGCGGCGCGGCCTTCCTCGGCCATCTTTTCCCCGTCTGGCTGGGGTTCAGGGGCGGCAAGGGGGTGGCGACCTTCTTCGGCCTGCTGCTGGCCGCGGCCTGGCCGCTGGGTCTGCTGGCGGGGGCGACGTGGCTGCTGGTGGCGGCCCTGTTCCGGATGTCGTCGCTGGCGGCCCTGCTCGCCGCGGCCGCCGCGCCGATCTACGCAGTGCTGCCGCTGGCCGCCCTGGGCCTGCCGGCCCCGGCGCCGGTCGCGGCCCTGGCGCTGTTCACCGCCGTCCTGATCTGGATCCGCCACCATGAGAACATCGCCCGGCTGCTGAAGGGGGCTGAACCCCGCATCGGCGCCAAAAAGGGGTGAGCCCCCCGCCGCCCCTGTCGGAGGCGGAGCGATTCGCGCGGCTGAGGCTGGCGCGCACCGATCGGGTCGGCCCGGTCACCTTCCGCCAGCTTCTGGACCGGTACGAAACGGCGGAGCGCGCGCTGGAGGCCCTGCCTGAGCTTGTGCGGCGCGCCGGGGGTCGGGGCGACGGCCCGCCGCCTGTCGATCAGATTGAAGCGGAATACGCGGCGGGCGACCGGATCGGCGCCCAGCTGATCGTGCTGGGGGACGCCGCCTATCCCGAACCGCTCGCGGCGACGGACCCGTCGCCGCCCGTGTTGTGGACCCTCGGCGACGTCAGCTTGATGAGCCGGCCCTGCATCGCGGTGGTCGGCGCGCGCATCGCCTCGGCGGGCGGCCAGCGGATCGCGCGGGGGCTGGCGCAGCAGCTGGGCGAGGCCGGCCATGTCGTGGTTTCCGGTCTGGCCCGCGGCATCGACGGGGCCGCGCACGCGGGGGGCCTGCCGACCGGCACCGTGGCCGTGCTGGGCGGCGGAGTGGACGACGTCTATCCGCCGGACAACGCCGACCTGTACCGCCAGATTGTCGAACAGGGCTGCATCGTGTCCGAAAGCCCGGTCGGAGCGCGGGCCCAGGCGAAGGACTTTCCGCGCCGCAACCGCATCATCTCGGGCCTGTCGCGCGGGGTGATCGTGGTCGAGGCCGAGCTGCGGTCCGGTTCGCTGATCACCGCGCGGCTGGCGGCGGAACAGGGGCGCGATGTCTTCGCCGTGCCGGGCTCGCCCCTGGACCCCCGCTCGCGCGGGCCCAACGAGCTGCTGCGGCAGGGCGCGATCCTGTGCGAGGGGCTTGAGGATGTGGAACGCGCCTTCTCGACCCTGCGCACCCTGCGGGAGCCGGGACCCGACAATCTGTTTCGAGGAGCGCCGGACGAGGTCGACCAGGCGCTGATCGAAAGGGTCGCGGACCTGCTGTCCCCGACGCCGACACCCCGCGATGAGCTGGCCCGGGCGGCCAAGGCTCCGATCGGCGCGGTCGCCGCGGCCCTGCTGGAGCTGAGTCTGGCGGGCCGGGCCACCCTGTTGCCGGGCGGTCTGGCGTCGCTTTGAGCCTGCCGATTTTCAGCGCCGATTGACAGCGGGCCTCGCGCCAACCACGTTCCGCCCCCTTTCCGCGCCCTTCCAAGGCCCCCTCCCCGCATGAACCTCGTCGTCGTCGAGAGCCCCGCAAAGGCCAAGACCATCAACAAATATCTGGGCCCGGACTTCACCGTCCTGGCGTCCTACGGCCACGTCCGCGACCTGCCGTCGAAGGATGGGTCGGTGCTGCCCGACGACGATTTCGCCATGTCCTGGGAGATCGACGCCAAGGCCTCCAAGCGCCTGAGCGAGATCGCCGAGGTCGCCAAACGGTCCGACCGCGTCATCCTGGCCACCGACCCCGACCGCGAGGGCGAGGCCATCAGCTGGCACGTGCTGGAGATCCTGACCAAGAAGAAGGTGCTGAAGGACACGCACGTCGAACGCGTCACCTTCAACGCCATCACCAAGAGCGCCGTGCTGGAGGCGATGGCCAATCCGCGTCAGATCGACATGGAGCTGGTCGAGGCTTATCTGGCCCGCCGCGCGCTGGACTATCTGGTGGGCTTCACCCTGTCGCCGGTGCTGTGGCGCAAGCTGCCCGGCGCGCGTTCGGCCGGTCGGGTCCAGTCGGTCGCCCTGCGCATCGTCGTCGATCGCGAGATGGAGATCGAGAAGTTCAAGGCGCAGGAATACTGGTCCGTCGAGGCCGACCTGAACGCCGACAGTCCGCCCTTCACCACGCGTCTGGTCAAGCACGCCGGCAAGCGGGTGCAGCGGCTGGACATCACCTCGGAAACCATGGCGACCGCGGCGCGGGACGCCATCAACGCCGGGACCTTCACCATCGCCTCGGTGGAGAAGAAGCCGGTCAAGCGCGCGCCGAGCCCGCCGTTCATGACCTCGACCCTGCAGCAGGAGGCCTCGCGCAAGCTGGGCTTCACGGCGCAACGCACCATGCAGGCGGCGCAGAAACTGTATGAGGGCGTCGACGACCAGGGCGGCCTGATCACCTATATGCGGACCGACGGCCTGTCGGTCAGCCCCGAGGGCATCGCCCAGGCGCGCGAGGTCATCGGCGACCGCTTCGGCCCGGCCTATGTTCCGGAACAACCCCGCTATTACAAGACGAAAGCCAAGAACGCCCAGGAAGCGCACGAAGCGATCCGGCCGACCAACATGGCCCGCGCGCCCGAGACCCTGCGTCTCGAGGGCGACCTGCAGAAGCTGTACGAACTGATCTGGAAACGGACCATCGCCAGCCAGATGGAGTCCGCACGCCTGGACCGGACCACGGTCGAGATCGAGGAGCCGACGGGCCAGACGGGCCTGCGCGCCACCGGCCAGGTCGTGGCCTTCGACGGTTTCATGGCCGTGTACGAAGAGGGCCGCGACGACAAGCCCAAGGACGGCGGCGACGACGAGGACGAAACCACCCGCCTGCCCGCGCTGAAGGAAGGCGCGGTCGCCAGGGTCGAGGCGATCCGCACCGAACAGCATTTCACCGAGCCGCCCCCGCGCTATTCCGAAGCGACCCTGGTCAAGAAGCTGGAAGAGCTGGGCATCGGCCGTCCCTCGACCTACGCCTCGATCCTGACGACGCTGCGCGACCGCGAATATGTCCGCACCGACAAGAACCGCTTCTATCCCGAGGACAAGGGACGGCTGGTCACAGCCTTCCTGGAGCAGTTCTTCTCCAAATGGGTCGAATATGACTTCACCGCCGCGCTCGAGACGCGGCTGGACGAGGTGTCGGCAGGCAATCTGAACTGGAAGGTGTTGCTGCGGGAGTTCTGGTCAGACTTCCATGTCGCGACCCAGGCCGCCGGCGAACTGCGCACAACGGCGATCCTGGACGCGCTGAACGAGTCGCTTGGGCCGCACATCTTCCCTCAGAAGGAGGACGGCTCCGATCCGCGCGAATGCCCGCTGTGCAAACAGGGCCAGCTGAGCCTGAAGACCAGCCGGTTCGGGGCCTTCATCGGCTGTTCGCGCTATCCTGACTGCAAATTCACCCGCCCCGTGGCGACGCCCGATGCGGCGGACGGCGGTGCGGACGGCGGCGACCGGGAGCTGGGCGTCGACCCGGTCACAGGCCAGCCCGTGTCGCTGAAGATCGGCCGCTTCGGTCCCTATGTGGAAACCACGCCGCCGGGTGAGGAGAAGCCGAAACGCTCGTCCCTGCCCAAGGGCTGGTCGCCCGCATCGCTGAGCCTGGAACAGGCCCTGCGCCTGTTGGCCCTGCCGCGCGAGGTCGGGATGCATCCGGAGGATGGCAAGCCGATCACGGCCGGCCTGGGGCGCTATGGCCCGTTCGTGCTGCACGCCGGGACCTACGCCAATGTCGCCGACATCGACGAAGTGTTCGAGGTTGGTCTGAACCGCGCGGTCGTGCTGCTGGCCGAGAAGCGGGCCGGCAAGTTCGCGGGCCGCGGCGGGGCCACGGCTCCGCTGAAGGATCTGGGCGCCCACCCGGAGACGGGCGAACCGATCCACGTCATGGCGGGCCGCTTCGGGCCCTATGTGAAGTCGGGCAAGATCAACGCCACCCTGCCCAAGGGCACGGCGCCGGAAGACCTGACGCTGGAAGAGGCCCTGCCGCTGCTGGCGGCGCGGGCTCTGGCGGCGCCGTCGAAGGGCAAGAAGGCCCCGGCGAAGAAGGCGGCGGCGAAGAAGCCGGCTGCGAAAAAGGCTCCGGCCAAGAAGGCGGCCGCTAAGAAACCCGCCGCGAAAAAGGTCGCCAAACCGGCGGCCTGATCATTCGTTCTCCCTCCCCTTCATGGGGAGGGACGGCGAAGCGAAGCGGAGCCCGGGTGGGGCAGTGCGAAACTCCCGCCATCGGCGCCGAGGCGAAAATTCCCCACCCGGATCGCTGCGCGATCGTCCCTCCCACTTCGGGGGAGGGAGAACTGCGCTTCACCGCTTCAGCAGTCTGTCCCTCGCCGCGTTCAGGCGTGACGCCAGACCTTCGGTGCCGCCCTGATCAGGATGGGCGCGGGCCATCAGGCGTTTCCAGGCGGCGTTGATGTCCTGAACCGTGGCGTCGGCCGAAACGCCGAGGATGGCGCGCGCGTCCCTGTCACTGAGCGCGTCGCTGCGCGGCGGGACCAACCGCTGCCGCGAGGCCACCGTCAGCCACAGGCTCGCGCCAATCAGACCGACGGCCGGCAGCCAGGCGCCGCGGAAGGCCAGCAGGACCCCGCCGGCCAGCATCACCGCGCTGAACAGGGTGGCGGCGACGCGCCACTGACCGCGGCCTCGTCCCTCGCTCTGACGGCCCAGCCGTACCAGGGCCCAGACGGCGATCGCGGCCAGAGCCAGCCAGATCAGGCTCAAGACGTCATGCCGCCGCGTCGAGCGGAGCGTCCAGCGCGCCGCCGTCCAGGCCGAGCGACTGCATCAGATTGCGCATCTCCTGGCGGGCGGCGACATGGGCCAGCGACACCGCCACCGGGCGCACGTCGTTGGACAGGTCGGCCACGGTCAGGCCGAACGGGAACAGTTCGCGATAGATGACGCGGTCGCGCAGGCCGGGCCCCATGCGGAAGCCGACGCGGCGGGCCAGCTTTTCCATCCGCTCCTCAAGTCGCTGGCGGTTGCGGGCGGCGGCGACGGCGAGGCGGTTGGTGACGACGATCCAGTCGATCTGGGCATGGCGGCCCTGGGTGATGGCGCGCTGCTTGCGGGCCTCCCAGACGCTTTCGGAATAGATCGAGGGCTTGAGCAGATCGAGGGTGACCGGATCGACGGAACCCAGCAGATCGAAATCGACGAAACTATCGTTCATCGGAGTGACAATCTGGTCGGCAAGGCCATGTGCGGTGCGCGACAGCAGGGTGTCGCCGCCAGGCGTGTCGATCAGGATGACGTCGGCAGACGCCTTCGCCTCGGCGAAGGCCGTCTCGAACCGGGCCAGCTGCTCGGCCTCGCCGGCCCGGGCCAAAGCCTTGCCGTCGCCCATGTCGGGTTCGATCGGCATCGGCAGGGACCGGGCGTTGCCGGCCATCCAGGCGGCGCGGTTGGCGAAGAATTTGGCCATCGACCGCTGGCGCAGGTCCAGGTCGATGATGGCCACGCGCTTGCCGGCGTGCAGCAGGGCCGTGACGATGTGGATGGCGAGCGTGGACTTGCCCGCCCCGCCCTTTTCGTTGCCGACGACGATGACCGTGGGGTCAGCCATGGGGGACTCATACCTGTGTGGGGCCGCCGACTCAGACACGGGGCCAGAACGGGCAGAATCGCGGCGGGCGGGTCCGGCGTCAACGCGGCCGAATGGAACGGCTGTGGATGCGCGGTCTAGGCCGAGCGACGGCACCAGGGATCATCGACGCCCGCGGCGGCGCAGACGGCTCGGGCGCCGGCGGCGGGCGCGCGAACCTTCAGCCGGGTCAGCTGACGCCCCCCGACCTCGACAGCCTCATAGACGGGCGACAGGCCGTCCAGCGCCCAGGCAGCCTCTCCGCCCTTGAGGCGGCTCCAGGCGGCGCGAGCCGAGGCTTCGCTGGAATAGGCGCCCAGTTGCACCAACGCACGCCCGGCGGCGGGTGCCACCGCGGGACGGACCAGGATCGCTGGACGCAGGCCGGCGCGGGAGGCGGCGTTGTCTATCCGGGTCGAGACCTGCTGCACCACCGCGTCGGCCACGGCGGGTGCGGCGGCGGCGACAACCCGAGGCGCGGCGCGCGCGACCATGCGATTCACCTCGGCGTCGCGGGCATCCCACAGGGCGTGCGGGTCCAGCACTTCGACGCGGATGGCGGGACGGAGGCCGGCATTGGTCACGGTGCGATGAGACGTGGACGCCGGCTGAACGCGCGGGCCGCCGTCAAGAGGGATGGCGGCGACGGATTCCGCCAGGGTCTCGAACCGATGCGGATCACTTTCCACCATGCCGCAGGCGGTCAGGCCCGAGGCGGCGAACAGGACAAGCACTGGACGGATCAGGAGGCTCGGCGTCATAAGCCAACCCTCGCACGGCAGCTTTTGCCGCGCGGTTCACAAGCACGCTTAAGGCGAAGGGTTAATCCGTTCATCATGACCGAGACCGCTCACCTTCCCGTCGCCCGCACCGTGGAAGCGCTGCGCGAAGAAGTCAGCGCGTGGAAACGTCTGGGGTTCACGGTCGGCTTCGTTCCGACCATGGGAGCGTTGCACGAAGGACACCTCAGCCTGGTGCGGGAAGCGGGACGGCGAACGGACCGCGTGGTCGCCAGCGTCTTCGTCAATCCGACCCAGTTCGCGGCGCACGAGGACCTCGGGACCTACCCCCGGCGCGAGGCGCAGGACGCAGAAATGCTGGCCGGCGCGGGCTGTCATCTGCTGTTCGCGCCCACGGTCGAGGAGATGTATCCGGAAGGCTTCGTCACGGCCGTGAGCGTGGGCGGGCCATCCGCGGGGCTTGAGACCGACTTCCGGCCGCAATTCTTCGGCGGGGTCGCCGTGGTGGTGGCCAAGCTGCTGAATCAGGTCCAGGCCGGGGTCGCGGTGTTCGGAGAGAAGGACTATCAGCAGCTGATGGTCGTGCGGCGCATGGCGCGCGATCTCGACATCCCGACCGAGATCGTCGGTTCGCCGACCGAGCGCGACGGCCATGGCCTGGCCCTGTCTTCGCGCAATGCCTACCTCAACGACATCGAACTGCAGACCGCGCGGCGGCTGAACGGCGTGCTGGCCGAGGCTGGCGCGCAGGCCACCGCGCGCCGCCCGCTGGCGGCGATCGAGCGCGACGCTCACGCTGCCCTGCTGAAGGCCGGGTTCCAGCGGATCGACTATGTCGCGATCCGTCGCGCCGACGACCTTGCCCCGTTCCGTGACGGCGTCGTGGACGCCCCCGCCCGCATTCTGGCGGCGGCCTGGCTGGGTCGGACGCGGCTGATCGACAACATGGCCGTCGCCGCGCCGTCGCAGAGAGCCTAGGCCAGTTTCAGGTCCATGGTCCCGCCGATCCACTCGATTGCGGACTTGCGCCGGGCCTCGGCGGCGGCGTTCGTGTCGCCCAGTGCGGTCTCGGCCCCGGCGAGGACGAAATAGCTGTAGGGATCGCCGGGCCAGTCCTCGAGCAGTTCGACGATCTTCGCCTTGGCGCCGACCGCGTCGCCCTTGAGCAGCAAGGCCGCGGCAAGGCTGCGCCGGGTCGGGTACCAGAGAATCGGCGGGTCGCCGCCCTCGGAATCCTGGCCCTGAATTTGGGCGGCGCGGGTGAAGGCGGCGACGGCGGCGTCCGCATTGCCCTCGATCATGGCGGCGCGGCCTTCGAGCACGCGCTGCGAGACCTCGGTGAAGTCATTGCGAAGCTTGCCTTGCGGACCGGCGGCGAAGTCCGGCGCCGCGCGCAGGGCGGCGATGGCCTCGGCCTCGGCCCGTACGGCGGATGCGTCCCCTGCCCTCGCCGCCGCCTCGCCGCGGGCGAAGCGCCAGCTGACCCGCAGCATCGGATGGCTTTCAGCCGGCTCGGTCAGGGCCGCGATCCTTTCGGCCGAACCGAAGCGACCGTAAATGGCGTAGGCGTTGTTGGCCATGGCCTGGCGCCAGACATTGGTCGCCGGGATGTCGGGGAAGGTGGCCAGGAACCAGTCGGCCAGCTTCAGACCCTCCTCGCCGCCACCGGCCATCAGGGCGCCGCCCATGCCGAAATGGATGTTGTGGCCGTGCAGCGGCATGCCGGGCACGCCACCGGGCGGGCGAGCCAGACTGTCGTAGCGCCGGTCCAGCGCCACGGCGTTGACGTTGGACATCATGGCGTCCCGGTACCGGCCCACCCGGTAGAAGGTGTGCGACGGCATGTGCACCAGATGGCTGGCGCCCGGGGCCAGGGCCGCAAGCCGTTCGCCATAGGGGATGGCCTTGTGCGGGTCGTCCGACCATTCCGTCAGATGTATATAGAGGTGGATGGCGCCGGGATCGTCAGGCGAACGCGCCAGGGTTTGTTCGAGGATGGTCATGGCGCGGGTGATGCCGGGATCGGCGGCCTTCCCCTCGTCATCCCACCATTTGTCGGCCTTGAGCATCCAGGCGTCGGCAGTGATGGCGGCCACGGTGATGTCCGCGGGGTTGTTGCGCGAAATCCGGTCCATCGACTGGGCGAAGCGGCGGTCGCGGGAGGATTTCTGGCCCGAATAACGCTGCACCAGGGCGTCGATCATCTGGCGCTGCATCGGGGTCGCCCGCCGGGCCAGACGGCGGGCCTCTCGCGCGGCTTTCCGCGCGGCGGCGAGGCTTTCGTCGTCATTGCCGCCGCCGTTCAGGTTGGGGCCCAGCGCCCACGCCTCGCCCCAGGCGCACATCCCGCACGTCGGGTCCAGCAGCCGCGCCTTGCGGAAGGCGCGCACGGATTCCTTGTGCTCGAAAGCCCAGCGCAGGCGGACGCCGTGGTTGAACCAGGCCTGGGCTTCGGGACTGGCCGTATCGATGGTGAAGCCACCCGTGCCGAAACCGTCGACCATGACCATGTCGGCGACCGGCGAGCCGGAGTCGGCCGAGGCGGCCGGTCCGCACACCTGGGGTCGTTCAAGCAGGGTGCGTACTGCGCTGTCCGCGGTCGCATCGGCGACGGCCGCGGGTCCGATCAGCGTCGCCGCAAGGGCGACGCCCGCCATAAGGATTTTGCGCATGAACCCGTCTCCCGCTGCCCGGACAGCCACCCTGCCGCGAAAGCCGGTGGACGCCAAGGCCGGTTCAGCCGCAGTCGACGCGTTCGATGATACCGGACGCCTGGTTGAAGCGGATGTTCAGCCGGTCGAGCTGCAGATCCTTTGTCGTCGGGCATGTCGTGCAGACGACGCGGACGTTCGCGCCGGCCTGAAAATCCACAGCCCCGACGTGGGAGCCGATCAACGACTGCGACGCGGCGGCGTCGCAGCGCTGGGGAACCGGGGTTGCATCCGGTGCCTCGACCGGCGCGCACGCCGCCAGCATAAGGCCGGCGATAGCCAGAAGGGCATTCATCCGCATTTCACTTCCCGGATGATCCCGGTGCGTTCGTCGTAGAAGATGTTCAAACGAGAGCCGCTGTAATCCATCGTCACCGGGCAGGTAGTGCAGGTCACGCGCCAGTTCTCGTTGGCGGGTTTGGGCGGCAGTTCGGAACGGTTGCGGCCAACGTAGCGCTGGTACTCGTCCGCCCGGCACCGGGTCAGGCCGTCGGGCGGGGGAACCGGGGAGGAGCCGGCATTATTCCCGGGAGTCGGCGTCGAGGCGCCGTTGTCGACCGGGGCGGGCGCGCAGGCTGCCAGCAGGCCTGTCGCTGCAAGAGCGAGGATCAGGGTCTTCATGGGCGTGGCTCCTTGGGGTGTCAGCCGCAGCGGACCTGTTCGACGATCTGCGTCTGCTCATTGAAGAAGATGTTCAGGCGTCCAGGCGCATAGTCTTCCGTCACCGGGCAGGTGGTGCAGGCGACCCGGCGGTTCACGACATCCACGGGAACGGGGATTTCGGTCTTCGGTTTCCCGACCAGCCACTGCAACTCGCCCGCGCGGCACATGTCGACCGTCGGATAGGTGGGTTGGGAGCCGATCGGCTGGTTCATCTGCGCCTCCTCCACCGTTCGTGGAGCGGCGCCGTCAGACGCGGGCGTCGAACAAGCGGTCAGGGCCAGGAGAGCGATCAGGCCGCCTTTTCCCAGCGTCCTTCGGGCGACTGTTTCCAGTAGGCCAGGTTCGCACCCTGATCCTTCAGCGCCTTCCACCGGACCCGCGCGCCTGAAAGCGCCTCGTCGTTCCGTCCGTCGAAGATGATGAAGCATCGGTCGAAGCCTTTCGTGTCGCCCAGTTCAGCACTGTCCACGATGAACAGCGCCTGAGCCGCGTTCGGGTTCTCGGCTGATTCCGTCAGCAGGATGGGCTGACGCGCCGCCTCGGCCTCCGTCGCCCGGCCGTGGGCCAGGAAACTGTCGTCGCGGTACGTCCACAGCCTCTCGTCGATGTCGTCGAGCAGGCCCGGATCCGACGCCCGGACAAGGGCCCTCCAGCCCCGCTCGCGCGTCTTCTCCAGCAGGCCGGGCAGGACCTGGTCCAGCGTCGAGCGCTCGAGATGGTAGAACCAGATTTCCGGCTCGGCGTCAGACACCCGGTTCTACCTCTCGCAGCGGATCAGGACTCGTAGGAGTCGGCCACCATCCGGTCGAGGGTGCGCACGCCCCAGCCCACGGCGCCGTCCGGCACGGTCGGATTCTTGCTGTCCTTGATCCAGGCGGTCGGCGCGATGTCGATGTGCGCCCACGGCGTGCCGTTGGTGAACCGCTGCAGGAACAGGGCGGCTGTGATCGAGCCGCCGGCGCGGCCGTTGCCGGTGTTCTTGACGTCGGCGATGGGCGTGTCGATGTGGCGCTCATAGGCCGCCGGGATCGGCATCCGCCAGGCGTTCTCGCCGACCTTGGGACCAGCGGCCAGGAAGTTGTTGGCCAGTTCGTCCGAGTTCGAGAAGACGCCGGCGTATTCCAGACCCAGGGCCACGATCATGGCGCCCGTCAGGGTGGCCAGATCGAGCATGAATTTCGGCTTGAAACGCTCCTGGGTGTACCAGAGGCAGTCGGCCAGGACGAGGCGGCCCTCGGCGTCGGTGTTCAGCACCTCGACCGACTGGCCGGACAGGGACATGACCACATCGCCCGGACGCTGGGCCGCGCCGTCGGGCATGTTCTCCACGAGGCCGATGACGCCGATCGCATTGACCTTCGCCTTTCGGCCGGCCAGCGCGTGCATGAGGCCGCTGACCGCGGCGGCGCCGCCCATGTCCCACTTCATGTCTTCCATGCCGTCGGCCGGCTTGATCGAGATGCCGCCGGTGTCGAAGCAGACGCCCTTGCCGACGAAGGCGATGGGCAGATCGCCCTTCCTGCCGCCGTTCCATTTCATGATGGCGACCTTGCTCTCGCGCACGCTGCCCATGCCGACGGCCAGCAGGGTGCGGAAGCCGAGCTTTTCCAGCTCTTTCTCACCGAGAACCTCGACCTCGAGGCCCAGCTTTTCGAGGCCTTTGACGCGTTTGGCGAACTCTTCCGGGTACAGGATGTTGGCGGGTTCGCTGACGAGATCGCGCGAGAATTCCACGGCTTCGGCCACGGCGGCGAGATCGGCGTAGGCAGCTTGCGCGGCCTTGGGATCGGCGGCGACGATGCGGATCGTCTCGACCGACGGCGTCTTCTCGGGCTTGAGCGTGGTGCGGTATTTGAGGAAGCGGTAGCCGGCCAGACGGGCGGCGAAGGCCGCGCGCGCGGCCCGGGCCGCCGACAGGTGTGAGACGTCGATGGTCAGGACCGCCGCGCCGGACATCTTGACCGCATGATAGGCGGCGCCGGCGGCGGCTTCCAGCGCCAGATCGTCAAATTTGGCCGGATCGCCAGCGCCGGTCAGCACAATGACGCCAGCATCCACGCCCGCGGGTGCGGCGACGACAAGGGTGCTGTTCGATCCGCCGGTGAAGCGGCTGGCGGTCATGGCGCGGGTGAGAGCCCCGGACGTCGCGACATCGAGCTGGCTGCCCGTCCCGACGAAGGCCCGACCCTCGTTGACGAGGACGGCGAGAATCTCGGAGGGGCTCGCGGACGCGACGAATTCGATCTTCATTTACTGCTCCCGCCGGACATTACGCGTCCGGTCTGGTGTCGATGGGGATGAGCGCGCGCGGTTTCGCCGGCGCGGTCGGGTGTGTATTAGATGCTCTCCCTCGCCGCCGCCTGCAACGGGCGATTTCTCCCGAACATGTCCCTGATCCAAGGCTATCTTTTCCGGCAGATCGCGCGTCCCGTCGTCGGCGCGTGCGCCGCACTGACCGGAATCGGCATTCTCAGCCAGAGTCTGGATCAGCTCGAGGTCATCGTCGAACGGGGCCAGAGCGTCTGGGTGATGATCAAGCTGACCCTGCTGGCGGTGCCGCAACTTCTCGCTGTTATTGTGCCGATCGGGATGTTCGTCGGGGCCCTGATCGCCCTGACCCGGCTGCAGCGCGAGCAGGAACTGACCGCCATCTTCGCCTCCGGCGTGACGCGCTGGCAGGCGATCCGGCCGGCGATCCGGCTGGCGGCCATCGCGGCGCTCGCGACTCTGCTGATCACGACGGTGCTCATGCCCTGGGGCCAGCGTCAGGCCCGCGCCGAGGCCTTCGCCATCCGCACCGACCTGGCCGCCGTGCTGATCGAGGAAGGCCGCTTCGTCCAGGGACCCAACGGCCTGACCGTCTATGTCCAGCAGATCGAACAGAACGGCCTGCTCAAGAACCTGTTCGTCTATGTCGACGAGGGCGACAAGGTCACCACCTGGGACGCGGCCGAGGCGCGTTTCGGCCGGGTGGACGGCTTGCCGGTCCTGACGCTGGTGAACGGATCGCGGCAGAGCTATTCGTCGCGCGGCGTGCTGGAATACCTGTCGTTCGGGCGCACGGTCGTTGATCTCTCTCCCTATTCCGACATCACCGACCAGATTCGCTACAAGCCGTCGGACCTCTATCTGCCCCAGTTGTTCGATCCGTCGCCCCAGGATCTCAAAAGCGTTGGGTCCGCCGGCGAGCTGATGGCCGAGGGCCATTCGCGCCTTTCGGCGCCGCTGTACGCCCTGATGGCCATGGCGATGGCCCTGACCGCGATCATGGGCGGCCAGTTCAGCCGCACGGGTTACAGCCTGCGAATCGCCAAGGCGGCCGGCGCCTTCCTGATCGCGCGCGTGGCCGGCTACGGCCTGGTGTCCGCCAGCGTCTGGAACGGCTGGCTGAACGTATTCCAGTATCTGCTGCCCATCATCGCCACCGTCATCGCCCTGAGGCTGCTGTTCCGCGCCCTGAAGCCGCGACGCAGCCGCGCGTGGCCCATGCTCGACCAGCTGAAGGCGAGGTTCGCGTGAGCCGGATCGCCCTGCCCGTTCCGTGGCTGCGCCTGGGCCGCATCGAACGTTATGTCCTTGTGCAGCAGGCCCGGTCGCTGGCTATCGCGCTGGGCGTCATCGGCGCCCTGATCATGCTGATCGACTTCGTGGAGATTTCCCGCGGGGTCGGATCCGACGTCGATCTGTCGGGCGCCCGGATTTTGGGCCTGATGCTGCTGAAGTCGCCGCAGGTGATCATCCAGCTGCTGCCGTTCGTCTTCCTGTTCGGGACCCTGGCGGCGTTCGTGGGCCTGAACCGGCGCAGCGAGCTGATCGCGATGCGGGCGGCCGGAGTCTCGGCGTGGCGGTTTGTTCTACCGGCGGCGGGCGCGGCCCTGATGTTCGGGGTGCTGACGGTCGGCGTCCTGGGTCCACTGGCGGCGTCGGCGGACGGGCTGTTCCAGCGCGAGCGGTCGCGGCTGTCCGGATCTGCGGCAGCGGGGGCGGCCGAACAGGCGATCTGGATCCGCGAGGGCGACGACACACGGCAGATGGTCATTCGCGGGGAGCGACAGGACCGCGCGAACGCCCGCCTGCTGGGCGTGAGCTTCTTCATCTACACCAATGACGCCGCCGGAATGCGCACCTTCTCGGAGCGGATCGACGCCGCCTCCGCGACCCTGGCCGCCGGTCGCTGGCGTCTGGTCGACGCCGTGGGGGCCCAGATCGGCCAGCGCGCTGTGCGGTACGCCACGCTCGATCTTCCTTCGAGCCTGGCGGACGATGAGGCGTTCGAGCGGTTCGCCCGGCCCCAGTCCACCTCGTTCTGGTCGCTTCCCGCCCAGATCGCGCGCGTCGAGGACGCGGGTTTCTCGTCCACCGCCTACCGACTGCGGCTGCAGCAGCTGTTGGCCACGCCGCTGATGTTCGCGGCCATGTCGATCCTTGCCGCGGCCTTTTCGCTTCGACTCATGCGGCTGGGCGATCTCGCCAGGATGAGCGTCGCGGCGGTGGTTCTGGGATTCGGCTTCTTCTTCATCAACCAGGCGGCGTCGGCGTTCGGTTCGGCCGAGGTGATCCCGCCCTGGCTGGCCGCCTGGCTGCCGCCTTTGCTTACGGCGCTCGCCGCCTTCACCTTGCTGTTCTATACCGAAGACGGCTAAGCGAACCCTCGCCGTCCCCTCCGCCACCAGAGTGATTTTTGCATGCAGCGTGACCGCCGCGCGCCCGATACGGCAGCCTTGCGACTCCGGCTCCTGGCCGGCGCGGCCGCCGTCGCCCTGGCCGCTTCGGGCCACGGCGCCAGCGCCCAGACGGTTCCCACGGCGTCCGCTCCTGCGGGTCCGGACGGGCTGACGCCCAACGCAGTCTACATCGAAGCCGACGCGGCATCCCGTGAAGGCGACCTCATCATCGCGAGCGGCGTGGGCGAAAGCCGCGTGCTGGCGCGCTTCCGGGGCGCGACACTGAGGGCCGGCGAAGTCAGCTATGATCTGGAGTCCGGAGTTGCCACCGCCAACCGCCGGGTGGAGTTCACCGACCCGGGCGGGACGGTCGTCTTCGCCAGCCATCTGGAACTCGATTCCGATCTCAAGGCCGGCGTCGCCGTCGATTTCGCCACGCGCTTCGCCAACGGCGCCAGCCTGATGGCCGCCACGGCCGTGCGCCGCAGCGAGCAGGTCAACGAACTGAACTACGCGATCTTCACGCCGTGCCCGATCTGCGACGCGGAAGGAAACCCCAAGGAACCCAGCATCTCCATCCAGGCGGAGAAGGTGGTCCAGAACGAGGAATTGCGCGCGGTCCTGTACCGCAACGCCTTGTTCCGCGTCGGCGGCGTGCCGGTCTTCTACCTGCCCTTTTTCGCCCACCCGGATCCCACGGTGGAGCGCGCCTCAGGCTTCCTGGTGCCGATCCCCAGCTATGACGAAGGCCGGGGCCTGAGCCTGGAGGTTCCTTATCTGCACGTGGTTTCGCCATCGGAAGACTGGCTGATCAGCCCCCAACTCAACACCGACGTCGCCCCCCTGCTGAACCTGCAATGGCGGCGGCGATTCGCGAACGGCTCCGTCGTGGCCCGCGCAGGCTATACCCATGAAGAGAATTTCGGGGATTTCGACGGGCCCGACCCCGACAACCTCCCTGACATCCCGATCGCCGCCGAGCATCGCAGCTATTTGCTGGCGTATGGCCGGTTCGATCCGGACGGCCCATGGCGCGGGGGTTTTACCGCTGAACGCGTATCCGACAAGACGCTGTTCGACCGCTACGACATCCGCGATCCGTATCAGGAAAACGGCCTGTACTATGGCGACCGCCGCCGCCTGATCAGCCAGGCCTATGCGGAGCGGCAGACCGACCGGTCATACTTCTCGATCGCCGCCTTCGACATGCAGAGCCTTCGTGTCGCGGTCCCGAACGTCGACGCCCCGGGTCTGAACATCTTCGAGAGCGATGACAGCCTGCCGTTCGTCGCCCCCCTCATCGAGGCGCGGTGGGAGCCGAACGGTCCGGTCCTGGGCGGACGCCTGCGGCTGCGCGGCACGGCGGTGGCGCTGTACCGCGACGCCTATGTCGGCAGCCCGGTTCTCCGGCCGGAAATCGTACCGACTGGCTCACTGTCAGCCCTGCCGGGCGTGGACAGTCGCCGTGTTTCCGGCCAGGCGGAATGGCGCCGGGCCCTGACCTCCCGCGCCGGCGTGCGTTGGGAGCCGTTCATCGACGTGCGCGCCGACGCCTATTCGGTCGGCGACCTGCCTCCGGGTCTGGGGCTGGATGACGAAACCATCACCCGCGGACGCGCCACCGCCGGTCTCGACGTCAGCTATCCCCTGATCCGTCGCATGAGCGACAGCGCCGACCTGATCCTGGAGCCGATGGCCCAGATGTCCGTGTCGACCGATCCCGATCTGGACCCCCGCATCCCGAACGAGGACAGCCAGACGCTGGAGCTGGACGAGAGCTCGCTGTTCCGGACCGACCGATTCCCCGGGTACGACCTGCTGGAAGGCGGTCTGCGATTCACGGCGGGCATGCGGGCCACCCTGCGCTGGGACCAGGGCCGGCAAGCCAGTCTGTTCATCGGCCGCAGCCTGCGCGACGACGACGAACCCGGTTTCCAGGTTCCCGTGCCCGACGCGCCGGCGCAGTTGTACGATCCGTCGGGTCTGGCCTCCGATACGTCCGACTGGGTCGTGCAGGGCAGTTTCTCGCCGTCAGACCGGATTCGCGGCTGGGGCCATGCGACGATCGACTCCTCGGGCGAGATTCGCCGCGCCGAAACCGCCGTCGATGGTCGGTGGGGCCGGCGGAATCTGGCGACGGTCAGCTACATCATCGACCGGTCAAACCCGCTCGCGGGCCCGTTGAACCGCAACTATGAATTCCTCCAGCTTTCGGGTCAGCAGTTCGTCTATGGCAACTGGGGCGTGACCGTCGCCGGCATCGCCGACCTGGAGCGCGACCTGATCACCCGCTCGGAGATCGGACTGTTGTTCGATGACGATTGTTTCCGGTTCGAGCTGGGCTGGCGGCGCGACAACACCCGCGTCCGCCCGACGGGGCCGTCCGAGGGCCTCTATGTGCGCCTAAACCTCGCCACTTTCGGCGGTACAGGGTATTGACGCAGCGACAGGTGCTGGACGCCGCGTGGCCCGGGGGCGCGCGGAAAGACTATCCGGATCGGATCCGGGCCAACGCCGCTTGAGGAATACGACTGACATGGGTTTGACGCGTTATATGACGGGCGTGGCGATGGCCGCCCTCCTGGCTGGTTCAGCCGTGGCGCAGACCGCGCCGGTACAGGCTCCGGCCGCCGCTGGCACCCTGAATCCTGCTGCCGAGGCAGCCCCGCCGGCGGCTCCGGCGGCGCCGGCGTTCCAGATGTCCGACGGCATCCTGGCGACGGTCAATGACAGCGTCATCACGGGCTTCGACCTGCGTCAGCGCATGCTGCTGCTGATCGCCATGACCCAGGTCCAGCCGACGCCGGAGAATATCCCTGCCATCCAGCAGCAGGCGCTGAACCTGCTGGTCGATGAGCGGCTGCAGGCCCAGGAACTGACCAAATACGAGGACCTGGTGATCACCGACGCGGAAGTCGACCAGGAACTGGCCGCCATGGCTCAGGAAGTGGGCGCCGCCCCGGCGACGTATCTCGAGTTTCTGGCCCAGGGCGGAATCCGCCCCTCGACCCTTCGTGAGCAGCTGCGGACCCAGATGGGCTGGTCACAGCTGGTCGGCGGACGCTTCCAGAGCCGCGCGCGGGTCAGCAGGTCGGCGGTCGACGCCGCCCTGCGCCAGGCCTCCGAGGCGGCGTCCAAGAAACAGTATCTGATCGGCGAAATCTACATCGAGGCCAGCCGTGTGGGCGGCCAGCAGGCCGCGCTGAACGGCGCCACACAGCTGGTGCAGCAGATGGTCCAGGGCGCGCCCTTCCAGGCCGTCGCCCAGCAGTTCTCGGCCGCCCCCTCGGCCACCCGCGGCGGCGACGCCGGCTGGGTCGTGGAAGGCGCCATGCAGCCGGCCCTGCAACAGGCGCTGGAACAGCTCGAAGTCGGCCAGTTGTCGCGGCCCATCCCGGTCGATGGCGGCGTCTACATTGTTTATATGCGCGACAAGCGCGACGGCGCCTCGGCCAGCCTGGTCCAGATCAAGCAGGTCATGATCGAACTTCCGGAAACCGCCAGCGATGCGGACGTGGCCGCCGCCACGGCCCGGCTGGAGGCCCTGCGTCCCCAGCTGACCTGCGAGACCATGCTGCAGCGCGCGACGTCCGAACAGGGCCTGTTGGGCTCCGATCTGGGCGAGGCCGACGTGCAGAACCTGGCGCCGCAGTTCCAGCAGGTCGCCCGCTCGGCCGAGGTCGGTTCGGTCAGCACCCCGGTCCGCACGCCGCTGGGCGTCCATCTGCTGGGCGTCTGCGGACGCCGTGCGGGCGGGACCGAGGCGCCCGACGCCCGCGAAGTCGAAGCCCAGCTGTTCCGCCAGAACCTCGCCACCCTGGGCAAGCGCTATATGCGCGACCTGCGCGAGGACGCCCTCATCGAGATGAAGTGATGACGGGGCCCGCGCCGCTGGCCCTGTCGATGGGCGAACCGGCGGGCGTGGGGCCCGAGATCATCGCCAGCGCCTGGGCGGCGCTGAAGGCCGAAGGTCCGGTCTTCGTCGTCGTCGGCGACGCCGCCCTGATGCGCGCTCAGGGCCAGCCGGTGCAGACCGTCCTTTCGGTATCCGAGGCCGCAGCCGTGTTCGGGCGCGCCATCCCCGTTCTGGATATCCCCCTGCCCGCCGCCGTGGCGCCCGGACAGCCCGACGCCGCCAACGCCGGCGTCGTCGCCGACTGGATCGAGCAGGCCGTGAACCTGGCCATGTCCGGCGAGGCCTCGGGCGTGGTCACGGCCCCGATCGCCAAGGCCCCGCTGTACGCCGCCGGTTTCCGCTTCCCCGGTCACACGGAGTTCATCGCCGAATTGACCGCCGACACCCCCTTCGCCGGCACGCGCGGGCCGGTGATGATGCTGACGGCGAAGGATCTGCGCGCCTGCCTGGTCACCATCCACGCGCCGCTGGCCGAGGTCCCCGAACTGGTCACGATCGAGCGCGTCTGCCGCACGGCGCGGGTGGTTCATGAGGCGATGAAGCGCGACTTCGGCATCGCCGCGCCCCGGCTGGCGCTGGCGGCGCTGAACCCGCACGCAGGCGAGGGCGGCGCCATCGGCCTGGAGGAAATCCAGGTCCTGGCCCCGGCGGTCGAAATCCTGCGCGCCGAGGGGATCACGATCACCAACCCCCTGCCCGCCGACACCCTGTTCCACGACGACGCGCGCGCAGCCTACGATGCTGTCCTGTGCCTGTACCACGACCAAGCGCTGATCCCGGTCAAGACGCTGGACTTCTGGGGCGGGGTCAACACGACCCTGGGCCTGCCGGTCATCCGCACCTCGCCCGACCACGGCACCGGCTTCGACATCGCCGGCAAGGGCGTGGCCCGGGCCGACAGCCTGATCGCGGCGGTGCGGCTGGCGGGACAGATGGCGGCGGCGCGGGCCTCCTGACCTCCGTTCATCCCGGCGAAAGCCGGGACCCGGTGTTTTGGGCGTTTCGGCGCCAGGTGGTTGGACCCGCCCCCAATCCCGGCCATGGTGCGCCTCGAAAGAACTGGGTCCCGGCTTTCGCCGGGATGAACGGAACAAAATTGAACCCGACCGACCTCCCCACCCTCCGCGAATCCCTCGACGCCCACGGGCTGTCGGCGAAGAAGAGCTTCGGGCAGCATTTCCTGCTGGACCTGAATGTGACGCGCAAGATCGTGCGGCTGGCGGGTCCATTCGAGGGGCGGGCCGTGATCGAGGTCGGGCCCGGCCCCGGCGGCCTGACGCGCGCGCTGCTGGAAAGCGATGCGGGCCGGGTGGTGCTGATCGAGAAGGATCCGCGCTTTCTGCCTCTGCTGGCGGAACTGGACACGCCGGAATTCGGGGGCTCCGGACGGCTGACCGTGGTCGAGGCCGACGCCCTGGGGGTGCGCGAGGCCGATCTGGTCGAGGGGCCGGCGCACGTGGTGTCCAACCTGCCTTACAACGTCGGCACGCCGCTGCTGATCAAATGGCTGACCGGGCCGTGGAGCCCGCACGCCATGACCCTGATGTTCCAGAAGGAGGTGGCCGAGCGGATCACGGCCGCGCCCGGCGACGACGCCTATGGCCGGCTGGCGGTGATCAGCCAGGCGGTGTGCGAGGCCAAGCTGGTGATGCATCTGCCGGCGGCCGCCTTCACCCCGCCGCCCAAGGTGGCCTCGGCCGTGGTGCATCTGGTCCCGCGCGCCGACCGGCCGGACCGGGAGTTGCTGAAGGCGCTGGAGCGGGTAACGGCCGCCGCCTTCGGCCAGAGGCGCAAGATGCTGCGCTCCAGTCTGAAAACACTGGGCGGGGCGGCGCTGTGCGAAGCGGCGGGCCTGAGTCCCGAGGATCGGGCCGAGGTCATCGACCTGGCCGGCTTCCTGCGTCTGGCGCGGGCCGTGGCGGGTCAGCCGCAGCCGGCGGCGCCGGACGATGGCGGGGTGACGATGATGCGGCGCAAGCGGCCATAGGCGCCTTCCGGACCCTGCGTCCGCTGAGGTGGGCCGGCGGTGCGGCGCGGCCTTCGCTGGATTGATTTCAATCAAGGCGCCGGCGGGGACCCTGAGTATGGTCCCGGCGTCGTCGGCAACCGCCTCGCCCGCGAGACGTTCAGCCGGCCCCCCCATGATCGGAGACTCCAGATGTTACTTTCCCCAGGCGCCCTCGTGGCCGTCGTCGATGGCGAGAAGCTGGCGCTGTACGAGAACACGGGGCATCAGGGCGTCGTCCTGTCTCCGAAGCCGACGCCGGCGATCGCCGATCGCGCCTCGGGCGCCGCGGGCCGGATTTCCAGCGACGCCAATCCCGACAATGACACCCAGGCCGAGGACGGCTTCGCCATGGGCGTGGCCGATGTGCTGAACAGGATGGTGCTCAACCACAAGGTTGAGCACCTGCTGGTCATCGCCGCGCCCAAGACCATGGGTCAGCTGCGCAAGGGCTGGCACAAGGAGACCGCATCGCGGGTCGTCGGCGAGATTTCGAAGGATCTGACGGGGCATTCGGCGGAGCAGATCGCGACGGCGATCGAGAAGGCGATCGAGAAGGCGTAGAGTTTTCCTGCCCTCCTGACACACGAAAAGGCCGCTCCTCGCCGGAGCGGCCTTTTCCATTGTCGCGTCTTACCGGGTCAGAGACGGGCCGAAAGAGAGGGTTCTAGACCGCCTCGTTCAGGAGGGCGGCCTTGTAGCCGTCGACCCAGATGTTGCGGAACCGGCAGGAGCGCTCGGCGTGGTAGATGTGGGCCAGTTCGGCGTATGAGCGGTCGAAGTCGTCGTTGACGAAGACATAGTCGAACTCGCCGCAGTGCTCGATCTCGCCCTTGGCGTTGGCGATGCGGCGCTCGATCACGTCCTCGGCGTCCTGCGAACGGGTCACCAGGCGGCGGCGCAGCTCCTCGAGGCTGGGCGGCAGGATGAAGACGCGAACGGCGTCCTCCGGGCATTTGGCGGCGATGTCGCGGGCGCCCTGCCAGTCGATGTCGAACAGGACGTCGCGGCCCTCGGCCAGGGCGCGGTCGATGGGCGCGCGCGGGCTGCCGTAGCGGCTGCCGTGGACATCGGCCCATTCGAGGAAGGCGTCGGCCTCGATCATGCGCTGGAATTCGGCGTCATCGACGAAATGGTAGTCGCGGTCGGCGACCTCGCCCGGACGGATGGCGCGGGTGGTCATGGAGACCGACAGCTCCAGACCGCCGTGGTCGGCCATCAGGCGGCGGCACAGGCTGGTCTTGCCGGCGCCCGAGGGGCTGGCGACGATCAGCAGGACGCCGCGGCGGGGCGTGCGTTCATTCGACATTCTGGACCTGTTCGCGCAACTGTTCGATCACGGCCTTGAGCTCGAGGCCGAGTCCGGTGAGCGCGGTCGTAGCCGATTTCGAGCAGAGGGTGTTCGCCTCCCTCATGAATTCCTGCATCAGGAAGTCGAGTTTCCGCCCGGCGGGGGGTTGCTGCAACAGGGTCCGGGCCGAGGCGACGTGCGCCGCCAGCCGGTCAAGCTCCTCGCGCACGTCAGCCTTGGTCGCGAGCGCGGCGGCCTCGAGGAAGATGCGGTCCTGCAGGCCGGGTGCATCGGGCGCCAGTTCGGTCATGCGGCGGGTGAACCGATCGCGGATCGCCTCGGTCTGGGCGGCGGCTTCGGTCTCCGCCTGGGCGGTCAGGGCGTCGATGCGGGCGATGAAGTCGGCAATGACCGGGAGCAGTTGGCCGCCCTCGCGGTCGCGGGACAGCTTCAGGGCGTCCAGAGCCTGATCGATCGTGGCGGCCATGGCGGCCTCGACGGCGGCGCGGGCCTCGGCGTCGTCGGCCTCCTCGGGCGCTTCCAGCACGCCGCGCAGCGACAGCAGGCCATCGGCCGAGGGCGGGGTCGCCCCCTCCTCCGCCAGTTCGTTGGCGAGGGACAGGTAGCGGGCGAGGATGTCCTGGTTGACCTTCAGCGAAGCGGCGCCGAGTTCGCGTCTGGTCTGGATTCCAAGCGTGACCTGACCGCGGCTCAGCCGGGCCTGGGCGGAGGTCTTTGCATGACGCTCCAGGGTGTCGAAGCCGGGCGGGCCCCGGAAACGGACTTCCAGATTGCGGCCGTTGACCGAGCGGGCCTCGACCGACCAGGTCCAGTCGCCCTCGGAACCGTCCACCCGGCCGAAGCCGGTCATGCCGGAGATCCGGCTCAACGCGCCGGCGCCGTCGTAGCCGGCGGTATGCTGATGACCCGCGCTCCGGGCGGGACCGTCACGCCGGGAGGGGCTGCGGCGCCCGAGGCGGCGTCAGGCGACGCATTCGGGACGCCGGGAACCGTGCCGGGCACGGCCGGCGGCGGAGCCTCGGGCGGCAGACCGGCCTTGCGGCGCTCGATCTCGCGCCAGCGCGCGACATTGGCCAGGTGTTCGTCATAGGTGCGGGCGAAGACGTGGCCCCCGGTACCGTCGGCGACGAAGAACAGCTCCTCGCTGCGCGGCGGATTCAGGACGGCGGCGACAGCGTCGCGGCCCGGGTTGGCGATCGGCGTCGGCGGCAGGCCGTCGATCTGGTAGGTGTTCCAGGCGGTCGGCCGGTCCAGCTCGGAGCGGCGGATGCCCCGTCCCAGCGGACGGCCCCGGGTGATGCCGTAGACGATGGTCGGATCGCTCTCCAGCCGCATGCCGGCGCGAAGGCGGTTGGTGAAGACGGCGGCGACGCGCGGGCGCTCGGCCGCGAGGCCGGTTTCCTTTTCGACGATCGAGGCCAGCACCATCGCTTCTTCGGGCGTGCGGGCGACGGTCGCCGGGCTGCGGGCGGCCCACAGGCGGGCCAGGTTCTCGTCGCGGGCGCGACGCATGCGGGCGACGACCGAATCGCGCGTCTCGCCGCGGCTGACCTCGTAGGTGTCGGGCCACAGGGAGCCTTCCTCCGGCGTGCCGTCGACGGTTCCGATCAGGATCGGCTGATTGTTCAGGATGTCGACGGCCTGGGCCGAGGACCAGCCCTCCGGCAGGGTGACGTAGTGGCGGACCACCCGACCCTCGACCAGCAGGACGATGACGGAACGCAGCGAGGCCTTGCTCGGCACCTCATATTCGCCGGCCCGCAGCTTGCGGTCCGCGCCGGTCAGTGTGGCGGCGGCCTTGAACATGTCGGTCGAGCGGATCACGCCCGCCGATTTCAGCGTCGCCGCGATGGCCGAGACGCCGGCGCCGCTGGGCAGGGTGACGATGGTGGTCTGACCCGCCTGCGCCGACGGGCCGGGCGCGTAGAAGACGCTCCAGGCCGCGACCAGGGCGGCGATGATGAACAGGCTTACCGTGGCCGTGGCGGCCAGGAACGCCGTCTTCCGGCCCGAACCGCGCTCGATCCCCACCTAGGCGACCTTTCGGAAGATGACGGTGGCGTTGGTGCCGCCGAAGCCGAAGCTGTTCGACATGGCGACGTCGATCTCCATCGGCTCGCCCCTGTCCCGCACCATGTTCATCGCGGTCTCGCGCTCGGGGTTGTCGAGGTTGATGGTCGGCGGCGCGATCTGGTCGCGGATGGCCAGGATGCAGAAGATGGCCTCGATGGCGCCCGCCGCCCCCAGCAGGTGGCCGGTCATGGACTTGGTCGAGGACAGGGCCACGTTCGGGGCGTGGTCCCCCATCAGCTTTTCGATCGCGCCGGCCTCGATCCAGTCGGCCATGGTCGAGGTGCCGTGGGCGTTGACGTAGTCGATGTCGGAGACGTCGATGCCGGCCCGTTTCACCGCCATCTGCATTGCGCGATAGCCGCCGTTGCCGTCCTCGGCCGGGGCGGTGATGTGATACGCATCGCCGCTCATGCCGTAGCCGATGACCTCGGCGTAGATGGTCGCGCCGCGCGCCTTCGCGTGTTCGTACTCTTCCAGCACCACGATGCCCGCGCCCTCGCCCATGACGAAGCCGGAGTGATCCCTGTCCCACGGCCGCGAGGCCTTTTCGGGCGCATCATTATAGGCGGTGCACAGGGCCTTGCAGGCGAGGAAGCCGGCGATGCCGATGGGGACGATGGAGCTTTCGGCCCCGCCCGCCACCATGACGTCGGCGTCGTCCAGCATGATCATCCGCGCCGCGTCGCCGATGGCGTGGGCGCCGGTGGCGCAGGCGGTGACGACCGAGTGATTCGGGCCCTTGAGGCCGTGCCGGATCGAGATCTGGCCCGAGGTCAGGTTGATCAGGGCGGAGGGGATGAAGAAGGGGCTGACCCGGCGCGGACCCTGTTCCTTGAGGATGATGGCGGTGTCGGCGATGGGGCCGAGGCCGCCGATGCCCGAACCGACCATGACGCCGGTGCGCTCGCGCTGTTCCTCGGTCTCGGGCTTCCAGCCGGAATCGGCCAGGGCCTCGTCGGCCGCGGCGATGGCGTAGACGATGAAGTCGTCGACCCGCTTGCGATCCTTGGGCGACATGACCTTTTCGTGGTCGAAGACGCCGGGTTCGCCGGGAACGCCCCCGCCCCGGCCGTCCACGGACGGGATTTCGCCCGCGATGGTGCAGCCGTAGCCTTCGGTGTCGAAGCTGGTGATCGGACCGATGCCCGAACGCCCCTCGACGATGCCCTTCCAGTTGTGCTCGACGCCCCAGCCGAGGGGAGTGAGAAGACCGAGGCCGGTGACGACGACACGGCGCATGAGCGCTCCTCGCTACAGAATCCTGACCGCAAACAGTAATGGCCGCCGGGCGGCCCCGCTAGGGGCGCGCCACGGCGGCCATCAAAGCCGTTTTGAAGTGGAGGCGATCAGCCCGCCAGCTTCTCGTCGATGAACTTCACGGCGTCGCCGACCGTCTGGATGTGTTCGGCGGCGTCGTCCGGGATTTCGATGTCGAATTCTTCCTCGAAGGCCATGACCAGTTCGACGTTGTCGAGCGAGTCGGCGCCCAGATCGTCGATGAAGCTGGCTTTTTCAACGACCTTTTCCGGATCGGCGTCCAGGTGGTCGATGACGATCTTGCGGACGCGTTCCAGGGTGTCGGACATGGGGGTCTCTGCTTTTGGGGCCGCCGGAGCGGCTGTTGTCTCGATCACTGCCGTATGACGACAGCGGCGACGGCGCAAGCCTTCAACGAAGACTCAGGCGCGTCGGTTGCCGAGGCTTTAGCACAGGGGCGCGGGCGGAAAACAGGGGTCGCGGCCTCGAGCGGCGTGAATGTCGGCCGCGCCTCGCCATCAACGCCCCCGGTTGACCCACCAGACCAGCGCGCCGCCCGCGAGAGCCAGCGGCGCTCCGTAGACCGCCCAGATGATCTGGCCGGTCATGAAGCTGCCCGGCAAGACGTTCAGCCCCTGCAGCACCCAGATGATCCCGATCAGCAGCATCGGGCCGCTGAGGATGGTGGCGAGGATGCGCAGGATTTTCATGAGGTCTTCCGGTCTCCTTCTCCCCCTGGGGGAGAAGGTGGGCGGCGCAGCCGCTCGGATGAGGGGGATGTTGGAGACCGACGGGCTGGCGGCCGGTCCGGGGCGACCTTACCCCTCATCCGGCCCTCCGGGCCACCTTCTCCCCCAAGGGGAGAAGGAAGCCGACACGGCCTAGATCATCGCCATGCCGCCGTTTACGTGCAGGGTCTGGCCCGTGACGTAGGCGGCTTCGTCCGAGGACAGGTAGACCGCGGCGGCGGCGATCTCGTCGCCGGTTCCGAGGCGGCCGGCCGGAATGTTCTTCAGGATGGTCTCGCGCTGGGCGTCGTTCAGCACATCGGTCATGGGCGAGGCGATGAAGCCGGGGGCGATGCAGTTCACGGTGATGCCTCGCGAACCGACTTCCTGCGCCAGCGACTTGGAGAAGCCGATCATGCCGGCCTTGGAGGCGGCGTAGTTGGTCTGGCCGGGGTTGCCGGTGACGCCGACCACCGAGGTGACGCCGATGATCCGGCCCGAGCGGCGCTTCATCATCCCCTTCATGGCGGCGCGCGACAGGCGGAAATAGCTCTCGAGGTTGACGGTCAGGACGGACTGGAAGTCCTCGTCCTTCATCCGCATCAGCAGGCCGTCTTTCGTGATTCCGGCGTTGGCGACGAGGATGTCGAGCGGCGCTCCGGCGGCTTCTTCGGCGCGGGCGACAAGGCCGTCGACGGATTCGGGGTCGGACAGGTTGGCGGCGGCGGCGAAGGCGCGCTCGCCCAGTTCTTTCGCGAGATCCTGGAGCACGGCCTCGCGGGTGCCCGACAGCACGACGGTCGCGCCCTGGGCATGCAGGGCGCGGGCGATGGCCCCGCCGATGCCGCCCGTCGCGCCGGTGACGAGGGCGGTCTTGCCGGTGAGATTGAACATCTGAATCTCCTCTCCTTCTCCCCTTGCGGGAGAAGGTGGCCCGGAGGGCCGGATGAGGGGTCGCGCGGACCTCTCGAGTTGAAGTTGGAGACGCCGCACCGGTTCCGCCGGTGCGACCCCTCATCCGTCAGGCTGCGCCTGACACCTTCTCCCGCAAGGGGAGAAGGGAAGTCAAAAACTCTTCGCGAACGCTTCCAGCTCTTCCGGCGTATTCAACGCGCCGCTCTCCGCGTCGGGGGCGATCCGTTTGGCCATGCCGGTCAGAACCTTGCCCGCGCCGATCTCGGCGAAGCGGGTCACGCCCCCCTCCCCGGCCATCCACTCCATGCTCTCGCGCCAGCGGACGCGGCCGGTGACCTGTTCGACCAGCAGGCGGCGGATGACCTCGGGGTCGGTCTCCGGGCGGGCGGTGATGTTGGCGACCACGGCGACCGAGGGCGGGACGATGGTCGCCGTGGCCAGGGCCGTGGCCATCTCATCGGCGGCGGACTGCATCAGCGGGCAGTGGAAGGGGGCCGAGACGTTCAGCGGTATGGCGCGGGCGCCCAGTTCCTTCGCCTTTTCGATGGCGCGGTCCACGGCGGCCTTGTCGCCCGAGATGACGACATTGCCGTTGTTGTTGTCATTGGCGACGACACAGACGCCGACCTCGGAGCCGGCCCTGGCGGCCTCTTCCGCCAGGGCGAGATCCGTCTTCGGACCGATCAGGGAGGCCATGGCGCCGCGGCCCACGGGCACGGCGCGCTGCATGGCCTGGCCGCGCAGTTTCAGCAGCCGCGCCGTATCCGCCAGCGAGAGGGCGCCGACGGCGCACAGGGCCGAATATTCGCCCAGCGAATGGCCGGCGACCCAGGTCGCCTTCGTCAGATCGAAGCCGAACTCGGTTCTCAGGACCCGCGCCGCCGCGACCGAAACGGCCATCAGGGCGGGTTGGGCGTTTTCGGTCAGGGTCAGCTGGTCCTCGGGCCCTTCGCGCATCAGCTGGCTGAGGTTCTGGCCCAGGGCCTCGTCGACCTCGGCGAAAACAGCGCGGGCCGAGGCGAAGGCGTCGGCCAGGGCGGCTCCCATGCCGACGGACTGGCTGCCTTGTCCCGGAAACAGCAGGGCGAGTGTCATGAAGGGCTCCGAAGCCGTGAATCAAGGCCGAAGCGATAGGCCGGGCCTGCCGGAGGGGCAAGCCGTCCGCCCTACCCAGAACGGGCACGGACCCATGATTTGACATGCAGGTATTTGCCTGCATATATCACCGCACACCCGAGTGAGGCCGATGCACGCTGACAAGGTTTTCAAGGCGCTGGCCGATCCGACCCGCAGAAAACTGCTGGACCGGCTTTGCGAGAAGAACGGCCAGACGCTCGGCGAGCTCTGCGAAAACCTGGACATGGCCCGGCAATCCGCCACGCAGCACCTCGGGATTCTCGAGGAGGCCCATCTGGTCAGCACCGTCAGGCGCGGCCGGGAAAAGCTGCACTTCATCAACCCCGTGCCGATCCACGAAGTCTACGAGCGGTGGGTGCGGAAGTTCGAAATCCAGCGGCTCAGCCTGCTGCATGACCTGAAAACAGAACTCGAAGGAGAAGAGAAATGACCCGCCAGACCACCCGCTTCGTTTATGTGACCTTCATCGTCTCGACGCCGGAAAAGGTGTTCGAGGCCATCACCCGGCCCGACATCACGCGGCGCTACTGGGGTCACGACAACGTCTCGGACTGGAAGCCCGGCTCGAAGTGGGAACATGTCCGCGCCAACGACGAACGGAGCGTCAACATCGTCGGCGAAGTGGTCGAGTCCTCGCCTCCGGAACGCCTGATTGTGACGTGGGCGAACGCCTCGGAGGCCGCCGACCCCGAGGCCTACAGCCGGGTGACGTTCGAGATCGAGCCCTATGAGGACATGGTCCGGCTGACCGTTTCCCACGACGACCTGATCGTCGGCAGCGGCATGGCGATCGGCGTCAGCAAGGGCTGGCCGCTGGTCCTCTCCAGTCTGAAGTCCCTGCTGGAGACAGGCCGCGGCCTCGACGTCTTCGCAAAGCCGAAAGCGGCCTGAGCCAGTGCGGACCCGTCCAGGCGTACCCCTGAAAATCGGCATTATCGGCGTGGGCGCGATAGGGGGCGCACTCGCCGCCAAATGGAGCAGCCACGGCCACACGTTGCGTGTCGCGAATTCGCGCGGCCCGAAATCCGTGACGAAGTTCGCGGATGAAATCGGGGCTGTGGCCGCCGACATCCGTGGCGCGGTGGAAGGGGCCGAGGTCGTGCTGCTGTCCATTCCCTTCCCGGCCGTGACGACCCTGCCGCACGATCTGTTCGATCGGGCGGCGGACGATGTCGTGATCATCGATACGGGCAACTACTATCCCGATGTGCGTGACCGCCGCATCCCGGAAATCGACGCGGGCCTGACGGAAAGCGTCTGGGTCTCAAGGCAGCTGGGCCGCCCGATCTTCAAGGCGTTCAACAGCATCCTTTCCCACTCGCTCGCAGACCTGGGAAAGCCGGAAGGTTCGCCAGACCGGCTGGCCATCCCGGTCGCGGGCGACGACGCCCGGGGCAAGCAGATCGTCATGGGACTGGTGAGCCAGACGGGGTTTGATCCCGTCGATGGAGGCTCGCTGGAGGAGTCCTGGCGGCAGCAGCCTCTAACGCCGGCCTATTGCTGCGACTATGGCGAGGCGAAGACGCAGGAAGGGATCAGGGCCGCGATCAGAGGCAAGGCGGAGATGATTCGCGACACCGTCTGGCATGAGGAATATGGCCGCCTCTTCGGCGACAAGCCTGTCGCCGGCGCTGACCGCCATGCCGAGGTCATCGCGCTGAACCGTTCGTTCAACCCCCTCTGAAATCGGGAGTGGGGCCCGGCGACGGAAGGTTCCGCCTTCCTCAAACCGAACCCCCGCCCTCCAAAAGGAACCCCCATGACCAAATCCTATGCCGGCGGCTGCGCATGCGGCGCTGTCCGCTACGAAATCAGCGCCGAACCCCTGGCCGAAAACCACTGCCAGTGCCGTGATTGCCAGAAGCGAAGCGGCACGGGGCATGGGTCCTACCTGACCTTCCCCCGCCGGGAGGACGTGACCGTCACCGGCGGAGCGAAGACCTGGCGGGTGGCGGGCGACAGCGGCGCGGACAAGATCCACGCCTTCTGCCCGACCTGCGGAACGCCCGTCTATCTGACCTTCGCGGCCATGCCGGACCTGTTCACGATCCACGCGGCCAGCCTGGACGACCCGGGTCAGTTCAAGCCGCAGATGGTCACCTATGGCGTTCGCGCCTTGCCATGGGACACGGTGGATCCCGAGCTCAGGACCTTCGAGCGCATGCCCGGCTAGCGTCGGGCTTCACCTAGAACAGCACAGCCGGATTCATGATCCGCTGCGGATCGAGGGCTTCGCGGATGCTCTTCATCGCGGCGATTTCGAGCGGCGACTTGTAGCGGCGGGCCTCGTCCGTCTTCAGGCGGCCGAGGCCATGCTCCGCCGAGATGGAACCGTCATAGCGGGCGACGATGTCGTGCACGACCTCTGAACCCTCGGCCCAGCGGGCGAGGAAGGCCTTCAGATCGCCCCCCGGCGGGCACAGAACGTCGTAATGCATATTACCGTCGCCGACGTGGCCGAAGGCGCTGACCCGGGCCCCGGGATGGAAGCGTTCGACGGCGGCGGTGGCCTCCTCGAGGAAGTCGGCGATGCGGGAAACGGGGACGGAGACGTCGTGCTTCCAGCCGCCGCCCTCGGGCTTCTGGGCCGCGGACTGCTCCTCGCGCACCTTCCAGAAGGCGGCGCGCTGGGCGTCGTTCTGGGCGATGGAGGCGTCGGTGATCAGACCGGTCTCGAAGGCATGGGTCAGCAGCCGCTCCATGGCGGAATCGGCCCCGCCGGGCTCGCCCGAAACGAGTTCGATCAGGATGTACCAAGGTGGCGTGCTGTCCAGCGGCTCGCGCGTATCGGGGATGTTGGCGAGGACGAAGCCCATGCCGATCCGCTTCATCAGCTCGAAGGCCTCGACGCCGCCGCCGGTCTCGGACTTGGCCCGTGCCAGCAGGTCGATGGCGGCGGCGGGGCTGTCGAGACCGACCATGGCGGTGGCCCGGCTGCGCATGACCGGAAACAGCTTCAGCGTCGCTGCGGTGACGACGCCGAGGGTGCCTTCGGCGCCGATCAGAAGCTGTTTGAGGTCATAGCCGGTGTTGTCCTTCCGCAGCCGCTTGAGGCCGTGGAAGATGCGGCCGTCGGGCAGGACGGCTTCGAGCCCCAGCACCAGGTCGCGCATGACGCCGTAGCGGATGACGGCGGTGCCGCCGGCGTTGGTCGACACCACGCCGCCGATGGTGGCCGTGCCCTCGGCCGCGAGGCTGAGCGGGAACAGCCGATCGGCGGCGGCGGCGGCCTGCTGGGCCTCCAGCAAGGTCACCCCGGCCTCGACCGTCATGGCGTCGTCCAGCGGGGTGACGTCGCGGATCGCGCGCAGCCTGCGCGTCGACAGCAGCACCTCGCCATAGGGGATCTGGCCGCCGACGAGGCCGGTGTCGCCGCCCTGGGGGGTGATGGCGACGCGATGTTCTGCGCAGATCGCCACCAGCCGGGCCGTCTCCTCCGTCGACCGCGGGGTCAGCATCAGCGGCGTATGACCGTGCCAGCGGTTGCGCCATTCGGTCAGCCAGGGCGCGATCTCGGCGGGATCGTCGGTCCAGCCGCCCGGGCCGGCCGCGGATTTCAGGGCTTCGAGGGCGGCGGCGGAGGGCGGGGTCATGCGCCCTTGTCTCAAAGTCGTGGACGCGGCGAAAGGGCCAAGCCACGCTGTCGCGATGACGACCGCCCTTCCCTCGCCCGTTCCCGCCGTCGGCGTCGTCTGTCTGCGCGGCGGGGAAGTCCTGCTGATCCGGCGCGGAACGCCGCCGCGGAAGGGCGAATGGAGCCTGCCCGGTGGCCGGATCGAGCCCGGCGAGCGGGCCATCGACGCGGCGTTGCGCGAACTGCGCGAAGAGACGGGGGTAAAGGCCAGGATCACCGGCCTGATCGACGTGGTCGACGGCGTCTTCCCCGAAGCCGGTCGCCACTACGTCCTGATCGACTACGCCGCCCGCTGGATATCGGGCGAACCGGTCGCGGGCGACGACGCGATGGAGGCGCGGTTCGTGGCGCTGGACCAGGTCGCCGCCCTGGTCGACTGGCCCGAGACGCGGCGGATCATCGCCCTGGCCGCGGCGTCCCACGATTTGGGACGCGACGGACCAGTGTCTGCATGACATACCCCGGTTCCGGCAGTGGGCCGGATGGGGAATTTCATCATGCGTTTTCGTAATCTCGTGGCGGCGCTCGCCGCCTCGGTTCTGCTCGCGCCGGCCGCCATGGCCCAGACAGAGTCGATCGACTTCACCCTGACCAACAACACCGAACATGTGCTGACGGCCCTGTTCATCTCCCTGCCGTCGACCGACGAGTGGGAAGAGGACATCTTCGGCGCCGACGTGCTGGGCTCCGGCGAGAGCATGGACATCTCGATCGACGATGGCCTGCCCGAATGCGTCTACGATATCCGCGCCGATTTCTCGGACGGCGATTCCGTGCAGGTCGCGGAGGTCAATTTCTGCGAGCTGGACGGCGAGGAACTGACCATCAACGAGTAACAGTCCGCACGCAAATGCCGGCCGGAGGGCGGTTCCCATCGGGGAGCCGCCCTTTTCATTACGCGGTTGTCATCTTCGCGCTGTCCGGTTTCTGTGGCGTCCGGGCCACAGGGTGCTAACCTGAGCGGGATTGGGAGGCTTCATGGACGCGTCTGTTCTCTTCACCATTGCTCTGGTCGCGCTGGCCTTCGTTCTGCTGTTCAGCGTCGTCAAGATCGTCCCGCAAGGGCGCGAATTCACTGTCGAACGGTTCGGAAAATACACCCGCACCCTGGCGCCCGGCATCAGCATCCTGACGCCGTTCGTCGAGCGCGTCGGGCGGCGCATGAACATGATGGAGCAGGTTCTGGACGTGCCCCAGCAGGAGGTCATCACCAAGGACAACGCCATGGTGAAGGTCGACGCCATCGTCTTCATCCAGGTGATGGAGGCCTCGGCCGCCGCCTACCGGATCGAGAACCTGCCCTACGCCATCACCCAGCTATGCTCGACCAATCTGCGCACCGTGGTCGGCTCCATGGAGCTGGACGAGGTTCTGTTCCAGCGTGACTCGATCAACTCCCGGCTGCTGACCGTGATCGACGCGGCGACCGAGCCGTGGGGCGTCAAGGTCAACCGCATCGAGATCAAGGACCTGACCCCGCCGGCCGACATCACCAACGCCATGGCCCGCCAGATGAAGGCCGAGCGCGAGCGCCGCGCCGTCATCACCGAGGCCGACGGCGAGAAACAGGCCGCCATCGCCCGCGCCGAGGGGGCCAAACAGGCCGCCATCCTCGAGGCCGAGGGCCGCCGCGAGGCCGCCTTCCGCGACGCCGAGGCCCGCGAGCGCGAGGCCGAGGCCGAGGCCAAGGCGACGGCCATGGTGTCCCAGGCCATCGCGGCCGGCGACGTCAACGCCATCAACTACTTCGTCGCCCAGAAATACGTCGAGGCCTTCGCCGAACTGGCCCGCAATCCGACCGCCAAGACGGTCATCGTCCCGGCCGAGATGTCCGGCCTGGTCGGCACCATCGCCGGCCTGGGCGAACTGGTCGGTCTGGCCAGGGAACAGCAGCAAGGCCGCAGCGACGTGCGGCGTGATGCGCCGCCGGCTCCTCCGCGCGCCGCTCCGTCCTCGCCGCCCCGCCCGCCGCGGCCCCCGCGCGGGTCGGTCCCCGGATCGGAGTAGGCCATGGACGCCCTGATCGACCTGCACGCCGCCCAGCCGTTCTGGATCTGGCTGGCTCTGGGCGTGATCCTGCTGGCGGTCGAGGCCGCCTTCTCGACCGAATGGCTGCTGTGGCCGGCGGTATCGGCGGGCATGGTGGCCGTGGTCACCGCCCTGGGCCTGCCGTTGAGTTTCCTGGGCGAGGTCGCCCTGTTCGCGGCCCTGACCGTGGCGATGACCCTGCTGTCACGCCGCCTGATCCAGCGCGTGAACCCCAGCGACAGCCCCGATATCAACGCCCGCGACAACCGTCTCGTCGGCCAGCGGGCGCAGGTCGTCCAGCCCTTCGTGGACGGCCGCGGCCGGGTGTTCGTCTCGGGCGCCGAATGGGTGGCCGAAATCGACGGCGCGGGACCGTTGATCGGCGAAAGCGTGATCGTGGACCGTGTCGACGGATCGAAGCTGAGAGTCCGTCTGGCCTAACGCGGCAAGTCCGTGATCCCGCGATTCGCCAGGCCGTCGGCTCGCTCGTTCAGCTCATGCCCGGCGTGGCCCTTGACCCAATGCCATTTGACGTCGTGCCGGGCGCGGGCCTCGTCGAGCCGCCGCCACAGATCCTCGTTCTTGACCGGCTTCCTGTCGGCGGTTTTCCAGCCGCGCGCCTTCCAGCCGCGGATCCATTCGGTGATGCCGGTCATGACGTATTTGCTGTCGGTATGCAGATCGACGCGGCAGGGCCGGGACAGGGCCTCGAGGGCGCGAATCGCCGCCATCAGCTCCATGCGGTTGTTGGTCGTCAGCGGCTCGCCGCCCCACAACTCCTTCTCGTGACCGCCGCCGGTCTGAAGAACGGCGCCCCAGCCGCCGGGGCCCGGATTGCCCTTGCAGGCGCCGTCGGTGTGGATGATGACGTGGCTCATGGGCGCGTCCTAACAGGTTCGCTTGGCGTCGCGCCACTGAACGGCCTATATGCGGCGAGAGATTTCGACCGGGCCGGCCCGGCCTGACTGAGGAGAGTAGTCCGTGGGTTCATTCAGCATCTGGCACTGGGCCATCGTCGCCATCATCGTGCTTCTGCTGTTCGGCGGGCGCGGCAAGCTGTCGGCCATGATGGGCGACGCCGCCAAGGGCGTGAAAGCCTTCAAGGACGGCCTGAAGGACAGCGACGACGACAAGCCGCGTGACGAGCGCGCGGGCGCCCTGCCCCGCACCGACGCCGAAAAAGAAGACCTGAAGTCCTAGGGCCGCTGTAGACGGCGGAGACCTGACGCATGGGTGGCCTGGGTCCCGGAATCGGGGGCGGCGAATATCTGGTGATCGCGGTCGTGGCCCTGCTGGTGGTGGGGCCCGAGCGCCTGCCGCTGCTTCTGCGCAAGCTGGGCAAGATCGTCGCCAAGGCGCGCGGCATGGCCAATGAGTTCCGCTCCAGCTTCGACGAGATGGCGCGCCAGTCCGAACTGGACGATCTGCGCAAGGAGGTCGAGGCGCTGCGCACCGGTCAGGGCATCCGCGCCCTCGGCGCCGATGCCGATGCGGCGTTCCGCGAAATTCGCGACGACCTGAACAGGCCGCTGGACCCGCCGATGCTGACCGCCCCCGACGAATGGCCCGACAGCCCGCCGGTCATGGCGCCGCTCGAGCCGCCGGTCCCCGCGCCGGATCCGGCTCCCGCGAAGGCGAAGGCGTCTCCTGCCCGACGGGCGCCCGCCAAACCTGCGACCAAACCCGCAGCGGCCAGGTCCGCGACCGCGGCGCCGGCCACCAAGCCGCGGGCCTCGCGCAAGAAGGCGCCGACGTCATGAGCGCCGTTGACCGCGACGACGACGAGATCGAGGCGTCACGCGCGCCGCTGATGGACCACCTGATCGAGCTGCGCGGCCGGCTGCTGATCTGCGTCGTCGCCTTCGTCATCGCCTTCCTGGTCTGCTTCTATTTCGCGAGCCCGCTCTACGTCTTCCTGGTCAAACCTTATGTGGTGGCCAGCGCCTTGCAGGCCGCCGACGGTCACAACGTGTCGATGCTGGACCTGATCTCGACCATGATCGGGCTGAAGCCCCTGGCCGACGGCCAGCATCAGGCCGCGCAGCTGATTTACACGGCGCCGCTGGAAATCCTGTTCGTGAAGATGAAACTGGCCGGGCTGGGCGCTGTCGTCGCCTCCTTCCCGATACTCGCCTTTCAGCTTTACCGATTCGTGGCGCCCGGCCTGTATCGCAACGAGCGAGGCGCCTTCCTGCCGTTCCTCGTCGCGGCTCCGGTCCTGTTCATCGCCGGCGCCGCGCTGGTCTATTACGTCATGCTGCCCATCGTGATGCTGTTCTCGCTCAATCAGGGCATTGTGGCCGAGGGCGTCACGGCCGCCCTGCTGCCCAAGGTGTCCGAATACATGAGCCTGGCCACGGCGCTGATCCTGGCGTTCGGCCTGTGCTTCCAGCTGCCCGTGATCATGACCCTGCTGGGAATGGCCGGCATCGTCAATTCGAAGCTCATGACCGAGGGCCGTCGCTACGCCATCGTCGCCGTCGTCGTGGTCGCCGCCATCGTGACCCCGCCCGACCCCATCAGCCAGCTGATGCTCGCCGTGCCGCTGGTTCTGCTGTATGAAATCTCCATCTGGTGCGTGCGTCTGATCGAGATGCGCCGCAAGACCGCGGACGCCGCGGCCTGAGCACCGGCGCTGAAATGACGTCATGAATGCATCGGTCTTTTCGTTGACGCCACGGCCCGCCGTCTTGCTGGCGCGTCTGCAGGCGATTCCCGGCGCCCGCTACTGGGCCGCGGGCATCCTGGTCATGCTGGCGCTGGCCGTCCGACTGACGCTGTCGTCGGCCATGGGCAACGGCTACGGCTACACCTGCTTCTATCCGGCGGTGATCCTGGCGGCCTACTGGCTGGGAGCCCGCCCCGCCCTGATGGCCACGGGCCTGTCGACGGCGATCGTCTATGCCTTCCTTGGACCCGTTCCATTGCACTGGAATGTGGATGGACGCGGTCTGGTGGCGCTGACCTTCTTCCTGCTGTCATCGGTGCTGCTGATCCATATCCTGAGCACGATCCGGGCCCGGTTCACCCTGCTGGCCGCCACACACGCGCGCGTCGAGGCCCTGGCCGCCGGTCAGGCCGAACTGTTCCACGAGCACGCCCAGCGAACGACTGATCATCTCCAGCTGATCTCGGCCATCCTGCAGCTTCGGGCGCGCGAGGAAGCCGATCCGCTGGTTTCGCGCGTGCTGACCAACGCCGCGTCGCGCACCCTGCTGATCTCCCGCGCCCACCGCGAGTTCACCGGCAATCCCGACAGGCGGATTCCCTTCGCCGCCTTTGCCCGCAAGCTGGTCAAGGCCTCGGCCTCGCGCGGCGGCCTGGCGGCGGAAAAGGTGAGGATCGCCGGCGCCGACCTGGACGTGCCGCTGGAGCATGCGACGGCGCTGGGTCTGGTGTTGCTGGAGTATCTGACCACGCTCAAGGCCTGCCCTTCGGCCACCGGACTCGCCGTCGTCCTCGCGGACGAAGGCGATCAGCGGACGCTGAACATGGTGGCCACGGGCGACCGCGATGTCATGCCGCCGCGGGACATTCCCCTGTTCGAGGCGGTGTCCGAGCAGTTGGGCGGCGAGCTTCTGATCACGCGGGGCGCCACGGGCTGCGGGGTGCGCATCCGTTTCCCGGCGGCGATCCAGCCTGTCCAGACCTGGGAACCCGTGGCCGTCAGCCTGCACTGACGGCCAGCTTGACCGGAACCGGCGTGAAGCGCCGGTGTTTGGACTGGACCGACCATCAGGAGACCGGTCCATGACAGCCTTCCGTTTCGCCGCCCTCGCCACCCTGACCGTGGCCGCCGCGGCCTGCACGCAACAGGAACCCGCACCGGCCGCGCCCGCGCCCGCGCCTGAGACCCGCACCATCATCGAGACCCGTGAGGTCGCCGTACCCGTGCCCGCCAGCCCGCCCACCGTCGTCATCGAACGCCGTGACGACCGCCCCGCGGACAGCACGACCGTTCGCGCCGGTGAGAACGGCATCGAGGTCGAGACGACCCGCCGCAACTGACTTCCGCCCGAACCAACGAAGAAGGGCGCCGGAGTTGCCTCCGGCGCCCTTTGATCGTCCGGCCTCGGCCGTGGATCAGCAGCTGTAGTACATGTCGAATTCGACGGGGTGCGGGTGCAGTTGCAGACGCATCACTTCTTCCATCTTCAGCTCGATGTAGCTGTCGATGAAGTCGTCATCCATGACGCCGCCCTTCTTGAGGAAGGCGCGGTCCTTGTCGAGATTGTCGAGGGCTTCCTTCAGGCTGCCGCAGACCTCGGGGATGTTGCCCCGCTCTTCCGGCGGCAGGTCGTAAAGGTTCTTGTCGGCGGGCGCGCCCGGATCGATCCGGTTCTCGATGCCATCCAGACCGGCCATCAGCAGGGCGACGAAGGTCAGATAGGGGTTGCCCATCGGATCGGGGAAACGGGCTTCGATCCGCTTGGCCTTGGGCGAATTGACGAACGGAATGCGGATCGAGGCCGAACGGTTGCGCGACGAATAGGCCAGTTTCACCGGGGCTTCGTAGCCCGGGACCAGACGCTTGTAGGAGTTGGTGGTCGAGTTGGCGAAGGCGTTGATGGCCTTGGCGTGTTTGATGATGCCGCCGATGTACCAGAGGCACATGTCCGACAGGCCCGCGTATTTGTCGCCGGCGAACAGCGGCTTGCCGTCGCGCCAGATCGACTGGTGCACATGCATGCCCGAGCCGTTGTCGCCAAACGTCGGCTTGGCCATGAAGGTCGCCGACTTGCCGTAGGCCGCCGCCACATTGTGGATGACGTATTTGTAGAGCTGCAGGCGGTCGGCCATGGTCAGCAGGTCGCTGAACTTGAGGCCCAGTTCGTGCTGGGCCGGGGCGACCTCGTGGTGATGCTTCTCGGGCTGCATGCCCAGGTCGCGCATGACGCCCAGCATCTCGCCCCGCAGGTCCTGGGCGCTGTCGGTCGGATTGACCGGGAAATAACCGCCCTTGTGCGTCGGGCGGTGGCCCATGTTGCCTTCAGAATATTCGGCGCCGGTGTTGGCGGGCAGCTCGATCGAGTCATAGGCGTAGCCGGTGTCGTGCGGCTGGGTGGACCAGCGCACGTCGTCGAAGATGAAGAACTCGGCTTCCGGACCGAAGAAAACGGTGTCGCCCACGCCCGAGGACTGGACATAGGCCAGCGCCTTCTTGGCCATCGAGCGGCTGTCGCGATTGTACGGCTCGCCCGTGTCGGGGTTCAGCACGTCGCAGAACAGGAACAGGGTGGTCTGCTGGTAGAAGGGATCGATCCAGGACGTGGCCAGATCCGGCTTCAGCAGCATGTCGGACTCATTGATCGCCTTCCAGCCGGCGATCGAGGAGCCGTCGAACATCGTCCCCTCTTCCAGGAATTCCTCGTCCACCAGGTCGATGTCGAAGGTGACGTGCTGCATCCGCCCCTTGGTGTCGGTGAACCGGAGGTCGACGTATTTGACGTCCTTCTCCTTGATCTCCTTTAGGATCTTGCTGGCGCTCATGGTGTTCGACGTCCTGTGGCTCGGGGAGGTTAAAAGAAGCGGCCGCCCCGAAGGACGGCCGGCGGAAAGGTCAGACGGCCTGGGCGCCCGTCTCGCCTGTGCGAATGCGGATGACGTCGAGAACGTCGGTGACGAAAATCTTGCCGTCGCCGATCTTGCCGGTGCGGGCCGCCGCCTGGATCGCGTCCACGACGGAGTTGACCATGTCGTCGGACACCACCACCTCGATCTTGATCTTGGGCAGGAAGTCGATGACGTATTCGGCGCCGCGATACAGCTCGGAATGGCCCTTCTGGCGGCCATATCCCTTGGCCTCCAGCACGGTCATGCCTTGCACGCCCGCGTCTTGCAGCGCTTCCTTCACTTCATCCAGCTTGAACGGCTTGATGACGGCTTCGATCTTTTTCATTGGCGATCCCAGGCGGGCGTTATCATGCCGCGCGCACGGGAGGTAAAGGGACATTGCATTGCACAATAAGGCAAGCGTTTTTCGCTCCTGGTCGCCATCCGTGAACGGAGGACCGGCGCGATGACCGGGGCGCCCATGTCGGACTGGCGCGCCGCCCTGCCCTGGCCGGCCGGGGACGCGCACAAGCACGCGCGCGGACGGCTGGGCGTCGTCTCGGGCAAGGCCAGCCAGACCGGCGCGGCGCGTCTGGCGGCGCGGGCCGGGCTGCGGATCGGCGCGGGCGTGGTGCGCATCCTCTGTCCGCCCGATGCGACCGCCGTCATCGCGCCCGCCATCGAGGCCGTCATGCTGACGCCTTTCGGTTCGGCCGAGGCTTTGGCCGAAGCGGTGGAAGGAATGGACGCCGTCGTCATCGGCCCCGCCGCCGGAGTGAACGATGCGACCCGGGCCAATGTGCGCGCATTGGCCGGGACAGGCGCGGCGCTGGTCGTCGACGCCGACGGCCTGACTGTATTCGAAAGCTGGCCCGACGATTTGTTCGCCGTTCTGGACCGCGACGACGTGCTGACCCCGCACGAGGGCGAGTTCAAACGCCTGTTCCCCGGTTTGCTCGACAAGGGCCGGGAGGCCGCGGCGCGCGAGGCGGCGAAGCGCGCCGGCGCAGTGATCGTCCTCAAGGGCCCGGCCACGATCATCGCCGCGCCGGACGGGCGGCTGGCGGTCAACGGCAACGGCGTCCCATGGCTGGCGACGGCGGGGACCGGCGACGTGCTGGCGGGCATGATCGGCGGCCTGATGGCGCAGCGGATGGACAGTTTCGACGCCGCGCGGGCGGCCGTCTGGATCCATGCCGAGGCCGCGCGGGCCTTCGGTCCCGGCCTGATCGCCGAAGACCTGCCCGAACAGCTGCCGCGGGTTCTGGCCGCCCTCTATTCACAGGACCGCTGAGCAGTCCGGAGGGGTTCCGGTTCAATTCGTCATCGAACCGGCCTATCTGCAGGGCGCCGCCGCCGGAGCCTGTTCCCTTGCTGATCGTCCTGTCCCCGGCCAAGCGGCTGGATTTCACTGAAGCCCATGCCGACGCGCCCGCCTCGGAGCGGCGCTTTCAGGACGACACCGCCAACCTGTCCCGGACGGCGCGGGCGCGGACGGTGGCCGAGCTGCGCCGGTTGATGAGCATTTCCGATGACCTGGCCCGCCTGAACCGCGAGCGCTTCCAGGCCTTCGACGCCGCCTCGACCGACGGGGTCCAGGCCGCCTTCGCCTTCGCCGGCGACGTCTACGAAGGTCTGAAGGCGCGGGAGCTGGATCGGCAGTCCCTGGCCTGGGCGCAGGATCACCTGCGCATCCTGTCGGGCTTCTACGGCCTGTTGCGGCCTCTGGACCGTATCCAGCCCTATCGCCTTGAGATGGGGACCCGGCTGAAGACGCGGCGGGGTTCCAGCCTGTACGACTTCTGGGGCGACCGGCTTTCGAAACAGCTGAACGCCGACGCCGAGGGACAGGCGGATCCGACCCTGATCAACCTGGCCAGCCAGGAGTATTTCGGCGCGGTCGACGCCAGGGCGCTGAAACTGCCGGTCGTGACGCCGCACTTCCGCGAGTCGCGGGACGGGGAGAGCCGCATCATCTCCTTCTTCGCCAAGAAGGCGCGGGGCGGCATGGCGCGTTTCGCCATCGACGAGCGGATCGAGCGGGCCCAGGACCTCAAGGGGTTCGATCGCGACGGTTACCGCTTTGACAAGGCGGCCTCGAACGACACAGAGTGGATATTCACCAGATCGGGAAATTAAACCCGACTGTCGCCTTCGCAACCGCGAACGGCTAGGCTGACGAGACTGACGGACGGACGAGACACTCATGTTCCAATGGCCCAAACGCGGTGACGGCTCCGAGGCGACGCGCGAACCCTTCCGCGACATCGGCGACCTGAAAGGTCAGGTGGCGGTGATCTCGGGTTCGACGTCCGGCATCGGCCTGGCCTTCGCCCGCGCCATCGCCTCGCGCGGCGGAGACGTGGTCCTGAACGGTCTGGGCGACCCCTCCGAAATCGAGCGCACCCGGGCCGAGCTGGAGGCCAGTTGCGGCGTTCGGGTCCGCTATCACGCCGCCAATATGCTGCGCGGCGACGAGGTCGCCGACATGGTGGCCTACGGCAAGCATCAGCTTGGCCGGCTCGACATCCTGATCAACAACGCCGGCGTCCAGCACGTCGAGGCGGTGGAGAAATTCCCGGCCGACAAATGGGAACAGATCATCGCCATCAACCTGTCCTCGACCTTCTACGCCACCCGCGCGGCGATCCCGATCATGAAGGCGCAGGGGCGAGGCCGGATCATCAACATCGCCTCGGCCCATGGCCTGGTCGCCAGCCCGTTCAAGTCGGCCTATGTCGCCGCCAAGCACGGCGTCCTCGGCTTCACCAAGACCGTGGCGCTCGAGGTCGCCCAGGATAACATCACCTGCAACGCCATCTGCCCCGGGTTCGTCGAGACGCCGATCGTGGAAAAGCAGATCGCCGATCAGGCCCGGACGCGCGGCATGTCGAAAGAGGCGGTGCTCAAGGACGTGATCCTGGGCTCGCAGCCGACCAAGCGGTTCGTCACCACCGACGAACTGACCGGCATGATGCTGTATCTGGCGTCGGACCTCGGGGCTTCGGCCAACGGGGCCAGCTTCTCCATCGACGGCGGCTGGACCGCCCAATAGGCAAGGACGCGATCGGGTGTTGAAGCGAAAGCCGGCCACCCCGAAGCGCCATCCCGTCAGCCTGGCCCTGCAGGGCGGAGGCTCGCACGGGGCGTTCCAGTGGGGCGTGCTGGATCGTCTTCTGGAGGACGACCGGCTCGACATCCGCGCGGTGACCGCCTCATCCGCCGGCGCCATGAATGCTGCGGCCCTGATCAGCGGCCTGCATACCGGCGGGGCCGAAGGCGGCCGAAGTCAGCTCGACCTTCTGTGGCGCGAGGTGAACCGGTCGGGCGGACGCAACGTGTTCGGCGACTCCTCGATCTGGAGCGCCGCCATGACGCCGGGCTGGTTGAAGGACAGCAGCCTGTGGCGGTCGGCCGAGACCGCAGCCATGTCGATGAGTCCGTATCAATTCAATCCATTCAACCTGAATCCTCTCAAACGCGTTCTGGATAATGCGATCGATTTCGAGGCCGTGCGCGCCTCTCCGATCAAGCTGTTCGTCGCCGCTACGGCGGTGAAACAGGGTCGGGCCCGACTGTTCGAGAACCCCGAGATCACCGACCAGGTCCTGCTGGCCTCGGCCTGCCTGCCGCACCTCTTTCAGGCGGTCGAGATCGACGGCGAGCCCTACTGGGACGGCGGCTATCTGGCCAATCCGGCCTTGTGGCCACTGTTCTACGCCGACACCCCCGACGACATCCTGCTGCTGCCCCTGAACCCGTTCGTGCGCGAGGAGGCGCCGCGCGTGGCCGGGGACATCATGGACCGGCTGAACGAAATCGTCTTCAACGCGCCCCTCGTCGCCGAACTGAGGGCCGTCGCCTTCGTCCAGGACATGATCGAGGACGGGCGGTTGAAGCGGACCGGCGAGGACCGCTATCGCAGCCTGATGCTGCACGCCATCGAACCGGGCCCGTGGCTGGGTGCCCTGTCGTTGAGCTCGAAATTCAATACCGAATGGACCTTCCTCAACGACCTGAAGGCCCGCGGCCGCGAGGCTGCGGAGGAATGGCTGGAGCACTGCATCGACCATGTCGGCGAGCGTTCCAGCATCGACATCAAGGCCCGCTTCCTGGCCTAGCCGACAAACCCAGCCGCGCGCCGCAACCGGTCGTTGATGGCTTCGCCGAGGCCGTCCGCCGGGATCGGGGAGACCGCGATTCCCGTGGGTTTTTCCCGGTCAGCCTCCCGCAGGCGCCGGAACAGGTTGGCCGCCGCCTCGCGCAGATCGGCGGTGGGGCTCAGGCTCCAGCGCGGATCGCCGACACCGGGACCGAATCCCAGCAGGATTTCGCCATCCCTCGCCGTTTCCGCCTCGATCCGCACCGGTGCGTCGGGTGCATAGTGGAGCGCCAGCCGGCCGGGTGAGCGATGCCCCTCCCCGCCCCGGTCGAGCGACCCGACGACAGCCTCCAGCTCGTCCCGCGTGACCGAACCTGGACGCAGCAGGGCCATATGTCCGTTCAGCACCGAGACGACCGTGCTCTCGACCCCCACGGCGCAGGGTCCGCCGTCGATGGCGGCGCCGGCGGCGAAACCGGTCTCCTCCACCGCGTCGGCGAAGGTGGTCGGGCTGGGCCGCCCCGAGCGATTGGCCGACGGCGCCACCACCGGCCGCCCGAAAGCCGCGATCAGGGCGCGGGCGCGGGCGTGGCCCGGCACGCGGACGGCGACGCTGTCCAGCCCCGCCCGGGCGAGATCGCATACGCTCGTCCGGTCGCGGATGGGGGCCACAATCGTCAGCGGCCCGGGCCAGAAGGCCTCGGCCAGCGCCCGGGCCCGGCGATCGAACACCGCGACCGCCTCGGCCTGAACCGCGTCGGCGACATGGGCGATCAGGGGGTTGAACCGGGGACGACCCTTGGCCTCGAAAATGGCGGCGACGGCCCGGGCGTTTCCGGCGTCGGCGGCCAGGCCGTACACCGTTTCCGTCGGCAATATGACCAGGCCGCCGGCGTTCAGGACCGCCACGGCGTCGGCGTCTGACGCGCTCAGGCGGGACGCGCCTGAAGCATCACCCGCACCGTCACCTGCCGTCCGACCAGCCCGTTCCACGGCCCCGATGTTCCTATTCCAAAGTCCGCGCGATCCAGCGTCAGCGCGCCGGCCAGATGCGCCCGGTCACCGTTGATGCGCAAGTCCAGCGGGAAGGTGACCGCGCGGGTGCGCCCCTTCATCGTGATGTCGGCGTTGGCCGTATACCGGTCCCCGCCCATCGGCCGAAGCGACTTCAGATCGAAGCGGATCACCGGATAGCGCGCGGCGTCGAGGAACCCCGGCCCGATGGCCCGCCGGGTCGCGACCGCCGGGGACATCCTCAGGGACGCCGCCTGAACCGTCACCGAGGCGCGTGCGCTCTCCGGGCGCGCCGGGTCCAGAACGATGGAGCCCCGCCAGTCCTCGAATCGTCCCGTGCGCGATCCACCAAAGGCCCGGACGGACATTTCGATGCTCGATGCGTCCCGCTCGAAGCCCCAGGGCCCCGGCGCCGCGCCGGCCAGCAGGGGGGCCAGCAGCGCGAGAAGCAGGATCGCGAGCAGCCTCATGGACGGCGCGGAATCCACGGGATCATCCGGTGCAGCACGTTGTCCCGGTCGACGAACTGGTGTTTCAGCGCCCCGATCACATGCAGGGCGATCAGGAGGTACAGACCCTTCGCCGCCGCCTCGTGCAGGTCCATCAGCTGGTCCGCCATCTCCCGACCGCCGCCTATGGGGAGAAGCGGCCATTCGAACAGGCCGAACCAGTGGATTTCGCGTCCGCCCGCCGAGGACGCCGCCCACCCGACCAGCGGCATGGCGATCAGGAAGACGTAGAAGAGGACTTGGGTGGCCCGCGCCAGCCGCTGCTGCCATCGCGGCATCTCAGCCGGCAGCGGAATGGCGGGATTGGCGATCCGCCAGCCGATCCGGCCCAGGGTCAGGATGAGGATGCCCAGACCCACGGACTTGTGACTCTGCACGAACTCGCGTGACAGCGGTCCCTCGGTCCACTCGTACGCGGCGATCAGCAGCACCTGGGTCACAACCAGGGCTGCGATCAGCCAGTGAAGGGTCAATGAGACGGTGGAATAGCGGTTGCGCGGTTCAGCCACGACGAGCTCCCTTCGGATGCGCCACTCTGACCCGCCCGGGCCTCTTCGCCAAGCCGCCGCTTGCATGCCCCGGCGGCAAGACGGCATGAACGCGGGACGTTTCGAACCTGGATTCACCACCATGACCTACCGCGCGCCCGTCCGCGACATCGCCTTCGCCCTGCAGGCCGTTGCCGGGATAGACCAGGTCGCCGCCACCGGCGCCTTCCCCGACTATGACACGGACGTTCTGGGCGCGGTGCTGGAGGCCGCGGCCCAGTTCTCGGAAGGCGTCCTCGCGCCGCTGAACCGCATCGGCGACCAGAAGGGCTCGACATACGCCAATGGTTCGGTGACCGCCGCCCCGGGCTTCGCCGACGCCTATCGCCAGTTCGCCGAGGGCGGCTGGACCGGCCTGTCCGCCCCCGCCCACGCCGGCGGCCAGCAATTGCCAAAGGCGCTGGAGCTGGCGGCCTATGAGACCGTGCATGCGGCCAACATGGCCTTCGGCCTGTGCCCCATGCTGTCGCTGGCGGCGATCGAGGCGCTGGAGGCCCACGGCACGCCGTCGCAGAAGGACATCTATCTGTCGAAACTGGTCTCCGGCGAATGGACCGGGGCCATGGTCCTGACCGAGCCGCAGGCGGGTTCCGACCTCGGCGCCCTGACGGCCACGGCGACGCCGAACGGCGACGGGACCTATGCGCTGAACGGCCAGAAGATATTCATCACCTGGGGCGACCATGACGCCACGGACAATATCGTCCACATGGTGCTGGCCCGCCTGCCCGACGCTCCGGCCGGGCCCAAGGGCATCAGCCTGTTCCTCGCCTCGAAATTCCTCGTCAAGGACGACGGGACCTTGGGCGACCGCAACGGCTTCCGGCCCGTGGGTGTCGAGCACAAGCTGGGCATCCACGCCTCGCCCACCTGCGTCATGGCCTATGAGGGCGCGACGGCCGAACTGGTCGGCCAGCCCAACCAGGGCCTGGCCCATATGTTCGTCATGATGAACGCCGCCCGCCTCGCCGTCGGCGTCGAGGGCGTCGGCATCGCCGAACGGGCCTATCAGCACGCCCTCGCCTACGCCCGCGAGCGGCGTCAGGGCCGTTCGGTGTGGACCGGCGAGGCCAACGCCCCGATCATCGACCATCCGGACGTGCGCCGCACCCTGTCGGTGATGAAGGCCAGGGTCGCGGCGGCACGGGCCATCTGCCTGTCCACGGGCGTGGCGGCCGATCTGGCGAAACACGCGGCGACGGAAGAGGACCGGCGGCGCTGGAAGGGCCGCGAGGACCTGTTCACTCCGATCGCCAAGGCCTGGTCCACCGACGTCGGCTGCGAGGTCGCCTCCATGGGCGTTCAGATTCACGGCGGCATGGGTTTCATCGAGGAGACCGGCGCGGCGCAATACTATCGCGACGCCCGCATCGCCCCGATCTACGAGGGCACCAACGGCATCCAGGCCATGGACCTGGTCGGCCGCAAGCTGTCGATGGACGGCGGCCAGTCCGCCCGCGACCTGATCGCCGACATGAAGGTCACCCTCGCCCACCTGCCGCGCCTGTACTCGGGCAAGCCGGTCGAACGCTTCGCGGCGGCGGTCGAGGCGGTGGAGGACGCGACGGTCTGGCTGCTGGACCGCAAGGCCGCCGCCGACGGGGCCGCGGACGTGCTGGCCGCCGCCGACGCCTATCTGAAGCTGCTGGGCGACGTGACGGGCGGCTGGATGCTGGCCCAGGGCGCGCTGTACGCCCGCGACCAGCTGGACGGCGGCCAGGGCGACCCGGCCTGGCTGGAAGGCAAGATCACCCTGTACGAGGTCTATGCCGCCAATGTGCTGGGCCACGCCTCCAGCCGGCTGGCCGCCGTGGGTCAGGGCGGGGCGCTGCTGGAACGGATGAGCGTGGACGTGCTGGGGGGCTGAGCCGGACGCTCTCCCTCCCCTTCATGGGGAGGGTGTCGGCGAAGCCGACGGGTGGGGTACGGCAGTGCTTGGCGGCGCTTCCGGGATGTCGCAATCGGACCCCACCCGACCTCGCTACGCTCGGTCACCCTCCCCATAAAGGGGAGGGAGAGGTGCGGGACTAGATGTGCAGCACCCGCCCATAGGCGTCCAGCGCCGCCTCGTGCATGGCCTCGGACATGGTCGGGTGGGGATAGACGATGCCGTGGATGTCCTCTTCCGTCGCCTCCATGGCGATGGCGGTGACGAAGCCCTGGATCATCTCGGTCACCTCGGCGCCGAGCATATGGGCGCCGATCAGGGCGCCGGTCTTCGCGTCGAAGATCACCTTGACGAAGCCCTCGATCTCGCCGGCTGCGACGGCCTTGCCGTTCACGCGGAAGGGGAAGCGGCCGACCTTGACCTCGCGTTTCGCCTCGCGCGCGCCCTGTTCGGTGATCCCGACCGAGGCCACCTGCGGCTGGGCATAGGTGCAGCCGGCGATCGGCGAGTTCACGTTGGGCGTCCTGTAACCGGCGATGTGTTCGGCTGCGTGGATGCCCTCGTGCGAAGCCTTGTGCGCCAGCCAGGGCGCGCCGGCGCAGTCGCCGATGGCGTACAGCCCCTTCACGTTCGTCTGGCAGTGGCTGTCGATGGTGATGTGGCCGCGGTCCATGTTGACGCCCAGCGCCTCCAGACCGATGCCGTCCGTGTTGGCGGTGATGCCGACCGCCGAAATACAGACCTCGGCCTCAAGCGTTTCAGCCTTGCCGCCGGCCTCGATGGCCACCTGCACGCCCTTGCCGCCCCTGGACACCTTCGTCACCTTGCAGCCGGTGCGGAACTTCATGCCGCGCTTCTCGAAGGCCTTCTGCGCCGCCTTGGACACCTCCTCGTCCTCGACGGGCATGATGCGGTCGACGGCCTCGACCACCGTCACCTCGGCGCCCAGGGCGCGGTAGAAGCTGCCGAACTCGACCCCGATGGCCCCCGAGCCGATGACGACGATGGAGGCGGGCATTGTCTTCGGCGCCATGGCCTCGCGATAGGCCCAGATGCGGTCGCCGTCGGCCTCCAGGCCGATCTGCGGAATGGCTCTGGCGCGCGCGCCGACGGCCAGCATGACCGTCTTCGCCTCCACCGTGCGAGACCCGCCGGCCTTCAGGGCGATGACGACCTTGGGCGCCCCAGAGGCGCCACTTGGGCCCTTCTCCAGCTTCGCCGTGCCCTCGATCACCTCGATCTTGTTCTTCTTCATCAGATAGGCGACGCCCTTGTTCATGGTGGCGGCGACGCCCCGTGAACGCTGGATGATGGCGTCGAAGTCGAAGCCGGCGTTGTCGGCGGACAGGCCGTAGTCCTTGAGGTGCGACAGGCTCTCGTACTTCTCGCCGGACTTGAGCAGGGCCTTGGTGGGGATGCAGCCCCAGTTCAGGCAGATGCCGCCCAGGCTTTCGCGCTCGACGATGGCGACCTTCTGGCCCAGCTGGCTGGCGCGGATGGCGGCCACATAGCCGCCCGGGCCGGAACCGATCACGATAAGGTCGAACTCTGCCATCGGACATCTCCTTGTCCCCCGGGTCTTAGCGTGTCCCGGCGCGCCGACGCCACCCCGGCGACCCCGGTCCGAAACCAAATGTCAGCCCGCGCGGAGGAAGGCGCCCAGCGCGTCCATATCCAGGGCCGTGGCGGCCACGACGAAGGTGGCGGGCGTCAGCACGAGAAACACGTACAGCAACAGGTGCGCCCCTCCGCGCCACAGGGCCGACCACCAGGACAGGCCGTAGTAGTGGCGGGCGGCGGCGACGAAATATCCCAGATACGGAAACATCACGGGCCACGCCGGCCAGGCAGCGCCTGCCTTGTTGGCCAGGGCGAGAAGGATCAGCAGGCCGAACGCCATGAAATGAGCCCACATGGCGAACACCAGGTGCTCCATCAACAGGCGACGCCGCCCGAACAGAGGGGCCAGAAGCAGCGCGAACAGGGGCATCAGAAGCCAGATGGCGTTCGGAAGCCAGGCAGCGAGGCGTTCGCTGATCACGACCTGCTCGCGATTTGACTGGTTCTCGTACAGGAGGTTCTGACGGTCGCGTTCGTTGGCCGCCGCCGCCGCCGCCGCCGCGACCGCGACCGTGACGGCCGGATCGACGGGAGGCTCGACGCGACGTTGCATCCACCACTCGCCCTGGTCCACATTCGTCAGGTGCACCGTGACCCCGTCCGGATCGGCGCGCGCGGTGACGGGCGCCGTCGGATCGATCACCCTGGCGACATACTGATAGATCACGACGCCGCTGAAATTCAGGATCAGCAAAAAGAGCGCCGTGACCACCACGAAGATCTTGGTGGGCGATTGGTAGCGACCGCCCGCGCCATCCCGATAAGCTTCGAGCAGACGGTTCGGCCTGGTCGCCAGAGCCGCGAGCGTGCGCGCGGTTCGGCCGTCGACCAGACTGGATTCGGAGAATGCCTCCGCCGCCCATTCCCGCAGCGGACGCGGCCGGGCCTCGGTGTCCTGCCCGCAGCCATGGCAATAGCGGCCGAGAAGAGCGACGCCGCACGCCGGACAGGCTGCTGATGGTTCCCGATGTTCCGCCACGCCGCCCCCCGGACGGGAGCCTAGCCGGGGCCGGTCTCGCGAGTCCACGCCTCGGAGACGGCGCGTGCCCGCGCCATGTCGTCGACCACCAGGATCATCTGATGATCATGGTCGCTGTACAGCACCTCGCGTTCGGCGACGACCCGTATGGTCTGCGGCTTCCAGCGCCGCGCGGGCGGCGGGGCCGTCGGGCCGATCTTCCAGGGCTATGGCGAGGTCTCGCAGGGCGGTCCTGTCAGATCAGCCTGTCGATATCGGCCTTGATCGCCTCGGGTTCGACCTGCGGCGCATAGCGCGCGACCACCCGGCCCTCGCGGTCGGTCAGGAATTTGGTGAAATTCCACTTGATGTCACGGCTGCCGAGGAAGCCCTTCCTCTGACTGGTCAGCCAGGCGTAGAGCGGATGCCGGTTGGGACCGTTGACCTCGATCTTGTCGAACATCGGAAAATCGACGCCATAGGTCGCGGAGCAGAAGCTGGCGATCTCTGCGGCTCGGCCCGGCTCCTGCTGTCCGAACTGGTTGCAGGGGAAACCCAGCACCTCGAACGGTTTGTCCGCATACTGACGATGCAGCTCTTCCAGCCCGGCGTACTGGCCGGTGAAGCCGCATTTGGAGGCCGTGTTGACGATCAGCAGGGCCTGGCCACGGTATTGCTCCAGCGCCTGCTCGGCGCCGTCGATGGCCGTGGCGCTGAAGTCATAGACCGTGGTCACGCCCTGTCTCCGCCTAGGCCAGCATCGTCACGGGATCTTCGATCATCGCCTTGAAGGCCTGCAGGAACCGGGCGCCGATGGCGCCGTCGACCACGCGATGATCGCAGGTCAGGGTGACCGTCATCACCGTGGCGATGGCCAGCTGGCCATCCTTGACCACGGCCCGCGGCCCGCCGGCGCCCACGCTCATGATCGCGCCCTGGGGCTCGTTGATGATCGAGGCGAACGACTGGATGCCGAACATGCCCAGGTTGGACACCGAGAAGGTGCCGCCCTGGAATTCCTCAGGCTTCAGCTTGCGGTCGCGGGCGCGTTTGGCGAGGTCCCTGGACTCTGTCGCGATCTGCGACAGGGACTTGGTTTCGGCGGCGCGGATGATCGGCGTGATCAGGCCGCCGTCGATGGCCACCGCCATCGCCACGTCGGCGTGATGGTGCATGGCGATGCCCTCGGGGGAATAGCTGGCGTTGGCTTCCGGCACCGCCTTCAGCGCCATGGCCGAGGCCTTGATGACGAAGTCGTTGACCGAGACCTTCACGCCCGACTTCTCGAGCATCGCATTGACCCTGGCGCGCGAGGCCAGCAGTCCGTCGATCTCGCAGTCGATGTTCAGCGGGAAATGTGGCACGTCGCGGAAGCTGTCGGTCAGGCGGCGGGCGATGGCCTTGCGCATGCCGTCCAGCGGGATCAGGTCATAGCTGCCGTCCGGTATGCCCATCTGGGCCAGGGACTGGACCTTGCGGACCTCGCCGGCCGGAGCCGAAGCGCCCGACGCGGCCGGAGCCTGCGTTCCGCCCCTGGCGCCTTCAACGTCGCGTTTGACGATGCGGCCGTGGGGGCCGGTGCCCTTGATCGATTTCAGATCGACGCCGTTCTGCGTCGCGATTCGGCGCGCCAGCGGCGAGGCGAAGACGCGGGCGCCGTCGGCTCTCGCCGGCGCGGATTTCGGAGCGGCGGTGGGCGCGGCGGCGGCCTCGGCCTTGGCCGGTTCAACCTTGGAGGCATCAGCAACCGGAGCGGAGGCAGCCTTGGGCGCCGGAGCGGCCGCGCCTCCCTCGTCCTTCAGACGGGCGATCGGCGTATTGACCTTCACGCCTTCCGTGCCTTCGGCCACGAGGATGTCAGTGACTTCGCCCTCGTCGACGGCCTCGACCTCCATGGTCGCCTTGTCGGTTTCGATCTCGGCGATGACGTCGCCGGCCTTGACCGTGTCGCCGACCTTGACGTGCCATTTGGCCAGCACGCCCTCTTCCATGGTGGGCGACAGCGCCGGCATGAGAATGTCGGTCATCGCACGCTCCCGGGCCTGGAGGTCGGCTCGGCCATGGTCTGGACGTTGTCCGCCTTGATGACCTCGGACAGCCCCGTCAGAATCCGCTGATAGGCCTCACGTTCGTTGTGGCCGTGCCGGACGGCATAGCCGTGGGCCATGTGTTTGGCCGCATGGGCCAGCATCTGGCCGAACTGCAGCGGGTCGTTGAAGGCTGGCTTGATCGACATGACCGGCTCGCCCTTCGACCACCACATGCGCAGGATTTCGACAGCTTCGGCGTCGGCCGCGACGCTGTCGGGCGTCGTCAGCTGGAACTCGGGGTTCTCGCTCATGCCATCACCCGTTTCACGGCGGCGATGATCTTGTCCGCGCCCGGCAGCGACAGGGCTTCCAGATTGGCGGCGTAGGGCAGCGGCACGTCCTCCTGATGCACCCGCAGCGGCGGCGCATCCAGATAGTCAAACGCGTGTTCGATGACCCGGGCCACGACCTCGGCGCCGACGCCCATCGGACCCCAGCCCTCCTCGGCCGAGACCAGGCGGCTGGTCTTCTTCACGCTTTCGACGATGGTCTCGTGGTCGAGCGGACGCAGGGTGCGCAGGTCGACGACCTCGCAGCTGATCCCCTCCCCGGCCAGCGTCTCGGCGGCCTGCAGGGCGAAGCCGACCATGCGGCTATGGGCGGTGATGGTCACGTCGGTTCCCTCGCGGCGGACCCTGGCCTTGCCGATCGGCACCAGCCAGTCGTCGACCTCGGGCACGTCGAACTCCAGCCCGTACATCATCTCATGCTCGAGGAAGACGACGGGGTTGGGATCGCGGATCGCCGACTTCATCAGACCCTTGGCGTCGGCGGCGTCATACGGCGCGATGACCTTGAGGCCGGGCACCTGGGCGTACCACGCCGAATAGTCCTGGCTGTGCTGGGCGCCGACGCGGCTGGCGGCGCCGTTGGGGCCGCGGAAGACGATGCTGGCGCGAATCTGGCCGCCCGACATGTACAGGGTCTTGGCCGCCGAATTGATGATGTGATCGATCGCCTGCATGGCGAAGTTGAAGGTCATGAACTCGACGATCGGCTTCAGCCCGGCCATGGCCGCGCCGACGCCCAGGCCGGCGAAGCCGTGCTCGGTGATCGGGGTGTCGACGACCCGCTTGTCGCCGAACTCCTGCAGCAGTTCGCGGCTGACCTTGTAGGCGCCCTGATACTGGGCGACCTCTTCGCCGATCAGGAACACCTTGTCGTCCCGGCGCATCTCTTCGGCCATGGCGTCGCGAAGGGCGTCGCGGATGGTGGTCTTGATCAGTTTGGCGCCGGCCGGGATCTGCGGGTCGCGCAGCTCGACCTTCGGGCTCGGCGACTGCGAGGGGGCCTTTTCGGGGTCGCCGGTCTTGCCCTCGGCGGCGGCTTTCGGCGCGTCGGCGGCGGCCGCAGCTTCAGCCGGGGGAGCATCGGCGTTCGGCGCGGGCGCAGCAGCGCCGCCCTCACCCGCCAGACGGGCGATCGGCGTGTTGACCTTCACGTTCTCCGAGCCCTCGGCGACGAGGATTTCGGTGACCTCGCCCTCGTCGACGGCCTCGACCTCCATGGTCGCCTTGTCGGTCTCGATCTCGGCGATGACGTCCCCGGCCTTGACCGTGTCACCCGCCTTGATGTGCCATTTGGTCAGCGTGCCCTCTTCCATAGTGGGCGACAGCGCCGGCATGAGAATGTCGGTCACGCTGAGGCCTCCACATAGACGTCGGTATAGAGCTCGGACGGGTCCGGCTCCGGGCTTTCCTGGGCGAACTGGACCGCCTCGGCGACGATGGTCTTGATCTCGGCGTCGATGGCCTTGAGGTCGTCCTCGGTCGCGCCGGCCTGGTCCAGCAGCATCTTGACGTGGTCGATAGGGTCGCGCGTCTTCTTGACCTCGTCGACCTCTTCCTTGGCCCGATATTTGGCCGGATCCGACATGGAGTGACCGCGATAGCGGTAGGTCTTCATTTCCAGAATGAAGGGACCGCCGCCCTCGCGCGCACGCTTGACCGCCCGGGCCACGGCGTCGCGCACCGCCAGAACATCCATGCCGTCGACCTGTTCGCCGGGGATGCCGAAGCTCGAGCCGCGTTCGCTCAGTCGGGTCGTGGACGACGAGCGCTCGATGCTCGTGCCCATGGCGTACTGGTTGTTCTCGATGATGTAGACGGCCGGCAGCTTCCACAGCTGGGCCATGTTGAAGCTCTCATAGACCTGGCCCTGGTTGGCCGCGCCGTCGCCGAAATAGATGAAGGCGACCGAGTCATCGCCGCGATAGCGGCCGGCGAAGGCCAGGCCGGTGCCGAGGGCGACCTGGGCCCCGACGATGCCGTGGCCGCCGTAGAAGCCCGTGGCGGTGTCGAACATGTGCATCGAGCCGCCCTTGCCCTTGGACGAGCCGCCGATGCGGCCCGTCAGCTCGGCCATGACCTGTTTCGGGTCCATGCCCGCGCACAACATGTGGCCGTGGTCGCGGTAGCCGGTGATGATCTTGTCGTGACCCTGGCGCACGCTTTCCTGCACCCCCACGGCGACGGCCTCCTGGCCGATGTACAGGTGGCAGAAGCCCCCGATCAGCCCCATGCCGTACAGCTGGCCCGCGCGCTCCTCGAAGCGGCGGATGAGGACCATCTCGCGATAGAAGCGCAGCAGGTCCTCTTTCGAGGCCGTCGGCGTATTGGGCAGCTTTGTCGCCTTGCTGGAAACAGCTTTGGCGGCGGGGGCTTTCGCCATCCGTCATCTCCCGGCTGGGCCCGCGGTTGAGGGCCTCTTGTCGTTACGGAAAGGGGCTTTAGCAGCCTTCGTTCCCGAAACGCAAAGCGCGCCGGTCAAGCTGTAACGAAAGTTCACGCGCGAACGAAACCGGTTCGGATGCGCACGCGTCCGAACTCAGGTTTCGTTCCACGAAAGGGAGCCTGATCTGCGATCAGGCTCTGGGGGCCGGACCCTTGCTGGCGACAGGCGCCGTGACCCGGATGACGTAGTCGCGCGGGTCGCTGAAGCCCAGCACGGCGCGCGCCCGCTCCTCCAGCAAATCCCGCGACAGGCTGTCGGTGCGCAGATAGCGGACCCGCACCTCGAGGTCGCGTCGCTGCTCCATGATGCCGGCCAACTGGGTCTCGCGGCGCACCAGCATGGCGTCGCGCTCATGCCCGCTCAGCAGGCCGCGCTCGCCCGTCAGGGCCTGAACGCCCAGATAGGCGATCAGCAGCAGCAGGATGGCGGAGGGGAAATAGGGTTTCATCCGTTCGGGCACGCGGGACGCTCCTTCTGAGCGTAGACTCAAGATTGAAGGAGTCTGACCGAAAATGCCTAACGAACCGTAGCTTGACCGTAAACCTGCGTCGAGAACACGAGGGTTTTCCGCCGGGATCGCCCGGCGGGCTAGGGGGCGACCGCCGCCTGCCCGGGCGGCAGGGCCAACGACGCCTGGGCGAAGGCGTATTTCCAGCCGGAGTCGGTGCGCACATAGGTGTCGCTGAACCACAGGGTGCGATCGAACGGACCGGACGGGCCGGTCCCCTTGATCCACAGCCTGGCTGTCACGACGGCCGTGTCGCCGAATACCCGGACCGTCTGGCTGCCCGGCGTCTCGTCCTGTTGTTCATAGGTCGTGACGCGTTCGCTCTCGAACAGGCCCTCACGGTCGAAGACGTGGCCATTGCCGGTCACCAGCACGAAGTCCGGGTGAAGAATCCGGTCCATGACGGCGAAATCGTTGCGCTTGACCGCCGCCTGGTACTCGACGTCCAGCGCGGCCACCGCCCGACGATCATCCTCCGGCGATTGCGCCCCCGCCGGTCCCGCGAAAACCATTCCCATCAGCAGCATCCCTGCGATCAGGACTGCACGACAAACCATTGCCTGACTCCCTGTGTGCCGGGTTCAGGCTTAGCCGCACGCCCGGTGTCGGACTTTCGGAATCTCATGACGCCGCGCAGTATCCGCCGGGCGTCGAACCGCCCGGCCAGCGACCCCGTCTAGCGGTTCAACAGCATCCCATCGCCGAAATAGGCGCCCTGATCGCCCAGCATCTCCTCGATGCGGAGCAGCTGGTTGTATTTGGCCGTCCGGTCAGAGCGGGCCAGCGAGCCGGTCTTGATCTGCCCGCAGTTGGTGGCCACGGCCAGGTCGGCGATGGTCGAATCCTCGGTTTCGCCCGAGCGATGGCTCATCACCGCAGTGTAGCCCGCGCGATGCGCCATATCCACGGCGTCAAGAGTCTCGGACAATGTCCCGATCTGGTTGACCTTTACGAGGATAGAATTGGCCAGGCCCTCGCCGATGCCTGCGGCCAGACGGGCGGGGTTGGTGACGAACAGGTCGTCGCCCACGATCTGGCAGCGGTCGCCCAGACGCTCGGTCAGCATCCGCCATCCATCGAAATCGTCCTCGGCGCAGCCGTCCTCGATCGAGACGATCGGGAAGCGCTCGCACAGGTCGGCGAGGTAGTTGACCATGGCGTCGGCCTCGAGCGTCTTGCCCTCGCCGGCCATGACGTACTTGCCGTCCTTGAAGAATTCGGTGGCGGCGACGTCCAGGCCAAGATGGAAGTCCTCGCCGGCCAGATAGCCGGCGGCCTGTCCGGCGCGGGTGATGAAGCTCAGCGCCTCCTCGGCCGAGGCCAGGTTGGGGGCGAAACCGCCCTCGTCGCCGACGTTGGTGTTGTGGCCGGCGTCCTTCAGCTGCTGGCGCAGGGCGTGGAAGATTTCCGACCCCATGCGCAGGGCTTCCGAGAAGCTCTCGGCGCCCGTCGGCAGGATCATGAACTCCTGGATGTCGATCGGATTGTCGGCATGCGCCCCGCCGTTGATGATGTTCATCATCGGCGTCGGCAGGATCCGGGCTGAAACGCCGCCCAGATAGCGGTGCAGCGGCAGGCCCGAGGAAATGGCGCTGGCCTTGGCGCAGGCCAGGCTGACGCCGAGGATGGCGTTGGCGCCCAGCCGGCCCTTGTTCTCGGTGCCGTCGAGGGCGATCAGGGCCTCATCGATACGGCGCTGGTCCTCGGCGTCCATGCCGGACAGGGCGTCGAAGATCTCGCCGTTGACGTTGTCGACGGCCTTGCCCACGCCCTTGCCGCCCCACAGGTCCTTGTCGCCGTCGCGCAGCTCGACGGCCTCGTGCGCGCCGGTGGAAGCGCCCGAGGGCACGGCGGCGCGGCCGAAGCTGCCGTCGTCGAGGATCACATCCACCTCGACCGTCGGATTGCCGCGGCTGTCGAGGATCTGGCGGGCGACGATGTCGGCGATGTCGGTCATGGGGGCGCTCTGCTGTCAGGGAAGTCGGCGGGGTTTAGCGCGCGCGACCCCGCCGCCGCAAGGAACGGTGGTGGACCGGCCACGCGTTGCGGGCGGTTGTCGAACTACAGGCAGCTTTCGACCAGCTGGATTGAAGGCCCGCCCGCGTGGATCGTCGTCACCACGCCCGCCGCGTCGGTCTCGAAGCGGATTCCTCGCGACGCCGGATCATCGCCATTCGCCGCGCGACCGCCGTTCCAGACCGTGATGTATTCCGCGCCTTCAACGTATTTGTGCGGTTCGACCGCGGCGTCGGCATGGGCGGCCTTCACCTGGGCGGCGGTCGAACCCAGGCCCAGGCCCCCGGCGGTTTGCACCGTCGAAGCGCGCATCAGGGTGATCCGGCTCAATCGTCCGTCCTCGACCATCACGGTCAGCCCCTCGGGCGCGCGAGCGGGATGGAAGACGTCGCAGCTTTCCGGTTCCGGCCCGCCGGCAGCCTCCGGATTCGAATCAGCGCCGAGCGCGGCCTCGACCTCGGCCCGGGTCATGCCGACGCGCACGGGGCCATACCCCTCGGAAGTCAGAGTGTTGGCGGTCGCCACGGGCGTTCCGGGATCCACCTGCGGCGGCGAGGGCTCGGGCGCAGGTTCAGCGGGTGGCGCATTGCAGGCCGTGAGCGTCAGCAGGACTGCGGAACCGAGGGCGGTGAAGCGGATCATGGGGCGTCTCCAGCGTTGTATGCCGGACAGAACGCACGAAAACGGCGCGCGAGTCATCGCGCGCCGTGAAATCTCTCGTCCGGCCCGAAGGCCGAGCCGTGGAAGACTAGTCTTCCTTGGGCGTCAGAACCTGACGGCCGCGATAGGTCCCGGTCTTCAGGTCGATGTGGTGCGAGCGGCGCAGCTCGCCCGTGTCCTTGTCCTCGGTATAGGGATTGGTCCCCAGCGAGTCGTGGGCGCGGCGCATGTTGCGACGCGAGGGCGATACTTTGCGCTTCGGAACGGCCATGTCCGTCTCAATCTTCTTAGTCGGCGCTGCGAGAGCGCGAAAACAACAGCGGCGGCCCCAGAGAGCCGCCAGCGAGGGCGGGCTTATGCATGAAGCCGCGGGCGATTTCAAGGCATGTCGCGCCGCCACTCAATCCAGGGCGCGTTCCATGACCAGGAAGTACAGATCGTCCCGCAGCGGCAGGCCGAAGCGCGGGTTGCCATAGGGGAACGGCAGGGTGTCCCCGGTCAGGCGATAACCCAGCCGCTCATACCAGCCGATCAGGGTTCCACGCTGGGGAAACACCGAGATTCGCACGCGCCGGGCGCCGAAGCGCTCCGCCAGCGTGGCGTGGGCGGCCTCGACCAGACGACGGCCCAGGCCCCCGCCCTGCAGGATCGGGCTGACCGACAGCATGCCGAAATAACCCGTCCCTTCGCCCCGATCGGCGATCAGGACGCAGCCGACCAGTTCGTCTCCGCGCCAGGCGGACAGCAGGGCCTGTTTCGGATCGGCCAGAATACCGGCCAGGTCTTCCGGATCGGTGCGCTGGCCATCCAGCAGATCCGCCTCCGTCGTCCAGCCAGCGCGCGAGGCCTCGCCGCGATAGGCGCTCTCGATCAGGGGGTGCAGGGCGGGGATGTCCGCCGCGACGGCGTGGCGTATGGTGATCTCAGTCATGGGCCAGCATTTCGCTGACGGCCTCGGCGATCGCAAGCGAACTGGTCAGGCCGGGGCTCTCGATGCCGAACAGCGCGACCAGACCGTCGATCCCGTGGTCCTCGCGGCCGCCCAGCTGGAAGTCCGGCTGCGGTTCGCCGGGTCCGTGCAGCTTGGGCCGGATGCCGGCGTAGTCAGCCGTCAGGGCGCCATCCGGCAGGCCCGGCCAGAAGCGGCGGATGTATCCCTCGAACTCGGCGGTCTTGGCCGGATCGACCGAATAGTCCTCGATATCGACATAGACGAGGTCGGGCCCGAACACGGCCTGTCCGCCCAGGTCCTTGCGATAGTGGGTTCCCAGCGCCCCGGGAATCGGCGGCGGATAGATCAGCCGCTCGAACGGAGCCTTGCCGGCAAGACGGAAATAGACGCCCTTGCCGAAATGACCCGCCGGGATGCGTTCGACGGGATAGCCCGTGATCCGCGCCGCAACAGTCTGGGCGCCGAGACCGGGAGCCGTGACCAGCAGTCGCGTGGTCAGGGTCGCGCCGCCCTCCCCGCCCGCTCTGATCGTGAAGCCGTCGCCCGGCAGCGGCTCGGCCCGTTCGAACGGCGTGGAGACGACCACCGAGCCGCCCGCGTCCTCGATCTCGCCCTGCAGGGCCAGCATGTAGCCGTGGCTGTCGAAGACGCCGCTCTCGGGCGACAGGATGGCGGCGTGGGCGTTCAAGCCGGGCTCCAGCGCCCGGGCCTGGGCGCCGGTCAAATGCGCCAGACCCTCGACGCCATTGGCGGTCGCCTGTTCGAAGATGGCCTCGATGCGCGCGACCTCCGCCTCTTCCGTCGCCACGACCAGCTTGCCGCATTTGCGGAAGTCGATCTTGTGGCTCTCGAGGAAGGCGTAGAGCAGCCGCCGGCCCTCAACGCATAACCGCGCCTTCAGCGACCCGGTCGGATAGTAGAGGCCGCCGTGGATGACCTCGGAATTGCGCGAGGACACGCCCTGGCCGATGTGCGGCTCCTTCTCCAGCACCAGCACCGACAGGCCGCGTTTCGCCAGCGCCCGGCCGCAGGCGAGACCAACCGCGCCGGCGCCCACCACCGTGGCGTCAAAATCGAAGCTCACGCCTTCGGACCGTAGAGCGCCTCGGCCCGGGCCTCGAAACAGGACATCAGCTTGCCGACCGCGCGGTCGAAATTGGCATGCAGCACCCCGTCCAGCAGTCTCGATTTGAAGGCGAAGTCGATGAAGAACTCGACCCGCGTCCCCCGCGGATCGGGGAAGAACTCCCAGCGGTTGTTCAGATGTTTGAATGGGCCCCGCAGCAAACCGACCTCGACCAGGTTGCGGTTCGTGTCATGTCGAACCCAGGTCGAGAACCGCTCCTTGAGGAAGGAAAAACCGACCGCCGCCTCGGCGTCCACCAGCGACACGCCGGGCGCCTCTTCACGTGAGGCCCAGGTCCGCAAAGCGGTCACCCAGGGTACGAATTCGGGATAGGCGCGCACGTCGGCGACCAGCGCGGCCAATTGCCCGGGCTTGTAAGGCAGGATTTTCGTGACGCGGTGGACGGCCAAGCGGGGCTCAGCGTCCCGTCTGCGCCAGCCGCGCCGCCCTCAACCGGGCGAAATCGTCGCCGGCATGGTGCGAACTGCGCGTCAGCGGCGACGAGGACACCATAAGGAAGCCCTTGGCCCGGGCGATGGCCTCATAGGCCTTGAACTCGTCCGGGGTGACGAAGCGGTCGATGGCGGCGTGTTTGCGGGTCGGCTGGAGATACTGGCCGATGGTGATGAAGTCGACGCCGGCCGAGCGCATGTCGTCCATCACCTGCATGACCTCTTCGCGGGTCTCGCCCAGGCCGACCATTATGCCGGACTTGGTGAACTGGTTGGGGTCGCGCTCCTTGACCATCTGCAGCAGACGCAGGCTGTGGAAGTAGCGGGCCCCGGGCCGGATCTTCAGATACAGCCGCGGCACGGTCTCGAGGTTGTGGTTGAACACGTCCGGCGTGGCGTCGATCATCACCTCGGCCGCCCCGTCCTTGCGCAGGAAGTCGGGCGTCAGGATCTCGATGGTGGTGTTCGGCGCCTGCAGCCGGATCTGGCGCACGACCTCGGCGAAGTGAGCGGCGCCGCCGTCGGACACGTCATCGCGGTCAACCGAGGTGATCACCACGTGATTCAGACCCATCTCCGCCACGGCCATCCCGACCTTCCCCGGCTCTTGGGGATCGAGCGGTTGCGGCAGGCCGGTCTTGACGTTGCAGAAGGCGCAGGCCCGCGTGCAGGTGTCGCCCATGATCATCAGGGTGGCGTGCTTCTGGCTCCAGCACTCGCCGATGTTCGGGCAGGCCGCCTCCTCGCAGACCGTATGAAGGCCCTTTTCCTTCATGATGGCGCGGGTCGCATTGTACTGGCCCGACCCCGGCGCCTTGACGCGCAGCCAGTCGGGCTTCTTCAACACGGCCGTTTCCGGGCGGTTCTGCTTTTCCGGGTGACGCAGTTCGGCCGGCGTCTTCGTCAGGGTGTCGATCAGCGTGACCAAGGCGTCGCGGGCTCCGGGCTGTGCGGAACCGCTATGTCGTCCTTCCTCGCGGCGAAGGCAAGGCGGGCCCAATGCTCACGCAACGTAACGCATCTTTTCAATACGGCGTCGGGGCCCTAGTTTGCCTCGCTCACCATAAAGGGCCGGAACCAACCGGGCCCAACGGAGGATGGTTTTGCGCGTACCCCTGGATATGAAGGCTGGCGAGCAGACTATTTTCGACGCCCTGATCGCGGCCCGCGAGACGTACGGCGACAAGGAAATTCTGGAAGACCAGGACCGCAAGCCCCTCACCTACACCGGTCTGATTCGCGCCGCCTTCGTGCTGGGCCGCAAGATCGCGGCCATGACCGTGTTGTCGGAGCGGGTCGGCATCCTGTTGCCGTCCAGCATGGGGGTGGTCGTCACCTATTATGGCCTGCACGCCCACGGCCGGGTGCCGGTGATGCTGAACTTCACCTCGGGCGAGGCCAACATCAAGGCGGCCATCAAGGCGGCGGGCGTCAAGAAGGTCCTGACCGCCAAACGCTTCATCACCCAGGCCAAGCTGGACGACCTGGTCGAGGACCTGGCCACGGTCGCCGAGATCGTCTGGCTGGACGACGTGCGCGAAACCATCGGCCTGCAGGACAAGCTGTACGGCCTGATGGCCGGGATGATGCCCAGACGCTTCCGGGTGAAGACCGAGCCGTCGTCGCCGGGCGTGGTCCTGTTCACCTCCGGCAGTTTCGGCGCGCCCAAGGGCGTGGTGCTCAGCCAGTGGAACCTGGTCGCCAACTGCCGGCAGGTGGCCCAGCACATCGACCTGGACCCCGACTGGGTCATGTTCAACCCACTGCCGACCTTCCACTGCTTCGGACTGACCGGGGGCGTGCTGCTGCCGATCCTTCAGGGGCTGAAAGCCTTCCAGTACCCCTCGCCGCTCCACGCCAAACAGATCGTCGAACTGCTGCCGCAGGTGAACGCCTCGGTCCTGTTCGCCACCGACACATTCCTGAACCAGTACGCCCGCGTCGCCGCCGCGGACGACTTCGCCACCCTGAAATTCGTCGTCGCCGGAGCCGAGCGGGTGCGCGACGAGACTCACCATCTGTTCAACACCCGCTTCCACGGTCTGAAGCTGCTGGAAGGCTATGGCGCCACCGAAGCCGCGCCGGTGGTGGCCGTGAACCATCCCGACCGCAACCGCCCCGGCACAGTCGGCCAGATGATGCCTGGTCTCGAATGGCGCATTGACCCCGTCGACGGCATACCCGAGGGCGGCCGGCTTTATCTGCGCGGTCCCAATGTGATGCGGGGGTATCTGTCGGCCGACGATCCGAGGTCCATCGATCCGCTGGTCGGCGGCTGGCATGACACGGGCGACATCGTCGACATCGACAAGGACGGCTACGTCTCGATCCTCGGCCGGGTCAAGCGGTTTGCCAAGATCGGCGGCGAGATGGTCTCCCTGACGGCGGTCGAGGGGCTGGCCAGCGCGGTCTGGCCCGACGCCCGCCACGCCGTCGTCTCCATCCCGGACAGCCGCAAGGGCGAGAAGCTGGTGCTGGTGACCGACCGCAAGGACGCCGACGTCGCCCGCCTGGCCGAGTGGGCCCGCAGCCACGGCGCCCCCGAGCTGGCCGTGCCCAAGAAGATCATGCGCGTCGCCGAGGTGCCCGTCCTTGGCACCGGCAAGACCGACTACGTCCGCATCCAGCAGATGGCGGAGGTCGACAAGGCCGCGTGATCGTCACCGGGCCGGCAGAGACGGCTTGCGGACCTCCCTAGGCCTGACCGATCCGCACGCCCGTCATCGAGATTGAACCACCCTCGATGACGTCGTTGAAGAAGCTGACGTCGTCGCCCGGCAGCCGCTGGGCGGCGACGTACAGCAGCGGCAGGAAATGCTCCTCGGTCGGCACGCTCAGCTGCGCGTCCCCGGCCAGATCCACCCAGTTGATCAGGGCCGCATCGTCGCCGCGGATCAGGGCTGACTTGACCGCCTCGTTGAAGCCCGAGGCCCAGTCATAGGCCTCGCCGCCCGTCCGCTTCCAGGTCCGCAAATTGTGGACGAAGTCGCCCGAGCCGGCGATCACCACGCCCTCGTCGCGCAGGGCCGACAGCTTGCGTCCCAGATCGAAATGACCCTGCGCATCCAGCCGGCGGTTCAGCGACAGCTGGACCACCGGCACGTCGGCCTCGGGCCAGACATGGGCGAGAACCGACCAGGTCCCGTGGTCCAGGCCCCACTGCGTCGTGGGCGCCGCCCCGGTGAGTTCGGAGACCCGCGCCGCCAGCTCCGGCGAGCCGGGCGCCGGGTACTGCATCGCGTGCAGTGCATCGGGGAAACCGCCGAAGTCATGGATCGTCGCCGGGCGGGACTGCGCCGTCACGCCCAGCCTGTCGGTTTCCCAATGGGCCGACACCATGACGACGCCCTTCGGCTTGCCGATCGTGATCCCGACCTCGCGCCAGACGTCCGCACAGGGACCGCCCAGCGCATTCATCGGCGATCCATGGCCAAAGAAGACAGCTGGCTGGCGCATCAGCCGAACAATTTCTGCGCCGTCTCGGCGACGTAGCGGCCCTGCCAGCGCGCGCCGTCCAGTTCGTTCTCGCTGGGCATGCGCGATCCATCGCCGCCCGTGATCGTTGTGGCGCCATACGGCGAACCGCCGGTCATCTCGTCGATGCGCGACTGACCGGCCCAGGCGTAGGGGAGGCCCGCGATCAGCATGCCGTGGTGCAGCAGGGTCTGGATCAGACCGATCAGGGTCGTCTCCTGACCGCCGTGCTGGGTGGCGGTCGAGGTGAAGGCCGAGCCGACCTTTCCGACCAGAGCGCCCTTCACCCAGACGCCGCCGCTCTGGTCCCAGAAGTTGCGCATCTGCGACGCGGCCGTTCCATAGCGGGTGCCGGCGCCGACGATGACAGCGTCATAATTCTCAAGGTCGGCGATGGTCGCGATCGGCGCGGCCTGATCCAGCTTGTAGCCGCTGGCCCTGGCCAGGTCCTCGGGGACCAGCTCGGGGACGCGTTTGATGTCCACCACCGCGCCCTCGACCGAGCGCGCGCCCTCGGCGACCGCTTCGGCCATGGCTTCGATGTGGCCGTAGGTGGAATGATAAAGAACCAGAATCCGGGGCATGAAGCCTCCCATGAATATGCGACGCCGTTCCGCAACAGTGTCTGTAGCTGATATAGGGGGTTGGCGCGCTGCCGCAAGGCCGCCTCAAGGAAACCGGCTGGGGGCGCCCCCGTTCCGACCTATCGGCCGATCGGACAGACCCGGTCATAGAAGGCCTGGTCGCCGGGCGTGCGCTGGCCTCGCGTCAGGCGGAACCGATGCTCGACCACCATGGCCTGCTGCTCGATATTCAGCTCGCCCCAGGCGCAATCCATGCCGACCGGATACTCATAGGCTGACGGCCGGTCGCCGGCCCTCAGCTTGCCGGTCAGCAGGTTCACGCCCTGCTGCGCCTGCCAGACATGGGTCAGTTCGTGGATGAAGGTCGCCTGCGGCCGCAGCGGCGCGCGGGCGATATCCCGCGGCAGGCTCCGGCCCGGCCAGATGATCCAGTCGCGCCCGAACCAGCGTCCGGCGACGAAGGCCCTGTCGAACGGCCAGGGGGAGTTCAGAAAGCGGACCGTGGAGAGGCCGAGGGCAGCGCCGAACGCCTGTTCGGCCAGCGCCTTTTCGGCGACCGTCAGTCCACGGATCATGGTCCTGCGTAGCCGCCCGTCGGGCTGACCCATTCCCAGTGCCAAGGCTCATAGACATAGGGGGTGAAGCCGAACCTCCCGGCGTTCCTGACCATCCAGCGATAGGTCGGCGTCCGGCTCATATGCAGCCGGCTGACCGCGGAGGTGTCGTCCACCCCCAGGCCCGGCAGTTGACCGACATAGAGATCCACCGCGGTGCCGGTCCGGTGCGGCGAGCACACCGCCCGCCTCAGCCCGTCGCAGTTGCCGGACGCGGCGCAGCGGGCGGCGTCCGCTTCCGGGTCGCGGAAGCCGGAGAATATCTGCAGCAGCTCTGGATTATGGGCGACCTCGGGCACTTCGGCGCGCGCCGCCTGAACCAGCCGGCGATAGGCGTCCAGCACATCGCGACGCAGCAGCCGGGTCAGCCGGTCGGCGTGCTCTTCCGATTCGACCAGATAGCCGAGCTGGTACAGCGGCGGCGGCTCCGGGCACGGCTCCTCGCGCACCCGCGCCATGATGAAGGGCCGACGTTCCTGCCACAGGCCGCGGAAGGTCTGGAAGGTCGCCGCATCGAACCATCCGGTGGGCGACAGACCATGGGCGATCTGGAACTCCGCGAGCCGCCGCGCGAACACCGGCGAGTTCGGCGCGCAGTCGACGCCCAGCTCCTGCTGAATCAGCGGCAGATAGGTCTCCCAGCCGTATTCGGTCGGACCGAACGGCGTCCACTCCATGCGTTGCCAGGACAGGCTGTTGGCGAGGGCGGGCCCGGCCCATTCGATCGGGTCGGCGTCGCAGACCTGCGCCTGGCCGGACTGCGGCGCGCGCGCGCGCGTCTGCGCCTCGGCGCCCGTCGCGGCGATGAGGCCGGCGGCGCTGAACAGAAACAGGATCAGGCGCATCAGCATGCGGTGATGGTGACCCTGTCTGTGTGGCCGCCGCAAGGCCCTTCGCCCCAGGGCGGCCGACGCTCGCGCGGCGCACGCAAAGTCGGCATGCTGCAGCTACGGCCGACTCGGGCCGGATCGCCGGACGCAGCCATGACCGACGCACCCGCCGCCCACGCTCCGGCCCGCCGCTCCAACGCCGTTCTCGCGGCCTTCTCGGGACCCTGCCTCCCGCTGGCGGCCTTCGGCGTCGCCCTGCCGGTGACGTTGCCGGAGTTCTACGCCACCTATGTGGGGCTGGAGCTGGGGGTGGTCGCCGCCGTGTTCATGGCCGTGAGGCTGATCGACATCGTCTTCGACCCCTTCATCGGCTGGGGCATGGACAAGACGAAGACGAGATGGGGCCGGTACCGCCCGTGGATGGCCATTTCGACGCCGATCCTGATGCTGTCGGCCCTGATGATGTTCGTGCTGGTCCAGCCCGGCGCGGGCGCGGCCTACCTGTTCGGCTGGCTGCTGGTGCTCTACCTCGGCTTCTCGATCGGCACCCTGGGCCAGTTGGGCTGGGCCTCGGTGCTGGCGCCGCAATACGACCAGCGCAGCAGGGTCTACGGCTGGTGGCAGGTGTTCAACATCATCGGCGTGATCCTGATCCTGATCCTGCCGACCGTGGTGGTGAAGACCGGCCTCGGCGACTACGCCGCCGGGGTGCGGATCATGGGCTGGGCCATCATGATCGCCCTGCCCGTCACCATCGGTCTGGCCATGTTCGTCGTACCCGAGCCGGTTAACGCCGGCGCCCCGCCGCACGGCGGCCCGAAGGCCTATCTGGGCCTGTTCGGCAAGAAGACGGTGCGCAAGCTGCTGTTCGCCGACCTGCTGCTGGGCGTGGCGCCCGGCATCACCGGCTCGCTGCTGTTCTTCTTCTTCGGCCAGATCAAGGGCTACGACCACACCGAGGCCTCGCTGTTCATGCTGTTCTATTTCGTCGCCGGACTGGTCGGGGCGCCGTTCTGGGCCTGGCTGGCCACGAAGATCGGCAAGGACAGGGCGCTGGCGACGGCCAGCCTGATCTTCGCGGTCTTCTACATCGGCGCGACCCTGGTTCCGGGCGGCAATTTCGCCCTGACGGCCACGGCCATGTTCATCGCCGGCCTGCCCTACGCCGCCGGCCTGTTCCTGCTGCGGGCCATGATGGCCGACGCGGGCGACGAGGTGCGGCTGGACACGGGCGTGGACCGCACCGGCCTGATGTTCTCCATCCTGTCGGCCACGACCAAGATCGGCCATGTCGTGGCCCTGATCCCCTATCTGATCCTGCAGTGGGTCGGCTTCCGCGCCATTCCGGGGGCCGGGGGCAACAGCGAGAGCTCGCTGCTGACGTTGCAGATCCTCTTCATCCTCGTACCCGGCGTGCTGCTGGCGGCGGCCGCCCTGGTGCTCAAGGGCTATCCGCTGACGCCCGCTCGCCATGACGAGATTCGCAAGGCGCTTGAGGCCCGCGACGGCGCGGCCGCCGATCCGGTTGCGGAGCCCGCATGACGCCTATCGACCGCCTGACAGCCATCATGGCCCGGCTGCGCGACCCGGTCGGCGGCTGTCCCTGGGACGTGGAGCAGACCTTCGCCACCATCGCCCCCTACACGCTTGAGGAGGCCTATGAGGTCGCCGACGCCATCGAGCGCGGTGATATGGACGATCTGCGCAGCGAATTGGGCGACCTGCTGTTCCAGGTCGTCTTCCACGCCCGCATGGCCGAGGAACAGGGGCTGTTCGCCTTCGACGACGTGGCCAACGCCATCGCCGACAAGCTGGAGCGGCGGCACCCGCATGTCTTCGGCGACGAAGCCGCCAAATCGGACGGCGCGGCCCAGAAGGCCCGCTGGGAGGACATCAAGGCAGCCGAACGGGTCGCCAGGGCGCAACACGGCGTGCTGGACGACGTCCCGGTCGGCCTGCCCGCCCTCGCCCGCGCCGCCAAACTGACCAAGCGCGCCGCCCGCGTGGGCTTCGACTGGCCCTCCACCGACGAGGTCTTCGACAAGCTGCACGAGGAGGTCGCCGAACTGCGCGTCGAGATCGCCGCAGGCGACCTCGACAAGGCCCGCGACGAGGTCGGCGACCTGCTGTTCGTGGTCGCCAATCTGGCCCGGAAACTGGGCGTCGAGCCGGAGGACGCCCTGCGGGGGGCCAACGCCAAATTCATCCGCCGGTTCGGGTTCATCGAAGCCGAGCTGGCGAAGCACGGGCGGTCGCCGGAACAGTCGGATCTGGCCGAGATGGACGGGCTGTGGGACGCGGCCAAGGCGGCGGAGCGGGCGTGACGCCCGCTACTGCGCCACCCGGTCCTTGTTCATCCGCAACCGGACCACCAACCCCTGCTCCGCCCAGTCTCGCTCGATAGCGCCGTCCAGCTGGCGGGCCATGGCGCGGGCGACCATCTGGCTGCCGTAGCCGCCTGGTCCCTCCGGCGGTTTCACCGGCGGTCCGCCCTGTTCGGTCCAGGCGATCACCAGCTCGGTGTCATGAGCGGAACAGGATACGTCCAGGGTTCCGGTCTCCGCCGACAGCGCGCCGTATTTGAGCGAATTGGTCGCCAGCTCATGGACGATCAGGGCCAGTGCATTTGCGGCCTGTTCGCCCACGCCCATGCGCGGCACCGACACCCGGATGCGGCCGCTGAAGGCGCCGAGGTCGTCATAGGGCGCCAGCAGGACGGACAGGAGGTCGCCCAGCAGCGCGGCCTTGCCTTCCTCGCCCGGCAGCGGGCGCACCAGATCGTGGGCGCGGCCGAGGGCGGTCAGGCGCTGGGTCAGTTCCCGGGCCATGTCGCCGGTCGTATCCACCGACCGGGAGGTGATGGCGGTCAGGCCCGAGGCGATGGCCAGCAGGTTCTTGACCCGATGACTCATTTCGCCCGCGAGCAGTTCGTGGCCTTCCTCGGCCTGTTTGCGGCCGGTCACGTCGATGAAGATGCCGAACATCTTGCGGCTGACCATGCCCAGGTCATCACCCTGCCCCCGCGCGGAGACCCAACGGACGTCGCCGGCGACGAGAATGCGGAAGTCGATCTCATAGGGGCCCACCACCGCCCGGGTGGCGGCGAAGGCGGCCCGCACCCGGTCCCGGTCCGCCGGGTGAATATGGGACGAGAGATCCTCGAAGGTGACGTGGGGCCGAACCGGCATGCCCCAGAGCCCGAACGCCGCATCGTCCATGGCGAAGGTGTCGTCGTCGACGTTCCATGACCACAGCGCGACCCCGGCGGCCTCAAGCCCCCGCTGCAGGTTTCCGGCGTCCCAGGTCGGCGCGCTCTGTTTCGTCTTCGACATTCAATGGCCCACGCCCAACCGCGTCGCGCGAAGCTGCGCGACCATGCGTGAACACCTGATGCTAGCACAGGCCGCTTCGGCGCGCGCCATACTGCCTAACCGGCCCCGGAAAACTGTCGCTCGAACCGCCCCAGCGCCGCCGGGTGCAGCCGCACCGTCACATGGGTCCGGCCGTGGTCGTCCGTGTCGCGGCCCGTGACCCGGCCGTTCTCGTACAGCCAGGCCAGCGCCTCGCCCTGCGACGGATCCAGCACCAGCTCCGTCTCCGGGTCGTCGTCGATCAGGCTTGCGATGGTGTCGCGCAGGGGTTCGATCCCCTCTCCGGTCCAGGCCGAGACGGCCACGGCCTTGCCCTCGCGGGACAGGCGTTCGGCCTGGCCCAGCACGGCGTCGCGCACGTCCTCGGCCAGCAGGTCGGTCTTGTTCCAGACCTCCAGCACCCGACGGGTCTTGCCCTCCGGGGTCGGGATCTGTTTCAGCACCGCCTCGACGTCTTTCGACTGGGCTTCCGAATCGGCCGAGGCGATGTCTCGGACGTGCAGGATCAGGTCGGCCTCGCCCACCTCTTCCAGCGTCGCCCGGAAGCTCTCGACCAGTTCGTGCGGCAGGTCGGAGATGAAACCCACGGTGTCTGCCACAATCGCGGGCCGGCCCTGCGGCAGGCGGATGGTGCGCTGGGTGGTGTCGAGGGTGGCGAACAGCAGGTCCTTGGCCACCACGTCCGAGCCGGTCAGCCGGTTGAACAGGGTCGACTTGCCGGCGTTGGTGTAGCCAACCAGGGCGATGGTCGGGAACGGGACCTTCTGGCGTTGTTTGCGGTGCAGGCCGCGGGTGCGCCGCACCTCTTCCAGCTCGGCCTTCAGCTTGACGATGCGGTCGGCGATCAGGCGGCGGTCGAGTTCGATCTGTGTCTCGCCGGGGCCGCCGGTCGAGCCGGTGCCGCCGCGTTGCCGCTCGAGGTGGGTCCAGGTGCGGACGAGACGGGATTTCTCATAGTCGAGCCGCGCCAGCTCGACCTGCAGCCGGCCTTCCTTGGTCCGGGCCCGGCGGCCGAAGATCTCGAGGATCAGGCCGGTGCGGTCGATGACCTTGCAGTCCCAGGCCTTTTCCAGATTGCGCTGCTGCACCGGCGACAGGTCGTCGTCGACGACCACGGCCTCGGCCTCGGCGGCGAGAACCAGGGCGGTCAGTTCCTCGACCTTGCCCGAACCGAACAGGGTGGCGGGCGTGACCTTGCGGATGCGCACGATCTCTTCGGCGCGGACGTCGAGGTCGAGCGCCCGGGCCAGGCCGACGGCCTCTTCCAGACGCTCGACCGACTGGCGTGAGCTTTCGCTGGCGCCGGAGTCGGAACGCTCGGGATGGATGACGACGGCCCGGATCAGCGGGACGGCGTGGTCGATGTGCTTGTTGGTCAGGTCTCGGGCTTTCTACGACGTCATCCTCGGGCTTGACCCGAGGATCGGATGTTGTGGTGCTCATCGACAGATAGGAAGTCGCCGGCCATCGGGCCATCCCCCTGACACACGAGCGCACCACGTCCGGCCATCGGGTCAAGCCCGAGGGCGACGGACGAAAAAGGCTCAGTCCTCGTCGGCTTCCGGCTCGTACAACTGCACGGGCGCGGACGGCATGATGGTCGAGATGGCGTGTTTGTAGACCAGCTGCGACTGGCCCTCGCGGCGCAGCAGCACACAGAAGTTGTCGAACCAGGTCACGATGCCCTGCAGCTTGACGCCGTTGACCAGGAAGATGGTCAGGGGCGTCTTGGTCTTGCGGACGCTGTTGAGGAAGGTGTCCTGAAGGTTCTTGGACTTGTCTTGCGACATGGCAGGTTCAGCCTGTTCTTGCTTGTTCTCCGGCCGAAGGAGCGGCGCGGGGCTGGATCGGATGTCCGGCCCCTCACCTTAGACGCCGCCCGCGCGGGGCCGCAACGCCTAGATGGCGTCGCGGCGCGCCTGATCCAGATACAGGGTGCGCAGACGGGTGGTGATCGGGCCCGGCTTGCCGTTACCGATCTTGACGCCGTCGATCGACACCGCCGGCATGACGAAAGCCCCGGCGGCGGTAAAGAACGCCTCCTTTGCCCGCTTGGCCTCATCGACACTGAACGGCCGTTCGTCCAGTTCGACGCCCTCGTCCTCGATCAGCGCCATGATCGCCGTGCGGGTGATTCCTTTCAGGATATTGGCCTGGGTGTCGCGCGTCCGCAGCTTGCCGTTCTCGTCCACGATCCAGGCGTTGGTGGACGAGCCCTCGGTGACCAGACCCATTTCGTCGACCATCCAGGCCTCATAGGCGCCGCGCTCGCGCGCCTGCTGCTTGGCCAGGACGTTGGCCAGAAGGCCGACGGTCTTGATGTCGCAGCGGCCCCAGCGGATGTCGGGCACGGTGACGACGGCGACGCCCTTTTTGGCGGTGGCCTCGCTGCGGTCGGGGCTCATCGACCTGGCCGTGACGACGACGCTGGGGGGCGTGCCCTCGGCCGGGAACGGATGGTCGCGACGGGCCGTGCCCCGGGTGATCTGCAGATAGACGATGCCGTTGCGGACCCGGTTGCGGCGGATCGTTTCCTGCAGCACCCGGGTCAGGGATTCGCGGGTCATCGGAATTTCGATGCGCAGCTCGTTCAGGCTGCGGTGCAGCCGCGTCATATGACCATCGAAATCAGCCATGCGACCGTCGAACACCGACCAGACCTCATAGACGCCGTCGGCGAACTGGAAGCCGCGATCCTCGACGTGGATCACGGCCTGGCCGTGCGGCTGATACTGGCCGTTGACGTAGGCGACGCGGCTCATTCCTCGATGACCTCTTCGATGTCTTCCTCGCCGCCACGAGACGGCGACACGCCCAGCGACTTGAGCTTCCGGTGCAGGGCCGACCGCTCCATGCCGATGAAGGCCGCGGTGCGCGAGATATTACCGCCAAAGCGCATGATCTGCGCCGCCAGATACTCGCGTTCGAACACCTCGCGCGCCTCTCTCAGAGGCAGGGCGATGATGCGTTCGCCCCCCAGGGTGCCGGTCGAGTTCGCGTTGGTCGCTTCCTGCGGCAGCATGTCGGCGCTGATCGGCTCGTTGACGTCCCCGGTCGCCAGGATCAGCAGCCGTTCGACGTTGTTGCGCAACTGGCGGACGTTGCCCGGCCAGGGGTGAACCTGCAGCACGGCGATGGCGTCGTCGCCCAGCCGCCGCTTGGGCAGCCCCTGTGACGAGGACAGGGTGTCGATGAAATAATCGATCAGTTCCTGGATGTCCTCGCGGCGCTCGGACAGGGCCGGCACCCGGATCGGCACGACATTCAGGCGGTGGAACAGGTCCTCGCGGAACCGTCCCTCGGCGATCTCCTGTTTCAGGTCGCGGGAGGTCGAGGTGACGACGCGGATGTCGACCTGCACGTCCTGCTCGCCGCCCACGCGGCGGAACCGCTGTTCGACCAGCACGCGCAGCACCCGGCTCTGGCTCTCGCGCGGCATGTCGCCGACGTCGTCCAGATAGAGGGTGCCGTTATGGGCGCGTTCGAACACGCCGATCTTGCGGGGTCGGCCGTCAACGCCCTCTTCCCCGAACAGTTCGATGTCCAGCCGCTCGGGCGTCATGCCGGCGGCGGCGATGGCGACGAATTCGCCCCTGGAACGGGCGCTGGCCTCGTGGATCTGGCGCGCCACCAGTTCCTTGCCCGAGCCCGGTGGGCCCGAGATCAGGACCCGGCTGTTGGCCGGGGCGACCTTGGCAACCGTGCTGCGCAAGGCCTGGGCCGCGGCGGAGCGGCCGATGAAGCCCGTCGGCGCCGCCACCTGGGCGCGCAGCCGGCGGTTCTCGCGCTTCAGCGAGGTGGCCTCCAGCGCGCGCTGGACGACCACCACCAGGCGATCCGACTTGAACGGCTTCTCGATGAAGTCATAGGCCCCGCGCTGCAACGCCGTGACCGCAGTCTCGATGTTGCCGTGGCCCGAGATCATCACCACCGGCAGATCGGGATCCAGCTCCTTGATCACGTCCAGCAGTTCCAGCCCGTCCAGACCGCCGCCCTGCATCCAGATATCCAGCAGCGCCAGCGACGGCTTCCTCGCCCGGATCGCGGCCAGGGCCTCGTCCGAGTTGGAGGCCGTCCGCACGGCATGGCCCTCGTCCTCGAGCAGGCCGGAGACCAGCTCGCGGATATCGGCCTCGTCGTCGACGACCAGAATGTCGGCTCCCGTGGATCGCATGACGCCTCGCTATTCGGCGGCCGGGACAGTCGGGGATCGGGATGCTTTTGCATCCTTCGCCCCGGCCGCGCCGGTCGATTTGGGTTGGGATTTAAGGGGGAAGATCAGGCACACGCGCGCGCCCGAAAGGTGCTCCGCATCAGCCAGCTTCAGCTCGCCGCCGTGCTCCTCGCAGATGCGTTTGACGATCGCGAGACCCAGGCCGGTGCCCTTCTCGCGCGTGGTCACATAGGGTTCGGTCAGGCGGTCGCGGTCCTTGGCCGGCAGGCCCATGCCGTCATCCTCGATGACGAAGGTCGCCGTCTCGTCCTCGACCGTCAGCCGCGCCGAAATGCCGGGCCGATCGCCGTCATCGGCTCTCGGCGCGATGGCCCGGCGCGCGGCCACCGCCTCGCCGGCGTTCTTCAGGATGTTGGCCAGGGCCTGGCCGATCATCGGCCGGTCGGCGTGCAGCACCGCCTTGGGCAGGGGCTCGATCAGCTCCACCCCGATTTCCGCCGCCGCGACCCGTTGGGCGAACACCGCCTCGCGCAGCAGTTCGGCCGGATCAGCGGCCGTGAAGCGCGGCGCGGGCATGCGGGCGAATGACGAGAACTCGTCGACCATCCGGCCGATGTCGCCGACCTGGCGGATGATGGTCTCCGTGCAGCGGTCGAACACCTCGACGTCATCCATGACCTGGCCGCGATAGCGTCGCCGCAGCCGCTCGGCCGACAGCTGGATCGGCGTCAGCGGGTTCTTGATCTCGTGCGCGATCCGCCGCGCCACGTCCCGCCAGGCGGCGTTGCGCTGGGCCGTGACCAGACGGGTGATGTCGTCGAAGGTCAGCACCATCTCGCCGCCCACCCCGCCCTCGATTCGGACGCGCAGACGCCGGGTTTCGCCCTCGAGGGTGACGTCGATCTCTTCCTCGATATGGGCCTCGGCCCGGCCCGCCAGTTCGCTGAGTTCGGGCGACACGTCGCCCAGCGGGCGGCCGATGATATCCGGGTCGCGGATGGCCAGAAGCTCCACGGCGCTGTCGTTGATGGCCGAGACGCGGCGCTGGCGATCAAGGCCGATCACCCCGGCGGACACTCCCGACAGCACGGTCTCGATGAACCGGCTGCGTCCCGTGGCCTCCTCGCTGGCGGCCCTCAGCGCGGCCTGCTGCGCCTCCAGATCGCCGGTCATCCGGTTGAAGGCGGCCGACAGGGTCTTGATCTCCCCCGGCCCGTCCTCGCTGTCGACCCGTGCCGTCAGGTCGCCGCCGGCCACCCGGTCCGCCGCCTCGACCAGCCTCCCGATGGGCGCGGAGATGGCGCTGGCCGCGCCCATGCCCAGCCAGATCGCCCCAACCAGCACCAGCAGGGCCGTCTCGAAATAACTCAGGGCGAAGGCCGCCTGGATGCGCTGCCGGCTCTGCTGGGCCTCGCGATAGGCAATGATTGATTCCTCGCCGTTGCGCATCTGGGCGATCAGCCCCTCCTGCAGCGGCCGCACCAGATAAAGATAGGCGTCGCCATAAGCCGGCAGGGCGATCAACGATCGCACCGCGTCGGGATTTTCGGTCACCTGCTGCGGCGGCTCTCCACCCTCGGCGGCCGCTTCCAGAATGGCGCGCGGCGGCGCAACATAGGGCGGCGCGCCGGGCGCTTCTCCGCTGGCCAGAACCTCGCCCTCGGGTCCCAGAATGTAGATGGCCGGATAACCGAAAAGGTCGGCGATCTGGGTCAGTGCGTCGGAAAACTGGATGCGGTTCTTGAACAGCGGCCGGGCCCCGACCAGCTGGTCCGCTATCACGCGCAGATCGCCGTCCATCTCGTCGGAGACGTCGTCCAGGTAGGCCTCGCCAATCAGGGCGCCGTTTTTGACCGCCGACTGAACGTTGTCGCTGAACCACTGGTCCACGCCACGGTTGACCAGCACCCCGAACACCAGTGCGATCAGGACGGCCGGCACGAGGGCGACGAGGGAAAACAGGGTCACGAAGCGCAGATGCAGGCGCGCGCCGGCGTCCGTGCGCCGCCGGAACAGCGACAGCGCCCGCCGCCCCACGACGATCGCCAACCCCGCGATCAGCAGCAGATTGGCGCCGAGGATGATCAGCACCGCCTGGCTGGCGGTCGCCCGCGCGCCCTCGCCACTGCTGCCCGGCGCCACCGCGACCAGCCAGATGGCCGCGATGGTGATCAGGAACGCGAGGGTGTAGGCGATCAGGAAGGTGTTGCGCCGCCGTTCCTCCGACCCGCCGGTGAACCAGCGAACCGCGCCGCGTCGATCAGCGGCGGGTGCGGGTTCTGCGTCGGCGGGCCGTGTATCCGTCATGCCACGCCAGCTTCGGCCACCTGTGGCGAAATATCAACAGCGTGGTTGCCGGAATGCGTCAGTGGGCGCCACAGCAGGGCCAGCTCCCGCTCCACCTCTTCCGGGCTATCGAGGCGGCACAGTCGGGATTTCGCGGCCCGCCGCTCCAATGGATCCTCCGGCCACGGCGCCTGTTCAATGTACCAGCCCAGGTGTTTGCGGAACATCCTGAGGCCCAATGGCAGGCCGTAGAAGGCGGCCGAGGCCCGCAGGTGCTCGATGACGATGCCCAGCCGCTCTTCCCGTTCCGGCTCCACCAACACCGTCCCGTCAGCCAGCGCCCGCTCCATATGCGCCGCCAGCCAGGGTCGGCCATAGACGCCACGACCCAGCATCAGGGCATCGGCGCCGGACTGCCGCAGCGCCTCGCGCGCGTCGCCGGCGGTCAGGATGTCGCCATTGACGATGACGGGAATGCCCACCGCCGCCTTGACCTCGCCCACCGCCGTCCAGTCCGCCTGCCCGGTGTAGAACTGCGCCCGCGTCCGTCCGTGGACTGTTACGGCGCACACGCCGATCTCCTCGGCCCGCTTCGCCAGCAGGGGGGCGTTGCGGTGGGCGTCATCCCAGCCCAGCCGCATCTTGACCGTCACCGGCCGCGTGGTCGCCTCGACCGCCGCCTGCATCAGCCGGCAGGCCAGGTCCGGCGTCCGCATCAGGGCCGAGCCGCAGGCCGAGCCCGTGACCTCCTTGGCCGGACAGCCGAAATTCAGGTCGATGATGTCAGCCCCGGCCTTCTCGGCCATGCGCGCGCCCTCGGCCATGGTCGCGGGATCGCGGCCGACCAGCTGGATCACCGTCAGGGGAAGGCCCTCGCCCACCGCCGCGCGGCGCACCACATCGGGCCGTCCCCGCGCCAGCTCGGCCGAGGCCACCATCTCGGTCGCGACATAGGCCGCGCCCAGCCGCGAGGCCAGCCGCCGGAACGGCAGGTCGGTGATCCCGGTCATGGGCGCAGTCAGCACCCGTCCGGGCACCCAAACATCGCCGATCTGGAGGCCGTTGCGCATGGGCGGGCAGATAGGGCCTTTACGTCGGCGGGTCCAATCCGGCCTGACTGTCAGAGCACCGCGATGGCGGTCCGCACGGCCAGGACGATCAGCACCACGCTGGCGGCCATGAAGACGGCGAAGCGCACGGGAATGGCGTTGACCAGGGCCTGGATCAGGCTGTGCGTCACTCTCAGCGCGACATAGGCCCAGGCCAGCCAGAGGTTCAGTTGCTCACCCTGGCCCACCAGGGCGAGCGTCACGGCGGTGGCATAGAACAGCGTCGGCTGCTCCATCAGGTGGTTGTAGTTGTCGGCCTTCCACCGCACACGGGGCGGAAGATCGCCCAGCATGACGTCCCCCGGCAGGGCGGGGTCCAGTTTCGTGCGCGCTCGGGCCATGGCGGGCAGGCGGGTGGCGTAGAGCCAGCCCCACATCACCATCGACCAGAGCACCAGGGCGATCACCGGTTGCAGGATTGCCTGACCCATTGGACGTCCTCCTATCCGCAGGCTGGCTTCGCGGAACATGGTTGTCAAACAGGATGGACCTGTTGCGCCAGGCCCTCGTCAGCGCCGCATGGCATGGGTAGAAGCGGGCCATGAGTTTCTCCGCCATCATCGTCGCCGCCGGAACCGGATCACGCGCGGGCGAGGCCAAGCAATGGCGCCGACTGGGCGGACGCCCCGTATTGCGCTGGTCCGCCGAAGCCTTGCTCTCCGCCGGGGCGTCGGAGCTGGCGGTGGTCATCGCACCCGGCGCCGAGGCCATGGCCGCGGACGCGCTGGCCGGCCTGGAGCGATGGTTCACAGTCCCCGGCGGCGCGACACGCGCGGCCTCGGTTCAGGCGGGCCTGAACGCCCTGACGGCGGCGCCCGACGCGCGCGTCCTGATCCATGACGCCGCCCGGCCTCTTCTGGACGCGGCGACGATCGCCCGGGTTCTGGCCGCCCTGGAGCAACACGAGGCCGCCCTGCCCGTCCTGCCGGTCGCGGACAGCCTGCGCCGCGGCGCAGATGACCTCATGGGCGCGTCGATCGACCGGACCGGTCTCTGGCGCGCCCAGACTCCGCAGGGGTTCCGGCTTGAGGCCATCCGGGACGCCTACGCCAGCTGGGCCGGGCAGGCGCCGCCGACCGATGATGTCGAAGTCGCCCGCGCCGCCGGACGGGCCGTCGCGATGGTGGCCGGCGACGCGCGGCTGATGAAACTGACCTTCCCCGAGGATTTCGCCATGGCCGAAGCGCTCATTCCCCGCCAGATCCGCGTGGGTCAGGGCTTCGACGCCCACCGCTGGGGGCCGGGAACATCGGTCTGGCTGTGCGGGGTCGAGATTCCGCACGACCAGACCCTGATCGGCCATTCCGACGCCGACGCGGGCCTGCACGCCCTCACCGACGCCGTTCTCGGCGCCATGGGCGACGGCGACATCGGCGACCATTTCCCGCCCACCGATCCGCAGTGGAAGGGCGCGGCGTCGGACCTGTTCCTGATCCACGCCGTTGAACGGCTGGCCGCGCGCGGCGGCCGCCTCGTGAACGTCGACGTGACCCTGATCTGCGAGCGGCCGAAGGTGAAGCCGCACCGTCAGGCCATGCGCGAACGCCTCGCCGACATCCTGTCGCTTCCGCTCGACGCCGTCAGCGTCAAGGCCACGACGACCGAGGCCATGGGCTTCACCGGCCGCGGCGAAGGCCTGGCGGCCCAGGCCCTGGCGACGATCGAACTGCCCGCCTAGAGCGGCCGTTCCGCCGGCGGGAACATGCTCCGCCACAGCGAGCCGAACAGATTGACATAGTTGTCCGTCCACGGCCGCACAGTCGTCGGCAGCGGCTGTTTCCAGCGGGCGTCGGCGCGGAAATCCGCCAGTCCCTCGGGCGTCGGCGACAGGATCAGGGCCTCGGTCGAGGCCTCGGCCATCTCGGGCGTCGAATCGCCCTCGTAGTAGATCTGATGCAGGCTGGCCTTGCCCAGCGCCTGCGCGGCCGCGATGGCCGGCAGGGTGATGTCGAGGTTTCGGTTGGACAGGTGCAGAAGCACCACCCCGTTGGGCTTAAGCAGTTTCAGATAGCCCTCGATGGCCTCGGCCGTCAGCAGGTGGGTCGGCACGGCGTCCGACGAGAAGGCGTCGATGATCAGCAGGTCGTACGACCCCGCCGGCTGCTTCGCCAGCGTCAGCCGCGCATCGCCCAGAACGGTGTCTATCGGCCCTGAGGCGCAGTTCGAGATATAGGTGAACCACTCCGGATCGCGCGACAGCCGGTCGACCATCGGATCGATCTCGAAGAAGGTCATCGAGTCCTCGGCGCGCTTGTAGGTCGCCATGGCGCCTGAACCCTGACCGACGACGCCGATCCGGGCCGGACCCCGCGCCTCGACCATGTCCGCAGCCTGGCCGATAGGCGTGGCGGGAGCGTAGTAGAGGGTCGGCACGCAGTCGAAGCGCGGGTCCCGCGCCTGGGCGCCGTGCAGGGTCGTGCCGTGCATCATCACATGGACGTCGCCCCCCAGCCGGGGATCGGGCGAATTGGCCACCCGCATCACGCCGAAGAAGCTGCGCCCCGAATAGCTCCAGTCATAGCCTCGCGCGATCCACTGGGACGAAAGGGTGATCATCAGCAGGATGGCGGTGAAGGCCAGCGCCCGGTCACGCACCAGAAAGGCGCAGATGGCCGCCGGCAGCAGGATGATCATGGCCAGCTGGCCCATCTGGAACGGCGAGGTCGCATAGAAGGCGGCTCGCGCCCCGTCATTGCTGTTCAGGTACCATGACAGCAGCCCGGGAATCGCCGCGACCACGGCGGCGGCTACAAGGATGCCCGTCTGCGTCCCATTGAGCCGACCCTTGCCCCATGGCCGGGCCAGCCCGACCAGCACCAGGACCAGCGGGTACTCCCAGACCATGTTGAAGATGACCGGCGCGATCAGGGCGGTGAAGGCGCCGCCCACCACGCCGCCCAGCGACATCAGCAGATAGAATTCCGTCAGCCGGTCCGGCGCCGGCCGTCGCGCCGCCAGCAACTGGTGGCACATCAGGGCCGCGAAGAAGAAGGCGATCAGGTGGATGGCGAAGGCCATGCTCCAGTTGGACGAGCGGAAGGCCACGGTCAGCACGCAGACCGCTCCGATCGCCGCCTGAACAGGCAGGGTGAGGTTCAGCGGGATCCACGGCCTGTTCTGGAAGGCGATGACGAAGGTCAGCAGGTACAGGGCCAGCGGCAGGACCCACAGGAAGGGCGCGGACGCCACATCGGTGGACAGGTGCGAGGTCACCCCCAGCATCAGGCTGGACGGCGCGGCGGCCAGCAGCACCAGGATGACCTTTTCGCGCAGGGTCATCGGCGGGCTGGCCGCCAGCCGCGCGGGCTCCGTCGTACGGTCCAGCCGGCGGCGCCAGACCACAAGGGCCAGGGCCACGACCATCAGCATGAAGGCGACATAGCCGCCGCTCCAGCCCCATCGCTGCCCCGACAGGGTCGCCAGCGGCTCGATCAGGATCGGATAGGACAGCAGGGCCAGGAAGCTGCCGAGGTTCGAGGCGGCGTACAGGACATAGGGGTTCTTGCCGTCGGCGTGTCCGGCCCGCACCCGGGCGTACCAGGCCTGCAGCAGCGGAGCCGTGGCCGACAGCACGGCGAACGGCGCGCCGACCGACAGGGCCAGGGTCGCCAGCAGCCACAGGATCGGGGCCGACGGGTCGGGATCGCCCAGCCAGCCGTTGACCCGCAGCGGCAGGAACAGGGCGGCGGCGAGCAGCAGCGCCAGATGGATCGCCACCTGGGTCTTGATCGACCCGACCTTCTGCAGGACGTGGGCGTAGGCGTATCCGGCCAGCAGCGCGGTCTGGAAGAAGACCATCGCCGTGTTCCACACCGCCGGCGAGCCGCCCAGCATGGGCAGCACCAGCTTGGTCACCATCGGCTGGACCACGAACACCAGCGAGGCCGAGGTGAAGATGGCCAGGGCGAACAGGAGTGGCGTCAGCCGATCGGCGGGCTTGTCCGGCGCGCCCGCGTCCATGGCCGTGTCCCCGGTGGTGTCGCTCATGCCCGCCCCGTATGCTGGCGCCGTTACCGGGCGCTTGGCCCACCCTGGACCGACTCGCCGCCCCTTCGGAAGGCCCCGCCCGATGTTCCCCGACGATATTGACGTACTGGCCCGGCGGGTCGTCGAAACGGCCGTCGCGCGCGGTCTGATGATCGCCACGGCCGAGAGCTGCACCGGCGGTCTGGTCGCGGGCGCCCTGACGGCGGTCCCGGGCTCGTCGGCGGCGCTCGACCGGGGCTTCGTGACCTACAGCAACACGGCCAAGTGCGAGATGCTGGGCGTAGCCGCCGACCTGATCGAGGCCCACGGGGCCGTCTCGGAACCGGTCGCCCGCGCCATGGCCGAGGGCGGCGTCAACCGCTCCGCCGCCACCGTCTCGGTCGCCGTCACCGGGGTAGCGGGTCCGGGAGGCGGGTCCGACGAAAAGCCGATTGGTCTCGTCCATTTCGCGGCCTTCGGACCTTCGGGCCTGATCCACGCCGAGCACCGCTTCGGCGACCTGGGCCGCGAGGGTATCCGTCTGGAAAGCGTGCGCGTGGCCCTGCGCCTGTTGCTGGACCGGATCGGCGGATGATCGTCGACGCCCGCGGCCACCGCTGCCCGACCCCCAGCCTGAAACTTCAGAAGGCGATGCGCGAGGCTCCTGCCGGCGCGCGGCTGACGCTGCTGGCCACAGACCCCATGGCCCGCATCGACGTGCCGCACCTGATGACCGGTCTGGGCGGCCGGGTCGTCTCGGTCGATGAGGCGGACGGGATTCTGACTATCGTGGTCGAGACGCCCGACGCTCGGAAAGGCTGACCACCGTCTCCGAGGCGGGCGCGTCCGGTTCGATCTCGGGCGCGCCGATCGACCGCGCCGCGATCTCCATCTCCGTCGCGAACGCCCCGCCGTAGAAGAAGGCGTTGACGTTCCAGGACAGCCAGATCAGCAGCACCACCACCGCGCCGACCGAGCCATAGGTCGCCCCCAGGGGCGCGATCTGCTCGACATAGATGGCGCACAGCCACGACGAGACCGTCGACATCACCGTCGCCACCAGCCCCCCGGCGATCGACGGCGCCCAGGCCACCGGCGTCCGGTGGGACATCGCATAGCGGTAGAGCATGGTCAGGCCGATCGCGAGACCCAGGGCTGGCCACAGCCCGTCCAGCGGAATGCCTCCAGGCGGCCCCTCGGCGCCCGGGCCGGCGTGCTCCAGAAGCCGCGAGGTCACGACCGCGCCCGACACCACGGTGAACAGCAGGAAGGCCGCCAGGGCGACGAAGAAGGCCAGCAGGTTGAACTTGAAGAAGCCGTGCGGCTCCGTCTCGTCGTGGATCAGGTTCAGCCCCGCCAGCAGGGCCTTGAAGCCGCGATGCGCGGCGTACCCGCCGATGACGACGGCGAAGAAGCTCTGCGCCGACACCGTCCGCGCCGATGCATTGGCCAGTCGCTCGATCTCGGCGCGGAAGATGGCCCGCGCCGCCGTCGGCATGACATCGGCCAGGGCCGCCGCCTGCTCGCTGACCTGGGCGATCGACAGCACCGCCTTGTAGAAGCCGATCAGGATGGCGATGGCCGGGAACACCGCCAGCAGGGCGAAGAACGACACCCCGCCCGTGTACAGCATCACGTCGCGGCCCCAGCTGCGCGAGAACGCCTTGACCGCCAGCCGGCCCCACAGCATGGGCGTGGCCCAGCGCGCGGCGACTTCAATATCCGATTTGGCCTGCAAGCCGGTCCCCACAACCGTTGAAGCGCGCACTTCTACCCCAATTCGGTCCCGGGGAAAGCGCTGCTGGGGATAGCCGCCCCCGACCCCTTGCGTGACCCGTTGCTTACAGCCGCCGACCGTCGCTATGGTCCGCCGCCATGAAGCAGCGCCCGGGGCTGGGCGCGGCTGGAGATTCCGATCTTGGGTTCCGATCCGCGCATTCTGGTCGTCGCCCCTGACGACGACCTGATCGGTCCGCTGTGTCAGGGGCTGGACGCCCTCGGCTGGCGCACCGTCACCGCCCGCTCACTGGCGGGCGCCATCCAGACCCTGATCGACTGGCCGCTGGAAGCCGTGATCCTCGACGCCCGCCTGCCCGACGCGGTCCACGGCGTCGACGCCCTGCGCCAGACCGTCTCGCCCCGTCGCCTGCCCGTTCTCGCCATCGGCGCCGACGCCGCCGGCTGGGAGCCCGGTTCGGCCGACATCGTCATGTCCAGCCCGCCGCACGCCGCCCAGGCCGCGCTGCGTCTGGAAAACCTGATCCGGTCCGCCATCGCCGAAGAGGAGGTCAGCCTGCGCGAGGCCACCTTCGCGGCGCGCGGGCAGCCCCTGCCCCTGGCCGACCCGGACGCCACGCCGTTGCGCGTCCTGGCGGCGGGCAAGCCGGACCGGCACTTCCTCGCCCTGTCCAACGCCCTGACCGACCGGGGCTGCGAGGTCGTGGCCGCGCCGACGCCCTACACTGCCTTCGACTACCTGCACGAAAAGCCCTTTGACGCCGCCGTGCTCTGGGGGGCCGAGGATCACACCCCGGCCCTGTCGATCGCCTCGGGCATGAAGCGGAACACGCGGCTCTATCACATCCCCGCCGTGCTCTATCTGCGCGGCTCGGGCGAGATCAACCTGGCCGAGCTCTACAACCGGGGCTTCGCCGACGTCGCCGCCGCCGACACGCCGGAAGACGAGACGGCCGAGCGGGTCACCGCCCTGGCCCGCGCGCACCGCCGCCACGTCGCCATCCGCAAGGCGCTGGAAAGCGCGCGCGGCTCGGGCCTGACCGATCCCGCCACCGGCCTGTTCACGCCTCAGCTGTTCGCCAGCCATCTGGCGCGCGTGGCCGAGGGCGCCCGCCTGCGCCGGCGCCCGCTCTCGGTCGCCGTGCTGCGTGTCTCGGAAACCGAGGCGGTGGTCGAGGCCCGCAAGGGCGGCTGGCTGGACCGCGCCCTGCCCCAGATCGGCGCCATGGTCTCGCGCCTGATCCGCACCGAAGACACGGCGGCGCGGCTGTCGCCCGACGTCTTTGCCCTCGCCCTGCCCGCCACCCACGGTCCATCGGGCCGGATCGCCGCCGACCGGATCGCCGCCGTCATCGGCTGCACGGCGTTCGACGCCGGCCCCGACCGCTCGCCCTTCGTGGTCGAGTTCGAGGTCGGCGTGGCCGAAATCACGCCGGGCGAATCCCCCGCCGCCGTGCTGGAACGCGCCTCGAAGGATGTCCGGTCCCAGGCCTGACGTTCATTTGACAATCTATTTTGTCTAATGCAGGTTTGCGCCATGACGGCGCGTCCCTCAGCCCTGCTCGACGATCTGGACATTGCCCTTCTGGCGCTGGCGCCCCTCCGTCGGCGCATTCTCGCCGCCCTGACCGAGCCCGCCTCCGCCGCGGGCCTGTCGGAAATGCTCGGCCTGCCGCGCCAGAACATCGGCCACCATCTGCGCGCGCTCGAGGGCGCGGGCCTGATCCAGCTGGCTGAAGAACGCCGCAGGCGCGGCTTCACCGAACGCCTGTTCGTCGCCGCGCAGAACTACGTCTTCGACCCGGCCATGATGCAGGCCCCGCCCGACCCCGACGCAGTCGACGCCCAGGACCGCCACGCCGCCGACCACCTGATCTCGACCGCCTCGACCATCGTCCGTGACGTCGCCCGCATGCGCCAGGACGCGGCCGCCGAAGGGTCGCGCCTGCTCACCCTGACGGTCGAGGCCGACGTGACCTTCGCTACCCCCGCCGATTTCGACGCCTTCACCGAAGAGGTCAGCGCCGCCGTCGCGGCTCTGGCCCGCAAATATTCAGCCCCCTCGGGCCGCCGCTACCGCCTCACGGCCGCCGCCCATCCGGCGACGCCCAAGCCCGCTCCAGCCAGGAACTGACCATGACCGAAGCCGCGAAGCCGATGGAAGATCACGTCCTCGTCGAGGTGACCGTGCCCGCCCCCGCCGATGAAGTCTGGGCTGCCCTGCGCGATCCGCAAAAGATCAAACAGTGGTTCGGCTGGGATGCCGACAGCCTGAAGGACGAGATCGACTTCATCTTCGTCACCCACGCCGAGGCCGACGAGGCGCGCCGGGTCGTGACCTTTGTCGGCGTCAATGACCGGTATGAGGTCGAGGCTGCGGGCGAGACGACCACCCTCGTCCGGGTGGTCCGCTCCGCTCCCGCCGGCGACTGGTCGGATGTGTTCGACGGCATGGTCGAGGGCTGGATCTCCTTCACCCACCAGCTTGCTTTCGCCTTCGCCCGCCATCCCGGCCAGACGCGCCGCACGATCTTCTTCTCGGGCCCGCCGCGCGCGGACCGGCTGGGCCGGTCGGTGCTGGGTCTCGACGCCGCCCCGGCGCCTGGCGAGCCATACGCGATGCCGCTGGGCCCCGATGCGGACGCCTCGGGCCAGGTCTGGTTCACGGCCCGCCACCAGATCGGCGTCACGGTCGACGCCTGGGGCGACGGCCTGCTGGTCGTGCTGGACAGCCCGCCCAGGGAAGAGAAGCGCCCGCGCGGCTCGACCATGCTGACCCTGACCACCTACGGCCTGTCCGACACGGCCTTCGCCGATCTGGAGGGTCGCTGGAAGGCCTGGTGGGAGGCGCGCTTCGAGAACGCCGATCCGCACACTGGCTAGGCCGCCCCGGCCACCCGCGCCAGATCGGCTGTGATGCGTTCGGCCACCTTCAGCCGGTCGGCGGCCGTGTCCCACTCGCCCTTGACCACGATCTTCTGATCGGGCCGCAGCTTCCAGAAGGCGTGGTTCTTCTGGATCAGCCCGACCAGCCCCATCGGATTGGGGAAGGCGTTGTTGCGCAGCGTCAGCACAGCGCCCTTGGGCCCGATGTCGATGCGCTCGATACAGGCCGTCTTGCAGTTGGCCTTGATGCCGACGATCCGCAGCAGCTGTTTGGCCTCATCCGGCAGCGGGCCGAACCGGTCGATCAGTTCGGCGGCCAGCGCCTCGCGCGTCTCGCTGTTTTCCGCGTCCGACAGACGGCGATACAGGCTAAGACGAACGTTGAGGTCCGGGACATATTCCTCCGGGATCAGAACGGCCGCCCCGACATTGATCGCCGGAGACCAGCCGCGGTCGACGACCCCGCCGCCCTCGCCGGACAGACGCAGCTCCGACACCGCGTCCTCCAGCATCTGCTGATAAAGCTCGACCCCGACCTCGCGGATATGGCCCGACTGCTCGTCGCCCAGCAGATTGCCGCCGCCGCGCTGGTCCAGATCGTGGCTGGCCAGCTGGAAGCCGGCGCCGAGGTTGTCCAGCGACTGCAGCACCTGCAGCCGCCGCTCGGACGACAGGCTCATCGGCTTGTTCGGCGGCGTGGTCAGATAGGCGAAGGCCCGCGCCTTGGCCCGTCCGATACGACCCCGGATCTGGTGCAGCTGGGCCAGGCCGAACATGTCGGCCTTGTGCACGATCAGGGTGTTGGCCGTCGGCACGTCCAAGCCGCTTTCGACGATGGTGGTCGACAGCAGCAGGTCGTAGCTGCCGTCGTAGAAGGCGCTCATCACGTCTTCCAGCTGGGTCGGCGACATCTGGCCGTGGCCGACCACGAATTTGATCTCGGGGACCTGTTCGCGCAGGAATTTCTCGATCTCCGGCAGGTCGCTCAGGCGCGGCACGACATAATAGGCCTGACCGCCGCGGTATTTCTCGCGCAGCAGGGCCTCGCGCACCAGCACCGGGTCCCACGGCGTGACATAGGTCCGCACCGCCAGCCGGTCGACCGGCGGGGTGGCGATGATCGACATCTCGCGGATGCCCGACAGCGCCATCTGCAGCGTGCGCGGAATGGGCGTGGCCGTCAGGGTCAGCAGGTGAACATCGGCCCGCAGGGACTTCAGCTTCTCCTTGTGCTTGACGCCGAAATGCTGCTCTTCGTCAACGATAACAAGGCCTAGGTCCTTGAACCCGACCTGTTCGCTCAACACCGCATGGGTGCCGACGACGATCTCGAACGATCCGTCCTTCAGCCCCGCGCGCGTCTCGGCGGCGTCCTTCGCCGTGACCATACGCGACAGGTGGCGCACCGTGACCGGCCAGCCGGCGAACCGCTCGCTGAAGGTCTTGAAATGCTGCCGCGCCAGCAGGGTGGTGGGGCAGACGATGGCCACCTGCTGCCCCGTCATCGCCACCACGAAGGCCGCCCGCAGCGCCACCTCGGTCTTGCCGAAGCCGACGTCGCCGCAGATCAGGCGATCCATCGGCGTGCCCTTGCCGAGGTCCTCCAGCACGTCGCCGATGGCGTTCAGCTGGTCGTCGGTCTCCTCATAGGGGAAGCGGGCGCAGAACTCGTCGAACAGACCGTGCGGCGGGGTGATCGGGTCCGACGTCCGCAGCGACCGCTTGGCGGCGAGGGCGATCAGCCCCTCGGCCATGTCACGCAGCCGCTGCTTGGCCTTGGCCTTGCGAGCCTGCCAGCCGGCCCCGCCCAGCCGGTCCAGCTGCGCCCCGTCAGAGTCGCTGCCATAGCGGGTCAGCAGGTCGATGTTCTCGACCGGCAGATACAGCTTGCTGTCGCCGGCGTAGACCAGCTCCAGACAGTCGTGGGGCGCCTGCTGGATCTCCAGCGTCTTCAGCCCCTCGTAGCGGCCGATGCCGTGATCGAGGTGCACGACGAGATCGCCGGTGGTCAGGGCCGAGGCCTCGGCGAGGAAGTTCGACGCCCGCCGCTTCTTCCGCGGTCGCGCCAGCCGGTCGCCGAGGATGTCGGTCTCGGAAATGACCGCGACATCGCCGGTCTCGAACCCATGCTCGACCGGCAGAACCCCGCGCAGATAGATGTCCCTTGGCGCCTTCTGGACGTCGGTCCAGTCGCGCACGGCGACGACATGCTCCAGCCCGTGATCGGCCAGCATCCCGGCCAGCCGTTCGGACGAACCTTCGGTCCAGGAGGCGAACAACACCCGCTTGCCGGCCGCCTTCACCGCCTCGGCGTGGCGCGCCACGGCCTCGAACAGATTGATGCTGTCCTGCGCCCGCTCGGCCGCGAAACTGCGCCCCAGCCGCCCTCCGGCGTCCTCACCCGGCCCGTGGAAGGGCGTCATCCGCCGCACCCAGCGCCCGGCCAGGGCCGTGATCCACTCGGCTTCGTCCAGATACAGTCGCTCGGGCGGCAGGGCGCGATAGGCAGAGCCGCCGGCCTTCCGGCTCATCGCCGCGTCCCGGCGCGCCTCGTAAGCGTCGCGCGTCAAGGTCCAGCGTTCGCTCCGCGCCGCCTCGACCTGATTGTCCAGGAAGACCTTCGCGTCGTCGGGCAGATAGTCGAACAGGGTCTCCAGACGATCGTAGAGCAGCGGCAGCCAGTGCTCCATGCCCTGCCGTCGCGCGCCCTCGCTGATGGCCGCGTACAGCGGATCGTCGCCCGCCGCGCCGAACAGGCTGAGATAGCCGGTGCGGAACCGCGAAATGCTCTCCGCGTCGAGCAGGGCCTCGGACACGGGCGCCAGCGACACCTCGCGCCGCTGTCCGGTCGACCGTTGGGTCGCCGGGTCGAAGGTGCGGATCGACTCCAGCTCCGAGCCGAACATGTCCAGCCGCACCGGCTCCGCGAAGCCCGGCGGAAACACGTCGATGACCCCGCCCCGCACCGCGAACTCGCCGCGCTCCGACACCGTCGAGGCGCGCATATAGCCGTTGGCGGCGAAATACCGCTCCAGCGCCGCCGTGTCGAGATCGAGGCCGACCGTGGTCTGGAATCCGGCCCCGCTGGTCACCTCGCGCGGCGGCGTCCGCTGGATCGCCGCCCCGATGGTGGTCACAACCAGCGTCGGGCGGCTTTCGGTCGGATGGCGTTGCGCCAGCCGGGTCAGCGCCGCCATCCGCTCGGCCGAGACCGACGACGACGGGCTCAGCCGGTCGTAGGGCAGGCAATCCCACGCCGGGAATTCGATGACCTCGATGTCCTGGGCGAAGAAGCCGAACGCCTGAACGAACTCGCCCATGCGGGCGTAGTCGCGCGCCACGAACACGCCGACGCCGCCCGCGGTCCTCAGCCGTTCGGCGACGGTCAGCGCGTCCAGTCCCTCGGGCGCCCCGCCCAGCTCCTGATCGCCCCGCCGGGGCTCCACGCCATCCATCAACCCGCGCCCTCGGCGACGGCGGCGGCGACGTGGTCGCGCATGAAGGCGCGGATCTTGCCCATCACAGCGGTGTCGTGCGCCGGGGGCGTCGGCTCGCTGCCGATGATCCAGGCGTACAGTCGGTGATCGTCGTCTTCGGCCAGCAGAGCCTCCAGGGAATCCAGTTCGTCTTCGGTCAGGGTCGGGCCGACCTGGTCCGCGAACGGACCCAGCACGAGGTCAGCCTCGCGGAATCCGCGCCGCCAGGCCCGGAACACGATCCGGCCCAGCCGCTCACGGGCGGAAGCCTCTTCGGGACGCGCGTCAATATCGGCCACAAGCTTCCTTGCCCGGTCGGTCAGTAAACAGGACGGGTCAGATAGCGTTCCCCCCGCCGTTTCGCCAGCTATGCTGTCGCGTGATGCGGCCCGAGATTCTCTTTCCCCTGTTCGCCGAGGTCTCCACCCTGAAGGGCGTGGGCCCGAAAGTGCTGCCGCTCGTCCAGAAGCTGGCCGGGCAGCTGGTGCGCGACGTCCTGTTCCTGTCCCCGTCCGGCCTGATCGTCCGTCGCCCCATGACCGCCGCGGACGCCGTCGAGGGCCAGGTCGGGATCTTCGAGATTGTCATCGACCGCCTGATCGTCCCGGCCAAGCCCGGGGCGCCCATCAAGGTCCGGGCCACCGACGCCACCGGCTTCGTCCATCTGATCTGGTTCGGCGGCTCGGCCCAGCACATCGACCGCCTGCTGCCGCGCGGCCAGACCCGGCTGGTCACGGGCAAGGTCGAGCGGTTCAACAGCGAGGTGCAGATCGTGCACCCCGACATATTCACCCCCGAACAGGCTGGCGACATCGCCGCCATCGAGCCGGTCTATCCCGCGACCCAGGGCCTGTCGTCGCGCGTCATCCGCAAACTGGTCCAGGCCGCGCTGCAGAACGCGCCGGACCTGACCGAATGGCAGGATCCCGCCTGGCTGGCGAAGACCCGCTGGCCGGGCTGGCGCGCCGCCCTCGAACGGCTGCACGCCCCGGAGGCCGAGACCGATCTGGAGCCCGACGCCCCCGTTCGTCAGCGGCTGGCCTATGACGAACTGTTCGCCCACCAGCTGGCCCTGGCCCGCCGCCGCCGGGCCCGCCAGATCACCCCCGCCCCGGTCATCCATCCCGGCGACGCCTCGGCCCGCCTGCTGGCGTCCCTGCCCTTCCAGCTGACCGGCGCCCAGCATCACGCCATCGCCGAAATCCGCCGCGACCTCGCCTCGGGCGAACAGATGGGCCGGCTGCTGCAGGGCGACGTCGGCTCGGGCAAGACGGCCGTCGCCGCCCTGGCCCTGGCCGACGCGGCCGCCTCGGGCTTCCAGTCGGCCCTGATGGCTCCGACCGAAATCCTCGCCCGCCAGCACTATCAGCGCATCGCCCCCATGATGGAGGCCGCCGGCGTCAGCGCCGTCCTCCTGACCGGCCGCGACACGCCCGCCGAGCGCCGCGCCCGGCTCGCCGCCCTCGCCTCGGGCGAGGCCCAGGTCGCCATCGGCACCCACGCCCTGTTCCAGGACGCCGTGCGCTTCGACCGGCTGGCCCTCGCCGTGATCGACGAACAGCACCGTTTCGGCGTCAACGAGCGCCAGCGACTACAGGCCAAGGGCGACCCCCGCACCGGCGGCGTCCACCTGCTGACCATGTCGGCCACGCCCATCCCGCGCACCCTCGAGCTGACCCAATACGGCGAGCTCGAGGTCTCGCGGCTGATGGAGAAGCCGCCGGGCCGCACGCCCGTCACCACCGCCGTGCTGCCGCTGGCCCGCATCGGCGAGGTGGCCAAACGGTTGAAGGCGGCGATCGACGGCGGCGCCCAGGCCTACTGGATCTGCCCCCTGGTGGCCGAGAGCGAAGCCTCCGACCTCGCCGCCGCCGAGGCCCGCGCCGCCGACCTGCGCCGCATCCTCAAGGTCGAGGTCGGCCTCGCCCACGGTCAGATGCCGGGCCCCGAGCGCGAGACCGTCATGGCCGATTTCGCAGACGGCCGCATCCCCCTGCTGGTCGCCACCACCGTGGTCGAGGTCGGCGTCGACGTGCCCAACGCCACCATCATGGTCATCGAGCATGCCGACCGCTTCGGCCTGGCCCAACTGCATCAGCTGCGCGGCCGGGTCGGCCGCGGGGCCAAGGCCAGCGCCTGCATCCTGCTGTACGGCGGCGGCGACGACGGTCTCGGCGAAACGGCGAAGACCCGGCTTGAGACCCTGCGCCGCACCGAGGACGGCTTCGAGATCGCCGAAGAGGATTTCCGCCTGCGCGGCGGCGGCGATCCCCTGGGCCTCAAGCAGAGCGGCTTCCCCGCCTACCGCTTCGCCGACCCCATCCGCCATCGCGCCCTGATGCTGGCCGCCGCCGACGACGCCCGTCTGGTGCTGGGCCGCGACCCCGACCTGACCAGCCCGCGCGGCGAGGCGGTGAAGGTCCTGGAAGCGCTGTTCGACTGGCGCAACGACCGGCCGGGCATAGACTAGATCGCCGGACGCGCCTGCCAGGCCGTCAGGCGAGCCTGAACGTCGGCTTCAATATCACCGTAGAACAGATTGTAAGGTCGTGATTTTCTTCGATCCGCCCAACTCCCCGTCTCGCGGAACGACTCCGTCCTGGGCTCCGTGTGGCGAAGCAAACCGCCCCGGCACTGGGTGGCGATTTCGCGGGCCATCAGGGCCGGCCGCGCGCCCCACTCCAGCCCGGTGGCGTTGGTCGCCCCCTTGTGCAGCCGCGCCTCGACCGGCGCCGTGTCGGTCGAACCGGTCACCGGATTGACGCACAGGGCCGGACGCCCGTCGAGATCGACCAGGCGTCCCCGTGCGTCCCAGACCAGGGCCCGCCGCAGCCGCCGCCGCGCCGCCGCGTCATTGCCCTCGCCTACCGGCGACCAGCCGACGACACAGCCGACCTGATCGCGCCGCGCGCAGGCCGGAACCCGTGGCGACAGGCCGTCGGCAGCGGCCAGAACATCGATCAGATAGGCCGCGACCAGCCTCTCGCGCAGCGCGGGATCGGGAGCCACGCGCTCGCGCACCAGCCGCTCCACGATCTCGCCGCCCTGCTCCAGTCCGGCCAGCACGATCGGCCCGGTCGGATGGTTGGCGATCCAGACGTCAAACGCCGCCGCCGCATCGCCATAAGCGAAGGCCCTCGCCTCGCGCGCGTCCTCGCGCAGCGTCAGCCGGGTGTAGAGGCTGCTCTGCCGGTATCGCGGCGCGCTGATCGCCCCGGCGCGCGCGAACGGCCCGGCGTAGTTGGGCAGAACCACCCGGCTCAGCCATGCGTCGGCCTCGCGATCCCCGATCGGTCCGTTCCACTCCCGCCCGCCGTCATAGGTGGTGGAGTGGACGAAGAAGATCGCCGCCGGCCCCGCGCCCGCGGTTCGCGTCTCCCGCAAGGCCCAGGCCGCCGGTGCGCCATAGTCCGGAGCGGGTGGCGGCGTATAGGTCTGGAATGGCACCTGCGGATCCAGCCCGGCCCTCAGGATGTCCCCGCGCCACACCGCCACCGCGGCGGCCAGCACCAGAATGATTGTCAGGCCGATCCAGCCGGCCCACTGGCGGAAGGTCAGCCTGGGCCGCGTCATCGATACGGGTCCGCCGTGGCCAGGAAGTCCTGCACATAGCGGCGCACGCCCTCTTCCAGCGGCGTCGGCTGCCCGCCGAAGCCGGCGGCGCGCACCCGCTCCATCCGGGCCTCGGTGAAATACTGGTATTTGTCGCGGATGCTCTCGGGGGTATCGACGTATTCGATCCTCGGCGCCTTTCCGGCCGCCGCGAAGGTCGCGTTGGCCAGGTCGAGGAACGACCGCGCCTGCCCCGATCCGGCGTTGAACACCCCCGACACTTCCGGCGTCTCCAGCAGCCACTCGACCATGTCGACCACGTCGTCGACAAAGACGAAGTCGCGCATCTGGCCGCCGTCGGCGTAGTTCGGATTGTGCGAGCGGAACAGGGTCACCGGCTGGTCGGCCTGAACCCTGGGCCAGATCTGGGCCACGACCGACTTCATCCCGCCCTTGTGGTACTCGTTCGGCCCATAGACGTTGAAGAATTTCAGCCCCGCCCACTGGGTCGGCGCCGTCCGCATCTGAGCCTGCCGCGCCGCGTACTGGTCAAACAGATACTTCGAATAACCATAGGCATTTAACGGTCGAAGCGCAGACAGAGAGCGAAGATCATCATGGTCCTCGAACCCCAGTCCGCCGTCTCCATAGGTCGCCGCCGACGAGGCGTAGATCAGCCGTGCGTCGCGCAGGGCGCACCAGGCCCAAAGGTCCCGCGACAGGCTGAAATTGGTATGCAGGATCAGGTCCGCGTCCGGCTCGGTCGTCGACGAAATGGCGCCCATGTGCACCACCGCCTCGATCCGTTCAGCGTTCCGTTCCAGCTGTTCGAACATCTCCTCGGGCGACCAGAAGTCGGCGATCGAGTGTTTGGCGAGATTCTTCCACTTGCCCAGATCGGCCGTTTCCAGCCGGTCGACCACGACGATGTCGCGCCGCCCTTCGGCGCACAGGCGCGCCACGATGTTCGAGCCGATGAAGCCGGCCCCGCCCGTCACCACGATCATGCGCCGGATCATCGCCCCGCCTCCCCTTCACGACCCTTCATCTTCTCGACCGTCTTCGTGGTCGAATAGCCGTCCTCGAACGTCGCCAGTTTGACCTCGCCGCCCCAGCTCTCGACCAGATCGCCGCCGACCACGCCCTCTCGGGTGTAGTCCGCGCCTTTGATCAGCACGTCCGGCCGCAGCCGTTCGATCAGGGCCAGCGGCGTCGGATCGTCGAATGCCGTCACCCGGTCCACCGACTGAAGCCCGCCGATGACCACGGCCCGGCTGTCCAGATCGTTGATCGGCCGCCCCTCGCCCTTCAGCCGGCGCACGGAAGCGTCGGTGTTCAGCGCCACCACCAGCCGGTCGCACCAGCCACGCGCCTGGGCCAGATAGGCCACGTGACCGCGATGCAGGATGTCGAAACACCCGTTGGTGAAGCCGACCTTCAGCCCCTGCCGTTTCCAGCCCTCGACGACATGCGCCAGCTCCTCCAGCGGCATGACCTTGGCGTGGGCCCCGGCGGCGTGCTGGCTCATCTCCGCGTCGATCAGTTCGGCCGGGGTCACCACCGCCGTCCCCGCCTTGCCGACCACCACGCCAGAGGCCAGGATCGCGAACTCGACCGCCGTCTCCAGCGAGGCGCGCGCGCCCAGCGCCAGGCCCAGCGCCGCCAGGCCCGTATCGCCGGCGCCCGAAACGTCGAACACCTCGCGCGCCCGTCCGGGGAAATGTTTCGCCGCCTCGCCGCGCCGCATCAGGCTCATGCCCTTGCCCGCGCGCGTGACCACCACGGCCTTGGCCGTCGTCGCGTGCAGCAGCGCCTTCAGCGCCGCCTCGACCTCGGCGTCGGTCTCGACCGGCAGTCCCGTGGCCGCCGCCAGTTCGCTGGCGTTCGGCTTGATCAGATCGACCGCGCCGTAGCGGGCGAAGTCGCGGCCCTTGGGATCCACGACCACCGGCGCGCCGCTCTTCTGCGCGGCGGAAAGGGCCTGGGCGATCACCAGATCGCTGACTACGCCCTTGGAGTAATCTGATAACAAATAGACGGAAGCGCCCGTAAAGGCGCCACTTTCATCGCCCATCAAGGCCGCGGCTTCTTCGTCCAGCCGCAGCAGTTGCTGGCCGGCGGCGACGAAGCGGGTCTTGACGATGGTGGCCACGCCGGCCCGGCGCTCCACCGCGTCCTCGATGCCCGGTTCCACGGCGATCAGCGCCGCCAGCTCATCGCCGGCCGCATCCTGCCCCGCCACCGCGCCCAGTCGCGCCACACCCCCGAGGGCGGCGACATTGCGCGCCACATTGCCCACGCCGCCCGGCATGGCGACGGTCCGGCCCATGCGCAGCACGGGGATCGGCGCTTCCGGCGAGATGCGACTGACCTCGCCATAGACATAGCGGTCCAGCATCAGGTCGCCGACGCAGGCGATCTTCAGCCCGCGCACGCCCTCGAGCAGCGCCTGCAGTTCTCCCAGATCGAGCGTGCGTTCAGCCATCCCCTTGGCCTATCGGATTCACGCCGCCTTCGCCATCCGCGCCTTGGTCAGGTCGTCATAGGCGATCAGGTCGGCGCACAGCGCCTCGAACTGGTCCAGCGGCACCATGTTCGGCCCGTCCGACGGCGCATTGTCGGGGTCCTGATGGGTCTCCATGAAGACGGCGTCCACGCCCACGGCCACGGCGGCGCGGGCCAGCACCGGCACGAACTCCCGCTGTCCGCCCGAGGAGGTCCCCTGCCCGCCTGGCTGCTGCACGCTGTGCGTCGCGTCGAACACCACCGGACAGCCGATCTCACGCAGGATCGGCAGCGACCGCATGTCCGAGACCAGGGTGTTGTAGCCGAAGCTGGCCCCCCGCTCGCAGGCCATGACGTTGGGATTGCCCGCGCCGACGACCTTGGCGATGACGTTCTTCATATCCCAGGGGGCGAGGAACTGGCCCTTCTTGATGTTGATGACCTTGCCCGTCGCCGCGGCGGCCAGCAGCAGGTCGGTCTGGCGGCAGAGGAAGGCCGGGATCTGCAGCACGTCCACGGCCTGGGCGGCGATGCGGCAATGCTCCTCGGTGTGCACGTCGGTCAGCACCGGCAGGCCCGTGACCTCGCGGATCTCCGCGAAGATCGGCAGCGATCCTTCAAGGCCGAACCCGCGCGCGGCGGTCGCCGAGGTGCGGTTCGCCTTGTCGAAGCTGGTCTTGTAGATGACGCCGACGTTCAGCCGCTCGCCGATCTCCTTCAGCGCATGGGCCATTTCCAGCGCGTGCTGGCGGCTTTCCAGCTGGCACGGGCCGGCGATGAAGACGATTCGCTGACCGCCGCCGATGCTGACGGGGCGTTTCAGCCCTTGCTTGATGTCGATGACGGCGTTGGGCTTGGACAAGACAGGCTTCCCGGATTTGCGGCTTGGCGACGCGCGGTCGATGCCGCACTCATGCGGCGATCAGGTGGCGTCGGACGTTGAGGTTCGCAAGCTATCACGGAGCCCGACCGCATGACCACCAAGGCCGATCGTCCCGTGATCCTGTGGTTCCGTCAGGACCTGCGCCTGGCCGACAATCCGGCCCTGATGCACGCCGCCGAAACCGGACGGCCGATCATTCCCGTCTACATCCTCGACCAGGGCTCGCGCGTCTGCTCCATGGGTGCGGCTTCCTTGTGGTGGCTGGACAAGTCCCTGCGCGCCCTCGACGCCACCCTGCGGGCGCGCGGATCGCGCCTCATCCTGCGCCGCGGCGACAGCGAGGCTGAACTGCACCGCCTGATCGGCGAAACCGGCGCCGACGCCGTCTTCATGAACCGCCTGTTCGAGCCCGACGCCTTCGCCCGCGACGCCGACATCGCCCACGCGCTTCAGGCTGAGCGCGTCGACTGCAAGGGCTACAACGCCGCCCTGCTGCACCGTCCGGGCGGCGTACTGAACGGCGCCGGCCAGCCGTACAAGGTCTTCACCCCCTTCATGAAGGCCCTGCTGGCTACGGCCTCGGCCCCGCCGCCCACGACCGGCCCGCGCATCGTCGCGACGCCCGCCGACATCGCCTCTGACGACCTCGACGCCTGGGGCTTGCATCCGACCCGTCCCGACTGGTCCGGCGGCTTCGACTGGACCCCGGGCGAGGCCGGGGCCTCCGCCGCCCTCTCCGCCTTCGTCGCCGGGGGTCTGAAATCCTACTCCGTCGGCCGCGACCGGCCAGCCGAGCCGGCCACCAGCCGACTGTCCCCCCATCTGCATTTCGGCGAGATCAGCCCATGGCGCGCCATCCAGGCCGCCCGCGAGGCCGCCGCCGACGGTCGGGTCCCCGCCGCCGAAGCGGAAAAATTCGTCGCGGAGATCGGCTGGCGCGAATTCTCCGCCCATCTGCTGCACGCCTTCCCGCGGATGACCGACACGGCCTTCCGTCCCGAGTACGACGCCATGCCCTGGCGTGACGACGCCGCCGCCCTGACGGCGTGGAAGCGGGGCCGGACCGGCTATCCCGTCGTCGACGCGGGCATGCGCCAGCTCTGGACGACCGGTTTCATGCACAACCGGGTGCGCATGATCGTCGCCTCCTTCCTGATCAAACACCTGCTGATCGACTGGCGGGAGGGCGAGCGGTGGTTCCGGGACACCCTTGTCGACGCCGACCTCGCCTCCAATGTTCAGAATTGGCAATGGGTCGCTGGATCCGGAGCGGATGCTTCACCGTACTTCCGAATCTTCAATCCAGTCATTCAGGGGCAGAAATTCGATGCAGACGGCCGATACGTCCGACGGTGGGTTCCGGAACTCAGCCGCCTGCCCGACCGCTGGCTTCACGCGCCGTGGACGGCGCCCGCCGACATCCTCGCGGCCGCCAACCTCCGCCTGGGGCGCGACTACCCCGCTCCTGTCGTCGATCATGCCGAGGCCCGCCAGCGCGCGCTGGACGCCCTCAAATCCGTCGTCGCCGGCCGCGGGGCCGAAGGGGATTGACGGCCATCCGTCGTCCATCGGAGACTTCCGGTCATGACGTCGGTCACCGCCGAGCGGCATGAGGCAGGCGCCCGCACCCCCGGCGGGTTCTCATTCCTGCTGCGCCTTCTGGCCGCCAACTGGACCTTCGGCCGCCTGACTGTCCTCCTGCCCAATGGCGAGGTGCATCAACTGGAAGGGTCGCAGCCGGGCCCGTCGGCCGTCTTCGACATCAAGGACTATCGCTTCGCCCGCCGCGTCCTGGCGTCCGGCGATATCGGCTTCGCGGAAGGCTACATGGCCGGCGAGTGGGAAAGCCCGCACCTCGCCGGCCTTCTGGAATCCTTCGCCCACAACTACGAGCACATCCGACGCCTGGTCGACGGCCATGCGGTGATGAAGGCGGTCCACTGGGTTTCCCACCGCATGAACCGCAACAGCCGCGAAGGCTCGCGCAAGAACATCCACGCCCACTACGACCTCGGGAACGCCTTCTACGCCTCGTGGCTGGACCGCTCGATGACCTATTCCTCGGCCCGGTTCACCCGGGGAGACATGGTTCTGGAGGCCGCCCAGCATGAGAAATACGCCTCCCTCGCCCGGCTGATGGACCTGCAATCCGGTCAGTCGGTGCTCGAGATCGGCTGCGGCTGGGGCGGGTTTGCCGAGTTCGCGGCGAAGGAGGCTGGCGCCCGCGTCACCGCCGTCACCATCTCGCAGGAGCAGTTCGACTTCTCCCGTCAGCGCATGTTCAACGCCGGCCTGTCCGACCGCGTCGACATCCGCATGGCCGACTATCGCGACGTCGAGGGGACCTTCGACCGCGTCGCCTCGATCGAGATGTTCGAGGCTGTCGGCCAGGAATACTGGCCGGCCTATTTCGGCAAGATCCACGATGTGCTGAAGCCCGGCGGCAAGGCGGGCCTGCAGATCATCACCATCGATGACGCCCTGTTCGCCGGCTACAACAAGCGCACTGACTTCATCCAGAAATACATCTTCCCCGGCGGGATGCTCCCGTCGGAGACGTCGCTGAAACCCGTCATCGACCGTGCGGGGCTTGAGTGGCGGGCCATAGAGCGGTTCGGTCAGGACTATGCCGAGACGCTCAGGCTCTGGGACGAGCGCTTCCAGGCCGCCTGGGGCGACATCCGCCGCATGGGCGGGTTCGACGACCGGTTCCGGCGGCTGTGGCGCTTCTATCTCGCCTATTGCGAGGCCGGCTTCCGTTCAGCCCGGACCGACGTGATACAGCTGGTCCTCGCGCGCGACTGATCGCGGCGCCGGACCCCGACATGACCGCTCCCTCGCCCCTGATCCCAACCGAAGAGCTGGCGGCGTCTCTGAACGATCCCGGCCTGCGCATCCTTGACGCCAGCTGGCATCTGGATGGGCGCGACGGACGGCCGGATTTCGAGGCGGCGCGCCTGCCGGGCGCGGTCTTCTTCGATCTGGACGCCAGTTCAGATCCGGACAGCCACTTGCCGCACATGCTGCCCACACCCGCCGTCTTCGCCGCGCGCATGGGGAGCCTCGGGATTTCGGAACGGGACGCGATCGTCGTCTACGACACGGTCGGCATCCGCTCCTCCGCCCGGGCCTGGTGGATGTTCCGCGTCATGGGCGCGGCGAACGTCCGTGTACTGGATGGCGGCCTGCCGAAATGGGTGGCGGAAGGGCGTCCGGTGGAGAGTGGGCCGTCCGCCGCACCGGTCCCCGCCGTCTTCTCTCCGCGCCATGACGCCGACGCCGTCGCCGAACTCTCTGACATTCGCACAGCGTTGGAGGCGGAAGTTCAGGTGTTGGACGCCCGGTCGGCCGGTCGCTTCCAGGGCCGTGAGCCCGAACCCCGCGCGGGTCTGCGCTCCGGCCACATGCCCGGCGCGCTGAACCTGCCCTTCCCGGCCTTGCTCGAGGTCGACGGGACGATGAAGCGGGGAACGGCCCTGGAACAGGCCTTCCGCGACGCCGGGGTCGATCCGGACCGTCCGGTCGTGACCACCTGCGGCTCGGGCGTCACCGCCGCCATCCTCAGCCTCGGACTCGCCGAGCTGGGCAGGCCGTCCCGCCTCTATGACGGCAGCTGGGCAGAATGGGGCGGCCGACCCGACACGCCGGTTGGGACCGGCTGAGACGCATTTATCTCCGCTCATCCCGGCGAATGCCGGCGCCCGGATGGAAGTCACGCGCGATCACCTTGTGCCCGGCTTGCTTGTCTCGGTGATCGAGTTTGCGAACCGGGCCCCGGCATTCGCCGTGTGGGCGGGAAGATACCTAGACCGGCGGCGCGACCGGCTCGGGTCCCGCCACATCGGCCGGCACGTCAACCTCGCCGCGTGACACCACCGTCGCCGCGACCAGATCACCCGTGACGTTCAGCGTGGTCCGGCACATGTCCAGGAAGCGATCGACGCCCAGGATCAGGCCGATGCCCTCCGCCGGCACCCCGACCATGGTCAGGATCAGGGCGATGACCGGCAGCGATCCGGCCGGCACGCCGGCCGTGCCGATGCCGCCCAGGATGCAGACCAGCATCACCACCAGCTGCTGCTGCAGGTTCAGGTCGACGCCGAAGAACTGGGCCAGGAACAGAACCGTCACGCCCTCGAACAGGGCCGTGCCGTTCTGGTTCGCCGTCGCCCCGACCGTCAGCACGAAGCGCGAGATGCGGCGCGGCAGCTTCAGCTTCTCTTCCGCCGCCTTGATGGCGATCGGCAGGGTCGCGTTGGACGAGGCGGTCGAGAAGGCCACCACGAACGGCTCGCGCACCCCGTTGGCGAATTTCAGCGGGTTCATGCCGCCGAAGATCCAGACCAGCAGCGGATAGACGATGAACATGTGGATCGCCATCGCCCCGACCGCGACGCCGGCATAGGCTCCCAGCCGCACCAGCAGATCCCAGCCGAACACCGCCGACAGGTTGAACATCAGGGCCGCGATGGCGACGGGCGCCAGTTTGATGACGAGATTGATCAGCTTCATCATCACTTCCAGCAGCCCCTGCAGGACGTTCTGAAGCGCGTCGGTGGCCGGGCTCTTCGCCATCACCATGCCGATGCCGAAGATCAGGGCGAAGATCATCACCGGCAGGATCTGGTTGTCAGCCGCCGCCGTGAAGACGTTGGACGGGATCATGTCGAGGAAGAACTGGCCCGCCTCGATGCTCTTGGGCGCATTGCCGACGATGGCCGAGGCTCCCTGGGCGCCCTGGGCCAGCAGTTGCTGGGCCAGCACCGGATCGACCCCGTCGCCGGGGCGGAAGTAGTTGACCATGCCCAGGCCGATGCCCACGGCGATGGCCGAGACCACGACGGTGAACACCAGGGTCTTGAAGCCGACCCGGCCCAGCGACTTGAGATCGCCCATCTCGGCCACCCCGACCGCCAGGGCCGCGAACAGCAGCGGCAGGACCAGCATGAACAGCAGGCGCAGGAATATCTGGCCGACGGCCTGGATGATCGACATCACCTCCGGGATCACCGTCTGGCCCGTCAGATTGACGTACAGCCCGCCCCCCAGGCCGGCCGCGAAGCCCAGCAGCATCCACAGGTAGAGCGGCACGCCGCCCTTTTTCGTCGTTTCCATGCGTCCCCCCGGCCCTCGGCCGATGTCGTTATCTGATGGGCAGGGCGTAGATCAGGCCGCCCGGCGTTGCATTCCATTGTGCGTTAAGCCCGCGCGTCAGGTCGAGCGATGAATCCCCGCCGACATTCCGCGCGAAGATTTCTCCATAATTTCCACCGGCTTCGATCGCCGACTTCGCCCAGTCCCGGCGCAATCCCATCATGGCCCCGAAGTCGCCCTCGACGCCCAGAAGGCGCCGGACCTGGGGATCGCGCGAATCCTCCGCCTGCTGATCGACATTGTCCTGGGTCACCCCCAGTTCCTCGGCCAGGATCACCGCGTTCAGGGTCCAGCGCACGATCGATGTCCAGGCGTCGTCTCCCTGTTTGACCGCCGGCCCCAGCGGCTCCTTGGAGATGACGTCGGGCAGGACGGCGTGCTGTTCCGGATTCGACAAGGTGGTGCGGGCCGCCGCCAGGGCCGAGATGTCCGCGCTGAAGGCGTCGCAGTCCTCGCGCCCGTAGGCCGCGCGCGCCGCCTCCTCATTGGCGGTGACCACGGGGGTGTATTCCAGTCCTCGCGACCGGAACCAGTCAGCGACATTCAGCTCCGAGGTCGAGCCGCGCTGCACGCAGATTCGCGCGCCGTTCAGCTCCGTGGCGCTGGCCAGGTCCAGCGACCGGCGCACCAGGAAGCCCTGGCCGTCATAATAGTTGATCCCGGCGAAGCGGACGCCCTCCCGGGCTTCCCGCGACAGGGTCCACGAGGTCGAGCGCCACAGCACGTCGACCCGCCCGCTGCGCAGCGCCTCGAACCTCTGGCTGCTGACGAGCGGCACGAAACGCACCGCGTCCGCATCGCCCAGAACCGCCGCCGCCAGGGCGCGGCAGAAGTCCGCGTCGAATCCGCGCCACTGGCCGCGGTTGTCCGTAAAGGCGAAGCCGACCAGTCCCTCATGCACGCCGCAGTTCAACCGGCCGCGCCGCTTGATCGCGGCCAGGGTCGGACTGGCGAAGGCAGGAGCGGCGACGTCGGTCCGGGCGCCGACGTCCTCGCCCGCGTCCTTGTCGGCCTGACGGTCGCCTCGCCCGCAAGCGGCCAGCGTCAGGAGCGCCGCCACGATTGCAGCGGTCGCCGTCCAGCCTCCTGCCAAACCTGCCCTCATTAAGCCTCGCCGAAGCCGTGTCAGACCTTGCGCCCCGCCTCGCTTTAGAGGCTTTTGCAGACCGAACCGCAAGCCTTCCCACGGCCCGAATGTCCGACCGCAGCGACCGCACCCGCCTTATCGCCTCCGCCACCCGGCGCGGCCGTGGCCGCCGCGCGGTTGCTCCGCCGGTAGAGCGGGCCTCCACCCTGCTGAATGATGCGCCGGCGGACATGCGCGACGGAACGCTCGGCCCCGTCTACGGCATCGAGGACCTGACCGCGGCCCGCGAACTGCGCGCCGCCCTCGCCGATCTGGAGGGCGCCACCGACGCCTTCCTCGTCCCCTCCGGCCTCGCCGCCGTCACCGTGCCCCTGACCGCGTTGGCGCGCCCCGGCGACGAGGTCGTGACCACCGACGCTCTCTACGGCCCCAGCCGCCGCTTTCTGACGCGGCACATGAAGGCCCGCGGCGTGACGACCGCCTTCCATGCTGCGGACGCCCGGACCGACGACATCCTCGCCTGCCTGACCGACCGGACCCGCGTCCTGCTGATCGAATCGCCCGCCTCCCTGACATTCGAGATGCTGGATGTGCCCGCCCTCGCCGCCGCCTGCCGCGCGCGGGGCGTCCGCACCGTCATGGACAACACCTGGGCGGCCGGCCTCGCCTTTCGCCCCCTCGCCCACGGCGTCGACGTCAGCGTCCAGGCCGTGACCAAATACGTCGGCGGCCATTCCGACCTGCTGATGGGCTCCATCGCCGTCGCCGGGCCCGAAGTCGGCCGCGCCATCGCTGAAACCATCGAGGACCTCGGCTGGCGGGTCTCCCCCGATGACGCCTGGCTGGCCCTGCGCGGCATCCGCACCCTGCCCCTGCGCTATGAGGAACAGGCCCGCTCGGCAAAGACCGTCGCGACCTGGCTGCAGGCCCGCCCCGAGGTCGCCCGCATCCTATACCCCGCCCTGCCCGGCTCGGTCGGCCACGACCTCTGGCGCCGCGACTATACCGGCGCCGCCTCCCTGTTCGGCGTCGTCATGCACGGCGGCGACGAAGCCGCCGCCCACGCCCTGATGTCGGCGCTCGAGCTGTTCGGCCTCGGCTATTCCTGGGGCGGGTTCGAAAGCCTGATCACTCACGAGACCGGCCAACTCGCCTTCCGCAACCACCCGCCCATACTTCAGGGCGAGCTGCTGCGCCTCCACATCGGCCTGGAATCGCCCGCCGACCTTCTCGCCGACCTTGAGATCGGTCTCGCCGCCTGGCGGGCCGCTATCCGCTGACCTTCGCCCGCGCCGCCTTCAGCTTCGCACGCAGCGCATCCGCGGCCTTCGCCTGATGTCCCGCCAGAACCGCCGCCTCCCGCTCCAGCCCGGCCCGCCGCGCCTCCAGCGTCTGCGTCTCCTGCGCCTGCTCGGCGTCCAGTTTCGCCAGTTCGGCCTCCAGCGCCTCGATCCGGGCCAGGTCCTTCGCGCCGGGACCTCGCTTCTTCATCGCCCTGGGAGCCTTCGTCTTCTCCACCTTGCCGATATCGACCGACAGTCCGCGTTCGATCAGCTCGCCCGGCGCCTTCAGCGCGGCGGCCTTGTCCGGCCCCTCCGCCGCCTCAACCGCCGAGCCGTCCTTGAACAGGTCCCGCTTCACGCCCCAGGCTTCCAGCGCCTTCGCCCGCGACGTCGCCGCCACGGTCCAGGAGTGGAAGCCGTCAGAGTACGAAAAGACTTTCAAGGCACGCGCCATGATCCCTGAACGGCCACGCTCCGTCCCGGTTCAGTCCAGCACGATCCACGTCGGCGCATGGTCGCTGGCCCGCTCGCGCCCGCGCACCACGCGGTCCACCCCGGCGTCGCTCAACCGTCCCGCCGCCGACGGGCTCAGCAGCAGATGGTCGATCCGCAGACCCGCATCCCGCTCCCACGCCTGCCGGAAATATTGCCAGAAGGTCCACGGCGGCGGATCGTGCGGAAACCGCTCTCTCAAGGCGTCGGTCCACCCGTGATCCAGCAGCCGCGCATACGCCGCCCTGCTTTCGGGCTGCAGCAGCGCGTCCTTCTTCCACGAACGGCTGTTGTAGATGTCCGCCTCGGTCGGCACGACGTTATAGTCCCCCGCCAGCACCACCGGCGCCCCGCTGGCCAGCAGCCCCTCGGCATGGGCGATCAGCCGCTCGAACCAGGCCAGCTTGTAGTCGAATTTCGGCCCCGGCCGGGGGTTGCCGTTGGGCAGATACAGGGACGCGACCAGAATCCCGTCCACCGCCGCCTCGATATAGCGGCTCTGCGCATCCGCCTCGTCGCCGGGCAGCCCGCGCCGCGTCACCACCGGCTCGACCCGCGACAGGATCGCCACCCCGTTCCAGCGGTGCTCCCCCTTCCATACGGCATGATAGCCGGCGTCGCGGATAGCCGCCTCCGGGAACTGTGCATCGGTCGCCTTCAGCTCCTGCAGGCAGGCTACATCCGGCCGCGCCTCCTCCAGCCATGCCAGCAGGTTCGGCAGCCGCGTGTTGACGCCGTTGATGTTGAAGGTCGCGATCCGCATCGCCCCTCAATGCGCGGGCGTCGGCGCGGTTCAGGAGTGGCGCGCCCAGCAGGACTCGAACCTGCAACATCCCGCTTAGAAGGCGGGTGCTCTATCCGGTTGAGCTATGGGCGCCCGACGGCTCAAGTAGCGCGAAGCGCGGTAGCCGAACAACAGCACGGCTCAAGTAGCGCGAAGCGCGGTAGCCGAACAAGGATGCGGCGAAGCGCGGTAGCCGCAAAAGAATTCAGTGCGTCCACGGCACCTTGCGGAAGGTGGCGAAATTGTCGGCATAGGCCTTGAGGATCACCGGCGGATCCTGCGGCTCGTGCAGTCGGAACGGAATGCCGTGCCGCTCGGCATAGGCTACAGCCTCCTCGGCCGTATCGAAGGTCAGGCGGACCTGGCCGTTCATGTCGCTCGAACTGGTCCAGCCCATCAGCGGATCGATCGTCCGCGCCGACGCCGGTTCGAACTCCAGACGCCATTCTCTCGCCGAGGCCTTGCCGGACTGCATCGCGGTCTTGGCGGGGCGGTGGATGCGGGCAAGCATGGGAAGCTCCGGGCTCTTCGATCTCTCTGGTCGGGGCGAGAGGATTCGAACCTCCGACCCTCTGGTCCCAAACCAGATGCGCTACCAGGCTGCGCTACACCCCGATCCAGAGGCGGGCTCTTGCCACGGGAGGCGCCCCGCCGCAACGCGTGTTTGCTATTCGGCGAAGAAAGGATGGCGCACCCTGTCGCCCGCCTTCGCCCCGATCTCGTCGGCGCGGCCCGCGCGCAGTTCCAGCACGCCGCTGGCCGGGCCGTTCGACGGAATGACCGTGTCCGACCGAGGGGTGGCGTTCTTCGCGATCGAGACGATCCGCCCGCGCGGGTCGATATAGATGATGTCCAGCGGGCTGGGCGTGTTGCGCATCCAGAAGCCGCGCTCGGCCACGTCCGGGAACTGGAACAGCATGCCGCGGTCATCCGCCAGCGGGTCGCGGAACATCAGCCCGCGTTCCCGTTCGGCCGCGTCGTCGGCGATCTCCACCATGAACCGGTGCTCGCCGCTGGCGGTGGTGATGGTCAGGGGTTCCAGCGGATTGCCGTTCGCGTCCTTGGGCGTCCCCGCGCCTGCGCAGGCGGCCAGCAGGACGGCGGAGGACAGGACGGCCAGTATTCCACGACGTAGCATCTCGCATCCACCCTCAAAGGGGCGGAGACTATCCGCCCGGCCTGATTTCCGCGACCACCAGCCCCTTGGGGCCTTCGGCGAACCGCACCGCAACCGTCTCGCCCGGCAGGAGGTCATCCAGCCCGCAGCGCCGCAAGGTCTCGACATGGACGAAGATATCGCCCGGCGCGCCGTCGCGCACCACGAATCCGTAGCCCTTGGTGCGATTGAACCATTTTACGACGGCGGTCTCCAGCGGCCCCCCGGACGCCGTCTCGGTCCCGGCGACGCGCGACGCTTCCTGTTGCCTCAGCCCGTCATAGCCGGTGCGCTTCGGCGCGGGAGCCAGTTCGGGATCGCCTTCGCCCAGGTCGTGCACCTCGGTGACCTGCCAGCCCTTGGGACGCCGGGCGCAATCGCAGGTGATCGGCGCGCCTTCCGGCGCGGTGTCCCGCCCGCTGTCGCGCAGGCTGGAGATGTGCAGCAGCACGTCCTTCATGTCGGTGAGCGACGGGTCGTCGGGCACGATGAAGCCGTATCCCTTGCCGGGATCGAACCATTTCACCCGGCCGGCAATACGCACCGCAGCGACCGTCCCAACGCCCTCGTAGTCAGACACAGCCTTCCCCCTGCCCGCGACCCTTGCGGACGGCGTTTATTTAACACGGTTCTGTGAAGCTCGGAAAAGCAAAAAACCCCTGTTTTCGCCAGAAAGCGACATATGCGGTCAGATCGAGCCTTCGGCGTCGTCCAGAAGCGCCCGAATTTTCCGCGTCAGCTCGGGCGCACGGTAGGGTTTTCCGATCAGGTCCAGCCCCCCGCAACCGTTGACCCTGTCGCCCCAACCGGTCGTGAGCAGCACCGGAACCCCCGGTTGAAGCCGGCGCACCTCGGCCGCCAGAGCCACCCCGTCCATGTCGCCGGGCATGACGACGTCCGTGAACAGCAGGTCGAAAGCCAGCCCGGTCCTCACCAGGGCCAGCGCCTCGTCGGCGTCGCCGGCCTGATGCACCTCGAACCCCGCCTCCTCCAGCAGGGTCGCTCCCATCAATCGCACTTCGGCGTTGTCCTCGACCATCAGGATGGACGCGCGCGCGCCGGGGGCAGGCGGGATGAATGACGATGTCTGACCCGGGTCTGCGGACATTTCGATCAACCGGCCATCCTCCGCCCGCACACCGGACACGCCGTTCCAACGCGCCAGACCCTGAAAGGCTCGGCGCCGCGGCGGGGTCGGCGGTGAAAAAGGGGAAGGCTCCGCGCTGGCAGTCCCTAGGGGAGTCGAACCCCTCTTTTCAGGTTGAAAACCTGACGTCCTAACCGATAGACGAAGGGACCGCTGCGCGGAGAGCGGGCGATATAGCCGCCGATTCCGGGGCGTGCAACCCCTCTCCTCCCCATTCGCGACGCGAATGGGGAGGTGGCTCGGAGGCGTTCAGCCGACGAGACGGAGGGGGCGACTCGGTGGCGGGGTTTTGGCGCTCCGACGAGCTACCGTCAGCGTCGCCCCCTCCGTCACGGCGCGTATCCGCGCCGCGCCACCTCCCCATCGCTTCGCGACAGGGAGGAGACGTCACACCATCCGCGGATCGGCCAAGTCCTCGATCTCGAATTGCACGCCCTTGCGGCCGTTCCAGTCGTCGGCCTTCAGCCGGCCGACCACGCTCAGCCCGCCCTGTCCCGACAGCAGCGACTGGCCCCCGGGCAGGTCTGCGCAGCGCCAGGCGATGGCCTTTACCGACGCGCCGTCGGCCCCGACCAGCCGGCAGCGCACATGGCCCCCGTTCATGGCCACGGCGTCGCGCACCGAGACATGCTCCAGGGCGAACAGCGGCTCGGGATTGGCCGGTCCGAAGGGCGCCAGCTGCTCGAACTGTTCGAACAGGCCCCGCGTCGCCGCGCCCGGGTCGATCAGGGCGTCGATCTCGACCACATCCAGCGCATCCGCCGCCGCCTGCTCGCCCGCCATCCGCTCGTTGAGGAAGTCCCGCAGCCGTCCGATGTCGTCGGCGCGGACCGTCAGTCCCGCCGCCATGGCGTGGCCGCCCCCGGCCAGCAGCACGCCCGTCTCCCAGGCGGCCTGCACGGCCCGGCCCAGGTTCATGCCCGGCTGCGACCGGCCCGAGCCCTTGCCGATCCCGTTCACCGCATCGACGCCGATCACCACCACCGGCTTGCGCCAGCGTTCGCGCAGCCGGCCGGCCACGATGCCGACCACCCCCGGATGCCAGTCGTCGCCCTCGATCACCACCACGGCCGAGCCGTCGGCATGGACGCCGGTCGCCTCGACCATCCGCGTGGCCTGATCCGTCACCTGCCGCTCGACCTCGCGGCGAGCGATGTTCAGGGCGTCCAGCTCCTGGGCCAGCGCCGCCGCTTCGGCGGGATCGTCGGTCGACAGCAGCCGCGCGCCCAGGTCCGATTTGCCGATCCGGCCCCCGGCGTTGATCCGCGGGCCCAGAATGAAGCCCGCATGGTTCGACTTGGCCGGTCCCGGCTCGGCTCCTGCCGCCGCCAGAAGCGCCCTCAATCCCGGATTGCCCCACTCCGACATCCGCCGCAGCCCGAGGCTGGTCAGGGCCCGGTTAAACCCCGTCAGCCCCGTGACGTCGCAGATCGCCCCCATGGCCGCCAGATCCAGCCAGTGGCGGATATCCGGCTCCTTCAGATCGGCGAACATCCCCCGCCGCCGCGCCTCGCGGTTCAGCGCCGCCAGCAGCACGAACACCACCCCCGCCGCCGCCAGATTACCCTGCCCCGAGTTGCAGCCCGGCCGGTTCGGATTGACCACGGCGGCGCAGACCGGCGGATGCTCGCGCATCATGTGATGGTCGATGACCACGACCTTCAGCCCGATCGCCGCCGCATGCGCCACCGCCTCATTGGCCGCCGCGCCGCAGTCGACGGTGATGACCAGATCGGCGCCCGAGGTCTTCAACGTGTCGAAGGCCCGCGCGCTGGGGCCATACCCCTCGGTCATCCGGTCCGGCACATAGATGGGCAGGTCCCCGCCCATGGCCCGGAACCAGCGCACCAGCAGGGCCGCGCTGGACGCTCCGTCCACGTCATAGTCCGCGAACACATGGATCGAGGCCTGCGCCTGCAGGGCGTCGAGGATCGCCTCCGCCGCCGCGTCCATATCCATGAAACTGGACGGATCGGGGAACAGCGCCTTCAGCGTCGGCTGCAGGAAGTCCGCGCCCTGATCGGCCCGCACGCCCCGCGCCGCCAGCGCCCGCGCCAGCGGCTCCTCAAGGTTGAGCGCCTGCATATGGCTGCGGATCAGCCCCGCCTCGGCGGGCCTCTGCCGCCACGCGCGGCCGGACAGCGAGCGGGACACGCCCAGGAACGCCGGCCCGACGTCCGGGACCGCGCCCCCGTCCGCCATCAGAGGGGCCGGATCGTGCGGATGCGCTGGACCGTCCGCGTCGAGGAATCCATCACCAGCGTATGGGTCGAGACGAAGCCGCCGGCGACCTTGACCCCGTCCAGCATGGCGCCCTTGGTCACGCCCGTGGCGGCGAAGATGGCGTCCTTCGACACCAGCTCATGCAGGTCGTATTTGCGGTCGAAATCGGTGACGCCGGTCTTGCGCGCCCGCTCCCGCTCGTCGTCGTTGCGGAAGATCAGCCGGCCCTGGAAATGGCCGCCGACGCATTTCAGCGCGCTGGCCGCCAGCACGCCTTCCGGCGCCCCGCCCGAGCCCAGATACAGATCGATGCCCGTCTCGGGCTCGGCCGTGTGGATCACCCCCGCCACGTCGCCGTCGGTGATCAGCACCACCTTGGCCCCCACCTCGCGCAGGGCGGCGATCAGTTCCGCGTGGCGCGGCCGGTCCATGACGCAGACCGTGATGTCTTCCGGCTTCACACCCTTGGCCGAGGCCAGCGAGCGGACATTGTCCTGGGGCTTCATGTCCAGATCGACGGTGCCCGGGGCGAATCCCGGCCCGATGGCGATCTTGTCCATATAGGTGTCGGGCGCGTGCAGCATGCCGCCGCCCGGCGACATCGACAGCACGCACAGCGCATTGGCCATGGCCTTGGCCGTCAGGGTCGTGCCTTCCAGCGGATCGAGGGCGATGTCGATGGCCGGCCCCTTCCCGGTGCCGACCTTCTCGCCGATGTACAGCATGGGCGCCTCGTCGCGCTCGCCCTCGCCGATGACGATCTTGCCGTCGATATCCAGCGCGTTCAGCGCCGTGCGCATGGCGTCGACGGCCAGCTGGTCGGCGGCCTTCTCGTCGCCGCGGCCGATCTGGGCGTAGCTGGCGATGGCGGCCAGTTCGGTCACCCGCGCGGCGTCGGCGGCCAGCGTGGAAGCATAGGGAGCCGAAGCGGCCATGGGCGTTCTCCTTGGACGATGATCCCCGGATTCTACCGGCCGGGCGACAGTTCTATGGGCGCTAGCGGCGATCCACCGGCGGCGGGGCGCGGCCGCGTTCGCGGGTGCGCCGGATGAATTCTTCCATCTCGGCCTGGGTCCCGGCCGTCACGGGAGCGACCGGGACGGCGTCGACCCGCGCCCGCACCTCGGCGGCGTAGGCGGCGGGGTCGCCCGTCTCCTGCCAGTCGATGCGCGAGACCTCGCCCGCCAGGGTGCCGCCCGTCACCCGCAGGGTGTTGACCTGGGCCGCGATCGCGACGGGCTCCGGCACGGGCTCGGTCACCCTGGGGAAGTCGGCCCAGCGCGGGTATTCGCGATTCGCATCGACCAGCGCCTGCACCCTCGGCGCCACCGGCGAACTGGCGTCGGTCTCGGCGTTGAAGGCGCCGGCGCAGGCCGTCAGCCCCCCCGTCAGCAGGACCGCCGCCGTCATCGCTGCGATTTTCCGGATTGGTGCGTTCATATCAGGGGCGGTCATATGCCATGATCGCGACAGGCGGAAGGGCGCGCGCGACCCTTGCGACCGATCCCGACGACCTCCGGAGCCCTCCCCATGGCCAAGCGTCCGACTCCTCCGCCCGCTCCGGACAAGACCGCCTCGCGTCCGCCGCGCAAGTCCGGGCGCCCCACCTCGGCCAAGCCGCCGCGCCCGCGCGCCGCCAAGGCGCCGCCGCCCGCACAGGCCGCGCCCCACCCCGCCCCGAAGCCGGAGCCCGCGCCCGCGCCCGCGCCCGAGATCGCCGCCTCCGCGCCCGCCGGCGCCTTCGCCTTCCCCGGCGCCGACCAGCGCCAGATGCTCGAAACCCTGTCCATGAACCTGGCCAGGGCGGCCATGACGGCCCAGACGGCCATCGCCGAGGCCGCCCTGTCCCAGGCCGATCGCCCCGCCGCCCTGTCGCCTGACCCCTTCCACGTCGGCCCGGCCATGAACTCGGTCATGACCAGCCTGGCCTCGCGGCCCGACAAGCTGTTCGCCGCCCAGGCCGACCTCTTCAACCGCTACATGGACCTGTGGGCCTCCGCGACCCGCCGCGCCGCCGGCGACGACGCCCCCGCCGCTCCTTCGAAGGACAAGCGCTTCAAGGACCCGGCCTGGTCCGAGAACCCCATGTTCGACGTCATGCGCCGGTCCTATCTGGTCACCGCCGACTGGATGAACGGCCTCGTCTCCAGCGTCGAGGACGTCGATCCCCTGGTCAAACGCCGCGCCGAATTCTTCACCAGACTGCTGACCGACGCCTTCTCCCCCTCCAACTTCCTCGCCTCCAACCCCGCCGCCCTGAAGGCCCTCGCCGAGTCGAACGGCGAATCGCTGGTGAAGGGGATGCAGAATTTCGCCGCCGACATGGAGCGCGGCGCCGGCAAGCTGAAGATCAGCCAGGCGGACTACGGCAAATTCGTCGTCGGCGAGAACGTCGCCACGGCCCCGGGCCAGGTCGTCTGGCGCGACGAGCTGTTCGAACTGATCCAGTTCGACCCCGCCACCGACAAGCAGCGCGCCATCCCCCTGCTGATCTTCCCGCCGTGGATCAACAAATTCTACATCCTGGACCTCCAGCCCGAGAACTCGATGATCCGCTGGCTCTCGGCCCAGGGCTTCACCGTCTTCGTCTGCTCCTGGGTCAATCCCGACAAGGACAAGGCCGGCTTCGGCTTCGACGACTATCTGGAAAAGGGCGTCTACCGCGCCATCGAAAAGGCTCTGGAGCAGTCGCGGTCCGAGCACATCAACACCGTCGGCTACTGCATCGGCGGCACCCTGATGGGCGCGGCCCTGGCCCATATGGCGGCGAAGGGCGACACGCGCGTCACGGCCAACACCTTCTTCGCCGCCCAGCACGACTTCGCCGAGGCCGGCGACCTGCTGCTGTTCACCGACGAGCACTGGCTCAACGAGATCGAGCAGCAGATGGACGCCGCCGGCGGCGTCCTGCCCGGCGCGGCCATGGCCGAGACCTTCAACGCCCTGCGCGCCAACGACCTGATCTGGTCCTTCTTCGTCAGCAACTATCTGATGGGCAAGGACCCGCCCGCCTTCGACCTGCTGTTCTGGAACGCCGACCAGACCCGCATGCCGAAAAAGCTGCACATGGACTACCTCCGTTCCATGTACGGCCAGAACCGCCTCGCCCGCGGCGAGTTCACCATCGGCGGGATCAAGGTCGACCTGTCGAAGGTGACCATCCCCCTGTATTTCCAGGCCAGCCGCGAGGATCACATCGCGCCGATGAATTCGGTCTACCGCTCGGCCCGCGCCTTTTCCAACGCCGACGTGACCCTGACCCTGGCTGGTTCGGGCCACATCGCCGGCGTGGTCAATCCGCCGTCGGCGAACAAGTACCAGCACTGGACCAATCCCGCCCTGCCCGCGACCCTCGGCGAATGGCAGGCCAGGGCCGAGGAGCACCCCGGCAGCTGGTGGAACCACTGGGCGGACTGGCTGCATGCCCGGTCGGGTGACTGGGTCCCCGCCCGCGATCCCGAAAAAGGCCCGCTTCCGCCGCTGGAACCGGCCCCGGGATCCTATGTGAAAGTGAAGTCTTGAAGCGTCTCGAACCCAATCTGCTGCTGGCGATCACCACGGGTTGCGCCCTGCTGCTGGTGGTCATCACCGCCACCGTCTACGGCCCGCCCATCGGCCTGATCCGCAATCCCCTGCTGGCCATCATCTGCGCCGGAGGCTTTGTGCTGCTCAATCCGGTGATGTTGCGGATGATGAAGATCACGCCGCGCCCGCCGATGATCCATCCCGACAGCCGGGGCACGGCGGCCTGGGCCTCGCTTTTCCCGATGCTGATCATCGCCGCCGCGGCGATCCCGGTCTTCTGGCCCGGGCCCGACTATGGTCTGCTGGTGCTGATCGCCTCGGTCTGGTTCGGCGCCACGGCGGAATCGGCGATCAAGGCCAGCCGTCAGGCCGGCTGAAACTTCAGCGCCACGCCATTGTTGCAATAGCGTTTTCCGGTCGGCCGCGGCCCGTCCATGAACAGATGTCCCTGATGCCCCAGGCAGCGGGCGCAGTGATACTCCGTACGCGGAATACCGATGGCGAAATCGGTCTTCGTCCCGATATTGGCGGCGATGACCTCGTAGAAGCTGGGCCAGCCCGTGCCGCTGTCGAACTTCCACTGCGACCGGAACAGCGGCAGGTCGCAGCCCCGGCAGACGAAGGTTCCGCGCCGATGTTCGTCGTTCAGCGGACTGGTCCCGCGCCGTTCCGTCGCCTCATGCCGCAGCGTCTGGTAGGCGGCCGCCGGCAACCGCGCCCGCCATTGGGCGTCCGTCAGACGCCGGAACGGCGAGTTCGCATATTGCGCCACCGAGGCGTCCGCGCTCTCCGGCGCACACGCCGACAGGGCGACCGCGCCGGCGGTCAGGAACAGATGACGGCGGTTGATCTGGGTCATGCAGGAGATACGTCGGCGCCGCCGCGCAGGTTTCAAGCCAACGACTCCACAAACTCCGTGCATCCCCGCGAAGGCGGGGACCCAGGTTTGAACTGCAACGAGGCTGTCTGAACGAACCGACGCTCAACCCGACGCCGGCGGCGGGGCTTAAGCCTGGGTCCCCGCCTTCGCGGGGATGCGCGGATAGGAGGCAAGGCCCGGGTATCAGCTCAGGCCGGTGTCTTCCCTCAGCCCCAGCATCAGGTTCAGGTTCTGCACCGCCGCCCCCGACGCCCCCTTGCCGAGATTGTCCAGCAGGGCGACCAGCCGCACCTGCGCCCCGCCCCGGTCGCCGAACACATGCAGACGCATCCGGTTGGTCCCGTTCAGCCCCTCCGGATCGATCCCGGCCATGGCCTCGGTCTCTTCCAGCTCCACGACTTCGACGAACCGCGATCCCGCATAGGCCTCGGCCAGCGCCCCGTGCACCACCTCGACCGACGGCGAGCCCGGCAGGGCCGCCAGCTGCAGCGGAACCTCGACCAGCATCCCCTGCCGGTACGCCCCCACCGCCGGCGCGAACAGCACCGGCCGCTCCAGCCCCGTGTGCCGCGTCATCTCGGGCACGTGTTTGTGCTTCAGCGACAGGCCATAGGCGCGGTACGCCCCGGCTCCCCCGGCCTCGAACTCGGCGATCATCGCCTTGCCGCCGCCGGAATAGCCCGACACCGCATTGACCGTCACCGGCCAGCCCGCCGAAATGATCCCCGCGCTGACCAGTGGCCGCACCAGGCCGATGAACCCCGTCGGATAACAGCCCGGGTTCGACACCCGCGTCGCCGCCGCGATCTTCTCCGTCTGTCCCGGCGCCATCTCGGCGAAGCCGTAGGTCCAGACCGGATCGACCCGATACGCCGTCGAGGCGTCGATCACCCGCACGGCCGGATTGCCGATCATCGCCACGGCTTCCTTCGCCGCCTCGTCGGGCAGGCACAGGATCACGGCGTCGGCCCCGTTCAGCGCCTCGCGCCGCGCCGCCACGTCGCGCCGCCGGTCGCCCAGCAGGATCAGTTCCAGATCGCCGCGCGCCTCCAGCCGCTCGCGAATCTCCAGCCCCGTGGTCCCGGCCTCGCCGTCGATGAAGATCGAATAAGACATCGAACGCTCCAGAATCCTTCTCCCCTTGCGGGAGAAGGTGGCCCGCGCAGCGGGTCGGATGAGGGGTCGCACTGACCCCGAAATTCAGCGGATTTGAGACCCCGCCCCGACAGACCGGCGCGACCCCTCATCCGTCAGGCTTCGCCTGACACCTTCTCCCGCAAGGGGAGAAGGACAGGGAAGGCGCGTGGGTTAACCTATTGGATTCCTACTCGGGCTCATCCAGCCACTGGACGGGGCCCCAAGGCTGGGCGTCGGCCCATGCCTTCGCTTCGGCCAGTGTCTTATACTCACCGCCACCGGTTGCCCCTACGAGATACACCCGCCCATCCGGAGTGGTCGGTATCGGACGGGCTTTATCCAATTGCTCATTGTCGTCATAGCGGGACTGCGAACGAGCAGCGGGGCGAGCGGTAATCACGATCTCGCGCCTCACCGAGGCGTCATACAGCCAGTAGCCCTTGGCTGCTTCAAGCTCGGGGTCGGACATCAGGCATCCTCCAGCCAAAGAAAAAGGCGCCCCGGGTTTCCCCGGAGCGCCCCTTGTAGTCCAGGTCGCGGTTGCGACTAGCGCTTCGAGAACTGGAAGGACTTGCGCGCCTTGGCGCGGCCGTACTTCTTGCGCTCGACGACGCGGCTGTCGCGGGTCAGGAAGCCGTGCGGCTTCAGGACCGGGCGCAGCGCCGGCTCATAGTGGGTCAGGGCGTGCGACAGGCCGTGGCGGATGGCGCCGGCCTGGCCCGACAGGCCCGAGCCCTGCACGGTGCAGTCGACGTCGAACTGGGTCAGGCGGTCGGTCACTTCCAGCGGCTGGGCGATCATCATCCGCAGGATTTCGCGGGCGAAATACTGCATCTGATCCTTGCCGTTGATGGTGATCTTGCCCGAGCCGGGCTTGATCCACACGCGGGCGATCGCGTTCTTGCGCTTGCCGGTCGAATAGGCGCGGCCCTGGGCGTCCAGCTTCTGGACATAGACCGGGGCGTCCTCGGAGGCCGAGGCGGTGCCCAGGCCCTTGAGGGCGTCGAAGCCGGTCGCGGCGGGCGCGGCGGCGGCGGGGGCGTCGTTCTCGACGACGGGCGTTTCAGCAGTCACGTCGGTCATGCTCAGACGCTCCGGGTGTTCTTGGAGGACGCCGACTTGAAGTCGATCGTTTCCGGCTGTTGGGCTTCGTGGGTGTGCGCGGCGCCGGCGAACAGGCGCAGGTGCGTCATCTGCAGGCGGGCCAGCGGGCTCTCCTTGGGCAGCATGCGCTCGACAGCCTTCTCGAGCACGCGCTCGGGGAAGCGGCCGTTCAGCACCTTCTCGGGGCTGGTCGACTTGACGCCGCCCGGGTGGCCGGTGTGGCGATAGTAGATCTTGTCGGTCAGCTTCTTGCCGGTGAACACCACCTTGTCGACGTTGGTGACGATGACATAGTCGCCGCAATCCACGTGCGGGGTGTAGTCGCCGCGGTGCTTGCCGCGCAGACGGTTGGCGATGAAGGTCGCGAGACGGCCCACCACGACGCCTTCGGCGTCGATGTGAATCCACTTCTTCGTGACCTCGGCCGGCTTCAGCGCGACCGTGGTGCTCTTCAGCATGTTCGGGGTTCCTGGGACAGACGAACTATGGGCCCCTCCCGATGACCGGGACGAGCGGAAGGCGCGCTGATAGAGGAAGGGGGGCGCGGGGTCAATGGGTGTGGATGCGCACCAGCAGGTTCATCTAACTGAAAATACACGGCTAATTAAACACGGTATCAAAATACCGTATAAATTCCACCCCCCATCCGTTCATCCCCGCGAAGGCGGGGACCCAGGTTTGAGCTGCAACCAGACTGGCTGAGGTAACCGGCGCTCGATCCGACACCGGCGATGAGGCCAAAGCCTGGGTCCCCGCCTTCGCGGGGATGCACGGTGTTTTTGGCATCGGGAAATGGGTCCCCAGTGCTGGCAATCCACCGCCAGCCATACAGGTTTGTTCGGCCAACCTTTTGATCCCGTTCATGATTCCACGACAATCAGCGTCATTTCGCAGCCGCAGGATCAGCCCGGTCCATACTACGCAGGTCCCGTCGCAAGGGAGGCTCGCTCGGCCGGCGAACCGAAGCGGCGGCGGGAGCGGAGGGAGCGGGGTCCGCCGGTTTCGGCCGGCGGAGCCGACGGGCGCAAACACGTCCGGCCAGGGTCGAGGGGGATACTCGGACCGCTCCAGGACTGTCCGCCGGGACAGCCTGCCCGCCGGGGGCGCTGCGGTAAGGCGATAAAACCGCCACCCGACGCAAGCTTCCGGAAAACCTTCCGCGCGGAGCGTTCTGTCTTCGTCGAAACGGTAATCTCTATCTTCATCCGGGCGAAGGCCCGGACGCTCCGCCCTGCCTCCCGCTTGACCTGCCGCGCCTCCGCGGCGGGGCGAGACCGCATGACTTCGTCATCTCCGGACAACGAGCCCGCAAGGGCGAGGCCGATCCGGGGACCGAAGCGATCGTGGATCACGCGCGAACCACATGATCGTTGTTAACCCGCTTCGCCTTCGCTAACCCGGAACAAACCCCAATCGGAACCGCCATGCCCCGTTCGACCGATCGCTTCGAAGGCACGTCCAACTACATCGCCACCGACGATCTGAAGATCGCCGTCAACGCCGCCGTCGCGCTCGAACGCCCGCTCCTGATCAAGGGCGAGCCGGGCACCGGCAAGACCGTCCTGGCCTATGAGATCGCGCGGGCCATGAACGCCCCCCTGATCACCTGGCACATCAAGTCCACGACCAAGGCCCACAACGGCCTGTACGAATACGATGCCGTCAGCCGTCTGCGCGACAGCCAGCTGGGCGAGGAACGCGTTCACGACGTGCGCAACTATCTCAAGCCCGGCAAGCTGTGGGAGGCCTTCACCGCGCCGAACCGCCCCGTCCTGCTGATCGACGAGATCGACAAGGCCGACATCGAATTCCCCAACGATCTGCTGCAGGAACTCGACCGCATGGAGTTCTACGTCCAGGAGACGGACGAGACGATCCGCGCCGAGGTCCGCCCCATCGTCATCATCACCTCCAACAACGAGAAGGAACTGCCCGACGCCTTCCTGCGTCGCTGCTTCTTCCACTACATCCGCTTCCCGGACGACGCGACGATGCGCGCCATCGTCGAGGTCCACTTCCCCGGCATCAAGCCGCGCCTGGTCTCGGAGGCGCTGAAGACCTTCTACGAAATCCGCGACACGCCGGGCCTGAAGAAGAAGCCTTCCACCTCGGAATTGCTCGACTGGCTGAAGCTGCTGCTGGTCGACGACATCGACCCCGAGACCCTGCGCGAGAAGTCACCCAACAAGCTGATCCCGCCGCTCCACGGCGCGCTGCTGAAGAATGAACAGGACGTCCACCTGTTCGAACGCCTCGCCTTCCTGAGCCGCCGCGAAGGCTCCCGCCCCGGCGCCTGACACAACCCAGGTTGCGCTTCGGTCACACGCCTTACCGCGATTTCACTGGATTATCGGGCCGGCGCGCCCAGGATGAGACCACGAACAGGACTCCCGACGATGACCCCTCGTCCCTTTCTTCTTTCGACCCTCTGCGCCCTCGCCGCGCTGACCGCCGCCTGCGACGGCGACAACTCCGTGCGCATTACCTCGACCCGCAACGAGAGCGACGCCAAGGGCGTGCTGAAGGTCGTCGACGCCCTGCAATGCCCCCAGACCATGGGCTCCCTGACCCGCAAGGGCTCGGCTCAGGACGGCGGCAAGGTCTGCACCTATGTCGGGCCCAAGGGGACCGAGGTCAGCCTGCACCTCGTCGCGCTGGACGGGGAAACCCCCGCCGACGTTCTGAAGACCTTCGAAACCCGCCTGTCGGCCTCCCTCCCCGCCGCCGTCGCCCAGCTGCAGGCCTCGACCGACGCTGAAAAGGCCCGCATGCAGGCCGACATCGCGCGCGCCGACGCCGACACGGCCGCCGCTAGGGCGGATACGGCGGCCGTCAGCGCCGATCAGGCCGCCGTTCGGGCGGATGCGGCCGCGGCCTCCACCGATCGCGCCACGGTCCGCGCGCCCGGGGTAATGATCGACGCCAACGGCGACGACGCCACCGTCCGCCTGCCGGGCATGCGTATCGAAACCAGGGGCGATCAGGCCAGCGTCCGCATCGGAGGCTTCCACATCGACGCCAACGACACCGACGGCTCGGCCCGGGTCACCGGCTCGTCGGGCGGCGGCGACAGCGTCACCATCAATGCCCAGAACGACGCGGCCGAGATCCGCACCAGCGCCAGCGGCGAGGCCACTCGCGTCAGCTGGATCCTGACCGACAACCGGGAAACGGAAACGGGCTGGCGGATGGTCGCCTTCGAGGCGCGAGGCCCCGTCGGCGGCCCGCTGGTCGTCGCCACCATCCGCTCCAGGGATGCGAACCGCGGCCGGGCCTTCGAGGACGCCAGGGACCTGGTCACGCTCAACGTCGGCGAATAAGCCCCCTGCGCAGTCGGCTTCGCCCTTGATCGCATCGCCCTGATGCGTCACCAACCCTGCCCACGAGAGCAGGATCAGACCTTGGCCGCAAAGCCCCGCCCTTCCGCGAAAGAACCGCGCGCCTGGCAGCGCATGCTGTCAGGCCGCCGGCTCGACCTGCTGGACCCCTCGCCCTTCGACATCGAGATCGAGGACATCGCCCACGGCCTCGCCCGCGTCGCCCGCTGGAACGGCCAGACCGTCGGCGAACACGCCTTCTCGGTCGCCCAGCACTCCTGCGTCGTCGAGGAGATCGCCGCCCACATCCGGCCCGGCCTCGAGCCCAAATGGCGTCTCGCCGCCCTGCTCCACGACGCCTCGGAATACGTCATCGGCGACATGATCTCGCCGTTCAAGGCCGCGCTGGGCGTCAATTACAAGGCCTTCGAGGCCCGGCTGGAAGGCGCCATTCACGTCCGCTTCGGCCTGCCGCCGAAGAACCCGATCGAGATCAAGACCCTGATCAAGAAGGCCGACGTCGCCTGCGCCTTTTTCGAAGCCACCCAGCTGGCCGGCTTCAGCAAGAAGGAGAGCCTGACCCTCTTCGGCGCCCCGCCAGCCGGCTACGACCTGATCATCGACCCCCTGCCCGCCCCCGTGGCGCAGCAGCGCTATCTCGAACGCTACCGCGTCCTGGCCGAGGCGACCGGCGTCGTCCCCGCCCCCGACGCCTGGCACACCGAATAGCCATGGCGGGTCCGGACGAACAGGGCGTCCGCATCGGCCTCTCGGCCGTCGTCATCGCGCTCCGCGATCGCAAGGCCTGCGTCTTGACCACCACCGGCGAGGACGGCGCCGCCGCCCTGCCCTTCGGCCCCTTCGACCCGGCCCGCGACCGCACCTTCGAGCGGGCCCTGCGCGACTTCGTCACCGCCCAGACCGGCTTCCGCCTCGGCTTCGTCGAACAGCTCTACACCTTCGGCGACCTTGGCCGCGCCAGCCCCCGCGCCACCCCGGGGCCCGAACGCCGCCGCGAGGTTTCGGTCGGATATCTCGCCCTGACCGCGGACGCTGCGGACGCCCCCCAGGCCGAGGCCCGCTGGACTCCCGTGCACGAAATCTTCCCTTGGGAAGACCGGCGCGACGGCGCCCCCGCCTGCGTCGCACCGCTGATCGCCCGGCTGACGACCTGGGCCGGGGTCGATCCCCGTCGCCAGGCCCGGATCGAAACCCTGTTCGCCACCACGCCCGCCCATCGCTGGAATGAGGGCCAGGTTCTGGACCGCTACGAGCTGCTCTATGAGGCTGGCCTGGTCGCCGAGGCGGCGCGGGACCAGGAACGCCCGCCCCTGCCGGACGCGCCGGGCCGCGCCATGGCCTCCGACCACCGCCGTATCCTGGCCACCGGCCTGGGCCGCCTGCGCAGCAAGCTGAAATACCGGCCAGTCCTCTTCGATCTGATGCCCGCCACCTTCACCCTCTCCGAGCTGCAGATCGCCGCCGAGGCCGTCTCCGGCCTGTCGCTGCACAAGCAGAATTTCCGCCGCGGCGTCGAACGCACCGGACTGGTCCAGCCAACGGGACGCCTCTCCGCCGCCACGGGAGGGCGGCCGGCCGAGCTGTTCCGGGTCATGGACGCCGACCTGTCGACCGGCGAGGCCCTCGGCCTGCCGCTACCCGCGCAGCGCTGATGCGATTTCTCATCGGGCCGCTTGCGGCGCAGGCCGTCGCCCATTAGAGAAGCCGCTCGCTCGACCAAGCGTCTATCGGCCCCGCGGAGAGGTGGCAGAGTGGTCGAATGTACCGCACTCGAAATGCGGCGTGCCTTTGCGGGCACCGTGGGTTCGAATCCCACCCTCTCCGCCATTCGGTCGTTTCGTTACAAATCAACCTACTAAAACCCCAACCGAACGCATTGTGTCCCCACGCGGGAGGCGTCACAGCCACACGCGTAGCAAGCCGGCGGGGGCAGCCAAGATGCCGAGAGGTCAGGCAGGGTCTCGATGCGATCAATGACCTGGCGGGACAGTTCGGCGCGCAGGGCGCCGCCTGCGACGGAGGCCCCTGGAGGCCGCGCCTGACGCCCCTCCCGAACTCGCCGCCCTCCTCGGGGCGATGGAGCAGACGCCCGACTGGGTCGACATGGCGCTCGTCAACGAAGGGGCCCGCCTCGAGCGCAACCAGTATGCGCATCTCGTGCCGTTCGTGATCCGCGGCGCGTTCCTGGCCACCTTCATGACAGCTACGCGGCCCTGCCGATGGCGCTGACCGGCAACCTGTCGGACCAGCTCGCAGCCAAGCGGGTCCATGAAACGGCGACCTTCTTCACCCTGACGATCATGCCCGGCGCGCTGGAGCGACGCGGCGCGGCACTTCATGACTGTCACCAGTCGAACGAAACGCCCGCCCGCAGGGTTCGTGGCGGGCCGAATCCCGCGATGCCGTCACCAGTCTCCGAGATCTCGATATCCTCATCCAGAAGATTGTCGGCGCTTGCGTACAGCGTGACGCCGCCGCGAACCCGCCAGTCGGCGCGCGCGTCGATCGTAAGCGCGGCCTCAAGCACGCGGCTGTTCAGGTCGTCGTCAAAACGCCGGCTCTCATAGCGAGCCCGGGCGCCGAGCGTCAGTCGCTCGGTCATGCGCCAGTCCACGCCCGCCGTGGCGCTCAGAACCGGCGCCTGGGCGGGCCGAAGGCCCGTCAGCCGCGGGGCCGCCGATCCACCATTCACCTTGGCGTTTGTCGCCGAAACGGCGCCGACGAGGGTCACAGTGTCGAACCGGTGCTCAGCCGTTAGCTCAAGTCCCGTCGCCTCGATGACGCCGGCGTTCCGCCGCTGGCGCAGCACCCCGCCTGCAGGGATGAAGCCGGCCCGCGGGAGGGCGGCTATCACCCCCGGCCCTTCACCGATGGTGACATTGACGATCGCATCCTCGATCCGGTTCCAGAACACGGTCGCGCCCAGGATCGTGCGGCCGCCGCTCCACGAAAGACCGGCTTCAACGCCCTGCAGCGTCTCGGGCTCCAGGGCGGCGTTAGCCTCCGTCAGGTCGTTGCTGACGCGGAACGGACGATGAAGTTCGTTGAGCGTCGCCGGGCGAAAACTGGAATAGGCGGCGGCGCGGATCGCCAGACCGGCGCCCAGATCCCGGCGCAGGGCCAGACGGGCGCTGACCACGTCTCCTGAACGATCGGGATATGTTTCATCCAGCGTCGGCAAGCCTGTCGCGCGGTCGAGTTCCAGCCTGCGCCCTTCGGCGTTCTCCCAGCGATCGAGACGCAGCCCGCCCGCAACCAGCCAGGGGCCGCCGGTCCATGAGGCTTCGGCATAGACGCCCACCACAGAGGTTTCGCCGCCGGCGAAACGGTCCCGCGTGAACTGACCGATCATGTACCGGAAGCGTTCCTGCGTTCCCCCTTCGCTGAAGCGGGCGTCCGCACCCACCTCCCCTTCCAGCCGTCCGCCCGCGAGGACCAGGGACTGGCGCACGGCCAGATTGCCGCCCCATCCACTGGCCGGAGTGGCGTACTGGTCATTGGCGGGCGCTGTCGTGGCGCGGCCAGCGGCGACCGCCGCCGAGGTGTTGGCGAAGTCGCTCTCACGCCGCCAGACCTGAACGCGCGCGCCCAGGCGCCCCTCGCCCGGCGTCCTCGCAAGGGTGGCGCTATAACCCTTGCCGCTGGCCGACGACCGCGCGCCGGCCAGGCCCGAGCCGCGATCCTCCTCATAGGCAGAGGCCCGCAAGGAAAGAGCCGTGGCGGCTTCCAGACCGAGATCCACGCGCAGGGCGGCGCTGCGGGCCTCAAGGTCCAGCGGTGTGTCGGCGGCGCCCGCGGCGGGACCACGCACGGGGATGTAGCCATCAGACCGGTCGTAGAGAGCAGACGCCGTGATCGAGGCCCGGCCGTGGGTCAGCGTTGTCGCGGCCGCAAGACGGCGGCCTCCGTCCCCACCGGCGGAGGCGTCCAGCACACCGCCATCGCGGTCGCGTTCGCGCAGGGTGATCACCCCCGTCAACGCACCCGCGCCGTAGGCTCCGGCTCCGGCTCCTCGGATGATATCAACGCTTTCCAGACTCTCAGGCGCGACCTGGGACCAGATCACCCATCCGCCGAACGGATCATTCAGCGGCTCCCCGTCAAGGGTCACCAGGGTGCGTCCCGCGCCCGACGGTGCGATGGCGCGAAGACTGATCCCCTGCGTCGTCGGATTGGCGCCGAGGCTGGAGGTGCGCCGGAACAGCGAGACCGTCGGCACGGTCGCCAACGCCTCGTCCAGACGGGTCGCGCGATCAAGCGCCTGGCCCTCGAGCCGGACTACCGAAAAGGCCGCGTCGCCGGCTGCCGGCGGAAGCCGCGCGGCGGTGACGACGACCTCCGGAAGGGGGGTGGGAGTATCCTGTATCATCACGCGCCCGATCCATGTTCCGCGTCGACGAAGGTCACGAAAAGATGCTCATGGCACGGGGTGGCGCGAACGTCGCGCACTGACTTCCCGCATCATCGCATTCGCAAGTCCGGGGTCTCGCGCTCCTTCGTTCGCGCCTGGCCGCCACCCGACATGAGCGATCCCGGCTCGCCGGCGCCATCATCGGCTTCCCTCGCCAATCATCGGACGGCTGTCCTTCCCACGCTGCCGGATCCGACCCAGCGTATCCTGAACGCCCGGCTGTCCGGCGATGTCCAGAGCACGCAACATGTCCACCTCGACCGACAATCTCGTCGTCCTGCCGGAAGGCAAACCCTCAGTCCGCCTCCCTGTCGCCCGGGCGATCCTCATCGGCGGAACAGCCGCCGCGTTTCTCGATATCGGCTACGCCTTCACGGTCTGGTCCCTGGCCGGCGTCGGGCCCGAGGTGATCCTTCGCGCGATCGCCAGCGGCGTACTGGGAGCGCCGGCCTTCGGCGGAGGCGCGGCGACCGCCATCCTGGGGGCTGTCCTGCACTGGCTGATAGCGCTGGCGATGGCCGCGGCCTATGTCGTCGCCGGCACGCGTCTGCCGACCCTGGTCCGGCGACCGTTCGTCTGGGGCCCGCTGTACGGCCTGGTGCTCTTCTTCATCATGGACCGGATCGTGGTGCCGCTGTCGGCCGCGCCAAACGGCGCGCCGCCCTCGATGGCGATGGTGCTCGGCCAGGTGGCGGCTCACATCGCCCTTGTGGGATTGCCGATCGCCCTCGCCGCTCGCCACTTCTCCGCAAGGTCCCGGAGTGCCTGACCCGCGGATCGGTCCCGGTGGACAGAACTGACGCGCGAAATCCTCCCCCCCGGATTTCGTGCGTCATGCCGGAGCGTTGATCGCTCCGGCTTCGGCCCCCATCGTCGCCCGTACTCCCGATACGGCGGCGATGGGGTTAGCCCGCCGTCTTGACGTCCTTCATGCCGCGCCAGCATAAGGGCCGCCCGTCGGGACGGCGGCCGGCTTAGCTCAGTTGGTAGAGCGCCAGTTTTGTAAACTGGATGTCGCGGGTTCGATTCCTGCAGCCGGCACCATCGCCTCCGTCAGCCGCCGCCCATGGCGACCGCGATCCGGTAGACGGCGAAGGCGGCCAGATAGGCCAGGCCGAACATGTAGGCCACCATCACCCACATCCATTTCCACGAGTTCAGCTCGCGCTTCACCACGCCCAGGGTCGCCACGCACTGGGGCGCGAAGACGTACCAGGCCAGGAAGGCCAGGCCGGTCGCCAGCGACCACTGGGCCGCCAGGGTCGCGCCCAACAGGCTGGTCGCGCTTTCGGGATCGGCCACGGCGTAGACCGTGCCCAGGGCCGCCACGGCGACCTCGCGCGCGGCCATGCCGGGCACCAGGGCGATGACCATCTGCCAGTTGAAGCCGATGGGGGCGAAGATCGGCTCCAGCGCGTGCCCGATCATGCCGGCGAAGCTGTAGTCGATGGCCGGGCGGGTCGCGCCTTCAGGCGGATAGGGGAAGGTGGCCAGGGCCCAGACGATAACCATCAGAGGCAGGATGATCCGCCCCGCCCGCTCAAGGAAGATGCGCGCCCGGACCCACAGATTGAACAGGACGCTTTTCATGTCGGGCGTCTTGTAGGCCGGAAGCTCCATCATGAACGGCTCGACCGCCCCTCGCCAGAACACCTTGCGGATCACGAACGAGACCGCCAGCGCGCTGATGATGCCTGCGGCGTAGAGGCCGAACATCACCAGCCCCTGCAGGCTGGCGAAGCCCCAGACCTGCTGGTTGGGAATGAAGGCGGCGATGATCAGGGTGTACACCGGGATGCGCGCCGAACAGGTCATGAGCGGCGCGACCATGATGGTTGTCAGGCGGTCGCGTTTGGAATCGATGACCCGCGCCGCCATGATCCCGGGAATGGCGCAGGCGAAGCTGGACAACAGTGGAATGAAGGCGCGGCCGTGCAGTCCCGCCCCGCCCATGATCCGGTCCATCAGGAAGGCCGCCCGGGCCATGTAGCCGAAGTCTTCCAGCAGGATGATGAACAGGAACAGGATCAGGATCTGGGGCAGGAATACCAGCACGCTGCCAACGCCGGAGATCAGACCGTCAACGACCAGGCTCTGCCAGATGCCATCGGGCATCACCGCCGCGACACCGACACCCACGGCCGCCAGAAGACCCTCGATGCCGTCCATCAGTGGCGCGGCCCAAGCGAATACGGCCTGGAACATGACGAACAACAGGGCCAGAAGAATCACCAGCCCGCCGACCGGGTGAAGCAGGACCGAATCGATCCTGCCCGTCAGGGTGTCGGGCCGCTCGGGCGGGCGGACGCAGGCCTTCATGATCCGTTCGGCCTCGCGGGCCGCGGTGCGAAGGGCGTCGGCGTCCGGCGCGGCCCAGGCGTTGGCGGCCATCCGGGGCGCGGCGTCCACGACGCCCGCGACGGTCGCGATCAGGTCTTCGATGCCGCGCTTGCGCGTCGCCACCGTGGTGACGATCGGCACGGCCAGCTCGGCCGACAGCCGGTCCAGATCGATGCGCAGGCCCTGACGCTGGGCGATGTCGTACATGTTCAGCGCCAGCACCATCGGCCGGCCGACGGCCTTCAGCTCGAGGACAAGCCGCAGGACCAGACGCAGGTTGGTCGCGTCGGCGACGCAGATGATCACGTCGGGCGGCGTCTCTCCCGCCAGCTTGCCCAGAACGGCGTCGCGAGTGACTTCCTCATCGGGGCTGCGGGCGCGAAGGGAATAGGTGCCGGGCAGGTCGAGCACCGACAGGGTGCGGCCGTCCGCCGAGCGGATCAGACCCTCCTTACGTTCGACGGTGACGCCGGCGTAATTGGCGACCTTCTGGTGGGCGCCGGTCAGGGCGTTGAACAGGGCGGTCTTGCCGCTGTTCGGATTGCCCACGAGCGCGACCCGCGCGCTCCGTACCGCCACGTCCATCAGGCGGCGGCCTCTTCCGGAACGAAGACGGCTTCGGCGACCAGGGCTGCCTCGAAGCGGACCAGCAGACTGGCGGCCTCATGCCGGCGCAGGGCCACGCGCATGTCGTCCACCTTCATGGCGATGGGATCCCGGCCGAACAGGCCCTCGTGCAGCAGTTCGATCCGCGCGCCCTCGACGAACCCCAGTTCGAGCAACCGGCGTTCCAGCTCCAACGCATGCTCGTCCGCAGGCCCACGGTCGCCGACCTGGACGATGACGCCCCGGTCGCCCTGGCGGGCATGGCTCAGTTTGAAGATATCGGACATCAGGTTCGCACTCACCGCCGCGGCTCTCCGCGTCTGTTGACAGTGATTATCAGGTGCGACTGGCTGTCGTCCAGCCTGACGTGACGTCGCACCGGTTGCCGGGCGTCGTGGTTCGGCTATCAAAGGCGCGTATCGCCGGAGCCGCCCATGACCCGCCTTGTTCTGACCGTCCTCGCCGCTGTGACCCTGGCCGGGTGTGGCCAGGGCGAGGCCGGAGAAAGGGAAGACGCTGCCGCGACTCCCGGGCCGCCGCCGCCGACAGAGGCGGCGAAAATGGCCCTGCTGGCCGCCCTCCCCGCGCCCTACAATCAGGCTGATCTGGAGAATGGCCGCCGAGTCTTCGCCCGATGCCGTTCGTGCCACACGATCACCGAGGGGGGCCCGAACATGACCGGACCCAATCTTTACGGCGTCTTCGGCCGCCAGGCCGGAAGCCAGACCGAATACAACTACTCGACCGCCGTGAAGGAGGCCGGCTTCGCCTGGGACGGCGAGCGGCTGGACCACTGGCTGGAGAACCCGCGCACCTTCCTGCGCGGGACCAAGATGAGTTTCCCCGGCATCCCCGACGCCACCGACCGTCGGGACGTGATCGCGTATCTGAAGGTCGAGACCGGCCATATGCCGGCGGCCCGTTAGCACCCGGCGGGAGCGGAACGGATCCGGAAGAGTCCGCTGACCGGGATTTTTCGACGGACAAATCGGACACATCGGACTTTTCACAACGATGGCGGGTGGCGATCAGCGGCGGCGACTGTCATTCCGCCAGTCAAACGCGGCTGGCGGCAGCGCCAGGCAAACCGCTGTCCGCGTAAAAATATGTCGTTGTTTTTGAACGTCTTGGTGGATTATCCGGCGCCATCTAAAAAGACCGGACCCGCGTTCTACTCCGCCGCGGCCGGCACAGCGTCGTTGGCGGCGGCCTCGGTGGCTTCCCATTCCTCGATCTTGCGGGCGGTATATTCCGGAGACTTGGTGAAGCGCGCCAGCACGCCATAGATCACCGGCACCACGAACAGGGTCAGCAGGGTCGCAAACATGGCCCCGGCGAAGATGACCACGCCGATGGTCTGGCGGCTGCCCGCGCCTGCGCCCTGCCACAGCACCAGAGGCAAGGCGCCGAAGGCCGTGGCGATCGACGTCATGATGATGGGCCGCAGGCGCAGGGTCGAAGACTCGATGATCGCGTCATGGATCGACCGGCCCTGATCGCGCAGCTGGTTGGCGAATTCGACAATCAGGATGCCGTTCTTGGCCGCCACGCCGATCAGGATGATCAGGCCGATCTGCGAGTAGATGTTCAGGCTGGAACCCGCCATCATCAGGCCGAACAGCCCACCGGCCGCGGCCAGCGGCACGGTGAGCATGATGACCGCGGGTGTGATCCAGCTTTCGAACTGCGCCGCCAGCACCAGGAAGACCAGCAGTAGCGCCAGCCCGAAGGCGGCGGCGACCGCCCCGCCCGCTTCCTGCTGGTCGCGCGCGGCGCCGCCCCATTGGGTGGTGACGACGCCCTGCGGCTGTTCGCGGGACACGCGGGTCATGAACTCGGTGGCGTCAGCCAAGGTCGTGCCGGGGTTCAGGTCGGCGGAGATGGAGATGGCCCGCTGGCGGTCCAGCCGACGCCGGTCCGGCGTGTCGCCCGACGTCTGGGTCGTGACCACCGCCGACAGGGGCACCAGCTGGCCCGAGCCGGTCGCGACATGGAGAGCTTCGAGGTCGCCCACGCTGCGCCGGTCGTCGCGCCGGGTCTGCAGGATGACGTCGTATTCCTGACCGCCGCGCAGATAGGTCGTGGCCCGCCGGGAACCGAACATGGTCTCAAGCGTCCGTCCGATGGCCTGCGAGGAGACGCCGAGCGCGGCCGCCTTCTCCGGATCGACGTCGACCAGCAGGCGCGGCGCGTTGGGCTCGTAGTTCAGGCGCGGCCGCGAGAATCCGGGGTTCTCCAGCGAGGCGGCCAGCACGGGCTGCAGCCAGTTGTAGATGTCCCCGTATTCAGAGCCCGTCACCACCATTTCGATGGAGTTGGAGTTGCCGCCGCCGCGCTGGAAGGCGCCGGGGACCGAGGCGTTGACCTGGGCGTCTGTCTGACCGCGCAGCTTGCCGTTCAGTTCCTGGGCGATCTCGTCGGCGGCCCGGTCGCGTTCGGACCAGTCGCTGAGGATCAGAACGCCGTTGCCCGAGCTGAAGCCGCCGCCGCCGAACCCGGGGGCGGAGATCAGATAGTTGTTCGCCTCGCCACTGGCCTTGTATTCCGCGAGGATGGGTTCGATCCCCATCATGATCTTGCGGGTGTAATCGAAGCCGGCGCCCTCAGGTCCCTGGACGCGGATCTGCACCCGGCCGCGGTCTTCGGCCGGAACCAGCTCATTGGGCAGGGCGAAGAACATGGCGGCCGCCCCTCCGGCGACCACCAGCACGAGTCCGGCCACGCCGACGACGGCGATCCGCTTGCCCAGCAGGGCCTGAAGCGAATTGCCGTACGAGTTGCGCAAGGCGTCCATGCCCCGATCAACCTTGCGCGCCAACCATCCGCCGCCCGAGGCAGGCTTCAGGATGCGGGAAGCCAGCATGGGCGACAGGGTCAGGGCGAGGAAGGCGGAAAACGCCACGGCCGCCGCGATCGCCGCCGCCAGCTCCACGAAAAGCCGTCCGACGTAGCCCGGCAGGAACAGCAGGGGCGCGAACACGGCCAGCAGAACGATGGTCGTGGCCACGACGGCGAAGAACACCTGACGCGTGCCCCGCTCGGCGGCCACCAGCGGCGGTTCGCCGTGATCCAGGCGACGCTGGATGTTCTCGGTCACGACGATGGCGTCGTCCACCACCAGGCCGATGGCCAGCACCAGAGCCAGAAGCGTCAGCAGGTTCAGCGAAAAGCCCAGCGGAGCCAGGACGATGAAGGTCGACAGCAGGCAGATCGGGGCCACGATCGACGGAATGAAGGCCGCCCGCATGCTGCCCAGGAAGATGAAGTTCACCAGCGCCACCAGCGCGAGGGAAATGCCGATGGTGATCCAGACCTCGTCAATGGCGTGCGAGGTGAAGACCGAGTTGTCGGATCCGACGACCAGTTCGGCCCCCGCGGGCAGGCTGGGGCGAACCTGTTCCAGCATATCCTCGACGCCCCTGGAGATGGCGAGGTCGTTGGACTGGGCCTGACGGGTGACGGCCAGACCGATCTGGTCCTGTCCGTTGCCTCGGAACAGACGGCGGTCTTCGGCGGGAGCCTCCTCGATGCGGGCGATGTCGCCGAGACGAGTGACATAGGCGGACTGGCCCTGGATGGCGCCCGAGGCGCCGCTGGGCAGGGCCGTCGCGCTGGACGCCGCTCCGGTCTGGATGGCGGCCGCCGTGCCGGAGCCGCGCGTGCCGATCGGCAGCTGGCGGAAGTCCTCGGCCCGGGCGTAGGTGCGGGCGACGCGGACCGTATAGTCCTTCTGGCCCGACTCGAGCTGGCCGGCCGGCAGTTCGACGTTCTGCGTCGTGAGGGCGGTCTCGACGTCGTTGACGGTCAGGCCGCGCGCGGCGAGCGCCGAGGCGTCCAGCCAGATGCGCATGGCATAGCGCTGCTCGCCGTAGATCTGGACCTGGGCCACGCCAGGCACTGTCGCCAGACGGTCGATCAGATAGCGGTCGGCGTAGTCCGTCAGCTCCAGCCTGTTCATGGTCGTCGAACGCAGGAACAGGATCATGATCGGCTGGCTGTCGGTGTCGGCCTTGGACACCTCGGGCGGCTGGGCCTGGTCCGGCAGGCGGCCGACGACGCGGGAGACCCGGTCGCGCACATCGTTGGCGGCGTCGTCGATGTTGCGGTCGAGCGAGAATTCGATCGAAACGTTCGAGCGGCCGTCGCGGCTGGAGGAGTTGATCCGCTCCACGCCCTGGATGCCGGCGATCTGCTGCTCGATCGGCTCGGTGATCCGGCTTTCTATGACCTCGGCCGAGGCGCCGGCGTAGCTGGTGCTGACCGAGACGATCGGCGGGTCCACGTCGGGCAGTTCGCGCACCGGCAGGAAGAAGAAGGCCGCGGCGCCGATCACGCACAGCACGATGGCGGCCACCGCCGCGAACACCGGGCGGCGGACGGCGAGATCGGACAGCATCATCGGGCGGCGGCCCCGGCGGGAGCAACGGCCCCGGTCAGACGACGCCCGCCCTGGCCCGCGACGCTGACGGGCGCGCCCGGCTGGATGCGGTTCAGACCCGAACCGACGATGCGGTCGCCGACGTTCAGCCCGGAGACGATTTCGACGAATCCGCCCTCGACCGAACCGGTTTCGACCTCGACCCGCTGGGCGGTCGAGCCCTTGTCGCCCCGGGCGATGCGATAGACGAAGGCGCCGTCGCCTTCATACTGGACCGCCGCCTCGGGAGCCGCCGGCGCGGTGCGCTGACCCTGCTGGACGGAGACACGCACGGCCATGCCGGGACGGATGCGGGCGCCCGGATTGGGGATTTCGGCGCGGGCGGTGACGGCGCGGGTCTGTTCGTTGACGCGGGTGTCGATGAGGGCGATGCGTCCGCCGAACGCCTCGTCACCCCAGGCGTCGATGGTGGCCGTGATCGGCGTTCCGGTTCTGAGTACGCCCAGATACCGTTCGGGGACGGGGAAATCGACGCGGACGACGTCGATGTCGTCCAGTGTGGTGATGACCCCGCCCGGATTCACCAGCGTGCCCGCTGTGACCGAACTGAGACCCAGCACGCCGGCGAACGGGGCCCGGATCAGCCTGTCGCCGCGGCGCGCCTGGGCGGCCGTCAGCGAGGCCCGGGCCGTGGCCAGCGACGTCTCCGCGTCCTCGGCCGTGACGCGCGGGGCGATGCCGCGGTCCGCCAGACCCTTGAAGCGGTCGTACTGGCGCTGGGCTTGGGCGACCTGGGCGCGGGCTTCGATGATGCCGGCGTCTTCCTCGCGCGCCTGCAGCTCTACCAGGGGCGCGCCCGCCGCGACCCGTTGGCCGTCGGTGAACAGGACGCGGGTGATCAGCTCGCTGGTGGATGATGTGATGTTGACCGACCGGCGGCCGCGCGCCACGCCCAGCACCCGGATCTCGTCGGTGAAGGATCGCGCGCCGATCACCGCCTCGGACACCGTCTGGCCACGCCCGCCCCCGGGACCGCCGCGGCCGCCTGGACCGCCGCCCGCCTTCTCATCGCCGGCGAAGGCCATCCTCAGAACGACAGCCACGACCATCAGGCCCAGCAGGACCGCGGCGGCGACGAGGAAGAAGTGGCGTTTGATCACGGACGCTCTCTGGCAGGGGGAACGAGCCGACTTAGCGGCTGACGCCGTCGACGCAACTAAAGTCCTTGTAACGGATGCTGTTCCGGTTTCCGTCGCCGGCGGGCGCGCCTCAGTGTCGCGGTCAGAACCGCCGCCAGAGGGCGATGACGGGTCCGCCGCTTTCGGGCGTCTCGCGGCCCGCGATCGCCTGACGCCATCCGGCCTGCAGGCTCCAGTCCCCCAGATCGCGCACCACCGAGGCCTCGACCGACAGCCATCGGGCGCCGCCATCGTCGGCCTGGCCCGCATAGGCCTGGGCCAGGATCATCCAGTCGTCGCTGAAATGCGCGCCCGCGGTGGCGTCGACGCGGAGTTCGTCCGGTAGCCCCTGACGGATGCGGCGCGCGCCCTGGAGCTCGACGAAGCCGCCGCCGGGAGCCCAGGTCCCGCTCCAGCCTCCGAAAGACCGACCCACCGAGGCCCGCACCTCCCAGTCGTCATCGCCCTGCCCCGGCGGAGCGTAGCCGGCGTTACGGCCCTCGCCGCCATCGGCGTAGCCGCCGTACAGGCTGACGGCCGTCCGGTCGTCGCGCCAGGCCTGCCACGTCACGCCGATCTCGAGCGGCCCGCGTCCGTCATAGTCGATGAACGCGTCCTCGCCGGTCTGCCAGTCGCCCTTGAGCTGCAGGGTGAAGCGATCGGACAGGCCGTATTCGGCGAACACGCCAAAGGCCGTATCGCGCCGTTCAGCGGGCAGGTCCGCCAGCGACCCATCCATGTCGAAGCCGCGGTCGGCGCGCATGTCCTCGTATTTGAGGATCACCTGTCCATGCCCTTCGGGCTGGGTCCAGGGGCCCGCGTCGGCGGCTCCGGCTCCCGCGAGAGCCGCCAGTCCGGTCAGCAGCCCCCCGGCCGACTTCAAGCGTCGTAGCCCGGGGATTTCCGGTCCAGCATCCGCAGCGCGCCGGGCCAGGCGAGGGCGGAGATGAAGCCGATGCCCTTGCCCTGCTCCTTCGTTTCCGCCTGGGCGGCGTCGGGCGCGAACAGCACATGCTCCCGTCCGCCCGACAGCGCCGCCACCTGCTGGGCGCAGGCGCGCTCGAGGAAGAACATGCCGATCCAGGCCTGGGCCGCCGTCTGGCCGACCGCCAGGGTGCCGTGATTGCGCAGCAGCATCAGCGGCTTGTCGCCCAGATCCGCCACCAGTCGCGCGCGCTCGTCGTGATTCAGCGCGAGACCCTCATAGCCGTGATAGGCCACCTGATGCTGGAGCAGGCAGGCGTTCTGGCCGATCGGCAGCAGGCCTTCCTGCTGCGCCGCCACGCCGACGCCAGCCACGGTGTGCAGGTGGATGACGTAGTGCGCGTCCTCCCGCGCCCCGTGGATGGCGGAATGGATCGTGAAGCCGGCCGGATTGATGAAACTGGTCGTCTCCTGGACGATATTGCCGTCCAGATCGACCTTCACCAGCGAGGAGGCGGTCATCTCCTCGAAATAGTAGCCATAGGGGTTGATCAGGAAGTGATGCTCGGGTCCCGGCACGCGCGCCGAGATGTGGGTGAAAATCATGTCGTCCCAGCCGTGCAGGGCCACCAGCCGGTAAAGCGCGGCCAGCTCGACGCGGACCGCCCACTCCGCCTCTGACACTCTCGATTTGAGAGTGGTGGTCGCTCCGTCGGCCATGATCGTCTCCTCGTTGTGGCGCACGCTCGCGCCGGACCGGGCCGACGTCAAGATTCAGCTTCCGTTAACCGCGTCTTAGCGTCCCGCTTGTTAGCTCGGTCACGTCGACCTCCATTGGCTCGCCGGAGACGTCCGTGGTCCTCGTTCAACTGGTCCCTACCGCCCGTCCCGAGGCCGAGGCCCCAAGCGCCAGAGACCTTCTGGCGCTTGCACGGAACGCCAGTCCGGACGCGCGCCAGCGGCTGCTGCTGGGCGTCGTGGCTCTCTGCGACGCCAGCCCGCCTTCCGGCGAGCTGTCACCGGTCCTCGCTGAAATTTTCCTGACCCTGGCGCGCCAGGCGGAGCGCGAAGTGCGCCAGGTGTTGTCCGAGAAGCTGGCCCACGCCGACTGGGCCCCGGCCGCGCTGGTGAATGTGCTGGCGCTGGACGAGATCGAGATCGCCCGCCCGGTCCTGACCTCCAGTCCCATCCTGCAGGACGACGACCTGCTGCGCGTGATGATCGAGGCATCGCTCGAGCATCAGATCGCCATCGCCCGGCGTCCTCACATCAGCGGCCGGGTCGCCGACGCCGTGATCGAACGCGGCGAGCCGGCGGTGCTGACCGCCCTGGCTACCAACCGGACCGCCGACCTGAGCATCGACGGCGTCCGCCGGCTGGTCGAGCATTCGCGCCGCATCGCGGCGCTGCGCGCACCCCTGACCCGCCATCCGCGCCTGACCGAGGCCTTGGCCGAGCAGCTGTATCATTGGGTCGGAACGGCGCTGCGCCAGTCGATCGCCGCCCGCTTCAACGTCGATGAAAGGGCGCTGGGCGCAGCCGTCTATGACGCCGTCGAGGGCGTCCTCCGTCAGGCCCGCCCGGACGAGCTCGGGCAGGACGATCCCAACCGCGACGAGATGGAACGGCGGCTGATCGACAAACTTCAATCTGCAGGACAGTTGCGTGCGGGCTTCCTTATCCGCGCCATCCGCGAGAAACGCCTCAGTCTGTTCGTGCACGGCCTCGCCGCCCTGGGCGGCTTCGCGGCCGGCGACATCCGCGAAGCCCTGGCTGCTCCGACGCCCGAGGCGCTTTACTACGCCTGCGCGGCGGTGGGCATCGACCGCGCGGTGTTTCCGACCCTGCTGACCGAAGTGCGCAAGCTGAACCAGTCCCTGCCGGGCGACAGGGGCGAGGCGGTCTGGCTTCGAGGCGCACTGTCTGCCACCTCCTCTGTCCGCGCTTTCCGCGCGCTGGTCGCCGCCAGCCATGGCGAATTAAAAGCCGCCGTTTGACTTCGCCGGCCGGCTCGGCTTGCGTAGGGCGGTGAGCGACCTCCCCATCCCAGACATGCATGTGGCCTTCGTGGCCTCGGACCGACCGGAAGCGCAGGCTGCCCGGGAGCGGTTGATGTCCCTGTATGGCTCGGTCGAACCTGAAAAGGCCCATGTCATCGTCGCGCTGGGCGGCGACGGTTTCATGCTGGAGACGCTGCACACCGTCATGGACCGACGCGTGCCCGTATTCGGGATGAACCGGGGCTCGGTCGGCTTTCTGATGAACGACTACGCCGAAGAGGGGCTGCTGGAGCGGCTCGCCGGAGCCGGGCGGGCGGTCATCCATCCGCTGCAGATGGACGCCTGGACCGAAGCCGGTCAGGTCCACAGCGGACTGGCCATCAATGAGGTCTCGCTGCTTCGCCAGACCCGTCAGAGCGCCAAGCTGCGCATCAGCGTCGACGGTCGCGTGCGCCTGGAGGAACTGTCCTGCGACGGTTGTCTGCTGTCCACGGCGGCGGGATCGACGGCCTATAACCTGTCGGCGCACGGGCCGATCATTCCGCTTGATTCGCGGGTGCTGGCCCTGACCCCGATCAGCGCCTTCCGGCCGCGCCGGTGGCGGGGCGCCCTTCTGCCGCATCAGGCCAGGGTCTGTTTCGAGGTCCTGGAGGCTGACAAGCGGCCCGTCAGCGCCACGGCCGACAGTTTCGAGGTCCGCCGCGTCGCCCGCGTCGAGGTCCGGGAACGCCGGGATATCGCCCTGACCATGCTGTTTGACGCCGGACGCTCGTTCGAGGAGCGGGTTCTGGCCGAACAATTCGCCTCTTGAGGTCGTGCACGGTTTTTTAGGGACACCGGCCCAGACTGCTCGCGTCTGTCTTCAGGAGTTCGCCGTGAGCAACCCGGCCCAGGTCATTCGTCCGCCCAACACCCTGCGCATGAAGGTCGGCGGGGCCTTCGGCGGGATCGACGCCGGCGCCATCGCCAAGGCGGAAGCCGCCTTGAAGGCCATGTCGTCCCAGTTCGGTCAGTGGCTGCAGGACGAGATCGTCAAACTCGACAAGGCCCAAGCCGACATCCGCAGCGAGGGCTACAATGCCCAGACCGCCGAGGCCCTGTATTTCCGCGCCCACGACCTGAAGGGGCTGGGCACGACCTATCAATATCCGCTGGTGACGCGTCTGGCCGGTTCGCTGTGCAAGATGATGGACGACCCCGTCAAACGCATGGCCGCACCGGTCGTCATCCTCGACGCCCATATCGACGCGATCAAGGCCGTGGTCCGTGACCAGATCCAGACCGACGACCACCCGGTCGGTAGGGTTCTGGCCGAAACACTCGAAGCCCGCGTCGCCCAACACCTGGGCTGACCCCTTCTGTTCGACCAAAGCCGACGCCCGCCTGACCGGCGGGCGTTTTGCTGTCAGGCAGCGGCGCTGAGCCGCGCCCTGGCCGGCAGCGGGTCATGGTCCAGCCGCTCCATCAGCCAGGCCAGATCCTCGCGGGGCGCGTTCGGGCGCTGGGTCAGGAACCGTTCCAGCATCCGGTGGCGGAACTCGTCCCCCGATGTGTCCACGCCCTCGGCCTGAAGCTGACGCCAGGTGTCGACCCCGGCGCGATAGGCCTGGAACAGCCGTGGCGGCAGGCCCGCGCGGTCGTAGACGGCCTTCAGGCCCAGCGGCCCCGCGTCGTGGATCATCAGCGCGGCGCGCACCAGCGGGGTCCCGGCCAATTCCGCCATGCCATGCTCGAACAGCGTCATCTGCCCCCGGGCCAGCGCCCGAAGCAGCAGCGAGGGGGTCAGGGCGCGACGGGCATTAAGGCTTTCGACGAACAGGGGCAGGTCGGACTGGCTGGCCGCCTGATCGACCAGATCGACGATGGACCGCTCCCGCGCGAAGGCGGCCAGGCGGATCGCCGTCTCGGGCGCCACGGCATGACGGGTGACCAGGTGTTCGCGCACGGCGTCCGAGGCCAGTTCGACCAACCGTTCGGTCACGGTCAGCGGCAGCACCTGGCGATAGGCGATGGCCGCCACGATCTCGGGCGAGGTTCCAAAGCGGTCGACGCAGCGGCCCAGCGCCGTTTCGGCCACGTCGGCGTTGTCGTTCGCCGCCAGCGCGCGCACGGCCTGTTCGCAGCCGACCTCGGACACGGCTTCGGCCACGTCTCGCCCGACCCTGGGCCGGCTGGCCACCGCGACCTGACGCACGGCCGATCCGGCTCGCACGATCTCGATCAGGTCCTCGTCAGTGAAGACGGGCGAGAAATTGATGATCGGCAGGGCCACGCTGTCCACATCGGCCGCCATGCGCCGCGCCACGTCCCGGGGAATCAGGTCCGAGGCCTTCAGCGTGACCGCCATCGCCCGACGCACCAGCTCGGCCGCGTCCTGTGACAGCATGCGCAGGATCTTCTGCGCCGCCGCGCGGTCGTCCTCGCCCAGCTCGGCCTTGTCCATGCTGCGACAGAGTTTGTGGGCCGCGGCCGCCCGTTCGTCCTCATCGGTCGCCTTGATCAGGCGGTGGATGTCGATCTCGGTAAGTCGGGCGCGGTAGGCGGTCATCGGCGGATCCAGGCTTTGCCGGTCAACATCGGCCCGTCATCCCTAACGGTCGGTTTACCATCGCCGGATTCGGGATCAGATGCGCGTGTCTGAATCCGGCCCGAAGGCGCCGGCGAAGCCACCGTTCTTGCCGTCCCCGTCCTGCCCCAGCAGCAAGGCCAGCAGGCTCTGGTCCTGTTTCAGCCGATCGAGGCGAGCGGCCAGCATCTGGTCGCGTTCGGTCAGGTCCGGAGCCGTCTGGCCGGATCCCGAAGCCGCCGCCGGAGCGCCGTCGCCCGCGCTGCGCTGCAGATTGGCGTGAACCTCCCCCACCGTCGCCGGCCGGCCGTCGCGGTAGAAGATCGAGCGGTTGGCCGAGGCGGCCTCGGGGAAGATCGCGGCGGCTGAACTTCCAGGCCGCCGGTCCATGGCGTCCATCAACTGGGCCGCGCCCGCCGGTCCGAGGAAGTGGGCGGCGTACAGGTCGCCCGCTCCGGGCTCACGGCCCGACCGGCCGCGCAGATAGGCCGCGTTGGACGCCGTCAGTTCGGCGGCCATCGTCGAGGCCGCCTGCGGATCGAAGCGCAGATCCAGCACAACGTTGCGGGCGGAGCCTTCGACCCGCCAGCGGCCATCTCCGCCGCGATAGATCAGATCGGCGTACTGGCCGTAGCCATGCTTGGCTCCGTGTGCTTTCACCGTCCCCAGCCAGGTCTGTTCGATGAACTGGAACAGGCCGGCGGCGGACGACGTCCGGGCCTTGGCCGACGGGTTCATCGCGCTTTCGCGGCGGGCCGTCCGGACCAGGAAATCAGCGTCCACGCCAGTGGCTTTCGAGGCGCGCCGGATGGCCGCCTCGACTCCGCCAGAAGATGGAATCGCTCCGAGGTTCATGAGTCATGAGGCTGGTCGACCGTGGTTAACCAAACCCTAACGACAACATTAACGTCCACAGTCCCTTAACCTGGGCCGCGGGGCGCGGTCCCGTGGCGTTTCCAAGGCCAGACTCGTCCAAAACTTGCCGCAACACCGGCGCTCAACTTGTCCGTGGGACGCTGTGGGGACGGCGAAAGGGAGTGACGGCCATGATGATGAAGACTGCTGGCGGACCCGGACTGGTGCACCCGCTCGATTTCAACGAACGCAAACGGCCCCGGTTTTCCCGCGCGACCTGGATCGCGACGGGCATCGTGGTGGCGGCCCACGCCGGACTGGGCGTCGCCCTCTACTATCAGCGGTTCGAGATGCCCGCTGTGGTCACCCTCCCCGAGAGGCCGCCCATCAATGTGCTGACCTACCGGCCGCCTCCGCCGAAACCGGTCGAATCCAAAACGCCGCCGGCGCCCAACATGCCTGTGAACAACACGCCCGTTCCCCGCACGCCGACCGACACCCTGCCCGCGGTCCCCGCCAATGCGACCCCGACCGACAGCACAACCATCACCTTCGACACGGTCGTGGAGGAACCGGCTCCCGACATCCGGACGGTCGAACCGGCGCCAGCTCCGCCGACGGTCATCACCAGCCCCAGCTGGTCGCGTCAGCCCACCTCGGAACAGTTGATGCGGGCCTATCCGCAGCGGGCGATCGCGGCCGACGTGGCGGGTTCCGCTTCGCTGAACTGTCTGGTCCTCCCAAGCGGCGCGGTCACGGACTGCAATGTGACGCGCGAAACGCCGGGGGGTTACGGCTTCGGCCGGGCGGCGCAGAGTCTGTCGCGCTACTTTCGGGTCAATCCGCGTACGGTCAACGGCGCGGCTGAGGGATCCCGGGTCAGCATGAACCTGCGCTTCACCCTGCCGGAAGACTGATCAGGCGAACCTGAGCGGGTCGAGGGCGGCGGCGTCCGCCATGGGCACCCTGCCCTCGATACCGTCCGCCACGATCTGCGCCGTCAGCGGCCCCATCAGCCAGCCGTTACGGCGGGGCGCCAGCGCCAGATGCAGGCCCGGCTCGCCAGCCGGACCCGCCAGAGGCAGGCCATCCGCCGTGGCTCCGCGGATACCGACGCGAACGGCGCCGGCCTCGCCCGTGGCGCCGAGCAAGGTCAGGCCCGCTTCGACCTGACGCGCGGATTCCGCTGCGTCGGGCTCGATATCGCGGCGGCCCGGCTCCATGGTGGCGCCGATGACGACCCCGCCCTCGCCCGGCGCGACATAGACGCCGGCGGCTCGAACCACCCTGGGAGGGGCGGCGGTTGCCACAGAGGTCAACTGGCCGCGGATGGGCTGGACGCCCGCCACGATCGCGGCGACCGGTTCGGGAAGGCCGGGAATCGCCGGGTCCGCACCGGTGGCCAGGACAACCGTGGGACTGAACCAGACCCGCCCGTCGCCCGCCTCGACACGCCAGCGTCTCCCCTCGCCCGCCAGGCGAACCACCCGGCCGCGCACGACCGTGACGCCCGGTGCGCGAGCCAGGGCTGTCAGGGCCGGGCCGACGTCGATCCGCCAGTCGTCGGGCGTGGTCAGGCCGCCCTCGATCGACCGGCCTTCGAAACCCAGCGCCCGGAGACGGGCCAGGGCCGGGCCGGGCTCTTCACCGCGCCAGTCAGCGCCATCGCGGTGAAGCTTCACGCCGTGCGCCCCGGCAAGGTCAGGCCAGAGGTCGCGGGCGCGTTTCAGCAGGCTGGCGCGGTCCGGCGACAGGTCGTCGAGCAGGGATTCCAGGGCCGGCGCGATCATGCCGGCGGCCACCGAGCTGGCATTCGGACCGCCCGGATCGATGACGGTGACGGCATGGCCCCGCGCGCCAAGCTCCGCCGCGGTGCAGAGACCGAGCACGCCGGCGCCGATGATGATCACGTCTGGAGAGAAAGCCACGGGCGATCTGATCGACCGCCTGCGAGCTCTTTGCAAGGGGCACTGTCGCGAGCGGTGCGGCCGCTCGCGACCCGGGCGCCGTTCGCCGCCCTATTCCGCCGCGATGGCCGCCGCGCGGTCCGCGTCGATGCGAGCCGTCAGGGCCACGTGCTGGTCCCACAGGGCCTGCGGCAGACGGTCGCCAAACTGGGCGTAGAAGTCCGGGATCAGCGACGCTTCCTCGGCCCAGACCTCGGCGTCGACGTCCAGCAGGGTCGTCAGGTCGGCGTCCGACAGGGTCAGGCCCGAAAGGTCCAGCGCGTCGCGGGTCGGGACGCGGCCGACCGGAGTGTCGAGGGCCGCGGCCTCGCCCTCCAGCCGTTCGGCGATCCATTTGAGGACGCGGACGTTGTCGCCGAAGCCCGGCCAGACGAATTTGCCCTCGTCGTTCTTGCGGAACCAGTTGACGAAGTAGAGGCGCGGAAGCTTGGCCGCCTCGGTGCGCCCGCCCATCGACAGCCAGTGGGCGAAGTAGTCGCCCATGTTGTAGCCGCAGAACGGCAGCATGGCGAAGGGATCGCGGCGCAGGGTCCCGATGGCGTTCTCGGCGGCGGCGGTGCCTTCCGAGGCGACCGACGAGCCCATGAAGACGCCGTGTTCCCAGTCGAAGGCCTCGGTCACCAGCGGCACGGCCGAGGCGCGGCGGCCGCCGAACAGTATGGCGTCGATAGGCACGCCCCTGGGGTCTTCCCATTCCGGGGCGATGGTCGGGCATTGCGACGCCGGGGCGGCGAAGCGGGCGTTGGGATGGGCGGCGGGCTCGCCCGAGGCGGGGTCATGGGCCGCGCCCTTCCAGGTGGTCAGGCCTTCGGGGGCGTCCTTGGTCAGACCCTCCCACCACACATCGTTGTCGTGGGTCAGGCCCGTATTGGTGAAGACCGTATTGGTCGCCATTGTCGCCAGGGCGTTGGCGTTGGTGTTGCGGCTGGTGCCCGGAGCGACGCCGAAGAAGCCGGCTTCGGGGTTCACGGCGTACAGGCGACCGTCATCGCCGAAGCGCATCCAGGCGATGTCGTCGCCGATCGTCTCGGCCTTCCAGCCCGGGAGGGTCGGCTGGAGCATGGCCAGGTTGGTCTTGCCGCAGGCCGAAGGGAAGGCGGCGGCGACGTATTTGGCGCGCCCGCTGGGATCGGTCAGCTTGAGGATCAGCATGTGCTCGGCCAGCCAGCCCTCGTCGCGGGCCATGACCGAGGCGATGCGCAGGGCGTAGCATTTCTTGCCCAGCAGGGCGTTGCCGCCGTAGCCCGAGCCGTAGGACCAGATCTCGCGCGTCTCGGGATAGTGGACGATCCACTTGTCGTCATTGCAGGGCCACGGCACGTCGGCCTGGCCCTCGGCCAGCGGCGCGCCGAGAGTGTGGACGGCAGGGACGAAGAAGCCGTCCTCGCCCATCAGGTCCAGCACCGGCTGTCCCATGCGGGTCATGATGCCCATGGAGACGGCGACATAGCCGCTGTCGGTGATCTCGACGCCCAGCGCGCTGATCTTCGAGCCCAGCGGGCCCATCGAGAAGGGCACGACGTACATGGTGCGGCCGGCCATGCAGCCGTCAAACAGACCGTTCAGGCGGTCACGCATCTCGGCGGGATCGGACCAGTTGTTGGTCGGGCCGGCGTCGATCTGGTTAGCCGAGCAGATGAAGGTGCGGCTCTCGACCCGGGCCACGTCTTTCGGGTCCGAGGCGGCGTAGTAGCAGCCGGGACGCTTCGTCTGATCCAGTTCCTTCAGCGTGCCCTTGCCGATCAGGTCGGCGACGATGGCGGCCTTTTCGGCCTCGGAGCCGTCGCACCAGTGGACGCGGGCGGGTTTGGTCAGGGCGGCGACCTGCTCGACCCAGGCCACCAGGCCGGCATGGTGGGTAGGGGCCGGATGCAGGCCGGGAATGGTGTCCGTCACGCGCACTCTCCTGAATGTCGCCCGGCGATCTGACGCCGCCGTGGCTCCTCCGCTGCGTGGTTCATCACGCAATGTTTCAGCCGGAATGACACCTAAGCGGACGCGGCGTCAACCGATGCACGTTTCAACCTCTCGCGAGCGGGCGGGCCTGCGGCGGCTGCATATTTCCGTTCCCTGCGAGCGCCGGCGCGGGGTATCGGAGCCGCCATGCAGACCATGGACCCGATCGATCCGACTCCCGCCGGCGGCCTGGCCTCACCCGCCGTGGCGCGGAATACCGCACCGATCCTGGAGGTGCTCCGCGCCCATCTTCCGGCGCGGGCCAAGGTGCTGGAGATCGCCGCCGGATCGGGCGAGCACGCCGTCGCCTTCGCCCGCGCCCTGCCGGGGCTGGACTGGACGCCGACGGACCCTTCGCCCGAGGCCCGGGCCAGCATCGCGGCATGGGCGGCGGCGGCGGGCCTGCCGAACCTGCGCGAGCCTCTGACCCTGGACGTGCTGGACCCGAGGTCCTGGCCGGCGGGGCCGGCGCAGGCGGTGGTCTGCATCAACATGATCCACATCAGCCCCTGGACGGCCACCGAGGGCCTGATGGCGCTGGCCGGGCGGGTGCTGGCGCCCGGCGGCCTGCTGGCGCTGTACGGCCCCTATCGGGAGTCGGAAGTCCCGCTGGCTCCCTCGAACGCCGCGTTCGACGAGAGCCTGAAGGGCCGGAACCCCGCATGGGGCCTGCGGGACCGCGACGCTGTGTCGGCGGCGGCGAAGGCCGAGGGACTGGCCCTGACCCTGCGAGTCGCCATGCCGGCCAACAATCTGATGCTGCTGTTCCGGCGGATCTGAGCCGCCCGCCCTTGTGCTTCCGGCGCGGATGTGGCGGCATCGGCGAAAGCTTCACCGGGATGCCCGCCATGAAACGTCTGCTCGTCATTCTGGCCGTCATGGCCACGGCTGCTCCCGCATGGAGCCAGACAGCCCCTGCTCCCCCGGCGGCGCCGGCCGCCGCCCCCGCCCCGCCCTATGGCGCGCCGATCGGGCTGGAGGCGGCGCAGGCGCTGATTGACCGGGCCATCGAGGCCGGCCGGGCCCGCAGCTTCCGCCTCGCCGTCGCCGTGGTGGAGCCATCGGGCGAACTGGTGGCCTTCGGGCGGATGGACGACGCACAGTATGGCTCGATCAACGTCGCCCAGGCCAAGGCCCGGTCCTCGGCCCGGTTCCGCGCCGCCTCCGCCTCGGCGGAGGAGCGGTTGGCGGCCGGCCGCATCGCCCTGCTGGCCATCGACGGGATCGTGCCCGTCGCCGGCGGCGTGCCCATCGTGGTCGACGGCCGGGTGGTCGGGGCCATCGGCGTGTCGGGGGCGTCGTCGGCCCAGGACGACGAGGTGGCCCGGGCCGCCATCGCCGCTGTCTTCGGCGGCTAGACCCGGCTCCGCCCTGCGGCTACGGACCCCCGCATGGCGTTTTCCCGCACCTATGACGGCCCCGAGCCGGTCCGGATCAACAAATGGCTGGGCCAGTCCGGCGTCTGCTCGCGGCGCGAGGCCGACGCCCTGATCGCCGACGGCCTGGTGTCGGTCGACGGCGAGGTGGTCACCGATGCGGGCCGCAAGCTGGAGCCGGGACAGACCCTGACGCTGAACGAACGGGCCACGGCGACCCTGGCCGAAGGCGTGACCATCGTCATGCACAAGCCGCTGGGCTACGTGTCGGGCCAGCCGGAGCCGGACAAGCTCCCCGCCGTCCGCCTGATCACCGAGGGCAACCGGGTCGGCGAGGGCGCGGTCCCGGCGGACGACCACTCCCTGCCCCCGATCGGACGGCTGGACGAGGATTCGCGCGGCCTGCTGCTGCTGTCGTCCGACGGGGTGGTGGCCAAGGCGGTGATCGGGCCGCAGTCCGATCTGGACAAGGAATATCTGGTCCGCGTCGCCGGCGACGTGACCGAGAAGAAGCTGAAGATCCTGCGCCACGGGCTGATGCTGGACGGCCGCCAACTGAAGCCCGCCTATGTCAGCCGGATGGAGTCCTTCCGGCTCAAATTCATCCTGCGCGAGGGTCGGAACCGCCAGATCCGCCGGATGTGCGAGATGGTCGACCTGGAGGTCATCGATTTGATCCGTGTACGGATCGGGCCGCTGAAACTGGACAATCTGCCGGAGGGGAGATGGCGGATGCTGACGGCGGAAGAGCGGGCGGCGCTGGTCGGCTGAGCTAAAAAAAACAGTCTACAGCGTCTATAGAGTCCACTGCGTCCACTTCGCCTGAGCCCTTCGAGGCGCGGGACTCCGACGACCCTCACCGACGGGAGGAGTCTCTCACAGGTGTTTCCCGCGGCTATGAAATGACGCTGGTTCTTGTGTGATCCTGCAGAGGATCAAGGGGTTAGACGCGCGAAATCGTCTGGCTGGCGTGGAATCTCCAACACTGTAGTCATCGAGCATCCCCGCGAAGGCGGTGAGGGTAAAGCCTGGATCCCCGCCTTCGCGGGGATGCACGGATGAGAGGATGCCTCCTCCCCGTCTGCGATGGGAGGAGACGGACCGTCACGCCGGTTCGTTGATCCTGAAAGGCTTCAGCTGATCCTCAAGCGCCCGCCTGAACGCCGGGCGGGCCTCGGCGCGGGCGACATAGTCCCGCAGCGCCGGATAGTCGGCCAGGATATCGCAGTGGCGCAGGTCGCGCAGGACGTGGGTCATCAGGATGTCGGCGGCGCTGAACCGGTCGTTGGCGAACCAGCGCCGGTCGCCCAGGGCGGTCTGGAGATCGGTCAGACGCTTGCGCAGCATGGTCTCGACCTGCGGCCGCCGCTCCTTCGCCCAGGCCTGGTCGGCGTGGAACAGGTCGATGCCGCCGAGCTGCTGGACCAGGGGTTCGACAGTGTTGGAGGCGGCGAACAGCCAGGTCATGACCATGGCCCGGCCCGCGTCGTCGGCGGGCATCAGCTGGTCCGAGTTCTGGGCGATGTAGAGAACGATGGCCCCGCTTTCGAACATCTCGACCTTGCCGTCGCTGAAGGCCGGGACCTGGCCGAACGGCTGGCGGGCGCGATAGGCGGGCGTCGACTGGTCCTCGAAACCGATCAGCTGGTCGTCATAGCCCAGACCGGCCTCTTCCAGCGCCCAGCGCACGCGGATGTCGCGGACCGAGCCCTGTGCGAAGGGCGGCACCCATTTGAAGGCGGTGACCTGGATCATGACGAACTCCCTGTGAAGCGGCGGGGCCCCGGGGGCCTCCCATTGACAATTGCGTTGATATCAACCCATCTCGGGATCATGTCAAACGCGCCCGCCGCCTACGCCGCCACCCTTCACATCCGGGACCATTGCCTGTGCCTGCACGCCCAGCGGGCGGCGCGGACCCTGGCGCGGCGGTTCGACGAGGCCTTCCGCGAACTGGGCGTCACCAGCGGCCAGTTCTCGCTGCTGAACGGCCTGAACCGGCCCGAGCCGCCGACCATCGGGGCGGTGGCGGCGCTGCTGGCCATGGACCGGTCCACGGTGACGGCCAATCTGAAGCCGCTGCAGCGGATGGGGGCGGTCGTCCTGGGCGTCGATCCGAAGGACCGGCGCAGCCGCCGCCCGGCCCTGACCGACACGGGCCGGGCCCTGCTGGCGGCGGCCACGCCGATCTGGGTGCGCGAGCACGCGGCGATCGAGGCGGGGCTGGCGGGGGGCGGAGACGCGCTGCGGGCGGGGCTGAGGCGGGTGGGGTGAGCGCCCTTCCCGGGTCGACCCGCAGGCCAAGCCCTTCTCCATTTCGAGGGACGGTGGCAGGCGAAGCCTGACGGACCGGGGCTGCCGATCGGGCCTCATCTTTCGCCGGTCGTGATGCGGACAGAGCCCCCGTCCCGACCGCTCCGCGGCACGCCTTCCTCCGACGCGGGGGAAGGAATCACATGTGCGGACCCCATCTTCCTGTTGGACAGATCGTGGGCTTCGAGAAGGCTCAGGATCGCCTGTTCGTCCTCGATCACGGCGGCGTAGATCGCCGTATAGTGATGCGTGGCCCAGAAACGCATCACATCGACAGCGGCGGCGTCTCCCAGGACCTCCCTCAGCGCCTGGAACTCCAGGGTGCAGACGACCAGATGCACGTAAGAGGAATATTCGTCGCCCGACCCCTGGGGAAAGCGGGTCGGCAGGTCGGGGTAGCGGACGCGCAAATCAGCGACCACGGCGTCCAGCGCGGGCTTCCGGGCGCTGACGTACCAGTGGATGTTCTCGTGCAGGAAGTTGGCGATCAGTTCGCGGTCGGGCTCGCCCGTGCGCATGGTCACCACGGGATGGCTGTGCGGGATGGCGCCATCTTTCACCAGCACGTCCGGGTGAAAGATCCAGCGGCCGGCGGCGGGGTTTTCCAGCAGCCGCCCCAGCTGGTCGCGGGTCGCCGCCTCGGAGGCGGTGCTGTTGTCCAGGACGATGCGGACGGGGGGACCGGGATCGTCCTGCCGGGGTCCGGCGGTCCACAGAGCCAGCGCCAGTGCGATGATGATCATGTCTTGCTCCCGGCCACGTGGGGTCAGCCCGGACCTGGATGTTCGGGCGGAATGAGGCTCAAACCTGGCCGCGGATCACGGCATAAGATGATCGTGCCTATCCGCAGCGGTTCCTGCGGCTCCATGGCGAGGAAGATGTCGGCCCGGCCCCCTCCTTTCGTCATCCTCCGGCGACGCAGCGAGACGGGGGGACCCAGCGGCGCCGAAGGCGACCTGTTCAGGCACGCCGGCCGTCGGGCGTGTCCGCGACAGGTTCACGCTCTCGCGCGCCGCTGGGTCCCGGGGTCGCTACGCGCCCCGGGATGACGACAGGAAGGGGATCAGTCGGCTTCGTTCGGCGGGGTCCAGTCCGGATCATTCTCTGGAAACCAGTCGGCGGCGAGATCGAGCCCGCCGGGGTTGGCGTCCTCGATCAGCTTGAGCTTCCAGTCGCGCTTCCATTCCTTGATCTGTTTCTCGCGCCGGATGGCTTCGGCCACCCAGGCGAACCGCTGAAACCAGACGAGGCGGGTGCAGCCGTAAGTCTTGCTGAACCCCTCGAAGGCGCCGCTGCGATGTCTCCATGCCCGCGCGGTCAGGTTGGCGGTCATGCCCGTGTAGAGCGTCCCGTTCCGCCCGCTGGCCATGATGTAGGTGGCGATGAAGGTGCGATGCGTCGGCATTCGCACAACCTATAGCTTTTTTCTTCTGTCGTCATCCCGGCGAAAGCCGGGACCCAGCGGCGCCGAAGGCGAAAGAACGAGCGGTGTCCTCGACAGGTTCGTGCTCTCGCGCGCCGCTGGGTCCCGGGGTCGCTCCGCGCCCCGGGATGACGACAGTTATTTGAGGTGGGGCCCCACCTTCTTCTCCAGCAGCCCCACCACCTCGGGCTGCATGAAGGCGTGGTCGTCGGGGATGTCGAGGCAGACGACGCGGGCGCGCTTCAGCTGGGGCTTGAAGCGGTGCTGGAGTTTGGCGCGGTGGGCGCGCTCCATGATGTCGGTCCCTCAGCCTGACCGGCAGAGCAAGCCCCTCCCCCCGTCGTCATCCCGGCGAAAGCCGGGACCCGGCGGCGCCGAAGGCGACCTGTTCAGGCACGCCGGGCGCCGGGAGCACCCGCGACAGGTTCGCGCTCTCGCGCGCCGCTGGGTCCCGGCTTTCGCCGGGATGACGACAAATGAGAGAGCGGGCGCCAGGCCGGCGGAGGCGGTCTCGACGCCGGGGCGGAACGCGAACACCTGCTCGGCCGTGGGGGAGCGGAGGCGGTTGCGGGCGCAGTGGAAGAGGAGGTTAGTCAGGCGGTGCCTTTTCCTGGTTGACGCCAGTTCAGAAGTTCTTCGCCGCCATAGCGCGGCAAGTACCGTCAAGCCCGGGAAAGAGAGAGCCCGCCGTGATACCCATTAGCCTGAGTTGGGCGAGCGCAACATCTCGTTCTGTGGCAGGAATGTCTATCCTATGTAGGTATTTTTTAGATAGAACAGTTTCATGATATTGAATATAAAACTCAACGTCATCGATGTTTGTTAAAGCAGCAGTTGCTTGCTGCGGAACCATGCGGTTGTTTTCTATAGACGGGACATCAATCATAGAGAAATGAGGCCCCGTGAACGTCACGAGTTTAATTTGCGGAAGGTCAGCTTCCCAAGCGGCGCGATCGAAGGCAAAAATTCTTACATCAGGACTAGAGGGGTCAGCCCTCTCAAAGGCGAAAAAAGCAGCAACAAAAGGCGAGAAGGTCCAGTCCAGCAAAGGGGTAGGATAACCATGGTGCTGGATAAGGCTGTAGAAAGCCCCGGTCTGGTCGGGATTATTCGGATCAAAATAGTGCTGAAGTTGGCAGGCCAGAGATCGATACACCTCTGGAATGTCTACCATTCGGTAACGAACTAGGTCCTTGCGGGACGATCTATGGAATGAAGTCCTCAATCGGTGTGGAGCCGACTGACCTCTGAAAATGTTGCCGTTGTTGTGGCTTGAGGCGAACGCCACAAACTCCTGCCAACTCATCTTCCTATCGGACGGGGTAGCGGGTTCTTCGTCAGCTACCCGCCAGAGCCGACCGTTACCTTCTGTCTGTGTAGTTTTGAACTGAAACCGGAGTTCATCGCCGACGAATTCGAAATCCAAGTCGGCAGTATCGGCCGCCCAACCGTCAGGAAAAATCTCGGGCAGGCGGTCCCTGGAGAACACCTCGCCTCGCATGGGATGGAACGTATACAGAGGCGTCTGCATCCGGACGTGATGGCCATTGATACCGTCAGGAAACGCTAACTCTGCAAAGACTGCCGGTGCGGTCGGATCGTCGGGAAAATGATACGCTTTGCCAATCGCACCTCCTGCAATACCGTCGAGTTCAACTACGGCCCAGCCCTCCGCTGCAGTTTGGCTGTTGGCTCGGCCAATCCACTGACCACTATTCCTTCTCGACCCTGCCATTTGGCGCTTCTACCTTTCCCGGCCGACACTGAGTCTATCGGTACCCGCCGTTTCCCGAACGTTGCTGTGACAGGTAACCCACCCTCTACAACGGAATATTATCGTGCTTCTTCCACGGATTGCTCTGCGACTTGTTCTTCAGCGTCCGTAGCGCCTTGATCAGCCGCCGCCGCGTCCCGTGCGGCATGATCACGTCGTCGATATAGCCGAGCCCCGCCGCCACGAACGGGTTGGCGAACCGTTCCTTGTACTCGGCCTCGCGCGCCGCCAGCGCTTCCGGGTCGCCGGCCTCCTTGCGGAAGATGATCTCGACCGCGCCCTTGGCCCCCATGACGGCGATCTCGGCCGAGGGCCAGGCGTAGTTGACGTCGCCGCGCAGGTGTTTGGAGCTCATCACGTCATAGGCGCCGCCATAGGCCTTGCGGGTGATCACGGTCAGCTTGGGCACGGTGGCCTCGGCATAGGCGAACAGCAGCTTGGCGCCGTGCTTGATCAGGCCGCCGTATTCCTGACGCGTGCCGGGCATGAAGCCGGGCACATCTACGAAAGTGAGAAGCGGGATGTCGAAGGCGTCGCAGAAACGCACGAAACGGGCGGCCTTGCGGCTGGAGTCGATGTCGAGGACGCCGGCCAGGACCTGGGGCTGGTTGGCGACGACGCCGACGGTCTGGCCGTCGAGGCGGCCGAAGCCGGTGACGATGTTGCGGGCGAAGTCGGGGGCGATCTCGAAGAATTCGGCCTCGTCGACCGTCTTCAGGATCAGCTCCTTGATGTCATAGGGCTGGTTCGGATTGGCCGGGACCAGGGTGTCGAGGCTGGCCTCGTCGCGGTCGGGGTCGTCGTAGCTGTCGCGGACCGGGGGCTTTTCGCGGTTCGACAGGGGCAGGAAGCCGATCAGGCGGCGGACCTCGCTGAGGGCCTCGAGATCGTTCTCGAAGGCGCCGTCGGCGACGCCGGACTTCTGCGAATGGACGCGGGCGCCGCCCAGGTCCTCGTGGGTGACCACCTCATTGGTGACCGTCTTCACCACGTCGGGGCCGGTCACGTACATATAGCTCGTGTCCTTCACCATGAAGATGAAGTCGGTGATCGCGGGCGAATAGACGTCGCCGCCGGCGCAGGGACCCATGATGACGCTGATCTGGGGGATGACGCCCGAGGCCAGGGTGTTCTGGAGGAAGATGTCGGCATAGCCGGCGAGTGACTCGACCCCCTCCTGGATGCGGGCGCCGCCGGCGTCGAACAGGCCGATGATCGGCGCGCCATTGGTCAGGGCCATGGTCTGGATCTTGACGATCTTGGCCGCGTGGGCCCCCGACAGGGAGCCGCCGAAGACGGTGAAATCCTTGGAGAAGACATAGACCAGTCGCCCGCCGATGGTCCCTCGGCCGGTGACCACGCCGTCGCCGGGGATGCGCTGGGTCTCCATGCCGAAGTCGTGCGAGCGGTGCTCGACGAACATGTCGGTCTCCTCGAAGCTGTCTTCGTCCAGCAGGACGTCGATGCGTTCGCGGGCGGTCAGCTTGCCCTTGGCGTGCTGGCTGGCGATGCGGGTCTCGCCGCCGCCGAGGCGGGCGCCGGCGCGGCGCTGTTCCAGCTGTTCGAGGGTGGTCTTCATGCGGCGTCTCCTTGAGCGCTGGCTTAAGGAGACGCGCTGGCGGTGGCAAGCGACGCTAGCCCGAGAAGCCCTCGCCCAGCATCGGCGGCGCGGTCAGGCCGGCCAGACGGGTCAACTCCGCGACATGGGCGGCGAAGGCGGACCGGCCGGCGGGGGTCAGGGACAGCCAGGTCCGCTGGCGACCCGCGTGGGCCTGTTTGCGCAGCTTGATGTACCCCGCCTCCTCCAGCTGTTTGAGGTGTTTGGACAGGACGGAGTCGGAAACGGCGATGGCGTCGCGGACCATGGCGAACTCGGCCTCTTCCGCCGCCGACAGGATGGCGCAGATCTGCAGCCGGCCCGGGGCGTGGATGACCGGATCGAACCGGGGGACGCGGCTCATTGGCCCGCCCGCATTTCCGCGCGGTAGACCCGCCGCCAGACGCGCGAGCCGATCAGGGCGACAAGGAAGCTGGCCGCCATGACGCCGGCGACGATGAGGGGCAGCACGGCCGGATCGGCGACCCGTCGCGCGAGGACCATGCCGAACATCGCGCCGGCCAGGAGCAGGCCCATGGCGATGGCGACCCAGCGGGCCTGTCGGGGCGAGACGCCGGTGACCATGACGCCGGTGCGCCGGGCCTCGGCCTGGAACATGACGACGAGGAGCAGCACGCCGACCGTCATGCCCGAAACGTTCAGGGGAATGTCGAGCACCTGCGCCCCCACCATGCCCGCGCAGATCGCGGCATAGGACAGGTCATAGCGCCAGCCGTGGGTGGCGATGCGGTCGTGGACGCTGCGGCGCGCCTCGGCGATGGCGGCCAGGGCTTCGGCGGGCCTGGGGTCGTCGGTCATGGGCGGGTTCTCACTTTCTGATCTGGAAAGTGATGGACGCTTTCCAGATCGTCAAGTTAAAACTTTCCAAGTTGGAAAGTTAACCCAGGGCGCGGAACCACCGGTCCAGCAGCACCGCTTCCGCGCGACGGACGGCGGTGCGTTCGGCGGCCTCGGCGTCGACGCCCCACTGGCCTTCCTGGAAAGCTTCGTCGAGGCGGCTGAGCGCGAAGCCGGCCTCGCCCGACAGGACGCCGCGCTGGACCGCGAGGGCGAGGACGGCGGAGCCCAGCAGGGGCGTGGCCATGGCCAGGCCGGTCAGGGCGAAGTCGTCCAGCCGCAGGGCCAGGTCGCGGACGCGGGCGATGGCGGCGGGGTCCTGGGGCCGGTGGCATATGCCCTCGGCGGGTTCCAGCACCACGCCCAGCTCCAGCGCGGCCCAGTCGCGCCAGGGCGTCCACTCGCGGGCCTGTTCGGCCGCCAGCGAGGTCGGGTGATCGGCCAGGTAGCAGAGCAGGTCCGAGCCGGCGAAGGCGGCGATCTCGTCCGCGACGGCATCGCGAACCTGGCTGACGCGGTCGATGGCGGTCGAGGCCAGACGGGTGGCGGGCATGGTCGCCGGATCGATGAACTCGCCCTGGGCGTCCCATTCGTCGGCGACGAGACGGGCGGCGGCGCCCGTCGGCAGGATCAGTTTCGCGTGGGCGGGCGTCTTCGGCGTACGGCCGTCCAGGGTCACGGCCCAGCCGCCCTCCCCTTCCGCCACGTCGACGGCGGTCCAGAAGCGTTTCAGCCGCTCTTCGGACTCGCGGAAGCCCTTGCGGGCGGCGACGTTGGGATCGAGGGGCGGGATATGGCTCATGGGGCGTCTCAGGCGGCGCGGGTGTGGGCGGCGAAACCGTCCAGCACCACGGTCAGTTCGGAGAAGGATCGGGCGACATGGCGGGCCCCGGCGGCCTGCTGTTCCTCGACGGTGTGGAAGCCCCAGCTTACGCCCAGCGGCAGGACGCCGGCGTTGATGGCCATTTCGATGTCGTGGGCGGTGTCGCCGATCATGACAGTGCGCGCCGGGTCGCTGTCGCAGGCGGCCATGGCGGCGTGGAGCATGGCGGGGTCGGGCTTGCCCGGACCGTCCTCGGCGCAGTGGGAGGAGATGAACATATCGGCCCAACCCTCCCGCGCCAGGTTGCGGGCCACGCCGCGGCGGTTCTGGCCGGTGGCGAGGGCCAGGCGCCAGCCGTCGCGGTGCAGGCGGCGCAGGGTGGTCATGGCCTCGGGATAGAGCGGCTCCTCGTGGCCATCGTCGTACATGCGCTGGAAGCTGGCGCGGAAGCCGGCGATGAAGCGGGCCAGTTCCTGGGCATTCAGACCCGGCTCGAGCACCGCCATGGCGTGCTCCAGGGACAGGCCGACGATCTGGCGGACGCGGTCGTAGTCCGGCTCGGGCAGGCCGATGTCGCGCGCGGCCTCGCAGGCGGCGCGGTGGATGGAGGCGCGGCTGTCGACGAGGGTGCCGTCGATGTCGAAGACCGCGAGGGGGCGGGTCATCTAAACACCGCGCATCCCCGCGAAGGCGGGGACCCAGGCTTGAGCGGCGGCGCGGATGGCGGGTGTTCTGGCGGCGGCGTCTTCCGACAGCGGAGACGCGGCCAAAACCTGGGTCCCCGCCTTCGCGGGGATGCACGGATCCAAGGCCGTCATCTCTGCCGCTTCACCCCTTCGAACGGATCGCTCTCGTTGCCCTCGGCCTCCTCGAAGCCGAAATGGGCGAAGCCGGCGCGCATTTCGGGCGACAGCGGCGCCTCGACCACCAGCATGCCGCCGGACGGGTGTTCCAGCTCGATGCGGCGGGCGTGGAGCTGCAGCTTCAGCGGGCCGGACAGTTCCTTCGATTTCTCGTCGCCGTATTTGGGGTCGCCGAGGATCGGGTGGCCGATGCCGGCCATGTGGGCGCGCAGCTGGTGGGTCCGGCCGGTGAAGGGCCGCAGCGCCATCCACGACGCGCGGTGGGCGGCGCGGCTGATGGTGGCGAAGGCGGTTTCGGCCGGCTCGGCGCGCGGGTCCTTGCGGTCGGCGGGACGCATCATCTCGAAGTCGTTGATGCCCGTCTTCTTCAGCGGCATGTCGATCTGGCCGGCCGAGGGCTTGGGACTGCCGATGACGATGGCCCAGTAGGTCTTTTTCGCCTGGCGCCGGGCGAAGGCGCCGGCCAGACGCTTGGCGGCCTCGGGGCCCTTGCCCAGCAGCAGGACGCCGGAGGTGTCGCGGTCGAGGCGGTGCACCAGACGCGGGCGATCCATCCCCTCCCCCCAGGCCGACAGCAGGCGGTCGACGTGGCGGCTGGTCTTGGTGCCGCCCTGGACGGCGAGGCCGTGGGGCTTGTTGATGGCGATGACCATATCGTCCTCATAGAGGACCAGCGACCTGGCGAACTTGATGTCCTGCGCACTGAGGGTGTGGACGTCGCCCGCCTGGCGCGAGGTGTCGTCCGGGATCGGCGGCACGCGCACGGCGGCGCCGGCGGTCAGCCGGCCCTCGGGCTTGATGCGGGCGCCGTCGACGCGGATCTGGCCCGAGCGGGCCATCTTCTGCACCTGGATGTTGGACAGGTGCGGCCAGCGCCGGCGGAACCAGCGATCCAGCCGGATGCCGTCCTCAGCCTCGGCGACGTAGAGGGTCTGGACCTCGCGTTTGGGGGCGGGTTCCGATTCCTGGATGGGTTCGTTGGCTTCAGGGGGGGTCAAAGGGCGGCTCCGAAGGCGCGGCGGGCGACCATCAGGCCGATAAACAGGGCGAGCACCGAAAGCGCCACCGAGGCGGCGACATAGCCCCCGGCCAAGGCGAATTGACGGCGCTCGATCATCAGGGCCGTTTCCAGAGAGAAGGCCGAGAAGGTCGTGAAACCACCCAGCACGCCCACGGCGGCGAACAGGCGGATACTCTCGCCGTGAACGCCGCCCCGGAAGGCCAGCCAGCCCGCCAGCAGCCCCATCAGCAGCCCGCCGACGACGTTGACCGCCAGCGTGCCCCAGGGCCAGACAGCGGCCGGAAAGGCGCGGACGGCCCAGGCGCCGACGCCGTAGCGGGCCAGGGCGCCGAGGGCGCCCCCGGCTGCGACGATCAGAAGACGTGTCATATCGTGGCGCTTATACTTGACCCGGCGGCAAAACGAAGGAGGCGCGTTTGCTTGATCTTGGACTGGCCATTCTGCACCACATTCTCGTCTTCGCACTGGTGGCCATGCTGATGGCGGAACGGGTGCTGTTGCGGGGGCCGACGATCGACGTCGGTCGTCTGGCGCGGCTGGACGGCGGCTATGGCGCGACAGCGGGCCTGATCCTGATCGTCGGGGCCTGCCGCGTCTTCCTCGGCGCCAAGGGCTGGCCCTTCCATGAGTCCAACCCGTTTTTCTGGGCCAAGATCGCGACCTTCGCGGTCATCGGCCTGGTGTCCATCATCCCGACGGTGAGGTTCATCGCCTGGGCGCGGGCGGCCAGGGCCGATGCGGCGTTCCAGCCCGACGAGGCCGACCGGCGCAGGGTGCGGACGGCCCTGGGCGTCGAGGCCCTGCTGCTGATTCCGCTGCTGGGTTTCGCGGCGGCCATGGCGCGATATCCGTTCTGACCGAAACTTCACTTGCCGGGGCGCAGGGTTAACGGTGATACCTGAGCGCAACGGCGCCGCTTCGCGCTGTGAGGGAAGACCATCGCCCGGCGGCGGCGTTCCGCCATACTGCCGGGTTCAAGTTTCAGGGACCGCCGAAGCGTATGTCGCACGACGATCACAACCACGGCTCGACGCCCCTCGACGGCGGCCACGGCGGTCAGGGCCACGACGCCCGGCTGCACGCCACGCCCAATCCCCCGCCCCCCGGCGCCGAGGACAGCGCCAACCGGGCCGTGCCGCCGACGCCGGGTTCCGGCCGCGGACCGCTGCGATCGGGCGACGGCATCCTGCGCCCCATCTCCGAAAGCGAATATTTCGCCGCCACCCCCGAGGCCGAGGCGATCGTCTCGTCGCACATCGACGAGTATTTCAACCAGCCGCTGGATATCTTCCCCTTCTGGGAGACCGACGGAAAGCCGGACCGGTTCCACGTCCTGTTCAGCCGTCAGATCGAGGAACGGTTTCCGGTCGACACCGACATCCGCAGCCGGATTCACAGCTATGGCCGCCGCGTCTTCCGCGCGCTGATCGTCCACGTCACCATCAAGCGGCTCAGCCAGGCGGGGGCGCTGGCCGCCTTCGCCGCCCTGGCCCTGCTTGGCACGGGGCTGTTCGCGGGCTGGAGCGGATCCCCGGCCATGGGCCTGGGCCTCGCCGCCGGAGCCATGCTGGCCGTGCTGGGCCTGTACTGGGGGCTGCAGGCCGTGCTGTTCATCCAGTACCGGTTCCAGCTGGAGAACGATTCCTACGAACTGTCGCGCGAGATCGTGCAGCGGACGCGCGAGCTGCAGAACCTGTTCACCTCGGCCCGCGCCATGGCCGATCAGGCCGAGACCCAGTTCCAGCAGGACGGCAAGGGCTGGGGCCAGCGCGCCATGTATCTGACCCGGCTGACCATGTGGCTGGGCGCGCGGATGGAGTACCTCGAGAAGTATGTGCAGATGGAGCTGTGGCGCGTGCGGCGCGAACGCTACTGGATGCGCTGGGCCCAGCGGCTGATGACGCCGCTGGTGCTGGTCGTCGGCCTGGCCGCGCTGGCGCTGGAGCCCGCGCCGGCGGTGGGCGAGGCCGGCTTCCGCGGCCTGCAGGCGCTGGCTCTCGTGTTGGGAGTGCTGGTCAGCTGGCTGTCCTATTACCGCTGGCGCACGCCGGTCGGAGCGATCCAGGACAAGCTGGGGGTCGACGGCTGGGTCCGCTACGCCTCGCTGGACGTCGACAACGCCGTCGCCGACCAGGTGCGGCGCGACAAGGAGCGGCTGGTCGAATACCGGGCCCTGACTCGCGGCGGGCAGTGAATCGCCTGACTTGATCGGCGTCAAGGACGCCTCCGACGCGGTGGGACAGGGTCCCGTCCGCACTGGAGGCAGCCATGAACCCGTTCGACGGACCGCGAATGCGCCGTCCCCGTGTGAAATCGCGACGACGCTGGCTGCCCGTGATCGGAGTCACGGCGGCGATCGCGGCCCTTGCGACCGTCTCCGAGGCCTTTCGTCGAGACATGGCCGAGGCCCGCGCGAACACGCGCGGACGCAGTCAGGTCGTCGACAGTCCCTGGGGGCCGATCGAATACGCCGAGGTCGGCGCCGGCCCGCCCGTCCTCTTCATCCACGGCAGTGGAGGGGGCTTCGACCAGGGCCTGGACTTCAGCGCCCCGCTGGCGCGCGAGGGGATGCGGATCATCGCACCCTCGCGGTTCGGTTACCTGCGCAGCGCCATGCCCGAGGGCGCAACGGTGGAGATGCAGGCCGACGCCCTGGACTGGCTGATGCGCAGACTGGGGATCGAGCGGGCCGTCATCGTCGGCGGCTCGGCGGGCGCCCTGTCGGCGACCCAGCTGGCGCTGCGGCATCCGGAGCGGTGCCGAGGTCTGGCCCTGGTGGTCCCCGCCCTCCATGCCCCTGATCGCAGGCCGGGCGCCAACGCCGCGCCGGACCCCGGAACGCAGCGAATCATCAACGCCGTGCTGGGGTCGGATCTGTTGTTCTGGGCCGGAATCCGGGCCGCACCCGATTTCATGACGCGCATGGTCCTGGCCACCGATCCAGAGGTGGTGAAGACCGCGTCTCCCCGTGAACGACAAAGGGCGAGGGCGGCCATGTTCAACATTCTGCCGGTGACCGCCCGCCGGCAGGGACTCCTGATGGACTCCGCGACGGCGGGGGCGCCGCCGCCATGGCCGGTGGAGCGGATCACCTGCCCCACGCTGGTCGTCGGCGCGCGCGGCGATCTCTATGAAACCGACAAGGCCGCCGTGGACGTCGCACGGCGGATTCCCGGAGCCAGGCTGGTGATGTACCCGGACGGCGGCCACCTGTGGATCGGTCACAACGCCAAACTCTGGCGAACGGTGGAGGCCTTTGTGAAGGAGCGCGATCCGGCCTAGAGGCGGGGACGCAGGGCATCCTGAACCCCGCGCGCGTCATAGGCGTCCGGGCGGTCGGGCTTGTTCCCGTTCCCCATCACCACCTCGAGGGTCGTGGAGGTCGGCGACGGGCCGCTGAAGTTCAGGCCGACGCCGACGCCGACCCCCGAGCTCGAATAATTGCCGTAGCGGCCATCGTAGCGGCTGGAGCCATAGCCGACGCCGACGCTGGGACGCATGCCGCCGGCGCTGTCAGGGCGGCCGTCGATCCAGCGCTGGGTCACCTCGAACCAGTCATAGCCCTGCGAGGTGGTCAGCTCGGCGGCGCGCAGCAGGGCCATGTCGGCAACCGGACCCGCCGCGCCGACGCCATTGTAGGTCACGCGGAAGCGGTTGGATTCGATGCGCTGCTCGGCATAGCCCTGCCCGCCCGGCGACATCTGCGCGCCATAGGGGGCCAGGCTGGCGCAGGCCGACAGGGCCAGGCCCGCGGCGGCGATAAGGGGCAGGGTGAAACGGGTCATGGCGGCTCTCCAGGCGTGTGGAGATTAGCGCGACGGCGCGATGGTGGTTCCTGCTCTCCTCCCCATGAGCATTGCGAATGGGGAGGTGGCGCGGCGCGGTTTCGCGCCGTGACGGAGGGGGCGACGCTGGCGGGGCCGGCGGATCGCCAACCGCCTCGCGGCGAGTCGCCCCCTCCGTCTCGTCGGCTGCGCCTCCGAGCCACCTCCCCATCGCTGCGCGACAGGGAGGAGACGCTACAGTCCCGCCGCCGCCTTGAGCGCCTCGAAATCCTCGGGCAGCGGCGCTTCCACGGTGCGATAGCCGCCCTCGGGATGGGGAAAGACCAGTTTGGCGGCATGCAGCATCAGCCGGGGCGCGGCGCGGCCGGCGAAGGTCAGGGCCCCGCCATAGCGGGCGTCTCCGGCCAGCGGACGCCCGATCGAGGCCATGTGGACGCGCAGCTGGTGCATGCGGCCGGTCGCCGGATCCAGCTCGACCAGCGCCCCGTCGTCCGAAGCCGACAGGGTGCGATAGCGGCTGAGGGCCGGCTGGGCGCCCGGCGTGTCGGGAGCGACGGCTCGCATATAGCTTTCGCGGCCGATCTCCTGACGCAGCAGCGGTTTGTCGATCACGCCGGACGCCGGGTCGGGCGCGGCGGAGACGAGGGCCAGATAGGTCTTCCTGAACCGCCGGGCCTGAATCGCCTTGCCGAGGAAGCCGGCCGCCGGCTTGGTCTTCGCCGCGAGGATGACGCCCGAGGTGTCGCGGTCCAGCCGGTGCACCAGATCGGGCCGCTTGCCGTTCGAACGGGCGAAGGCCCACAGCAGGTCATCCAGGGTATGCGCCTGGATGCGGCCGCCCTGGCTGGACAGGCCGGCGGGCTTGTTGAAGGCGATCACGGCCTCGTCCTCGTGGATGACCCACGAGCGGACGGCGGCGATGTCGGCTTCGGACAGGGAAACGGGGGTACGGTCGGTCACCGCGCCTGCATAGGCGAAAGACCGACCGTCCGTCAGCCCCTCAGCGCAGGACGCGCTTCCTGGCCATGGTCCAGGCGTACCAGATGAAGAAGAGGCAGGCGCCGCCGATCACGATCTGCATCGGCCACATGGGGCCCATGGCCTCCATCCCGTTCGAGAGGACGAACGCATAGACCGCGCCCGCGGCCCAGCCGAGGAAGGAGACGACGAAAACGGGCGTCGCCCATTTGCGGCGCAGCAGCAGCAGGAGCCCGCCCAGCAGGCCGCCCCAGACTCCGATGGCCCAGACCGCGTGGGTCCACGCCGGCATGGCGTCGAACCAGGTGATCTGCGGCTCGGTCATGCCCATGCTGGTCAGCCAGGCGTGCCCTTGCGTCTGGGTCATGGTGTAGTCGAAACAGCCGAAGCCGTTCCACAGCACCGCCACGACGCCGACGACCCAGATGTGCCAGGGCGTGCGAACGCGTTCGCCCATGCCCATGCCGCTCAAGACAGCACCCCCTTCTTCTGCATCGTCCAGGCATACCAGGCCAGGAAGGCGGCGATGAGGGCGATGACGTAAGGCATCCAGGCCATGATCGCCATTTCCGCCGGCGGCGGCGGGGCCTTGTCGATGACCGCGCCGTACAGAAGGCTGATCAGCGCACCGAGCAGCGACAGCGCGAAGAGGTGGACGGCATAGCGGTTGCGCAGCAGCAGCAGGATCGAGCCCGCCACCGCGCCCCAGACGCCCACGACCCAGGGTCCGTACATCCAGGCCGGCATGGCGTTGTAATAGGCGATCATGGCGTCGGTCATGCCGGAGGCGCGCCAGTAGGCCTCGCCCTGCGTGATGCTCATCACGAAATCATATGCGCCGAAGCCGTTCCACAGCAGTGAAATCACCCCCACGGCCCAAAGGTGCCACGGAACCGCGGCCTTCATCGTATCGGTCATCGTCCCCTCCCAAGGTTGATCGATGGGGGAGGCTAGACCCAAAACCGGCGTTACGGCAACGCTGGGGAATCGCTCACCCGCCACGGCGGATCCACCCGGTTCCCACCGGCGAAATACAGGCAAAGGCGATTGCCGTCGGGATCGCGCAGACGCGCCTCCCGCCACAGCCAGCGCTGATCAGCAGGGCCGCTTTCAAAGGCGACGCCCGCGGCCTTCAGGGCGGCGACCCGGGCATCGAGGTCGTCGCATTCGAAATAGATGACCGTCCCACCCGGCGAGACAGACTCGGCGTGGTGGATCGAGAAGGTCGCGCCGCCCGGGCAGAGGAAGCGGGCGTAGTGGTCGCTGGAGACGATCAGCTCCAGCCCGAGCCGCTGATAGAAGGACCGGGCGCGCGGGATGTCGGAGACCTCAACAGTGACCTGGTTGAGGTTCACGCCTGATCCTCCTGCGCCTGGCTCCGCATCGCCGCCCAGCGTTCGAGCCGTTCCCTGACCTTGGCCTCATGCCCCTCCCCCTTCGGCGCATAGAAGACGCGTCGCTCCATCCCGTCGGGGAAGAAGTTCGCGCCCGAGAAGCCCTCGGGCGTCGAGGGGTCATATTGGTAGCCCTTGCCGTAGCCGAGCTGTTTCATCAGCTTCGTCGGGGCGTTGCGGATGTGGGCGGGCGGCATGAGCGAGCCGGTCTCGGCCGCCGCCTTCCTCGCCGCCTTGAAGGCCTCGTAGACCCCCACGGACTTGGGCGCGGTGGCCAGGTGGACCACGGCCTGGGCCAGGGCCAGTTCGCCCTCCGGGCTGCCGAGGAAGTCGTAGGTGTCCTTCGCCGCATTGGCGACCAGCAGGGACAGGGGGTCGGCCTCGCCGATGTCCTCGACCGCCATCCGCACGATGCGGCGGGCCAGATACAGCGGATCCTCGCCGCCGTTCAGCATCCGCGCCAGCCAGTAGAGGGCGGCGTCAGGGTCGGAGCCGCGAACCGATTTATGTAGCGCGGATATGAGGTTGTAGTGTTCTTCTCTGCTCTTGTCATAAGCAGGTGCGCGCTTCTGCAGAATGCCGGCAAGGGCCTGGACGTCCAGCGGTTCGGTCGAGGTCAGGTCGAACAGCACCTCGGACATGGTCAGCAGATAGCGGCCGTCGCCGTCGGCCAGCGCCGCCAGCGCCTGACGCGCCTCGGGCGTCAGCGGCAGGGTCTTGCCCTCCTGGTCCTCAGCCCGGATCAACAGTTGATCGAGCGCCGCATCATCCAGCCTTTTCAGCACATAGACCTGGGACCGGGACAGCAGGGCGCCGTTCAGCTCGAACGACGGGTTCTCGGTCGTGGCCCCGACGAGGGTGATGACCCCCTCCTCCACGAACGGCAGGAAGCCATCCTGCTGGGCGCGGTTGAAACGGTGGATCTCGTCGACGAACAGCAGGGTCGACTGGCCGGCGGCGCGGCGCATGCGGGCGGCCTCGAAAGCCTTCTTCAGGTCGGCGACGCCCGAGAAGACGGCGCTGATCTGCTGGAACTGATAGCCGGCGGCCTGGGCCAGCAGGCGGGCGATGGTGGTCTTGCCCGTACCCGGCGGACCCCACAGGATCATCGAGCCCAGCCGCCCCGCATCGACCATGCGCCGGATCGGCCCGCCCTCGCCCAGCAGGTGATCCTGGCCCACCACCTCGTCGAGGGTGCGCGGTCGCAGGCGGTCGGCCAGCGGGGCGTCGGGGGGATGGATGCCGGAGGCTTCGAACAGGTCGCTCATGGACGTTCAGAGATAGGCGTTACCGGCGGGATTTTCACGCGTTAGTATCGGAGCAACCGCAGGAGACCGCGCCATGGCCGCAGATCACAACGCACAGGGGCCGACCACGGGCGTCACCCCGCACCTGACCATCCCGTCGCGCGGCGGTCAGGCGGCGATCGAATTCTACACCCGCGCCTTCGGGGCCGAGGAGATCCGGCGCCACATGGCCGAGGACGGCGAGCGGCTGATGCACGCCCACCTGACGATCAACGGCGCCAGCGTCATGCTGAACGACGAATTCCCCGAGTTCAACGGCGAGCAGGACATCGTCCCCAAGGGGGTGACCCTCCACCTGCAGGTCGATGACGCCGACGAATGGTGGAACCGCGCCCTGCTGGCCGGCGGGGTGCCTCTCTTCCCGATCGCCGACCAGTTCTGGGGCGACCGCTACGGCCAGCTGCGCGACCCGTTCGGCCACACCTGGTCGATCGGATCGCCCGTGAAGACGAAATAACGCAAAGGCCCGGCTCCCGGTCAACCGTCGCCTGCAAGGGTTGACGCATCGCTACCTGTCAGTTATTTCTGACATATGAAAGAGATTGATCAGGCCAGGTCGGCTGGAGATCGTCTGCTGGCGACCCTGGCGGCTCTGGCCAGTCCGCACAGGCTGAGGATCATTGCGGCCTTGTCGTCGGGAGGGCGGAACTACGTGAGTCAGCTGGCGCGCGATATCGGCATCAGCCGTCCCCTGCTGCATCTGCACCTGCAGAAGCTTGAGGACGCCGGTCTGGTCACCAGCCGGCTCGAGCTGTCCGACGACGGCAAGGCGCTCAACTACTTCGAAGTGGCCGACTTCAATCTTCAACTCACCGCGGCGGCGATCGCCGAGGTCGCGGATTCCGTGACCGCAAGTTCAGATAAGTAGAGAGGATTTTCCATGTCCGAGTCCGTGTATTTCACCATCCTGTGCCTTGGGCTCGGGACCATCCTGCTGATTTTCGGCGTGCGATACGCCTCCGCGGCGATGCAGGCCCGGGCCCGCGCCGCCGGCGAGGACGGCTACCGCCGGCTCGCTGAGACGGCGGTGGCGGCCCAACCCGTGACAGCGGCGGCGCTGTCTTCGATCCAGTCGACCCTCGCGGATGTGGATACGCGGCTGGCCGCGGTCGAAAAGATCCTCAAGGACGTCGGCTAAGCCGCCCGACCGGCCGCCCCGACCGGCGGCCGAACCTGCCGACATGCCGTTCCTGCGTCCGGGTCATTGGCCCGGAGCGAAAGCCCGTGCGCCTGATCCTGGCCGCCTGCAGCCTCCAAAGAAGAGCCCGAAATGAAAAGCTGGACGATCGAGGCGCGGCCTCAGCTCTATGCCCGGTTCGCCGGCCTGATCTATCTGTTCGTCATCGTTTTCGGCGGCTGGTCCGAAGGCTTCGTCATGGGCGCCCTCGTCGTGCCCGGCGACGCGGCGGCGACCGCCCACAACATCCTCGGCGCGGAGTCGGTCTGGCGCACGAGCGTGGCCGGCAATCTGCTGGTCCCGATCCTGGCGGTTCCGCAGCTGTGGATCGAGTATCTGCTGCTGAAACCGGCCAGCAAGAACCTGGCTCTGCTGTTCGTGCTGTTCAACGGCGTCTCGCTGGCCATCGAAACCGTCAGCAAGCTGTTCCTGCTCATGGTCGCCCCCGTCCTGACCGACCCGGGCCATGCCGCCGCCTTCGCGCCCGACCAGGTCCATGCCATGGCGGACCTGATGCTCACCGCGCATGACATCTCCTTCCATATCGCCCTGATCTTCTTCGGCTTCGCCTGCCTTCTCATCGGGACGCTGGTCTTCCGGTCGGGATACCTGCCCAGGTTCCTCGGCGTCATGATGGGGCTCGCCGGCGTCTGCTATCTGGTCGCCACCTTCGGGGCGCTGTTCGCCCCCGCCTTTGGCCAGGCGATCAGTCCCTGGATTCTGCTGCCGGTGCTGATCGGCGAGTCGGCGATGTGCCTGTGGCTGCTGCTGAGGGGCGTCAATGTGAAGCGCTGGCGGGAGCGGCTGGACGCGGGGCGGGCCGGGCCCGGGCAGGCCGTCTAGCGCACCACCAGCACGCCCCGCTGTCCCCGGCGCTCGACCAGCAACTGCGATCCTCGCGGCAAGTTGGCCAGTTGTTGGGGGGAGGTCACCGGGCGGTCGTTGACGGCCATGATGACATCCCCCGCCCGGACGCCCACGCCCCGGCTCGCATAACTGTTGCCCGCGACCCGCCCCACGATCACGCCGCTGGCGAACGGATCGCCGCCCAGACTGTCGGCGAGGGCCGGGTTCAGCCCCAGGACCTGGGCGCCGGACAGGCCGCCTGACTGGATCACCGTGGCGTTCTCGAGCTCTGCATTCCCCGGCAGCCGCTGCACCCGCGCGTCCAGCGTCCGCGCCTGCCCGTCACGCAGCATAGACACCCGCACGGTCTCGTTCGGCTCTCGCGTGCCGACGCGGAAGTTCAGACCGCCCTGATCGTTGATCTCGGCGCCGTCGATGGCGGTGATGACATCGCCCTCCTGCAGGCCCGCGCGGGCGCCCGGTCCGCCCGGCCAGACCTCGGTGACGACCAGCCCCTGCGGCCGGTCGAGCCCCAGACTGCGGGCCACGTCGGCGCTGACGGCCTCGCCCTTCACACCCAGCCACGGCCGGATCACCGTAGTGGCCCCGCCGACGGCGGACTCGACCACCCGGCGCACGGCGGCGGCCGGCACGGCGAAGCCCACGCCGGACGACGAGCCGGAACGCGAGAAGATGGCGGTGTTGATGCCGATCAGGTCGCCGTCCATGTCGACCAGCGCCCCGCCCGAGTTGCCGGGATTGATGGCCGCGTCGGTCTGGATGAAGGAGCCGCTGTCGCTGATGCCCGTCTCGGTCCGGTTCAGGGCCGAGATGATGCCGTTGGTCACCGTCTGGCCGACGCCGAACGGATTGCCAATGGCCAGGACCAGGTCCCCGACCTGCTGTTCCTCGCGGTCGTCGATGTTGAGGGTCGGCAGGCGCTCGTTGACGCCCTCCAGCTGCAGCACGGCGATGTCGGAGCGCTCGTCGGCGAGGACGATGCGGGCGTCAAACTCTCGCCGGTCGTTCAGCACGACCTTGATCTGCTGCATGCCGTTGATGACGTGGTAGTTGGTGACCACGACGCCATTGGGACGCACGATGACGCCCGACCCCACAGAACCGGTCTGGCGCTGACCGGGAATGCCGAAGAAGGGATCGCGGACCACCTGGACCCCGCGCGCGGCGATGTTGACGACGGCGGGCGCCGCCTCGCGCACAACCGGCGCGAAGCTGGCCTTCATCGCCTGATCGCCGCCGGGCACAACCCGGTTGTCCGCGAAGACCCCGTCCTGGGCCTGGGTGTCGTTGGGCTGGCCGCAGGCCGAGAGCATCAGGGCGGCGGCGATGGCGAGCGTGCGCGTCTTCATGGTCATCCGGTTCAATCAGCAAGCCTCTGGCGCCGCCATTCCGCCCGGAATTCTGGACCGGATCAAGGCGCGGGCGGGGCCTGAACGGACACGGCGTCGCGGCGTTCCTGCCCTCGCCCCACCAGCCAGCCGATGACGGCCGCCAGCAGCAGCACCACGGCGGCCAGATAGAAGGCCAGACCCGGCATCTGGATGACGGCGAACTCGCCCACGGACAGCGAATAGACCCAGCCGAAGAACAGCGGCGACATGACCCCGGCGATCGAGGCCACGCTCATGTTCGCGCCCTGCAGCTGGCCCTGCTCGTCCTCGCCGACCCGGCGGGTCATCAGCGACTGCAGCGTCGGCATGGCCAGACCCCAGAGGGCGTTGGGCAGCATGGCGAGGATGAACATCAGGCCGTCGGGCGCCCAGCCCATGGCCGCAATCCCGATCGTGCCGCCGACCAGACCCAGCACCATGGTCGTGCGGTCGCCGAGCCGCTTGACGACCGGCCCTACCAGAACGCCCTGCACCAGCATGTCCAGCACGCCGACCAGGGCCAGCAGCAGGCCGACCTCGCGCGGCCCCCAGCCGTAGCGCCAGGCGGCGTACAGCACGAACACCGCCGAGAAGACGTGGTGGGCGAAATACAGAAGGAAGTTCACGACCGACAGTCCGCTGAGCTCGGGATGGCGGCGGAGCAGGATCAGGGAACCGACCGGATTGGCGCGTTTCCAGCTGAACGCCATCCGCTTCTCGACCGGCAGGCTCTCGGGCAGGACCAGCAGGCCGTAGAGGAAGGCCACGGTCGACAGGCCGGCGGCGAACCAGAAGGGCACGCGCGGGCCGAACTCGCCGAGGAAGCCGCCGAGGACCGGCCCCAGCACGAAGCCGCCCGAGAAGGCCGCCCCGATCAGGCCGTAGGCGCGGGCCCGTTTCTCGGGCGCGGTGATGTCGGCCATGTAGGCGTAGACGGTGGTGAAGCTGGACGAGGTGATCCCGGCGATGATTCGCCCCAGCGCCAGCCACCACAGGTCGGGCGCGACCGCCATCAGCACATAGTCGAGCGCCAGGCCGGCGCAGCTGATCAGGATGACCGGACGGCGTCCGTACTTGTCCGACAGTGAGCCGATGATCGGCGAGCAGATGAACTGCATCCCGGCCCACAGGGCCACGAAGACCCCGTTGATGACCCCCGCCCGGGCGTTGGAGCCGACGAAATCCTCGATCAGTTGCGGCAGGACGGGGATGATGATGCCCATGGCCACGATATCCAGCACCGCCGTCACGAAGATGAAGGCGAGCGCGGCGCGATGGGTGCGGAGGCGGTTGAGGGCGGACATGGGAGGCTCGAAAAACGGACGCGCCTTCTAGCGGAAACGCCGTCGCCCGTCTCCCCCGAGGTCCCGCAAGCCGAGGTTGCGAAAGCTTAATGCCGCGACGTCTTGCGTGAAACGACGGGGCAAGGCCAAGCTGACGGCATGACAACCGTGATCGAAGCCCGGGGCCTGACCAAGACCTACGGAACCGTGCGCGCCCTCGACGGGCTGGATCTCACCATCCCCCAGGGCGGGGTCTATGGCGTGCTGGGGCCGAACGGGGCCGGCAAGTCGACCCTGTTCCGGATCCTGCTGGGCCTGATCCGGCCGACGGAGGGTTCCGCCACCGTGATGGGCGGACCCGTGGGCCAGGTGGCGTCGATGCGCCGGATGGGGTCGATGATCGAGACCCCGCGTTTCCCGCCCTATATGACCGCGCGCCAGGTGTTGCGCTGGCTGGCGCTGGAGCATGGCGTCGGCGCCGAGGTCGATGTTCCCGGCTGGCTGGAGCGCGTCGGCCTGACCGAGGCCGCCGACCGCAAGGTCAAGGGCTTCTCGGTCGGCATGCTGCAGCGGCTGGGCGTCGCCGCGGCGCTGATGAGCAACCCCGAACTGGTCATTCTGGATGAACCGACCAGCGGCATGGATCCCCCCGGCATCCAGGAAATGCGGGCCCTGATCCGGTCCCTGGCCGACCACGACGGCGTGACCGTCGTTCTGGCCAGCCACCAGTTGCAGGAGGTGCAGCGCATCTGCGACCGCGTGGCGATCCTGCACAGGGGCCGGCTGGTGCGCGAAGGCGCGGTGAGCGAGCTGACGGCGTCAGGCGAGCAACTTCGCCTGTCGGTGAAACCTGTGGACCAGGTCATCGCCATCCTCGGCTCCCGGGGCTCGCGGGATGGTGCGGGCGTGCTGGCCAACGTGCCCCGGGCCGAAGGGCCGGCGCTGATCCGCGCCCTCGTGGAAGCCGGGATCGAGATCGACGAGGCCCGCTGGGTCGGCACCGATCTGGAAAGCGTCTTCTTCACCGAAACCGGCTCCATCCGCGCTCCGGAGACACCCCATGCTGGCTGATGCACTCCGGGCCGAGGCCTATCGATTTTCCCTGAACCGGTTGCAGGTGTTCGTCAGCGTGGTGCTTGTCCCGCTGCTGTTCGCGATCGGCGGCGTACTCTTCCACATGGTCAGCAAGTCCAAGGGCGACGAGGCCGCCGGGAAGATCGGTCTGGCCCTCCCCGCATCGGTCGAGCCGATCAATCTCGCCGAGGCCTTCTCGTTCGCGGCCTCGGGGAGCGCCAACGGCGTGATCCTGATCTGCATGCTGATCGGCGCGGCGACGATCTATGCGGGCGACTACCGCTGGGAGTCGTGGCGGCTGATCAGCGCGCGCAATGACCGCGTCTCGCTGATCCTCGCCAAGGTCGGCCTGGTCAAGATGCTGGCCATCGGCGTGAGCCTGCTGTTCCTGGCGGCCAGCTTCGTCTTCCTGATCGCCGAGGCGGTGGTCTACCAGCGCGGCATGAACTTCGCGATGGACGGCGCCGAGGCCGGGCGCGCGGCCCTGATCGGTCTGTTGTCCTATGTCCGCATCGTCCAGTTCACGATGATCGCCCTGCTGACGGCGGTCATGACGCGGTCGTTGCTGGCCGCCCTGTTCGTGCCCTGGGCCCTTGGCTTCGTGCAGGGAATCGTCGGCACGGCCATGCCGCTGCTGGGTTGGGAGCCGCAGATGTGGCTGCCGCAGCTGCTGCTGCCCGGCCTGGCCTATGACACCCTGAAGGCGGCGGTGGCGCCCGGGGCCCTGCCCGCGCCCTATAGCGACGGGACTGTGTGGCGCTCTCTGACGGGGCTGTCGCTGTGGACGATCCTGTCTCTGGTCGGGGCTCTGGCCTGGTTCAGGCGGCAGGACCTGTCGAAGGAATAGCGGTCAGAACCGCTTCTCCATCCACACGTCGCAGCGGGCGTAGGGCGTCGGCTGCGGCGGAAGGTCGACGAAGCCGAAACGGCGGTACAGGGCGATGGCGTGGGTCTGTGCCTTGTTGGTCTCCAGATACAGGCGGGGAGCCCCGGCCGCCCGCGCCGCCGCCTCGCAGGCGTCCAGCAGCCGCCAGCCGAGGTTCAGGCCGCGCGCGCCCGCGCGGACCGCCATCTTGCCCACCTCATAGCCGCCGTCGGCCATGGCCATCAATGAGCAGCAGCCGACCGGCTCGCGGTGGCGCTCGGCGATGAAGATGAATCCGCCCTTGTCGAGGATGGACCCCCTCGGGTCGCCCAGCACCAGCTGGTCCTTGGGCTCGAGCGCATAGCCCCCGGCGATCAGCCAGTCCTCGTTCAACGTCCGCCAGGCGGCGGCGTGGTCGGGGCGATAGGGACGGATGACGAGGGTCATGACCGGACCGGCGGCGGGATAGCGTGGATGTGGTCGTTGTCGCCCATGTCGTCACCGCGATGTGGAGGATGTATCGCCCGAAATATATTGGTTCCTGGACAAGGAAAAAGGGCGGCCGGTTCGCACCGGCCGCCCTTTTGTCGTGGCCCCAACGGCCGAAGCCTACGCTTCGTCGTCGCCCTCGATGGCGTAGACCGGACCCGAGTCCAGGCCTTTGGCGTCGGCGTCGCGATCGACGAACTCGATCACGGCCATGGCGGCGTTGTCGCCGTGGCGATAGCCGGCCTTCATGATGCGGATATAGCCGCCGTTACGGTCGGCGTAGCGCGGGCCGATCGTCTCGAACAGCTTGCCGACCTGCGGAACGTCGCGGACCTGGCTGATGGCCTGACGGCGTGCGTGCAGATCGCCCTTCTTGGCGAGCGTGACCAGCTTCTCGACGAAGGGACGCAGTTCCTTCGCCTTGGGAAGCGTGGTCGTGATCTGCTCGTGCTTGATCAGCGACGCAGCCATGTTGGCGAACATGGCGGTCCGGTGTGCGCTCGTACGACCGAGCTTGCGATAGGCGGCGCCGTGGCGCATCGGGGTCTCTCCTACTCAACCCTGGTATCCGGCTCGCGGACCTGGGGCTTTCTCATTCTAACCGCTCCGCGATCCGGCCAGAAAACCTGACAGAACCAAGGGCGGAGGGTTGAAACTAGATCTGGTCGTCGAACTTCTTGGCCAGATCCTCGATGTTTTCCGGCGGCCAGTTCGGCACATCCATGCCGAGGCTGAGCCCCATCGTCATCAGGACTTCCTTGATCTCGTTCAGCGACTTGCGGCCGAAGTTCGGGGTGCGAAGCATTTCGCCCTCGGTCTTCTGGATCAGGTCGCCGATGTAGACGATGTTGTCGTTCTTCAGGCAGTTGGCCGAACGCACCGACAGTTCCAGCTCGTCCACCTTCTTCAGCAGGGCCGGGTTGAAGGGCAGGTCCGGCTTGCCGTCGGCGGCTTCCACGGCCTTCTTGGGCTCGTCGAAGGTGATGAAGATCTGCAGCTGGTCCTGGAGGATGCGCGAGGCGTACGCAACAGCATCAACGGGCGAAACCGCGCCGTTGGTCTCGACCTCGAGGATCAGCTTGTCATAGTCCAGCGACTGGCCCTGACGGGTCGGCTCGACGCGATAGGCGACGCGCTTGACCGGCGAATACAGGGCGTCGACGGCGATCAGGCCGATCGGCGCGTCTTCCGGACGGTTCAGCTCGGAGGCGACATAGCCCTTGCCGTTCTGGACGGTCAGTTCCATGCGCACCGAAGCGCCGTCATCCAGCGTGCAGATGACGTGGTCGGGGTTCAGCACCTCGATGTCCGCGGGGACGTCGATCTGGCCGGCGGTCACCGGGCCGGGGCCGGTGGCGCGCAGGGTCATGCGCTTGGGGCCCTCGGCGTGCATGCGCAGCGCCAGTTGCTTGATGTTGAGCACGATGTCGACCACGTCCTCGCGCACGCCTTCCAGCGACGAGAATTCGTGCACGACGCCGTCGATCTGGATCGCGGTCACGGCGGCGCCTTGCAGCGACGACAGGAGAACGCGGCGCAGGGCGTTGCCGAGCGTCACGCCGAAGCCGCGTTCCAGGGGCTCGGCGACCAGGCGCGACTTGCGCTGCGGGTCGGAGCTCGCCTCGATCTGCGGCTTCTCGGGACGGATCAGCTCTTGCCAGTTACGTTCGATCATGGGTGTCCCTCGAAAACGGAGTTCGCCGGTCCCTCGCTCCTCGTCAGGGGCGTCAGGACCGGCGGAGATAGTCGGTCGGTTGTGGTTCGCTTAGACGCGGCGGCGCTTGGGCGGACGGCAACCGTTGTGCGGCATCGGCGTGACGTCGCGGATGGTGGTGATGGTCAGGCCGACCGACTGCAGGGCGCGCAGGGCCGATTCCCGGCCGGAACCGGGACCCGAAACGTTGACTTCCAGCGTCTTGACGCCGTGTTCCTGGGCCTTCTTGCCCGCGTCCTCGGCGGCCATCTGGGCGGCGTACGGGGTCGATTTGCGCGAACCCTTGAAGCCCATGTGTCCGGCCGACGACCACGAGATCGCGTTGCCCTGGGCATCGGTGATCGTGATCATGGTGTTGTTGAAGGACGCATTCACGTGGGCGACGCCCGAGGTGATGTTCTTGCGCTCGCGCTTCTTTACGCGACCCGGTTCCTTGGCCATGTGTCTGTCTTACTTCTTCTTGCCGGCGATCGGCTTGGCGGGACCCTTGCGGGTGCGGGCGTTGGTGTGGGTGCGCTGACCGCGGACCGGCAGGCCCTTGCGGTGACGCAGGCCGCGGTAGCAGGCCAGGTCCATCAGACGCTTGATGTTCATGGACGTCTCACGGCGCAGGTCGCCTTCGACGGTGTGATCGCGGTCGATGGTCTCGCGGATCTGCAGCACTTCAGCGTCGGTCAGCTGGTTCACGCGACGGGCGGGCTCGATGCCGACCTTGGTCGTGATCTCCTTGGCGGCGTGGGCGCCGATGCCATGGATGTACTGCAGCGCGATCTCTACGCGCTTGTTGGTCGGGATGTTGACACCAGCGATACGGGCCACGAAGCTCTCCAGATACGCGTTGACGGACGCAACAAACGCTCCGGTCAACAGACCAGGAGCGCCGACGTCCTTCGCGGAAGCGCGCTTTATACAGGGGATTCCCGTCGCGTCAACGCCTGCCGCGGCTTCGGAAGGACTCGATCAGCGTCCGAACTGGACGAAGACGGTGACGCGCTGGCCCTCGACCGGACGCCCTGAAGCGCTCATCGGCGGACGGAAACGGAAATAGGCTTCCGCCACAGTCACGGCGGCAGCCCCGAACCCCTGCCCAGGCGGCGTCTCGCTGACCACGCGGCAGTCGTCGAGCCTTTGATCCAGCCGGATGACGCAGCTGACGGAGCCTCGGCCCTGACGCCGCCCACGGGGCACGACGCTGAAGATTTCGGCCTGGCTGGCGCCGCGAACGAACCGGGGGCCGATGCCGCCCGATCCCGGGCCTTCGCCGTCGCCGTCGCCCGTGCCGGTCCCATTGCCCGTGCCGCCCTGCCCCATGCCCGGCGTCGGGCCCGCCACGGGAGCCATGCCGATCACGAGCGCGGGCTCGGGAGCAGGCACGGGCGGGGCTGGCAGTTCACGCGGCTTGTCGGCCGGCCTGGGCGTAACGTGGATGCGCGACGGCGCGGCAGGCTTGCCGCCGCCCGGGTCGGGCGTAGGCTGCAGCGGCGGCGGGGGTGGCGGCGGAGGCGGCGTCGGGCGGAACAGCACCACCTCTATGGGCGGCGCCGGCGGCAGCACGGGTATGTCGGCCTGGGTGCGCGCGATGACGGCGAACACCAGCAGGTGCGCCGCCGAAACGCCCACGACGATGCCGGCCGTCCGCAGGCGCTTCCGGGTCAGATATGGAGGCTGGATCCGCACGCTCACGTCCTATCACTCGGACATGAACGCGCGGCGCGCCAAAAGGTCAGGCGAGGTTCAGGCGGCGGCGCCGTCCAACGCCGCGTCGATGGACCTGGCCACCTCGGCGATCGCGCCCATGCCGTCGATCTCGACCAGCAGGCCCTTGTCGGCATAGTAGGGCAGCAGCGGCGCGGTGTTGCGGTTGTAGGCGTCCAGCCTGACCTTGAAGCTCTCCGGATTGTCGTCCGGACGGCCCTGGTCGGCGAAACGGACCGCGACCCGTTCCAGCAGGGCGGCGTCATCGACCTTGAGCCGGACAACCCGGTCAATTTGCTTGCCCAGCTTGGCCAGCATGGCGTCCAGCGCCTCGGCCTGGGCCACGGTGCGCGGGAAGCCGTCGAAGATCGCGCCGCCCGCCTCCCCGGCTTCCTTCAGCCGGGCCTCGATCAGGGCGATGACGATCGCGTCCGAGACCAGATCGCCGCGCGACATGATGGCCTGGCATTCGCGCCCGAGGTCAGAGCCCGAGGCGATGGCCTCGCGCAGCATGTCGCCGGTCGACAGCTGGACCATGCCGCGGGCCTCGACCAACCGCTTGGCCTGGGTGCCCTTGCCCGCCGCGGGCGGTCCGAACAGGATCAGATTCATCGCCGCCCCTCCCCCCGAAGGGTCTAGCGCCGGGCCGGGGCGGTGACGCCCTTGCCCGGAGTCTTGCCCGTGCCGGCGGTCTTGCCGCGGCCGCGCAGCTTGGCCTTCTTGATCAGGCCTTCGTACTGGTGCGCCAGCAGCTGCGACTGGATCTGCGCCACCGTGTCCATGGTCACCGAGACCACGATCAGGATGGAGGTGCCGCCGAAGGCGAGGCCCGATCCGAAGTTGGCGATGACCATTTCCGGCAGCAGGCAGACCGCGGTGATGTAGGCGGCGCCGATCACGGTCAGGCGGGTCAGGACATAGTCCAGATATTCCGCCGTCCGCTTGCCCGGACGAATGCCCGGCAGGAAGCCGCCGTATTTGCGCAGGTTCTCGGCCGTGTCCTCGGGGTTGAAGGTGATCGAGGTGTAGAAGAAGCAGAAGAAGACGATCAGCGCGCCGTACAGCAGCATGAAGACCGGCTGGCCGTGCTGCATCTGGGCGGTGACCAGCGGCAGCCACTCCATCCACGACGGCAGGTTGGCGTTGGCGGTCATCTGGGCGACCGTCGTCGGCAGCATCAGCAGCGACGAGGCGAAGATCGGCGGGATGACGCCGGCGGTGTTGACCTTCAGCGGCAGGAACGAACGCTCGCCCCCGGCCATGCGGTTGCCTTCCTGGCGCTTGGGATACTGGATCAGCAGCCGGCGCTGGGCCCGCTCCATGAAGACGATGAAGACCACGACGCCGATCATCATCGCGGCGATGAACAGCAGGGTGAAGGCGGACATCTGGCCCTGCTGGGCCAGGCCGAACAGACGGGCGATGGTGCCCGGCAGGACGGCGACGATGCCGGCGAAGATGATCAGCGAGATGCCGTTGCCGACGCCGCGCGCAGTGACCTGCTCACCCAGCCACATCAGGAACATGGTCCCGCCGGTCAGGGTGGTGATGGTCGAAACGATGAAGAACAGGCCGGGGCTGTCGATCAGACCAGGCTGGGCGTTCAGGCCGATGGCGATGCCGGTCGACTGGAACAGGGCCAGGACCACGGTCAGATAGCGGGTGTACTGGTTCAGCTGCTTGCGGCCGCTCTCGCCGCCTTCTTTCCGCAGCTTCTCCCACGGCGGATAGACCGCGCCCATCAGCTGGACGATGATCGAGGCCGAGATGTAGGGCATGACGTTCAGGGCGAACACGGCCATGCGCTCGACGGCGCCGCCCGAGAACATGTTGAACATGTCCAGGATGCCGCGCTGGCCGTCCGGGTTCTGGAAGAACTGCAGGAAGGCTTCCGAGTTGATCCCGGGGATCGGCACATAGGTGCCGATGCGGTAGACCAGCAGGGCCAGGATCGTGAACAGCAGACGCTTGTGAAGCTCGGTCGCTTTCGCGAACGAGCCCATGTTCATGTTTGCTGCGAGTTGTTCGGCGGCCGAAGCCATGTGTCGTCACCCCGACTGATCAGAAGGCGGCGTATCGGACGTGAATCCGGCGCCAGCGTCCAGATAGGCGAAGGGCGCCCTCTTAGCGAGAGCGCCCCTCAAGCTTATTTTGCAGTGCGAGCCGCGGTGCGGGTCGTACGGGCCGAGATCTTGTTGGCGTCGCCGCGCGGCGCCTTGGCGGCCGGAGCCTTGCCCTTGGCGGCGTTGCGCTTCTCGACGCGCGCGGCGGCCTTGGCTTCAGCGGCGATGCGTTCCTGCACCACGGTGCCGCCGGCGGCCTCGATGGCCTTGACGGCGCCGGCCGAGGCCGACCAGACGACCAGGTTCAGCTTGGACTTGATCTCGCCGGTGCCCAGGATGCGGACGCCGTCCTTGACGCGACGGATCACGCCGGCCGCGACCAGGGCGTCGCCCTTGATCTCGCCCTTGATGTCCAGCTTCTTGGCGTCGATGGCGTCCTGCAGACGCCACAGGTTCACTTCGGCCAGCTTCAGCGCGCCCGGATTGTTGAAGCCGCGCTTGGGCATACGCATGTACAGCGGCATCTGGCCGCCTTCGAAGCCGCCGATGGCGACGCCCGAACGGGATTTCTGACCCTTGACGCCGCGACCGGCGGTCTTGCCCTTGCCCGAGCCCGGGCCACGGCCGACGCGCATGCGCTTCTTGTGGGCGCCTTCGTTGTCGCGAATTTCGTTCAGTTTCATGTGCCTGATCCTTTCGGGTGCTAGCGCCCGGTCTGGGACCGGACTCGGCTGTGTGTTTTTTCCTTCTCCCCTCGGGGGAGAAGGTGGCTCGCGAAGCGAGACGGATGAGGGGGCTCGATCCGCGTCGCCCTATACGACGATGAGGGAGTCTGCATCAAGCAGCCCCCTCATCCGACCCTTACGGGCCACCTTCTCCCCCGAGGGGAGAAGGGTCACGGTAGTTACTTTTCGACGATCTCGGTCAGGTGGGCGACCTTGGCGATCATCCCGCGGACCGAGGGGGTGTCTTCCAGCGTGGACTCGCGGCCCATGCGGTTGAGACCCAGACCCGACAGGGTGGCGCGCTGGTCCGACTTGCGGCGGATCGGGCTGCCCGTCTGACGGATGGTGACGGTGGTCTTGGTTTCAGTCTTGGCCATGGTCTCAGGCTTCCTGGGCTTCAGGCGCCGCTTCCGGAGCCGAGGCGCCGTCGTTGCGACGGCCCATCAGATCGGCGACCTTCTTGCCGCGCTTGGACGCGACCTGACGGGGCGACGACTGGACCTTGAGGGCCTCGAACGTGGCGCGGATCATGTTGTAGGGGTTCGATGAACCGGTCGACTTGCCGACGACGTCCTGGACGCCGAGGGTTTCGAGCACGGCGCGCATCGGACCGCCCGCGATGACGCCGGTCCCGGGAGGGGCGGCGCGCATCATGATCTTGCCGGCGCCCCAACGGCCGTTGCCGTCGTGGTGCAGGGTGCGGTTCTCGCGCAGCGGAACGCGGATCATGGTCTTCTTGGCTTCTTCGGTCGCCTTGCGGATGGCTTCCGGCACTTCGCGCGCCTTGCCGTGACCGAAGCCGACGCGGCCCTTGCCGTCGCCGACGACCATCAGGGCCGCGAACGAGAACCGGCGGCCGCCTTTGACGGTGGCGGCGACACGGTTGATGTGCACCAGCTTCTCGACGATGTCCGAATCCGGACCTTCGGCGGGAGCGTTGCGGTTGTCACGACGGTTGCGATCGTTGCCGCCGCCGCCACGTTGGGGAGTTTGCGCCATCTGTCGCGTCCTTAGAAGTTCAGGCCGGCTTCACGCGCGGCATCAGCCAGCGCCTTCACCCGTCCGTGATAGATGTAGCCGCCGCGATCGAAGACGACATCCTTGATGCCCTTCTCGAGGGCGCGTTCGGCGACCAGCTTGCCGATCAGAGCGGCTGCGGCGACGTCCGAACCCTTGGCCTTCTTGCCCTTCTCGCCTTCCAGCGAGGAGGCCGAGGCGATCGTGACGCCGTTCAGGTCGTCGATGATCTGGGCCGAGATGTTCTTGTCCGAACGGTGCACCGACAGGCGCAGACGGCCGTTGGCGACGCCCTTCAGGCGGCGGCGGGTGCGCTCCGTACGGCGCTGGGCTTGTTGTCGAAGAGAGAGAGCCATGACTTACTTCTTCTTGCCTTCCTTGCGCCGGACCTTTTCGCCCGTGTAGCGCACACCCTTGCCCTTGTAGGGCTCCGGCGGACGCAGCTTGCGGATGACGGCGGCGATCTGACCGACGGCCTGCTTGTCGGCGCCGGTGATCTTGATTTCCGTCTGCTTGGGCACCGCGAAGGTGACGCCGGCGGGCGGGTCGATGTTGACGTCGTGCGAGAAGCCGAGCTGCAGCGACAGGGCGTTGCCCTTCATCGCGGCGCGATAACCGACGCCGACCAGATCCAGGCTCTTTTCAAAGCCGGTGGTGACGCCGACGACCATGTTGTCGACCAGGGTGCGCGACAGGCCCCACATGGCCCGCGAACGCTGGTTGTCCTCGCGCATGGCCAGGTTCAGGCCATCGTCGCCCTGCGTGATCTCGATCTCGTCGGCGACGGTCCAGGAGCTCTCGCCCTTGGGACCCTTCACCGAGACCGTCTGGCCGTCGAGCGTGACGGTCACGCCCTTCGGCACTTCAATGGTGCGTTTTCCGATACGGGACATCTTAGTAGACCCTGCAGAGGACTTCGCCGCCCACCTTGGCTTCGCGAGCCGCGGTGTCCGACATGACGCCCTTGGACGTGGAGAGGATCGAGATGCCGAGGCCGTTCTTGATCGGCTTCAGGTCGGAGATCGCGGAGTAGACGCGGCGGCCCGGCTTGGACACGCGGGCGATCTCGGCGATGACCGGCTGGCCGTCGAAGTATTTCAGCTCGATCTCGAACTGCGGGAATTCGCCGGGGTTCTGAACCAGCGAATAGCCGCGGATGTAGCCCTCGTCCTGCAGCACGTCGAGGACGCGCTGGCGCAGGCGGGAAGCCGGGGTGAGCACCTTGGAACGTTTGCGCATGTGCGCGTTCCGGATGCGGGCGATCATGTCGCTCAGGGGATCGTTGATCATCATGTCTGTCGCTCCCCTTACCAGCTGGACTTGGTCAGACCCGGGATCTGACCCAGGTTGCCGAGTTCACGAAGCGCGATACGGCTCATCTTGAGCTTGCGATAGAAGGCCCGCGGACGGCCCGTCACTTCGCAGCGGTTGCGAATCCGGTTGGCGGCCGAGTTGCGCGGCAGCTTGGCCAGCTTGAGGCGCGCTTCGAAACGCTCCTCGAGAGGCAGGGATTCGTTGTTGGCGGTCGCCTTGAGGGCGGCCCGCTTGTCGGCGTATTTCGCGACGAGGGCCTTGACCATCTCGTTGCGGTTTACGGCGCTTTTCTTAGCCATTGTGCTTTTCCCTTCCCGCTCAGTTCGTCACGAACGGGAACTTGAACTCGGTGAGAAGCGCGCGCGCCTCGTCATCGGTCTTGGCCGTGGTGCAGACGATGATGTCCATGCCCCACATCTGGTCGATCTGGTCGTAGTTGATCTCGGGGAACACGATGTGTTCCTTGAGGCCCATGGCGTAGTTGCCGCGACCGTCGAACGAGGTCGGCTTCAGGCCGCGGAAATCCTTCACGCGCGGCAGCGCGATCGTGATCAGGCGGTCGAGGAACTCGTACATCTGGTCGCCGCGCAGCGTGACCTTGCCGCCGATGACCATGCCTTCGCGCAGCTTGAAGCCGGCGATGGAGTTGCGGGCCTTGGTGGCGACGGGCTTCTGACCGGCGATGGCGGCCAGGTCCTTGAGGGCCGCGGTGGCCTTCTTGGAGTCGGCCACGGCTTCACCGATGCCCATGTTGAGGACGATCTTGTCCAGCTTGGGCATCTGCATCGGGTTGGTGTAGCCGAACTTCTCGGTCAGCACGCCCTTGATGCGCTCGTTGTAGTCGCCCTTGAGGCGCGGGGTGTATTTGGTGTCGGCCATCAGATGACGTCTCCCGTCGTCTTGGCGAAGCGGACCTTCTTGTCGCCTTCCATGCGGAAGCCGACGCGGGCCGCCTTGCCGTTGGCGTCGGCGATCGCGACGTTCGACAGGTGAAGCGACGCTTCCTTGTTCTTGATGCCGCCCTGGGGGTCGGCCTGGGTCGGGCGGGTGTGGCGTTGAACCATGTTGATGCCTTGCACCATCACGCGGTTCGTCGCCGGCAGGACCTTGGTCACCTTGCCGGTGCGGCCCTTGTCCTTGCCGGTCAGGACAACGACGTTGTCGCCCGATTTGATCTTGGCGGCCATGACTACAGGACCTCCGGAGCCAGAGAGATGATCTTCATGTGGTTCTTGGCGCGCAGTTCACGGGGAACCGGGCCGAAGATCCGCGTGCCGACCGGCTCGTTCTGCTTGTTGACGATGACGGCGGCCGACTTGTCGAAACGGATGACAGAGCCGTCCTTGCGCATGATGTCCTTGGCGGTGCGCACGACGATGGCGCGCACGACGTCGCCCTTCTTCACGCGGCCGCGAGGAATGGCTTCCTTCACCGAAGCGACAATCGTGTCGCCCACCGAGGCGTAGCGGCGCTTCGAGCCGCCCAACACCTTGATGCACATGACCCGGCGAGCACCCGAATTATCGGCTACCTCCAGGTTAGTTTGCATCTGGATCATATGATCAGATCTTTCTGATTACGAAGCCGAGGCCGAGGAGTCCGACAGGACTTCCCAGCGCTTCAGCTTGGACTTGGGGGCGCACTCGATGATGCGGGCCTGATCACCCACCTTGAGGGCGTTGGCTTCGTCGTGAGCGTGGTACTTCTTGGACAGGCGCACGATCTTTTTAAGGACCGGGTGCAGCAGCGTGCGTTGGACGACGACGACGACAGTCTTGTCGCCCTTGTCGGAGACGACCACGCCTTCGAGAACTCGTTTGGGCATCTTCGTTTCCTTAACCCGCCGCGCGGTTCGCACGCAGAAGCGTGGAAATACGGGCGATGTCCTTGCGCACTTCCGAGACCCGATGGGTCTTTTCCATCTGGCCGGTGGCGGCCTGGAAGCGCAGGTTGAACTGTTCCTTCTTGAGCTTCAGCAGCTCGTCGGACAGCTGGTCGGGCGTCTGGGCCCGGAGGTCGGCGATCTTGGTCATGCTCCGACGTGCTCCACGTGCGAGACACCGGCGTCGAGGCGGGTGACCACCTTCGTACGGACCGGCAGCTTGGCGGCGCCAAGACGCAGGGCCTCGCGAGCCACGTCGTCCGGCACGCCGTCGATTTCAAACAGGATACGGCCCGGGTGGCAGCGCGCCGCCCAGTGATCGACCGCGCCCTTGCCTTTACCCATGCGGACTTCGGCCGGCTTGCCCGTGACGGGCAGGTCGGGGAAGACGCGGATCCAGACGCGGCCCTGACGCTTCATCTGGCGGGTGATCGCGCGGCGGGCCGCCTCGATCTGACGCGCGGTGATGCGTTCCGGCTCCACCGTCTTCAGGCCATAGGACCCGAAGTTCAGCGAGAAGCCGCCTTTGGCGGCGCCGTGGATGCGGCCCTTGAAGGCCTTGCGATACTTGGTCTTTTTCGGTTGCAGCATGACTTAGCCCTCACGCCCGCGACGCTGACCGCGATCGTTGCGGCCGCCGCGATCACCGCCGCGGCCTTCGTTCGAAGAAGGACCCGAAGCCTCGATCGCCCAGCGCTTGTCCTGCGCCATCGGATCGTGCTCGAGGACTTCGCCCTTGAAGACCCAGACCTTCACACCAATGATGCCGTAGGTCGTCTTGGCCTGGATGAAGCCGTAGTCGATGTCGGCGCGCAGGGTGTGCAGCGGCACACGGCCTTCGCGATACCATTCCATCCGCGCGATTTCCGCGCCGCCGAGGCGGCCCGACACGTTGATGCGGACGCCCTTGGCGCCGAGACGCATGGCCGACTGCATCGCGCGCTTCATGGCGCGGCGGAAGGCGATCCGGCGTTCCAGCTGCTGCGCGATGTTCTCGGCGATCAGCTGGGCGTCCGTTTCGGGCTTGCGCACTTCGACGATGTTCAGGTGAACCTCGCCGTCGGTCCGCGCCGAGATGTCCTTGCGGAGCTTCTCGATGTCAGCGCCCTTCTTGCCGATCACGACACCCGGACGGGCGGCGTAGATCGTCACGCGGCACTTCTTGTGCGGACGCTCGATGATGATGCGCGACACGCCGGCGGCGTTCAGGCGTTCCTTCAGCCACGTGCGCAGCTTGAGGTCCTGGTGCAGCAGCTTGGCGTATTCGGCGCCGCGGGCGAACCAGCGGCTGTCCCACGTACGGTTGACGCCGAGGCGCAGACCGATCGGATTGACTTTCTGACCCATCAGGCGGCCTCACCGGCTTCGCGAACCACGATGGTGATCTCCGCGAAAGGTTTCAGGATGCGCGACGAACGGCCACGAGCGCGGCTCGCGAAACGCTTCATCACCAGGTTCTTGCCCACGAAGGCCTCGGCGACGACCAGGTTGTCGATGTCGAGGTTGTGGTTGTTCTCGGCGTTCGACACGGCCGAATACAGCACCTTGCGGACGTCGGTGGCGATGCGCTTGCGGCTGAATTCCAGCTCGTTCAGCGCTTTTTGCACCGGCAGGCCGCGGATCGACTGGGCGACCAGGTTCAGCTTCTGAGGGCTGATCCGGACGTTCACCAGCTTGGCGCGCGCTTCGGTCGGGGCGACCCGACGTTCATTTTTGGTCTGGGCCATCAGTTACTTCCTTTTGGCCTTCTTGTCCGCCGCGTGCCCGGGGAATGACCGGGTCGGGGAGAACTCGCCGAACTTCATGCCGACCATTTCTTCGGAAACCGACACCGGCACATGCTTGAGGCCGTTGTGGACACCGAAGGTCAGGCCGACAAACTGCGGCAGGATGGTGGAGCGGCGCGACCACGTCTTGATCACGTCCTTGCGGCCCGACGACGACACCGTCTCGGCCTTCTTCAGCAGATACCCGTCGACAAACGGGCCTTTCCAGGAGGAGCGGGCCATCTTTAGCGAGCCTTCTTAACGTGGCGGGTACGGATGATGTACTTGTCCGTAGCCTTGTTCTTGCGGGTCCGGGTGCCCTTGGTGTCCTTGCCCCACGGCGTAACCGGGGTGCGACCGCCAGAGGTCCGGCCTTCACCACCACCGTGCGGGTGGTCGATCGGGTTCATGGCCACGCCGCGAACGTGCGGACGCCAGCCCATGTGACGAACGCGACCGGCCTTGCCGAGGTTCTGGTTCATGTGGTCGGGGTTCGAAACCGCGCCCACCGTGGCCATGCAGCCGTCCAGCACCATGCGAAGCTCGCCCGAGCCGAGACGGATCTGGGCATAGCCCTGATCGCGACCGACCAGCTGGGCGTAGGCGCCGGCCGAACGGGCCAGCTGGGCGCCCTTGCCCGGCTTCATTTCGATGTTGTGGATGATCGTGCCGACCGGAACCGAGCGCAGCGGCATCGCATTGCCCGGCTTCACGTCGACCTTTTCACCAGCCACGACCGAGTCGCCCGCCTTCAGGCGTTGCGGCGCGATGATGTAGGCCTTTTCGCCGTCCTCATAGACGATGAGGGCGATGAAGGCGGTCCGGTTCGGATCGTATTCCAGGCGTTCGACGGTCGCCGTGGCGAACTTCCGGCGCTTGAAGTCGATCTTGCGGTACAGCGTCTTGGCGCCGCCGCCGCGGAAGCGGACGGCGATACGACCGCCGGCGCCCCGGCCGCCCGACTTGGTCAGGCCTTCGGTCAGCGACTTCTCGGGGCGTCCTTTATGGAGCTCCGAACGGTCGATCAGCACCAGGGCGCGACGGCCCGGCGATGTCGGATTGTATGTTTTCAAGGCCATCTGATCAGAGCCCCGTGGTGACGTCGATCGACTGGCCTTCAGCCAGCGTCACGATCGCTTTTTTGATGTCGACCCGACGGCCCATGATGCCGCGGAAGCGCTTGGTCTTGCCCTTTTGAACCAGGGTGTTGACCTTCAGGACGTTGACCTTGAACAGGCTTTCGACCGCGGCTGCGATCTCGTCCTTGGTCGAGGTGCCCGAGACGCGGAACACGACCTTGTTCTGCTCCGACAGGATCGTGGCCTTTTCCGTGATGATCGGAGCCAGGATGGTGTCGTAGTGTTTTACGGTGGGGTTGGCGCCAGCCATTACGCGGCCTCCTTCTTCGTCTTGGCAGCCGGTTTGGCGGCCGAGGCGGCCTCGGCTTCACGACGCGACGGGGTGTAGTCCTTGTAGGTGGCTTCGATCGCTTCGATCGCCGCCTTGGTCAGCACCAGCTTGTCGGCCCGCAGGATGTCGTAAACGTTCAGGCCGGCGTTCGGCAGGACGTTCACCATCGGAATGTTGCGGGCGGCCAGGCCGAAGTTCGTGTCGACTTCCGGACCGGCGATGATCAGCGTGCGGGTCCAGCCCAGCTTGCCGAGGGTTTCGCGCAGACCGGCGGTCTTGGCGTCCTTCAGCGAGATGTTGTCGACGATGACCAGATCACCGGCGACGACCTTGGCCGACAGCGCATGACGCAGGGCCAGGGCGCGAACCTTCTTGGGCAGGGAGAAGCCGTGGTCGCGAACGACCGGGCCGAAGGCGCGCGAACCACCGACGAACTGCGGGGCGCGGCGCGAACCGTGACGGGCGCCGCCGGTTCCCTTCTGCTTGTACATCTTCTTGCCGGTGCGAGAGTTCTCGTTCCGGGTCTGGACCTTGTGGGTGCCGGCGCGGCGCTTGGCCAGTTGCCAGTTGACGTAACGGGCCAGGATGTCGCCGCGAATGTCGGTGATGCCGAAGACGGCTTCCGACAGTTCGACGTCACCGGCGGCCTTGCCGTCGAGTTTGATGACCGGGATTTTCATTACGCTTCACCGCCTTCGGTGGTCTCGACTGCGGGGGCCTCTTCCGCCGGCGTTTCAGCCGGTTGAGCCGCAGCAGCCGAACCGCCCTTGGACTTCACGCCGCCGGGGAACGGGGCGTCGGCCGGACGGGCCTTCTTGATGGCGTCGCGAACCTTGACCCAGGTGCCCTCGTGACCGGGGACGGCGCCCTTGATCAGCAGCAGGCCACGCTCGACGTCGACGCGGAACACGGTGAGGTTCTGGGTGGTGACGACTTCACAGCCATAGTGGCCGGCCATCTTCTTGCCCTTGAACGTCTTGCCCGGATCCTGACGCTGACCGGTCGAACCGTGCGAACGGTGCGAGACCGAGACGCCGTGGGTCGCCCGCAGGCCGCCGAAGTTCCAGCGCTTCATGGCGCCGGCGAAGCCCTTGCCGATGGTCTCGGCCTGGACGTCGACCTTCTGGCCGGCGACGAAGTGGTCAGCCGAGAACTCGGAGCCCACATCCATCATGGCGTCCGCATCGATGCGGAACTCGGTGACATAGGCCTTGGGTTCCACTTCAAGCTTGGCGAAGGATTCGCGCTGAGCCTTGTTGGTGTTCTTGGCCTTCTTGGTGCCAGCGCCCAGCTGGAGAGCGACGTAGCCGTCACGCTCCTGGGTACGTTGGCCGACGACTTGGCAGCCGTCGAGCTGAAGCACAGTGACCGGTACGTGCGCGCCGTCATCGGCGAACACGCGGGTCATGCCCAGCTTCTTGGCGATCACGCCCGTGCGCATCGGATCCCGCCTCTTTCCAATTAAATCTTGATCTCGACGTCCACACCGGCGGACAGGTCGAGCTTCATGAGCGCGTCCACGGTCTGCGGGGTGGGGTCGACGATGTCGAGCACGCGCTTGTGCGTGCGAATTTCAAACTGCTCGCGCGACTTCTTGTCGACGTGCGGCGAGCGGTTCACGGTGAACTTTTCGATCAGGGTCGGCAGCGGGATCGGACCGCGAACGGTCGCGCCCGTGCGCTTGGCCGTGTTGACGATTTCGCGCGTCGAAAAGTCGAGGACGCGGTGATCGAAGGCCTTGAGCCTGATGCGGATGCTTTGATCCATATCGGTCGTATTTCCCAAGCAGGCGAACCTGCGTCCCTGTGAACCATTTCAAAGACCGGAGGCCTTCAGGCACGAATGCCTTCAGAGTACGCACGTCCGCAAAAACGATCGGCCCACGCAGCGAACCGCGAAGGCCGTTGAAGTCCTGGGTCACTGCAAAGAACAGGGTCTCAGGTCGTTCCTGCGAACCGCGTCTGCATCCCCAAAACACGCGGGATGCACAGCCGGTCCAACAAGAGTTGGCGCTTATGACGATTGAGTCCCGTTTCGTCAAGCGGCGAAAACGTGGCGCAGGCTGGGTTTCGCCTGTTTCGCGGGCGAGGAGAGACGCCGCCGGATTTCACGGCCGTCCCGAGGCGGCCGCGACGACCGCTTCATGGCGAACCGTCTTGTATGGAGAGCCGTGAGCCGCCGCTGGATTTCGCGATCCGGTCACCGTGAGCCCGGATTGTCGCCGTTTCTGACAGCTGGAACACAGAGCGCCGTTATGCTTACGCTTGGGCGCCGCATAGGCGCCACAATGCGTTGCCGAGCCGCCACAACCGTCTCAAGCCGCTGTTTTGTGACGCTATTGTAATGGTGAAGCCTGCCACAGCGCTGATAGCCGGGAGCTTCGCGACGCGACTCCCCGCGGTTGCGACAATGGAAAAGCAAAAAATGAAGTCTCTCCTCCTCGCCACGGCCGCCGTGGCCGCCTTCGCCGCCGCCCCGGCCTTCGCCCAGGACGCCGTCGGCTCGATCGGCGTCAACTATTCCAACACGGACATCGACATCGTCGGCCTGAACGGCGAAGTCGAAGCTGCCGCCGTTGACGCCGGCGTCGCCATCCCCGTCACCTCGGACTGGACCGTCACCGTGGACGGCGGTTTCAGCCTCGCCCTCGACGGCGCTGACGACGCCGATGACAGCAGCACCAACGGCCGCGTCCACGTCAGCCGCAACTTCGGCAATGTCCGCGTTGGCGCTTTCGCCGGCGGCGCCGAAGCGGCCGACGAGCAGCTGTGGAGCTTCGGCGCCGAAGCCCAGGCCTATCTGAACGACAAGGTCACCCTGACCGGCGTCGTCGCCTATGAGACGGTCGAGAGCACGGACGCAGACATCTGGAGCGTGGGCGGCGACGCCTCCTACTTCATCTCCCCGACGTTCCGCGTGAACGCCGGCGCCGGCTGGTCGACCGCCGACCTCGGCGCGGGCGTCGATGGCGACGGCTGGTCCGCCAATGTCGGCGGCGAATACCAGTTCCCGGGCACCGGCATCAGCGTGGCCGCCGGCTACGTTCGTTCGGAAATCGAGGACCTGGACCTGCAGGCCGACACCATCAACGTGGGCCTGCGCTTCTCGTTCGGCGGCGACCTGCAGACGCGTCAGCGTTCGGGCGCAGACCTGGGCCGCACCGCCGTCGGCGTCGGCTCCCTGCTGGGCGGCCTCTAGGCCAGAGCCTTCGGGCCCAGACGACAGAAGCCCCGGCGGAGCGATCCGCCGGGGCTTTCTGCTGCCGGCCAGACAGACGGCAGGCATGGAAAAAGGCCCGGAGGGTTCCACGCTCCCGGGCCTTCTCCGTCGCGACGACCGGGGGTCAGTCGCCGATGCGGATGTCTCCGCCGCCGACCACCGAGCGGCTGACCGACCCGGTGGCGCGGGCCACGGTGACGTCGCCACCGCCGACGAGGGACACGTCGACATCTCCGGCGACGCCGCCGAAGTTCACGTCGCCCGATCCTGCGATGCTGATGCTGAGGTCCGGGGCCGTTCCGGCGCGGATGTCCACGTCGCCGGATCCACCGATCGAGACATCGACCGGGCCGTCAACCCGGGCCACGACGATGTCGCCGGATCCACCGATCGCGATATCAAGGTCCCGCGTGGCTCCGGCCGTCACTGACCCGGACCCTCCGATGCTGATGTCCATCGACGTCGAGGTTCCGGCGCGCATGTCGCCCGAGCCGCCGATGCTCAGGGACACGGGCCCTTCCGTGTTGGCCACGTTCCAGTAGCCGCAGCCGCCGTTTCCGAGGTCCACGGAGGCGGCGCCCCGACCGATCGAGCCGAACACGGCGCCCGAAGCATCGACGTTGACGTCACGCGGCGTGCGGATGACGATCAGCGGGGCGTCGGAGACGTTGATGCGGCCGACATTGCGCACCTCGACCGTGACGCCCTCACCCGGCTGACCGGGATTGTCTGGCCGCGAGTTGCAGTTGCGGATGCCGTCACCGCGATTCAGGAAGCCGCGGCGTCCGAGGCCGCCGTCGATGCGGACGTCGGCGCCGTCGCGAGTGACCCGCACCGGGGGCAGGCCGGACGATCCTTGCTCGATCTCCACGGCGATGTCGGTGCGGTCCTCGACCACCACGGCCACGCGGGCCACGGCGTGGCGGATCTCGACTTCGGGCCCCGGCCCGGCGAAGGCGGGGGCGGCCATGGCGGCGGCGGCGATGGCGGCGGCGGATACGATAGCGAGTTTCATGGCGTGTTCCCTCTCCGGAAGTTGGCCGGAAAGTGCGTCCGCCGGGACGCCGAGTCAGCTTAAATCGAGGTCATGACGCCATTGTAAGGAAGCGGCTCAGGCCCGCAGCGCGCCCGCGCCGTCAGCCGCGCCGATCTCCGGCTCGAAGTCCCGCTCGAAATGGGCGATCCGGCTCTTCAGCCCCCCGACCCGTTTCAGCGCCAGCGAGGCGGCCCAGCGGGCGGCCAGTTCCGGCGGCGTCATCCGGTCCGTCATGCGGGGCCGTCCGCCCTGGCTGCGCAGCACGGCATTGGTATAGAGGGCGCCGTTCCTGAACCGCGACGGCCAGGTCTGGAAGTCCATCGACAGGGAGACGCAGAACCGGTCCAGGTTCTCGACCCGATGCGGCGCATAGATGGGCCAGGTCAGGGCCTGACCCGGCTCCAGGTCGATCACCTGGGCGTCGGCCTCGAAGGCCAGCGAATAGGGCAGTTCCTCGGTCGTCTGGCGCGACACCACCTGCTCCATGTCCGCCTCGGCCAGATGGGCCTCGTCGCCGGGATAGACGAAGATCCGCTTGCGGCCCCGCAGGTGGAACAGCACCACACCCGCCGCATCGAAATGATACGGCACCCGCGCCTTGGGCGACGACAGGATCAGTTGGCCGGCGTTCCTGACCGCCCGCAGACCCGGATACGCGTCCTGCACCTTGCGGAACTCGTCCATGGCCGCGGCCCACAGCTCGGGCCAGCCGGTCTCGACCTCGCGCAGATTGACCCACAACCGCCCCTGCTGGATCGCCGCCAGCAGTTCCTCGCCGTTCAGCCGCCCCCGCGCGCCGGTGCGCAGCGACACCTGCCCGGCGTCGTCGTAGTCGTACAGATTGATGTCGAACAACCCGGCTGGGTATCGGTCCAGCACCGCCGCCAGCGCCTCGTCCGAGGCGAAGCCCTGCTCGACCAGGCTGTGAGGATGGATCTCGGCCTGTTTGATGGGGCCGGTATAGCGGGTGCGCGTGTCGCTCATGGGATGTCTCAGGCCGGAACGGGTCGGGTCGAACCCTGGCGGGCCTTTGCAAGCGCCGCGCCCGCCGCCTGGACCGCGCCCCTGAACCGATTGCCCGGCGTGGTCTCGCAGGCCTCGATGGCCGCCCAGCGCCGCCGCACGCTTGTCCGCAGCCGCTGGCCAGGCCCGCCCAGCACCCCGACCGCCGCCTCGCTGACCGCCGCCCCAAGACCGGGCTTCAGCACCACCGCCTCGCGCACGATGCGCGCGCCGTTGCAGAAGTACTTTTTATAATGCTCACCCTCGAACCCGAAGTCGAAGGTGCGATAGCCGAGCTCCGACGCCAGCCGCATGGTGTCCATGCTCAGCAGGATGCCGGGGGAACACCGCGCCAGGCTGGGCTCATAGCCCGGGAACCAGAAATGGTACTGGTCGCCGGCGTGCAGCGAATATTCGATCGCGGTCAGACGGTCGCCGGCCCACAGCCCGGCCATGGAGGCGCCGAAGCCATCACGCTCTTCCCTGAGCAGGGCGTGCAGCAGGTCCGCGGTCCAGCCGCAGGCGAAGATGTCGTGCCGCCCCGTGCGCCTGTACTGATCCCGCTTGAGCCCGATCAGCCAGTCCAGCAGGGCCGGGTCACGCAGGCCACGCTCGACCCGCAGCGGGCCCAGCTCGGCCTCCATGCTGCGCCGGGCGCGCTCCTTGTCCTTGAAGAATTTGCCGTGGGTGGCGCGACGTTCGGCGTACCAGCCGTCATAGCCTCCCTCCCCCAGTTCGACCTGCACCGTGCGCCGATCCTCGCCCAGGCCCGTCTCGCCCATCCAGGCCGTGACGTTCAGCCGGGTCGCGCCCAGCGCCCGCGCGACCTCTTCCAGCGAGGGAGCCTGACCCGGGAAGGCAATGACCCCGTGATAATCATTCATCGGCGCGGCCAGGGGCTGAAGCGCCCCGCCCCGCCGCTGGTGGGGGAAGAAACCGACCGTCTCGCCGCCGCGCGAGAACACCGCCACCGCCGCGTCCGGACTGATACGTCCGGCGACCCGGGCGAACTCGGGCCGGAAGTACGGGCTGTTCAGCGACGGGTTGGCCGCCAGCATGTCGCGCCACAGGGCCCACCGGGTCTCGCCCAGCGCGTCGATTGCGACGATTTCCACCTGAAGCGCAGCCATTCGAACGTCCCGCGGCGAATCCGTCACGGACCGCCTTCATGCAGCGGACATAGCCTGCCGCCCGTTTCAGGCCGGTGAGCGTTCATGGTGAATGACGAATGACCGGGAGCCTCGCGCGGCCGCCGGGCGTTGCGGTTTCACAATTCATCCCGGAGCCCCGATGACCGATCCGAAACGCCCGCCCAACCGCGAGACCGAAAACGAAGACCAGCGCAGTCCATCCCGCGAAGGCCAGCCGCCCCGTCCCGCGACCGAGCCCCGGGGATCGGAAGGCTCCTCCAACTCGGGGGAGACCGCCACCGACCCCGCGACGGGCAAGCCGAACCCCTGACCTGGAACGGGCGGCGCGGTGAGGGATTGGGTCCGGACACCCTCAACATCCGGATTCCCATGTCGCTCCGCCTGATCCTCGCCTCCGCCAGTCTCCTCGCCCTCGCCGCCTGCGGCGCACCGGACTCCGACCAGCCCGCGCAAGACGTCCCGACGGCGCAGGGCGCGGCCTCCACGGCGGGACCACCCGTTCTGAGCGTCGCCCAGATCGAGGCCGGCGTCCCGCAAGCGGCGGACGCCCCGGGCGCGACGGCGCCGGCGCCCACGCCGGCTCAGGCTGTGGGTGAAGCGGGCGATGCAACCCCCACGACCCCGCCCGACGCCGGTCTGGTGCGGCTTCAGATTCTTCTGGACCGGACGGTCTTCTCGCCGGGCATGATCGACGGCCTGGCGGGCGACAACACGCGCCAGGCGGTGGCCGCCTATCGCAAGGCCAACAACCTTGGCTCGGGCGACGCCGTGGACACCGCCCTGCTCCAGCATCTCGCGGCCGCCGACACCGCCCGCGTGATGGCGCAACATGTGATCACGGCCGCCGACATCGCGGGCCCCTTCAGCCCGCCGGCCCAGGGCGAACTGGCCGACATCGCCAGGTCCGGGACCAATTTCGTCAGCCCGCTGGAGCGGCTGGCCGAACGGTTCCACATCACCGAGGCTCTGCTTCAGGGTCTGAACCCCGGGGTCGATTTCCGCCGCGCCGGCCAGACCATCGTGGTTCCCGCCGTCACGGATACGCCGCTGACGGGTGTCGCCCGCATCGTGGTCGACAAGGCGGAACGCTCCGCGCGGGCCTTTGACGCGGCCGGCAAGCTGCTGGCCTTCTATCCCGCCACCATCGGCTCGAGCGAGCGGCCCGCCCCTTCGGGTACAGTCACCGTGACCGGCGTCGCCCCGGAGCCGAACTACACCTACGATCCCACCCGGGTGTCCTACGACCGGGGAGACCAGAAGGTCGTCATTCCCGCCGGCCCCAACAATCCGGTCGGCACGGTCTGGATCGACCTGTCGCGCGACACCTACGGCATCCACGGGTCGCCGGATCCGTCGAAGATCGGCAAGACCGCCTCTAACGGTTGCGTCCGCCTGACGAACTGGGACGCCGAACAGTTGGCGGCGGGCGTCAAACCGGGCGTGGTGGTGCGGTTCATCTGATCCACCCAAAGCAAAACGGCCCCCGGATTTCTCCGGGGGCCGCTCGCGTTTCAGATCGTCAGGAGACGACCGAGGCTTACTCGGTGATCTTGCTGACCACGCCGGCGCCGACGGTGCGGCCGCCTTCGCGG
>NZ_JAQSDY010000014.1 GCF_029946145.1 Brevundimonas sp.
CCCAGAGCGGCTCCAGCGTCGAGAGCACCTCCTCGATCGCCGCGAGCCGGCGCCCGGTGTAGTGCAGGTCAATCCAGGCCAGGCCGACCGCGATCCGCGCCTCGCGCCGGGCGACCGCGTCGCGGGCGGAGGCCACGTCGATGTCGGCCTCCGCCAAGGCGCGCTCGGCCCGCCGTCGGGCGCCGCTGGGAACCTCCTGCATGAGGCCGATGCGCGCCATCGTCATCTCGTCGTCGCCGAACCGTCCGGCCATGGGACCCGAAACCGGCAGGTTGTCGATCCCGAACCGGAGCTGTGGATCGGGGAGCCGGCCCGCGGCCGCCGAGGCCGCCGAGGCCGCCTCCACGCCCAGGGCGCTGGCCCTCAGCTGCGGAGCGGTGGTCTCGGCGAGCGCGAGGGCTTCGTCGAACGTCAACGGCTCCGCCGAAGCCGGCAGGCCAAAGGCGGAAAACAGGCAGATGGCGGCCGCGGCGCCGACCGTTCTCGTCGGGCGTGGCGGGGCCAACCGCGGCGGCTTCCCGCGGATCGGGTCGACCGCGGCGCGGGACATGGGACGGCCTGGAGCCGTCCGATAGCCGGTGTTCATGGGGATGTCCTCGAGACCCCGCGTCGGTCACCTTGGTGCGACACGGGACGCTGGTCGTTCGACCACAGGCCCCGCGAGCGCGCAGGCCGTGGTCAGCGAAGCTGGGCTACGCCTGCGTCTTGGGAGGGTTGCCTAAGGGCGCGGGCCGTTCCCCGGCGCGGGTGTCGTCGCGGCCCAATTCGACCTGCTGGCGATGCGGCGCTGGCGGCCGCACCGTGGAGCCCGCGCCGGAAGGCAGCGGAACCGCGACCGCGAAGCAGGCTGTGCGGCCCATGCAGTCGGGGCCGGCGTCGTCACAGGGAGCCGCCGGACCTTCGGCTCCCGCCTGCATCATCATCTCGGCGCAATCCGGCATGGCGGCCATGGCGTCCGCGGCCGCGCCCGGCCGCTCAGACGCGGCGAACGCCGACGCCTGGCCGATGGAGCCGGCCAGGGCGAGGGCGAACAGAAGGGTGCGAACGATACGCCACATGCGATCAACGTTCCGCTTCGCTCTCCGGCGAGTCAAGGCGGCGAGCACTCCGCTCAAACCCCGGCTTGACAGGCCGAAGAAGAGAGTTTCGAGGTGATCGTGCGAGGGTGCCGGGGCGAACCTCCGCGCGCCGATCAATTGAGACCCAACCGGGTTCCGCTTTCCGGGTCTCATTCGCCTCTCCCTTTGTACACGGCTCCTGATCCGCCCGGCCGGACGCCGGAGAACCGGCCCTCCCGACCAAGGGCGGACGACAGGCCGAACCCGACCAGCACGGCTGCTCCGGTGAGGGCGGCCATGACTACCGACGGCGGGTCGGGCAGCCAGGGGAGGTCGTGGAGCAGGCCGCCCATCGCGCCGCCGAGGCTGACGGCGGCGGTCTGAAGACCAATCTGGAGCCCCCGCCCCGCCCTCGCCGCGCGAGCTGTCCAATAGGTCAGTATGGGCGCCAGCACCCCCGCGCTGGCGGCCACGGCGCCCGTCGCCGCCAGCATCAGCGCGAAGCCGTTCGCGCGCGGCGCGAGGAAGATCGCATCCGCCAACACGGCCAGGGCCGGTCCCAGAGCCCGGCGCGTCGCGGCGGGCCTGCGGCGGCGTCGCTGTATCTGATCTGGGTCATCTCCCGCAAATCGGCCGCGACGCCCGCGTCCTGCTGAGGCTGAGGCCGAGTCGGCGACGCCGGCTCCGAAGTGAGCCCCTCGCTGCAACCCCGCTGCAACGCGAGATGTCCCTCTGAGGGAAATCGACTTCCAGGCAGGTCGGCCATGACCAGCACGCCGGGCATCAAGAGCGCCTGGATGGACCGACCTGCGGACCTGACAGAATCCACTCATCGCCTGAGTCGGGGCGCGGACGGGGCATGGGTGCGTGGCCGGTCCCGCGGATCGCTCACTCCGGCCGGACGGCTCGCCGCGACGCCCTGAGGGTCTTCACGTCCCGCGCCAGCCGGATCCACAGAAGGATGAACCCCGAAATGACGATGCTCAGCGTCAACGCCGTGGTGATGATGATCAGCGGGTGATTGAAGTCCTCGCCGTCGTTCCAGTCCATAACGTGGAGACGCCAGAAGAAGTCGAAAATCCGCCAGACGCCCGACCGGCGCGTCACCACCTCGCCGGTGGCCGGCGACAGGTAAAGGGACGTCTTTTCGCGGTCAGCGAAATCCACCCGCCACAGCGGCCCGGTCCGTCCCGTCTCCTCTGGCGCCGTTGTGAGAAGAACGGCGCCCGAAACCCCCGCCTCACCCTTGTAGGCGCCCTTGGCGAAGCCTGAGGCCTCGGCGGCCGACATGGGTCCGAACGGCCGGCCTGTCGCGGCGGATACGATGACCGGCTCACCCGCCGCAGGCTTCAGGGTCCAGGCCGGGCCACGCGGCGTCGTGTGGAGCTCCGCTTGGACGGGCGCGACGCCCGCGCGGCGCGCTATCTCGCCGAGGTCCGGAAGCGCGCCGAGCTCCAGCGGATCCGGCTTGAGTTCAACGGCGCGATGTTCGCCGCGCACCGTCTCGATGGGAATGGCCGTCATGACCAGACCACCGCCGACCCAGAACAGAACCTGGAGCCCGACCACCAGGGCGATCCATTTGTGCAGCTGGGTCGAGAGCTTGAGAACCTTCATAACCGCACCCCTTCTAGGCGTGACGCGCGAAGACGCGCGTGCCGCCGCCCTTGAGGATCAGCAGGGTCTCATAGGGCTCCCGCTGGCCGTCGGGCGTCTCCATGCCGGGAGACCCCAGCGGCATGCCAGGAACGACGAGGCCCACGGCCTCCGGATGTTCGGTCAGAAGCTTGCGCACATCCGCGGCCGGCACATGGCCCTCCAGCACATAGCCGCCGATCAGCGCCGTGTGGCAGGAGGCGAGCGCCTCGGGCACTCCTTGGGTGCTGCGTATGGAGCGGAGGTCAGGAAGTTCATTGACCTGCGCCTCGAAACCCGCGCCGCGCATGTGATCCACCCAGGCCGTGCAGCAGCCGCAGGTCGGGGTCTTGTACACCGCGAGCCTGGTCGATGAACGGGCGCCCGGAGCGCAGGCCGCGACCGCGACAGACCCGGCTCCCGCGAGCAGAAAAACGCGGCGTGAAAGCGTGAACATCGATCTCATGGTCCCTCTGGCGAGCGATATCTGGAGGCCGCCGATGACGGTCGCCGCCACGATCAGGCGGCGGGGCGGAAGGGCCGGGCCGAGGAGTGATAGACGTCGAACCTCCACTCGTCACCCCGCTTGCGCAGCACGCTCGTGGCCGCTCCGCGACGCTCGATGGGGCCCCGGGCGCCGTCCCTGAAGGTGATGTGGTAGGTATAGGTCTCGCTCACGAAAGCTGTGTCGCCGTCGACCTCGACCGTCATTTCATGATTGCGGAAGTCGAAGCCGGACAGGTCCGCAAATTCGGGCCTGAGATGGTGTTCCAGATAATAGGCGAAGGATCCCTCCACGCCGCCGTTCTCGAAAATCTCCGAGTCGGGCCAGAACAGCGCTGGCGTCTGCGACACATCCATCCGCTCGATCGCTTCCTGATAGGCCTCGACGACGGCCCGGACCTGCTGTTCGTCGGCGGTCCGGACGTGCGTGTGGGCGTGTGCGGGGGCCTTGGTCTGGGCTTGGGCCTGAGCGGGCGTGACGAGGGCCGCGGCGAGCGCCACTCCGGCGAACATCGATCGAACAGTCATGCGTTGTCTCCCTGTTGGCCGCCGAAGCCATGTGATCGGCGGAAAGTTGCGGTCCGGGCCGGTGGCTGAGGCATTGCCCCGCCGGTTAATGGATAAGATCGGGTTCCGCCGCCGGGCCGCGGCGTGCGTAGGCGTCGTCAGAACCTCAGATGGTCCATCCCGTGGGTCAACATGCCGCCGAGCAGACCGTTGACCACGACCGCGGCCGCCGCCGCCGTCAACAGGCCGACATAGAGGAGCTCCCGGCGGCGCCCCGGCTTGCGGGCCCAGTGTTCCTTGGCCCACCAGCTCAGGAGACCCAGAACCGCGATCGAGGTGCCGAGCCACCGATGGTAGGCGTGTGTCGCGTCGTCCTTGCCCGGCAGATCCATGGCGAGCCAGCCCAGCGCCGCGGCGGCGATCGCGGAGATCGCAGCCAGGGCGATGATCACGCGCGTGCCCTGGGTCAGGACGGGGCGGCGCAGTGACAGCGCGGCGATCTCGAGGAGACCGGCGACGAGGAACAGCGCGATCGGAAAATGCACTGCAGCGGGATGCATCGCGCCCAGCCAGCGATACAGGCGCTGCGGCATGGGGCGTGGGGGCTCATCCGCCGTCATGGCGCCGTGGTCCATGTCCCGGGCCATGCCGGGCATGGGCATCATCCCCGACTCCGGAACGGCGTCCGCCGTCGCGGCCGCCTGGGCGCGGGCGGCGGCCTGCTTGTTATGGGCTTCGTGCGCGATCGCCGGCGCGCTGAACGCCAACGCCAGCACCAGGGCGAGCCCCGATAGAAGTCTGCGCAGCGCCATTGCCTCTCCGATCCTGTTCCTTCTGCTAACTACGCAGGCGCGACGCCTGCCCCTCACCCGAGGGATTCGGCCCGTTTCGGCGTAGTAGAGATCAGGGGCGGCAAGGAGAATGTTTGATGACGCATGATCTGGATGACCTTCTGAAGGCGTCGGCGTCCGCCGATCGGTCGCTCGACGGGCTTGAGCCGCTCGTCTGGAGCCGTGTCGAGACCCTCCGGGGCGAAAGGCTCGTTGCGCAGCTGCGCCTCGGGGCCGTCGCCATGGCGCTGGCCACCGGCCTCACCGTGGGCGGCGTCGGGGCGGTCACCGCGCCGAGACCGTCCGGGGACATGACCATCTTCACGGCCGATGCCGGTCTGCCCCTGATGCAACTGGGAACCGGCCGATGATGCGCGGCTGGCGGGCGATCGCCCTGACGGCCGTGCTGGCCGCGGTCGCCAGCGGCGCCGGCACATGGATCAGCGCCAGCTGGGTCCTGAGCCGGCGTGAGCCGCCGTCCCTGCACGACATCGTGCACGATGATCTCGAACTCTCGCCGGCCCAGATGACCCGCATCGACGCGGTCGAAGCCCGTTTCGCGACGCGCCGGCCCGCGCTCGAAGCCGACGTCCGCGCGGCCAATCTGGAACTGGCGCGCGCGATCGAACAGAGCGAAGGCGACAGCCACCGCGTCCAGGCTGCTGTGGACCACATCCACGTGGCGATGGGCGCCCTGCAAAAGGAGACGATTGCCCACGTCTTCGAGATGCGGTTCGTGTTGACGCCCGCCCAGGCCGGTGTCTTCGACGATCGCATCGTCGCGGCCCTCGCACCCGACGAAAGCTAGCCTTCGGGGTGAAGAGTCCAGCGAATCTGTCAGCCCGCGCCGCCGGCGGCGACCGTGCAGCTTTCAGCGAATTGATGCGGCAGACGAGGACCGCCCTGTTCCGTTTCATCCGGCGCTATGTCGGCGACGAGCAGGACGCCTGGGATCTGTTGCAGGACAGCTACGCGGCGGCCTGGATCAACATCCGCCGCTACGACCCCACACGGCCCTTCGAGGCCTGGATCCGGACCATCGCGCTCAACAAATGCCGGGACTGGAGCCGTCGTCGGTTCGTCCGGCGGCTGATCCGGGGCGGCGTCGAACTGTCGTCGCCCGAAGCCCTGGCCGTCCCGGACGGAGCCGGGTCCGGGGACGAGCGGATGGAGGCCGGCCGCCGGCTCGCCCGATTGAACGAGGAGATGAGCCGCTTGCCGCCACACCTCAAGGCTCCGCTCCTGCTAACGGCGATCGAAGGTCGCAGTCAGGCGGACACGGCGGGCATCCTCGGCGTTTCCGTCAAGACGGTGGAGACCCGTGTGGCGCGCGCGCGCCGCAAGCTGTCCCACGCCCTGCGTCGCGACCGCCCCGCAGGGCCCATCCCGGAGTGATCGGGCTTGGCGCCGCCGCCGCCCAGACCGCGTGCTCGCGCCTGAACCCTAGAAGCCTGGTCGACGTCGCGCGGCGAGGGCTGGGACGCCCGCCCGCGTATTCAGCTATGAAGGCTTCGTCCGCCCCGGGCCAGCGCCTGCAAGGCCCAACTCCCTCGACGTCGGCGTCGTCACAGCTCGACCCTGACCGTCCCCCATTTTTCCAAGGAGCTTGTCACATGAGACTCTTGATCCTCGCCGCCGCTGCGGTCACCCTGGGCGCCTGTCAGCCCGCCGCCGAGCCTCAGCCGGTGGAGGCGCAGGCGGCGCCGGACGCCTCGTCGACGACCCCGATGGAGGCCGCGCCTGTGGCGCCGCCCGAGCCGACCCCGCAACCGCAGGCCGCCGCGCCCGTCCCCGCCGCGACACCGCGGGCCCCGTCGTCCCGTCCCGCCCGCCCCACGCCGGCGCCCGTCCCCGCCCCCGCGCCCGCACCCGCCGATCCGATGGCCGGCCATGACATGTCCCAGATGGACGGCATGACCATGCCGCCCAAGCAATAGTTCACCCAATCAGGAGGTCTCTCATGAACCGTTCAATCCTCTCCGGTCTCGTCGCCCTGGCCGCGCTCACGCCGTCGCTCGCCCTGGCCCAGAGCCATTCCCACGCGGGCATGTCGCCGCAGGATCATGCCGCCATGCAGGCCGCGTCCGTGGCCAACGGCGTCACCACCACACCGGCGGACAACGCCATGCTGGCCACCGCACCCGCGGCCTTCTCCGTGACCTTTCCGCATGCGATGACCCTGACCTCGCTCGGGCTGACGGGTCCCGCGGGCCAGACCGTTGACGTGGCCGTAACGGCTGACGCCCCGCCGACCACGACGGTCAGCACGGCCCTGCCCGCCCTTGCGCCTGGATCCTGGTCCGCCGCCTGGGCCGCCAGGGGCGCCGATGGCCACCAGATGAACGGCGTGGTCCGTTTCATGGTTCACTGAGGGACCGGCCTTCTCCGGGGGCCGAGGCTTCATGACGAAATCACGCCGCGCAGCTCGCTGCGCGGCGCTTTTCGTCGTCGATCGGCTCTCGTATCCGCCGGCCGACCGTCCGCCGTCAGAACCAGGCCCGAATCCCGACGAACAGCCGGGTGTCTTGCGAACTGCGCCCGTCGGCTTCCAGAAAATCGGCCGTCTTGCCGAAGCTCCTGGTCCATTCGACGCCGACATAGGGCGCGAACTCCTTCCGGAGCTCATATCGCAGCCGGGCCCCGATCTGGAGGGACGACAGGCCGGACCCGATCGAGAGCTCGGGGATGTCCTGCGCCGACAGCACCACTTCGGCCCGAGGCTGGACGATCCACCGGTTGGTGATCCGCTGGTCGTATTCGGCCTGGGCCCGGGCCGTGAGATCCCCCTTGTTGGACAGGAAGGCGGCGGCGTCGACCTCGAACCAGTAAGGGGCGAGCCCCTGAACGCCGACGACCAGATCGATCCGGTCGCCTTGCGGCCGGTAGGTCTGCCGCAGGCCGGCCTGGAAGTCGAAGAAGGGCCGGAAAGCCCGGCTGTAGAGGGCCTGGATCTCGGCTTCCTCGACGTCACCGTCCAAGGTGCCCTTCCCGTCCGATTTCCACCAGAATCGATTGATGTCGCCGCCGCTCCAGCCCTGGGCGTCCCAGCCGTAGCCATCCTCGCCGTCCCCGAAGGTCGCTTCCAGCCGGTCGATGATCACCGCCGTCGTGCGGACGTTTCCATGCTCGACGTACAGCTGTGAGCGTGCCGCCGCCATTTCGGCAGAGTCGAACAGCTGGTCGGCGGCGTGCGGCGGCCTGCTTGTCGCGCCCGCCGGAACGGGGGCTTCCGGCGGGCGTCCCGGATTGTCCGCGCTCGTCGGGACGTCCGGCGGCATGGCGGCCCCTGACATGTCGTGACCCGCCGACATCGCCGGAGCCGGCGTCTGCCCCATGTCCGACATGTCATGACCGGCGTGACCGGACGCGGCGGCCGGAGCGGGCTGCGCCTGTCCCATGGCGGACATGTCGTGACCCGCCGGCATCGCCGGAGCTGCCTCAGTCTGACCCATGGTCGACATGTCATGGCCGGGGTGACCGGACGCGCCGGCCGGAGCGGGCTGCGCTTGTCCCATGGTGGACATGTCATGACCTGCCCGCGTCGCCGGAGCAGCTTCAGTCTGACCCATGGTCGACATGTCATGGCCGGCGTGAGGATCAGTCTGGCCGGGCGTCGTGGTGGACATGTCGTGACCAGCGTGCGGATCAGGCTGGGCGGGCGCCGGGATCGACATATCGTGGCCGGCGTGCGGATCAGCGGCGACCGGTGTCCGGGCAGACGGCATGACGTGTCCGGCATGCGGGTCTTGAGCCGCTGTCGGAGCCGGCGTTTGATGGCTCGCATGGGGGCCGGGCGCAGGTGTCGCCGCCGGCGTCCTCGGCGGCGGGGGCATGTTGTGGCCGGCGTGCGGGTCCTGGGCCTGGGCGCTGAAGGCGCTGGCGGCGAGGATCAGCGGAGCGAGGGCGACGGCGAGGCGCTTCATGACGCGGCTCCGTCCATGGGCCGCACCGTGACCACATTGAACATCCCGGCGTGCATGTGCATCAACAGATGGCAGTGGAAGGCCCAGTCGCCCGGCGCGTCGGCGGTCAGGTCGAAGGTCACCTTGCCGCCGGGCGCGACGTTGACTGTGTGCTTGAGCGGCTGATGCCCGGCGGGGCCGCCCGTCACCAGTTCGAAGAAATGACCGTGCAGGTGGATCGGGTGGGCCATCATGGAGTCATTGACCAGGGTCACCCGCACCCGCTCGTTGCGCTCGAACCGGATGGGCTCCACCAGCTCGCTGAACTTCCTGCCGTCGAAGCCCCACATGAACCGTTCCATGTTGCCGGTCAGGTGGATCTCCATCGTCCGGGATGGTGGTCGCTGATCCTTGTTGGGCTGGAGCGACACCAGGTCGGTGTAGACGAGGACGCGGTGGTCGACGTCCGTGAGGCCGATCGGACGCTCGCCGAGACGGTTCGCTGGGTCCATGGAGACCATGTCCACGCCGACGCCCACCGCCATGTCCGGCGGAGCGTTCTCCGGATCGCGCATGTTCATGCCGGCCATGGACATTCCGGCGCTGTCGTCCGTTGGAGCCGCGCCCTGGGCCGGGGCTCCGTGGTCCATGCCGGCCATCGCCCCGTGATCCATCCCGGACCTGCCGCCCGTGTCCCCATGGTCCATTCCGCCCATGCCCATGTCGCGCATGGTCAGGTTCGGGACCTCGCGCAGCGGCGGGACCTCGGCGGTCATGCCCGGGCGGGGGGCAAGGGTCGCCCGCCCCATGCCCGAGCGGTCGATGGCCTCGGAGACGATCGTCCAGGCCCGATCCTCCGTCGGCCGGACGATCACGTCATAGGTCTCGGCTACGGAGATCTGGAACTCGTCGGTCTCGACCGGGCGCACGTTCTCGCCGTCGGCCTGGACCACCGTCATCGGCAGGCCGGGGATGCGGATGTTGAAGATCGACATGGCCGAGGCGTTGATGATGCGCAGCCGCACCCGCTCGCCGGGCCGGAACAGGCCGGTCCAGTTCTCCTCGGGTCCGTGGCCGTTGATCAGATAGGTGTAGGTCGAGCCGTTGACGTCGAGGATGTCGCGCGGGTCCATCCGCATCTGGCCCCACATGCGCCGCTCCTCCAGGCTCATGCGGTCGCTGCCGTCCATGAGGCCCGACAGGGTGGTGCGCTGCCGGTTGAAGTAGCCGGGGCTTTTCTTGAGCTTCTCGAAGATTTCGTGGGGGTGCATGAAGCTCCAGTCCGAGAGGACCAGCACATGCTCCCGGTCGTAGCCCACCGGGTCGGCGCCCGCCGGGTCGATGACGATCGGCCCGTAGTGGCCCATCGCCTCCTGCAGGCCGGAGTGGCTGTGGTACCAGAAGGTCCCCGACTGCCTGATCGGAAACTCGTAGACGAAGGTTTCGCGCGGCTTGATGCCGGGGAAGCTGATGCCGGGCACCCCGTCCATCTGGAACGGCAGCAGCAGCCCGTGCCAGTGGATCGAGGTGTCTTCATCGAGCTGGTTGCTCACCGCGAGGCGGACGTTCTGGCCCTCGCGAAGGCGAAGCAATGGCGCAGGCAGCACGCCGTTCATGGTCACCGCATGGCCCGTGCGTCCGCCGACCGTGAAGGACGAATGGCCGACGGTCAGGTCGATGTTCGGCCCGGTCAGCGTCGGCAGGTCGGCCCGCAGGCCCGGCGACCCAGTCTGCGCCCAGGCGGGCATCAGGCCTTGCAGTCCCAGCAGGCCGCCTCCGGCGACAGCGCCGCGCAGCAGCACTCGACGATCCAGCTTCATGGGATACTCCTGAAAGTCACGATCGCGCCGCCGGGCGGCGTCGACCTCTAGGGAAATACGCAGGCGCCGCGGCCGGCCCTCGCGACAGGCTGCCACAGACCGGATGACGCCGGCCGGCCGGACACGCCCTTTTGGCCTGCCAGGTGCTTGCCGCCGCCTCGAACGGCGCGTCCCTGGAGGCCTTCAAAGCCTGACCGCCCGAAGCCGGAGCGCATTGCCGATGACGCTGACGGATGACAGCGCCATGGCCAGGGCCGCCAGGGCTGGCGACAACAGCAGGCCGAAGACCGGATAGAGCAGGCCCGCCGCGATCGGGATGCCCAGCGTATTGTAGCCGAACGCGAACACGAGGTTTTGACGGATATTGCCCATCACCGCCTTCGACAGTTTGCGCGCTCGGACGATGCCCTGCAGGTCGCCCCCCAACAAGGTGACGCCGGCGCTCTCGATCGCCACGTCGGAGCCGGCGCCCATGGCCACGCCGACATCGGCGGCCGCCAGGGCCGGGGCGTCGTTGACCCCGTCGCCGGCCATGGCCACGACCCGGCCTTCGGCGCGCAGCCGCTCGACGACGGCCGCCTTGTCCTGCGGAAGGACCTCGGCCTGGACGTCGTCGATGCCGAGCCGGCGCGCCACGGCCTCGGCCGTCGTGCGGTTGTCGCCCGTCATCATCACAAGGCGCAGCCCGGCCGCCTTCAGATCGCGGATGGCCTGGGCGGTCGTCGCCTTGACCGGATCGGCGATTCCGAGGACACCGGCCGCGGCCCCGTCCACGGCCACGAAGATGGCGGTGGCGCCGTCCTGGCGAAGCGCCTCGGCCTCGGCCTCGAGCGGGGTGACATCGACCCCAATTTCCTTGAGGTAGCGGCCGTTGCCGAGCGCCACGCGGCGGCCGTCGACTACCCCGGTCACGCCGCGTCCGACCGGGCTGTCGAACTCCGACGCCTCCGAGAGCGCCAAGTCACGCTCTGTGGCGGCTCTAACGACCGCGTCGGCTAGCGGATGCTCGCTGCTCCGCTCCAGGCTGGCGGACAGCTTCAATAGCTCGACCTCGTCGAACCCGGCCGCGGGCCGGATCGCCGTGACCGACGGCCGTCCCTCGGTCAAGGTGCCGGTCTTGTCGAGCACCAAGGTGTCGACCTTCTCGAAGCGCTCCAGCGCCTCGGCGTTCTTGATCAGCACCCCGGCGTGGGCGCCGCGTCCCACCCCGACCATGATGGAGATGGGCGTGGCCAGACCCAGGGCGCAGGGACAGGCGATGATCAGCACCGACACCGCGGCGACAAGCGCGTAGGACAGGCGCGGTTCAGGACCGATCAGGCCCCAGACGACTGCGGCGAGCACCGCGATGCCGATCACGGCCGGCACGAACCAGCCCGATACCTGGTCGGCCAGACGCTGGATGGGGGCGCGGCTGCGCTGGGCCTGGGCGACCATCTGGACGATCCGGGCCAGCAGGGTCTCGGCGCCGACCTTGTCGGCCCGCATCACGAACGAGCCGGTCTTGTTGAGCGAACCGGCGACGACCTTGTCGCCGACCTCCTTGGTCACCGGCATGGATTCTCCCGTGACCAGGGATTCGTCGATGGTCGCCCGGCCGTCCAGGATCTCGCCGTCGACCGCCACCTTCTCGCCGGGACGGACGCGCAACCGGTCACCAACGGCGACCAGGTCGAGCGTCACATCCTCGTCGCCGCCGTCGTCACGCACGCGCCGCGCGGTCTTCGGCGTCAGATCCAGCAGCGCCCGGATAGCGCCGGACGTCTGTTCGCGGGCGCGCAACTCCAGGATCTGGCCCACCAGGACCAGGACGGTGATCACCGCCGCCGCCTCGAAATAGACCGGCGCGCTGCCGTCCATCCGCCGGACCGCCGCCGGGAACAGGCCCGGAGCCAGAACCGCGACCACGCTGTAGATCCAGGCCGCGCCGACGCCGATGGCGATCAGGGTGAACATGTTGAGGCTGCGGTTGCGAATCGAGGCCCAGCCGCGCTGGAAGAACGGCCAGCCCGCCCACAGCACCACCGGCGTCGCCAGGGCGAACTGGATCCAGTTCGAGGTCTGACCCGGTATCCTCATCATCAGGCCGGTCAGATGCCCGCCCATCTCCAGAGCGAAGACCGGCAGGGTCAGCACCAGGCTGACCCAGAAGCGGCGGGTGAAGTCGATCAGTTCGTGATTGACCGGCGCCTCGGCGGTCACCGTCTCCGGTTCCAGCGCCATGCCGCAGATCGGGCAGGAGCCGGGGCCTTCCTGGCGCACCTCCGGATGCATCGGGCAGGTGTAGATCGCGCCCGGAACGACGGGCGCAGGCTGCGGCTTCTCGCCTAGGTATCGGTCCGGCTCGGCGACGAATTTGGTCCGGCAGCCCGACGAGCAGAAGAAATAGTCTTGGCCCTCGTGGGCGGCGCGATGCGCCGTGGTCGCCGGATCGACGGTCATGCCGCAGACCGGATCGACGGCCTTCGCGCCGCTGTCGGCCGGGTGGGTCGAACAACCGGCGTGACGGTCTGGATGAGAATGCGAGGGCGTGGACATGGCGGGCTCCCTGAATCGGCTGGACGCCAAATATACCCCATTGGGGTATCACGCAAGATACCATCATAGGGTATAAGGAATGACTGGAACGAGGAATTGGATGCAAACCCTGACCAAGCCCAAGGTGATAAACCGTCTCAACCGGATCGAGGGACAGGTGCGCGGCATCGCCCGGATGGTCGAGGATGACCGATACTGCGTGGACGTGCTGACCCAGCTGCAGGCGGTGCGGGCCGCCCTGCTGCGTGTCGAGAGCGAGGTTCTCAAGGATCACCTCGACCACTGCGTCATGGGCGCGATGACCGGCGACGATCCGGCCGAGCGCAAGGCGAAGGCGACCGAGCTCATCGAGCTTCTCGGTCGGGCGACGCGCTAGCGCGCGACCACCCCGTCCCGTCGAAACGGTCTGGCGAGGCGCCGAAGATCTCGTCTCGGGCGGTAGGGCCGGCCACGAACGCAGATTCGACTGGTCGGCACTGCAGGACTGACGCCCGGGGGCGTCCCGCGTGAGGGCTGTCCGCACCCGATGCGTATCCCAGATAGGTGGACCGTCGCGTTCCGCCCGCCTTGGGGGGCCATTGCTCATGACGTCCGTACCGCCGACCCGCGACGGCTATCCGGCCGAGCTGAGGGCCCTGACCAGTCTGCGGGCCTTCCTGGCGCTGGGGGTGGTGTTGTTCCACTATCAGCTCCAGTGGGACCCGGCCCTGGGCTTCAGCCCGATCATCGAGCGCAGCCGGCTGGCGGTGGACGCCTTCTTCATGCTGTCGGGCTTCATCCTGGCTCACGTCTACGGCCCGGCGTTCGCCGCCGGAACCTTCCGCTACAGGCGCTTCCTCGTGGCCCGCCTGGCGCGGCTCTACCCCCTTCACCTGACCGTGCTGGCGGGCGTGCTGGTCATGGTCGTGGGGGCGACCGCGGCGGGGGTCCGGTTCGACGCCGACAGCTATCCGCCGCTGGCCTTCGTCCAGACCCTGTTCCTCGTCCAGGCTTGGTTCCCGACGAATGAGGTCATCCACTGGAGCGGACCGAGCTGGTCGCTGTCGGCGGAGTGGTTCGCCTATCTCCTGTTCCCCGCCTATGCGTGGCTGGCCCTGCGGTTACGGGCGCGCCCCTGGGCGTTGCTCGGGGTGGGGGCGGTGGCGTTCGCGGTGATCGACGCCCTGTACATCCAGGCGTTCGGCAAGGTCCTGCCGCGGGCCGAGGATTCCCTCGGCATTCTCCGGATCGCCCCGGAATTTCTGGTCGGCATGGCCCTCTACGCCCTGGGCCACCGCTGGCGCTGGAGCCGGCCCCTCGCCACCGCCGCAGCCCTGTTCACCACCCTAGTCCTGCTCGGCGCCATGCAGTTGGCCCTGGACGACCGCATCATCGTCGCCCTGTGCGCCCCCGTGATCCTGACCTGGTCCCTGCTGGCGCGCGCGGACTGCGAGGGCCCCCTCGCCGCCCCGGCCCTGGTCTTCGCCGGCGAGGCGTCCTTCGCCCTCTACCTCGTGCACATGCCCGTCATCATCGCCTTCAAGGGCGTCGTCGCCGAACTGCGCGGCGTCGACAGCGCGTTCCGGATCACGCCGGTCGAACTGACGGGGTTGTTCGTCGTCACGGCGCTGATCGCCGTCGCCCTGCATCTGCTCGTCGAGAAACCCGGCCGCGCCTGGATTCGGCGCCGGTTCGAAAGTCGCGGGGCGGAGCCTGCCGCGCCGGCCTGACCCCGCGCCGCGGAGGCGCCCGTTCTTGCGGCCTTTGGCGTCCGTCGATCTCGACCAGCGAGCGCCGCGCTGGCGGACGCGATACGACCCGCACGCGCCCCCCCGCTCGCGATCGATTTGAGAATGATAGTGAGATTGACTCGCAAGAACGCCTGTGGTCAGACCGCCGCTCACATTCGCCCGCTTTGAAGTGCTCCATGTCCCCTCGCATCCTCGCCACCGTCGCCCTCCTGCCGCTACTGCTGGCCGCTGTTCCCGCCCGGGCCCAGGAGGCCGCGACCCGGGACGCCACGACGCTGGACGAGGTGATCGTCACCGCCTCTCGGATCGAGACCCCGCGCTCGGCCATCGCCGCCACGGTCGAGATCATCGACGCCGAGGCCATCGTCCAGCAGACGGCCCTGGCCGCCTCGGCCGTCGATACGGTGGCGGCCCTGGTGCCGTCCTTCTCGCCGACGCGGCAGAAGCTGTCGGGCTTCGGCGAGACCCTGCGGGGGCGCTCGCCGCTGTATCTGGTGGACGGCGTGCCGCAGTCCACGCCGCTGCGCGACGACAGCCGCGACGGCTACACCATCGATCCCTTCTTCATCGACCGGGTCGAGGTCATCTTCGGCTCCAACGCCATCCAGGGCGTCGGCGCCACCGGCGGGGTGGTCAACTATATCACCGCCCGCAAGCCGTCCAAGGGCGAGGGCCTGACCGGGCGGATGATGGCCCAGGTCACCACCGACGACGAACTCCAGGGCGACGGTGTCGGGGCCAAGATCGCCGCCATCGGCGGACGCGACTTCGGCGCTTTCGACCTGAGCCTCGGCGCGGCCTTCGAGACCCGCGGCGCCTATTACGACGCCGACGGCCGTCGCATCGGCTTCGACGGCGCCCAGGGCGAGGTCCAGGACTCGCAGGCCCTGTCGCTGTTCGCGCGGGCCGGCTGGAACCTGGGCGGCGCGCGCCGGCTGGAAGGCTGGATCAACCGTTTCGATCTCGAGGGCGACGGCGACTATGTCACCGTGGCGGGCAACCGGGCGCTCGGCGTGCCGACGACGGCCGTGCGCGGCGCGGCGCTGGGCTATCAGCCGTCGAACGCGGTCACCTCGGCGGCTCTGAGCTACACCGACCGCGACCTGTTCGGCGGCGTCTTCCGGGCCCAAGTCTTCGCCCATGACTATCAGGGTGTGTTCGGCGGCGGCAATTTCGCCGACTTCCAGGACCCCGGCATCGCCCCGGTCGGATTGCTGTTCGACCAGTCGGCCAACAACTCCGAGAAGCTGGGCTTCAAGATCGACTGGCAGGGCGAGGTTCCCGGCGTGACGGGGTTGAAGGCTTTGGTCGGCCTCGACGGCCTGCGCGACCAGACCTATCAGGAATTGATCCTGACCGGACGCAACTGGGTGCCGGAGACCGCCTACGAGAGCCTGTCGCCCTTCCTGCAGTTGAACCAGTCGCTGCTGGCCGACCGGCTAAGCCTGTCCGCCGGGGTGCGGCATGAATCCGCCCGGCTGAGGGTCGATGACTTCCAGACCCTCTATGCCTACGGACCCCAGACCGTGACGGGGGGCGAGCCCGGCTTCGAGGAGACCCTGTTCAATGTCGGCGCCGCCTTCGAGGTCGCGCCCGGCCTGTTGGCCTATGCCTCGTTCGCCCAGGGCTTCACCATGCCGGACGTCGGCCGGGTGCTGCGCGGCATCAACCGTCCCAACCAGGACGTCGATACCTTCCTGAACGTCGAGCCGGTGGTGTCGGACAACACCGAGGTCGGGATCGAGTACCACGGCGACCGGTTCGAACTTTCCGCCGCCGTGTTCCGATCCGAGGCCGAGCGCGGTTCGCTGCTGAACCGCCTGCCCTCGGGCATCTTCGAGGTGCAGCGTCAGGCCACGCGGATCGACGGCCTGGAGCTGAAGGGCCTGTGGCGCGCCACCGACGCCCTCACCTTCGGCGGCAGCTACGCCGCCCTCGATGGCCAGAGCGACAGCAATGGCGACGGCGAACTGGATCGCGACCTGAACGGAGCCAACATCTCGCCCAACCGCCTGCTGCTATGGGGCGAATACGAGACCGGTCCCGTCGCCCTGCGCCTTCAGGCCCAGACCTTCCTCGAGCGCGAGTTCGACGGCGAGCCGGCCGCCAACGGCTTCGAAGGCTATGCGGTGCTGGACGCGGTGGCCCGCTACGAGGCCGGCTTCGGTACGGTGTCGCTGGGCGTGCAGAACCTGCTGGACGAGCAGTACATCTCCTACTTCTCGGACACCCAGGGGCCGACCGACAACCTGCGCTATTTCGCCGGGCGCGGGCGCACGGCGACCCTGACGCTGACGCGGAGCTTCTGATCGCATGATGGGCGCGCTCCGCACGCTGCACGCCTGGGCCGGGGTCGCGCTCGCGGTTCTGGCCGTGGTGTTCGGCCTGACCGGATCGTTGCTGGTGGTCGAGGACGACTGGATCCGCGCCACCGTGCCCGCCGCCCGCGCCGAAGTCGATCTCGACCCCGTCCGTCTGGGCGCGGCGCTGAACCGGCTGGAGACGGCCGAACCCGAACTGACCTCGGTGGTCCTGCCTGGCGGGGCGGTCGGGGCGCACCGGCTCTATCTGGCCGATGAGGGCTTCGGCTACGCCGACGCCGACGGCGCCGTGGTGGACCGCTGGCGGGGCCCGGCCCGGGCCGAGACCTGGATTTTCGACCTGCACCACGAACTGCTGGCCGGCCACACCGGCAAGCTGGTCGCCGGCGGCGCTGGCCTGGCCCTAGTGTTGATGATTCTCACCGGCCTGATCGTCTGGATCCCGACCTGGCGCGCCAGCGGCTGGCGGGTCTGGCCTCGCTCGGGCGCCCGGCGTGAGCTGATCGGCAGCCACCGCAACCTCGGTCTGATCTTCGCGATTCCGCTGATCGTCTTCAGCCTGACCGGCGCGGCCATCGTCTTTCACGGGACGACCCAGGCCCTGCTGGACGGCGCGCCCAAGCCGCCGACCCCGGTCGTCGGGCGCGGAGACGTCGACTGGGTCCGCGCTCTGACGGCGGCGCAGGCCCGCTTCCCCGAGGCGACCCTGAGGATGGCCAGCCGTCCCGCCGCGCCGGGCAAACCCGCGACGATCCGCCTGAGGCAGCCGGGCGAGTGGCATCCCAACGGCCGCACCACGGCGACCATTGATCCGGCCACCAGCGAGGTGGTCGCGACATCGGACGCCAACGCCCTGCCGCCCGGCATCCGCGCCTACAACGCCTTCTACCCCCTGCACGCCAGTTCGATCGGTGGCTGGCTCTACGACTGGGTGACGGCGCTCAGCGGACTGGCCATGGCCGGGCTGGGCGTGATCGGAGCCTGGGCCTTCCTGGTCAAGCCACGGCAACGGTCGCGGCGGTCCGCATTGATCCGCTGACGAACGCGCTGCCTCATGCCGATGCCGCCTCGCCGCTCGCAGGCTCTCCCGCACTGACCGCCCCGGACGACCGCGCACATCCAAAACGTCAAGGAACGGCGGGCCTCCCACGGCGTTCTGCGTGCGGTTCACGAGCAACCGCGAGCCGTTTCTGCTGGGCCCCGCCGTGAGACGTCGCGGCGGGGCTTTCCGTCTGATGCCGTACCCTAGCTGAATGCACGGCCAGCGAAGCGGTCGTCGCCAGTGGCCGACAGCGATGTCGTCGCGCTCGGCCAGGAGAAGGCCAAACCGTTCGCCTCGCAATCCTCGTGTGCCCCCCTCAAGACGCAGCCGACCCCGCGGCAGCCAGGATTCTGTCGACAGGGATGCGCGGGCGTTATTCGCCGGTGACGAGGACGATCTCATCCGGGGACATTTCCGGCCGAACGCTCATGCCCCGATAGCTGACCTCGACATCGGAGGAGCCGGGATAGTCGGGCGCGGGCGTCAGCCCGACCTCGCGACAAAACTGGTCCCACTGATCGAATCCCACCGTGACGCACTGCAGGTCGTCGCCGCGGTAGGCGTCCATCGCATGATCAACCTCGTTCCTGATCGTCATCCGGACTCTCCCCAACCTCAAACCTGCCAATCGACAACGTCGGCGGGAGAGAACTCTCCCGTCTGACCGCGACGGCGGCTATTTGCACGCCACTGAGCTAGATTGGCCAGACCCTGCGCATCTGGCTTCCCCGATCCGGGGACATCACGCCGCTGGGACGTCCGTTCGCTTTAGCTCCCTGGGCAAGCCGGATGGCGGCCTCTTCGGCATTTACCTGGTAGTCGAAATTTCCTCGCGTCACACCGTCGGACATGACGGTCCAGCGGTCCCCGGTCCTCAGGACAAACAGTTCGACGATTTCGCCCGCCACCAGCGTCTCCCGGATGCACGCCGCCGTTGCTGGCGTCGCTGATGACGGGAGTATATCGCAGGCTGTCACCCCGGCCAGCCTGGGAATTGGCGGTTCGTTTTGACCCGCCCGGCTGGCCCGGGCGGGAGGCGGGGCCGACCGACCTCCAATCTTTCCTCGCGCCTCTTGATCCTCTAGCGGCTTGAGCATGCATGCTGCTACTGAGACCCAATCTCACGAACAGGATGCCCCGATGCCAGCGGCGCTTCGCCTTCTCCTCGTCCTCGCCGTTCTGCTGGGCGTCTCGATGCCCCAGCGGGTGGCCGCGCAGGAGGCGACGCCCGGGGCGGAGACCGCCTGGCGGCTGCTGGACTACATCGCCGTCGACTATCCCGGCGCCGTCTCCGGCGGCCGGGTGATCAGCGAGGCTGAGTACGCCGAGATGCGCGAGTTCTCGACCTCGGTGCGCACCCGCATCGCCGCCCTGCCGGCGCATGAGGCCCAGCCCCGGCTCCTCGCCGCGTCGTCCGTCCTGATCTCGGCGGTCGAGGCGCGCGAGACGCCGCTAACGGTTGCCCGGCAGGCGCGGAGCCTCGCCGACGCCCTTCTCGCCGCCTATCCGACGCCGCTGGCGCCGCAGGCCATCCCAAATCTGCCGCGCGGCGCGGCGCTCTACGCCGAGCAGTGCGCCGTCTGCCATGGCGCGACCGGCCGCGGCGACGGCCCCGCCGCAGCCGGGCTCGAGCCGCCGGCGATCGCCTTCACCGATCGGGACCGCGCCCGCGAGCGCAGCCTGTTCGGTCTCTATCAGGTGATCGGCCAGGGCCTGGACGGCACCGCCATGGCGAGCTTCGCCCATCTCTCCGCCGAGGACCGCTGGGCGCTCGCCTTCTACGTCGGCGGCTTCGCCTACGCCGGGGAAGCGCCCCGTGCGGGGGAGCGCGCCTGGCGCGACGATCCCGAGCTGCGCGCCGCCGTTCCGGATCTCGAGGCCCTGACCCAGGTCACGCCGGCGGCGCTGACGGCCCGCCTCGGGGAGCCTCGGGCGAACGAGGTGGTCGCCTACCTGCGCAGCCATCCGGAAGCCCTCGCGGTCGGGAGCACGGACGGGCTCGATCTGGCGCGCCGCAGGCTCGCCGAGAGTCTGGCCGCCTATCGCGCCGGCGACGCCCGCAAAGCCGAGGAGCTGGCCCTCTCGGCCTATCTCGACGGCTTCGAGCCCGTGGAGCCGCTGCTGCGGGCCCGCGACGGCAAGTTAATGGCCCGGATCGAGGCCGCGATGGGCGAGCTTCGCGCCAGCCTCAACCGCCAGGCTCCGGCGGACGAGGTGGCTGGACAGGTCACGGCCCTGAGCGGGCTGTTCGACGAGGCCGGGCGGGCCCTCGCGCCCTCCCAGGCCTCGGCCCTGTCGACCTTTCTCGGCGCCTTCACCATCCTGCTGCGCGAAGGGCTGGAGGCCCTGCTGATCGTGATCGCGATGATCGCTTTTCTGCGCAAGGCCGAGCGACAGGATGTGCTCCCTTATGTCCATGGCGGCTGGATCACGGCGCTGGCAGCCGGTGCCGCGACCTGGGCGGCGGCCACCTGGTTGATCGCCATCAGCGGTGCCAGCCGCGAGCTCACCGAGGGCGTCGGCTCGCTGGTCTCGGCCGTCGTGCTGTTGTCCGTCGGCATATGGATGCACGGCAAGGCCCAAGCCGGCGCCTGGCAGGCCTATATCCGCGACAAGCTGTCGGCCGCGCTGTCGAAGCGATCGGTCTGGTTCCTGTTCCTGCTGGCCTTCATCGTGGTCTATCGCGAGGTGTTCGAGACCATCCTGTTCTATGCCGCCCTGTGGAGCCAAGGAACCCAAGGCGCCCTGCTCGGCGGCGCGGCGCTGGCGGTGGCCTGTCTCGCCGTGATCGCCTGGGGCCTGCTGGTCTTCAGCAAACGGCTGCCGATCTCGCAGTTCTTCGCCTACAGCGCCCTGCTGATCGCGGCCCTGGCGGTGGTCCTGGCGGGCAAGGGCGTGGCCGGACTCCAAGAGGCGGGCGTAATGGACGTCCATCCCCTGGCCGCCCTGCCCCGCGTCGAAATCCTCGGCCTGTTCCCAACTCGGGAGGGTCTGGTCGCCCAGTCCTTGGCGCTCGCGGTGGTGATCATCGGCTTCTGGTGGGCGGATCGGAAGAGCCGGGCGGGGGCCTAGGGCCGGGCCGCCCCCGTCGCGGGTCCCGGCTGCGGTCAAATCGGCGCTTCGTCCGTCAGCTCGCCGCCCTCCAACCCCCTTTTCTCTTCGGCAGGCGGGTTCGCTGCCGCTCCGGGCGGCGTTCGAAAGGGCGTTCGGTGCGAACCCCAAGGGCCGCCTGCTCGACGCATAGACCTTGTCTGAACCCGCCGACCCAAACCTCCACCCGCGCGCGGGAGCCCGCTGCGGCTCGCCCAGGCCAACCCTGCCCAGGATTTCCAGATGCGAACTGGCGGGTCTCGGATGGCGGGACACATCCATGCAGATCGAGAGCGCGGCCTCGTGCAGATGTCCCTTCCGGCGCAGGGCGAGCGCCCGCGCCTTCGCCTCGGCGACACGCCCCTCCTCCCGCCGCATGAGGCAATGGAACGGCGTCGCGCGGCGCGACCGCAAGGTCAGGCCGGACCACGTGGTTCCCCCACAGCTCCAGCGCCGACCGCTTCTCCGGCACATAGGTGTGGCGACCATAGACGCTCGTGACCGTTGCGCCTTCGTTGGGCGTATGCCCGAGCACCAATCCAACCACGAAGCGGCTGACGCCGAACCGGCCCGTCGAGGTCTCGCGCCGGACCGCCTGACGTCATGAGGCGACCCCGCCGTCAGTTTTCTGCGTGTGCAGGTCCGCGCGAAGGCCGGGGTGATGGCGTGGGGGTCCACATACTGGCCGGGCGAGCGCGAGACCAAGGACCGCGGTAAAGGCGAGAACGGAAAGCCAGACGGCCGTCTTCGCCAGCTGAAGGTCGCCGGTCAGGAATCCATACCGGGTGGCCGCCTCACTGAGCCACAGGGCGAAGATCCAGAACAGGAATCCCCGCAGCCCCAGGGCGCGCTGGCGGACGGCGGTGAGCGCCAGAAAGACCACGATGGCGCCCAGCCAGGCGAGGTCGGCGATGGCGCCGAGGGCGCCCAGCATGTCGGCGCCGAGAAGACCGACCTGGGCCGATGGAATTGCGCGGGCGCAAGACAGGGCCGGGCCCTATGCCCTACCCTGCTCCAAATGAACGACAACTCGCACTTCCGGCAGCTTCTGGCCGCCGCCGCCGCCCAGTCCGAACCGCAACGTTTGCTGTTCGTCTTCGCCGTCGCCGAACTGCCCGACAGCGCCACGCCCGAACAGCGGGCACGCTTCCGGTCAGGCCGTGGAGGCGCGCTCGCGCCGCTGATGTGCGTCGACAAGGCCCCGCGGGACCTACCTGACTTCCCGTCCCTGGTCTCGGAAGCCGGGCGGGCAGGTCCGCCGTGGAGCGTGGTGTTCACCGCCAGCCTGTCCGGACAGGCCGGCCGTCCGCCTGATAAGGCCCGGATCGATCTGGCCCTCGAGACCATGGCCGCGGCCGTGCGCGACGGCCGGATCGACGGTTTTGCCGCCTACGGACCTGAGGGCGAGTTCCTGGAAATCGGCTGAGGCGGCCAATTCAGGAGGCGTCATGCGCCGTTACGACTACCTCGTGATCGGTTCGGGAATCGCCGGCGCCTCCATCGCCTGCGAACTGGCTGACCCGGCCAGCGTGCTCGTTGTGGAACGGGAGGCAAGCCACGGCTATCACACCACCGGGCGCTCGGCGGCGATGTTCATCGAATCCTACGGCAACGCCTGGATAAGGCGACTAACCGGGGCCAGCCGCGCCTTCTTCGACGCCCCGCCCGACGGCTTCTGCGACCATCCGCTGCTCAGGCGCCGCGGCTGTCTCAACATCGCCACGCGCGATCAGCTTCCCGCTCTCGACGCCCTGGCCGCCGACATCGTCGCCGAGGGAAGCGGGATGCGTGAGATCAGCGGCGAGGCGGCGCGGGCCATGGTCCCGATCCTGCGCCCGGATGTGATCGCAGCGGTGTTCGAGCCCGGTTCCAGCGATATCGACACCCATGGCCTGCACGCCGGCTATCTCCGCATGGCCCGGTCCAGAGGGGTCGATCTGCGGCTGAACGCCGGCGTCGAACGGATTGAACGCCGTGGGACAGGGTGGCGGATCGCGCTGGCCGGCGGAGATGCGGTCGAAGCCCGGGTGATCGTCAACGCTGCCGGCGCGTGGTCCGATGCGATCGCCGAACTGGCCGGCGTCCGACGCGTGGGGCTGGAGCCCCGGCGGCGGACGGTGATCCTGATCGACCCGCCGGCCGGACTGGCCATCGAAACATGGCCCACGGTGATCGACGTCGACGAGCAGTTCTACTTCAAGCCGGAGTCGGGCCGCCTGCTCGCCTCCCCCGCCGACGAGACCCCGTCCGCTCCCGTGGACGCCGCGCCCGAGGAACTCGATATCGCCATCTGCGTCGATCGCATCGAGGCGGCGACCACCCTCTCCATAAGTCATCTGCGGCGCTCCTGGGCCGGGCTGCGGACCTTCGCCCCAGACCGGACGCCCGTCATTGGCTACGATCCGGATATGGCCGGCTTCTTCTGGTTCGCCGGCCAGGGCGGCTACGGCATGCAGACCGCCCCCGCCGCGGCCCGCCTAGGGGCCGCCCTGGCGCTGAAGCGCGAGATCCCGTCCGACCTCGGAGAACGCGGTCTCGGACCTGCGCCCTTCTCTCCCTCAAGGTGGTGGTGAGCCGGTCGGTCAGGCGGCGGCGAAAATCTTGCCCGGGTTCATCAAACCGTCCGGGTCCAACGCCTGCTTCACCGCCCGCATCAGACCCACCGCGCCACCGAGTTCGTCGATGAGCGCGCCCTGTTTACCCAGACCGACGCCGTGCTCGCCCGTGCAGGTGCCGTCCATGGCCAGAGCACGCTGAACCAGCCGCGCATCGAAGGCGGCGGCGGCGGCCATCTCGGCGGGGTCGTCCAGGTTCAACAGCAGGATGGCGTGGAAATTGCCGTCGCCGACGTGGCCCAGCATCGTGCCCGGAAAGGGTGCGCTGTCCAGGTCCGCCCGGGTTTCGGTGACGCATTGCGCCAACCGGCTGATCGGCACGCAGACATCCGTCGACCAGGGCACGGCCCCGGGCCGCAGCGACAGGGCGGCGAACCCCGCCTGATGGCGTGCCTTCCACAACCGGTCGCGCGCCTCCGGCTCGGTCTCCCAACGGAAGTCGGACCCCCCGTTTGCCGTCGCCAGCTCACCAACAGCCTCAGCCTGGCTCCTGACGGCGTCCGGCCCGCCATGGAACTCAAGAAACAGGCTGTCTGCGACCGTATAGTCGAGGCCGAAGGCCCGGTTGACCGCTCCCATCTGGATCGCGTCCAGATATTCGGCGCGGGCGGGCGTCAGCCCCGACTGCAACGCCTCGATCACGGTAGTCACGGCCGCTTCCGCCGAAGGAAAGGCGCAGACTGCAGCCGCCATGGCCTCCGGGACCGGATGCAGGCGCAGGGTGACCTCGGTCGTCACGCCCAGCGTCCCCTCCGAGCCGACGAACAGATGGGTGAGGTCGTAGCCGGCCGAGGACTTGCGCGCACGACCGGCCGTGCGGAGGATCTCCCCCGCGGCGGTGACTACCGTCAGGGCCATGACATTCTCGCGCATGCCGCCGTAGCGGACCGTGGTGGTTCCCGAGGCTCGCGTCGCCGCCATGCCGCCCAAGGTCGCGTCCGCCCCCGGATCGACCGGGAAGAACAGCCCGGTGTCGCGCAAGTGGGCGTTCAGCGCCGTGCGGGTCACGCCCGCCTCCACGGTGCAGTCGAAATCCTCGGCGCTCACCCGAAGCACCCGGTTCATGCGCGACAGATCGAGGGTCACGCCACCGCCGACGGCGCCCACATGGCACTCCAGCGAGGTGCCCGCGCCGAAGGGAACCACCGGCGTACGGTAGTCGGCGCAGGCGCGCACGACGGCGGCGACCTCCTCCGTCGTCCCGGGAAAGGCCACGGCCTGGGGCGGCAGGTTGGGATGGCGCATGCCGCCGCCGCCATGATGACCGCACACCGTGGCGTTGACGGTGAAATGCTCGCCCAGCAGATCGGCCAGGCGGCGGATCAGCCCTTCGGGCAGCGGCGCGTGGGGGGCGGATTGGGTCATCGGAACATCGCCTCGATCAGATGGGGACCCGGCGTCGCATTGGCCCGGTTGAGCGCCGCGGCGAGTTCGCCGGCCGTGCGCACCCGGGTGGCGGGCACGCCGAAGCCCGCCGCGAGCGCCGTGAAGTCGATCGCGGGCCGGGTCAGGTCGAACAGGGCCCGGGCGGCGGGGCCGCCGGACGGAGCCCCGGCTCGCGCCAGCTCCAGTTCGAGGATGGCGTAGGAGCCGTTGTTGAGAATGACATTGGTGACGTCGAGGCTTTCGCGGGCCTGGGTCCACAACGCTTGGACGGTGAACAGGGCGCTGCCGTCGGCCTGCAGAGCGATCACCCGGCGGCCGGGACAGGCGAGCGCCGCCCCGGTCGCCAGCGGCAAACCCTGCCCGATGGCGCCGCCGGTCAGCGACAGCCAGTCGTGCGGCGCCGCGCCGGCCGCGAAGTCATAGGCGTAGAAGCCGAGCGAGATCGACTCGTCGCAGACAATGGCCTGGTCGGGCAGGGTCGCCGCGACCACCCGGGCCAGCAAATCGGCGTCCAGGGCGCGCTCATGGTCGGCTTCGGCGAACCCCGGGGCGAGGACCGCCGGCCCGGTGGCCAGCTCGCCCGCCGGGCCCGCCACGGCCTCGGCCAGGGCGATCAGCGCGGACGTCGGGTCCTCGCCCGGCTCGACCAGGGTCAGGAAGCGGGCGTCCTCCGCCGTCGGCCGGGTCGGGCGTCCAGGCAGGGCGAAGAAGGCCACCGGCGCGGGTGCCCCGGCCAGAATCACCGTGCCGACCGTCCCGAGGAGGCCGGCGCTCATTTCGATCAGATAAGGAATGCGAGGCAGGGCTGACCGGCCCCGGCCGCGCTCGATCCGTGCCGGGAAGGTCTCGGTCAGGACCAGCGCGCCGGTGGCGGCGCCGATCCGCGACGCCGCGGCGCAGGCCTCGGCCCCCAGCCGACGGCCGCCGAGAAGAAGGGCGCAGCCGGGCCTTCTCAGGGCGGCCGCGATCTCGTCGATGCGCCGGTCCCAAGTCGGCGAAGACGACGCCTGCGGCTCGGGCGCGGCCGGGGCCGCCGTCTCGTCGGACCAGGCGACGTCGGCCGGGATGATCAGCGCCGCCGGCCCGGACCGGACCGCCGCCGTCACTGCCCGGGCGGCCAGATCGATCGCCTGGGCGGGCGTCTCCGCCGTCTCGAGCCAGCGGCTGACCGGCCGCGCCAGGGCCTCGATGTTGCTTTGCAGCGGGGCGTCGTTCTTGCGGTGGTAGGTGGCGTGATCTCCGATCAGGCTGACGATCGGGGTGCGGGCGCGAAAGGCGTTGTGCAGGTTGGCGGCGCCATTGCTTAGCCCGGGTCCCAGATGCAGCAGGGTCAGGGCTGGTGCGCCGCGCATGCGACCGTAGCCGTCCGCGGCGCCGGTGACCACGCCCTCGAACAGGCCGAGCACCGGGCGGATGCGCGGCACGCGGTCAAGCGCGGCGACCAGGTGCATTTCCGAGGTTCCCGGATTGGCGAAACAGACATCGACGCCCCGGTCTGCGAAGGTCTCCAGCATCCGTACGGCGGTTTCCATGACGCGCTCCGCTCCCGCCGGCCGGGACTCGACCGGCAAGCTGTTTCCAGGCGAGGCTAGGCGCGTCCTCGAGCAAAGATTGTCGCGTTCCTGACATTCCAGAGGTACAGAGAGTCGCATGGAGATCGCCGCCGCCAGCCGCATTCTCGGGTCTGACGCGTGGCTGGGGGCCTTGCCGTCGGACACTCGCGCGGCGCTGTTGGGGGCCGCCCGTATCCGGGCCGTCGACAACGGCGCCGCCGTCTATCGCGCGGGCGATCCGGGCGATGGTCTCCATGCGGTGCTCGAAGGGGAAATCCGGCTGATCGGACATTCCGAGGCCGGGCGCCGCCTCGTCTATCTGATCCTGCGACCGGGCGACTGGTTCGGGGAGATGTCGGTGCTGGACGGCAAGCCCCGCTTTCACGATGCGATCGCCTTCGGCCCCTCCGTCGTCCTGCATGTCGATTCGATTCGGATCGATCTCATCGCGGCCGCGCATCCACGTTTCGACCGCGCCCTAGGGGCGCTGACCTGCCAGCACCAGCGCGCCGCCCTGGCCTTCGTGGAGCACGCCCTGACCGCCTCGACCGAGGCCCGTCTGGCCTTCATCCTGACCGAGATGGCGGGTCGCCACGGACGCCCTGTCGGAAGCGGGGTCGAGATCGATCTGCGGCTGAGCCAGGAGGATCTCGCGGCCCTGGTCGGAGTCTCGCGCCAGAGCCTGGCCGCGCTGCTGGGACGGTTGCGCCGGGAGCGGGTGATTGAAACCCGCTACGCCCGCCTCGTCGTTCTCGATCTCGAAACGCTCCAGCAGAAATGCGGGCGGTCGCGGTCCTAGAAGAACGACCGCAACCGACGCAGCTTGCCTTCGGAATGGGGCGGGAACCGCAGTCCGCTGTCGAACCGGACCGGGCGGCGCAGCACCGCCTTGGCGTGGGAGAAGGCGTCGAATCCGGCGCGGCCGTGATAGGCGCCCATGCCGCTCGCGCCCACCCCGCCGAACGGCAGGTCAGGAACGGTCTGCTGCAGGATCACGTCATTGCCGCAGAAGGCCCCGGCGCTGATGTCCCGCTCGACCCGGTCGATCGCGTCGCGGTCGCGACCGAAGGCGTAGGCGGCCAGCGGCTTGTCCCGCGCCCGGACCATGGCCAGGGCTTCACCCCAGCTGTCGTACGGGATCAGCGGCAGGATCGGGCCGAAGATCTCTTCCTGCATGACCGGCGCATCGACCGGAACGTCGACCAGCACCGTCGGCTCGATGAACAGGCGTGCCGGATCGGTGCGACCGCCGATCACGACCCGCCCGTCGCCGAGATAGGCTGAAAGGCGTTCGAAATGACGCCGGTTCAGGATCCGTCCATAGTCGGGGCTGGTCGCCGCGTCGCCGTCATGGAATCGCGCCAGCGCCGCGCGATAGGCCGCGAGGAACGCGTCTGTCCGGTCGCGCGGGACGAGCACATAGTCCGGCGCGGTGCAGGTCTGACCGGCGTTCAGCGACTTGCCCCAGGCGATGCGGCGGGCAGCTTCCGCGACGTCGGCGCTGTCGTGCACCAGCGCCGGGCTCTTGCCGCCCAGTTCCAGGATCACGGGCGTCAGGTGTCGGGCGGCCGCGGCCATCACCAGCCGCCCCACCCGCGCCCCGCCGGTGTAGAGGATGAGGTCGAACCGCTGCTCCAGAAGACGCGCCGCGCCTCCCGCGTCCCCCTGGACGACCTGGATGGCCTCCGGATCGAGGTAGCGGGGCAGGAGTTCCTCCAGCAGATCGGCCGTGGCCGGCGCCTGTTCGGAGGGTTTGACGACCGCGGCGCACCCGGCGCCGAGCGCGCCGATCAGCGGCGACAGGGTCAGGAGGCAGGGATAGTTCCAGGCCCCCATGATCAGGGCCACGCCGCGCGGCTCCGGCACGACCCGGGCCGCGCCCGGGAACAGCGATAACGGCGTACCCACCCTCCGGGGCCGGGCCCAGCGATGAAAGGCCCGGGCCGTCTCCCGGGCCTCGGCCCGGACCAGCCACGCCTCGGCGGTCAGCGCCTCGGCGCGCGGCTTGCCCAGGTCCCGGGCGAGCGCCCTGACGATGTCCGCTTCATGCCCGTCGATCAGGCGGATCAGTCCGGCGAGCTGCGCGGAACGCCAGACGGGATCACGCGTCCGACCCTCGTCGAAGGCCGCCCGGGCCATGGCGACGGCGCGGTCATAGCTCCGGTCAGAAGACGACGCATCCATGGCGAACCTCGTGAAGACAGCCAGCGCGGTCGGGTGAGCGCCTCCCCGCGACGCTTTCGGTCGCACGCAGACGCGAACGACGCCATGCGGCGCATCATCGCCGCCCTGCGGTGCCCGGGCCTGCAGGATTGCCCAACGGACGGAAACGCATCATTGACCGCGGGGCCCGCTGCGGAAACCCTTCATGGCCCACCTATCCACCAAGACTTACGGCGCCGATCGAGGTCTGTCGTGCGCCTTCAGACAATGGGCCGCCGACAGCCATTGCCACCTTCTCCACGGCTATTCGCTGGGCTTTCGCTTCACCTTCGCCGCCGAACAGCTCGACCATCGCGGCTGGGTCGTAGACTTCGGCAAGGGCGGCTTCGGCCGTATCCGGGAATGGCTTCACGCGACTTTCGACCATACGCTTCTGGTCAGCGACGACGACCCTGATCGGGACACCTTCCTGCATCTGGAGACTCTCGGCCTGGCCCAGGCGAGACTGGTCCCCGGAACCAGCTGCGAACGCCTGTCGCAGCATGTTCTCGAACACGCCGAAGGCTTGATACGGGAAGCCACCGGCGGGCGCTGCTGGGTCCAAAGCGTCGAATGTTTCGAGCATGGAGCCAACAGCGCCATCTATGAAAACCCGACAGCCCTGCTCTCAAAGATCGACCTGGAAGTCTACGCACGCCTGTTGGCGGGCACGTCGATCGACAAGGGCGCGCGCTGAAATCTCCCAAGCCGCACAGCCAGGCGATAGAGCGGCTGCCTATAGCAGGCGATCACGCCCTTTCATTACGCCATGTGTGGACGGCTCCCCGTTGGCAAGGGTGAAGTGAGGTTCTGCTAAGTCTGGTCGGTGCGGCCATGTGTTCGACCTGTTGGTGCGGTACGCATGACCGCTGGCCATAGTGCCTTCCACGAAGATGGGTCCCGACCAAAAGCACGCGCTCGAAGCGCTCTGGCGCAAGTGGGTTTTCCCGCCTTCCGGTATCGACCGGCTGTCGCATTACATCCTGTTCGCCCTTCCCAAGCTCGTCAGCCGCGGCACTCCCGCCTCAGCCTGATCTCTATGCCGCCAGCGGCTCCCTGTAGCGTTCGCCGGAGGTCATGATCGCCCAGACCATCCGGGCGGTCTTGTTGGCGAGCGCGACGGCTGCCACCTTCGGCGTTCGTCGCGCGAGCAACTGGACCAGCCATGGCCGTCGCGTGCCGTTCCGCACGGCGTAGCGCACGACAGCCAGGGCGCCGACGACCAGCATCTGTCGCAAGTAGCGATCGCCCTGTTTGGTAATGCCGCCGAGCCGCTCCTTGCCACCGCTAGAGTTCTGTCGTGGGACGAGACCGATCCAGGCCGCCAGATTGCGGCCGGTCTTGAACGCCTTCGGATCGGCGATCGTACCTACGAGGGCGCTGGCCAGCAGTGGGCCAACGCCCGGGATCTCCATCAGCCGGCGACCGACCTCGGTCGAGCGGGCATTGGTTCTGATCAGTCGGTCCCCTTCAAGAATCTGCGCGTTTGAAAGCCGCAGCTGAGCAACCAACATGGTCAGGCAGCCTCGTGCCTCGGACGGAACACGCGGATCGCCCGCATCCTCTACGACTTCGATCAGCGTCTGCAGGCCCTGCCGACCGATCGCGGCGGCCATCCCGAACTCCGCCATGTGGCTGCGGATCGCATTGGACACTTGGGTCCGCTGGCGGATCAGGATCGATCGCGTGCGGTGAAGCACCATTATGCTCTGCTGCTCGGGAGACTTCACTGGCACGAACCTCATGGTCGGCCGGCTGACGGCCTCACAGATCGCCTCCGCGTCGGCCATGTCGTTCTTCTGGCGCTTCACGTAGGGCTTCACATAGCTCGGCGGCATCAGCCGTACGTCGTGGCCGAGCCCGCTCAACTCGCGCGCCGAGTGATGCGATGTCCCGCAGGCCTCGATCCCGACCAAGCATGGCCCCAGCTTGCCGAAGAACTTCAGAAGCCGCGCTCTCGTCAGCTTCTGTCGAATGACTACGCCGCCTTCAGCGTCGATGCCGTGCACCTGAAACACCGACTTCGCGATGTCCAATCCAATCGTGACTACCTGTCCCATGGCTCTCCTCCAGCTCTGACCGGAAGCTGACGCTGCCGGTGGGTTGGAGAGCCGTCCACAGCATCAAGAGCGGACATTGGCAGACTTCCGGGAAGCCGACGCTCATGCTCGCAACTGCTTTCAGCCGCGAAACCGAAGCGCGTTCAGCAGCAGGAAGAAGGCGGGCGAGGCGTGGCGGCGGCTAGGGTAGTAAAGGTGATACCCTGGGAACGACGGCCACCAGTCGTCGAGCGTCCGGATGAGCTCCCCGGAGGCATTGTGGGGCGTGACGATATCCTCGGGCATGTAACTTCTGGATTCTCAGACGGGCTGTCTCAGATCTCTCGAGCCCGTGGCTCACGGCGACGATCTGCATTCTGCTGGCAGGCGTTTTGCCGGCGTCTCTCTTCCTGCCCACGACGCCTCTTTTCAGCGGCGCCTGGGTCGGAGCATCATTCCTCCTGACAGCGCCAATGGTGATGCTCTCATGCCTTTTTCATCGTCGCGCTCGCGGTGTCCCTCCGCCATCTCGCGCCTGCGATCGAGCGCCGGATCGATCAGAGAAGCCCGCGTCACTAGGGCTGATCAAATGATCCAGGGTCGAGCACTTGTTTTCCAGGATTGGTGAAGGTGAGCCTCCGGACGGTGCTGAGTTCTGGGCCTCGGCCGGGATCCGCTGCAGGCCATCCCAATGGTCGACGATCATCGATCTGAGCGGCGGCGAGGGCGGCCTCGACTGCGGCAACGTCATCCAGATGGGTGCCGCGGTCGTCTTCGTCCCGCGCCGCTGAGCGGATCACCCGGGTTGGCCTCACGTCCCGGCGTCCGGAAGCCGCACCCAACACAGGTCGAGCCGGGCTTCTCAGAGGAGAGTCCCCTGGCCAGCCAACGGTCAGCGCAGACTCCATTGACGGCGCAGCTTTATGCAATATATTGCGCAATATATTCCATACAGAGTAGAGCGTCATGTTCCCTCGTCTCCTTTATTTCCTGTTCGTCTTGACGATCACGCCGACCATGGCCGCCGCCCAGACGTTGGATCGCGAAGCGCAACGCGAAGTCGTCACCCACCTCGAGACGGCGCTGCGGGAGAACTATGTCTTCCCCGACCGCATCCCCACGATAACCGCCGAGCTGGACCGGCGGGTTCAATCCGAGCCGATCGAAGGCGAACAGTTCGCGGCCAGTCTCGCCCAAGGCCTGGTCAAGGCGAGCGACGATCTGCATTTCTCGGTGGCGTTCGATCCGGCCGAGGTCGTCGCCGATCGCCAGGCGAAGGCCGACGGGGAAGAAACCACCCAGGTGCAGCGCGACAGCGAGCGGGCCGCCAATTTCGGCTTTCGAGACGTTCGACGGCTCGACGGCGGCCTAGCCTACATCCGCTTCGACTTCTTCGCCGACCCGCAATACGCCCAGGAGACGGCGGCAGGGGCCATGCGGTTCGCCGAAGGCGCCAAGGGGCTGATTATCGACCTCCGCTACAACAACGGCGGCGTCCTCGAACTGGCGCAGTTCCTGATGAGCTACCTCTATCCGGCGGGCAAGGAGCAGAAATTCTTCGACTACTACTACAATGACGACGGCGTTCGCGTGGAGCGCAGCCAGTGGAGTCTGGCCGCGGTCCCCGGCCAGCGGTCGGCGGATATCCCGGTGGTGGTGCTGACCGGATCGACCTCCTTCTCCGCCGCCGAATGGATGGCGTTTTCCCTCCAGAAGCTCGGCCGTGCGACCGTAATCGGGGAGCAGACCTCGGGGGGCGCGCATCCGGTGACCCGCGTCCCGATCGACGACCGGTTCATGCTGCAGGTGCCGTTCGGTCAGATCCGGGATCCGGTCGATGGCCAGGATTTCGAGGGCGTCGGCGTGACCCCCGATCTCGTCGTCCCGGCCTCGGACGCCTTGTTGGCGGCGCAGAAATTCCTGCTGCAGCGTCAGGCTGGGGCGGGCGACGCGGACGCCGCATGGGCCTTGGCCCCCATAGAGTTCGCGATCGCTGGAGGAGCCGTGAGCGCGACGAACCTGGATGACGCGGCCGGACCCTATGAAGGTCGGACGCTTGTTCGCACCGCGACGGGTCTGATCTATCGCTGGCGCGAGCGGTTCGTCCTCGCCCTCGATCCGATCGGCAAGGATCTGTTTGCGGTCCAGGGCACGGATGACTACCGGTTCCGTCTGGTGCGTGACAATGGCGCCGTGACCGGCCTGGAACGTGTGTTCCGGTCTGGCGACACAGCGCTCTATCGTCGCCTGGACTGAGTGAGGAGTTTCGGCGGATGACCGAGCTGAGCCGAACCTACCTCGGCCGCCTGAGCGAGCAGTTGAGCGACCTTGTCGCGCAGCAGTCCGCCGAGGTGTTCACGCGCGCCGGTCTTGTCGTGCCGGTCAAATCGTCTTCCCTGCTGAACGCGATCGCGACCCTGGGGCCGGTCTCGGTCTCCGATCTGGTGCGGGCGCTGAATCGGTCCCACCAGCTCATCCAGCAGAAAATCCCCAAGCTGGTGAAGCTGGGGCTGATCATCCGCGGACCCGATCCTGAAGACCAGCGCGCCCTCCTGATCGAGATCACGGCCGCGGGGCGCGACCAACTGGCGCTGCTGGATCGCCTCGCTCCCGAGTTCGATCGCGCCTATGCCGAGATGGAGGAAGTCGCCGGTCCGGTGTTCGATACGATCGATCGCGCGATCCAAGCCCTCAGGGCTCGCCCCCTCATCGATCGCATCGTCGTCTAGAGCCCCGCAAGGCGCAGCGATCCGCGCAGCTCGGTCGACGATCGAGATCCTCACGACCGGGGGCTCCGCGACCCGCCTAGTCGTCGCGAGGCGGATCCCAGGTCATCTCGATCATGGTACGCCGGAACCCGGCTTCGGCGAACAGGGCCTGGCCCGCGATGTTGCGCTCCGGCAAGCGCCGACAGTTACGCGGAATTAGGCCAGATGGTCGGCTTGTCGGCTCCTGCGGTCCACAAACCTGTCAAGAAACTGCGGGCGTCGGGGTGTCTGCGCCGCACCGTGGGGTTCAACCTCGGCCAGATGTTCGACAACAGCCAGCACGCGCCGACCCTCGAAGCAGCCCGACCGAAGATCGACGCATACTACGCCCGCGGATTCCGATGGGTCCGCATTCCCGTCACCTGGACCGAGACGGTCAGCGGCGCGACCCTGGCGGATCCGGACACTGGCCGGCTCGTCCGGGACTCTCCTCGACTCGCTGAACTGGAAGCGGTGATCGACTACGCCCTCGCCCAACCCGGCCTGCATGTCGTGATCAACGCCCACCACGAAATACGGCTCAAAGATCAGGCGCGCGGCGATGTTCTGGCCCAACTTTGGTCTGACATCGCTCAGACCTTCAAGGACCGGGACGGCCGACTGATGTTCGAGATTCTCAACGAGCCCCATCTGAGCAACCATGAGTCCATGGCGCCCGAAACCCTGCGCGCCATGACGGGTCAGGCCTATCGGCGCATTCGCCAGATTGACCCCGGCCGCATCGTGGTGATCGGCGGCAATCAATGGTTCGGCGCTCAGGAAATGGCTACGGCCTGGCCGAATCTCGCCGCCGTCGGAGACGGCCGCGATCCGTATGTCATGGCCACCTTCCATCACTACAATCCCTGGGCCTTCGCCGGCGACAACCAGGGTGACTACGCCGATCCATGGACCGAGGACGACGCCAGCGGTCCGATGCGACTGATGGCCCATTGGGCCGGGACGACCGGTGGTGGAATGCCCGTGTTCATCGGTGAATGGGGGGTTGGCTGGCAGAGCCGGTTCCAGACGATGAATTGCAACAACGTCCGGCTCTGGTACGCCCGCTTCGACGCAGTTCACGCCAAAGCCTTCGGGATGCCGACTGCTGTCTGGGACGACGGCGGCTGGTTCCAGATCTTCGATCACGCGCAGAACGAATTTTCCAGCAATCTCATCGACTGCATCGACGGCTCATGCGAGTGGGACGGCCCCGACCGCTTCAACACCGACTGTCTGTAGACGAAGTCGACCGCCTGGCGGTCGAGCGACGTGACGCCGTCGAGCGCCGACGAGGACGAAGGCGAGGACGGCGATGCCGTGAAGGTGCGGGCGAGAGCCTCCGAGCCGAAAGCGATGGGGTGGACGCCCCCCGACGGCATCGATGTGCCAAAGTGGAGGTGT
>NZ_JAQSDY010000015.1 GCF_029946145.1 Brevundimonas sp.
GTTAGGGTTTCATGCCCCGCGCGGCGGTGCCCATTGTGCAAAGGAAACTGGCTGCGATGTGGCAAGGTGGGAGGCGGCACCGCCAAAGACCGGACAGTCAATGGCGCGCAATGCCCGACAGTTAGGGTGGTCAAGGGTGACGTCATTGGCACTGGTGAATCGATGAGAGTCGATATCCCGTTTGAGAGATTGAGCAAGACGACGTACCCGAGGCGGTGCCGTTCCCATGGACATGTTAATGGAGCACGGCATGACGCAGCAAGAAAAGCCCAAGAAAAGGGGTCCACGCCTGGAGGTGACCAACCCCAACGCGGCGGGCATCGACATAGGCAGCGCATCGCACTATGTGGCGGTGCCTGCCGACAGAGACGACGAGCCGGTACGGGAGTTCAAGAGCTTCACGGTGGACGTGCACAAGCTGGCCGATTGGCTGGAGGCTTGCGGCGTTGACACGGTGGCGATGGAATCGACCGGGGTGTACTGGATACCGGTGTATGAGATCTTGGAGCGGCGCGGGTTCACTGTGCTGCTGGTCAACGCCAGGCACGTCAAGAACGTGGCGGGGCGCAAGTCTGATGTGCTGGACTGCCAATGGCTGCAGCAGTTGCACAGCTATGGCCTGCTGCGCGGGGCGTTCCGCCCGGCAGACCAGATCTGCGTGCTGCGCTCACTGAACCGCCAACGTGGCATGTTGCTGCGCATGCAGGCCAGGCATATCCAACACATGCAAAAGGCGCTGGTGCAGATGAACATCCAACTGGCCAATGTGATCTCCGACGTGGTGGGCGATACGGGGCAAAAGATTCTGCGCGCCATCGTGGCCGGAGAGCGCAACCCGCATGTGTTGGCAGGCATGAAGAACGTGCGCATCAAGGCCAGCGAAGAAGAGATCGTGCAAAGCCTGCGAGGCAATTGGCGCGACGAGCATGTGTTCTCGCTCAAGCAGGCGCTGGAGTTGTTTGATGAGTATTCCAAAAAGGTGGCCGACTGCGACGAGCTGATGGAGCAGCAAATGATTGTGCTGCACCAGCACGATGGGGTGCCGCAAAAGGCGCGCAAGCAAAGCGGGCGCAATAAGCCGAAATATGATTTGCGCACGCGGCTGTATCAGATGTGCGGTGTGGACCTGACGCGCATTGACGGCATTGACGTGGGCACGGCGATGACTGTGCTGGCCGAGGTGGGCGTGGACATGAGCAAATTCCCGACGGTCAAGCACTTCGCGGCTTGGCTGGGTTTATGCCCTGGCACCAAGATATCTGGCGGCAAGGTGCTGGGCAGCAAAACCCAGAAATGCGCGAACAAGACGGCGCAGGCATTGAGGCAGGCTGCCTCGTGCTTGAAAAACAGCCAATCGGCGCTGGGCGCGTATTACCGGCGCATGTGCGCCAAGATGGACAAACCCAAGGCCATCACGGCAGCGGCGCACAAACTGGCGCGGCTGATCTACACGATGATCACCAGAGGTGAGGAATACGTGGACCAGGGCCAGACGTACTACGAAGAGCGCTACCGACAGCGCGTGGAAATCAACCTGCGGCGCAAGGCCGAGATGCTGGGCATGCGCCTTGTGCCGATGGAGGTCGCATGAACACCCCTATACAAATCAAATACTTAGGATGTGTTTCTTGAGAGGGTTTCATGCCCCGCGCGGCGGTGCCCATTGTGCAAAGGAAACTGGCTGCGATGTGGCAAGGTGGGAGGCGGCACCGCCAAAGACCGGACAGTCAATGGCGCGCAATGCCCGACAGTTAGGGTGGTCAAGGGTGACGTCATTGGCACTGGTGAATCGATGAGAGTCGATATCCCGTTTGAGAGATTGAGCAAGACGACGTACCCGAGGCGGTGCCGTTCCCATGGACATGTTAATGGAGCACGGCATGACGCAGCAAGAAAAGCCCAAGAAAAGGGGTCCACGCCTGGAGGTGACCAACCCCAACGCGGCGGGCATCGACATAGGCAGCGCATCGCACTATGTGGCGGTGCCTGCCGACAGAGACGACGAGCCGGTACGGGAGTTCAAGAGCTTCACGGTGGACGTGCACAAGCTGGCCGATTGGCTGGAGGCTTGCGGCGTTGACACGGTGGCGATGGAATCGACCGGGGTGTACTGGATACCGGTGTATGAGATCTTGGAGCGGCGCGGGTTCACTGTGCTGCTGGTCAACGCCAGGCACGTCAAGAACGTGGCGGGGCGCAAGTCTGATGTGCTGGACTGCCAATGGCTGCAGCAGTTGCACAGCTATGGCCTGCTGCGCGGGGCGTTCCGCCCGGCAGACCAGATCTGCGTGCTGCGCTCACTGAACCGCCAACGTGGCATGTTGCTGCGCATGCAGGCCAGGCATATCCAACACATGCAAAAGGCGCTGGTGCAGATGAACATCCAACTGGCCAATGTGATCTCCGACGTGGTGGGCGATACGGGGCAAAAGATTCTGCGCGCCATCGTGGCCGGAGAGCGCAACCCGCATGTGTTGGCAGGCATGAAGAACGTGCGCATCAAGGCCAGCGAAGAAGAGATCGTGCAAAGCCTGCGAGGCAATTGGCGCGACGAGCATGTGTTCTCGCTCAAGCAGGCGCTGGAGTTGTTTGATGAGTATTCCAAAAAGGTGGCCGACTGCGACGAGCTGATGGAGCAGCAAATGATTGTGCTGCACCAGCACGATGGGGTGCCGCAAAAGGCGCGCAAGCAAAGCGGGCGCAATAAGCCGAAATATGATTTGCGCACGCGGCTGTATCAGATGTGCGGTGTGGACCTGACGCGCATTGACGGCATTGACGTGGGCACGGCGATGACTGTGCTGGCCGAGGTGGGCGTGGACATGAGCAAATTCCCGACGGTCAAGCACTTCGCGGCTTGGCTGGGTTTATGCCCTGGCACCAAGATATCTGGCGGCAAGGTGCTGGGCAGCAAAACCCAGAAATGCGCGAACAAGACGGCGCAGGCATTGAGGCAGGCTGCCTCGTGCTTGAAAAACAGCCAATCGGCGCTGGGCGCGTATTACCGGCGCATGTGCGCCAAGATGGACAAACCCAAGGCCATCACGGCAGCGGCGCACAAACTGGCGCGGCTGATCTACACGATGATCACCAGAGGTGAGGAATACGTGGACCAGGGCCAGACGTACTACGAAGAGCGCTACCGACAGCGCGTGGAAATCAACCTGCGGCGCAAGGCCGAGATGCTGGGCATGCGCCTTGTGCCGATGGAGGTCGCATGAACACCCCTATACAAATCAAATACTTAGGATGTGTTTCTTGAGAGGC
>NZ_JAQSDY010000016.1 GCF_029946145.1 Brevundimonas sp.
AACTGGTTGTTCAACAGGACGTCTACCAGCTTCGCTGGTAGCCGCCTGTTAACGCTGGCGTTAGGCCTCTAATAACTTCTGCTGGCTGCGAATAACATGAACTTCGATGGATTTACTAGCATCAGCTTCCCAAAAGATGACGACATCGTTTATGTCCTTTGCTTTAAGAAGCTCGGTGACTCATCGGAAACGCCCTTCTACGTAGGCGAATCCGGGAGGGGCACGAGACGACTTGGCGATTACCTCACGGCCCAGTTTGCAGCGCCAACGGACTTTAAAGTTGGCGTAGTTATAAAAGCGCTACAAGCATTGGGCGCTGAAGTCATCGTTAAGTACCGTCGATCCGATGACAGAAAGGCGGAAGAAAAGCAGCTTATTCAAGAGGTCGCCAAGTACTATCCACTCCTCAACGATGAGTCGAATTTCAACTACAAATCAGATGCGCGATTGGCTCAGTCCGAGCGCTTCGAGGCCATAGCGGTAGCGCTCCTAATGGGCACACATCCTCTGAGAGTCATTGGCAATGCATAGAATTGAAATACCGTGCCTTCGTGCCGCGGCCTAACTGTTCGGTCAAGCCGACACCAACAAGCTCCGCTTGTTGGTTCCCTGCGTGCTGCGCACTCCGGTGCGGCTTACCTGTGGCGTTAGGCTTTTGGCTGCAGTCAACTTGCCTATTCACCAGACTCTAATACTTCGTTTTCAAAGGATTTATCTTGAATTTTTCAAAATTTACCATACCGTTATTTACTTGTATTTTAATACAAGGATGCGGCTCACTGGAAAATAGGTATGCAACAACCACCATTCCTTTAGAAGCTGCAACTGATAATCGGGCAGTAATTCTCATGTCCTCAGGGGCTCCCCAGCATTGTTTTTCAACATCCACAGCTATCGCAGCTAGGGACGCAAGAACCAAGAAGCTCACCAATCCTGGAGTATTTATTGCTGTTGACTCATACGTTCAACCGAGCGATTTTCCGACACATCACGGATTACTTAGCGCCTTTACTCTTCCTCCAGGAAGCTACTACTTTGAACCAGGAATTGCAAACCCTTTTGTCACTGGCATAAGAATACCTACATTTACCTTTGAGGCGCGAGCAGGCGAAACAACATACATTGGAGAGTTGTTTATGCTACAAGCTTGCGGCCTAAATACAGCATTTGAAGTTCGAGACAAGTTTGATAGAGATTTAAAAATGGCCATAACAAAAAATAAATTATTTTCTCAAAGGCAGGTAATAAAACGGCTTATGGTGACCGGCGAAACGATTAACTAATAAAATTAGTTTTCAACCAACAACTGCAACACTGTGTCTTCGCGCCCCAGCCTAACTTTGCGGTCAAGCCGACACCCACAAGTTTCACTTGTGGGTTCCCTGCGCGCTTCGCGCTCCGGTGCGGCTTACCTGTGGCGTTAGGCTTTTGGTTGCCTTGAAACTCAGCTATATGGCGCATCTCTGGCCATTGATGCCTCCACCGTTTGATCGTATGTCTGCGCTGCTTTCTCTGGCACTCATGCACTGCGCATTCTGGCCAGGCCCAGCGCTAAGCAGCACCGCGGCTCGCAACCGGGTGGCGCTGCAAGTCTCCATCTGGCTGTCTGCCCTTCGGCAGCCTGCTCACCACGGCGCAGCGCCAAAGTGCCACGCGCCATCGCCTTTTTGGCCTCCTGTCCTGCGGCAGTCAGCAATCCACTTTTTGCATGCGCTGGCTGTGCATGCACATGTCATGCTGGGCGGTGGCGCAGGGTTGTCCTGCTATTTCCAGTGTGCGGCATGTCGGGCACAATTCCATTCAGTCACACAAAGGGAGTATTGGCGTGCACAGGTCAAATGCCAGTCAACAAGGCACAGCGCGTTGTGGCTCATCCGCCAGTCCTTCTCGCCCCAGCCTAACGTGTCGGTCAAGCCGACACCTACAAGCTCCGCTTGTAGGTTCCCTGCGCGCTTCGCGCTCCGGTGCGGCTTACCTGTGGCGTTAGGCCTCTCAACTAGAACGTTTACGGAGAAAAGATGGACATCGCCGCAATAGGTTCGCTACTTGGCAGCATCAAAACCGCCACCGACATTGCCAAACTGATAAAGGAAAGTGATGTTTCAATTGAGAAAGCCGAAACAAAACTCAAATTGGCAGAATTAATTTCATCTCTCGCCGACGCCAAATTGGAGGCGGCTGAAGTCCAACTTGAAATACTTGCGCGCGACGAAAAAATTCGTGAACTTGAAGCTGCCGCCAGAGTTCGAGCAAACCTGAGATGGGAAGAACCTTGCTACTGGCTACCAAACGCCTCCGGCGTGGAAGAGCCATACTGCCAACATTGCCAAGACTCTTCCAGTAAGCTCATTCGGTTACTGGGCGATGGTGACGGGCAGTATCAATGCCGCGTCTGTAACAACACATACCTCACCCGAGATAGAGCAAATAAGAACAGCGCGGCCTTCAAGCAACACCGAAGCATGATCTCCCGGGGAATTGCATAAAAATGGGTTCGCACTTAACTGGCAAAAGCAAAACCGTGCCTTCGCGCAGCGGCCTAACTGTTCGGTCAAGCCGACACCTACAAGCTTCGCTTGTAGGTTCCCTGCGTGCTGCGCACTCCGGTGCGGCTTACCTGTGGCGTTAGGCTTTTGGTTGCCTGGAAATTCAGCTATATGGCGCATCCCGGGCCGTTGATGATTCCACGGCTTGTTCGCTTTGTCGGCACTGCTTTCTTTGGTACTCGCTCGCTGGTCATTTCTCAAGGCAACGATTTGTCAGGCTTCGCGGGTCACAACTTGGTGGCAAGGCAAAGTCTCAATCCGGCTGTCTGCCCTTCGGCAGCCTGCTCACCACCGTTGCTCGCCAACGTGCTGAACGCCATCGCCTCATCGCGGGCCGTCCTGCGGCGGCCCAGGTTCACCGGGGTATTAAGGCAAGCCACCGCACAAACCATCACAGGCCATCGCATGCCTGCAAAGTCGCGGCACAATGTTCAGCAGCACATCCAGGGGGAAGCTATGCGGTTCGCAATCAAATTCACGGCACAGCCAAGCGGTCTCAAGCCCTCTTCCACTTCGCGCCCCGGCCTAACTGGTTGTTCAACAGGACGTCTACCAGCTTCGCTGGCAGCCGCCTGTTAACGCGGGCGTTAGGCTTTTGGGTGCCTGGAACGTCAGCTATATGGCGCATCTCTGGCCATTGATGATTCCACGGCTTGTTCGCTTTG
>NZ_JAQSDY010000017.1 GCF_029946145.1 Brevundimonas sp.
GTTGCAGATAGTTCGATTACCCCTTGCCGACGGAGAGCCGTCCACACAGGGTCGAGGCTGTGTGAAAACGCCTCCTGCTGACCTCAGAAGGCTACCCTAATTCGCTCATTCCGGAGGCGTTTTCACACAGCCTCGGTCGGTAGCCGACAGTCGCTTGAGGGTGGGAAGCAGCCATCAGCTCGCCAAGCCGGGCGTCCGGCTCGACGGCCTGCCAATGACGCTGCTGACGCCTCGCCGGCCACAGTAACGGCTTGGAGGGAACGGACCTGGACAGTGCACCCAGCTTTGGCGCAGCCTTGGTCGCGTCAACTTTTCGACGCCCCGCAGTGCGACAGAATCTCGTCGACGACGCTGGCGACGGGCTGTGCGCCGTCGACAATCGTCGCCCCTTTCGGGATGTCCTCTCTCGTCGCATGAAGGCCGGCGAGCATCGCCCATTCGGCCGGCTTCGCCCCGAACTCGTCATCCGCTCTTCCGGCAACGCGCCGTTTCAGGGTGTCAAGATCGACATCGAGCACGAAGATCCTGTCGAAGAGATCGATGTAGCGTCCGTGGTTTCTTGAGCCGCCGCAAAAAAAGGTCTCGGGCCGGCTTCGGTCGGCGATCAGCGACCTGACCTTGTCCACGTTCCAGATCCAGCGCTGGTGACGCTGCCTGGCCGCGTCGGAGTCATGCGCGTCGGCGGGAACAGCCCATGGCTCGCCCGTGTCCGGATCGCCATGATAGGCCAGGGCGCGGTCGCCGTGCACAACGTGCCGGTTCCGTCGCTCGAGCTCCTCGGCGACGGCGGTCTTGCCCGCGCCCGAAATCCCTTCGATCAGATAGTTCCTGACTCCCACGGCGACCTCAGGAGGTTTCAATCCCGGCAGTGTTATCCGGGCGGCCTGCAAGTCCGCAAGGGGTTGAAATCGGACCTGCCGCGGGCGAGCACAATCCGCTTCACAACCTCGCCACTGAGGGGCCGGCTCTGTAGCCTGTTTGCGGGGCCGGGCCGCAGGGAGTTGAAGCAAGCCATGGCGACGCGGGAGCAACAGAGCCGGGGCGTAGCGGACCAGGGCGGGTCCGCTCGCCCGGGAGGCCGGCCGATCGAACTCAAGATCCGCGACATCGGCCAGCTGTTCCAGTCCCTGGATCCGCTGCCGTTCCGCGAGCGCGATCTGGACGCCGCGGTAGAGGAATATGTGGTCGCCTGGGCGCGCGAACAGGGCGGGTCGGCTCCGGTCCGCATCCTGGTCCATCTGCCGGCCGAGGAGACCCGGCGCGAGGAGGCCGGGCATATCGGTGACGCGATACGCAACTATTTCGCCTATCGCGCCGAGGTCGCCGGCTGGGAACTGAACGAGCTGTTCCGCGTGGGCCGCGCCTCGCTCGCCATCGGCCTGACGGTGCTGGCCCTGTGCGTCGCCCTGGGGGCGGAAGTCAGCAGCCGGGTCGGAGAGGGCTATGTGGGCAGATTCTTCGACGAGGGCCTGATCATCCTCGGCTGGGTCGCCAACTGGCGCCCGATCCAGATCTTTCTGTACGACTGGTGGCCGCTGGCCCGCCGCCGCAGGCTGTATCAGCGCCTGGCCCGGGCGGTCGTCGAGCTCAAGGCCGGGTAGGCCTAGGAGTCGAAGCGGTCCCTCGGATCATGATCGCGCTCATACCGCCTCGTGAGCGGAAACGGAGGTAGCCAGGCCTCACGGCGAACGATCCAGCCTTCATAGGTCGGCGTCAGCTGGTCAGGGGCGTCGAGGGATCCCAGGTTCACCTCGATTTCGTCGGCGGTGCGCGCGAAAACGGACGAGCCGCAGCGGGGACAGAAGAACCGGCCGGCGTAGTCTCGTGTCTCGCCCTCGATGGTCACCGCGTCCCGGGGGAATATCGCGGACGCCTGGAACAGGGCCCCGTGATGCTTGCGGCAGTCGAGACAGTGGCAAAGGCCGACCCGGTGCGGGCGTCCCGACGCCACGATCCGGACGGCGCCGCACAGGCATCCGCCAGTGAATTTTTCCATCCCGGTCTCCTTCGACAAGATGTTCTCCGCCGCTAATGTCCTTCGCGTTGCCACACGGTGCAGCGGGCGATCCAGTGCTCCAGTTCCGCGACCAGGGCTGGATATGAACGGGTCTCGAATTCATGGACGGTCTCGGCGTCGGGGCCGAAGGCCAAGGGTGCGTCCTGGCGCCGGCGCCCCCGTTCAGCGCGGGGCCAGGGCTGATACCGGACCTCGAGATGAAATGCGCCGTCGGGATCGAACTCTGGTCGGAAACCGATGTCGATGCCGAAGCGGCGGCCCTCGTGCCGCGCATGGAAGACCGTTGAGCCGCCGATCCCGCCCAGATCTGCGGCCATCCCCACATTGAGATCATTCCAGCCGATCTTCCATCCGACGGGGATGCGCAGCGGCTGGAGTTCCAGAAAGGCGGGGGAGCGGGGATAAAGCTCATGGAAGGGAGGGATGCTCATTCGGCGAGGGTAGTTGCAAAACCCCGGCCCGCAATAGCGTTGGAACCCCCGCCCGCCTGCGCCGTTGCCGCCCTATGGCGGACCCCTGCGACACCGACCCAGCCGACCAGGATCCCCGCGAAAGCGGTCTGGAACGGCGCAGTGGCGGGCCGGCGATTCGTCCGTGGCTGATCATCGGCGTGATCTTTCTGCTGGGCACGGCGGTCTATGTGATCTCGGCGATGGTCTGACAGGCATGCGTGACTTGACCGCTCCCGCAGGTGCGGTCATTGCCCGCGCATGAATATCCTGCTGGTCGGATCGGGCGGGCGAGAGCACGCCCTGGCGTGGAAGATCGCCCAGTCGCCGCTGCTGCGGCGTCTGGTCATCGCGCCGGGCAACCCGGGCATGGAAAAGCTGGGTGAATTGGCCCCGCTGAAGGTCACGGACGCCGACGGTCTGGCGGCGCTGGCGCGCGAGATGAAGGCTGATCTGGTCGTGGTCGGGCCGGAGACGGCGCTGGAGGCCGGACTGGCCGACCGGCTGGCCACCGCGGGCATCCCCTGTTTCGGGCCGACCAAAAAGGCGGCGCAGCTGGAAACCTCCAAGGCCTTCTCCAAGGCCTTCATGGAGCGGCACGAGATTCCGACCGCCGGCTACGGCGTCTATGAGCGGCTGCACGAGGCGCGGCAGGCGCTGACGGTGTTCAAGCCGCCCTATGTGATCAAGGCCGACGGACTGGCCGCCGGCAAGGGCGTCGCCATCAGCCCCAACAAGCGCGAGGCCGAGGCCGAGATCGAGCGGATGCTGGGCGGCCGTTTCGGCACGGCGGGCGCCCGGGTCGTGATCGAGGAGTTCATGGACGGCGAGGAAGGCTCGCTGTTCGCGGTCTGCGACGGCCAGCGCGCCGTGCTGCTGGGCGGGGCGCAGGACCACAAACGGGCCTATGACGGCGACCTGGGTCCGAACACGGGCGGCATGGGCAGCTATTCGCCCGCGCCGGTGTTCACGCCGGAGCTGGTCGAGGCGGCGGACCGGCTGATCGTCCAGCCGGTGGTGGCGGCGATGGCGGCCGAGGGCGCGCCCTATCGCGGGGTCCTGTACGCCGGGCTGATGGCGACCGAACAGGGCCCCAAGGTGGTCGAGTTCAACGCCCGGTTCGGCGATCCGGAATGCCAGGTGCTGATGATGCGGCTGGACGGGGATATCGTGCCCCTGCTGCTGGCGTGCGCGCGGGGCGATCTGACCCGGGCGCGGATGCCGGAGTTCAGCCCGGACACCGTGATCTGCGTGGTGCTGGCGGCTTCGGGCTATCCCGACAGTCCGCTGGAGGGGTCGATCATCCGCGGGGCCGAGCAGGACTTCGGCCCACACGTCCAGGTGTTCCACGCGGGCACGAGGCGGCGGGCGGACCGGCAGCTGGCGGCGGCGGGCGGCCGCGTGCTGAACGTCTGCGCGCGCGGCAAGGACATCGCCCAGGCGCGCGAGCGGGCCTATGCGGCGGTGAAGAAGATCGACTGGCCGGGCGGTTTCCATCGCACCGACATCGGCTGGCGCGCGCTGGAGCGGGACGGTGGGAGCTGAACGCGTGCCGGAGGTCCTGCCGCCCGAGCCGCCGAGCCACTATCGCGACGGCAAGGAGCGGCTCGCCGACCTGATCGTCCACCTGACCGGACTGGCCCTGGCCCTGGTCGGCGGGGGGATGCTGCTGGGGCTGGCGATCGGTTACGGCCATGTCGGGCGGCTGACGGCGGCGGCGATCTACGCCGTCGGCCTGTTGACCATGCTCGGGCTGTCCACGGCCTATAATTTCGCCGCGCCGCGGTTCCAGCCGCTGCTGCGGCGGTTCGACCACGCGGGCATATTCCTAATGATCGCCGGATCCTACACGCCGTTCACGACCCAGCATCTTACCGGGGCCTGGGCGTGGGGGATGACGTCGGCGGTATGGGCCACGGCCGTCTTCGCCGCCCTCGCCAAGCTGTTCCTGCCGGGGCTGGGCAAGGGGTTCTGGATCGCCGTCTATCTGGCGCTGGGCTGGCTGATGGTGATCGCCATCCAGCCGATCATGCAGAGCCTGGGGCTGGCTCCGTTGATCCTGATGGCGGTCGGAGGCGTGCTGTATTCCGTCGGCGTGATCTTCTACGCCAACAAGGCCATGCGTTACCGGCGCGCGATCTGGCACGGCCATGTCGTGGTGGCCGCCGCCGTCCACTGGGTGGCCGTGCTGCTGGCCGTGCTCAAGTAGACCGGACTCAGGCCCAGGCGAACAGCAGCCGGCCTTCGCCCATGCGCTCGCGCAGGCGCGGCAGGTCGGCGTGGGCGACCGAGAAGCAGCCGTAACTGCGGCCCAGCTTGCCTTCGCGGGCGAGGAAGTCCGGGTCGGCGTAGTCGGCGCCATGGATGATGATGGCGCGTTCGCGGGCGCGGTCGTTGGAATATTCCAGCCCGTCCAGCAGGACGTTGGGACCCTGCTGGGCGCCGAATCCGGCGCCGGCGGTGGCGAAGGCGCCGACCGAGGACATGTAGCTGTCAGGGGTGTTGCCGAAATTGCGGGCGAAGCCGGTATGGGTCGGGTCGGAGCCGCGGCCGTGGCTGGTGCGCATCAGGGTGACGGCGCCGCCGTGCAGGTCGACCTCGTAAAGACGCTCGTCGCCCGAGAATTTCTGGAAGTCGACCAGGTACATCCGGTCGCGCTGGGTGATCCTGTCCTTGTGGATGTCGAGGGCGGAGACGGCGCGGTCCATCAGCTCCTTGCGGATCTGGCCGCGCGGATCGAGCGGGCGGGTGGTGTTCAGCTCGGCCGTGATGACCTCGGGCGGTTGCGAGATCGCGATGGTCGGAACCTGGGTCCGGGCCAGGCCCGGCAGCGGCCGGAACGCCGCGGTCTGCGTGGCGGCCGACGCCGTGGCGCAGCCCGACAGAAGCGCGGCGCCGCCAAGGATGAATCCACGTCTCGCTAGCCGCATGCGACGCCCCTCGCATATTTCGGAAGTGACAGCTTGTTTCAGTTCGTAACGGCGGGATCAACCTGCGCCTTGGCGAAATCGCTCCGAGGTCTAAGGTGGACTCCTGTTTGGGGGAGAGTTTCGTGAAGTCGATCACATCTTTGCTGGCGGCCGCGGCCGTCTTGATGGCCACCAGCGTTGCGGCGCAAACGCCCGCCATCGCGCCGGTTTCTCCTGCGGAGGGAACAACGTTCGTGCAGATCGGGCGGCTTCTGGCCGATCCGGCGACCGGCGTTGTGCAGCGCGATAAAACTCTCGTGATCAGGGGGAACCAGGTCGTCGAGGTGCGCGACGGCTTTGTCGGCGAGGGCCGGATCGTGGACCTGCGCGACTCTTTCGTGCTGCCCGGCATGATCGACAGCCATGTGCACCTGACCGGCGAGCAGAACCCGAACGGGCGGCTGGAGACAGTGACCCAGTCCGATTCCGAACAGGCCATGGTCGGCGCCCGTTACGCCCGTCGGACCCTGATGGCCGGTTTCACCACGGTGGCCGATCTGGGGGCGACCAATGAATCCATCTTCGCCCTGAGGGACGCCGTGCGGCGCGGCGACGTGCCGGGACCCCGCATCATCGCGGCGGGGTCGGCCGTGTCGGTTCATGGCGGCCACGGCGACATCAATGGCTACCGGGAGGATGTCATGCACCTCCTGTCGGACGAGAGCGTCTGCTCGGGGGTGGACGACTGCATGCGGGCGGTGCGGTTGCAGGTCCGCTCAGGGGCCGACATCATCAAGATCACGGCGACTGGCGGGGTGCTGTCGAACACGGCGGCGGGCCTGGGTCAGCAGTTCTCGGACGAGGAACTGTCGGCCATCGTCGGCGCCGCGCACCGGATGGGGCGGCAGGTCACGGCCCACGCCCACGGAGCGGACGGGATCAACAGCTTCCTGCGCGCCGGCGGCGACTCGATCGAGCACGGCACATATCTGGACGACGAGTCGATCCGGCTGATGCGCCGGGACGGCGTGTGGCTGGTCCCCACCCTGCTGGCCGGGGACTATGTCGCCCGCATCGCCTCGGGGCCGGACAATTTCTTCACTCCGGCGCAGACGGCCAAGGCGCTGGAGGCCGGGCCCAAGATGCTGGACATGGCGCGGCGGGCGCATGAGGGCGGGGTGCGGATCGCGTTCGGCACCGACTCGGGGGTTTCCGCACACGGCGACAACGCCCAGGAGTTCGCCCTGCTGGTGCGCGCCGGGATGACGCCGCTTGAGGCGATCGAATCGGCGACGGTCGGAGCGGCGGCCCACCTGCGGATTTCGAACGAGGCGGGCCGGATCGCGGCGGGGATGCCGGCGGATCTGGTCGCCGTGTCGGGGGACCCGTTGAGTGACGTCACCGAGCTGGAGCGGGTGCGCTTCGTGATGCGGGGCGGGATCGTCTACCGGGCGGAATAGGCCCGGACCGCGCCCAGCAGCAGCCGCTGGAAGGCGGCCTCATCCTCGAACGTGGCCTTGACCGGCCACGACAGTACCCGGGTCCGCCAGGCGGGCGGCAGGCGAAACCAATCCTTTTCGGTGGTGACCAGCCGGGCTTTGAAATGGGAGGCGCGGTCGGCGAGGAAGGCCAGGTCGGCCTCGCGGAAGGCGGCGTGATCGGGGAAGGGGGCGAAATCCACCAGCTGGGCGCCGGCGGCGTCGAGGGCGCGTTCGACCTTCCACGGCTTGGCGATGCCGGCGAAGGCGACGATCGGCCCCCTGGGCGGCGGCGCGGCGGGCGTGAGCCGGGCGATATGGACCGGCAGGTCGCCGAAGGCCGCGAGCAGTTCGGGATCGGCGGCCGGGGCGTCCGCGGGCAGCAGGACGACCACGGCGTCGGCGCGGGCCAGGCCGTGCCGCAGCTTCTCGCGCATCGGACCGGAGGGAAACACCGAACCGTCGCCGAAGGGCCATTCGTCGTCCCGGGTCTCGCCGTCGACGACGACGAGGCTGAGGGTCTTGCTCAGGGTCGGGTTCTGGTGGGCGTCGTCGAGGACCATGACCTGGGCGCCGGCCGCCGCCGCGGCGCGGGCACCGGCGACGCGGTCATGGGCGATCCAGGTCGGGCCGCCGAGGGCCAGCATCAGGGGCTCGTCGCCGACATCGGCAGCGGTATGTATCGCGGCGTCGACGCGGGTCGGCTCGCGCAGCGATCCGCCATAGCCGCGCGAAAGGCCATGGGCGTTGACGCCGGCCTCGTGCAGCAGGCGGATGGCCTCTCGGGTGACCGGAGTCTTGCCCGAGCCGCCGACGGTCAGGTTGCCGACCGAGATCACCGCCACGCCCGGATCGACCGGCGTGGCGCGGGCGATGCGGCGGGCCGTGGCCGCGGACCATATCCACGACAGTGGCGTGAGCAGGGTGCGGGCCACGGCGCCGTGGCGGGCGTCGCGGGTGTACCACCAGCGCGGGGTGTTCAGCTTCATCGGCGGCCTCGTGGCGCAGCGCGGGGCAGCAGGGGTTCGACCATGTCCCACAGCCGGTCCAGACCCGAGCCGGCCTCGGCGGCGGCGCGGCGGCCGCGTTCGCCCATGCGTTTGGCCTCGGCGTCGTCGGCCAGCAGGGGGGCGATGACGGCGGGCAGGTCCCATGGCGCCTGGACGACCGTGAGACCGCCGGCGGCCACGAGGGCGTCGGTGACGGCGGCCCAGTTCGTCATGTCGGGGCCGGTGACGGCGGGCTTGCCGAGCCGCGCTGGCTCCAGCGGATTGTGGCCGCCAACCGGGGGCTTCTCCAGAGCGGCGGAGAACGAGCCGCCCATGACCACGACATCGGCCAGCCGCAGGAACAGACCCATCTCGCCCAGGGTGTCGGCGACATAGAGGTCGGTGTCGCGATCCAGTTCGCGCCCCTGCGAGCGCAGGGCGAAGCGGTAGCCGTCGCGGTTCAGGGCGGCGGCGATGGCGGGGGTGCGTTCGGGATGGCGGGGGACGAGGATCAGGCACAGCCGGTCGGCCAGTTTGTCCAGGGCGCGGACGAGGGCGATCTCCTCGCCGTCATGGGTGCTGGCGGCGACGACCACGGGCCGGTCGCCGATGGCGGCGCTGAGACGGGTGAAGGCGGCGGGGTCGTGCGGCGGGGCCTCGCCGGAAAGCTTCAGATTCACATGGCCGTCGATGCGGGCGCCGAGGCTTTCCAGCCGTCCGGCGGAAGTTTCGTCCTGCGGCAGGACGCGGTCGAAGGCGGACAGGATTTCCCGCACCGCCCCGGGGAAGCGGCGCCAGCCCTCGACGGTCTTTTCCGTGATGCGGGCGCTGGCCAGAACCAGTTTCACACCGCGTTTGCGGGCGTCCAGGATCAGGTTGGGCCACAGCTCGCTCTCGACGAAGACGGCCGCACACGGCTTCCAGTGGTCGAGGAAGGCGGTGACGGCTCCGGGGGCGTCGACGGGGGCGAACTGGTGGATGACGCCGGGCGGCAGGCGGCGCGCCAGGAGGGTGGCGGAGGTCAGGGTGCCGGATGTGACCAGGACGGTGAGATCGGGCCGCGCCTGCCGCAGGCGGTCGATCACGGGCAGCAGCGACAGGGTCTCCCCGACGCTGACGCCATGCAGCCAGACGAGGTCGCCGGCGGGCCGCGCGACCCCCGTCAGGCCGAGCCGTTCGTCGACCCGGGCCGGGTCTTCCTTGCCCTGTTTGACGCGGGCGTCGAGCAGGCGCGGGGCCAGCGGCTCCAGCATCCGGGTCAGCAGGCGGTAGACGATCAGGGCGGGGCTCACCTCAGACGCGCTCCAGGCCGACGAGAGCGTCGGCGGCGGCCTCGACGGCGGTCAGCCGTTCGGTCCAGGCGCGGGCGACGTCAGCCAGTTCGGCGCCCTCGGGATAGCGGTCGACGTCCCAGACGATGGCGCCGCGTCCGAACGGCAGGGGCAGGATGGCGCGGTCCCAGCTGTTGAGCCGGATCGCCGGGTTGCAGGACATGCCGATGAACAGCACGGGCGCCTTCGACAATCTGGCCATCAACGGCAGGCCCTCGGCCATTTCCCGCATCGGGCCGCGCGGGCCGTCAGGGGTGATGGCCAGGGCTCCGACCTTCAGCTGGCGCAGGCCGTCGCGCAGGGCCTGGGAGCCACCCTTGGCGCGGTCGGCCTTGTCCTTGTTCGAGGATGAACCGCGGATGGCGGGTATGCCCTGCAGGGCCACCGCCTTGGCGATGAACTGGCCGTCGGGGCTGAGGGAGATCAGGGCCTTGGCGGGCTGGGCGCGGTCCAGCGGCCAGCAGGCGGGGCTGAGGCCGATGCGCGAATGCCAGAAGGCGCACAGCACGCCGCCGCCGTCGGCCCAGACCTTTTCGGCGACGATCTGGTTGTGATGCGTCCAGCGGATGGTGGCGAAGCAGAAGCGCATCCATTGGGCCAGGGCCCAGGCGAGGATGGCCTGGATGACGGGGTTGCGGAGGGGTCTCATGACACCGTCGCGACCGTGACCGGGTCGCCGTCCAGCGATTGCTGCTTCGCCAGCCGGGAATAGAGGCCGCCCTTCCTGACCAGCGCGGCGTGGGACCCGGTTTCGACCACCCGGCCGGCCTCGATCACATGGATGCGGTCGGCGTTGCGCACGGTCGACAGGCGGTGGGCGATCATCAGGGTGGCGCGGCCCTGCATCAGGCGTTCGAGGGCGGCCTGGACCAGCGCCTCGCTCTCGGTGTCGAGGGCCGAGGTGGCCTCGTCGAGCAGCAGGATGGGGGCGTCCTTGAGGAAGGCGCGGGCAATGGCGATGCGCTGGCGCTGGCCGCCGGACAGGCGCAGGCCGGCCTCGCCGGCGCGGGTCGCATAGCCTTCGGGCAGGGCGGTGATGAAGTCATGGGCGGCGGCGGCCTGGGCCGCCGCGACGATGTCCTCGGCCGTGGCGCCGTGGCGGCCGTAGGCGATGTTGGCGGCGACGGTGTCGTCGAACAGGAAGGGCTCCTGCGTCACCAGGGCGATGGAGGCGCGCAGGTCGTGCAGCTTCAGTTCACGGATATCGCGGCCGTTCAGGGTCACGGCGCCGCCGGTAACGTCATAGAAGCGCGGCAGCAGGCTCAGGATCGTCGACTTGCCGCCGCCCGACGGGCCGACGAGGGCGACGGTCTCGCCGGGGGCGACGGTCAGGCTGACGTCCGACAGGGTCGGCGCCACGCCGTCGGAGGCCGGCCCATAGGCGAAGGACACATGGTCGAAGGCCACGGTGGTCGGGCCGTGTCCGAACGGCGCGGCGTCGGGCGTCTCGCGGATCTCGGGCTGGATGTCGAGGGCGGCGAACAGGCGGCGGGCGGCGGTCAGGCCCTCGGTCATGACGGTCTGGAGATTGGTCACCTGCCGCAGCGACTGGCCGGCGGCCATCAGCAGGCCGATGAAGGCGGCGAAGGCGCCCACGCTCATGGCCCCGTCGCGCGCGCGCCAGCCGGCGTAGGCCATGACGGCGGCGACCACGATCATGGCGACGAGGTTGGAGAAGGGGCCGGCGAAGGCGCGGCTGTCGGCGGATTTGATGACGTGGCGCTGGCGGCGCGAGACGACCTCGCCGACGCGGGCCTGCTCGGCCGCCTCGCGGTTCTCGATCTTGATCAGACGGACGCCGTCGAGGTTTTCCATCAGGGCGGTGGAGAGGTTCTCGGTCTCCTTCATCGCCCCGGTGGTGGCCTTGCGCGTGCGCTTCGAGAAGCGGCGCAGGATCAGGGTGATGAGGGGCACGCCCAGCAGGACGATGGCGGTCAGCTGCCAGTCGATCAGGGCCATGGCGGCGATGACGAAGACCAGGGTCAGGCTATGCTGGGTGTAGTTGACGACGCCGTTGGTGAAGGCCTCGCGCACCAGATTGGCGTCGAACAGGACCGAGGAGACGAAGCTGCCGCTGTGCTGGCTGCGCAGCCGGGCCAGGTCGGCCCGGATCATGGCCCCGAACAGCCGCACCTGGATGTCGCCGACGATGCCGTGGCCGAGCCGGTTGACGAGGGCGGCCTGCCCCAGCGAGGCGGCGGTCCAGACGATGGCGACCAGGACGATGGCGGCGGGGATGTAGACCAGGGCCTGTCCGGGCGGGATGTCGATCAGGCCCCACAGCCTGATCGGCGTGTCGGTCTGCAGGAACAGGCCGTTGATGGCGGGTTCCAGCAGCTTCAGCGTGGCCGCGGACAGACCGCCGGCCACGGCGGCGCACAGCATCGACAGAAACAGCGGCGTCCGGTGGTGCGAGAGATAGTCGCGCCAGATCCGCGCCAGCAGGGGGCGAAGGGGCTCCTTCTCGTCGGCGGCGGGGGCGGGCGGCGTCATTGGTCCGAGGTCGGACGGCGCGGGGGGGAAGTCAAGCGGGGAGGCGCTTGTGATTGCAGCAGCGCGAGGGCAGGCTCGACGAATGCGAACCTTCCGCACGCTGGCCCTGATCTGCCTGCTCGGCCTCAGCGGCTGTTCCTATGGTTTCGATGTGCAGGCGGTGATCATCGACGGCCGTCTCGCGTTCGTCCCGGGACCACGGGGCGCCAAGCCGGAATGCGTCAGTCGGGTCATGGTTCGGGATGAGGGCGCACCGGTGGCGGCTACGTACGACGCGTGGATGCGGACGGCCTTCGCTTGGGCCGATCAGGGCGGGTATGGGTGCACCGACCGCTTCCCTCTGTTCTACGGAGAGGCCCTGAAAGGCGAGGATTCCGCCGGAACCGGAATATCCAGCGAGGTCGCGGCCAAGCCTCTGCGAGCGGGGGTCATCTACGAGGTGATGATCGCTTCGGGTGCCACCGGCTATGGCGGAGGCCGATTCCGCCTGCGGCCCGACGGCGGGGTGGAGAATCTGGGGCCGCCGATGTTGACCAGCGAGGATACCCTGCTGGTGACGCCCTCCCGTTAAACGACTATCTCCACCCCATGCCCCGTTACGATCTCACCACCCCGGCCGGCCGGTTCAAGGCGCGGTGGGACTATGTCTGGAAGGATCACGCCTTCCTCAGGCGGTGGTTCATGAACGCCCACTGGCTGGGCCCCGATCTGGTGCGGACCAACCAGCCGTCGCCGAGGCAGCTGGCGTACTGGAAGTCACGGGGGATCAAGACGGTCATCAACCTGCGCGGCGCCCGGGACGAGGCCTATTATACGCTGGAGAAGGAGGCCTGCGAACGGCTGGGCCTGACCCTGATCGACGCGCCGCTGGACTCGCGCGATCCGCCGCAGAAGGACCGGGTGCACAGGGCGCGGGAGCTGTTCCGGACGATCAGATATCCGGTGCTGATCCACTGCAAGTCGGGGGCGGACCGGGCGGGGATGATGGCGGTCTTCTATCGCCACTTCCATCTGGGCGAGCCGATCAGCACAGCCATCGACCAGCTGTCGAAGAAGTACCTGCACCACCGCGAGGGGCTGACGGGCGTGCTGGACTTTACGCTGGAGAAATACCTGAAAGAGGTCGAGCCGACGGGGGTCAGCTTCATCGACTGGGTCGACAGCGACGCCTATGACCCCAAGGCGATCCGGGCCGAGTTCAAGGCCGGATGGTGGGGCACGATCCTGACCGAGAAGCTGCTGAAGCGGGAGTAGGCCTCAGCTCCAGGGACCGGGCGGCGCAGGGCCGTCACGACCATTTTCCGCGGCCCGTTCGGCGTCGCGCCGCGACTTGCGACCGGCTTCCCAACTGCGGAACCAGCGGGTCCAGTCGCGCTCGCCGCGCCAGACGCCGACCCAGAGAACCAGAACCAGCAGCAGCGAGACCAGGGAGGCGATCTCCTGACCTTCAAGGGTGCGTCCGAACAGGGTCATGGCTGCGGATCGCGGGGCAGGTCGCGGACCGGGGGCGCGTCGGCGAAGGTGTCGGCGCGCGGACCCGGTCGGGCCGGCTCTCCGGGGGTGACGGGGTCGTTCCAGGCCGTGTCGCCCTCCTGGGGGCCGATGCGCGGGGCTTCGGACTTGCGACGGGTGGCCCAGATGGCGACAGCGACGCCGATGCCGATGAGGACCAGGACGATCAGGATGGGAGTCATGGGATCTCTCCGCTTTCAGGCTTGGCGATATACGCCTGAAAGCGCCTCAAACCGAGGGGGAGTTCCCGCTCAGTGGGCGTGGTCGTCGCCGCGCGGGTCGATCATCCGGTGGGCGTGCAGGATGAAATACCGCATGTGGGCGTTGTCGACCGTGGCCTGGGCCCGGGCCTTCCAAGCCTTGCGGGCTTCCTCGTAGTTGGGGAAGGCGCCGACGAACTCGACCTTGGACAGATCGCGGAACACCGGGGCGTCGAGGTGGCGCAGCTCTCCGCCGATGACGAGGTGCAGCAGCTGGGGGGCGTTGGTTTCGGTGGTCATCAGGGGGTCCGGTCGGTCTGGCGGGGCGCGAGCGGAATAGGCGCTGTGCGGCGCACGATCAACGGGTGAAGCGCCGGAGCGCTGCAGATCAGGCTGTTCTGACGCGGATCGAACTGGTTGAAGCGCCACGGACCCCCATGATGATCGCTGACACGGCCGCCCGCCTCCTCGACGATCAGGGCGCCGGCGCAGACGTCCCAGTCCCATTTGGGGGTCAGGGCGATGGCGGCGTCGAAAGCCCCGGCCGCGACCAGGGCCATGCGGTAGGCGATGGCGTTGCGCTTCTCGTACCGCATGACGGGCCAGGGCTCGGGCCAGTGCGGCCCCTCCATCAGCCGGGCGTCGGCCAGGACCGAAGCGTCGTCCAGATCGGTGGTGTCGGAGGCGATGATCGGCCGGCCGTTGAGGAAGGCGCCGCCGCCCCGGATGGCGGTGAAGGTCTCGCCCAGCGCCGGGGCGTGGATGACGGCGGCGACGGGCTGGCCGTCCTCGACGATGGCGATGGGAATGCACCACCACGGCTTGCCCTTCATATAGGCGACGGTGCCGTCGATGGGATCGGCCACGAACAGGCGGCGCTTCGAGAGGCGGGCCTCGGTGTCGGTGGTTTCCTCCGACAGCCAGCCGTGGTCGGGGCGGGCCGGGAGGAGGGCGTCCTTCAGCAGGGCGTCCACAGCCATGTCGGCCGAGGTGACGGGCGAGCCGCCGGACTTGGACCAGATCTTCAGCCCCGCGTCGCGTTCCGACAGCGCCAGTTCGCCGGCGGCGAGGGCCGCGTCGCGGATCAGGGCCAGGTCGGTCGCGAGGTCGGTCATTTGCCGGCGATGGCGACGCCGTCGAACAGCAGGGACGGGCTGTTGAAGGAGCTGCGGAACTCCAGGTCCGAACCACGCTGCATCCGGGCGTAGAGGTCCAGCAGCTTGCCCGCGACGGTGACCTCGTTGACCGGCCAGGCGATTTCCCCGTTCTCGAACCAGAAGCCTGAAACCCCCGCCGACCAGTCGCCGGTGTGGGCGTTCAGCGACGGGCCGAACATGGAGGTGACCAGCAGGCCGGTTCCGGCCTCGCCCATCAGGCCGGCCAGATCGACCTCGCCCGGCTCCAGATGCAGGTTGTGGGTCGCCACTCCGGGCGGGCCGGCGAGGCCGCGCGAGGCATGGCCGGTCGAGGCCATCCCCAGCTGGGCCGCGGCGGCGCTGTTCAACAGCCAGGTGGTCAGAAGGCCGTCGTCAATGATTGATTGGCGCGTGACGGCGACGCCCTCGTCGTCGAAAGGGGTCGAGCCGAGGCCGCGCGGGCGGAAGGGATCGTCGATGAGGTTGACGCCGGCCGGCAGAACCCGCTGGCCCAGCCGGTCCTTGAGGAAGGAGGCGCCGCGCGCGACCGACGGGCCGGACACGGCGCCCAGAAGCGGCGACAGAACCTGGCCGGCGACGCGGTTCTCGAAGATCACGGGCGCGGTGGTCGAGGCGATCTTGCGCGGGCCGGTGCGGGCGACGGCGCGCCGTCCGGCCTCGGCGCCGATGGTCTCGGCGGCGGGCAGGTCGGACAGGTGGCGCACCGCGCGGTTCTCGCCGCCGCGCTCCATGGCGCCGTCCTTCTCGGCGATGACGCCGACGCCCAGCGAGAAGGCCGAGCCGTGATAGGCGCCGTCGAAGCCGTGCGAGGTCACCAGCCGCCACCGGCTGGACGAGGCCGAGGCGTGGCCGCCTTCGGATTTCGCCACGCCGGGGACAGCGAGGGCGGCCGCTTCGGCTTCCGTGGCGACGGCCTCCAGCTGGGCGGCGCTGCGTTCGGCCGGGTCATACAGATCGAGGTCCGGGAAGGGACCGCGGGCCAGACGGTCCTGCGGGGCGAGGCCAGCCCAGGGGTCTTCCGGGGCGAGACGGGCCATGGCCACGGCTCGCTCGACCAGCCGGGCGCGAGTCGCGTCGGACAGATCCGAGGCCGAGACCGTCGCCTGGCGTGTGCCGATGAAGACGCGCAGGCCCAGGTCGCGGCTTTCCTCGCGCTCGACGTCCTCGAGGGCGCCGTTGCGGACGCCGATGGACAGGGAGGCGCGCTCGGCCGAGACGGCTTCGGCGGCGTCGGCGCCCGCCCTCAGCGCGGCGGCGACCAGTTCAGGCAGGATGTCGGAGGAGGCGGACGCGGTACGGTCGGGCATGCCCCGATATGGCCGGGCAGAGGCGCCGCCGCAACTGCGCTGTTCAAGTTCAGACGAAGGCGTGCACCACCAGCATCACGCCAGCGGTTATCAGGGCGAAATAGGTCAGGGCCATGCCCGCGATCCGGCCGACCGTCGGTTTTCTGTCGCTCAGGCCGACGGCGTGTATCAAACGCCCCGCGAGCAGGACGCCTCCGACGGCGTGCACCGCCAAGGCTGGCATGCCCAACATGGCCAGCAGGGCCAGTGCGCCGACGCCCACGGGAACATATTCCGCCGCGTTTCCAAACACACGGGCCGCCACGGTGACCTGGGAGACGCCGCCGTCGCCCAGCAGCACCCGGTGCGTCCGGCGCGCCAGGACCACGCGGACAGACAGGATGACCAGGAGAAGGATCAGCAAACCGCTCCAGAGAGCGGCGGACTGGATCGCGGTCATTCCGGCCGGCGCCATGATCTAGTTCTCCCGCCCGACCGGATAGAGCCGGTAGCGATCATCATGGAACGGTGTTCGTTCATAGAACCACTGCAAACGCGCATCGCCATTGGCGGCGAATTCCGGTTCAGCCGCCAGCTTCGCCTCGAAGGCGGCCTTCAGGGCGGCGTCGGCGGCCATCATGGCCTCGGCCAGCGGGGCGATGGCGTAGCCCTCGATATATTCAACCCGGCTGAGCACCTCGGGGAACATGCCCCAGGCGAAGAAGCTCTCGCTGGATTGCGGCTCCAGCAGCAGGACGACGATGTCGCCCAGAGGCTGGTCGGTCGGCACGCGCACCGAGCCGGTGGGGAAGGTCCAGTCGCGGCGGCGCGGCGTCACGGCGGTGACGGTGACCGGCACATGGCCCTCGTTGTGGCGGGCGGCGACCCTGGGGTCGTCGAGGCTGAGCATCTCGACCGACACGGTGCGGGGCGCGTCCAGCGTTTCCATGCGGACGCCGTGTATGCGCAGGCGTTCGATGATGTCCGACCGGTACGACGGCACCCAGTAGGCCTCGGGCCGCGTCAGGGTCAGGGTCGGCTTCGAACCGAAGAAGGGCAGGGCCCAGGGCTCGGGGTCGGCCTGTCCCAGCCAGCGGATTTCACGGCGGCCCGAGGCGGGGCTGTCGTACGTCTCGTAGCGGATGCCCTTGAAGCTGCGCGTGTAGGCCGGGGTGGTCTCGGCCTGGAAGTTCGCCGGAATGGCGGCGGGACGCAGGGCGCTGTCGGCGGCGATGGCGGCGCGCAGGCCGCGACCGTCGCGCGCCAGCAGGCGCATGGCGTCCTCCAGGAAGACATAGGTTCCCAGAACCCGCTGCTCATAGGGCTTCAGGCTGTGGTTCTCGATCAGGATGGTCGGCACGTGGGCCGCGGTCCCCCAACCGTTCGAGAACCGTTCGCCCAGCCCGCCATCCGACAGGCCCGCGCGCGGATTGGCGTCATCGACGCCGAAGACCAGTTCGCCCGGGATATGGCCCTGGGCCTCAAGCCCCGCATTGATCGCCGGCTTGAAGACGTCGTTGAGCCACCGGGAGGTGGCGGGCGAGCGCGAATACGCGCCGTTCTCGCCGTTGAAGCCGTAGGTGACGTCGTACTGGTAATCCATGCCGTCGGTGACGTGGATGTCGACGTAGAGGTCGGGCCTGTACTTCAGGATCAGGCCGCGCACCGCCCGCATCTCGGGCTGGTCCAGTTTCAGATAGTCGCGATTCAGATTCTGGTTCGTCGCCGTGTTGCGCCAGCCCTGGATGCGGGGACCCCGCTGGTTGGGGCGGCTGTAGGCCGAGGCGCGCTCGTGGCCATCGACGGACAGGATGGGGATGAGGATCAGATTGACCCGGTCCAGCAGCTCGGCCTTGCCGTTGAAGGCGATGTCGCGGAGCAGCATCATGCCCGCGTCCTTGCCGTCGATCTCGCCGGGGTGAATGCCGGCCTGGGCCAGCAGCACGGGCTTGCCCGGATCGAAGGCCGCGCCGTCCTTCGTGGCGATCACGGCGTAGATCGGCCGCCCCTCGGGCGAGACGCCGAACTGTTCGATGCGGATCAGATCAGAGGCCGCGTCCAGCCGGTCGAACCAGGCGCGGGTGTCGGCATAGGTCGGGCTGAAGTCGTGGGCCGGATCGGTCTCGAAGGCCGTGACCCAGGGGTCCGAGGCTCCACGCAGCAGGCCGCGGCTGGCGCCGTCCCATTGGGGGGCCGGTGGCAGGAAGGGCTGGTCCCACGGCGCGGCGTTGGGGACGGGCGGGGACGCGGACTGGGACATGGCGGGACTCGACACGAGGGCCGCGACGGCGGCGAGGATCAGGGTGGAGCGCATGGCCCCCCTCATCCGCCGTCCGGGCGCGCGAGGCAAGTCCACGGAGCTCACCCATGCAGGCGCGACCGGGCCGTGGGTTCGAGGCGCAGGCGCTGGATCGACTGGTCGGCGAAGACGCCGCGCGCCGCATCGGCCGCCGCCGGGTCGGCGAAGGTGGCGAACCAGACCAGCACCCGTTCGCCCTCGCGCACCGGCAGGCGCGGGAAGCTGTTGGGGCTGGCTTCGGTGACCAGCACGGCGACCGAGGCCGCGCCAGCGTCGCGCAAGTCCGGGGCCGCCTCATGCCTGAATCGCTCCGGCAGGAGATCGTCAGGTCCGTTCAGGGCATGGACGCCGACGACCACGACGCCCCGACCCGGCCCCGAGGCCCCGACCGGCGCGCGCTCGCCCGGGGTGAAGCCCGAACCGGCGTCGAGTGGCCGCAGCAGCAGCACGTTGTCGGAATCGATCAGGGTAGCGTTGGCCGCGTTGCGATGGGCCTGCCAGACCGGGCCGAAATAGAAGGCCTCCAGCGCGGCCTTGCGCGCCTCCATGTCGGGAAAGCCGCGCAGCCAGACATAGCGGTCGGGCGCATCCAGGTCCCGGAACTGGCCGATGACGGTGGCGCCGACGGCCTCCTGGGTCTCGATGAATTCGCGCTCGAACAGATCGTTCAACACATCGCGCTGACCCGGATGCAGGGTGTACTGGCGCAACTCCACCACGGGGCTGACGATCATGTCGGGGTTCTCCAGGGGGCGGGCGATTGCGGGACGCCAGGCGGGGAAAAGCGTGCCGACGGCGGCCGCGCCCCGGACGACGGCTCGGCGATGGGGGCGATCGGTCATGCGGCGGCCCGGGTGAAGTCCATGACCCAGTTCGTTTCCCAGGTCGCGCCGTCGTCATAGGAGAAGGCCTGCGTCCAGCGGGCGCTGTCGCCAGTGATGTCGGACCAGACGTAGCGGGCGATGATGCGCCGGTCGCCGTCGCTGTCAGGGCCTTCCAGCGCGCAGCCGTCCGCGTTGAAGCGGCCGCGGACCGGCGGCTGGAGCTGACCGTTCAGGCTGTTGATCCAGTAGACCGACCACTCGCGCGTCCCGACATCGAGAGTGCGCAGGGACATGCCGGTCCAGCCGCGGGCCGGGCAGTCGATCTCGTCGACATTGACCAGGCCGCCGAGGCGCGGCTCGCAGTACGCTGTGGCGGGGAATGTATCCCAGTCCTGACCGCCGACGCCGCGCGCCTTCAGCCGCCGGTGGATGACCGTCCAGCGGCCGAACAGGAAGTCGAAGTCGTGGATTTCGGGCAGGGCGTCGACGGGATCGGCGGACATGGCGGGTTTCCTTCTCAAAGCGGCGATGCGAGACGAATACGACGCCTAAGCTGACACCTGCTGTCAGGATTTATCGGCGAGGATCGAAAAATGCGCGCCAGCCGACTTCTTTCCATCCTGTTGCTGCTTCAGACCCGGGGGCGGATGACGGCCGAGACCCTCGCGGCGGAGTTCGAGGTGTCGGTGCGCACCATCTACCGCGACATCGACCAGCTAAGCGCCGCGGGGGCGCCGGTCTATGCCGACCGGGGCCGGTCGGGCGGATTCCAGCTGATGGACGGCTATCGCACCCGGCTGACCGGCCTGACCGACGCCGAGGCCGAGACGCTGTTCCTCGGCGGCCTGTCGGGCCCGGCGGCGCAGATGGGCTTTTCCGGCGCGGTGACGACGATGCAGCTGAAGCTGCTGGCCGCTCTTCCGCCCGAACGCCAGGCGGCGGCCGAGCGGCTGGCGGGGCGGTTCCACCTCGATCCGGTCGGCTGGTATCAGAACCCGGACGAGGCCGAACGCCTGCCCGCCATCGCCCAGGCCGTCTGGACCAGCCGGCGCATCGCCGTGCGCTATGAAAGCTGGAAGGGCGAGGTGACGCGCGAACTGGAGCCTCTGGGCCTGATTCTCAAGGCCGGGCTCTGGTATCTGGCGGCCCGGCCGGCCGAGGGGCGATCACGTGAGCCGCGCACCTATCGCGTCTCGAACATCCTGGAACTGACCGTCGGAGAGGTGACGTTCGAGCGGCCCGCCGCGTTCGACCTGACCGCCTGGTGGGCAGAGGCCTCGCGCCGGTTCGAGGCCGAGATATTCACCGGTTCGGCGACCCTGCGGCTGTCACAGGAAGGCCGCCACCGGCTGGCGCGGCTGGGCGTGGAACAGGCGCGGATCGCCGCCCAGGCTGACGCGACGGCCGGGGACGGCATGGCGGACGTGACGGTGCCGATCGAGTCGGTCGAACACGCCGCCATGGATTTCCAGCGGCTGGGCGCCGAAGCCGAGGTGCTGGCGCCGGCGGCGCTGCGGTCGGAGATGCGCGACGCCGCCCTGCGTCTGGCGGCGCTCTATCGGGAGTAAGGCGCCGCTATCAGCGGTTCTTCTTGGCCTCGAGCCGGGTGACGATGGCCTGGAGCTCGGTGCGCCGCGTGGACTGCGCGTCGAGGTACGCCTGCTGATCGGTGGTCAGGCTGCCCTGGGTTTCGCCCGCGGCCCGAACCTCGGCGATCTGTTCGTCGATGGTGTCGATCTCGCTCTGGGCGTCCCACAGCTGGTTCTCTTCGGCCTCGCTCAGGCGCGGCGGAGCCGGACGGGCCCGGCGGGTCGGCGTGGCGCGGCCGCGGCCAGTGAGCACCTGGGCGTCCACGACGGTCGGGACCGAAACGACGGGCATGGCCATGACGAGGACGGCGGCGAGGACGAGAGCGGATTTCATCGGGAACGGTTCCATGGGAGACAAGCCGAACCCTGACGGTAGATTACGGTTTCGTCATCTGGAAAGCGTTTTGTGGTCACAATCGGGCGGGCGCCGGGACCACCGTAGCTTTGGCGCATCACTTCCAGATCGGGGTTCCATCTCCGGGCAATCCGAGCGTGTCCCAGATCTCGGACACACGCGACACGACCGCCTCGTCCATGCGGATCTCCTCGCCCCATTCGCGCTTCGTCTCGGGGGGCCATTTGTCGGTGGCGTCGAGGCCGATCTTGGAGCCCAGGCCGCTCTCCGGACTGGCGAAGTCGAGGTAGTCGATCGGGGTGTTCTCGATGACGGTGATGTCGCGCGCCGGGTCCATCTTGGTCGAGATGGCCCACATGACCTGTTTCCAGTCGCGCGCGTCGATATCGTCATCCACGACGATGACCCATTTGGTGTACATGAACTGGCGCAGATAGCTCCAGACGCCGAGCATCACCCGCTTGGCGTGGCCGGGGTAGGCCTTCTTCATCGACACCACGGCGATGCGGTAGCTGCAGCCCTCGGGCGGCAGCCAGAAGTCGGTGATCTCGGGGAACTGCTGGCGCAGCAGGGGGATGAAGACCTCGTTCAGCGCCTCGCCGAGCACCGAGGGCTCGTCGGGCGGGCGGCCGGTGAAGGTGGTCAGGTAGATGGGGTCGCGGCGCATGGTGATGGCCGTGACGTGGAAGACGGGGAAGGTCTCGACCGAGTTGTAATAGCCGGTGTGGTCGCCGTAGGGGCCTTCCGGCGCATGCTCGTCGAACAGGACGTGGCCTTCCAGCACGATCTCGGCGTTGGCGGGGACCATCAGGGGCACGGTCTTGCACGGGACCAGCTCGGCCTTGGCGCCGCGCAGCAGGCCGGCGAACTGGTATTCAGACAGGGTGTCAGGGACAGGCGTGACGGCGGCGAGGATGGTGCCCGGGTCGGCGCCGAGCACGACGGCGCAGGGCAGGGGGCCCTTCTTTCCCGCCTTCCTGTGCCGGGCGTAGTGCTGGGCTCCGCCGCGGTGGGCCAGCCAGCGCATGATGGCCTTGTCCTTGCCCAGCACCTGCATGCGGTAGATGCCGAGGTTGAAGTCGTCCTCGCGGTCGTCGGACGGCCCCTTGGTGACGACCAGACCCCAGGTGATCAGCGGCGCAGGCTCGCCCGGCCAGCAGCCCTGCACCGGCAGCGAGGTCAGGTCGATCTGGTCCCCCTTGAGCACCACCTGCTGGACCGGGGCCGTCTTCACCACCTTGGGCCGCATCGACATGACGGTCTGCATCAGCGGCAGCATCTCCACGGCGTCGCCGAGGCCGCGCGGCGGGGTCGGGTTGCGCAGGAAGGCCAGCAGCTCGCCGACCTCGCGCAGCTCGGCGGCGGTGGTGCGGGTCTTCTTCTCCATGGTTACGCCCATGGCGACGCGCTTCACCGTGCCGAACAGATTGGCGAGGCAGGGGATGGGGCTGACCGAGCCGTCGGGCATGACCGGCTTTTCGAACAGCACCGCCGGGCCGCCGTTGCGCAGCAGCCGGGTCTGGATCTCGGTCATCTCCAGATGGGTGGAGACGGGCTCGGAGACGCGAACCAGTTCGCCCTCGGCCTCGAGCATGGCCATGAAGTCGCGCAGGGATTTGTAGGCCATGGAGCGTCCAGACTGATCAGTCTCCGCTCATCCCGGCGAAAGCCGGGACCCAGATCTTTGGTGAGGCACGGTGTCCTGGGTCAGGATCGTTGCCTCTCGGCGGCGCCGGAACGCCCAAAGCACTGGGTCCCGGCTTTCGCCGGGATGAGCGGGTGAAGAAATGCCTAGAGCGCGGCGGCTTCGCTGTCACGCAGGTTACGCTGACCGGGTCAGTAGGCCCGCGTATCCGACACCAGGGCCCACAGAGGCAGGTGCAGGGCGTTGGTGGCGGCGCCGATCTGGGCGGTGGTCAGATGGGCGCGGCCAGCCTCGGCGCGGCGGGCCTCCTCGGCGGGGATGTGAATCAGGGCGGCGACGTCCTCGATGGACAGGCCGCGGTCCTCGCGCCACCGCTTCAGCCTCGCGCCGACCGCCGCGTCGAGCGGATCGACGCCGGGGAAACCCAGCACCGAACCCATCTGGTCGCTCCCTGTCCGCGCGCCGTCTGATCGCGGCGCGTCAGGCCCATTCTTCATCCCATTTGAAGGCGGGATCAATCCAGTCGCCCAGACGGCCGTCGGGACGGGCGAGGGCGTGGATGCGATCCACCTCTTCCTCCGACAGCTGGAAGTCGAAGATGTCGAAACTCTCTTCGGCCCGGCTGACCCTGGAGGTGCGGGGGATGGCGATGACGTTCTGCTGGATCAGCCAGCGCAGGGTGACCTGGCCGGGCGACTTGCCATGCGCCTTGCCGATTTCGATCAGGGTCGGGTCGTCGGCGATCTTCCCCTGGGCCAGCGGCGACCAGGCGGTGATCGAGGAGCCCAGTTCCTTCGCGGCGGCCTTGAGCTTCGAGAGCTTCAGGTAGGGATGATATTCGACCTGGTTGGTGACCAGTCTGGCCTTCGAAAGCGCCTGGGCTTCGCGGAACTCGGCCGAGGGGAAGTTGGACAGGCCGATGGTCCGGGTCAGGCCCTGGTCCTGCGCCTCGTTCAGGGCGCCGAGGGTCTCGGCGAAGGACGGCTCCCGCTTCGGCCAGTGCAGCAGCAGCAGGTCGGGCGTGAAGCCGAGGCTGGCGGCGGATTCGCGGGCCTGTTTCAGCAGCCCCTCGCGGTCGAAATGCGCCACCCAGATCTTGGTGGTCAGCCAGATGTCGTCGCGGGCGACATGGCCGGCCTCGATGGCGTCGCGGATGCCGTCTCCGACCGCCGCCTCATTGTGATAGATCCAGGCCGTGTCGATGTGACGATAGCCGATGCGCAGGGCCTCGGCGACCATGGTCCGGGCCACCTCGGGCGTCAGGTTCCAGGTGCCGAAGCCCAGCAGGGGAATGGCGTGGCCGTCGACGGTGATCACGGGCTGGTCGGTCATGGAAGGCTCCGGGCCCGGAAGCGGGCGGGGGACGTCGTCTAACTAGGTCGCGTGGCGTCGGGTTCAACCAGCCAGTCGAACATCTCGTCCCACAGGCGCTCCATCCCCTTCCGGAAGGCGCCTTCGTGGCCGATGCGGGGCGCGCCGTAGTCGGACGGCCGGCGGACGACGACCTCGCCGGAAGCGTTCGGATAGACGGCCAGAAGAATGGGGGCGGTGACCGGCGTCGCGATCGGGTCATCGGTGAAGATCCATGAGCGGATCGGGGCGGCCACGGCCTCGAAATGGTGCGGCTGCAGCCGGTCCTTCAGCTCGTCGCGGAAATACGGCGCCTTCAGGCACCAGCGCCGCCATGTTGTGTAGACGCCGCGCGGCAGATCCGTCCCGGCCCACAGCCCGCCGCCCTTGATATAACCGCGCCGCATCAGGCTCCACGGGCCGTAGACCAGCCAGAAGAACAGCTCCAGCGGGTTGTAGGATCGATGGTGGCGACCCCAGTAGCCGCTGCCGACCGAGACGAAGGCGTGGCGCGCGATGCGGTGCTGGTTGGGCATGAAGCCGAGGAAATGGCCGCCGACGCTGTGGCCGACGTGGACGATGGGCAGGCCGGGCGCGGCGTCGGCCAACGCCTCCAGGGCGGCGGGCATGTCGAGCCGGCCCCAGTCCGGATAGTCCATGTCCATGGCGGCGAGATCGTCGGGCCGCGATCCGGCGATGCCGCGAAAGTCATAGGTCAGGACCGCCGCGCCCCGGCCGGCCAGGCGCCGGGCGAACCGGTCGTAGAATCCCTTGGGAAAGCCCGTCCCCGAACTGACCATGACGGCGACGGTCGGCTCGGCCGCGGAAACCAGACGCATCGACAACGGATAGCCGTCGGCGGCCGGGGCGGTGAAGTCGCGGATGACGAGGTCGCTCATGTCGAGTCCGTAGTTATTCGCAACGAACCTAATCGATTGACGCGGGGTCAGGTCAAGGGGTCTTGGACACGGCTCGCGCCGTCGGCTAAAGGCCGTCGCCACCCTGTTCCGCCTTCCGAGCGATCCTCATGACCGACGCCGCCCTTCCCGACCGCCTGTCCGTCGATCCCGACAGCCCCTTCCACGACGGCGAACTGCTGCAGAAGGGGATCGGCGTCCGCTTCAAGGGCGAGGACAAGACCAATGTCGAGGAATACTGCGTCTCGGAAGGCTGGGTCCGTCTGGCCGTCGGCAACCGCGTCGACCGCCGCGGCAAGGCCCTGACCGTCAAGCTGCAGGGCCCGGTCGAGCCGTACATCAAGGGCGAGTAGCCTCTTAACTGACGGCCTTGCAGCCCCGAGGTTGCCGTCTCGGCCTCGCCTTATGGCAGCAGTGTGAAAACTCTGGTCAGGCCGGCTTGTCCGTTTCCATCGCGCGGTCCAGGTTCCGGCTCCCTCGTTTGAGTCCCGGAGCCGTCATGCGTCTGTCCGTCCGCCTTCTCGCCGCCAGCGCGCTCGCGCTGACCCTCGCCACGCCCGCCTTCGCCCAGGACGCCGCGACCATCCAGCGGGCGGAAACGATCCGGGACGCGGCGCTCAACGAGAACATCGCCCTCGACTATGTGACCCAGCTGACGACCCGGTTCGGGGCGCGGCCGGCGGGATCGAAGTCCGAGCAGGACGCCTCGGCCTGGGCCGCGGACTATATGCGGGCGCAGGGCTTCCAGAACGTGCGCATCGAACAGTTCCCCCTGGTCGGCTGGGAGCGCGGCGAGGAGAGCGCCTCGATCGTCGGCGACCATCCGCAGCGTCTGGCCGTCGCCGCCCTGGGCCATTCGCCGGGCACCAATGGGGTGATCGAGGCGGAGGTCGTGCGTTTCGACAGTCTCGAGGCGCTGAACGCCGCCCCGGCCGGATCGCTGGCGGGCAAGATCGCCTACGTCGACGCCGGCCAGATGGTGCGGATGCAGGACGGCTCGGGCTATGGCCCGCTGACGCGCATCCGGGGCGCGGGCCCGGGGGCCGCCGCCGCCAAGGGCGCGGTCGCCTTCATCATGCGCTCGGTCGGATCGGACGAGCACCGGATGCCGCACACCGGCACGACGCGATATGTCGAAGGCCGCGTGCCGTTGCCGGGCTTCGCGCTCAGCGCACCTGACGCCAGCCAGCTGTCGCGCCTGATCGCCATGCGTCAGACGGTCCGGCTGCGCCTGTCCTCGACCGCCCGGACCTATGAGACGGTCAGTCAGAACGTCATCGGCGACGTCCCCGGACGGTCGCGTCCGGACGAGGTCATCGTGCTGGGCTCGCACATGGACAGCTGGGACCTGGGCACCGGCGCCATCGACGACGGTGCGGGCGGGGCCATCACGCTGGCTGCGGCCAAGGCCATCGCCGAAAGCGGCCGGCGTCCGGCGCGGACGATCCGCGTGGTCCTGTACGGCTCCGAAGAGGTGGCCCAGCCGACCGACACCGGCAATGGCGGCGGGGCCTATCTGCGCGGCATCGGATCGGCGGTGGAGACGCATATCATCGCCGGCGAAAGCGATTTCGGCGCCGACCGCGTCTACGCCCTTGGCCTGCCGCCCGGTGCGCAGACCAGCGATTTCTCCCGGGCCGCGGCCCGGGTGCTGTATCCGATCGGCGTCCTGCCGTCGCCGCAGCCGGAACTGCACGGCGGGGCCGACATCGGGCCTCTGGCCGAGGCCGGCGTGCCGGTGTTCGGTCTGAACCAGGACGGAACCCGCTATTTCGACCTGCACCACACGGCCGATGACACGATCGACAAGATCGATCCGGAACAGATGAGCCAGAACGTCGCCGCCTGGGCGGCCCTGGTTTGGCTGATCGCGGATTCGGACGTGGACTTCCGGGCGATGCGGCCGGCGGCCGCGGCGGCTCACTGACCGGTTTCCCGCTTGACGGTCCTCCCCGGCGTGCCACGTTGAGGCGAATCCGGCTCGAACCGATGGGGGAATCATGAGCGACGACTATCAGGGCGGTCCGTATCCGCTGCAGCCGCAGAGCAACGGACTGGCGATCGCGTCGCTGGTCGTCGGCATCATCGCCCTGGTTCTGTCGTGGATCCCCCTGATCGGGTTCATCTCGTGGCTTCTCGCCCCGGCCGGGTTGATCATGGGCTTCCTCGCCCTGGCCAATCCGGTGGACAAGGGGATGGCCGTCGGCGGTCTGATCACCTCGGCCCTGGCGCTGCTGATCTGCATCCTGTGGGTGGTCGGACTGGGCGCGGCCCTGTCGTTCTCGGCGGCGAGCTACTGAGCACGCCCCGCATGGCCGTAGCCGGCGGGCGCTGCTAGATCACGCCGCAGGCCGCGAGCGTGGCGAAACTGGTAGACGCAAGGGACTTAAAATCCCTCGACTTCGGTCATGCGGGTTCGACCCCCGCCGCTCGCACCAACCTCAGCGCTTCTTGCCCAGTTCCGCGGCGATATCCTTGATCATGCGACCCGCCTTGCGATGGGCGGCGGCCAGCTGGTCGCGGGTCACGCCCCAGCGCTTCATCCAGTGTTCGACGGCCTGACGCTCGGACATGTCCAGCCGGTCCCTGTCGATGAAGCCGCGCTTGTCCTTCAGGCCCGCCATGGTCCGCTCCGTTGCTGCGCGTGAGGTAGCGCGAAACACGACTGTACGCGACCGCCCCGGTTATGCGGAATCGGCATAACTTCGTGTTTCTCGCAAAGAACCGCCCTTAACCCGGCGCGCTTTCATGGGCACAAGACGCAATCGCCCCTCAGGCCCTATGGATATTCGATGAAAAGAGCCCGGCGCGCCCGCATCGTCGCGACCCTGGGACCCGCCAGCCGGGCGCCCGGCATGGTCAAGGCCCTGGCCCAGGCCGGGGTCGACGTCTTCCGCCTGAATTTCAGCCACGGCTCGCATGAGGATCACGCGGCGGCGCTGAAGGCCGTGCGCGGGGCCGAGCTGGCGCTGAAGCGGCCCCTGGGCGTGCTGGCCGACCTGCAGGGGCCCAAGCTGCGGCTGGGCCGTTTCAAGGACGTCGAGATCGACGTCAAGCCGGGCCACAGGATGCGGTTCGACCTCGATCCCACGCCGGGGGACGCGACGCGGGTGCAGATGCCGCATCCGGAGATCTTCAAGGCCCTGCGCACCGGCATGCTGCTGTTGCTCGACGACGGGCGGGTGCGATTGCGCGTCAATGAGCGGGCCGACGACTGGGCCGACGTCACGGTCGAGAGCGGCTCGAAACTGTCGGACCGCAAGGGCGTGGCCGTGCCCGAGGCGGTGGTGCCGGTCTCGGCCCTGACGCCCAAGGACCGTGAGGACCTGGCCTTCGCCCTGCGCATCGGTGTCGACTGGGTGGCGCTGAGCTTCGTCCAGAAGGCCGAGGACATGGCCGAGCTGAAGCAGATCGTGAAGGGCCGCGCCGCCTGTCTGGCCAAGATCGAGAAGCCGCAGGCGCTGCTCGAGCTGGAGAGCATCCTCGACTACTGCGACGGGGTCATGGTCGCGCGCGGCGACCTGGGCGTGGAACTGGAACCCGAAGAGGTGCCGGTGGCCCAGAAGATGATCATCCGCGCGGCTCGCCAGCGCGGCGTGCCGGTGATCGTGGCCACCCAGATGCTGGAGTCGATGACCTCGTCCCCGGCGCCGACGCGGGCCGAGGCCTCGGACGTGGCCAACGCCGCCTATGAGGGCGCCGACGCCCTGATGCTGTCGGCCGAGACGGCCTCGGGCGACTATCCGCTGGAATCGGTCGGGGTGATGAGCCGGATCATCGAGCGGGTCGAGAAGGACCCGATGTGGCCCAGTCTGATGGACGCCGAACACGCCGGCATGGACGATTTCGACGCCGACGCCCTGGTGGCGGCCGCGCGCAAGGCGGCCGAGGCCCAGTCGACGGCCTGTATCGTGGTCTTCACCACCCTGGGCGGGACGGCGCGGCGGATGGCGCGCGAGCGGCCGCTGCAGCCGGTGCTGGCCCTGACGCCCAATCCGGACACGGCGCGGCGGCTGGCGCTGGTCTGGGGTCTGGAGACCCGACTGGGCAAGGAGCCGACCTCTCTGGAGGACGTGACCGAGGACGCGGTCAACAGCGCGGTCGAATACGACATGGCCCAGCCGGGCCAGCGTATCCTGATCCTGGCCGGAACGCCCTTCGGGGCGCCGGGGGCTGCGAATCTGCTCCGACTGGCCCATGCTCCGGCCAAGGGCGGCAAGTCGCGCGCCTGATCCTCAAGGATCGGCATGATCAAATACATCGGGTCGAAGCGGGCTTTGCTGACGCAGATCGCGACCGCGGTCCGCGCCGGCCTGCCTGACGGCGGCGCCGTATGCGACCTGTTCTCCGGCAGCGCCCGCGTGGGCCACGCCCTGAAGCGCGAGGGGTTCCAGGTCTGGTCGAACGACCACAACGCCTATGCCCACACCCTCGGCACCGCCTATGTCCAGGCCGATCGCGAGCGCTGGCTTGCAAAGGCGGAGGCCGTGCTGGCCGAACTGCGGACGGTCACGCCGGAAGCGGGCTGGTTCACCAGGGCCTTCTGCGAGGACGCCCGCTATTTCACGCCGGCGAACGGCGCCGTCATCGACGCCATGCGCGACCGGATCGCGGCCATGGGGCTGGAGCCCGAGCTGGAGGCCATCGCCCTGGTCAGCCTGATGGAGGCCGCCGACCGGGTGGATTCCACGGCGGGCCTGCAGATGGCCTATATGAAACAGTGGGCGGCTCGGGCGTTGAAGCCGCTGGAACTGCGGATGCCCGACATCCTGCCCGGCGTCGCGGCCGGGCCGTGCAAGGCCACCCACGCCGACGCCGTCGAACTGGCCCCGCAGGTCGAGGCCGATCTGGTCTATCTGGACCCGCCCTACAACCAGCATTCCTATCTCGGCAACTACCACTGCTGGGAGAGTCTGGTCCTGTGGGACAAGCCCGAGACCTATGGCATCGCCAACAAGCGGATCGACGTCCGCACCCGCAAGAGCGCCTTCAACAGCAAGCCCGGCATCGCCCCCGCGCTGCAGGCGGTGATCGAGGGGCTGAAGGCGCCGAACCTGATCGTCTCGTTCAATGACGAGGGCTATCTGGGTCGAGATCAGCTGGTCGGCATGCTGTCGGGCCGGGGCGAGGTGCAGGTGATCGAGATCGCCCGGCCGCGCTACGTCGGCGCCCGCATCGGCATCCACAATCCGAAGGGCGAGAAGGTCGGAGCGGTCGGTCGGCTGCGCAACGTCGAATACCTGTTCGTGGTCAGCGAACGCCCTGTCAGCCTGGCCGATGCGGCATGAAGGCGAGCGCAGGGAACCTCACGGATTCCCTGGCCGTTAGGGCGACATGGAACAGCTGTCGATGACCTCCGCCCGCCGTCGGTACGCCCACAACGCCTATGGCCGCACCGCGGACGCGTTCGAAACCGTGGCCTGGCGTCCGCCTGTCGCCCGGCGGGTCGACGCGCGCCCGGCCAATGACGGATATGGCGCTCACCACGCCGAGCCGAGCCTGAAGGAAATGGCCGAGGGCCTGCCGGCCTGGTTCACCATCGTTGTCGGCGGGGCCGTCGCCGCGCTGATGGGCGCCCTGCTGGGCGGGGCTTTGCAAGTTTGATTCCGCTCATCCCGGCGAAAGCCGGGACCCAGTTCTTTGGGCGATCAGCGCCAACCGTTTCGCGCGGTTGCTGATCCCACGCAGCTTGCCTCACGAAAGCACTGGGTCCCGGCTTTCGCCGGGATGAGCGGATTTATTGATCGAGCAACGCCCGGATCGGCGCCCAGCTGCGTCGATGGGCGGGGCAGGGGCCCAGCGTCTTCAACGCTTCCTGATGCACCGGCGCATTGTAGCCCTTGTGGCCGGCGAAGCCGTAGCCCGGGTATTCCACATCCAGTTCGACCATCAGCCGGTCCCGCGCCGTCTTGGCCAGGATCGAGGCCGCCGCGATCGACAGCGACAGGCCGTCCCCGCCCACCACTGTCTGCACGTCGCAGGGCAGTTTGAAGCGATAGTTGCCGTCCACCAGGGCCGCGACAGGCGCGACGGCCAGCGCCTCGATCGCACGGCACATGGCCAGGCCGGTGGCGTGCAGGATGTTCAGCTCGGCGATCTCCTCGACCGAGGCGAAGCCAACGCCCCAAGCGACTGCCCGGGCCTTGATCTCGATCTCCAGCATTTCGCGCCGCGCGTGGGTCAGGGCCTTGGAGTCGTCGATGCCCTCGGGCAGGTCGTCGGGGTTCAGGATCACCGCGCCCGCCGACACTGGTCCGGCCCAGGGCCCGCGTCCCGCCTCGTCGACGCCGCAAACTGGCCCGCCGCTGGACTGTATCAGAAGAACTTCAAGACCGAGCGTCGGAAACACGCGCGCTGCCTTGGGCTTTGCCCTTGCGGAGGTTTTCGACGGAGTCTTCACCGTCCGGTCCTCGCATGAACCTGCCGGTGACGGAAGCATTCGACGCCGTGATCATTGACCATGCCCACAGCCTGCATGAAGGCGTAGACGATCACGGGGCCGCAGAAGGTGAAACCGCGCTTCTTCAGCGCCTTCGCCATGGCCTCGGATTCGGCGGTGGCGACCGGCCGGGCGCCGCTGTCCGGCCAACAGTTCTGGATCGGCGCGCCGCCGACGAACGACCACAGCCATTCGCTGAAGTCCTCCCCGCTGTCGCGCATCTCCAGCCAGATCCGCGCGCCCTTGATGGCGCTGTTGATCTTGGCCCGCGAGCGGATGATGCGGGCGTCGTCCAGTAGCCGCTCGATATCCGCCTCGCCGTAGGACGCAATCTTCTCCGGGTCGAAGCCGTCGAAGGCGTGGCGCATCCCCTCGCGCTTCCTCAGGATGGTGATCCACGCCAGCCCGGCCTGGAATCCGTCCAGCACCAGCTTTTCCCACAGGGCCCGGGCGTCATACTCGGGCACGCCCCACTCCTCGTCATGGTAGGCGACGTACAGCGGATCAGTTCCGCACCAGGCGCAGCGGTGGAGTGAGTCGGACATGGGGTCAGGGTAGCGCCTGCACCGGCCGCGTGAAGGCGCGGGCTGCGTCGATCCATGTTATCATACACCCGACCTCCACCGGACGATCCCTCCATGAGACGTAAATCCGCAGCAAGCGTCGCTGCCGTGCTGGCGTCGCTGTGGCTGGCGGGGTGCGGCACCATCGACCGGCCGGACGATGGCGTCATCCGGCTGACCACGCAGTCATGGCGGCCGACCGAGGACCCCCGCATTCGGGCCGGCGACGTCGCCCAGGTCGAAGCCCTGGCGGAACAGATCGGCGCCCGGCTGTGGGCCGCCTCCGAAGGGCGCTCCATCCTCGCCCTGTCCGGCGGCGGCGCCAATGGAGCCTATGGGGCCGGGGTGCTGGTCGGCTGGACCGAGAGCGGAACACGGCCCGAGTTCAGCGTGGTCACCGGCGTCAGCACCGGAGCACTGGCGGCGCCCTTCGCCTTCCTAGGTCCCGAATGGGACGACGAACTGCACGGCGCCTATGCCGAGGGCCGCACCGGCGGCCTGCTGGGCTGGCGCAGCTTCGCCGCCCTGGCCGCCCCGGGCCTGTTTGACTCGGGCGTTCTGAAGGATCTGGTCGAGGCCTATGTGACCCCGGACCTGCTGCGCCAGATCGCGATCGAGCACGACAAGGGCCGGCGGCTGCTGATCGTGACGACCAATCTGGATGCGCAGGAGACGGTGATCTGGGACATGGGCGTGCTGGCGAAGCAGGGCGGGGACCAGGCCGTGGAGCTTTTCCGCGCGGTTCTGCTGGCCTCGGCCAGCATCCCCGGGGTGTTCCCGCCGGTCATGATCCCGGGCGTCGACGGCCAGGGACGGCTGGTCGAGGAAATGCATGTCGATGGCGGCGTGATCACACCCTTCCTGGGCATCCCGGAGGGCATGCTGACGGTGACCACGCCGACGCGGGCGCCGGACGGAACCGCCCTCTATGTCCTGATCAACGGCCAGATCGGCCGCACGGAGGTGATCACGCGCGGGACCCTGCCCGCCATTCTGGCCCGATCCTATGACACCATGACCAAGGCGAACCTTCGCACCGGCCTGGCGGTCAATCTGGCCTTCGCCGAACGCAATGGTCTGACCCTGCATGTCGCGGCGATTCCCGAAGGGACCGAGGCGTCCAGCCTCGACTTCGACCCCGCCTCAATGTCCGACCTGTTCGAGCGGGGGCGAACCGCGGCTGCCGGCGGGGTGGCCTGGACGGAGCTCAAGGGCCCCATGCCGGAACCGGCCGTCGAGCCGGTCGAGATCGCTCCGCCGGTCGCGCCCGAGTAATACGCGGCCGGGTCACCCCACCTCCGCGAACGCCCTTACCGGAAACGTCCCGAACGCCTTCACCTTCGGAGGCGCGGCGGTGAAACGGAAGCCGGCGTCGGGCAGCAGCTCCAGCCCGCGCATATGCTCGCAGATCGGAATGCCGGCGCCGAGCAGCAGGGTGTGGACCGGTCGCGCGCGGGTGCGGATGTCATCGATATTGTGGGAGTCGATACCGACCAGGGCCGCGCCCGCCTCGACCAGCAGCGCCGCGGCGGCCCCGGTCAGGAAGGGGTGGTTCTCGAAATATGAGTCGGTGCGCCAGTGGCGGGCCCAGCCGGTGTGGACCAACACGGCCTTGCCGCGCACATCGAGACCCGCGAAACGATCGGCTTCGACGGCCTGAATATCAGGGACGCGGACGACGAGGCCGGGCAGGGCGGCGACGCGGTCCAGGCCGACGTCGCCGAGATCCTCGCCGTCGGCGTAGCGGTGGAACGGCGTGTCCAGATAGGTGCCGGTGTTGCCGACCATCTCGATGCGGCCGATCTGGAATTCGGTCCCGGCCTCGTAGTTGGCGCGCGAGGCCTCACGGCTCATGTGGTCGCAGATCAGCGGGGCGGGCAGACCCTTGTAGGTGATCATGCCGTCCTCGATGGTGTGGCTCAGGTCGATCAGCGGCATGGGCGGGTCCCGATTTCAGCAAGGGGATGATGGTTGTCCCCCGGCGCGGCGTCAAAGGGTGGCGACAGGGACTGGACAAGTCCGGGTGAAGGTCCAACAAACCAGAATTCCCCTTCAAGGAGACTATCCATGCGTATCGCCCTGATCGCCGCCGCCGCGGCCGCCCTGGCCGTGACGGCCTGCTCGCAGCAAACCGAAGAGAACGCCGCCACCACCGCCGACTCGGCCGGCGCCACGGTCGCCTCGGCCGCTGACGACACCGCCGTCAACGCCGAGGCCGCGGCTGACAACGCCGCCGCCGCCACCAACGAAGCCGCCGCCAACATCGACGCCGCCGCCGGTACGGCCGCGCGCAAGACCGAAGCCGCCGCCGACGCAGCCGCCAAGACCGAATAGTCCGTTCAATCGGTCATGAGACGCGCCCGAAGTCCGCTTCGGGCGCGTTTTTCGTCCTGGAGCCCTGACCAGTCGGGTCGTCTGACCGTGACCGCGCGACCGTCGACGGTCAGGTCGCCGTCGATCCGGTCCAGACGCATCAGAGCCATGGCCGCTCCGTCCCGTCCGCTCAGGACTTCGCCCGCCCGCAGATCACCGTTCAGCACCTCGGCGCCGAAGGGGAGCGCCGGGCCGTCGAAGGCGACCGGCAGCATACGGTTCTTGATGACGCCGCGTCGCTTCATGCGGGACGTCGTTTCCTGACCGACGAAACAGCCTTTCTGGAAGTCGATGCCGTTCAGCAGGTCGAAATCAGCCTCGATCGGATACGTCTTGTCCGACAGGGTGTCGGCGGCCGGATCGGGAACGCCGACCGCGAGACGGTGGGCCTGCCAGTCATCCTCCGTGGCGTTCGTCTCGACCCCGTCGCCAAGGCGCCGCCCGCCGAGCGCGGGCGTGCGCGGGTCGGGGATGAAGCCGTCCACCTCGCCATCCCATGCGGCGAAAACCCCGCCGGCATCTGCCTCGACCCCAACCTGGGCCCGCAGTCGGTACATCGCCAGTCGCTGCAGCAGGGCCTCGCGGCGGTCGGCGGCGACGTCCAGCAGAACGCCGTCCTCGAGGCCCAGCAGGAACAGGTCGAACAGCAACCGACCCGGAGGCGACAGCAGGCCCCCGAACCGCAGGTGTCCCGGCGCCAGGGTTTCGACGTCCTGGGTCAGCAGATTGTGCAGAAAGGGGCGGGCGTCGGGCCCGGTGACGCGGATCAGGGCGCGGCTGTCGAGGCGGGCGATGCGAGGGACCATGACCCCTAGATAGGGCCGGTCGAGCCTGTGGACCACACCTGAGACATGCCTGATGCGGCGAGAGAATCCGTATACGGTCGATCGATGGCGAGCCGGTTCCCTATTCTGTACATCGCCGAGGCGGATCCCGAGGACGCGGTCCTGTCGTCCGGGGTGCTGGCGTATCTGGTCGAGGCCATGCCGACGGCCTCCTTCACCGTGGTCGGATCTCCCGCCAGCGCCCCCCTGTTCGCCGACACGCCGCGGCTGGACCGGACCCTCGTGCTGGAGCGCGAGGGCCGGCTGGAATGGCTGGCGCTGTGGAACCAGGTGCGGGCGGTGAACTGGGGGCTGGTGGTCGACATGCGCGGCTCGGCCCTGTCCGGCAAACTGAAACGCCAGAAGCGGGCCGTGCGCGGCGAGGGCGAGGCGGGGGTGCACGCGGTCGAGCTGGCGGCGCGGGTGCTGCAACTGGACGATATTCCGGCGCCCCGGCTGTTCCTGTCCGACGCGACGACGGCGGCGGCGGATGCGCTGATCCTGTCGGCGGACGGACCGATCCTGGCCGTGGCCCCGGGGGCGGACTGGATGGGCAAGCAATGGCCGCCCGAGCGGTTCGCCAAGGTGGCGACGGCGCTGCTGGCTGACGGCGGCGCGCTGGCGGGCGGTCGGCTGATGATCGTCGGCGACGAGGGCGACCGCGACGCGGCGCATACGGTGCGGTTCGCGGTCAAGCGTGAGCGGGTCATCGAGCTGCAGGGGAAGCTGACGCCGCTGCAGACGGCGGCGGCGCTGCGGCGGGCGACGCTGTATCTGGGCGCGGACTCGTTGTGGACCCAGCTCGCCGTGGCGGCGGGTGTTCCGACGGTGGCGGCTTTCGGGCCCTCGGACGACGCCGAGCGGGGACCGTGGCGCGGGGTCGCCGTGCGTGGTCCTCGCACCGTGGACGAGTTCCGCAAGATCGACCCCAACCTGAACCAGGCCATCCTGCACATGAACGACCTGCCGGCTGACCGGGTGCTGCGCGCGGCGACGAAGCTGCTGGCCGAACGCGTCTCCGGCTAGATCGGCGCGCCGCGCGGGTTTAAGGGACGCCCATGACCCAGACCTATGACCTGATCGTCCGCGGCGGCGAGGTGGCCAACCACGCCGGGCGCGGCATGGCCGATGTCGGCGTGAAAGATGGCCGCATCGTCTTCGTCGGCGACCTGTCGCAGGCGTCGGCGGGCGAGGTCATGGACGCGACCGGCCTGACCGTCCTGCCCGGCGTCATCGACACCCAGGTCCATTTCCGCGAGCCGGGGCTGGAATGGAAGGAAGATCTCGAGACTGGCAGCCGCGCCGCCGCCCTGGGCGGCGTCACCACCGTGTTCGAGATGCCGAATACCGAGCCCAACACCACCGACCCGGATACGCTCGCCGACAAGCTGGCCCGCGCCCGCGACCGCATGTGGACCGACCACGCCTTCTACATTGGCGGCACCCACGAGAATGCGAAGCACCTGGCCGAGCTGGAGCGTCTGCCCGGCTGCTGCGGGGTCAAGGTGTTCATGGGCGCCTCGACCGGCACGCTTCTGGTCGCCGACGACGACGGGGTCCGCGAGGTGCTGCGGCACGTGAAGCGCCGCGCCACCTTCCATTCCGAGGACGAATACCGGCTGGTCGAACGCCGGCCGCTGGCACGCACCGGCGACTGGACAAGCCACCCCGAGGTGCGCGACGCCGAAAGCGCGATCCGCTCGACGCGGCGGCTGGTCGGCCTGGCGCGCGAGGTCGGCGCCCGAATCCATGTGCTGCACGTCTCGACCGCTGAAGAGGTGCGCTTCCTGGCCGACCACAAGGACGTCGCCACCGCCGAGGTGACGCCCCAGCATCTGACCCTGGATGGCGACGAGGCCTATGCCCGGCTCAAGGGCTACGCCCAGATGAACCCCCCGATCCGCAACGCGCCGCACATCGCGGGCCTGTGGGGCGGGATCGAGCAGGGCGTGTTCGACGTGCTGGGCTCGGACCACGCGCCGCACACCATCGAGGAGAAGGCCCGGCCCTATCCGGCGTCGCCCTCGGGCATGCCCGGGGTGCAGACCCTCGTGCCGGTCATGCTGACCCATGTGGCCAACGGCCGGCTGTCGCTCTACCGCTTCATCGACCTGACCTCCCACGGCGCCAACCGCGTCTTCGGCATCGCCGGCAAGGGCCGGATGGCCGAGGGCTACGACGCCGATCTGACGATCGTCGATCTGAAGGCGAAACACGTCATCGCCCACGCCGACATGGCCAGCCGCTGCGGCTGGACGCCCTTCGACGGCTTCGAGGCGACTGGTCAGGCCAAGGCCACTATCGTCCGCGGCCGCGTGGTGATGAAGGACGGCGAACTGATCGGCGCGGCCCACGGGCGGCCGGTGCGGTTCCAGGAGACGCTGGGCTAGATCGAGAAGCTGACGCCGCAGCCGCAGCTGGAGGCGGCGTTCGGATTGCGCACCACGAACTGCGCCCCGGCCAGATCGTCGACGAAGGCGATCTCCGAACCTTTGAGGAAGGGCAGGGACACGGCGTCGACCAGCGCCGCCTGACCCCCGGCTTCGATGCGGATGTCGTCGGCCCCGGCGGCCTCGACCAGTTCGAAGCGGTACTGGAAGCCAGAGCAGCCGCCGCCATCCACGGCGACGCGCAGCATCACCGGATGTCCCTCGTTTCGGCCCAGCGTCTCCAGCCGTCGGGCGGCGGTTTCCGACAGCGTCAGGCCATGTCCGCCGGCGGACGGCGATATCTGGAAGGCGGGGACGGATTGGACGGTGCTCACAGGGGCCTATATGAGGCGCGGGTGGCCAATCGCAAAGGCCCGCAGCCGAATGAGCAGCCGACGTTGATCCCCGAGCGCGCGCCTTACGCCGAATACCCCGAGCACAGCCGAGGTCGGCTGACGCCCGAGCCGATCAGCCGCACGCGCAACGCCTATGCCCGCGACCGCGACCGGATCATCCACGCCACCGCCTTCCGCCGCCTGAAGGAGAAGACCCAGGTCTTCGTGGCGCATGAGGGCGATCACTACCGCACCCGCCTGACCCACAGCCTGGAGGTGGCGCAGATCGCGCGGTCGCTGGCCCACGCCCTGCGGCTGGACACCGATCTGGCCGAAACGGTGGCCCTGGCCCACGACCTGGGTCATCCGCCTTTCGGACACGCCGGCGAGGACGAGCTGCAGGCCCAGATGGAGCCGTGGGGCGGGTTCGACCACAACGTCCAGACCTTCCGCGTCGTGACCCGGCTGGAGCATCGCTATCCCCAGTTCGAGGGGCTGAACCTCAGCTGGGAAACCGTCGAGGGCGTGGTCAAGCACAACGGGCCGGTGTCGCACCGTCTCGACGAGCCGGCGTGGAGGGCCATCGCCGACTATGCCCCCGGCTGGGACCTGCGGCTGGGGACCTTCGCCTCGCTGGAGGCCCAGGCCGCCGCCATCGCCGACGACATCGCCTACAACAATCACGACGTCGATGACGGGGTGCAGGCGGGGCTCTTCACACTCGACGATCTGGCTCAGGTGCCGCTGATCGGGCCGGTGCTGCACGGGGTGCGCAAGGCCTGGCCGGACATCGACGAACGAATGATCCGCATCGAGGCCGTCCGCCGCATGATCGGAGTGATGGTAGAGGACGTGCTGGCGGAAACCGAACGCCGCATCGAGGCGGCGAACATCCGCTCGTCCGAGGACGTGCGGACCGCTGACCGGATGCTGGTGGCCTTCTCGCCCGCCATGCTGGCCGACCTGGGCGTGCTGCGACAGTTCCTGTTCGAGCGGATGTACCGCCACTATCGCGTCAACCGCACCCGCAGCCAGGCCCGGCGTCTGCTGGCCGAGATGTTCCAGCTGTTCATGGCGGAACCCGCGACCCTGCCCCCGGAATGGTCAGGCAAGGCCGGGGTCGAGGATCGGGCGAAACGGGCGCGGGCGGTGTGCGACTACATCGCTGGCATGACCGACCGCTACGCCATCGAGGAACACAAGAAACTGTTCAGCCTCGACCTGGCTCTCGATCTGTGATTCGAAAGCCGGGCGGGGGCAGGTAGGATGAGGTTCGGGCGCGCCGATTCGCGCGACCCGGCTGGAAGGCGCGGTCATGTCCCACGAAGATCCCTATCGTCCGAACCCGGGCCGCGATCCCGGCCATGATCGCGGCGCCTATACGCCGCCCACCGACGACGATCTGCCATTCAACCGGGGCGGCTACGATCCGCGCCGCGGCGGCGGCGGGGGCGGCGGAGCCAAGGCGCCGCCGATGACCCTGATCATCTCGGGCGTCGTGCTGGTCCTGCTGATCATCGCCGTGGTGGTCTATTATCGCGCCGGTCCGCGCTCCTCGAGCGACGCCCCGCCCGCCGTCGGCACGCCGGTCGGCGAAATGAAGGCCGAGGCTCCGCTGGACGCCCAGCCGATCGACCCGGAAGCCGGCATCGACGTCTATTCCGGCGCCGAGGCCCCGACGGCCGCCCCAACCTTCACCCCGCCGCCCGAAGCGGTACAGCCCCGGCCCGCGCCCGCGCAGGTCGGTCCGACGCCGAGACCCGCCCCGGTCGCGCCGACGCGCGGCGGCCCCGCTGTCGTGCCGGCTCCGAAGGCCGACCCGGCCCCCCCGCCCGCCGTCGGCGGAACCTCGGGCGTCCAGATCGGCGCCTTCTCGACCCCCAGCCTCGCCGACCGCGAGTTCGCCGCCGTCGTGGGCCGCTACCCGCAGTTCACCGGCGGCGCCGACAAGCGGGTGCAGGAGGTGACGGCGTCCAACGGCTCGACGGTCTATCGCACTACGGTCACGGGCCTCAGCCGCGAACAGGCCACGGGCCTGTGCAATGCGATCAAGGCCGGCGGCGGCGATTGTTTCGTGCGTTGATCGGACGGTGACCTCCGCCGCGATCTACGGCTGCAGCGGCCATCGGCTGACCGAGGCGGAGAAGGCCTTCTTCGCGGAGGCGCGGCCGTGGGGCTTCATCCTGTTCCGGCGAAACGTGGACAGCCCCGAGCAGATGCGGGCGCTGACCGACGAGCTCCGGGACTGCATCGGCGACCCGGGCTGCCCCATACTGATCGATCAGGAGGGCGGTCGGGTGCAGCGAATGGGCCCGCCACACTGGCGAAAATATCCGCCGGGCGAGGCCTATCTCAAGGCCGTCAGCGATCCGCTGATGGCGCGCGAACTCGCCCGGCTGGGCGCGCGGCTGATCGCGCACGACCTGCGGGCCGTCGGGGTCAACGTCGACTGCGCCCCGGTGCTGGACGTGCCGGTGCCGGGCGCCCACGACATCATCGGCGACCGGGCCTGGGCCCATGACCCGGCCACGGTGGCGCGGATGGGCCGGGCGGCGGCGGAAGGATTTCTGGCCGGCGGCGTCCTGCCCGTGATCAAGCACATGCCCGGCCACGGCCGCGCCTTCGCCGACAGCCACCACGACCTGCCCGTGGTCCACGCCGATCTGGAAACGCTGGATGGTTGGGATTTCGTCCCGTTCAAGGCGCTGTCCGACATGCCGCTGGCCATGACCGCCCATGTGGTGTTCGACGCGATCGATCCGAAGCGGCCCGCGACGACCTCGAAGAAGGCGATCCGGCTGATGCGCGATCATCTGGGCTTCGGCGGCCTGATCATGACCGACGACCTGTCGATGAAGGCCCTGTCGGGCACGCTGGGCGAACGGGCCGAAGGTTCCCTGAAGGCCGGTTGCGACGTGGTCCTTCACTGCAACGGCGATCTGGTCGAGATGCGGCAGGTCGCCGAGGGCGTGGGCAAGCTCAAAGGCCAGTCTGCGAAACGGGCCGAGGCCGCCATGGCGCGCATCGTCCACACGCCCGAACCGCTGGATGAGCCCGAGGCCCGCGAGCGGTTCGCCACCCTGCTGGCCGGCAAGCTCGATGCGGCCAGCGGACCGGATGTCGGCGAGGCCCGGGCCTGATCCCATGACCGACGCCTTCCAGCCCAATCTGGACTTTACCGCCGCCGAACAGGTCGACGACCGCGAGGCCTTCGTGGTCGATCTGGAAGGGTATGAAGGACCGCTGCATGTCCTGCTGGCGCTGGCGCGGACGCAGAAGGTCGATCTGCTGAAGCTGTCGATCACGAAGCTGGCGGAACAGTATCTGGCCTTCGTCCACGAGGCCCGGCGGCGGAATTTCGCCCTGGCGGCGGACTATCTAGTGATGGCGTCGTGGCTGGCCTATCTGAAGTCGCGCCTGCTGCTGCCCCGCACCGACAAGAAGGGCGAGGAGCCGCCGGCCGAGGAGATGGCCGCCGCCCTGGCCTTCCGGCTGCAGAAGCTGGAAGCCATGCGCAAGGCGGTCGAGGCCATCACCAGCCGGCCCCGGCTGAAGCGCGACGTCTTCACCCGCGGCGACCCCGAGGCGACGGTGATCGTGCCGTCCGACCGGATCGACGCCAGCCTGTACGAACTGATGGCGGCCTATGTGACCCAGCGCCGGCGCGAGGGTCAGCGCCAGTACAACCCCGGCCAGCGCGTCGAAGCCTTCGGGCTGGAAGCGGCGCGGGACTGGCTGCGGGACATCCTGCCCCGGCTGGAGCAATGGACGCCGCTGGAACAGGTCGCGCCCGCCCACAGCCAGGCCGAGGGCCCGACCCAGGCCAGCTTTACCGCCTCGACCCTGTCGGCCAGTCTGGAGCTGGTGAAGGAGGGGGCGATGGACGTGAAACAGGCGCAGGCCTTCGCCGAACTGTATCTGAAGCGGCGCGGGCGCGGCCAGCCGCTGGAGTTGATGCCTTGACTTCCCCTCCCGTGCATCCCGGCGAAAGCCGGGACCCAGTCCTTTCTTGGGGCAGGGTGTGTGGGATAGGGGTCAACGCAGCCCCGGCGCCGCCGGAGCGCCCAAAGCACTGGGTCCCGGCTTTCGCCGGGATGAGCGGAACCTAGATGATCCAGTTCGCCCCTGATCACGGAGAGATCGAACGCCGCGTCGAGGCCCTGCTGTTCGCCGCGGCCGGACCGCTGTCGGCGGCGGAACTCGCACGGCGCCTGCCCGAGGGGGCCGACGTCGGCGGGGCGATCTCGGCCTTGCGCGAACGGTATCAGGGCCGCGGCGTCGAGCTGGAATGCGTCGCCGACCGCTGGCGCTTTCGCACGGCCGCCGACCTCGGCTTCCTGATGACCGAAGAGCGCGAGGAGCCGCGCCGGCTGTCGAAGGCGGCGCTCGAGACCCTGGCCATCATCGCCTACCACCAGCCCTGCACGCGCGCCGAGATCGAGAGCGTGCGCGGCGTTTCCCTTTCAAAAGGCACGCTGGATCTGCTGCTGGAGATGGGCTTCGTCCGGCTGAAGGGCCGCCGCCGCACGCCCGGCCGCCCGGTCACCTATGCGACGGCCGACAAATTCCTCGAACATTTCAGCCTCGCCAGCCTCTACGACCTGCCTGGCGTGCAGGAGATGAAGGCGGCGGGCCTGCTGGACCTGTCCATCCCCGTCGGCTTCGAGGTCCCCGACCCGTCGCGGCCCTCGGACGACGACGACGCGCCCCTGCTGCCCGGCGACGAGGACGCCCCCGAGTTCGCCCAGGATTTCGTGGCCGAGGACTGAGGTCGCCGCCGTTTCCTTCTCTTCGGGAGGTGAGAAGGAGGGGAAAAGCGGGTGATGCATTCCGCCGCGACCCTTGCTAATCCGCTGGGATGATCGCTCGCCTTCGCCCCGTACCCTTCGACCTCGGCCCCGTTCATTTCGTCGGCATCGGCGGCATCGGCATGAGCGGCATCGCCGAGATCATGCTCAAGATCGGCTATTCGGTTCAGGGTTCGGACGCGAAAGCCAGCGCCAACACCGAACGGCTGGAGACGCTGGGCGCCCGGATCTTCATCGGCCACGACGCGGCCCACATCGGCGACGCCGTTTCGGCGGTGGTCTATTCGACCGCGGTCAAGCCGACCAATCCCGAGATGGTCGCCGCCCGGGAACGCCGCATCCCGCTGGTTCGCCGGGCCGAGATGCTGGCCGAACTGATGCGGCTGCAATTCTCGATCGCGGTCGGGGGCACCCACGGCAAGACCACCACGACCTCGATGGTGGCGGCCATCCTCGACGCCGGCGGGCTGGACCCGACGGTGGTCAACGGCGGCATCATCAACGCCTATGGCACCAACGCAAAGGTCGGCGACGGCGACTGGATCGTGGTCGAGGCCGACGAGAGCGACGGCAGCTTCCTGCGCCTGAAGTCCACGGTGGCGATCGTCACCAATATCGACCCGGAGCACCTGGACCACTACGGCGACTTCGACGGGGTGCGGAAGGCGTTCGTGGACTTCGTCGAGAACATCCCCTTCTACGGCTTCGCCGCCGTCTGCCTCGACCATCCCGAGGTGCAGCGGCTGGTGGCCTCGATCGATAACCGGCGGCTGGTCACCTATGGCGTCAATCCCCAGGCCATGGTCCGGGCCGACAATGTCGAGATGAAGCCCGACGGCTGCCGCTTCGACGTGGTGATCCAGAAACAGGGCCTCGCCGCCCTCGACGAGCCGACCCGGATCGAGGGCCTGCACCTGCCCATGGCCGGCTGGCACAATGTCGCCAACGCCCTGGCCGCCATCGCCGTGGCGCGCGAGCTGGACGTGTCGGACGAGGCGATCAAGGCGGGTCTCGCCGGCTTCGGCGGCGTGCGGCGGCGCTTCACCACCACGGGCGTGGTCGGCGGGGTGCGGATCGTCGACGACTACGGACACCACCCGGTCGAGATCGCGGCGGTGCTGAAGGCCGCGCGTCAGGTCGCCGAGGGCCGCGTTATCGCGGTGGTCCAGCCGCACCGGTTCACCCGGCTGGAATCGCTGATGGAGGAGTTCTCGACCTGCTTCTCGGATGCCGACGCGGTGTTCGTGGCCGACGTCTACGCCGCGGGCGAGACGCCGATCGAGGGGATCGACAAGGATGCGCTGGTCGAGGGCATCCGCCGTTTCGGCCACCGGTCGGTGCAGGCGCTGGAGAGCGTCGAGGCTCTGCCGGGGGTGATCGCAGCCGAAGCGAAGTCGGGCGACCTCGTCGTCCTGCTGGGCGCCGGCGACATCACCGCCTGGGCCTATGCCCTGCCGGGGCAGCTGGAGGCCTTGGGCTGATGACTCTTCTCACCGTGCATCCCCGCGAAGGCGGGGACCCAGGCTTGAGCTGCGACGGTATTGCTGGATTGTGCGATCTCGCAACCTCCACCGTCTGCGGGGCGGCCAAAACCTGGGTCCCCGCCTTCGCGGGGATGCACGGAAATTAGCATGGTCTGGCGCGACACCATTCCCGCCGTGCGCGGCAAGCTGCTGCGGGACGAGCCTCTCGGGCCGTTCACCTGGTTCCGGGTGGGCGGAAACGCCGACGTGCTGTTCATCCCGGCTGATGGCGACGATCTGGCTGACTTCCTCAAGGCGCTGGACCCGACAACGCCCGTGACCGTTCTGGGCGTGGGCTCCAACGTCATCGTCCGCGACGGCGGCGTCGAGGGCGTGGTGGTGCGGCTGGCCGGGCGACCCTTCGCGGGCATTACGACCGAGGGCGACACGATCACGGCGGGGGCGGGGGCGCTGGACTCCATGGTGGCGAGGGCTTCGGCCAAGGCCGGGATCGGCGGGCTGGAGTTCTATGCGGGCATTCCGGGCACCATCGGCGGGGCCCTGACCATGAACGCCGGCTGCTATGGCGCCGAGACGAAGGACATCCTCGTGTCGGCGCGCGGCGTGACGCGGTCGGGCGAGCGGGTCGAATATGCGCTGGCCGACTTCGGCTACACCTATCGCCACTCGGAGGCGCCGGCCGATATCATCTGGATCGAGGCGACCTTCCGGGGGACGCCGGCCGATGCCGAGGCCGTGGCGGCGAAGATCGCCGAAATCACTTCGCGCCGCGAACTGACCCAGCCGATCCGCGAGAAGACCGGCGGCTCGACCTTCAAGAACCCGCCGGGTCATTCGTCGTGGAAGCTGGTCGATGAGGCGGGCTGGCGCGGGAAACTGTTCAAGGCCACCGGCGGCGGGGCCATGTTCAGCGAATTGCACAGCAATTTCATGATCAACCCCGGTGAGGCGACGGCCGCGGATATCGAAGGTCTCGGAGACGCCGTGCGCGCGGACGTTCAAAGTAAACTGAACGTAAACCTCGAATGGGAGATCAAGAGGATCGGCCGCCCGCTCTGAGTTGATCCCCGCATGACCCGCCCGTTCGCAGACCTGCACGTCGCCGTCCTGATGGGCGGGCTGTCGTCCGAACGGGAGGTGTCCCTGTCGTCGGGCAAGATGTGTGCAGACGCCCTCGAAGGGCAGGTCCGGAAGGTCACCCGCGTCGACGCCGGACGCGACCTGGTCCAGGTACTGGCTGAGCTGAAACCCGATGTCGTCTTCAACGCCCTGCACGGCGCATGGGGCGAGGACGGCTGCGTCCAGGGCGTGCTGGAGACGCTGGCCATCCCCTACACCCACTCCGGCGTCCTGGCTTCGGCCCTCGCCATGGACAAGGACAAGTCCAAGGCCGTGCTCCGCGCCGCGGGCGTCGTGGTGCCCGGCGGCGGCCTGTTCGACCGGCATGAGGTGGCGCGCGGCCACGTCATCCCGCCGCCCTATGTGATCAAGCCCAACGCCGAGGGCTCGTCGGTCGGCGTCTATCTGGTGCGCGAGGGCGAGCCGCCGTGCGCGGCGCCCGGCGAGGCCGGCTGGACCTGGGGCGAGCAGGTGATGGTCGAGCCCTTCATCGCAGGCAAGGAACTGGCGGTCACGGTTCTTGGGGAGAAGTCGGGGCCGCGGGCCCTGACCATCACCGACATCACCCCGGCCAAGGGCTTCTACGATTACGAGGCCAAATACGCCCCGGGCGGCTCCAGCCATGTGTTGCCGGCGGTTTTGCCGCCGCATGTTTTCGAGCGGGCGCTGCGGGAATCCGAGCTGGCGCACACCGCCATGGGCTGCCGCGGCGTGTCGCGATCGGACTTTCGTTATGACGATATTAAGGACGAACTGGTCCTTCTGGAGGTCAATACCCAGCCGGGCATGACGCCGACCTCGCTCAGTCCCGAGCAGGCCGCCCATGTCGGGATGGACTACAAAACCCTGGTACGGTGGATGGTGGAGGACGCCTCATGCCCGCGGTAGTTCGCGGCGGTCGGCGACAGAGTTCGAACCAGCCTGCAAAACGCGGCGCGGCTCCCAGATCACAGGGGCGCGGGCGTGCGCCCCGCAATGCCCAGGCCACGCCGGGCAAGATGGCGGCGCTGGGCCGCCTCGACCTGTCTCCTCGCGCGGTCATTGTTTCCATCGTCGCCGGCGTCGTCGTTCTGGCGGGCGTTCTGGCGACCGGCGCTCGCGCCGAGCGCATCGGCGCCTCGATCAGTCACGGCGTCGACGGAGCCGCCGCCGGCATGGGGCTGAAGCTCGAGAAGGTCTTCATCGAGGGCGAGTCCCCCGAGGCCACCGCCACCATCCAGCGCGCCGTGCAGCTGTACGCAGACCAACCCATGACCTCGATCGACCTCGACGCCGTCCGCAAGCGCGTCGAGACGGTTGGCTGGGTCAAGGGCGCCCGCGTGGTGCGCCTTCTGCCCAACACCCTGATCGTCCATGTCACCGAGCATGACCGTCTCGCCGTCTGGCAGGCGGGCGGCCGCAACATGGTGATCGACAGCCATGGCGTGATCATCGCCGGCGCCGACGCCGGCCGCTACCCCAACCTTCCGCTGGTCGTCGGCAAGGGCGCCGAACAGGCGGCTTCCGAGGTCCTGCCGCTGATCGCCCAACGCCCCGGCCTGCAGGCGCGGGTTGAGGCGCTGGTGCGTGTCGACGAACGCCGCTGGGACCTGAGACTGAAGGACGGCAGCCTGATCCAGCTGCCCGCCACCGACCAGGACGCCGCCCTGATCCAGCTGGATGCGCTGAACCAGCGCGAGCGGTTGCTGGAACTGGGCTTCGACCGCATCGATCTGAGAACGCCGGGGGAGGTCGCCGTCCGGCCCTCTGCCGGCGCCGCGTAGGGTAGGGAACGCTTATGGCCGGACGGTCTGTGGACAAAACTGTGGACGGCGCCAAGGGCGCCGCAGGACGCGCGCCGGTCGTGGCCGCGCTGGATCTCGGCCAGTCCAAGGTCGCCTGCTTCATCATGAAGCCCGAAGGCGTGCGTCACGCCGACCGCACCATCCGAGTCGCGGGGGCGGGGCACGTCCAGTCGCGCGGCGTGCGCGGCGGCGGCATCGTCAACATGGACGAGGCGGCCCAGGCTATCGGTCACGCGGTCGAGCGGGCCGAACGCGCCGCCGGCTCGCCGGTCTCGGGCGTCGTCGTCACTACCGCCATCGGCCAGATGGCCAGCCACCGGGTTCAGGCCCGGGTTTCGCTGGGGGCCACGCCGGTCGGAGACGCCGATCTGGCGCGCGCCATCGCCATGGCCCTGGCCCAGATCCGCCTGCCCAACCGCCGGCCCATCCACGTCCTGCCCATTGCCTGGTCGGTGGACGGGGCCCGGGGCGTGCACGATCCCCGCTCGATGAAGGGCCATTCGCTGGGCCTCGATCTGCTGGTCGTCTCCATGTCGGAGAGCGCCTTCAACGGCCTCAGTCATTGCCTCGAACTGGCGCATCTCGACCTCCAGGGCGTGGCGGCGGCGCCGGTGGTGTCGTCGCTGGCGGCGCTGGAAGACGACGAGATGGATCTCGGCTGCGTCTGCATCGACATGGGCGGGGGCTCGACCTCGGCGGCGGTCTGGGGCGGACGCTCCCTGCTGCACATCGAATCCCTGAACGTGGGCGGCGACCACGTCACCGCCGACATCGCCCGCGGCCTGTCCACCTCCAAGGCGGGCGCCGAGCGGCTCAAGACCCTGCACGGTTCGGCCATGGCCAGCGCCAACGAGGACCGCGAGATGCTGGAGGCCCCGCCGCGCGGCGAGGATCCGTCGGCGGGCCCCATCTTCGTCCAGCGCGCCATGCTGAAGACCGTCATCGCCCCCCGCGTCGAGGAGACCCTGGAACTCCTGCGCGACCGTCTGCGCAACGCGGGCGTGGGCCTGGAACCGGGCGCCGGCCTGGTCCTGACCGGCGGGGCCAGCCAGCTGAACGGGGTACGCGAACTGGCCGTGCGCGTGTTCGATCGTCCCGTGCGTCTGGGCAAGCCCCAGCGCGCGCCTCACCTGGCTGACGCGGCGTCCGGCCCGGCCTTCTGCTCGGCCGCAGGTGTTCTGCTCCGCGCCGCCTATGGCCCGCGCGAAGCGGTTTCGGCTCGCAAGCTGATGTCCAGACAACTCTCGGCTGCGGACGCTCCGCGTATCCATCAAGGCGGGATTGTGGCGCGCGCAGCCGGTTGGTTACGCGAAAACCTCTGAACTCCTCTGCCGCCGGGGCCAGACGGTGAGGCGCGCTTGTCGATCTCATGGCGACACTGTGTCCAGATTGTAACAACGATATCCCGGAGTGGTGTTCGAGCGGCCACAATGCTTGTCGCTCCGATCATTGCTGCTAGCTTGGCTATCCGAAGCAGAATTCGCCGTGAGGCGGATGCTGCCTACTGCATCCATTCTTCGGCTGGGGCCAAACATCATGCTTCTCAAGCGCAAGTACCTCTTCGGTTCGACGATCCTCGCGGGCGTCATGGCTGTCACGGCTCCGGCCTTCGCCCAGCAGACTCCGGTTTCGCAGGAGCCGGAAGCCACCGAGATCGACGAAGTTGTCGTCACCGGTTCGCGCATCCGCCGCGACCCCACCAATGCGCCGACGCCGCTGATCCAGGTCGACCGCGAACAGCTGCTGACCACGGGCCAGACGTCGGTGATCGACTATCTTGCGACCCTTCCGGCCCTGTCGAACTCGACGGTGCCGTCGGATACGACCGGCAACCTGAACACCGGCGGCCTGTCGCTTCCCAACCTTCGCAGCTTGGGTTCGGGCCGCACCCTGACCCTGGTTGACGGCCGTCGCCACGTCGGCGCGGCCCAGGGCAACCTGGCCGTCGACATCGACAGCATCCCCCGCCTGCTGATCGAGAACATTGAGATCGTCACCGGCGGCGCCTCGTCGGTTTACGGCGCCGACGCCGTTTCCGGCGTGCTGAACTTCGTGCTGCGTCGTGATTTCGAAGGTCTCGAGATCGACGCCAACTACGGCATGATCAACCAGGACGGCCAGGCCAACCGCCGCTTCTCGGTTCTGGCCGGCGCCAACTTCCTGGACGATCGTCTGAACGTCTACGCCCACGGCGAATATGACAAGAACGACGAAATCCAGTCGATGGACATGGACTGGCTCCGGGACGGCTACACGTTCGGCGCTATCGGGATCGACGCCGATGCGGCGGCGCTGCCGAACGACGGCAACCTCGACACGGTCGTGTTCAGCAACGTGACCCGCCTGGACCGTCCGCGCTGGGGCCAGACCACCCTGGCCAACGCCCAGCAGCCCAGCATGCTGAACGATCCTGACGTGCCGCTGGCCAACTGTACGACTGTGAACGGCGCCAGCTGCTTCAGCATCGACCCGACCAAGACCTATGTGTACGAAGGCGCGACCGCGCGCCTCGCCAACCTGGGTCAGCGTCTGGGCAATGTCGGTTCCAACCGCGGCCACAACATCGGTGGCGACGGCGAACCGGTGAACAGCTTCGCCGCCGAGTCGCGTACGCCGGAATCGGAGTCCCAGCGCTATCAGGTCGGTGCGAACTTCGCGGTTACGGACAGCATCAACCTGACCGCCGAATACAAGATCGTTTCGGAAGACACCTACTTCACGAGCCAGCCGACCTTCTTCGACGTCTTCCTGAACAACAGCACCCGCACGAACAGCGAGGTCAACCAGCTGCGGGCCAGCACCCAGTTCGACCTGCGCTGGGATACAAACGCCTATCTGCCGGCGAACGTGGCGGCCGCCATCGCCGCGAACACCATCACCAACTACGCTGCCCCGACGGCGACAACGCCCGGCGCGGCCCTGGCGCCGATCGCGGGTCAGTGGGCCCGTCACTCGGCCTTCGGTCCGCAGCGCAGCCAGGACAACCATCGCGAGGTCGAGCGTTATGTCCTCGCCCTGGATGGCTCGATCGACAGCCTGTGGTTCGTCGACAACATCAACTGGGATCTGTCCTACGTCTATGGTGAGGCCCGCAACCAGAACATCGAACGCGGCGTGGACTCGCAGCGCTGGGCCCTGGCCGCCGATGCGGTTCGCGACAACGCCGGCGTTCTGGGCACCCCTGGCGCCATTGTCTGCCGCGCGCGGCTGCTCGCCGCGGCCAACCCCGCCCGCACCACCCCGGGCGGCGTCGGCGGCCTGCGCGATGACTTCCGTATCGGCCGCGCCGGTACGGTCGGCGACGACCTTCGTGACACCGCGGAGGGGCAGCGCGCCCTGAACGAGTGCGTGCCGCTGAACGTCTTCGGCAAGGGCAATCAGAGCCAGGCGGCTCTGGACTACATCGACGCCCACATCACCGTGTCCCACACCAACGAGCAAGAGCAGCTGCTGGGCGCCGTGTCCGGCCAGCTGTGGGACTTCTGGGGCGCCGGTGCGATCGGCGTGGCCATCGGCGGCGAACACCGTCGGGAGTTCGCGGTCGGTGTCGGCCGTAGCGCGACGACCGGCGACCGCCTGCTGCTGCTGAACACGGGGGCCGACTTCCCCGCTTCGGAATATGAGTCCGACGAACTGTTCGCCGAACTCTCGATCCCCCTGTTCCGCGACAGCTGGCTGGGTGAATATGCCGAACTGAGCGGCTCCTACCGCTACGCCGACTATACGACGGTCGGTGAGCAGGAGGTCTACGGCGTCAACTTCGTCTATCGTCCGATCAAGGACATCGCCTTCAAGACCAGCTTCAACACCTCCATCCGGGTGCCGAACCTGGCCGAGAACTTCTCGCCGCTGTCACAGACGTTCTTCAACGGCGTGGTCGATCCCTGCTCCACCCAGAACATCCTGGCGCAGTCCAACGCCGAAATCCGCAATAACCGGATCAGCAACTGCACCGCCCTAGCCGCCGCGCAAGGCCGGACCTTCGACTTCGCTGGCGCGACGCCCACCAACACCGACGATTTCGTGCCGATCTACACCTCGGGCGTCGCCGGCGTGAACGGCGGCAACCCCTTCCTGACGCCGGAAGAGTCGGAAAGCTTCACCTTCTCGACGGTGCTGGAGCCGCGCTTCATTCCCAACCTCAGCATCGTTCTCGACTACTACGAGATCGAGATCACCAACGTCATCGCCGCGGTTTCGGCCCAGACGGCCGTCAACAACTGCGTCAACGGCGCCACGCTGAACGCGGCGGCCTGCAACACCATCTTCCGCCGCGACCCGACCGCGGGACGTGAGTTCTACATCGGCGGTCCGGCGGGCGATCCGATCGGCGGCTTCATCCAGGGCTCGATCAACTACGCCGCCCTGACCACCCGCGGTCTGGACTTCGCAGCCCGCTACTCGGTCGACCTCGAAGAGCTGACCGGCCGCAACTGGGGCCGTCTCGACTATTCGGTGGGCGGCCTCTGGCTGATCGAACAGGAGCAGTTCCTCAACGCCGCCGATCCGACCGACGGCACCGAGAACTCGAGCACCGTGTTCTTCCCGCGGGTTCGCCTGACCTCGTCGCTGACCTATTCGCCCACGGATACGCTGAGCGTGAACTGGACGGTCGACTGGCAGACGGCCCAGAACAGCGTCTACATGCGCGACCAGGTCAACAACCTGGACAGCCGTCCGCTCGATACGCTCGACACGGGCAACTTCGCCCGCCACGACTTCACCGTCCGGTGGCAGGCGCGGGACGATGTGTCGATCCGCGCCGGCGTGGTCAACGCGTTCGACGCCGAACAGGCCCGCTACCTCGCGGGAACCCTGGTCAGCAACTTCGACCCCTACGGGACGCGCTTCTTCATCGGCTTCAACTACACGCCGTACTAGGACCAGCCTGCCTTTCGGCAGGAAGACGATCGGGGGCGGCTCGCGAGAGCCGCCCCTTTTCGTTGTCCGCAGTGTTGAAAACTGCGGTGAAGGTTAACGAAATCCATGGCCTCCGGCCCGACTCAGCCTATCGGGTAACACTCCCTTAAGCAGTTCGGGTGTTTCCTTAACGCGCTCATAACCAATGCGAATCGGCGGGGAATCGCATCGGGGTACGGCAAGGGCAGGGTCGGATAAGGTCGGATAAGAATATGTCTCTCTCGCTGGTGCGTCCGCAACACACGGAACTGAAGCCCCGTATCGTCGTCTTCGGCGTCGGCGGCGCGGGCGGGAACGCCGTCAACAACATGATCGACGCCGGCCTTGAAGGGGTCGAGTTCGTCGTCGCCAACACCGACGCGCAGCATCTGTCGTTCGCCAAGACCGACCGCCGCGTCCAGCTGGGCGAGACGATCACCCAAGGGTTGGGCGCCGGCGCCCACCCCGAGGTCGGCATGAACGCCGCCGAGGAATCCGCCGAGGAAATCTACGGGCACCTGGACGGCGCCCACATGGTCTTCATCACCGCCGGCATGGGCGGCGGCACCGGCACCGGTGCGGCGCCCGTGATCGCCAAATGCGCCCGCGACCGCGGCATCCTGACGGTCGGCGTGGTGACCAAGCCCTTCACCTTCGAGGGCCGCCACCGCATGCGACTGGCCGACGCCGGCATCGCGGAGCTGCAACGCTACGTCGACACCCTGATCGTCATTCCGAACCAGAACCTGTTCCGCGTCGCCAACGAGCGCACCACCTTCGCCGACGCCTTCGGCATGGCCGACCAGGTGCTGCACTCGGGCGTGCGTTCGATCACCGACCTGATGATCCTGCCGGGCCTGATCAACCTCGACTTCGCCGACGTCCGCGCCGTCATGTCCGAAATGGGCAAGGCGATGATGGGCACGGGCGAGGCCTCGGGCGAGGACCGCGCCCTGCAGGCCGCCCAGAACGCCATCGCCAACCCGCTGCTGGACGAGACTTCGCTCAAGGGCGCCAAGGCCGTGCTGGTGAACATCACCGGCGGCATGGACATGACCCTGCTGGAAGTCGACGAGGCCGCCAACGCCATCGCCGGCGAGGTGGACGCTGACGCCAACATCATCTTCGGCGCCGCCTTCGATCCGGCCCTCGACGGCAAGATCCGCGTCTCGGTCGTGGCCACGGGCATGGAAGACCTGGCCGCCGCCAAGGGCGCGCCGTCGACCGGAACCTCTGCGTTTGACACCCGGCGCCCGGCTGCCCCCTACGCTGCCTCGCGGGCCGAGCCGGTCCGTCACGAGCCCGTTCGCGAGCCGGCTCGCGCCGAGGCTCCGCGCCAGACCGAGTCCGCGCCGATCGTCCCCACCTTTCAGTCCAGCCATCCGACCTTCGGCGCTGCGGCCCGCGCTCCCGAACCACGTCCGGAACCGGTGATCCACGTCGCCGAGGATCGCACCCTCGAGCCGATCGTCGATCCGTGGGTCGAGGAGTATGAATCCTCGCCGCGCGCCCGTACGGCCGCCGAAACGACCGCTCCGGTGGCCCAGGGCGATCTATATATGGACCGTTCGGCGGAACGCGCCGCCTCGCAGCCGGAACCGCGCCGGGAAGAGCCGGCCTATGATGAGTACGACGACCGCGATCACCGCAAGTCGGGCTGGAGCCTGTTCGGCCGCGGCAAGCGCCAGCCGGCGCAGCCGACCTATCCGCAATCGCGTCCGACCGAGTCCCGGATGACCGAGATGCGCCCGACGACCCAGGCCCAGCCGGCTCCCGAGCCCGAGCTGGGTCCGGCGGAAGACGATCTGGAAATCCCGTCGTTCCTGCGCCGCCTCGCCAACTGAGGTCGCCTGACTGATTGAGGAAAGCCCCGGAGCTCATGCTCCGGGGCTTTTCACGTCCGGTACGGTTACGAAAACCGAAACAATCGGAAACCCGACTTTCATTTCGCTGTTGCGAAGCCGTCGCTAGACGGTTGCTGGGGCGTACTCCGCACGTGGTGCGGACATCGCAATTGAAAGAGCTTGAGTTTGCCGGTCAGCTACGACCATCGCCAGAAGACGACCGTCGCCCCCGCGATCATCGCGGGCGTGGGCGTGCACACGGGCGACCGGGTGCGTCTGGCCGTGCGTCCGGCGCCGGTCGGCACGGGCATCGTCTTCGTGCGGACCGACATCAAGGACCGCGACAACCGCATCCCCGTCTCGGGCGAGGCCGTCGTCGACGCCCGCCTGAACACCATGATCGAGAACGCCGCCGGCGTGCGTCTGTCGACCATCGAACACCTGATGGCCGCCTTCTCCGCCCTGGGCGTGTCTAACGCCGTGGTCGAGGTGGACGGGCCCGAGCTGCCGATCCTCGACGGTTCGGCGCTGCAATTCGTCCAGCTTCTGGACCGCGCGGGCTTCCGCCGTCAGGAAGCCCCGGTCCGCTATATCGAGATCCTTGAGCCGATCCGGGTTCAGGACGGCGACAAGTCCGCCGCCCTGTTGCCCTGCGACCGCTATGAGATGCGGTTCGAGATCGACTTCGACACGCCGGTGATCGGCAATCAGGTGGTGGACTTCGTCGTCGACGAGGAAACCTTCCGCAACGAGATCATGGCCGCCCGGACCTTCGGCTTCGCCCATGAGGTCGAGGCCCTGCGCAAGGCCGGACTGGCCCGCGGCGGTTCGCTGGAGAACGCCGTGGTCATCGACGGCGACCAGATCCTGAATCCCGGCGGCTTGCGGATGGAACGCGAGTTCGTCAAGCACAAGGCGCTGGACGCCATCGGCGATCTGTACGTGCTGGGCGCGCCCCTGCTGGGCCGCTACGAGGGCGTCAAGGCGGGGCACGCCATCAACAACCTGCTGGTCCGCGAACTGCTGGCCAATCCCCAGGCGTGGCGCGAGGTGACCGGGGCTCCCGAGCTGGCGATGGCGGGCTGAAAACAGCCCGCTGGACGCCGGGGAATTCGGATACGGATTCCGTGGGATTTCGAATGCCGAATTCGGGAATTGAGCGACGACGGCTACGGCCGGCGTACCGACTCTTCCTTCTCCCGTTGGGAGAAGGTGGCGCGCAGCGCCGGATGAGGGTCGGTCGGGTGAAGCGGCGACGCCGCCCGCTGACAGACGACCCTCACCCTTTCGCGCAAGAACGACGGCTGGCGCCGTCGTGCGCTCAAGCCCTCTCCCAACGGGAGAGGGATCAGGGAAGGGTGATCGCGCTCATCAGCCGTCCGAAGTCGGGCTCTCGGTTGAGCCAGGCGCGGCGGTTCGAGAAGAACCGCGCCTCGTCGACGCGCGTGTCGTGACCGGTCCAGGCGGCGTCGCCGACGCCAGCCTGTTCCAGACGCCACAAGACGAAGCCGGGCAGGTCGAACAGCCGCTTGTCCGGCGTCGCGCCCGGCGCGAAGAAGCGGCCGCCGCCGGGATCATGGTGGTCGAACCGGTTCTGGAAGTCCGCGCCGACCTCATAGCTGGCCTGGGCGATACACGGGCCGACGACGGCGACCATGCGCCGGGGCTCCGCCCCCAGCGCCCGCATGGCCGCGACGGTGGAGTGGACGACGCCGTCCAGCGCGCCCTTCCAGCCCGCGTGGGCCGCGCCGACCACCCCTGCCTCGGGATCGGCCAACAGGATGGGGGCGCAGTCGGCGGTCAGGACGGCGCAGATCACGCCGGGCGCGGCGGTGACGGTGGCGTCGCCCTCGGGCCGGTCGCCCTTCCAGCCGGCCTCGGCGACGCGGGCGAGGCTGGAATGGATCTGGTAACAGGCGGCGAAATCATCAGGCGCGCCGCCCATATGCGCGGCGACGCGGCGGCGGTTCTCGGCCACGGCGGCCGGGTCGTCGGTGGAGCCGAGGCCTGTGTTCAGGCTGTCGTGGATGCCGGTCGAGACGCCGCCCTGGCGGGTGAAGAAGCCATGGCGGACGCCCGCCTTGTCCAGCAGCGGATGGGTGAGGGGCGACAGGGTCATGCTCATTCCTCGAAGCCAGGGACCACCAGGCTGCGGGGCGAGAAGACCGCGCAGGCCTTGAACAGGGTTCCCATCTGGTCGTCGTCGGTCAGGCGGGCCAGCTGGCGCTCGATGACGGGCGCCGCGTCCGGCCGTCCCGCCTTCAACCGGTCGGCGCGGGCTTCGATCCCGAGCAGCCGGAGGAATTCGCCCTGGCCCAGGGTTCCGGTGACGTCGGCCCCGGCGCGAACGGCGGCCTCCTGCACCGTCGGGAAGTCGGCCCACTGGGTCAGGTCGGCCTCGCCCGGCGTCTCCAGCGGATCGACCTTCCGGTGCCGCCGCAGGGCCTGGAGCGTGTCGCCGGCCTCGGGCCGCGCGCGGCCATAGTCGATCAGCAAGGCCGCGCCCGAGGCCGCCTTGACCAGGGTCGCCACGTCGCGGCCGAAGGCGGCTTGCTGGTCCGAGATCTCGACCGTCTGGCCCGGCTCCACTTCGAACACCGGTCGTGTGAAGCCGCCCGTGATCCGCACCAGCCCGAAGGTCAGGCCGCCCCCGCCTTCCCTGGCGTCGGTGACGCCGACGCGGCGTTCGGCCCAGCCATCCTCCGTCTTCACGAACTGGCGCGCCGGAAGGCAGTCCAGCACCTCGTTGGCGATCAGGATGACGGGGGCGTCGGTCTCGACGCTGTTCAGGTCCTTGACCCAGCGCGGGTGAACGTCGCTGTCGTTCAGCATCCGCGCCTGGGCCGCGCGCAGGGGAGGGCTGGGTTCGATCAGGACCAGATCGACGGCGGCCAGGAAGTCGGGGGCCAGCCTCGCCGCGCGCAGGGCGTCGGCCATCAGGGTTCCATCGCCCGGGCCGACCTCGACCAACCGGATGCGTTCCGGCGCGCCCAGCCTCTGCCACAGCTCGACCGCCCAGAGGCCGATCAGCTCGCCGAACATCTGACTGATCATCGGTGCGGTGACGAAGTCGCCGGTCGCGCCGATGGCGGGTCGGGTGGCGTAATAGCCGCCCTCGGGGTCGTGCAGGCAGCGGGCGACATAGTCGGCCACCGTCATCGGCCCGGTCAGGGCGATCTCACGCGCCAGTCTGTCCCGAAGCGACATGGGCGAAGCGCTCATCCGTCAGACGGCGGCGGGCGGCCGGCTCCACGCGCGCCAGATCAGCACGGCCCCGGCGATCATCATCGGTATCGACAGGATCATGCCCATGGTCAGGCCCAGCGGCAGGTTGTCCAGGCCGGCGTCGGGCTGTCGCACATTCTCCAGCAGGGCGCGGGACAGGCCGTAGCCGAACAGGAAGATGCCCGTCACATAGCCGGGCTTGGAAAGCAGCCGACCCTTGTGGACCGCAAACCACAGGACGGCGAACAGCAGCAGGCCTTCCAGACCGGCCTCATACAGTTGGCTGGGGTGTCGCGGCACGTCACCGGCGGGGCAGCCGTTGTAGAGCTGGTAGATGCGGTCGTTGCAGAAGCGGACGGCCCAGGGAACCGTCGTCTCGCGGCCCCACAGCTCCCCGTTGATGAAGTTGGCGAGGCGGCCGAAGAACAGGCCGATCGGCGCGGCGGGGGCGACCAGATCGCCGAGGCTCAGAAGGCGGATCTTGTGCCGCCATGCGAACCAGACGATCGCGGCCGACACCCCGATCAGGCCGCCGTGGAAGGACATGCCGCCGTCCCACAGACGGAACAGCGCCAGCCGCTCGCTCCATCCGGCCCCGGTGAAGATCTGTGCGTAGAGCTCGGGCTGGTAGAAGAGGGCATAACCCAGGCGGCCGCCCAGGATGATGCCAAGGGTGATGTAGAGGATCAGATCGTCCAGCTGCAGGGTCGTGACCGGCGGCCTGGCCGGCTGCCACAGGGCGTTGGCCTTCACCAGACGGGCGGCATACCACCAGCCCAGGACGATGCCGGCGACATAGGCCAGCGCATACCAGCGGATATCCAGCGGGCCGATGCTGAGGAGCACCGGATCGAACTCGGGAAATTGCACGGGCGCTCCTGTCGGCGGTTCTTGACGGGCGGTTTAGCAAGCGCCGCGGGGCGCGTCCCTGAAATTTCCGCAACACGGCGCCCACCGGCGCCCAAATCAGGCCATAGGTCGCATCGACAGCAAGGTTTCGTTCACCATATCGGGTGAACCTTCGTTAACGACGCTCGCCCGTTCGAGCCGGAGCCCGCAGATGCAGACGCGCAATCCCATCCTCGACGAGTTCGCCAAGCTGACGACCGGCGCCATGGGCCTGGCCCAGGCGGCGGGCGAAGAAGCGAAGACGGCCTTCCGGGCACAGACGGATCGCATGGTCGCGGAAATGGACCTGGTCCGCCGCGACGAGTTCGACGCCCTGAAGGCCGAGATCGCCGCCCTGCGCGCCGAGATCGCGGTCCTGAAATCCCCTGCAAAGGCGGCAAAAAAGCCTGCCACGGGAACGTCCACAGGGTCGGTTCCCCCTCAGGACGCAGCCGGTTGAGCCGAATCTGCGAACCCGCCTACCGTTACGTGACGGGGCGTGAGTCGCGCCCGGGGAGTGCCTGATGGACGTTGTACGGCCCGAAGAAGTCGATGTTCCCTACGATCCGCTGGATGTCGTGGAGCACGTCCTGGTGGCCGAAAACCTGCCGTTCGATCGCACCGACGAAGGCGATCTGGCCTTCGCCCTGGCCGGTGACTGGAAGGACTACGAGCTGTGGTTCGCCTGGCGGCCGGAGGGCGACTGCCTGCAGCTGTGCTGCGCTCTTGACCTTCAGGCCAAGAAGTCCCGGCGCGCCGCGGCCTATGAGCTGGTCGGCCTGATCAACCAGCGCACCTGGATGGGTCATTTCGAAGTCTGGGCCGAGGACGGCGAGATCGTCTTCCGCCACTCGCTGGCCCTGCCGATGGGCGAGCGTCCGACCCTGGCCCAGGCCGCGTCGATGATCGATGCGGCGGTCGAGGCGGCGGACCGGTACTACCCCGCCTTCGACTTCATGATCCGCGGATCGAAGAAGCCGCAGGAGGCGATCGACGCCTGCCTGTTCGAGACCGTCGGCACGGCCTGACGGCCATGACTCCTTCCGCCTCCTCCGGCCCTGTCGTCCTTCTGGGCTGCGGCCGGCTGGGTTCCGCGATCGTCGAGGGCTGGCTGAAGACGGGTGCGGTCGCGCCTTTCGACCTCATCATCCTCACGCCGTCAGACAAGCCGGCCGCCGAGGCTGCGAAGGCGCGCGGAGCGAGGGTCAATCCGCCGATGGATCAGTTGGGGTCCGCGCGGGCCCTCGTACTGGCGGTCAAACCCGCCATGTGGCGAGCCGCCCTCGAGCCGTTGGTCGCTCATCTCGGCGAGCGGACGCAGTTGGTGTCAGTAATGGCGGGCGTTCCGGCGGCGGATATCGCCCAGGCCGCCGGACGGGCCGCGGCGAGGGTCATGCCGACGACGGCGGTGGCTCAGGGGCGAGGCGTCGCTGCCCTGTGGTCAGCCGATTCCGAGACCCGCGAGATGGCGCGAGACCTGTTCTCGCCCATGGCCGACGTGGTGGATCTGGAGGCGGAAGCCCAGATCGACGCCGCGACGGCGGTCGCCGGTTCGGCTCCGGCCTTCATCTATGCGTTCGTTCAGGCGCTGGCGGAGGCGGGGCAGGCGCAGGGGCTGTCCAGGGAGGCGGCGCGACGGCTGACCCGGGGCGCCCTGCGTTCCGCCGGGGCAGGGGTCGAGACGGATGAGGCGCTGGAGGCGTTGATCGCCCGCATCGCCTCGCCGGGCGGAACCACCCGGGCGGGCCTGGACGCCATGTCGGCGAGCGGCGATCTGCAGCGTGCGGCGACCACGGCCGTCACCGCCGCTGTCCGACGGGCGCGGTCGTTCTAGCGGGTCTGGTAGCGTCCGACGGCCAGATTATTGGCCAGACGGCTGTAGGCGCGATCCGCGTCCTGCCAGATGCCGAAGCCGCGTACGTCCGCGATACTGGTCGAGTACCAGTCGTATTCCACCGGATGGATCAGGCCGTCGGCGGTGGTCACGTGACCGGTGATGGTCGCGCCGCCGATCGAGATGCTGCGTATGCCGTCCAGTCCGGGCCGGTCCGCCATCTGCTGCATCGTCGGACGGTTGGGCTTCAGGTCCGTCAGGGTCAGGTTGATTTCGGCGCCATCGAGGGCGCCGCGCCGGGCCAGTGTCTGACGCACGACGTCGGAGAGGCGCGAGGCCTGGGCCTGGACCTCACGCTCGCCCAGTTCGTCCGCGCGTTCCAGCACGTCGGGGCCGAGGATGACGTTGATGGAAGCGGGGTCGGCCATGGCGGGAGCGGCCCACAGGGCGAGGCCGGCGGCCAGGGGGGCAAGGCAGGCGAGTCTGGTCATGTCGATCCTCCATGTCCCCCGTCGGACGAAAGATGATCCTTAAGGCCACGCTTGACCAGCGGCGTAGCGAAATTTGATCAGCCCGGCAGGCGGATCAGGGCCCTGAGCCCGCCCAGGTCGCTGCGTTCAAGGGTGATGTCGCCACCGTGGCTGCGCGCGACATCGCGGGCGATAGCCAGACCCAGGCCGACGCCCTTGTGGTTCTGGTTGCGCGAGGCGTCGAGGCGGGAGAACGGCCGGAAGGCCTCTTCGTGCATGTCCTCGGGAATGCCGGGGCCGTCATCCTCGACCGCGATCTCCAGCCCGCCAGAGGGCAGGGCGCGGGCGCTGAGCCGAACGTGCTCGCCATGGGCCGCCGCGTTGCCGGTCAGATTGGCCAGGGCGCGCTTGAAGGCGAGAGGGCGCAGTGAGGCCGTCAGACCTTCCGGCACGGCGACCTCGACCTCGGCCCCGGCGCGGCGGGCGTCGTCGGCGGCGGCGGCCAGCAACTCGGACAGGGAGATGGGCTGCGCCGCCTCGCCGGCCTCGCCGCGGGCGAACGCGAGGTATTCGTCGATCATATGCTCCATCTCGTCCATGTCGCCGCGCATGGCGTCGGCGCGCTTGAACGGGGGAGCCAGAGCGAGTTCGAGCCGCAGGCGGGTCAGGGGCGTGCGCAGGTCGTGGCTGACCGAGGCCAGCAGGGCGGTACGCTGGTCGATATGGCGCTGGATGCGCTCACGCATGGCCAGGAAGGCGACAGCCGCGGCCCGGACCTCGCGCGCGCCGTGCGGCTTGAATCGTTCATGGGTCTCGCCCCGGCCAAAGGCCTCCGCGGCCTCGGCCAGCCGTTCGATGGCGCGGACCTGGTTGCGGATGAACAGGATGGCCACGCTCATCAGCAGGACCGTCGCGATCAGCAGCCAGAGGACGAAGATGTGCGCCTGGGTGGCGACGGCGCGCTCGCGCGGGGCGATGATGCGCAGCACGCCCTGCGGCTGCTGCACCCGGATGTCGACATAGGCGGGGTATCGGGTGGTGTCGAACCAGAAGGGCTGGTCCAGCCGCGCGGCCAGCGCCTTCTCCAGCGTACGGTCGACGACGCCGACGGGGCCGCGCCGGTGTTCGTCGGGCAGGGTTGCGCCGTCCTGGAGGGCGATGGACAGGGACATGGCGCGCTGGGCCCGCTCGGAGATGACGGCCATGTTCTGCGGCGTGGGGTCATCGCGCCAGCTCTCGGCGGCCCAGGCGATGTCGCCGGCGAGGCCGTCGGACAGGCGGGCGGTCACCGTTTGCCAGTGCATGTCGAAGAAGGCCCAGGTGACGGCCACCTGCATGACCAGCACGGGCAGGACGATGATCAGCAACGACCGGCCCCACAGCGAGGTCGGCAGACGCCGCTTCAGGAATCGCGGCCAGAGGCTGGCGGGAAGCAGCCTCATGACGTCGTCAGTCCGGAGCCAGCATATAGCCGACGCCGCGCACGGTCTGGAGGTAGCGCGGGTTCTTGGGGTCGGCCTCCAGCTTGCGGCGCAGGCGGGTGACCTGGACGTCCACGGCGCGGCCTGTGATGTCGGCGGTGTCGGGCGACAGGCTCATGCGCTCCACGGCGGAGTGGGCGTGGATGGCCAAGGTCTTGAGCAGCTGGGCCTCGGCCTCGGTCAGGCGCTGGGGCTTGCCGTCCCGCGACAACTCCAGCCGCTCCATGTCGAACACCGCGGGCCCCAGCTTGATCTCGCGGGGGGTCAGAGGCTTGCCGCCGGTGCGGCGCAGGATGGCGTCGACGCGCAACGCCAGCTCGCGCGGGTCGAAGGGCTTGGACATATAGTCGTCGGCGCCGCGCGACAGGCCCTCGATCCGGTCATCGGGATCGCCGCGCGCGGTCAGCAGCAGGACGGGCGTTTTCGAGGTCTCGGCCTTGGACCGCACCCAGGTGGTCAGGTCGAAGCCGCTTTCGCCCGGCATCATCACGTCCAGCACGACCAGGTCGAACTCGATCAGCTCCATCATCCGCTTCGCCGCGGCCGCGTGGGCGGCGCCGGTGACGCGGTAACCTTCCCGGGCGAGGAATTCCTTGAGCAGCTCGCGGATGCGGTCATCGTCGTCGACGACGAGCAGGTGCCGGCCGGCGCCGGGGCCGGCGATCGGGCCGGATCGCCCATGGGAACGCACGTCGCTCATGCGGATGCGGCCCGGAGGCCGTTGCAGGCGTTGACCTGAGCGGTTCGGGGGGCTCTAACCCGGTGATCTTCGCGGGAGACGTTATTCAATGGCCTTCGTTCCTTTCGACGATCGTGACGGCTGGATCTGGATGGACGGCGATTTCGTGCCTTGGCGGGAAGCGAAAACGCACGTTTTGACCCATGCCCTTCACTACGGCTCGTCGGTCTTCGAGGGGGAGCGTATGTATGGCGGCGAAATCTTCAAGCTGACCCCGCATAGCGAACGCCTGAAGCGTTCTGCAAACCTGCTGGATTTCGACCTTCCGTACAGCGTGGCCGAGATCGACGCCGCCTGCAAGGCGACCTGCGAGAAGATGGGGCTGTCCGACTGTTATGTCCGCCCGGTCGCCTATCGCGGCCCGGAACAGGTCAGCGTCTCGACCCTGCACAACAAGACCCACGTGGCCATCGCCGTCTGGGAGTGGCCCAGCTATTTCGACGCCGAGACCAAGGCGAAGGGCATCCGCATGGAATGGGCCAAATGGCGCCGGCCCGACCCGATGACCGCCCCCTCGGCGGCCAAGGCGGCGGGTCTGTACATGATCTGCACCATGTCCAAGACGGCGGCCGAAAAGCGCGGCTACGCCGACGCCATGATGCTGGACTGGCGCGGCTATGTCGCCGAGGCCACCGGGGCCAATGTCTTCTTCGTCCAGGACGGGGTGCTGCACACCCCGCCGGTCGACGCCATCCTGGACGGGATCACCCGTCAGACCATCATCGAGATGGCCAAGGCGAAGGGCATCGAGGTGGTCGTGCGTCATATCCGGCCCGAGGAGCTGGCGACCTTCAGCGAATGTTTCGTCACCGGCACGGCCGCCGAAGTGACGCCGGTGAGCGAGATCGGCGAATACCGGTTCACCCCCGGCGCCCTCAGTCTGGGCCTGATGGAAGACTACGGCCGGCTGGTGCGGCGGCTCTAGCCCCTCGGGCTCTTGTCAGAGCGGTCCGTCTCGCGTTCAACGGGACGAGGTCGGCGGGGAGTCGGCGGGGATTGTCGTCCATGTTCAGCCTGCTGAATCTCCAGAGCCTGCTCGGGCTCGCCGTCATCGTCGCCGCCTGCTGGGCGCTGTCCGAGAACCGGCGCGCCTTTCCGTGGCGGCTGACGCTGGGAGCCATTGCGGTGCAGGCGGCGCTGGTGCTGGCGCTGTTCGCCATTCCGGGCTCGCAGAATGTGCTGGCGGCGGTCACCGGGGCGGTCGACGGTCTGAACACGGCGACGCAGCGGGGGACCCAGTTCGTGTTCGGCTATCTGGCCGGAGGCGACCAGCCCTATGCGGTGACCAACGACGGAGCCCTGTTCACCTTCGCCTTCCAGGTCCTGCCGCTGATCCTGGTGATCTCGGCCCTGTCGGCGCTGCTGTGGCACTGGAAGGTGCTGAAGTGGATCACCCACGGCTTCGGCATCCTGTTCCAGCGCACCATGGGCCTGGGCGGGGCCTCGGCCCTGGCGGTGGCGGCCAACATCTTTCTGGGCATGATCGAGAGCCCGATCGTGATCCGGGCCTATCTGGACAAGCTGACCCGGTCCGAGCTGTTCCTGATGATGGTGGTCGGGCTGGCCACCGTCGCCGGATCGACCATGGTGGCCTATGCCGCCATCCTGGGGCCGGTGCTGCCGAACGCGGCGGGGCATGTGCTGGTCGCCTCGATCGTCTCGGCGCCGGCGGGCATCCTGCTGGCGCGGATCATGATCCCGGAGACGCCCGGGCAGGGCGGGGCGCATGCCGAGTATGACTCCGCGCTCAAGTACGACAGCGCCATCGACGCCATCGTCAAGGGCACCTCGGACGGCCTGATGGTGGTGCTGAACATCTCGGCGGTGCTGATCGTGTTCGTGGCGCTGGTCGCCCTGGTCAATGTAATGCTGGGCGGGTTCTGGCTGTTCGGGGACCATGTGACGGTCGAGCGGATGCTGGGCTGGCTGTTCATGCCGGTGGCGTGGCTGACCGGAGTGGAGTGGTCCGAGGCGGGCAAGGCCGGCTGGCTGCTGGGGGTCAAGCTGACCCTGACCGAGTTCGTCGCCTTCATCGAACTGGGCAGGATCCCGGCCGGGGAGATGAGCGAGCGGACGCGGATGCTGATGACCTACGCCCTGTGCGGCTTCGCCAATATCGGCTCGGTGGGCATCACGGTGACGGGCCTCAGCGTGCTGATGCCCGAGCGGCGGGAAGAGGTGCTGGGCCTGGTGTGGAAGGGGCTGTTCGCCGGTTTTCTGGCCACGCTGATGACGGCGGCGGTTGTGGGCGCGATGCCCGCCGCCATATTCCGCTGACCCCGGAGACCGCACGATGAAGCTCTACACCTCGCACCGCGCCCCCAATCCCCGCCGCGTGCGCTGGGTCATGGCCGAGAAGGGCATAGAGGATGTCGATCTGGTCGAGATCGACATCATGGTCGGCGAGCACAAGACGCCCGAGTACCGGGCTCGCGTCGGCGTGCCCCATGTGCCGGCGCTGGAGCTGGACGACGGCACCACGATCTCGGAGTCCATCGCCATCGGCCGCTATCTGGAGTCCCTGTATCCCGAGCCCAACCTGTTCGGCGTCGACGCCCGCGAACAGGCGGTGATCGAGATGTGGACGCGGCGCTGCGAGTTCTATCTGGCTAATCCGATCATGCTGACCGTCCGTCATTCGCACCCGGCCCTGGCCGCGCTGGAAGCGGCGCAGATGCCCCAACTGGCCGACTACAACCGGGCGGCGGCCGAGAAATTCATGAAGACCCTGGACCGCCGTCTGGCGGAGCATGAGTTCCTCGCCGAGGACCGGTTCACCATCGCCGACATCGTCGCCGTGGTCGGTCTGGATTTCGCGCGGTTGATCAAATACCGGCCGCCGGAGGAACTGACCCATCTGGCCCGCTGGCTGGAGGCCTGCCACGCGCGGCCGGCGGCGAAGGCCGGGGCCTAGACCCGCTTGACGTCGGGCGGTGAGACCGACCTGTGGCACGGTTTTGCGAATTCGGCGTGCCACCGCGCCACCGTGCCAAACACAAATCTCACTGAAATCAATCAGCTAAGGTGACGTCCGAGGTTCCGGGGTACGCCAGAGCGCCAGATTATCGGAAATTCTCCGTCCAGGGCGCCGCTGCGCGCCGCACCCATCGCTGAGTTTTCAAAGACCGTTTTCGCCGCTCACAGATGGGGGAAGGTGGTTGACGGTCAAGGCCGAACAAAGGAATAAATTCCTTTATGCACTATCCGTCTCGCCTGCTTCTGATGAGTGGCCAAGGATCTCTCGATCAATCCTAGTCCTGATGTTCGACGACATGCCGGCCGCGCACCATGCGGACGAAGGGCAGTGGCCGGGCGGGATGCGCCAGCCGTTCCGAAACCTCGCCCAGGACGAAGCGGGTGATGGCCGGCAGGTCGACGGCGCGCGCTTCGTCCAGCGGCAGCCAGGCGATCTCGTCCAGCTCGCCCGAGCCGGCGGTCGGCTCGGGATGTAGCAGGGCCCTGGCGTCGGCCATGAAGAAGCGGGCGTCGAAACGGCGTGACCGGCCCGGCGGGGTGATGGCGCGGGCGACGTAGGACAGGGCGGCCAGATCGGGCAGGGCGCCGACGGCCCGGAACTCGCGCCACGGCCCGGCGACCGAGGCGACGGGCGCGGGCTCGGCCAGCAGCAGGCCGGTTTCCTCGAAGGTTTCGCGGACGGCGGTGAGAGCGAGGGCGCGGGCGCGGCGGGCCGGCATCTCGCGGGTCAGGCGGATCATCTCGGGGCTGGGCAGATCGTTGGCCGAGGCCGCCCCGAAGTCCGAACGGTCGATGCGGCCGCCGGGGAAGACCCATTTGGCGGCCATGAAGACGTGGCCCGGGGCGCGGCGGCCCATCAGCACCTCGGGCGCGCCCTTGCGGACCCGCGTCAGGATCAGGGTGGCGGCGTCTTTCGGCGTCTGACGGCCGTCGGTGCGCGGGGCGTCGGTCAGGTCCTGGGCGGCGTCGAAGGGTTGGGTCACGCGCACAAAATTCCGCTCATCCCGGCGAAAGCCGGGACCCGGTTCTGTCCAGCTTGACGCCGGCGTTTCAGGACATGCGTTCGGTGATCACGCTCAACGCCCGGAGCGCCCAAAACACCGGGTCCCGGCTTTCGCCGGGATACGCGGAAAAAGGAGATCACCGCCGCTTGCCCTTGCGGACCCCCTTCAGGCCGCCGGATGGACGGCCGCCCTTTGGCGGTTTCGGCCCGCCGGGACGGTTGCCGCCGCGTTTCGGGAAATCCCCGCCGCCGCGGCCGCGGACGCCCAGACGGGCGGCGGGGGCGTTGGGATCGCGCGGCGCGGGCTCGGACAGCATTTCGAACACCAGGCCGCCGGTGATGGGGGTGGCCTCCTTCAGCCTGACCTCCACCGTCCGGCCCAGGGTCCAGCGCTGGCCCGAGCGTTCGCCGATCAGGGCGTGCTGCTTCTCGTCGTGGTGGAAATATTCGCCGCCCAGTGATGAGACGGGGACCAGGCCATCGGCCCCGGTCTCGTGCAGCCGCACGAACAGGCCGAAGCGGGTCACCCCGGTGATGCGACCGGGGAAGGTCGCCCCGACGCGCTCCTGCAGGAAGGCGGCCATGTAGCGGTCCATGGCGGCGCGTTCGGCGGCCATGGAGCGGCGCTCGGTCATCGTCACCTGTTCGGCGATGGCGGGCAGTTCGACGACCTCGCGGTCGGTCAGCCCGTCGTGGTTCCCCTTTGGGCCCAGCCCCAGCGCCCGGATCAGGCCGCGGTGGACGATCAGGTCGGAATAGCGCCGGATCGGCGAGGTGAAGTGGGCGTAGCGGTCGAGGTTGAGGCCGAAATGGCCGACATTCTCCGCCGAATAGATGGCCTGCATCTGGCTGCGCAGGACGACCTCGTTGACGACCTCGGCGTGGTCGCCGCCGCGGGTCTCGTCCAGCAGCTTGTTGAACCGCTTGGTGGTCGCGGGCTCGCCCTTGGTCCACGGCTTGCCGATGGTCTGGAGGAAGTCGCCGAGGTTGAACAGCTTCTCCTGACTGGGGGCGTCGTGGACGCGGTACAGCAGCGGCGTCTTCTTCTGCTCCAGCGTTTCGGCGGCGCAGACATTGGCCTGGATCATCATCTCCTCGATCAGCCGGTGGGCCTCGAGGCTGACGCGGGCTTCAATCGAGATGATCTGGCCCTGGTCGTTCATGCGGATGCGGCGCTCGGGGCTTTCGATGGCCAGGGGGCTGCGCTTCAGCCGGCCCTTCAGCATGGTCCGGTAGGCGTTCCACAACGGGTAGAGGATGGCCTCCATGATCGGGCCGGTGGCGTCGTCGGTCTGGCCGTCGATGGCCGACTGGGCCTGTTCGTAGCTGAGCTTGGCCTGCGACCGCATCAGGCCGCGCACGAATTTGTGGCCCGTCTTCCGGCCGTCCCTGTCGAACACCATGCGCACGGCCATGCAGGCGCGGTTCTCGCCCTCCTTGAGGCTGCACAGGCCGTTGGACAGCCGCTCGGGCAGCATCGGCTCGACGCGGTCGGGGAAGTAGGTCGAGTTGCCCTTGTCGCGCGCCTCGCGGTCGAGGTGGGTGTTGGGCCGGACGTAGGCGGCGACGTCGGCGATGGCGACCCAGACGATCCAGCCCTCGGCGTTCTTCGGATCCTCGTCGCGCATGGCGTAGACGGCGTCGTCGTGGTCGCGGGCGTCGGCGGGGTCGATGGTGATCAGCGGCAGGTCGCGCAGGTCCTCGCGGCCTTTCAGCGACGGCAGCTCCTGATCCTCGGCCTCCTTCTCGACGGCTTCGGAGAAGCCCATCGGGACGTTGTGGGCGGCGATGGCGATCAGGGAGGCGGCGCGGGCGTCGCCCTCGTGGCCGATCTTCTCGAGGATCTTGCCGCGTTTGGGGCCGTAGCGCTGGTCGCCCTTCTCGATCGCGGCCAGCACCAGATCGCCGTCGCGCAGGCCCTCGGCCTGGGCGTGGGGGACGATCAGAACGTCCTTGGAGCGGCGGTCGACGGGTTCGACCCGGACCTCCTTGTTGGACTTGCGGATGACGCCCAGAACCTTGTTGGCGCCGGCGTCGAGGGTCTTGATCAGCCGCGCTTCCCAGCCGTCCTCGCCGCGGGCGAATTTGACCAGGACGCGGTCGCCCATGCCCGGCGCGGGGCCGGGCTTGTCGTTGTCGGGGACCAGCAGGGCGCGCGGGGCGTCGGCCGAGGCCTCGACCAGACGGACGTACAGTTCGCCGTCCATGTCGCGCTCGACCACGTCGGCGACGCCGACGGGGGGCAGGGCGCCGACCTCGGAGAAGCCCTTGCGGCCGCGCTTGCCCAGTTTTCCGGCCTCTTCAAGGGCGCGGATCATTTCGCGCAGGGCGCGGCGTTCGCCGCCCTTCAGGCCGAAGTGGCGCGCGATATCGGTTTTTTCGGCTGTTCCGGCTTCGCGAAGGAAGGCGATCAGCGTGTCTTCGTCGGGGAGTCCGGCGACGGGCCGGCGGGGTGATTTGCTCATTTGTATCCTTGATAACGCAGGACTGGCCTCTTCGGAGGCGAAATCTTGCGCGGCTTGTGATGGACAGGGGCTGCGCCTAGCTTCCGGCGCGAACCTCTGGAGTGTTTGTGAATGTCTTTGGCCGCCACGCCTGTCCTGTCCGGTCCGACCGGCTCCCTGCTGGATCAGATCGGCAAGACGCCGATGGTGGAGGTGACGAAGATCGACACCGGCCCATGCCGTCTGTTCCTGAAGCTGGAGGCGCAGAACCCGGGCGGGTCGATCAAGGACCGCATCGCCCTGTCGATGATCGCGGCGGCCGAGGCGGAGGGGTTTCTGAAACCCGGCGGGACCATCGTCGAGGCGACGGCCGGCAACACCGGTCTGGCGCTGACGCTGGTGGGTCAGGCCAAGGGCTATAAGGTGCTTCTGGTCATCCCGGACAAGATGTCCAAGGAAAAAATCCAGCATCTCAGGGCCATGGGCGCCGATGTTCGCCTGACGCGTTCGGACGTGCCGCACGGGCACCCGGAATATTACACCGACATGGCCGAGCGGCTGGCGCAGCAGATCCCGGGCGGATTCTACGTCAACCAGTTCGCCAACGACGCCAACTCCCTGGCCCATTTCCAGACCACGGGGCCCGAGATCTGGGAGCAGATGGGCGGCGACATCGACGCCTTCGTCGCCGGCATCGGCTCGGGCGGGACCATCACCGGCATCGCCCAGTATCTGAAGAGCGTGGGATCGAAGGCCAAGATCATCCTGGCCGATCCGGTCGGCTCGACCCTGGCCGGGATCGTCAACGAGGGCGTACCGGGACCGGAGGGCAGCTATACGGTCGAAGGCATCGGCCAGAATTTCGTGCCCGACACCGCGAAGATGGACCTGATCGACAAGGCCTATTCCATCCCCGACGCCGAGGCGATCGCCACCGTGCGGGAGCTGCTGCTGAAGGAAGGCGTGCTGGCCGGTTCGTCGTCGGGCACCTTGATCGCGACGGCGCTGCGCTGGTGCCGCGAACAGACCGAGCCGAAACGGGTCGTGACCTTCGTCTGCGACACCGGGGCCAAATACCTGTCCAAGGTCTATAACGACGCCTGGCTGGCCGATCAGGGGCTGGGCGACCAGCCGCTGCATGGGGATCTGTCGGACCTTATCTCGCGCAAATACGAGAAGGGCGACGTCGTGGTGGCCGGGCCGGACGACACCCTGGACACCGCCTTCAAGCGCATGCGCGGCGCCGACGTCTCGCAGCTGCCGATCATCCAGGACGGCCGGCTGGTCGGGATTCTGGACGAGAGCGACATCGTCCATGTGATGAACACCGACGAGATCACGCGTCAGGAGCGGTTCAAGAAGCCGGTCGGCACGGTGATGACCCGCGACCTCGACACCGTTCAGGTCGGCGAGAGCCTGGACGCCCTGATCCCGCTGTTCGACCGCGACCGGGTGGCGATCGTGCTGGACGGGGAGAAATTCGTCGGCCTGATCACGCGGACCGATCTGATCAACCACCTGAGCCTGAACCGCTAGGATTGCCGTCGGGGGAGAGGCATGGAGCGAAGACAGTTGATCCTCGGCGCGGGGGCCATGTTCTGCGCGGCCGGAGCGAAGGCGCAGGACCTGCCTGCCGCGCCGGCGCCGACCTATGAGGGCCTGACGTTCGAGAGCCACGGCAAGCCGATCCGCGCCATCCACTATCGCCCCGTCGGCGAGGGACGGCGGGCGGCGATCGTCATGATGCACGGCTCGGGCGGGCGCATCGCCAACCGGGGTCCGTGGCACGAACTGGCCATGAGGTTCGCGGGCGACGGCTATCAGGTGCTGACGCCGCTGTTCACCGACGCCTTTCCCGACGACGGCATTCGTCCCGCGCGGATGATGGAGGCCTGGCGCGATGTGGGTGAGCACGCGATCGACTGGTTCATCGCCAGGGGCCTGGACCGGCAGCGCACGGCGATGTTCGGCTATTCGCTGGGATCCTATGTTGCGGTGGACGGCGCCCTGGGCAACAGCCGGGCGGCGGCGGCCATCGGCCTGGCCGGCGGGGTCGACGTCTATACCCCGCGCCCGCCCCGGCGGCGCGTGCCGGTGCTGATCATCCGGGCCGGGAACGACACCCATGTGCTGCCGCGCAATACGGCGGCCTGGGTGGACTTCCTGCGCGAGCACGACATCGCTACACGGGTTGAAGTGATCGAAGGCGCCGGCCATCTGTTCAGACCGCCGGAGTGGGCGGAAATCTTCACCCGCGCCTCGGCCTTCTACGCCGGCAATATCGGCCGCCCCGACCAGGACAATTGATGACCAAGCTGAAGAACAGCCAGGGTTTCTCGACCCGCGCCATCCACGCCGGACAGCGGCCCGACCCCACGACGGGCGCGGTGATGACGCCGATCTACGCCACCTCGACCTATGCCCAGGAAAGCCCGGGCGTGAACAAGGGCTATGAATACGCACGGGGCAAGAACCCGACGCGCGAGGCGTTCGAGGCGTGTCTGGCCGACCTGGAGGGCGGGACCCACGGCTTCGGCTTCGCCAGCGGCATGGCGGCGACCTCGACGGCGCTGGAGCTGCTGGACGCAGGCGCGCACATCGTCACCGGCGACGACCTGTACGGCGGCTCGTGGCGGCTGTTCGAGCGGGTGCGGCGGCGGTCGATGGGGCTGGACTTCGCCTATGTCGATCTGAGCGATCTGGCGAAGGTGGAGGCCGCCATCACGCCGAAGACGAAGCTGATCTGGGCCGAGACGCCGACCAATCCGCTGATGAAGCTGGCCGACATCGAGGGGCTGTCGCGGATCGCGAAAGCCCATGGCCTGCTGCTGATCGTCGACAACACCTTCGCCACGCCGTGGAGCCAGCAGCCGCTGAAGCTGGGCGCCGACGTGGTCATGCATTCGGCGACCAAATATCTGAACGGCCACTCGGACATCATCGGCGGCGCGCTGGTGACGGCGAACCCCGAGCTGGCGAAGGAGATCAAATTCCTTCAGAATTCGGTCGGCGCGGTGATGGGGCCGTTCGACGCCTTCCTGGCCAACCGGGGCCTGAAGACCCTGGGTCTGCGCATGAAGGCGCACAATGAGAACGCCATGGCCGTGGCGCGCTGGCTGGAAGACCGGAAAGGGGTGGCCAAGGTCATCTATCCGGGGCTGGTCAGCCACCCGCAGCACGCGCTGGCGTCACGCCAGATGAACGGCCAGTACGGCGGCATGGTCACGGTCCTGATCGACGGCGATCTGGAGCGGACCAAACGGGTGCTGGAGCGGGTTCAGGTCTTCACGCTCGCGGAATCGCTGGGCGGGGTCGAGAGCCTGGTCAATCACCCGGCCATCATGACCCACGCCTCGGTGCCCAAGGAGCTGCGCGAGGCGGGCGGCGTGACCGACAACCTGATCCGGCTGTCGGTCGGCGTGGAGGAGGTCGAGGACCTGATCGCGGACCTGGATCAGGCGCTGGGGTGACTTGATCGGGGCGGGAGAGGAATCCCGACCTCCGCGTCGCCCTGTCTGGTGTCGTCATCCTCGGGCTTGACCCGAGGATCAGACCATCCGGTGCTCCGGGGATGGGGTGCGGCTTGTCTCGGAGGCCGCCTTCCGACGCACAACTCGCCCCACGTCTGATCCTCGGGTCAAGCCCGAGGATGACGGAGAGGGTGGGTGTGTGGGCTCAGGCGGCCTTGGAATCCGGCAGGGCGGTCTGGTGGCCAGTCGCCGGGACGACCTTCTTCTTGGCCGGGGCGCGGGGCTTCTTGACGGCGGCGGTCGTCTTGTCCGCGGCGCGGCGGGCGACTTCGGCGTCGATCAGGGGAATGACGTCGGCGGCGGAGGCGATCTGCGTCGGCGAGGCGGTGGTGGAGGCGGACAGGCGCAGGGCGTTCAGGCGCAAGGCCTTCAGGTCCGGGTCGCTCATGGTCGGGATCATGTCGGCAAGCGGGGTCATCGAAGTCTCCTGGATTTGAAAAGCAGTCGGGCCGGCGCCTGTTCGGCAGCCGGCCCTTCCGTCAGCCCGGGCGGTTAGCCAAGGCAGGGTCGCTTGTCGGAAACTATTCGGCGGCCTTCAGGCGACCGGCCGATTCCTTGCCCGAACGCGAGTCGCGTTCGACTTCGTAGGAAATCTTCTGATTTTCGTTCAGCGTGCCCAGGTCGGACGTTTCAACGGCCGAGGCGTGGACGAAGACGTCCTTGCCGCCATCATCGGGAGCGATGAAGCCGTAACCCTTGGTGGAGTTGTACCATTTAACAGTGCCGGTAGCCATTTTGAGACCTCCGTTAGGCGTTGACCGCCGGAAGAGGTTCCGGATCGGCCTGTCGGGTCTGAATGGGATCGGCTTTGGACCTCGGTGCGCGATGCAAAGGGGCAGCAGCGTTTCGCAAGAGATCGACGTAGCCCCAAATGGGCGCTTTCCGGCCCAATAGCAAGCGTCGCCATACAGATAGCAAAACGGCGGCGAGGGCCCGGGCCCTCGCCGCCGTCGAAATCATGCGTCGGCGAGGCCGACGCGTGAACTCAGCCTTCGGTCTTCAGCTGACCAGCCGATTCCTTGCCCGAACGCTTGTCGCGCTCGATTTCGTAGGAAACCTTCTGGTTTTCATCCAGGCCGCGCAGGCCCGCTTGCTCGACGGCCGAGATGTGGACGAAAACGTCCTTGCCGCCGTCGTCAGGCTGGATGAAGCCGTAGCCCTTGGTGGAGTTGAACCATTTAACAGTGCCGGTAGCCATTTTCAGGACCTCCGTTAGCGTTGGCCCCAGGGAAGAGCCCCTGCGGCCTGTCGGGTCTGAATGGAGCGGCTAGACCTCAGTGCGAAAGCAGAGGGTGGCGTTTCGCAGAGAGATCGACAAAACGCTTTTACCGTCCGGCGTGGCGAAATCAAGCCAGAACGCTACTCGGCGGCTTCGCCCTCGGGGGCGGCGATATAGTGTTCCTGGCACAGCTTGCGCAGCGCGGCCGTCAGCGTGGGGCCGTACAGCGAGTCCTGGATGCGCTCGAAACCTTCGGACTGAAGGGTGGTCTTGATCTCGCCGACGGTGCGGCAACCCCCGCCGCGCGCCAGTTCATAGGCGCGCTCGAGGGTCGTGGGACGATGGTTGCTCATGACTCCTAGATAGGAGCTTCGGCGCAAAATGCGAGGTTTTAGAAAGCGATGCTGATCCCGGCGACCAGGGCGTCCGCATACTGCTCGCCCGGGACGTCGGCGTCGGTCGCGTGATAGCGGACATCCGCCTCCAGATGGTCGGTCAGGGCGTAGGTGAAGCCGGCGTTCCAACCGGTGTAGTCCAGGCTGTTATCCTGCTCGCGACGGCCGATGGAAGCCGTGGCTTCCAGCTTGTCGGTGAACTCCCAGCCCAGGCGGGCTTCATACCAGGTCCAGGCCTCGGTCGAGCCCGTGCCGTCCGGCGAATGCTGCAGGCGAAGGCGCCCGCTGGCCGGGCCGATGGAGCGTTTGACGTCGGCCGTGAACTCCCAGGCGTTGTCGTCCGTGCCCGGATTGGCGTCGATCTGCTGCTTGTATGTGGCGTTCAGATCCAGGTCGAAGCCGGCGACCTCGGGCGTGTAACCGACGCCGGCCTCCATTTCGAGTTCCGATCCGATGGAGCTCTTGATCGTTTCAAGGCCCGCGCCGCCGTAGAACAGGCCCGACGCGCTCTCCCACTCCGCCTGCCCGAAGACATAGGCCTCGCCATCCGATTTCGAGGCCTCTTTCGAACGGTTGTCGGTCGCGGCGCCGAAGGCGAAGGACCAACTGCCCGCGGTGGGGGCGGGGGCGGCCTCCTGGGCGGCGGCGGAGCCGGCGAAGGCGAGAAGAGCGGTTGCCGCGGCGGCGGCGGTCGTCAGGGTGCGGAGCATGTGAGTCGGCCTCGTTGAACGAGGCGGGGTCTAGAGACGGTTCTTGTCGAATTTGTCACAAGCGTGCGAAAATTCGTCAGCCAACCGAGCGACAAGCTGCGCTGTTGGCAGGATGTCACGCACCGCCCCGGCGCCCTGGCCCGCGGACCAGACCGTTTTCCAGGCCTTCGCCTCCTCGCCCATGTCCAGCTTGTGCTCGGGCAGGGATTTCGGATCGATGCCGTTCGCGACCAGGGACGGCGTCAGGAAATTGGCCGGAATGCCCGAGACGGCGGGGGTGTAGGTGATGTCGCTGGCGCCCGCATCGACGATCATCTGCTTGTACTCGGCCTGGGCCGCGCTTTCGGTCGTGGCGATGAAGCGGGTGCCCATATAGGCGAAGTCGGCGCCCATCATGAGGGCGGCGGCGACGTCCGAGCCCGTCGACAGGCAGCCGGACAGGATGATGGCGCCATCGAAGAAGGACCGGACCTCGTCGACCAGGGCGAAGGGATTGACCACGCCGGCGTGTCCGCCCGCGCCGTTGGCGACCAGGATCAGGCCGTCGACCCCCGCCTGCGCCGCCTTGCGGGCGTGACGGATGTTGGCGATGTCGTGGAAGACCACGCCGCCATAGCCATGAACGGCGTCGACCACGTCGCGCACGGCGCCCAGGGAGGTGATGATCAGCGGGACCTTCTCCTCGACCGAAACCATCATGTCGGCCATCAGCCGGGGGTTGGTCGGATGGACGATGTGGTTGACGCCGAAGGCGGCCGCGTCGGGCGTCAGCCGGCCCTTGATCTCGTGGATCCAGTCCCGGTAGCCCTCGGTGGTGCGCTGGTTCAGGGACGGGAAGGTGCCGATGACGCCGGCGTTGCAGGCCTCGACGACCAGATCCGGTCCGGAGACCAGAAACATGGGCGCCGCGATGACCGGCAGTTTCAGACCCTTTTGCAGCGATGCCGGAATGGCCATGGCGTTTCCCCGAGTTGTCTTTGGCTACGGATAGCGGGCTGTCGCGGGGGAAGGCAAATGGTCAGACCTGCGTCAGGCGCAATGCGGCATGCTGTTTTCATATTTACCCGGATATAAATAGGAGCTATATTATCCGGGTGAAAAGGAGACTCGCATGACATCGCAGGAGCGAAAGGCTTTGGTCACGGCCTACAAGGAGCGAAAGACCATCGCCGGCGTGTTCGCCGTGATCTGCACGGCCACGGGCGAGACCTGGGTCGGCAAGAGCCGGCATGTGGACACGGAGCAGAACGGGCTCTGGTTCGCCCTTCGTCAGGGCGGCTCGCCGTTCCGTACCCTCCAGGCGGCGTGGAACGTCCACTCCGAGGCGGATTTCCGTTTTGAACAGCTGGACCGACTGCCCGAGGATGTCTCGCCCCTGTTGCGCGATATGGAGCTGAAGGAACGGGTCGGCCGCTGGACGGCGAGGCTGGGAGCCCGCGTCCTCTAGGCCGGGACGCGCTCGGGGCGGGCTGGTCGACCGGGCGGACAGGATTGCATCCTCCGGGGCGCGCCCTTTGAAAATTGGGCCGCATGGTCCTATTGCCTCCGGACACACTCCCCGTCGCCCGGCTCGTCCGGCTGTCCAGGCTGGAAATCATGACCACCGACACCTCAGGCCTGCACCAGCTCGGCCAGCACACCGTCCAGCCCACGTCGCCGGAAACGGCCGAGCTGGAGCGGGTGCCCAATCCCCATGCCGGGACCCTGTACCTGACGCGCTTCACCGTGCCGGAGTTCACCAGCCTGTGCCCGGTGACGGGCCAGCCGGACTTCGCCCATATCGTCATCGACTATGCGCCGGGCGACTGGCTGGTCGAGAGCAAGTCGCTGAAGCTGTACCTGACCGCCTTCCGCAACCACGGCGCCTTCCACGAGGACTGCACCGTGGCCATCGGCAAGAAGGTCGCCGATCTGCTGCAGCCGAAGTGGCTGAGGATCGGCGGCTACTGGTATCCGCGCGGCGGCATACCGATCGACGTCTTCTGGCAGACGGGCGTCGCGCCCGAGGGGCTGTGGTTGCCGGACCAGGGCGTGCCGACGTATCGCGGGCGGGGATAGTCCCCGGGTGACGGAGTCCAGCCGCCTCCCTCTCGAAACCTGGGGCCGCCACTGGCTCGGCCGGCTGCAGCATTGGGCCGACGGGCGGGCGTGGTCCCGCTACAGCTTCGAATTCCTGATGTTCGGCATCAAACAGGGGTGGGCCTGTCTGTTCGGCGGGGCGATGCTGGCCCTGCTGCTGGCGACGCATCTGTGGTGGCCGGATGACGCGCCCGTCAGCCGCTATGACTTCCTGGTGGTCGGGGCGCTCGGCATTCAGGCGGCCATGCTGGCGCTGAAGCTGGAGAGCTGGGAGGAGGCGAGGGTGATCTTCGTCTTCCACGTCGTCGGCACCATCATGGAACTGTTCAAGACCCAGGCGGGGTCGTGGATATATCCGGAGGAGAGCCTGCTGCGGATCGGCATGGTGCCGCTGTTCTCGGGCTTCATGTATGCGGCGGTGGGCAGCTACATCGCCCGCATCTGGCGCATCTTCGACATCAAATTCCGCCACTATCCGCCGCTGTGGACGACGTGGGTGCTGGCGGCGGCGATCTACGTCAACTTCTTCGCCCATCACTGGCTGCCGGACATCCGGCTGGGTCTGTTCGCCCTGACGGCGGTGCTGTTCGGGCGGGGCTGGTTCTATTTCACGCCCGACCGGACGCGGCGGTCGATGCCGTTCCTGCCGGGGTTCTTTCTGGTCGCTGTGTTCATCTGGCTGGCCGAGAATCTGGGCACCTACGCCAACGCCTGGGTCTATCCGTCCCAGAGCGACGGCTGGCATATGGTGTCGGTCGACAAGCTGGGCAGCTGGTTCCTGCTGATGATGATCAGCGTGGTGCTGGTGTCGCTGGTGCATCGGCCGGAGGCGGAATCCCCCACGCTTTCGTCATCCCGCGGCGAGCGAAGCGAGACCACGGGACCCAGCGGCGCGCGATAGCGCGAAACTGTCGAGGGCGCGGCTGTATCCGGCGTTTCGCCTCCGCTACGCTTCGGCGCCGCTGGGTCCCGGCTTTCGCCGGGATGACGAAAGAAGAGAATCGAATGGCGCAGACCCAAACCGACGTCGTCATCCTGGGCGGAGGCCACAACGGGCTGGTGTGCGCCTTCTATCTGGCCAGGGCCGGACTGAAGGTCACGGTTCTGGAGCGGCGGCACGTGGTCGGCGGGGCGGCGGTGACCGAGGAATTCCATCCGGGATTCCGCAACTCGACCGCCAGCTACACCGTCAGCCTGCTGAACCCCCGGATCATCGCCGATCTGGAGCTGGCGCGGCACGGGCTGAGGGTGGTCGAGCGCAAGGTTTCCAACTTCCTGCCGCTCGACGACGGCCGCTATTTCCTCGCGGGCGAGGGGCGGACGCAGGGAGAGCTGGCGAAATTCTCGACGCGCGACGCGGAGCGGTTGCCCGACTATGAGGCGCGGCTGGAGGTCGTGGCGGCGGTGCTGCGCGACTGGATCCTGAAGGCGCCGCCCAACATGGTCGAGGGCGGCTGGATGGCCATGCTGCCGGAACTGCTGAAGGGCGCGTCGCTGGGCAAACAGGCGGCGGGGCTGGATCTGACGGGGCGCCGCGATCTGCTGGACCTGTTCGCCAAGTCGGCGGGCGACTGGCTGGACGGCTGGTTCGAGAGCGATCCGATCAAGGCCCTGTTCGGCTTCGACAGCGTCGTCGGCAACTACGCCAGCCCCTATACGCCGGGCTCGGCCTATGTGCTGCTGCACCACGTCTTCGGCGAGGTGAACGGGCGCAAGGGTGTCTGGGGCCACGCCATCGGCGGCATGGGCGCCATCACCCAGGCCATGGCCGCGGCCTGCGCCGAGGTCGGTGTCGACGTGCGGCTGGAGACTCCCATCGCCTCGGTCCTGACCGAAAAGGGCCGGGCGGCCGGGGCGGTAACCGAGGCCGGCGACGTGGTGCGGGCGCGGGCGGTGGTGTCCAATCTGCATCCGCGCCTGTTGTTCGAACGGTTCGTGGACGACGCTGTCGTGCCGGCGGACTTCCGCGAGCGGATCGGCGCCTACCAGTCAGGCTCGGGCACCTTCCGCATGAACGTGGCGCTGTCGGAACTGCCGAATTTCACGGCCCTGCCCGGACAGGGGGACCATCTGACGGCCGGCATCATCATCGCCCCGACGCTGGGCTATATGGACCGGGCGCACGCCGAGGCGCGGCTGAACGGCTGGTCGTCGAAGCCGATCGTGGAGATGCTGATTCCCTCGACGCTGGACGACACGCTCGCGCCGCCCGGGCAGCATGTGGCCAGCCTGTTCTGCCAGCACGTCTCGCCCGATCTGGGGGACGAGCATCGCGACACGGTGGCCGATCTGATGATCGACACGGTCGACGCCCATGCGCCGGGGTTCAAGGCTTCGGTGGTGGGGCGGCTGGCGCTGGGGCCGCGCGATCTGGAGCGGCGGTTCGGTCTGGTGGGCGGCGACATCTTCCATGGGCGGCTGTCGCTGGACCAGCTGTTCAGCGCCCGGCCGGTGCTGGGTCACGCCGATCATCGCATGCCGGTTCCGGGCCTCTATCTGTGCGGATCAGGCGCCCATCCGGGCGGCGGCGTCACCGGGGCGCCGGGTCACAATGCGGCGAAGGCCGTGCTGAAGGACCTGGGAAGGTAAGGAGAGGGGGCCAAAGTCTATCGACCTCGCCCCTCGCGCCTGATCAGGCCTGTTCGACGCCCATCGCCTTCATCAGGGCGTCGCGGACGGCGGCCTCGGTGAAGGGCTTCTGGATGGTGGCCTGGCCGCGCCACTCCTCGGGCAGGCCGCCCTCGCCATATCCGGTGGAGAAGACGAACGGCACGCCGCGCGCCTTCAGCGCCTCGGCGACCGGGAAGACCTGACGGCCGGCGACGTTGACGTCCAGCAGGGCGGCGTCGAGGGGCTCGTCGGTGGCCATCGTCAGGCCATCGTCAACGTTGGCGGCCGGACCCACCGGCGTGCAGCCCATGTCTTCCAGAATGGTCTCGAGCAGCATGGCGACGAGGGACTCGTCCTCGACCACGAGGACCCGTCGGCCGGTCAGGGGTGCGCTCATGAATGTGTCCCGCGATCGAGCGGAATCGAAAAATCCGCACTGAAACCGTCGCTTGCGTAGTCCAGTTTGACCTCGCCCGCCAGATCATGGTGGATGTTTCGCTCGATCAGCCGGCTGCCAAAGCCTCTGCGCGCGGGCGCCACGACCGGCGGACCGCCGGTCTCGCGCCATGACAGGTGCAGGACGGGGCGGTTCTGGTCGGTCACGAACCAGTCGACCAGCACCCGGCCCTCGGGCGTCGACAACGCCCCGTACTTGGCGGCGTTGGTGGCCAGTTCATGGAAAACCATGCCGAGCGACAGGGCCGCGGCCGGGTCCAGCGCCACGGGCAGGCCGTTCAGGGTCACCCGATACGCGCCGTGGGCCTCGGTCTCGTGCTTGAAGACGGCGCCGAGATCGGCGCCTTCCCAATGACTTCGCGTCAGCAGGTCGTGGGTATGCGACAGGGCCAGCAGCCGGGCCTGGAAACCTTCGGCGAAGGTGCGGGGGTCGACGTGCGACCGGGCGGTCTGGACGGCGATCGACTGGACGGTGGCCAGGGTGTTCTTCACCCGGTGGTTCAGTTCGTCGATCATCAGCTTCTGGCGCTGCGTCGCCTCGACCGCGTCGGTGACGTCATGGCCCTGGACGAAGACCCCGACGATCCGGCCGTCACTGTCCCGGATCGGTTGATAGACGAAGTCCACATAGGCGGAGTTCGGGGCCTCGCCTGGCGATCGCTGAAACTGGACCAGACTGGCCTGCCCCTGGACGGATTCCCCCGTCTCGAACACGCTGTCGAGCATGTCGATATAGCCCTGTCCCGTCACCTCGGGCAGCGCCTCGGCGACGGTTCGGCCCTCCACGTCGCGATGGCCGATGAGCCGGCGATAGGCGTCATTGTAAAACTGGAAGACGTGATCAGGGCCCGCCAGCACGGCGACGAACCCCGGCGCCTGCATGAACATGTCGACCAGCCGGTTGCGCTCGTTGGCCAGGCGCAGGTTGTCCTCCTGGACGATCCGGGCCCGCTCCAGAACGTTGCCGCCGATCATGGCGTCCAGGGCGCTGGTGGACGAGGCTCCGTGCGTCGTTTCGATCCGCTGACGCAGTCGCTCCAGTTCGGTGATGTCGGTGGTGTGCTGCAGCAGCCAGATGACCTCGCCCTCGGCGTTCAGGATCGGCGTGTGCGTCGCGCTCCAGAACCGTTCCTCCATGACGGACGCGCCCGCGGAGGTCGTTCGTGCGATCGAAAACCGCACGAGGGCCAGGTGGTCGCGCTGTCCACTGTCGCGCGCCTTTTCCAGCGACGCCTTCACCTGACGGACGTTTTCCGGCGCGCTCTCGCCGGGGCCCGAGTCGAAGGCGGCGAAGAGGGGGCGGCCGATAATGGCCTCGCGGGTGCTTGCGGTGACGTCCAGATAGGCCTGGTTGGCGCCGGCGATACGGAGATCGGGCGTCAGCAGGACATAGGGGTTCGGCGACGCGTTGAACGCGCCCGCCAGATCGACCGCCCCGCCGTCCAAGTCCGCCAGATGCTTCAAGCCCATCCCCACAACAGTCAGGCGTAACGCCCTCGGCCGCCATCGGTTCAAGCCGGCGCGGCGCGGATGACGTCATTTGAGACTTCGGGACCGCCCGCGCTAGTGTGACGGCATGTCCCTGGCCTCCTTTCTCCTTGCGGCGGTTCTGATCATGACTCCATCCGAGGCCGGTCCGCCAGATCCCGTGGTAGCGGTCGAGCAGGGCGTTCTGGTCGGGCGGACCGACGGTGCGGTGACCAGTTTCAAGGGAATCCCCTACGCCGCGCCGCCGGTCGGTTCGCTGCGTTGGCGGGCTCCTCGCCGGCCCGCGCCATGGACCCGGCCGCGCGACGCCGGACAGGTCGGGGCCATCTGCGTCCAGCCGCCGTCGGGCGGCGATCCGGGCGTCGGTCCGCTGCCGATGAGCGAGGACTGTCTGACGTTGAACGTCTGGGCGCCGGCGGAGCGAACGGGACCGCTGCCCGTGATGGTGTGGATTCACGGCGGGGGGCTGAACAACGGTTCGGGCACGGCGGCGCTGTACGACGGGACGAACCTCGCGAAACGCGGCGTGGTCGTCGTGACGGTGAACTACCGGCTCGGGCGGCTGGGCTTCTTCGATCATCCGGCGCTGGCGGCCGAGCGGACCCCGGGCGAGCCCGGCGGAAACTACGGCATGATGGATATCGTCGCCGCTCTCGAATGGGTGCGCGACAATGCGGCCGCGTTCGGCGGCGACCCCGGGAATGTCACCGTGTTCGGAGAATCGGCCGGGGCGGCGGCGGTGACGCGACTGATGATCTCTCCCGGCGCGCGCGGGCTGTTTGACCGGGCGGTGGTGCAATCCGGGCTGGGCCGGGATTCGGGCGTGCCGCTGGACCGGCCGTCGGCTATCGGCGGGCCGTCATTGCAAGACCGCGGCGCCGCCTTTGCGCGGACCGTCGATGCGACGACGGCGGCCGGGCTTCGCGCCGTGCCGGCCGAGGCCCTGTTGAGGCCCGCGCCGAACTTCTATGGCGGGGACAATCTGGTGATCGACGGGCAACTGGTCTCCGAGGACGTCGAGGCCGCCTTCGCCGCCGGGCGGGAAGCGCCGGTCCCGCTGATCATCGGCACGAACAGCGCCGAGTTCTGGTGGATACGGCCCTCGGAGATCAGCCCCTACGGCGCGATCGACGACGCCCTGACCTCGCGGGAAAGGGTCGATCTCTACGCGGCCTATGGAGGAGAGGACGGCTATCGCGCCCATGTGGTCAGCGACCTGGCCTTCAACGAGCCGGCCCGCCATCTGGCGCGGTTGCACGCCCGGAACGGGCATCCGACCTGGCTGTACCGCTTTGACGTGATCCCGGACTCCAATCCCGAGCCCAGCGGCGGGGCGACGCACGCGTCGGAAAGGCCCTATGTGTTCGACAACCTTCACACCGTCGGCCGGCCGATGGCCGAGCGGGATGAGCGCGCGGCGGACGCCATGGCGGGCTACTGGACGACGTTCGCGGCCAGGGGGAATCCGAATGCCGATGGCCGCGCTGTCTGGCCCGAGTTCGGCGCGCAGCGCGACCGCCTGCTGGAGTTCACCAATGACGGTCCCGTGGCCGGGCCGATTCCGTTCGCGGAGCGGCTGGACCTGATCGAGGCCTATTACGCGCGGGTGCGCTGAGGCTCAGAGCGTATCCAGCACCGCGCCGTGGGTCTTGATGACCTCGGTGTACAGCAGGCCGGAATCCTTGATGGTCCGCTCCTGTGTCAGGAAATTCACGTGGGTGATGCCGAACCGCTTGGAATAGCCGAGCGACCATTCGAGATTGTCGAGCAGCGACCAGGCCATATAGCCCCGGACGTCGACGCCCTTGCCGATGGCGTCGTGCAGAGCCTTCAGGTGGTTCTTCAGATAGTCGACCCGCATCGGATCCTGGATGCGGCCGTCGATGGCGTGGGGCGGATCGTACCAGGCCGAGCCGTTCTCGGTGACCATCAGCGGCAGCTTGCCGCCGGTCTGTTCGTGCAGCCAGACCAGGGTGTCGGTCAGGGCGGGGGGATAGACTTCCCAGCCAGTCTCGGTGTGCGCGTGCTGAATCTGTTTCACCGGGCGTGAGCGGGTCGGCCAGGCGTCGGGCGCGTTCTCGGGCACCGAGCGGGTGTACCAGTTCAGACCCATCCAGTCGGTGGGGGTCGCGATCAGGTCAAAGTCTTCCTGCGGGAACTCGCGATACGCCTCGCCATAGACGTCCTTCAGTTCCTCGGGATAGCCGCGGCCCATCAGGGGATCGAGGAACCAGCGGTTCATCTGGGCCTCGGCGCGTTTGCGCGCGGCCTCGTCCTCGGGCTTGTCCGAGGCCGGGTATTTGGGCTCGATGTTGAGGACGATGCCGATCTGGCCTTCGCCAACCTCACGGAAGCGTTTCACCGCCGCGCCGTGGGCGCGCAGGACGTTGTGGCCGGCGATCATGGCCTCGAAGGCCGACTTGTGACCGGGGGCCAGGGCTCCGTGCAGATAGCCGCCGTCGACGATGACCCAGGGCTCGTTGATCGTGCCCCAGGTCTTCACCCGGCCCTTGAATTTCTCGAACAGGACCTGGCCGTAGTCGGCGAACCAGTCGGCGATGTCGGGATTGAGCCAGCCGCCGCGATCGTCGAGCGCCGCCGGCAGGTCCCAGTGATAGAGGGTGCACAGCGGCTCGATGCCCTTGTCGAGCAGGCCGTCGATCAGCCTGTCGTAGAAGTCGAGGCCCCTGGCGTTGATGGCCCCGCGGCCCTCCGGCATGACCCGGCTCCAGCTCACCGAAAACCGGTAGGCCTGGAGGTTCAGCCGGGTCATCAGGTCGATGTCCTCGCGCCAGCGGTTGTAGTGGTCGCAGGCCACGTCTCCCGTGTCGCCGTTAAGCATCATGCCCGGGGTGTGGCTGAACCGGTCCCAGATCGACGCCCCCGCGCCGTCGGCCATGGACGAGCCCTCGATCTGATAGGCGGCTGTCGCGGCGCCCCACAGAAAACCCTCGGGAAACCGATAGTTGTCTGTGTTTCTTGAAGTCATCTGGAGGAGCCTCGGCAAGCTGGAACGCGAACTGGAAGGAGAGGTTGGCGATGGTCGGTACCTGTGTAGCTACGCCGACACAACCTCCGTGTGGCCAAACTAGGGCACTTGCGGGGCGCCTGACTAGTGTGTCATGTAATCGGTTACACGGTTTTTTCGGACGGACCCGCGCCAAGCGGGCCGGGGCTGGAAATTCCCAGGGAGGATGCATTTTGACGCCGATGGCGATCCGACAAACCTGCGTGGGAGTGGAGGCGTGAAGGCCGCCACGATTCGCGATGTCGCCGAGCGGGCCGACGTGTCCGTGGCCTCGGTTTCGCGCGTCCTCAGCGGCGCCGGCCCGGTGACCGAGGCGACCCGCAACAAGGTGCTCGAGGCCGCCAAGGCGCTGCAGTACGTGCCCCATTCGGGCGCCCGCAGCCTGTCGACCAGCAAGAGCCAGACGATCGGCGTCATCCTTCCGGACCTGTATGGCGAGTTCTTTTCCGAGCTGATCCGCGGCATGGACGTCGCCGCCCGCTCGCTCGGCTATCACCTGATCGTCTCCAGCTCGCACGACGACGCGGAGGAGGCCTCGGCGGCGATCCGCTCGATGCGCGGACGGGTCGATGGTCTGATCGTCCTGTCGCCCCATCTGGACGCCGCCAATCTGGCCGCCGGTCTCGCGGGCCGGACGCCGATCCTGCTGATGAACGGCGGCGCCGACGCCAGCCGTCCCTCGATCGTCGTCGACAACCACGGCGGTGCGATCCAGGCGGTCGAGCATCTGATCGCCACGGGCCGCCGGCGCATCGCCCATATCTCGGGCCCGAACGGCAACCTCGAGGCCGAGACCCGGCTGGCGGGCTATCTCGAGGCCATGGCCCGGGCCGGCCTGCCGACGAACGTGGTCGAGGGCGCCTTCACCCAGGTCTCGGGCCACGACGCCGGCGTGGCGCTGGCCGCGAGCGAGACCCGGCCCGACGCGGTCTTCGCCGGCAACGACAACATGGCCGTCGGGGCCATGCTGGCCCTGCAGGACGCCGGGCTGCGCGTGCCCGAGGACGTCGCCATCGTCGGCTTCGACGACGTGCCGATCGCCAGCCTGGTCCGGCCCGCCCTGACCACCCTCAGGATCAAGATCGCAGAAACCGGACGCGGCGCGCTGGAGCGCCTCGTCCGCATGATCAACGCAGCGGGCGAAGCCGTCGCCGACACCGCATGCGAGGTCGTACGGCCCGAGCTGGTCGTACGCCCGTCAAGCCAACCGGCGACATCCGACATCACCAAATCCGGCGGGCGCCTTCGCGCCGACGCCGACACGCCATCTCTGAAGGGGGAGAATTCCTGATGACCCGCAAGTCCATTCAGTACATGGGGGCGGCGTCCGCCCTCGCCCTGGCCGTCTCGCTGGCGTGCGCCGGCGGCGTGTCCGCCCAGGTCACGACGTCGACGATCCGGGGTTCGGTGACCGACGATGGCGTCGCCGAAGCCGGCGCCGTGATCGTGGCGCGCGACACCTCGTCGGGCTTTACGACCCGGTCCACCGCAAACGCCAACGGCGGCTATGTGCTGTCGGGTCTGCGCCCCGGCACCTATGAGGTCACCGTGACCACGGCGGAGGGCGAAACGGCCTCGGACGTCGTCACGATCGGCGTCGGCCAGGTCGGCGATCTGGATCTGGCGGTCGGTGCAGTTGTCGCCGCCGATGCTTCCGAAGCCACCGATCTGGGAGACGTGGTCGTGACGGGCCGCCGTCTGGCCGAGGTGCGCACGCCCGAGAACGCCACCAACGTCACGACCCAGCAGATCAACACCCTGCCGCAGATCAACCGCAACTTCCTGAACTTCGCGGCCCTGGCCCCCGGGGTGCGTCTGTCGACGGACGAGACAAACCAGAACATCACCGCGGGAGGCCAGCGCGCGGAATCGGTCAACGCCTTCATCGACGGGGCCAGCCTGAAGTCAAACATCATCGCCGGCGGCATCATCGGCCAGGATGCCAGCCGCGGGAACCCGTTCCCCCAGGCCGGCGTCCAGGAATTCCGCGTCGTCAGCCAAAATTTCAAGGCCGAGTACGAACAGGCCTCGTCGGCGATCATCACCGCCGTCACCCGCTCGGGCACCAACGAATTCCACGGCGAGATCTTCGGCGTCTACCGCGACCAGGAGTTCATCGCACAGGACAGCTTCGCCGAACGGCGCGGCGATCCGAAGGTGCCGCTTGAGGTCCAGCAATACGGCTTCGCCCTCGGTGGGCCCATCATTCAGGACACCCTGCACTTCTTCGGCACCTACGAGCACAAACAGGAAAACCGCGCCAGCGTGGTCAACCTGGGCCGTCAGGAGCCGCGCTTCGTCAATCAGTTCGCCCAGTACATCGGCACCTTCGCCTCGCCGTTCGAGGAGGATCTGATGTTCGGCAAGCTCAGCTGGCAGCCGGCCGAGGGCCATCTGATCGAATTGAGCGCCACCTATCGCGACGAGTCGGAGCTGCGGGACTTCGGCGGCGCCGACTCCTTCGAGCGCGCCAACGACCTGCAGCAGACGACCCTGAGGGGCAACCTTCGCTATCAGTGGCAGACGGACTCGTTCCTGAACGAGTTCGCGGTCGATTATCGCGACTATAACTTCAACCCCGGCGCGGCGAACTTCACCGACGCGGGCGCGACCTACCGGCTGTTCGAGAACGGGCCGGATTTCTTCGGCGGTGCGACCATCATCAACCTGGGCGGCCGCGACAGCACTCAGGACATTCACGACAACGCGCTCACCTTCCGCAACGACGTGACGTTCAACGATCTGGAGATGCACGGCTTCCACACCATCAAGCTGGGCGGCAAGGTGTCGCTGCAGAACTATGAGGTGAACAAGCAGTTCGGCCGGAACCCGCTCTTCTACTACGACGTCGACGGCCTGCCCGGGCTGAGCGGCAGCACCACGGTGCCGTATCGCGTGGAACTGGGCCAGGCCTTCCCCGAGGTCGATCTCGATAACACCGTCATCGGCCTGTACGCCCAGGACGACTGGCGCATCACCGACCAGCTGGAGCTGAACCTCGGCATCCGCTGGGACTATGAGACCAACGCCAACAACAACGACTACGTCACCCCGGCCAGCGTCATCGCGGGCCTGGACCAGTGGATCGCCTCGACCGACGGCGGCAAGCCCGCGGGCTACGCCCCCAGCTGGTTCAACCGGGCCGACTACATCTCGACGGGCAACAATCGCGATCCGTTCGCGGGCGCCTTCCAACCCCGCATCGGCTTCTCGTACGATGTGTTCGGGGACCGCCGGACGGTGATCTTCGGCGGCGCCGGTCGGTATTATGACCGGGTCAACTTCAACTTCTCGTACGACGAGCTGGTCAAGCCGTTCGACATCCGCAAGAACGCCTTCTTCAGCACGACGGGCCGTCCGGCCGGTCAGGACCGCGATCCGGGTCCGGGCGTCGATCTGCCGGGGGACGCCGGCGATCCCATCCTGTGGCAGGCCTCATACGGCACGGCCGCCGGTCTCGATCCGGTCCTCGCCACCATCCCGGGCAAGGGCGAAGCCTTCCTGCTGGCCAACGACTTCGAACCGCCGATGACCGACCAGTTCAACCTCGGTCTGCGCCAACGCTTCGGGGACTGGCAGAGCGAGTTCACCCTCGCCTACGGCAAGACCGAAAACGAGTTCACCTGGGCCTATCTGACCCGCTGCCGCGAACCCAACCGTCCCAATGACGGCGGCGGTTTCGGCGACAACGGCGGCTTCTGCGGTCCTGGCGGGACAAACCCCTATCGCGGGTATTTCGTCTCCGACCACGAGAAGGAGCGCACCTTCCGGGCCCTCTACGTCAAGCTGGACAAGAACTACACGCCCGACTCCGGCTGGGGCCTCAACGTCGCCTACACCTGGTCGCAGGCCGAACAGAACGGCGGCAACGACAACTTCTGCTTCGACTGCTTCAGCATCGAGAGCTCGCCGGTCCGTCCCACCAGCAATGACGAACGTCACCGCATCGTGGCGAACGGCATCGTGGACCTGCCCTTCGACTTCCAGCTGTCGGGCATACTGACGCTGGGTTCAGGCACGCCCTTCGACGTGTTCGACGGACGCGGCCCCAACTTCGTCTACCGTCCGAACCACGGCCGTCCGCAGCAGTTCAACTTCATCATCCCCAACTCCTTCGCCTACCGGAACCTCGACCTGCGTCTGACGAAGGATTTCCAGATTTGGGGTGGGTCGGAGCTGTCGGTGTACGTCGACGCGATCAACGTGTTCAACTTCGACAACTTCGCCGGCTTCGACGGCGGTACGGGCTCGCTCGCCAACCCCAACCCGAACTTCGAGAAGCCGTCGAGGGTGCTGTTCCCGACCCGCACCTTCCAGGTGGGCATGCGTTACAGCTTCTGACCGTCTCCTGAGCCTGGCGGCCGCCCCCTGATTCCCCGGGGGGCGGCCACTTTTTTGACTGTGTCGAGTTTGCGTATGAGGATGGAGACCATGGATCGCCGCCGGTTTCTGATGGGCTCCACGGTCGCGGGCGTAGCGGCCCTTTCGATCGGCGGGTGCGGCGGCGCGGGACTGGACTATTTCAAGCCCGGCACGCCGTTGGTTGACCCCGAGGTCGACGAACTTCAGCAGCGGACCTTCGACTGGTTCGTCCACGTCACCAACCGCGCCAATGGCCTGACGCCCGACCGCTGGCCGACTGAGTCCTTCTCGTCAGTGGCCGCCGTGGGGTTTGCCCTGACTTGCTGGCCCATCGGGGTCGAGCGCGGCTGGATGAGCCGCGAGGAGGCGCGCGAGCGCACCCTGACCACCATCCGCTTCTTCCACCACGCGCCGCAGGGACCGCAGGCCACGGGCGTGACGGGCTACAAGGGCTTCTTCTACCACTTCCTGGACATGGAGACGGGCCACCGGTTCGGACGCACCGAGCTGTCGACCGTCGACACCACCCTGCTGGTCGCGGGCATGCTGTTCGCGGCGCGCTGGTTCGACGGCGACCACGCCGACGAGGCGGAGATCCGGCGGCTGGCCCAGGCTGTGTACGACCGGATCGAATGGGACTGGGCCGTCGTCCGCCCCAACCGCGTTTCGATGGGCTGGCACCCGGAGACGGGGTTCATCCCCGCGGACTGGCATATCTACAACGAGGGCATGCTGGTCCTGCTGCTGGCCATCGGCAGCCGGACCCACCCGGTCCCGCCCGCCGTCTGGGATGAATGGTGCAGCGTCTACGATCAGAGCTGGACCGACCGCCGGGGCCCCGCGCACCTGGCCTTCGCCCCGCTGTTCGGCCACCAGTACAGCCACATGTTCGTCGACTTCCGCGGCATCTACGATCCGTGGATGCGGGCGAAGGTCCGTGAGACGGGCGAGGAGTTCGACTACCGCATCAACAGCGTCCGGGCTGTGCAGGCGCAGCGTAAATACGCCATCGACAATCCGATGGGCTGGGCCGGCTATTCGGCGGACGTGTGGGGCCTGACGGCCTGCGACGGACCGGGCGATTTCAAACAGGTCATCGACGGGCGCGAGCGCGAGTTCTTCAGCTATTCGGCGCGCGGCCCCGGGGACCGCGACGACGGCACAATCGCGCCGACGGCCGCCATGGCCTCCTACCCCTTCGCCCCCGCCGAGGTCACCGCCTGCCTGAAGGCGATGAAGGCGCGCTACGGCATCGGCGTCTACACCGAGTTCGGCTTCATGGACTCGTTCAACCCGACGCTGACGCAGCGCGACGGACGGCTGCAGCACGGCCGCATCGTGCCGGGCGTGGGCTGGGTCGACGGCGACTATCTGGGCATCGATCAGGGACCGATCGTGATCCAGATCGAGAACCATCGCTCGGACGCCGTCTGGAGCCGGATGCGGCTTGAGCCCAATCTGGTGCGCGGGCTGAAGCGCGCCGGCTTCACCGGGGGCTGGCTCAACCTGCCGGCGGTGCGCGCGCTGTGACCGGGTTGCGCCCCGATCGGCGGACGGCCCTCGGCCTGCTGGCGAGCGCGGCGGCGACGGGTCTGGCCGGTTGCGGCGGGCGCAATGACGGCGTCACCCGGCTGCGCTTCTGGGCCATGGGCAATGAGGCGACCAATGTGCCGCAGATCCTGCCCGAGTTCGAACGGCTGAACCCGGGGATCAAGGTCGAGGTCCAGGCCCTGCCGTGGACGGCGGCCCACTCCAAGCTGCTGACGTCCTACGCCGGCAATTCGCTGCCGGATCTCAGCCAGGTGGGCAACACCTGGGTGTCGGAGATGGCGGCCATCGGGGCGATCAGCGCCCTGCCGGCCTTCGCTTCGGACCTGCTGACCGACCAGTTCCCGGCGGTGCTGGAGACCAACCGGATCGGCGGCCAGGTGGTGGGCGTGCCCTGGTATGTCGACACCCGGCTGATCTATTACCGCGCCGACCTGCTGGAGCAGGCCGGATTCCCCGACGGGGTGCCCCGGACCTGGGACAGCTGGAAGGCGGCGATGCATGCGGTGAAGCGCGTGGCCGGGCCGGGGAACTACGCCGTGCTGCTGCCGGTCAACGAGTTCGAACAGCTGCTGACCTTCGGCCTGCAGGGCGCCGAGCCGCTGCTGCGCGACCGCGACACGCGGGGGAATTTCTCCAGCGCCTCCTTCGTCGCCGCCCTGGAATTCTACAAGAGCCTGTTCGATGAGGGACTGGCCCCGGTCGCGTCCTCGACGCAGATCTCCAACGTCTGGACCGAGTTCGAGCGGGGATATTTCAGCTTCTATTTCTCCGGCCCGTGGACCATCGGCGACTTCAGGAACCGGCTGAAGCCGACGACGCGGTGGATGACCTCGGGCGTGCCGGGCCCTACCGGGCCGGGCGCGTCCGCGCCGGGCGGCTCGTCGCTGGTGGTCTATCGTCAGTCGCCGCATCAGGACGCGGCTTGGAAGCTGGTGCGCTACCTCGCCGATCCGGCGGTGCAGGCGCGCTTCAACACCATCACCGGGGATCTGCCGGCGCGCGAGAGCGCCTGGGCGACGCCGGCGGTGGCCAACGATCCCTATGTCGCCGCCTTCAAGGGCCAGCTGTCGCGGGCCAAGGCCGTGCCCAAGGTGCCGGAGTGGGAGCGGATCGTCACCGAGATGCAGATCGTGGCCGAACGCATGGTGCGCGGCCAGTTCACCCCGCGCGCCGCCGCCGCCGAGATCGACCGCCGCGCCGACCGCCTGCTGGAAAAGCGCCGCTGGATGATCGAACAGGGGAGGGCGATATGACGGCTGCCAACGCACATCCTTCTCCCCTCGGGGGAGAAGGTGGCCCGAAGGGCCGGATGAGGGGGCTGTCGGCCCCACGCTCATCCGCCGCCCCCATGCCTGCTGAACCTTACCCCTCATCCGTCTCGCTTCGCGAGCCACCTTCTCCCCCAAGGGGAGAAGGATCATGACGACGGACGCCGCCGTCGCCGCCAAACCGGTCCGCAAGGCCGGCACGCCCCGCTCGCGCGAGCGCGCGGCCTGGGGGTTTGTGGCCCCGGCCCTGATCGCCATCGCGGTCTTCTTCGCCATCCCCGTCTTCTCGGCCCTGCTGCTCAGCCTGACCGACTTCGACATCTACGCCCTGGCCGACATCGGCAATGTCCGCTTCGTGGGGCTGCAGAATTACGAGCGGCTGCTGGGCAATCCGCTGTTCTGGGGCGCGATGCGGAACACCGGCCTGTTCGCCCTCATCGGGGTGCCGGTGTCGATCGCCACCTCGCTGGCGGCGGCGGCAGTCCTGAATGCGCGGGTGATCCGGTGGCGGCCGATCTGGCGGGTGATGTTCTTCGCCCCCTATGTCACCACCCTGGTCGCCACGGCGGTGCTGTGGAACTATCTGCTGCATACGAAGTACGGCGTCATCAACTGGGCGATCCAGAGCATCGGCCTGCCCGCCGTCGACTGGCTGGGCCAACCGTCGACGTCGATCCCGGCCATCCTGATGTTCGTGGTCTGGAAGATTTTCGGCTATAATATGCTGATCTTCCTCGCGGTTCTTCAGACCGTGCCGGACGATCTGTATGAGGCCGCGCGCATCGACGGGGCCGGGCCGTGGAAGCAGTTCCAGCACGTCACCCTGCCGGCCATCGCCCCGACCCTGCTGCTGGTGTCGATCATTTCGGTCGCCGGTTTCTTCCAGCTGTTCGCCGAGCCCTATGTGATGACCCAGGGCGGTCCGGCGCAGTCGACCGTGACAGTGCTCTACTTCATGTACGAAGAGGGTTTCAAATGGTGGAACCTCGGCTCCGCCAGCGCCGTGGCCTTTATCCTGTTCCTGTGCATCCTGGCCGTGACCCTGGTCCAGCTGGCCGTGGCGAAGCGGATGGGGGCCTACGAATGAAGCCGCGCGCCATCCTGCTCAATGTCGCGGTCGGCGTGATCGGCCTGATCGTGCTGTTCCCGCTGCTGTGGATGCTGTCCGTCAGCTTCATGACCACGGGCGAGGCCGCGACCTTCCCGCCGCCTCTTCTGCCGAAGACGTGGACGCTGCAGCACTATCGCGACCTGTTCGTGACCCAGGGCATGGGCCGCTATCTGTGGAACAGCTTCGCCCTGGCGTCCCTGGCCACCATGCTCGCCCTGGCCTTCACCGTGCCCGCCGGATACGCCTTCGCCAAACTGGCCTTCAAGGGCCGCGACCGGGTGTTCCAGATTCTGGTCGGGGCGCTGGTGGTGCCGGCCCAGATCGGCACCCTGCCGCTGTTCCTGATGCTGAAGTCGATGGGGCTGGTGAACACCTACGCCGGGGCGCTGGTGCCGTGGCTGGCTTCGATCTTCGGCCTGTTCCTTGTGCGGCAGTATTCGCTCAGCATTCCCGACGAGATGCTGGAGGCGGCCCGCATCGACGGCGCCTCCGAGGGTCAGATTTTCCGCCGCATCGTCCTGCCGACCTTGCAGCCGATCATCGTCACCCTGGCCCTGTTCGTCTTCCTGGGCAGCTGGAACGACTTCCTGTGGCCGCTGATCATTCTGACGGACCAGTCCAACTATACCCTGCCTGTGGCGCTGGCGGCCCTGTCCCGCGAACACGTGCAGGACATCGAGCTGATGATGGCCGGCGCCGTCATCACCGTGGCCCCGGTGCTGATCCTCTTCCTCGCCCTGCAGCGCTATTACATCCGCGGGATGCTGGCGGGCAGCGTGAAGGGATGAGGCTTCACTGATCCGTTCATCCCCGCGAAAGCGGGGACCCAGTTCTTTCGCTGGGCACGCTGCACGGGATCAATCGTGGTGCGACGCCGGTCCGACCGGATCGCCCAAAGCACTGGGTCCCCGCTTTCGCGGGGATGAGCGGAGTTTGTTCATGCTCAAGCGGATCACCATCCTTGTGGGAGCTGTTGCGGCGCTGCTGTCAACCGCGCCCGCCCATGCCCAGTCCCCGCACGTGCTCGACCCGTTCGAGACCCTGACCCCGTGGGCCGCCGACGCCTCGACCGACGTCTCCTCAACCATCACCAGCGTGCCGGGCCACGACGGCAGGTCCATGCGGCTGGACTACGACTTCAACGGCCGGTCCGGCTACGCCTTCGCCGCCCGCGCCTTCGATCTGGACGTTCCCGCCAACTATGAGATCAGCTTCTGGCTGCGCGGCGAGATGCAGCCCAATACGCTTGAGATCAAATTCGTCGACGGCTCGGGCGACAACGTCCACTGGCGCCAGATCCGGGGGTTCCGCGCCAACGCCGAATGGACCCGCTACACCATCAAGGCGCGGCAGATCGTCCGGGCCTGGGGGCCGAACCCGGACCGCACCTTCCGCGGGGCCGAGCGGATCGAGTTCGTGGTCACAGCGGGCGAGGGAGGAGAGGGCTGGATCGAGATCGACCAGCTGGAGCTGCGCGAGCTGCCGCCCGAGCCGTCCGTCCCGCCCCGCCCGCTGGCCGCCGCCAGCAGCGAGGACGGGCTGAACGTCGCCGCCCGGGCGGTGGACGACGATCTCGGCACAGCATGGCGCAGTGGGGCGGCAGGCGCGCAGAGCCTGACGCTGGACCTCGGCTATGAGCGCGAGTTCGGCGGCGTGACCCTGCGCTGGGCCGAGGGGCTGGCTGCGGCGCGCTATCGGCTCATGGCGTCGTCGGACCGGCAGGACTGGCGTGAACTGGCGAAGGTCAGCGACGGCGACGGAGGCGTCGACTGGCTGCGCACGCCCGAGGCCTCGGCCCGCTGGCTGCGGCTGGACCTGCTGGCGCCGACCGCCGACGGCCCGGCCAATGCCACCCGGTCGGGCGCGGGCCAGATGCTGAACGCCCGCCGCGCCGACGCCTACGCCCTGAACGGCCTGGAGATCGAGCCCCTGTCGTTCGGCGAGACACCCACCACCTTCATGCGCGCCGTGGCGACGGAGAGCCGGCGCGGGCTCTATCCGCGCGGCTTCGTCGGCGAGCAGCCCTACTGGACCCTGGTCGGGGTCGACGGTGGCGGCGAAAGCGGTCTGATGGGCGAGGACGGGGCCATCGAACTGCGCCGCGGCGGACCGTCGATCGAGCCGTTCGTGCTGGACAACGGGCGGCTGACGACCTGGGCGGATGTGCAGATCAGCCAGAGCCTGCAGGACGGCGACCTGCCGATCCCGACCGTCACCTGGACCGCCGACGGCTGGACGCTGGCGACGACCGCCTTCGCCGACGGCACGCCGGAACAGGCGCAGCTCTACGGGCAGTATGTCCTGACCAACACCTCCAACCGGCCGCGCACCCTGACGCTGGCGCTGATGGCGCGCCCGTTCCAGGTCAACGGTCCGGTGCAGTTCCTGACCACCCCGGGCGGGGTCGGGCCGATCGAGCAGATCGACTGGAACGGCGCCACCCTGGTGCTGAACGACGCCATCCGCATCGGCAGCCTCGCGGCGCCGGACGGGGTGGCCATGAGCACCTTCGCCGCCGGGGCCGATCCGCAAAGCTTGTTGGCCAGGGCCGCCCGCCGCCGCGATGCGGGTGCGCGCCATGTCGAATCCGACGCCACGAGCCTGACCGCCGGGGCGCTGCTGTACGATGTCACCCTGCAGCCGGGCGAGGCCCGCACCTTCGGATTCGTCGCCCGGTTGGCGGGCCCGACGCCGGAGACAGGACCCGTCGCCGATGTGGCCGGCGCCCTCGACGTCGCCCGGACGCGCGTGGCCGGCGCGTGGCGCGAGAGGCTGGATCGGTTCGACCTCACCCTGCCGCCGCAGGCCGGGCCGGTCGAGGCGGTGATGAAGGCCTCGCTGGCGCATATGCTGATGTCGCGGCAGGGGCCGATCCTGCAGCCGGGGACGCGCAGCTATAACCGCAGCTGGATCCGCGACGGGGCCATGATGGCCGAGGGGCTGAACCGGCTGGGGCATGAGAGCCTGTCGGCCGACTATCTGCGCTGGTTCGCGCCGCTGGTGTTCGACAACGGCAAGGTGCCCTGCTGCGCCGACAGCCGCGGGGCCGATCCCGTGCCCGAGAACGACAGCCACGGCGAGTTCATCTTCCTCGCCGCCGAGACGTACCGCTACACCCGGGACGAGGCGCTGCTGCGCGAGGTCTGGCCGCAGGTGCAGGCGGCGATCGGCTATATGGACACCCTGCGCGCCTCGACGCGGACGGCGGAGTTCCAGGCGGCGGACAGGCGCCACCTGTACGGCCTGCTGCCGCCGACGATCAGCCACGAGGGCTATTCCGACAAGATCGCCTACAGCTACTGGGACGACTTCTGGGGCCTGCTGGGCTACCGCGACGCCGCCTTCATCGCGGATGCGCTCGGCGACGCGGCCGCCGCCGCCCGCATCCGGGCCGCCGAGGCCGCGTTCCGCATCGACATCATGGCCTCGATCGAGGCGACGGCGCGCGTGCACGGCATCGACTGGATCGCGGGCGCGGCCGACCGGGGCGATTTCGACGCCACCTCGACCACCATCGCCCTGTCGCCCGGGGGGCTGCAGGACGAGCTCCCGCAGGCCTTGCTGAAGGGCACATTCGACAAATGGTGGGACAATTTCACCGCCCGGCAGGAGAACCGGCAGGCGTGGAAGGACTACACCCCCTACGAACTGCGCAATGTCGGGGCGATGGTGCGGCTCGGACGGCGGGCCGAGGCCCTGCGGGCGCTGGACTTCTACTTCGCCGACATGCGGCCGGCGGCCTGGAACGGCTGGGCCGAGGTGGTCGGCCGCGAGGAACGCGAGCCGCGCTTCATCGGCGACATGCCCCATGCCTGGATCAGTTCGGACTACATCCGCTCGGCGCTGGACCTGCTGGTCCATGAGCGCGACCGCGACCATGCGCTGGTGCTGGCGGCGGGGGTTCCGACCACGTGGCTGGCGGGGGAGGGGGTCGGCGTCGCCGGGGTGCGCACGGCCTACGGGCCGCTGGCGTACCGCCTGCGGCAGGACGGGGAAGGCTATGTGCTGACGCTGGACGGACAGGTCGCCCCGCCCGGCGGTTTCGTCATCCAGTGGCCGGCGGGAGAGACGCCGCCCGCACAGGCGCGGATCGACGGACGGGCGGTGAGCTGGAGCGGGTCGGAACTGGCGATACCGGCGAACGCGCGAAGGGTGGAGATGCGGTGACGGCTGGTCCTTCTCCCGCAAGGGGAGAAGGACCAGCCGTCAGTCGTAGTTGTCGTACCGCTGGCCCTGCGCCAGGTTGCCGAACTTGGTCGTGTTCGCGTCGAAGCTCAGCTTGATGATGCCGATGGGGCCGTGGCGCTGTTTGCCGATGACGACCTCGGCCTGGTGCTCGAGCCGGTCCATGTCCTCCTGCCATTGCAGGTGTTCAGGCGAGCCCTCGCGCGGCTCGGCGCGGCCCAGATAATAGCTTTCGCGGTAAACGAACATGACGCAGTCGGCGTCCTGCTCGATCGAGCCGGATTCCCGCAGGTCGGACAGCTGGGGCCGCTTGTCCTCGCGCTGCTCGACCTGACGCGACAGCTGCGACAGGGCGATGATCGGCACCGACAGCTCCTTGGCCAGGGCCTTCAGGGCGCCGGTGATCTCGGACACCTCCTGCACCCGGTTCTTCTGGTTGTTGCCGTCGCCGACGGTGATGAGCTGGAGGTAGTCGACGATGATCAGGTCCAGCCCGTGCTCCTGCCGTTTCAGCCGGCGCGCGCGGGCGGCCAGCTTGGAGATGGACAGGCCGCCGGTGGCGTCGATGAACAGGGGGCTTTCGCCGATCTCGACCGCGGCTTCGCGGATCTTGCCGAAGTCGCCCGCGTCGATCTCGCCCTTGCGCAGCTTGTCGGACGATACGCCCGAGGCGTCGGCCAGAATACGCATGGCCAGCTGCTCGGCGCTCATTTCCAGGCTGTAGAAGGCCACCACGCCGCCGTTGACCGTCTTCCGGCCCTCGGGTGTCGGCTCCCAGCGATAGTTGCGAGCGACGTTGAAGGCGATGTTGGTGGCCAGCGCCGTCTTGCCCATCGACGGGCGGCCGGCGAGCACCAGAAGGTCGGAGGGGTGCAGCCCGCCCAGCTTGGCGTCGAGATCGTCCAGATGAGTGGCCAGACCGGCCAGTTTGCCGTCCCGCTGATAGGCCTCGGCCGCCATCTGCACCGCGCCGCTCAGGGCGCTGGAGAAGCTGACGAAGCCCGATGACGGCTTGCCGGTCTCGGCCAGGGTGTAGAGCCGCTGTTCCGCCTGTTCGATCTGGTCGATGGCGGCGGTTTCGGGCTGGGGCGCCTCGCGGACGATCTCGCCGCCGATGCGGATCAGGTCGCGGCGCAGGGCCAGGTCGTAGACGACGCGGGCGTAGTCGGGGGCGTTGGCCGCCGGCGGGGCGCGGTCGACCAGATCGGCGAGGTAGCGCAGGCCGCCGAACTCCTGGAAGGCCGGATCCTGTTTGAACCGCTCCATCAGGATGGTCGGCTCGGCCAGCATGCCCTGGCGGATGTGGTCTTCGATCGCCTCGTACAGGCGCTGGTGGAAGGGTTCGTAGAAATGGCCGCCGCGCAACCGGTCGCTGAGCCGTTCGAACACGGCGTTGTCGAACATCAGCGAGCCCAGCAGGGCCTGCTCCGCCTCCAGATTGTGGGGCATCGACGGGATGGATCCCGAGTCTGCGGGACCGGGGAAGGCAAGCGGTGCGAAGGCGTTCATGGGGGCCATGTCTTACCCATGCGCGCGCCCTGCGACACGTTTGGACGCAGCCTTCGTGGGGGACAGATTCGGAGCGCTGTGGACGGCGGCGAATTCCGTAGCCGGATCAGTTAACGGCTCAGGCTCCGCACGGATATTGCGAGGCCATCCAGCTACGGATGCCGTCGGTGACCGTCATGCGCTGGCGGCGGGCCTCGGGAATTCCGTTCAGGAAGCCCAGCATCTGGCGGACGTTGAGATTGATCTGCGCCGGCGGACAGGCCGGCGGGGTCCGGCTCGCGGCGCGGGCGGCCGTGATTTCGTTGCCGACCGTACGGAAGGCGCGCTCGGCCTCGCCCTTCAGACGATGGGCGTCGGGGCGCAGCATGGCCGTCGGATTGAGCGGAATCCGGTTCGCACGGGTGACGAATGTGTCGAGCGTCATGCCCGACTGGGCCACGGCCGAACCGGCCGCCATGGACAGTGCGAGGCCGGCGATCAGCAGCAGGCGTGTCATGTGTTCCCCTCCGAGACATCCAGATTGATCGGGAATTCGTGGCGAAACAACGACGTTTTGCAGCCAAGGAAAAGGGGCGCGCCCCGCAGGACGCGCCCCTCAGTTCAGATCAGCGATCCGGCAGGGTTCAGGCTTCCGAACCCAGGCCTTCCTGCTGGCCGGCGCCGCCGGCGACCATGTCCTTGGCCTGTTCGAGGGCCGCTTCGCGGTCCTCGTCATAGGCGGCCTTGATCACGTCCTCGCCCTTCGCCTGACGTTCGGCTTCGTCGGCCGAGCGGGCGATGTTGATCTTGACGGTGGCCGAGACTTCCGCGTGCAGACGCACGGTGATCTCGTGAACGCCCAGCGTCTTGATCGGGGTGTTGAGCACGATCTGGCTGCGCTCGATCTTGCCGCCTTCGGCCACGACGGCCTCGACGATGTCGCGAGCGGCGACCGAACCGTACAGCTGACCCGTCTCACCGGCTTGCCGGATCATGACATAGGTCTGGCCGTCGATCTTGGAGCCGATCGCGCCGGCGTCGGCCTTGTTCTTCTCGTTGCGGGCCTCGATGGCGGCGCGGTCGAGTTCGAACGCCTTCAGGTTCGCCGACGTGGCCCGACGGGCCTTGTCGCGCGGCAGAAGGAAGTTGCGGGCGAAGCCGTCCTTGACGGAAACGACATCGCCGATGGCGCCGAGATTATCGACGCGCTCAAGCAGAACGACCTTCATCTTACTTCACCACATAGGGCAGGAGGGCCAGATAGCGGGCGCGCTTGATGGCCTTGGCCAGTTCGCGTTGCTTGATCTGGGAAACGGCCGTGATGCGCGAAGGGACGATCTTGCCGCGTTCGCTGATGTAGCGTTGCAGCAGTTTGACGTCCTTGTAGTCGATCTTCGGCGCTTGCGGACCCGTGAACGGGCACACCTTGCGGCGGCGATAGAAGGGACGGCGGGCCGGGCCGGAGCCGGCCGGCGCGCCCGGCGACGGGGCGGTGGTGTCGGTCATGTTCCGGGTTCCCTTAGAAGGTTGCTTCGGCGGCGGCGTCGTCACGCGGCGTACGCTCGCGTTCACGTTCGCGCTCGCGCTCGCGGCGGGCCAGCAGCGGCGACAGTTCCAGGTCGAGTTCCTCGACGCGGACGGTCAGCCAGCGCAGGACGTCCTCGTTGATCGACAGCTGACGTTCCACTTCGGCCATGGCGGCGGGCGGGCAGTCGACGGCGAGCAGCGAATAGTGCGCCTTGCGGTTCTTTTTGACCCGATAGGTCAGGTTGCGCAGACCCCAGTACTCGATCTTGGCGACGGTGCCGCCGCCGGCTTCGATCAAGCCCTTGATGGTGTCGTTCAGCGCTTCGGCCTGTTGCGCGCTGATATCCTGGCGCGACATGACCGTGTGCTCGTAAAGAGCCATGCGGTAGTCTCCCTTGTAGGGCGTCGGCGCGAGGGGACCGGGTAAGTCCTCTCCCACGATGGATCCTGGCGCGGCGGCCGGGATGACTTCCCGAACCCTTTGGTGCTCCGCAGCCAGGACCGAAGCCCTGGAAAGGCGGCGCGTATAGGGGAAAAGGGGCCGGGGAGCAAGGCGCGCCGGCGCGGGACCCGCCTGCTATTCCTGCGGGCGGATGACCATGCAGGTGACGCGGCGCTCGGCCAGGGCGGCGCAGGCGCCCTGGGCGGCCTGTTCGGTCATGCCGGTGAAGCGCGAGCGGTACCAGCCCTCGGCGTTCTGGACCGTGCGTTCGGCGGCGGCGAACTGGGTGCGGAAGCGGCGGTTGACCTCGGTCAGCCAGTTGCTGGCGACGGCTTCGTCGCGGAAGGCGCCGACCTGCACCGACCAGCGGCCTGCGGGCGCGCGGGCCGGCGGGCGCGCGACGGGACGGGCGGGCGTCGGGGCGGCCGTCGAACGGGGCGCCGAGCCGCCATTCAGCGAGGCTGTCAGATCCCCTGTCGTCCGGACCAGATCTCCTGTCGTCCGCATCTCGGCGCGCTGGACCGGCGCGGGCGGGCGGACTTCGGACGGCGCCGGGGTGATCCGCGTCGGCTGCGGCTGGGCGGCGACCACGGCGGTGTAGGCGACCCCTTCGTCGCCGATATCGGCCGCGCCGTCCCGGGTGGCGACCGAGGCGTATTCAACCCCGCCCGACGGCTCGGGGCCGAGGCCGAAGCCGCGGGACTCGAAATAGGTCTGGGCGATCTGGATGGTCTGGCCGCGCGCGCGGGCGCGTTCGACGTCGAAGCCGGTGTCCATCAGGGCGGCGACGTGGGCGTTGCGGCTGGCGGTGGACCGGCCGCCCAGCACGATGGTGATCAGCCGCTTGCCGTCCCGCACCGACGAGGCCGCCAGATTGTAGCCCGAGGCGTTGGTGTAGCCGGTCTTCATGCCGTCATAACCGGCCCCGCTGCGCAACAGGCCGTTGGTGTTGCGGTATTCGCGTCCCTGGTAGACCCAGTCGTGCTGGCCGAAATAGCGGTAGTACTGCGGATAGTCCCGCATGACGGCGCGGGCCAGGATCGCCAGATCGCGCGCCGAGGTCGTCTGGCGGCTGTCGGGCAGGCCGTTCGGATTGACGTAATTGGTCTGCGTCATGCCCAACTCGCGGGCCTTGCGGTTGGACATCGCCGCGAAGCGGTCCTGCGAGCCGCCGATGTGTTCCGCGATGGCCATGGCCATGTCGTTGGCGCTGCGCACGGCCGTGGCGCGCATGGCGTCGTCCAGGGTGATGGTCTGTCCGGCCCCGAGCCCCAGCTTCGAGGGCGGTTCGCGGGCGGCGCGGGCGGAGACGGTCAGCACGTCGTCGAGCCTGGCCTTTCCTTCCGCCAGCGCCTCGAACGCCAGATACAGCGTCATCACCTTGGTGATCGACGCGGGGTATCGCCGCTCGTCGGCATACCTCGAGAACAGCACCTCGCCGGACTCGGCGTCAACGACGATGGCGGCGTAGCGGGCGTTGTCCGAGGACTGGGCGACCAGCGGGGCGGTCGTCGGCGTCAGGGCCAGGGCGGCCACCAGCATCAACGAAAGCCATCCGCGGCGGATCAGGGCGGAGATCGACAAAGGCAGGCCTCACAAGACATTTAGCGCGACGGCGGCCCCACCACGCGACGCTGACGAAAGGCTAACATGCGTCATCGGGGTTTCGTGAGGGTAAACAAGCCGTCAACGGTTTTGTGAAGCGGCTTCGCCTGTCAGGCGGCCAACGTGAACTTATTGTGCACTGCACAAAAAGTCTTGACCATCCTTCGCACTTGCACCATATGACTCCCTGCCGCGATGGACTCGTTCGTCGCGCCAGACATTCCGGGCGGTCCCCCGACCGCGAAAACGTTCAGGAGATCACCATGGCTGAAGCCACCGTCGAGACCGTCAAGAAGACCGTCGAAACCGCCGCCAACACCGTCAAGGCTTCGGCCGAGAAGGCCCAGGCCACCTTCCAGGCCAACGCAGAACAGGCCCAGGCCGCCGGCGCCAAGGCGTTCCGCGACGTCGCCGACAAGTCGGCCGCGGGCATCAGCGAGCTGAGCGCCCAGGGCAAGCAGAACCTGGAAGCCATGGTCGCCTCGGCCGCCGCCGCCCAGAAGGGCGTCGAAGCCCTGTCGGCCCAGTCGGTCGCCTTCACGAAGAAGTCCTGGGAAGACGGCGTCGCCGCGGCCCAGTCGATGTCGCAGGCCCGTTCGATCCAGGAACTGCTCGAGCTGCAGACGACCTGGGCCAAGTCGGCGACCGAAGCCTATCTGGCCGAAGTCACCAAGGCGACGGACGTCCTGACCGCCTCGGTCAAGAACAGCTTCCAGCCGATCAACGAGCGCGTCACCGCCTCGGTCGAAAAGTTCCAGGCCGCCCGCTGAGCCTGAGAGTTCAGTAAGCGTAAGCGAAGGGCCCCGGCGGAAACGCCGGGGCTTTTTGCTGTGCGCGGTGCGCCCAAAACATAAAGCTGTGACTGGACGCGCCTTCAATTCAGGCCATCATTCCCTATCTGATCCATCTACTCCCCAAACTGGACCACGAATGCCGCCGACACGCAGGCCAGGTGAACAGAACGATGGAGGCCTCGGCGCCGCCACCGTCACCGAGACCAAGCCGAAGCTTCAGAAGCCCTCGCTGTACCGGGTGCTGATCCTGAACGACGACTACACGCCGATGGAATTCGTCGTCTATGTGCTGGAGCGGTTCTTTCAAAAGGACCGCGAGGCCGCGACTCGCATCATGCTGCATGTGCATCAGCATGGAGTCGGGGTCTGCGGCGTCTTCACCTACGAGGTGGCCGAAACAAAGGTCGCACAGGTGATCGAGACCGCCCGCCGCCACCAGCATCCCCTGCAATGCACGATGGAAAAAGACTGAGAGGATCTGTCCATGCCCTCGTTTTCTCGTCCTCTCGAAGAGACCCTGCACCGCGCGGTGCACTACGCCAACGAGCGCCGGCATGAGTACGCCACGCTCGAGCACCTGCTGCTGGCGCTGATCGACGATCCCGACGCGGCCAACGTCATGACCGCCTGCAACGTCGACCTGGTGAACCTCAAGGCCGCGCTGACCCTGTACGTCGACACCGACCTGGCGGCGCTGGCCACCAGCGACGGCGAGGACGCCAAGCCCACCGCCGGCTTCCAGCGCGTGATCCAGCGCGCCGTGATCCACGTCCAGAGCTCGGGCCGCGAGGAGGTCACCGGCGCCAATGTGCTGGTCGCCATCTTCAGCGAGCGCGAAAGCCACGCCGCCTACTTCCTGCAGGAGCAGGACATGACCCGCTATGATGCGGTCAACTACATCGCCCACGGCATCGCCAAGAAGGCCGGCGGCTCGGGCGAGACGCGTCCGGCCAAGACCGGCGCATCGCCGGAGGACGCCGACGACGCGGCCGCCGCCAAGACCGGCGGAGAGGCGCTCGAGGCCTATTGCGTCGACCTCAACGAGAAGTCGCGCAAGGGCAAGATCGACCCCCTGATCGGCCGTCACGCAGAGGTCGAGCGCGCCATCCAGATCCTGTGCCGGCGGACCAAGAACAACCCGCTGCTGGTCGGCGACCCCGGCGTCGGCAAGACCGCCATCGCCGAGGGCCTGGCCCGCAAGATCGTCAACCACGAGGTTCCGGAGGTGCTGGAAGGCGCCACCATCTACAGCCTCGACATGGGCGCCCTGCTGGCCGGCACCCGCTATCGCGGCGACTTCGAGGAGCGGCTGAAACAGGTCGTCAAGGAGCTGGAGACGCACGACAACGCCATCCTGTTCATCGACGAGATCCATACGGTGATCGGCGCCGGCGCGACCTCGGGCGGGGCCATGGACGCGTCCAACCTGCTGAAGCCTGCGCTGGCCTCGGGCAGCCTGCGCTGCATGGGCTCGACCACCTACAAGGAATACCGCCAGCATTTCGAGAAGGACCGGGCCCTGGCCCGCCGCTTCCAGAAGATCGACGTCAACGAGCCGACGGTCGAGGACACGGTCAAGATCCTCAAGGGGCTGAAGACCTCCTACGAAGGTCACCACAAGGTCCGCTACACCGACGCGGCCCTGCGTACGGCGGTCGAGCTGTCGGCCCGCTACATGACCGACCGCAAACTGCCGGACAAGGCGATCGACGTCATCGACGAGGCGGGCGCCAGCCAGATGCTGCTGCCCGAGGCGAAGCGGAAGAAGGTCATCGGCCAGAAGGAGGTCGAGGTCGTCATCGCCCGCATGGCCCGCATCCCGGCCAAGTCGGTCTCCAAGTCCGACACCGAGGGCCTGCGCCAGCTCGAGACCGACCTGAACCGGGTCGTGTTCGGCCAGTCGTCGGCGATCGAACAGGTCTCGGCGGCGATGAAGCTGGCCCGGGCCGGCCTGCGCGATCCGCAGAAGCCGATCGGCGCCTTCCTGTTCAGCGGTCCGACGGGCGTGGGCAAGACGGAGGTGGCCAAGCAGCTGGCCGCGACCCTCGGCATCGAGATGCTGCGCTTCGACATGTCCGAGTACATGGAGCGGCACACCGTCAGCCGGCTGATCGGCGCGCCTCCGGGCTATGTCGGCCACGACCAGGGCGGGCTGCTGACCGACGCCGTCGACCAGCACCCGCATGCCGTGGTCCTGCTGGACGAGATCGAGAAGGCCCACCCGGACGTCTACAACATCCTGCTGCAGGTGATGGACAACGGCATGCTGACCGATGCGGTCGGCAAGAAGGTCGACTTCAGGAACGTCATCCTGATCATGACCACCAACGCCGGGGCCGCCGACAACGCCCGCGCCTCCATCGGCTTCGGCCGGGGCAAGGTCGAGGGCGAGGACGACAAGGCCATCCAGCGCCTGTTCGCGCCGGAGTTCCGCAACCGCCTCGACGCCATCGTCGCCTTCAAGGCGCTGGACGCCGGGACCATCAAGTCGGTGGTGACCAAATTCATCATCCAGCTGGAGGCCCAGCTGGCGGACCGGAACATCACCATCGAACTGACCGACGAGGCGGCCGACTGGCTGGCCAAGAACGGCTTCGACGAACTGTACGGCGCGCGGCCCCTGGCCCGGGTCATCCAGGAGCACATCAAGAAGCCGCTGGCCGACGACATCCTGTTCGGACGCCTGACGCGCGGCGGCCATGTGAAGGTGACGCTGAAGGACGGCAAGATCGCCTTCGACGTCAGCGGACCCAACGCCGCCCAGACCAAGGCGGTCGAGGCCCAGGCGGCGGACTGAGCCTCGCGGTTCGGACACGCGAAAGGCCCGGGCAGCGACGCCCGGGCCTTTTGTCCGTCTGAAGCCCGGTTGGCCTAGCGGCGGCGGCCGATGCCGCCCAGCAGGATAGCCAGGCCGGCGACGATGCCGGTGGTCAGCAGCGGCTTGCGGCGGGCGAAGTCGAGGCCCTGACGCGCCTTGTCCTGATACTGGACCGGGGCCTTCTCGACGAGGCCGTCGAGGCCGTCGATGACGCGGCCATAGGCGTCGAGCGCCTTGCCCTTCACCTCGTTCAGCTTGCCGTCGAGTTGCAGCTTGCTGTCGCCGGTCAGGCGGCCGAGAGCGGACTGGGCCTTGCCCTCGAGCTCGGTGGCGGCGCCGTCGATGCGTTGGTCGGTCATGGGGGAAATCCTTGTCTGCGGGCAGGGCGGGGAGGCCTGCACCCGGAAGCGTATGTCGGGGCGGGCGGTTCCTGCGGCAAGGCGTCCGGGGTGATGTTTTCCAGGGCGGGACGATCATGCCCCGACGGCGAGCAGTATAATTATACCCGGGGGATATTGACGGACGGTATTGGGTCCGGGTAGAAAGCGCTTCAGAGAGAGCCTGGGTGCGAAAAACACCGTCTCATGCGTCTCATGAGTCTCATCCGCTCGAAGCTCCCGCCCGATCCATCGCGCGTCGTCCGAATGAGGATAGGGCGCCCCTACGTCAGAAGCGGACGCACTCCGTCCGGCCCGGAGTCCCGTCATGTCCGCGTCCATCGATCTGCCCGTCGCCGTCTTCTCGTCCCATCGGCTGATCGCCCGCGGGCCGCTGGGGGGGGTGCTGGAGGCTGTGCGGACGGCGGCGGACGGCGAGGCGGCGCCGCTGGTCATCGATCTGGCGACGGGACGGGTCGTGGACCTGGACCTGCGCGGGACGCTGGACGCGGCGAAGGCGCGGCTGACCCCGGCGCCCGAGGCGGAGAAGCGCGGCCCGGGCCGGCCGAAACTGGGCGTCACGGCGCGCGAGGTGACCCTGCTGCCGCGCCACTGGGACTGGCTGGCGGGCCAGCCGGGCGGGGCGTCGGTTGCGCTACGCAAACTGGTCGAGGGCGCGCTGCGCGAGGCCGAGGGGCCGAACCGGGTGCGCAAGGCGAAGGAGGCGGCGTACCGCTTCATGACCGCGATGGCGGGGGATCTGCCGGGGTATGAGGAGGCGACGCGGATGCTGTTCGCCGGCGACTGGACGGCGTTCGACGCGGCGACGGAGGGGTGGCCGGAGGGGGTGCGGGATGTGGCGCGCGGGATGGCGGCGGGGGCGTGGCGGAACTGGGCGGGATGAGCGGCCCTTCTCCCCTTGCGGGAGAAGGTGGCCGAGCGGAGCGAGGTCGGATGAGGGGTCGCGCCGGCCTATGGACAGGCGCCGTCCGATCGAAGATCATGCAATCTATGGACGAGTGGCTCCAGCAACGTGCGAAGGAAATGCGGCATGAGCCCGTTCTCTACGAACGCCGCCTCTGGAAACTGCTGCGCGACCGCCGACTGGGCGGGCTGAAATTCCGCCGCCAGTTCAGGATCGGTCGGTACATCGTCGATTTCATCTGCCTGAGACATCGGCTGATCGTCGAGGCCGACGGCCCTCAGCATGAGGAGCGCGCGGAGGATGCGACCCGGGACGCGTGGCTGCGAGCGCAGGGGTTTCGGCTGCTGCGGTTTCCCAACCAGCAGATCGAGAACCGTGGCGAGCAGGTTGTGGCGGCGATCCTGGCCGCAGCGGAGGCGAAGGTGATCCGGGGTCCTTCTCCCCTTGCGGGAGAAGGTGGCAGCCGAAGGCTGACGGATGAGGGGTTTCTCTGATGGCGGGGTCATTGACGGCCGGTGGACCGCTGACCGGCCCCGCCGGTGCGACCCCTCATCCGACCTCGCTCCGCTCGGCCACCTTCTCCCGCAAGGGGAGAAGGGACGCTGGGGGCGAGCCGATGCCATACCGAGGTCATGGCCACCCCGAAGATGAGCCCTTCTCCCCTTGCGGGAGAAGGTGGCAGCCCGAAGGGCTGACGGATGAGGGGTTTCTCTGACGGCGGGGTCATTGACGGTCGGTGGCGCGCTCACCGGCCCCGCCGGCGCGACCCCTCATCCGACCTCGCTTCGCTCGGCCCCTTCTCCCGCAAGGGGAGAAGGGGCGCATCTCGCTCGCCGGCGACTGGACGGCGACCCTGCGTTGAAATCACGGAATCAACTACGGTGAGGTGGACCGATTGATCATTGGTCCAACAGAGCATCCGGTCGCTCTATATCACGCCTTTGTCGATCTTCTGTCTGAGGCTGGCGTTGAAGAGGCGGCAACAAAAGTCTTCGTTTCGGACATTCCATTCCACCCGAAGTAGTCACCCCACCTTCACCCGCGTCGCCGCCTCGGGCAGGTCCTCCCCGAACGCCCGCTGGTAGAATTCCGCGATCGTCGGCCGCTCCAGCTCGTCGCACTTGTTGAGGAAGGTCAGGCGGAAGGCCAGACCCACATCGCCCGCGAAGATGATCGCGTTCTGGGCCCAGGTGATGACCGTCCGGGGGCTCATCACCGTGGAGATGTCGCCGTTCATGAAGGCGTTGCGCGTCATGTCGGCGACGCGGACCATGGCGGCGATGCGGCGCTGGCCCTCGGCGTTGTTCCACTCGGGCACCTTGGCGACGACGATCCCGGCCTCGACGTCGTGGTCGAGGTAGTTGAGCGTGGTGACGATGTTCCAGCGGTCCATCTGACCCTGATTGATCTGCTGGGTGCCGTGGTACAGGCCCGAGGTGTCGCCCAGGCCGATGGTGTTGGTGGTCGAGAACAGGCGGAACCACTTGTTGGGGCGGATGACGCGGTTCTGGTCCAGCAGGGTCAGGCGGCCCTGGGCCTCCAGCACCCGCTGGATGACGAACATCACATCGGGGCGGCCGGCGTCGTATTCGTCGAACACCAGGGCGATCGGGCGCTGGATGGCCCAGGGCAGCATGCCCTCGCGGAATTCGGTGATCTGCTTGCCGTCCTTGAGGACGATGGCGTCCTTGCCGACCAGATCGATGCGGCTGACGTGGCTGTCGAGGTTCACGCGGACCGTGGGCCAGTTCAGGCGGGCGGCGACCTGTTCGATGTGGGTCGACTTGCCGGTGCCGTGATAGCCTTGGACCATGACGCGGCGGTCGAAGGCGAAGCCGGCGCAGATGGCGAGGGTGGTCTGGGGGTCGAAGCGATAGGCCTCGTCGATCTCGGGCACATGGCTGTCGCGCTCGGTGAAGACCGGCACGACCATGTCAGAATCGACGCCGAAGATCTCGCGCACCGTGGCGCGGCGATGGGGTTCCAGCGTCAGCAGGGGATCGGGCGTGGCGTCGAGCGGGGAGGTCATGGTCCATCCCTTAGAAAACCGGGACGGCGGGGTCCAGCGTCCGGTGCGAAACCGTGTCCGGGAACGACGCTTTACAAGGCCGGTTCCCGAAGCTAATAACTGACCGGTCAGTTATCAGGAGTGTCGTGGTGCTTCCGCCGGGCGAGCCCAAATTCCGTCGCCGGCCGGCCGCCCGTCCGGCGGAAATCCTCGCGGCCGCCCTGGAGGTGTTCGCCGAGCGCGGTTTCCAGGCGGCGCGGCTGGAGGAGGTGGCGAAACGCGCCGGCGTGTCCAAGGGCGCGCTGTATCTGTATTTCGAGACCAAGGCCGACCTGTTCCGGGCGGTGGTCACCGACGCCATCTCGCCCAATCTGCAGCGGGTGAAGGGCATGGCCACGGCCGCCGTCCCGTTCGAACAGGCGCTGCGCATGGGCGTCGGCATGCTGGCCCGCGCCGTGGTCACGGACCGCCGCATCACCGGCGTGATCAAGCTGGTCATCGCCGAGAGCCGCAACCATCCCGAACTGGCGACCATCTGGCATGAGACGGTGGTGGATCCCGGCCTGCAGCTGGTGACCGGCCTGATCGTCGAGGCGCAGAAGCGGGGCGAGGTGAGGCCCGGCGACCCGCGCCTGTTCGCCTTCGGAATCATGGGGCCGATGCTCCTGTCGATGGTCTGGCGCGAGACATTCGAACCGGTCGGGGCCGAACCGATCGACGTGGCGAAGCTGGCCGACCAGCATCTGGACACGGTCCTGAAGGGGATGAGGCCATGACACGTCCGAAGCTGAGCCTGAAGCCCGTGCTGGCGCTCGGCGCGATCGCCGCGATCGGGGTGGTGGTCTGGCTGCTGTTCCTGCGTGACGGCGAGGCGCGGACCCTGACCGGCTATATCGAGGGCGAGCGGGTCTATCTGGCCGCGCCGATCTCGGGTTCGGTGGCGGCGCTGTATGTGCGCGAGGGCCAGCGCGTGGCGGCGGGCGGCCGCACCTTCCTGATCGACCCAGGCATCCAGCGGGCCCAGGCCGAGGGCGCGGCGGCCGCCGTCGGCGCCGCGGAAGCGCGGGCCGAGGACCTGAGAAAGGGGCAGCGCGCCGAGGAGCTGTCGGTGTTCGACGCCGAGATGCAGGCGGCGCTGGCGGCCGAGCGAGCGGCCGAAGCCGACTATTCGCGTATCGAGCCGCTGGTGCGGCGCGGCATCTACGCCCCGGCCCGGCTGGATCAGGTGCGGGCGGCGCGCGACGCGGCGCGGGCCCGGACGGCGGCGGTGCGACGGCGGCGCGAGGTGGCGACCCTCGGCGCGCGCGAGGATGCGCTTCGCCAGGCCGAACAGCAGGTAGTCCAGGCCGGGGGCGGGCTGAGCGAGGCCAATGCGCGGCTGGGCCAGCTGGCCCCCGTCGCCCCGGGCGCGGCGCGGGTCGAGGAGATATTCTATCGCCCCGGCGAATGGGCGGCGGCCAATGCGCCGATCCTGGCCCTGCTGCCGGACGGCGAGGTCAAGCTGGTCTTCTTCGTGCCCGAGGCCGAGATGGCGCGCTATCGCCCCGGCCGCACGGTCAGCTTCAGCTGCGACGGCTGCGCGGCGCAGGGCAGCGCCCGGATCACCTGGGTCAGCGCCCGGCCCGAGTTCACGCCGCCGGTGCTGTACAGCAAGGGCAGCCGCGACCGGCTGGTCTATCGCGTCGAGGCCCTGCCGGCGAACGCCGCGATGCTGAACCCCGGCCTGCCGGTGGACGTGGCGCCGCTGGGAGACGACCGGTGACGGATCGGCGGAGATCGACTCCCCTTCCCCTCGAGGGGGAAGGGGTCGGGGGATGGGGTGGAGGCACGTCGTCACCGGGTGAGGCGCGGGAGACGTCGTCCAATGACGGCCGGAGTCCACCGGAGGTCCCCGACCACCCGCCTGCCTCCACCCCCTCCCAACCCTCCGCCCTCGAGGGGGAGGGCTCTGAAAAGGTCATCGACGTGCGCGGGCTGAACAAGTCGTTCGGAGCGCTGCATGCGGTCAAGGATTTCGGCATCACCGTGAACCGGGGCCGCATCTGCGGCTTCCTCGGCCCCAACGGCGCGGGCAAGACCACGACCCTGCGCATGCTGTGCGGCCTGCTGACGCCCGACAGCGGCGAGGGGACGGTGCTGGGCTATGACGTCATGCGCCAGTCGCGGCTGATCAAGCAGCGCGTCGGCTATATGACGCAGAAATTCTCGCTCTACGAAGACCTGTCGATCGAGCAGAACCTGACCTTCATGGCCCGGGTGCACGAGCTGGACCGGCGGCGCGAGCGGGTGCAGGCGGCGCTGGACGGGCTGGGGCTGACGGCCCGGCGGGCGCAGCTGGCGGGGCATTTGTCCGGCGGCTGGAAGCAGCGGCTGGCGCTGGCGGCGGCGACCCTGCACGAACCCGACCTGCTGCTGCTGGACGAGCCGACGGCGGGGGTCGACCCGGAGGCGCGGCGCACCTTCTGGGATGAGATCCATGCCCTGGCGGCGGCCGGCATGACGGTGCTGGTTTCCACCCACTACATGGACGAGGCCGAGCGCTGTCACGAGATCGCCTATATCGCCGGCGGCCGGACGCTGGCGCGCGGCACGGCCGACGAGGTGATCGAGGCGTCGGGCCTGGTCACCTTCCACGCCGAAGGGCCGGGCGCAGATCGGCTGGCGGCGGAGCTGCGCGGCAAGCCGGGGGTGGAGATGGCGGCGCCGTTCGGCACGACCCTGCACGTCTCCGGCCGCGACCGGGCGGCGCTGGAGGCGGCGATCACACCGTACCGCAGGGCGCCGCTCGAATGGTCCGAGACGCGCCCGACGCTGGAGGATGTCTTCATCCAGCTGATCCACGACATCGAGACCGAGAAAAAGGCGGCCTGAGATGCTGTCCCTGACGCGCACCTGGGCCGTCATGGCCAAGGAGTTCACCCAGCTGACGCGCGACCGGCTGACCTATGCGATGATCCTGCTGCTGCCGATCATCCAGCTGCTGCTGTTCGGCTACGCCATCAACGACGACCCGCGCAGCCTGCCGACGGCGGTGCTGGTGCAGGACAACGGCGGCTTCTCGCGCTCGATCCTGACCGCGATGAACAACAGCGGCTATTTCGACATCACCGTGCAGGCCCGCAGCCAGTCCGAGCTGGACCGGGCGCTGGCGCGGGGCGAGGTGCAGTTCGCGGTGATCATCCCGGCCGATTTCACCAGGCGGGTGGTGCGGGGGGACGCCGCGCAGATCCTGGTCGAGGCGGACGCCACCGACCCGTCGGCGACCTCGGGCGCGGTGGCTGCGCTGGCCAGTCTGCCGTCACAGGCGCTGACGCGGGAGCTGACCGGACCGCTGGCCATCCGCGCGCAGGGCAGGCCGCCGTTCGAGGTCGTGGTGCACCGGCGCTACAATCCGGAGGCCATCACCGCCTACAATATCGTGCCGGGCCTGCTGGGCGTGATCCTGTCGATGACGCTGGTGATGATGACCTCGCTGGGCATGGCGCGCGAGCGCGAGCGGGGCACGATGGAGAGCCTGCTGGCGACGCCGGTGCGGCCGCTGGAGGTCATGGTGGGCAAGCTGACGCCCTATGTGCTGGTCGGGCTGATCCAGGCGGTGGTGATTCTGGTGCTGGCGCGGCTGCTGTTCCAGGTGCCGATGAGCGGAGGTTGGATCGCGCTGGGGGCGGGGCTGATGCTGTTCATCATCGGCTCCCTGTCGCTGGGCTTCCTGATCTCGACGGTGTCGAAGACGCAGCTGCAGGCGATGCAGATGAGCGTCTTCTACATGCTGCCATCGATCCTGCTGTCGGGCTTCATGTTCCCGTTCAGGGGCATGCCGGAGTGGGCCCAGGCGATCGGCCTGCTTATCCCCGTCACCCATTTCCTGCGGGTGGTGCGGGGATCGTTACTGAAGGGCGTGGGGCTCGAGAACGCCGGGCCCAGCCTGTTCGCCCTCGCCCTGTTCGTACTGGTGGTCGGCGGGCTGGCGATGTTGCGTTACCGGACGACGCTGGACTAGGCGTCGGCCCGACGGCCCGATCTCAGGACGGCGGCGACCGGAAAGCGGCTTCGCGCCCCAGTGCGACGGCGAGATGAACAACGCCGTTCACCACGCCAGAGATATCGAATGTCTGTAGATCAGCATAGCAGGTCGAAGACCAATGTCCTGCGTTGCCCGGCACAGGATATATATTCAGATCATTATTTATCGACATTATTTCACGCGCTCCTGTACGCCATGAAATACTATAACAGCGCCAAGCAATATTAGTTGCTAGAGCGCGGTGATCTATCCCGCCTGAGACAACGATCGGCCGGCTCGCCGCCAGCGCCACAACGATATGCCGCGCCTGGCGGGCGCCCGGCGCGTTAGCCCGCCAGTCCGGCCTTTTTCAGCGTCTTGTAGGCCTTGATGACGCTTTGCAGCTTGGCCTCGGCGCCGCGGTCGCCCTGGTTCAGGTCGGGGTGAAAGCGTTTCAGCATCTCGTGATAGCGCGCCTTGACCCCGGCCTTGTCGGTGCGGGCGTCGAGGTCGAGGACCGTCAGGGCCGCGCGCTCCAGCTTGCCGAGACGGAACGTGTCCTCGCCCGCCGGGCCGGCCTGCTCCCGGGTGCGGCGGCCGAACAGGCCGAAACTGTCCTGCCAGGTGCCGGCGCCCCTGGTGTTGGCCGTGCCCATCTTCGAGGCGAAGGCGGCCGCCTCGCGGCTGAATTTGCCCGCCTTCATCTCCCAGGTCGGACGGCCGCCGGTCATGGCCTCGTTTTCCTTGGCCGCGCGGACCTCGCCGTCGCTCATGCCGGCGTAGAAATTCCAGCCCTTGTTGTATTCGCCGGCGTGGCGCTGGCAGAAATCATAGAAGTCGTTGAGCCGCTCGCGCGACTTGGGAGCGCGGGCCGTGGCGGGCGCCCGGCAGTCCGGCCAGTTGCAGGCCTTTTCGCCGGGCTTCAGATGCAGGACATCGGCCTCCGCCGCCTCCTCTTCGGGGCGCGGCGGCTTGATCCGCATATCCTTGAAGCGGGGCTTGTATTCAAACTCGGATGACATCGGTGCAAGTGTAGGGTCGAATTGGTCACCAACAAGGACACAACCCATGCCGGAAGGCCCGATTGCGAAGATTATCCGGGAAAAACTGACGGCGGGCCTGTCTCCGGACCGGCTTGTGATCGAGGACGACAGCGCCCGGCACGCCGGCCACCATCACGAAGGTGGTCTGGACGGCCGGCCCGGCGGCGAGAGCCATTTCAATCTGACCGTGGTCGCGGCGGCCTTCGAGGGGCAGGGGCGGGTGCAGCGGCAGCGGGCGGTCAATGATCTGCTGCGAGCCGAACTGGCGGGGCCGGTGCATGCCCTGTCGATCCGGGCGCTGACGCCGGCGGAAGCGGACGGCTGACGTTCGTCGAACATCGACCTTGCAGAAATGTCATCGTTCATCTCGTCTTAGAGACTTGGCCATAGCGTTCGGCCCCGGGACTTAACGGGGCTGGGCGCGCGCATGGTGGAATCCGACGGCATCGGCAAGTCGAACAACGGCGAACCGGGCGCCGGCGAGGCCGCGCAGGCGCTTCGCGCGATTCTGCAGACCCAATACCTTCGCTACATGATCATCGGCACGTGGGCCCTGGGCCTGCTGGCCACGGTCGGCCTGGCCATCGCCGCCCTCTGGTTCGTGGGCACGGTGGCCGCCGGCGCCGTCCGGGGCGCGGTCGAGAAACGCATCAGCGACCGGGTCGGCGCGGGCTGGGGACTGGTGTTCCCCGCCGTGGCGACCGCGACCACGGCGGCCTGGGCCACGGCGCCCTTGCTGGCCTGGTTCTCCGGGGCCGAGTTCGGCCATGCCCTGGCCCTGGCCCTGCTGGTGTCGGGCTATGTGCTGGTGTTCGCCCAGCTGCGCAGCTCGCCCCGTCAGGCCATTGTGATTTCCTCACCCTATGGCGTCGCCGCCGTGATCATCGCGGCCAGCCTGTGGGGCACGCCGACGTTCTGGCAATTCCTGGCCGTGGTGCCGTTCACCGGCGCGGGCCTGGTGGTGCTGGTCATGATGACCATGCTGCGGGAAGAGCGCATCCGCGCCTTCCAGGAGCATCAGTCGCATCTGATCGAGGAGCTGGAAACCGCCCGCGACCGGGCCAACGCCGCCAATGACGCCAAGTCCAGCTTCCTGGGCGTCATCTCGCACGAACTGCGCACGCCGATGAATGGCGTCCTCGGCGCCGCCCAGCTGCTTGGCGCCACCCGTCTGGAGCCGACGCAGCGGGAATATCTGTCGATCATCCGCAACTCGGGCGACAATCTGCTGAGCCTGCTGAACGACATCCTGGACATGACCAAGATCGAAGCCGGCAAGATGACCTTCGAGGTCGTGGATGTGTCCATCGAAGACCTGCACAAGCGCGTCACGGGGCCGTTCCAGGCCCAGGCCGAAGCCAAGGGCCTGACTTTCTCGACCCGATTCGAGGGTGATGTCCCCTCCGTGGTCCGCGGCGACCCCCTGAGGGTCTGCCAGGTCATCCACAATCTGCTGTCCAACGCCGTGAAGTTCACGGACCGGGGCGAAGTCACCTACGTCGTTCGTGGCGAGCGCCTGGCCGGGGACAGGGTCCGGTTCGATTTCGCCGTGACCGACTCCGGCGCCGGCATTTCGCCCGAGGATCTGGCGCGGCTGTTCCAGCCGTTCACCCAGGTCGACGGCTCCTCGACGCGCCGCTTCGGCGGCACCGGTCTGGGCCTGACGATCGCCCGCCGCATGGCCAACATCATGAACGGCGACATCAATGTGACCTCGACCGTGGGCGAGGGCTCGACCTTCACCTTCTCGGTCGAGACCGACGTGGTCGAATGGGCGCGCCAGGAGGCGGCGGAGCCTATCGATGCCGAGGTGAGCGACGGTCAGGCGCTGAACGTGTTGGTGGTCGAGGATCACCCGGTCAACCGCATGATCCTGGAAGCCTGGCTGGGCTCGGCCGGGCACGCCTCGGTCAGCGCCGAGAACGGCCAGATCGCCATCGACATGGCCCAGGACCAGACCTTCGACCTGATCATCATGGACGTGAACATGCCGGTGATGGACGGCCTGACCGCCACCCGCGCGATCCGGGCCGGTCAGGGCGCCAACCGGGAGACGCCGATCGTGGTGCTGTCCGCCTCGGCGCGCAGCGAGGATCACGCCGCGGGCCTGGACGCCGGGGCCGACGCCTATCTGAACAAGCCGATCGATTTCGCCGCGCTGGCCCATCTGATGAACCGGGTCGGCCTGGGCCGGGCGGGCGTTCGCAGCTGTATCGAGAATTCCCAGGCCGCCGCGGCCTGACCGGGATCGGCGAATGGCGTCCGAAAGGCGACCCCCGTCTGAACGGGGGATGACCCGCGGTGTTCACACCCGGCTCAAGGGCGGGGGACCAGAGTGAGGCCAAGTCGAAATCTTTCGGCCTCGTCTGGAGACGTCTCATGAAGAAGCTTCTCACCGCCGCCATCGCCGCGACGCTCGCCATGAGCTCGCTGGGCGTGGCCTCCGCCGCCGAAGCCCAGTCGCGCGGCCAGCACGAACATCGCCAGAACGGTCACGATGATCGCCGGGATGATCGCAACGACCGTCGCGAAGACCGCCGTGAAGACCGCCGTGACGACCGCAACGATCGCCGCGAATGGCGTCAGGAGGCCCGCGAGGACCGCCGGGACGCCCGTCAGCAACAGCGCGCCTATGCCCGCTGGCAGCGGGCGGAACGCCGCTACAGCGCCGGCCGATATCAGGCGCCGCGCGGCTATCAGACCCGCCCGTGGGCCTATGGACAAAGCATGCCGTCTTCCTACCGCTCCAGCCAGTATGTGGTGAATGACTACGGCCGCTACGGCCTGCGCGCGCCGCCCCGCGGCTATCAGTACGTCCGCAGCGGCAATGACGTGATCCTGTCCAACTCGAACAACGGCCTGATCGCCGCCGTGATCGCGAGCCTGTTCAACTAACCGGCCCGCGCCGGCAGGAACGACGCCCCGGAGGGAAACCTTCGGGGCGTTTTTCGTTTGGGCCCTGGGCACTTACATGAGGTCCGATGCGCGCCTTCGCCGAATTGCTGGACCGACTGTCGCTGACGGCGTCGCGCAATGCGAAGCTGGTGCTGCTGCGGGACTATCTGCGGGTCACACCCGATCCGGACCGGGGCTGGGCGCTGGCGGCCCTGACCGGCGACCTGACCTTCGACGCCGCCAAGCCGGCGATGATCCGCAAGGCGGTCGAGGCGCGTGTGGATTCGGTGCTGTTCGGCTGGTCGTACGACTACGTCGGCGACCTGGCCGAGACCGTGGCGCTGATCTGGCCGCCGGATCCGGACCACCGGCCCAACCGCGAACCCGAACTCGCCGAGGTGGTCGAGGCCCTGCGCACCGCCGCGCGAGGCGAGGTGAAGGCCCTGCTGGAGGAGTGGCTGGACGCGCTCGAGCCCAAGGGGCGGTGGGCGCTGCTGAAGCTGATGACCGGCGGACTGCGTGTCGGCCTGTCGGCGCGTCTGGCCAGGACGGCGGCGGCGATGATGCGTCCCGAGGCGGTCAGCGAGCCGCCCGATCCTGAAGGCCATGAGGCCAGGACTCGGCTGGAGCCGGTCGACGTCTCGGAGATCGAGGAAATCTGGCACGCACTTGAGCCGCCCTACGCCGATCTGTTCGCCTGGCTGGAAGGCCGGTCCGACCGCCCCAACGGCGACGCCCCGGGGCGATTCCGGCCCGTCATGCTGGCGGTCGCCATCGACGAGGCCGTCGATTTCGCGCGCCTGGCGCCCTCGGACTACGCCGCGGAATGGAAATGGGACGGCATCCGCGTCCAGGCCGTGCGCGAGGGCGGGGTCCGGAAACTCTATTCCCGCACGGGCGACGAGATTTCGGGCGCCTTTCCGGACGTCATGGACGGGTTGGCCTTTGAAGGGGCGCTGGACGGGGAACTGGTGGTCTGGCGCGACGGAGAAGTGGCGCCGTTCGGCGATCTGCAGCAGCGGCTGAACCGCAAGGCGGTCGATGCGAAGACCATGGCGGCCTTTCCGGCGGCGATCGTCGCCTATGACATCCTGGCGGAACAGGGGGAGGACCTTCGGGCCCTGACGCTGCGGGAGCGGCGCACGCGGCTGGAGGCCATGGCCGGGTGGGGCGGGGAGCGGCTGCACCTGTCGCCGGTGGTGTCATATTCGAACTGGGACGACCTGGCCCTTCTGCGCGCCGATCCGCCGGTGGGGGCGGCGGCCGAGGGGCTGATGCTGAAGCGGTGGGACAGTCCCTATGTGGCCGGGCGGCCCAAGGGGCCGTGGTTCAAGTGGAAGCGCGACCCGCACGTCATCGACGCCGTCCTGATGTACGCCCAGCGCGGCCATGGAAAGCGGTCCAGCTTCTATTCCGACTACACCTTCGGGGTCTGGACGGAAGAGGGGCCGCTGACCCCCGTCGGCAAGGCCTATTTCGGCTTCACCGACGAGGAGCTGAAACAGCTGGACAAGTTCGTCCGCGACCACACGGTCGAACGGTTCGGTCCAGTGCGGTCTGTCCGGGCCGAGCGGGATTTCGGCCTGGTGCTGGAGGTCGCCTTCGAGGGGCTGAACCGGTCGACGCGTCACAAGTCGGGGGTGGCGATGCGCTTTCCCCGCGTCAGCCGCATCCGCTGGGACAAGCCGGCGCGGGAAGCGAACACCATGGCCGACGTCATGGACCTGCTCGACGCCATCGAGGGCGGCGGCGGACGGATCGCGACCCCGGCTCAGTCGGCCAGCGGAACCCAGAGCTCGAACCCGCCCAGGCCCGTGCCCGGGTCGAACGACGGGCCATAGTGTTCCAGCACGGGGCCGTCGCCGGCGGCATGGCCGGAGCTTGGGAGCCAGTCCGACCAGATCGTCGCCCAGGTGCGGGTAATGCTGGAAATATGGTCGGGCCGGGAAAAGACCGCATAGCGGCCGGCGGGCACACGGACGCTGGCGTAGCCTGACGACACGTCGCCGGCTCCGCGCACCTCGACGCCCGTGAGATAGTCCATGCCGCCGTCTTCATCGGTGTTGTGGACGACGCCCCAGACGGATTTGTCGACGCGGCCCGGCGTGGAGTCGATGTGAGGACCGAACTCCTGCCACTGCAGCGGAATGGCGGCCTTGTCGTCGCATTGATAGCGCCGCGACAGCCCGGTGATGAGACGTGCGGGGAAGACGTCGAGGCGCGGGGCCGCGAGGTTGGTCAGCAGGGTCGTGTCCATGGCGAGGGGTTCCGTAAGTTTGAGGTGACTGGTGGCGCGTCGGTCGCGAACGCTCTCGGGCGTGACCCCGAAATGATCGCGAAAGGCGCGTGTGAAGGCCTCATGGGAACCGTAGCCGGCGTCCAGGGCCACGCCGAGAATGTCCCCGGGGCGGCTGACGAGCGACCGCGCCGCCTCGGTGAGACGACGCGCCCGGATGTAGCGGACCACCGGCAGGCCGGTGGCCGCCCCGAACGCCCGCGTCAGGTGATGGCGCGAGACGCCCGCGGCCTCGGCGACATCGTCGAGGGTCACGTCCTGATGGAAATGGCTCTCGACATACCAGAGCGCTTTCTTGACCGGGTTCATCGGGTTCCTGCTGAGACCTCGGCCAGGTTACGGAAGGCGTCCGGGCTCCGCTTGATCGCGGTTGCTGCCCGGCGTCAGATGCGGTCGAGGCGGCGCCGCCACTCGGGATCGCGGTCGTCGGTCAAGCCGCACAGCTGCAGGAAGCCGATCACCGGGACTTCGCGACGGGGCTCGGCCTTCGCCAGAAACAGCTGCGGCGGCGCTTCGGCCCGCACGGTCAGCGGCAGCACGACCCACGATCGAGGGAAGGGCCGTACATCAATGTGGGGATCAGCTTTCAGGTGGGGACAGTACCGCAGCGAGCGGGCCGAACAGGCCTTGTGAAGGGGGGCGATGGCGCCGGCGTCGATCAGAATCCGGTCGTCCCCGATATCGGCGGGCAGGGCGCTTCCGCGTCCGGCCGCGCGCAAGGCTCCGGCGGCGAACGGATGCGCAACCTGGGTATAGCGATCCTCGGGCGTCGTCGGCTTGCCGCACATCGGGCACAGCATGTCGCGCACGGTCAGACGCTGCCGGACCGCGTGGTTCTGCGAATACAGCGGCTTGCCGTGGCCGGCGTTGTCGGCCTGGACGATCGCCAGCGCGCCGTTCACCGATGGACAGGGCCGCACGCCCAGCACCGGCTCGCCGGTCCAGCTGGTGACCCAGGGGACGTCGACGCCGACCTTGAGGGCCGACAGTTTCGCGGACTCGCTCATGCAGCCAGTCTAGGGCGGGGGAGCGGGACCACGAAGCCGGAAATGCAGCCTCCGGGGTTCCAAATCGGGACCGAGGCGTTAGACCCGGCTTATGTCTTCCCTCGTCGCTCCCCTGAACGAGGCGGTCGCCGCCGGCCAGAAAGCCGCCGCGGTCGACGCCGCCATGATCGCCAAGCTGACCGACATGGCCGGCGACTTCGCGATCAATCTGACCGTCGCGCTCATCATCCTGATCGTCACGGTTTTCGCCTCCCGCTGGGCGTGCGGGCTTACGCGCCGGGGGCTGTCCCGCCTGCGCGGGTTCCGCCACGACCCGACGGTGCTCAGTTTCGCCGTGCAGGTGGTGCGGGTGCTGGTCTACGTCATCGGCCTCATCGCCGTGCTGCAGCGGCTGGGCGTGCAGACGACCTCGATCATCGCTGTGCTGGGCGCGGCCTCGCTGGCGGTGGGTCTGGCCCTGCAAGGCACGCTGTCGAACGTGGCGGCCGGCGTGCTGCTTCTGGTTCTGCGGCCCTACAAGGTCGGGGACGTGATCGACATCGGCGGCGTGGCCGGCTCGGTCCAGCGCCTCGACCTGTTCACGACCCAGATGTCGAACGCCAACAACCACAAGATCGTGGTTCCGAACTCCAAGGTGCTGGGCGACGTCATCCTGAACCTGTCGGGTCAGCAAACCCGGCGGATCGAGATCAATTTCATGGTCGGCTACGGTGAGGACCTGAACGCCGCGCGCGCCGTTCTGGCCGACATCGCCGAAGGCCACGACAAGGTGCTGCCCGACCCCGCGCCCTGGACAGGCGTGACGGGTCTGCTCGACAGCGCGGTGCAGATCACGCTGCAGGCCTGGGTGAAGTCCGACGACTGGTGGCAGGTTCAGGCCGACCTGATGCAGGGCGGCAAGGAGGCGATAGACGCCGCGGGCATCGAGATTCCATTCCCGCACCAGGTCGCCGTTCCATACGGGGACGAGGACGTCATGCCGCTGGTAACGGTTCGCACCGGACGGAGGGCGACGCCTGGCGGCGCGGACGCCTCGGTTGATGATGGGGAAGAGGGCTGACGATGCGGTACGATTTCGGATCCGACAACACCGCCGGCATGGCCCCGGCCGCGTTGCGGGCGCTCATCGAGGCCAACGAAGGCTTCGCCCGGGCCTATGGATCGGACGACGTCACGGCGCGGGCCGGCGACCTGATCCGGCGACGGCTGGACGCGGACGCGGACATCCGCTTCGTCTTCTCGGGCACGGCGGCCAACGCCATCGCCCTGGCGATGCTGGCCTGGCCGCATGAGGCGGTGCTGGCGCATCACGCGGCCCACATCTGCACCGACGAGACCGGGGCGCCCGGCTTCTTCGGCTCGGGTGTGGGACTGATCGGCCTGCCGGGCTTTTCGGGCAAGATCGATCCGCTGGCGCTGCATGCCGCGCTGGACGAGCCGGAGGTCGGCCATCGCCAGCCGCCGGCGGCGCTCAGCCTGACCCAGTCGACGGAATACGGCGCGGTCTACACCGAGGAAGAGCTGCGCCATCTGATCGAACCGGTGAAGCTGAAGGGCTGCGGCGTGCATATGGACGGGGCCCGGCTGGCCAATGCAGCGGCGGCGGGCTTCGACCTGACGCAGATCGCGCGGCTGGGCGTGGACGTGCTGGTGTTCGGCGGGGCCAAGGCCGGGGCGAACTGCACCGAGGCCATCGTCATGTTCGACAAGAGCCTGTCGCGGCGGATCGACAACCGGCTGAAGCAGGCCGGACAGACAGCATCCAAGGCGCGTTTCCTGGCGGCGCCCTTCCTGGGCCTGCTGGAAACCAACGCCTGGGAGGATGGCGCCGCCCACGCCAATCTGATGGCCCAGCGGCTGGCCGCCGGCATCGCCGCGCGCTCGCCCTTCACCCTGGCCCATCCGGTCGAGGCCAACGCCGTCTTTGTGCGCATGCCCCCGGCGGCTCACCAGCGGCTGAACGACATGGGGTGGGCCTGCTATCGTTTCGATGACGGCTCGGTGCGGTTCGTCTGTTCCTGGGCCACGCGGGAATCGGCTGTGGATGAGGTCATCGAGGCCATCTCCACGCTTTAGGGCGGTGCGAGGCGCTTGAAGCTTCACGGAACGCTTCCTAACTCGGAACAAACCGGGACCGTGGGCCGTTCGAAGCCCGAGCGCCGGTCCGGCGTAAACAGCCAGGGGCGGACCAGATGAACGCGCCATCACGCATCCCGGACGGGATCGCCGGGAATCTGACCCGTTACCGGGAGGTCCGAGCGGCCATGCCCGGCCTGGCGGCCGGCCTCGGCCCCGAGGACCTGTCCGCCCAGTCCATGCCGGACTGCAGCCCCGGCAAATGGCATCTGGCGCACAGCAGCTGGTTTTTCGAAGCCATGATCCTGGGCGAGGAGCCCGGTTATCAGCCTGTCGATCCCTGTTTCCAGACCCTGTTCAACAGCTATTACGAAGCACTGGGCCATCGCGTGGAGCGCGGTGAGCGCGGGCTGATGACCCGGCCGTCGCTGGACGAGGTTCTCGCCTATCGGCGGGAGATCGACCGGCGCATGACGGCCTGGCTGGGGCAGGGGGATATGGACCCCCGGGGCCGCTACCTGTTCACCCTGGGCCTGCATCACGACCAGCAACACCAGGAGCTGTTCCTGATGGACCTGCTGAACCTCATGTCGCGCTCGCCGCTGGATCCCGCGGCGTATGAACGGGCCCCCCGGTTCAGCGATTGCGAAGCCCCACGCGGAGGCTGGACGCGCTGTGACGGCGGCCTCGTCGAGATCGGTCACGCCGGCGCGGGCTTCGCCTTTGACAACGAAGGCCCGGCCCACCGTGTCTGGCTGGAGCCCTACGCCCTCGCCAACGATCTGGTCACCAACGGCGACTGGATCGGCTTCATCGAGGACGGCGGCTATGCCCGCCCAGAGCTGTGGCTGGCGGACGGCTGGGCCGCGGTGAAGACGGAGCAATGGACCGCGCCCCTGTACTGGCGCGGCGAGGGGGGCTGCTGGACGCGGATGACGCTGACCGGCCGCGTCGAGGTCGATCCCGCCGAACCGGTCAGCCACGTCAGCTTTTACGAGGCCGACGCCTATGCCCGCCGGGCGGGCAAGCGGCTGCCCACCGAGGCCGAGTGGGAGCATGCGGTGCGATGCCGTCCCGACGCCTTCTCCAACGCCTTTGGCGAGGTGTGGCAGTGGACCGCCAGCGCCTACGCCCCTTACGCCGGCTTCCGGCCAACCGAGGGCACGGCCTCGGAGTACAACGGCAAGTTCATGGCCAATCAGATGGTGCTGCGGGGTTCGTCCTTCGCCACGCCCGAGAGGCATGCGCGGGTCAGCTACCGCAACTTCTTCTATCCAAATCAAAGGTGGGCGTTCATGGGACTGCGACTGGCCGACGACGCTTCGGCGCCGCTGACGCGAAAATCCGAGCCGGGCGAGACCGCCCGCTTCCGCCGGGATCTGATGGCGGGGCTTTCCCGGTCGCCCAAGGTCGCCTCGCCGAAATGGTTCTATGATGCCGAGGGTTCACGCCTGTTCGAGGCGATCACCCGGCTGCCCGAGTATTATCCGACCCGTCAGGAGGCGGCGCTGCTGCGGCGTGTGGCCCCGGAATGGGCGGGGCGGTTCGGGCCGGACGCGGCGCTGGTCGAGTTCGGATCCGGCGCCAGCGAGAAGACCCGGATCGTGCTGGATGCGGCTTCGGACCTGGCCGCCTATGTGCCGATCGACATCAGCGCCGACGCGCTGAACGCGGCCGCCCAAAGGATCGCCGATGCCTATCCCGCGCTGAAGGTCGCGCCCCTGGTGGGCGACTTCCTGCATCTGGGCGCCCTGCCGGCGGGGATTGGTCAGGGCCGGCGGGTCGGCTTCTTCCCGGGCTCGACCATCGGCAATCTGGAGCCGGACGAGGCGGTCGCCTTCCTCAGGGCCGCCCGCGCGCTGCTTGGCGACGATGCGCTGTTCATTCTGGGCGTGGACCTGGTCAAGGCTCCCGGAATCCTGATCGCCGCCTATGACGATGCGGCGGGGGTGACCGCCGCCTTCAACCGGAACCTGCTGGTGCGGGCCAATCGCGAACTGGGCGCGGATTTCGACGTCGACGCCTTCGCTCATCGCGCCGTGTGGAATCCCTCGGAGTCGCGGATGGAAATGCATCTGGAGGCGACGCGCGACATGGTGGTGAGCCTTGACGGCCAGAGGGTTATGTTTGTGCGGGGCGAGACCATCCACACCGAGAACTCGCGAAAATTCACCGAGGAGGCCGTCCGCCGGCTTGCCGGGGCCGCGGGATGGTCAGTCGCCGCCTTCGAGACGGGCGAGGCTCCCGCCGTGGCGCTGGCGCTGCTGGAAGCCTGAAACGAAAAAGGGACGGCGGCCCTGCGGGCGCCGTCCCTTCGATCGTCCTGATCGCCAATTAGTCCGGGGTCGAACCCGGCTCCCTCACCCGGGCGCCGTGGGACGCTTCTCCGCCCTTGCGGCCGGCCTGGGCGGCGAGACTGCGGTCCTGGGAGAAGCTGCGCTTCTCGCTCGGCACGCTGGCTCCGCCCTTGCGGGCGATCTCGCGCTGGCGTTCCGGATCCATCGAGGCGAAGCCCCGTTTGGACACGCCGGAGGCACGTGTGGGCTGACCTTGAGCCATCTGGGTTTCCTTTCGTGGCGACGGTGGCGGTTGCTGGACTGAACCCTTCCGCCCGCGTCCGGTTCCGGCGGCCCGGTCACGGAATTGCGAACGAATCACAGGGTTTGCGTCGTCATCCATAGGGACGAGCGTCGCCAGGCTCGCCGCCCGGGATATCCTGCTGTGGCATTTCCTCAGGGGTACTGCCGGGATCGAGGTCCGGTCCGGGGGTGTCGGGCGGCATGATCTCGGGCTGGCCCCCGGGGCTGTCGGGCTCGACATAGGTCATGAGCAATCTCCTCTTCTGCAGAGGAAACGTTCCGCGGCGGCACGCTGTTCAATCACGTTTCAGAATCGCGGCGGTTTGCCCGGAACCGGGGTGTGCGGCGGTGGTTTGACGGGCTCGACCCACACAGACCGCAGGAGCCCTTCCATGACCGAGACCTACACCGGCCCGACCAACGTCGAGGATATCGAGGACGATACCGACACCTCAACGGCGCTGGAACGTCAGGCCGACGCCATTCTCGCGAACGACGAGAACCGCAGCTTCGGCGCGCCGCCGCTGCGTCAGGCGGTGCGCGAGGACGCCGCGACGGCGCGCGACTGGAGCCGGAACCGGGTCGCCGGCTTGCGTGGGGCCGTCGAGGCGGAACCGGTCAAGGCCTCGCTTTACGCCCTAGGCATCGGCGTGGTGATCGGTCTTCTGGCCGCGCGCTAGGCCCGGGTCAGGATGGGCCGGACGCCGGGCGCGCGATCGGCGCCCGTCGCATCGCCTCGTCCGAGACGAACGGATTTGTGCGGCGCTCGGCCCCGAAGGTCGAGGTGGGGCCATGACCCGGCACGAAGGCGACGTCGTCGCCCAGCGGCCAGAGTTTGGTGGTGATGGCTTTCAGCAGGCTGGCGTGATCGCTGCGCGGGAAGTCGGTGCGGCCGATCGAGCCCTGGAACAGCACGTCGCCGACCTGGGCGAACCGCCCCGCCCGGTTGAAGAAGATAACATGGCCCGGCGTGTGGCCCGGACAATGGTAGACCTCCCAGGTGGTGTCCCCCAGCGTCAGCACATCGCCGTCGGCCAGCCAACGGGTCGGGGTAAAGCTGCGGGCGTCGGGCAGGCCGTATATCTGGCCCTGGGCCGGGATGCCGTCGATCCAGAACTGGTCGTCGGAGTGGGGGCCGATGATGTCGAGCCCGGTCTTTTCCTGCATCTCGGCCGCGCCGCCGGCGTGATCGAGGTGGCCGTGGGTGATCCAGATGGCGTCCAGGGTCAGTCCCTGCCTGGTCACGGCGGCCAGCAGGGCGTCCACCGAGGCTCCCGGATCGATGATCGCGGCCTTCAGGGTGGCGCGGCACCAGACGAGGGTGCAGTTCTGCTGCAGCGGCGTGACCGGGAAGACGGCGACGCCGATCGGGGCGGGGGAGGAGGTCATTCCCTCCAGATAGCCTGCCCGGGCCCGCACCGAAACCATCCCGCGGCCCGCGTCTCACGTTGACCTTTGGGACCGTCATCGACATAAGGGCGGGCTTCAAAGGCGCCGCCTCCAAAGGGCGGCCCTTGTTGCTTTACCCACACCGCGCAGCGCCTGCCTCAATGGCGCCGCCACAGAGCGTCAGAATCCCGGCCATGCAAGTTGTCGAAAAGTCCAGTGAAGGTCTCAGCCGCGTCATCGCGGTGACCATTCCCGCCGCCGAGCTGAACCAGAAGCTGGACGCCAAGCTGAAGGAAGTCGCGCCGCAGATGAAGCTGAAGGGCTTCCGTCCCGGCAAGGTCCCGATGTCGCACGTCAAGAAGACCTTCGGCCGCGACCTGATGGGTGAAATCGTCAATGATGCGCTGAACAGCTCGAGCCAGAAGGCCCTGGACGACGCCAAGGTGCGTCCGGCCGCGCCCGCCGAGATGAAGCTGACCTCGGACATGGACAAGGTCATCGCAGGCACGGAAGACCTGGCCTATGAAATGGCCCTGGAGGTCATGCCCGACTTCACCCCGACCGACATCAAGAAGCTGAAGCTGGAACGCCCGACCTATGAAGCGTCGGACGCCGATCTGGACGAGGCCCTGACCGAACTGGCCGGCCAGGCCAAGTCGTATGTCGAAAAGACCGGCAAGACCGTGAAGGCCGCCGACGGCGACGAGGTCACCATCGACTTCCTGGGCAAGCTGGACGGCGAACCCTTCGAGGGCGGCGCCGCCGAGGACACCCAGCTGGTGATCGGCTCCAACCGCTTCATCCCGGGCTTCGAAGAGCAGCTCAAGGGCGCCAAGGTCGGCGACGAGAAGGTCCTGAACGTAACCTTCCCGGCGGACTACCAGGCCGCCCATCTGGCCGGCAAGGCCGTGACCTTCGATGTCAAGGTCAAGGCCATCAAGGCCGAGGCCCCCGCCGTGGTCGACGAGGAATTCGCCAAGCGCATCGGCATCGAGTCGCTGGACAAGCTGAAGGAACTGCTGCGCACCAACCTGAACCAGCAGTACACGGGCGCCGCCCGCTTCAAGCTGAAGCGCGCCCTGCTGGACGCCCTGGACAAGGCCCACGACTTCCCCCTGCCGCCCAAGATGGTCGAGGCCGAGTTCGACGGCATCTGGCAGCAGGTCCAGGCCGACAAGGAAGCCGGCCGTCTGCCGGACGAGGACGCCAAGAAGTCCGAGAAGAAGCTCAAGGAAGAGTATCAGAAGATCGCCGAACGCCGCGTGCGCCTGGGTCTGGTGCTGGCCGAGATCGGCCGCGCCAACAACGTCCAGATCACCGATCAGGAACTGAACAACGCCATCATGAACGAGGCCCGCAACTATCCGGGCCAGGAGCGTCAGGTGCTGGACTTCTATCGCCAGAACCCGAACGCCGCCGCCCAGATGCGCGCCCCGATCTATGAGGAGAAGGTCTGCGACCTGATCTTCGACACGGCCAAGGTGACCGATACGCCGATCACCAAGGAAGAGCTGCTCAAGGAAGACGACGACATCTGATTGTATGATTGACGGCGCCCAACCTTGGGGTCAGGGTTGGGCGCCGTCCTCGACAATGCCGGCAGACCGGGAGTTGCGTGATGCTTGACTGGATGACGGCGGGCGCGATCGCGGTCGCGATGATGCAGCCCCAGAGCGCGCCGCCCGCCTCTGCGCCCCCCGTCCAGGAACCCGCCGCCCAGTCGGCCACGATCCTCGAGGACGTGGTGGTGGAACAGCGCCGGCTGGAGGAGTTCGTCCAGGACTTCGTGGGCCAGGTGGCCGCGCCCGCGCCCCGCCGGGGCCTCGCCCGCTGGCAGGGCGGCATCTGCGTGGGCGTCATCAACCTGCGCAACGAGGCCGGCCAGTATATCGCCGACCGCATCTCCCGGGTCGGCATGGATCTGGGCCTCACGCCCGGTGATCCCGGCTGCAAGCCGAACATCGTCGTCGCCTTCACCGCCGACGGCGCCGAACTGGCGTCGAGCCTCGTCGGCAGGAACCGGCGGGCGTTTCGCATGGGCGGATCGGTGAACCGCGACATCGTGGCGTTGCGCGCCTTCGAAACCTCGGATGCGCCCGTGCGGTGGTGGCACGTCAGCATCCCGGTCGACTCGGAAACGGGCGATCGGGCTATCCGGCTTCCCGGCGACGTGAACCCCTCCACGGGCCAGCCCTCCGCGCCGGTGATCTCCGTGTTCGCGGCCTCCCGGCTGAACAGCCAGATCCGCGACGACATGAACAAGGTCATGATCATCGTCGATGTCGACGGCATGGCCGCGACGAACCTGAACCAGCTGGCCGACTATCTGACCTTCGTCGCCCTGGCCCAGGTCGATCCGGACGCACAGACGGCCGGCTATGACACCATCCTGAACGTGTTCAACGCTCCGCAGAGCGTGGACGGGCTGACCGAATGGGACATGTCCTATCTGTCCTCGCTCTACCGCGTGCAGGACGCGCCCCAGCGTCGGGTCAATCCCGCGGCCCAGGCGACGAGCATGGCTTCGGACATGATCCGGGACAGGCGGGCCGCCCAGACCGCCGGCGAGCAGCCGGCCCCGCGGGAGTAGTCCGGCCGTTCGCGGGCGCGCGGTCATCGGCGCCCTCCGCCTTGCGTCAACGCTCTGGCAAGACGATATCCTGTCCAACAGGGCGGCGACCGATGAGTCGCGCCCGGAAACATCCGAGAAGGCCTGAATGCGCGATCCTATCGAACTGATGAACATGAACCTCGTCCCCATGGTGGTGGAGCAGTCCAGCCGGGGCGAGCGGGCCTTCGACATCTTCTCGCGCCTGCTGCGCGAGCGGATCATCTTCCTGACGGGTCCCTTCGAGGACAGCATGGCGTCGCTGATCTGCGCCCAGCTGCTGTTCCTGGAGTCGGAGAACCCGAAAAAGGAAATCAGCATGTATATCAACAGCCCCGGCGGTCAGGTGACCTCGGCGCTCGCGATCTACGACACCATGCAATACATCCGTTCGCCGGTTTCGACGGTGTGCATGGGCATGGCCGCCTCGGCCGGTTCGCTGATCCTCGCCGCCGGCGCCGCCGGCGCGCGCGTGGCCCTGCCGAACGCCCGCATCATGGTGCACCAGCCCTCGGGCGGCTTCCGGGGCCAGGCCTCGGATGTCGAACGCCACGCCGAGGACATCCGCTACACCAAGCGCCGCCTGAACGAGATCTACGTCCACCACACCGGCCGGACGTACGAGGAAGTCGAAAAGACCCTCGACCGCGACCACTTCATGAGCGCCGAGGAAGCCAAGACCTGGGGCATCGTCGACCACGTCTACGACCGTCGCGAACAGGCCGAGGGCGACGGCGTCAAGACGGTCTGACCGGACGTCGTCAGCAAGTTCGGGAGAGGGCGCGCCGTGACCGGTGCGCCCTTTTCTTTTGTGCTATCAGGCCGCCATGGAACAGACGCGCGAAACGAGCGGGACCGTCGAGGTCGACGGCGAGACCTATGAATGGGCGATCCGCCGCCAGCCGCGGCCGCTGGCCGGCGGCAAATGGGACGGCATGGCGTTGAGCCTGCGCCTGAAGGACTTCCCGCGCGAGGCGGTCGTCCTGTTTCCCATGCCGATGCGCCCCAATGGTCGGCCCGACATGGAGAAGCAGCGGGTCAATCTCGACAGCGTGCGCAACGCCGTGGCCGCCGCGATCGAGGCGGGCTGGAATCCCACCTCGCGCGGCAAGTCGATGGTGTTCGACGTGGACGCCGACGGCCGCTGACGGTCAGGTGGTCCAGGCTCAATTGACGTTCGTCGGTGAGGCCAACTCGTGGCACGGTTGCGAATTCGGCGTGCCAACCGTGCCACCGCGCCAAACCCCAAACGGCAGTGAAATCAGTTAGCGGTGTGACGCCTGATGTTCGGGGCGCTCCAACCGCGCCAGATTATCGGAAATTTGACATCTAAAGCGCCGCTGCCCGCCGCGCCCATCGCTGAATTTTTCAAAGACCTTGCCCCCTCACATGGGAGGAGGTGGTCGGCTGTCAAGGTCGTGAAAGGAATAAATTCCTAATCATGCATTGGGCGTACCGAGATTCGCGTTCGGCGGATGAACCGCGTAGCTTGAGCGTGCATGAGCACAGCCAGTCGCCTTTCACTCGTCCAACGGGCCAAGCGCAAAGCCTGAAACCTGAACGTAGGCTTGGTCAGTCTGTCGGTAGGTCAGGCGCTTACCGATCATTCCGAGCGAGGTCAGGATCGTGGTCAGGACCGTTCCTTGAACCGTCGGAAGCCGGCCTCGTCGGCGATGGCCAGCATTTCGGTGTCGCCGGTGGTGTCGCCATAGGCCGCGGCCAGTTTGACATCCTCGCCAAAGGCCGCGCGCAGACGCCGCACTTTTTCCTCACCCCGGCAGTTGGGGCTGGCGAAGGCGCCGGTGACGCGGTCGTCGGCGTCGAAGATCAGCGGCGTGCCCAGCAGGGCTTCCGCGCCCAGACGGCGGGCGAACGGCGCCACCGTCGTCTCCGGAGAGGCGGTGACGATGACCCGGTACGCGTCCCGCGCGCCCCAGTCCTTCCAGCAGGCGAGGGCGTCGTAGCGCAGGAAGCCCGGCCACACCTGGCCTGCGAAGGCCTCGGCGTCGGCCTCCAGCTGCGTCCGGGGGGTCCCCTTGAGGAATTCGCGCACCGAAGCGGCCTTCAGCCGGCCCCGGTCGCGATCCGCGACATAGGCCGCCAGGTCGGGCGCCATCCGCGCCAGACCCGCAAACCAGCCGCCCGAGCCAGCCCGCCAGCGCAGGAATTGGGTGAAGCTGTCGCGAACCGTCAGCGTACCGTCGAAATCGAAGGCGACGATGGCCTGATCCTTGCGAGGCGGCTGGCGAACCAGTGTGGGACTTCCCATGTCAGACATTCGCCGCGATCTCCTTCAACAGTGAACCGTCCGCTTCCTTCTCCGGCCACGCTTGGCCGGGGTTGTGGCGGGCGTCGGTATGGGTGATTGTCAATTTTTGAAGACCTTTGCGCCCATGTTCGGGGAATCAACGCGAAGGATGCGCGTTAGCCCCATATCGGGGTGAACCGCGGGAGTGAGAAGGCTCGATGACCAAAGCCGCCGGCACAGACGCCAAAAGCACGCTCTACTGCTCGTTCTGCGGCAAGAGCCAGCACGAGGTGCGCAAGCTCATCGCCGGGCCGACCGTGTTCATCTGCGATGAATGCGTCGAACTGTGCATGGATATCATCCGTGAAGAGCACAAAATCTCGTTCTCCAAGGCCAAGGACGGGGTTCCTTCGCCCAAGGAGATCCGTGAGGTTCTTGACGACTATGTGATCGGTCAAAGCCACGCCAAGAAGGTGCTGAGCGTCGCCGTCCACAACCACTACAAGCGGCTGAACCACGCGACGAAGAACAACGACGTCGAACTGGCCAAGTCGAACATCATGCTGATCGGGCCGACCGGCTCGGGCAAGACGCTGCTGGCCCAGACGCTGGCGCGCATCATCGATGTGCCCTTCACCATGGCCGACGCCACCACCCTGACCGAAGCCGGCTATGTGGGCGAGGACGTCGAGAACATTATCCTGAAGCTGCTGCAGTCGTCCGACTACAACGTCGAGCGGGCCCAGCGCGGCATCGTCTACATCGACGAGATCGACAAGATTTCGCGCAAGTCGGACAATCCCTCGATCACCCGCGACGTCTCGGGCGAGGGCGTGCAGCAGGCCCTGCTGAAGATCATGGAAGGCACCGTCGCCTCCGTGCCCCCGCAGGGCGGCCGCAAACATCCGCAGCAGGAGTTCCTGCAGGTCGACACCGCCAACATCCTGTTCATCGTCGGTGGCGCCTTCGCCGGCCTTGAGAAGGTGATCGCGGCGCGCGGCGACGGAGCCTCGATCGGCTTCGGCGCCAAGGTCAAGGAAATCGACGAGCGCCGCACGGGCGACATCCTCAAGGGCGTCGAGCCGGACGATCTGATGCGGTTCGGCCTGATCCCCGAGTTCATCGGCCGCCTGCCGGTTCTGGCGACGCTCGAGGACCTGGACGAGGAAGCCCTGGTCACCATCCTGACCGAGCCCAAGAACGCCCTGGTCAAACAGTACAAGCGCCTGTTCGAGATGGAGAACGTCGATCTGACGTTCACCGACGACGCCCTGATCGCGGTGGCCAAGAAGGCCATCACGCGCAAGACCGGCGCCCGCGGCCTGCGTTCCATCCTGGAAGGCATACTGCTGGAGACGATGTTCGAACTGCCCACCTTCGAGGGCGTCGAGGAAGTCGTCGTCAACGCCGAGGTCATCGAGGGCAAGGCCCAGCCGCTGCTGATCTATTCCGAAACCAAGTCCAAGAAGGCCGCGCCCGACAGCGCCGCCTGACCGGGACGCCGGAACGAAACGAGGGCGGGTCCGGCGACGGACCCGCCCTTTTTCATGCCCGCGACGATGCGGCGCGCCGCCATCGCCATCGGTGTGATTTCGCCTCCCTTCCGGCGTCGGGCCTCGCCCGGGCGGGCCGGGAGGGATCCGCGCGGGACGGTCAGCGTTAACCCTTGTGGATGGAAACGGGCCGCGCCAACCGGCAACGCTTGAACCCGGCGTGCGCGGAACCACATACTCAACCGAAGGCCGCTGAACGGCGGGCCGAGTCGGAACGGGGGAGCACAGGCGCTCCCAACGCCGGGGCGGCGGGTCCGAGATTACCGAGGACCCCTGTGAGAGTACGCATCATGTCCGAGACCAAAACCCTGCCCGTCCTGCCGCTGAGAGACATCGTCGTCTTTCCGCACATGGTCGTGCCGCTGTTCGTGGGGCGCGAGAAGTCCGTCAAGGCGCTCGACGAGATCATGAAGGGCGAAAAGCAGATCCTGCTGGCGACCCAGAAGAACAGCGTCGATGACGACCCCCAGGCCGACGCCATCTATCCGATCGGCGTTCTGGCCACGGTGCTGCAGCTGCTCAAACTGCCCGACGGCACCGTCAAGGTGCTGGTCGAGGGCAAGAGCCGCGCGCGCCTGACCAAATTCACCGACCGCACGGACTATTTCGAGGCCGAGGCCGTCGAGATCGCCGACGACCCGGGCGAGCCGGCCCAGTCGGAAGCCCTGCTGCGCGCGGTGATCGAGCAGTTCGAAAACTATGTGAAGCTGAACAAGAAGGTCCCGCCCGAGGCCCTCAGCTCCATTCCCCAGATCACCGACCCGTCCAAGCTGGCGGACTCGGTCGCCGCCCATCTGTCGGTCAAGATCGCCGACAAGCAGGGCCTGCTGGAAACCATCGCCGTGCCCGCGCGGCTGGAGAAGGTCTACGGCCTGATGGAGGGCGAGATTTCCGTCCTGCAGGTCGAGAAGAAGATCCGCTCGCGCGTGAAGCGCCAGATGGAGAAGACCCAGCGCGAATATTATCTGAACGAGCAGATGAAGGCGATCCAGCGCGAGCTGGGCGAGACCGACGACGCCCGCGACGAGATCATGGAGCTGGAGAAGCGCATCCGTAAGACGCGCCTGTCCAAGGAAGCCCGGATCAAGGCCGAGGCCGAGGTCAAGAAGCTGCGCAACATGTCGCCCATGTCGGCGGAATCGACGGTGGTGCGGAACTACCTCGACTGGCTGCTGTCGATCCCGTGGGGCAAGGCCAAGACCAAGCCGATCGACCTGGAGAAGGCCGAGGCCATCCTCGAGGAGGACCACTACGGTCTCGAGAAGGTCAAGGAACGGATCATCGAGTATCTGGCGGTGCAGTCTCGCACCAACAGCCTGAAGGGGCCGATCCTGTGCCTCGTCGGCCCTCCGGGCGTCGGCAAGACCTCGCTGGCCAAGTCGATCGCCAAGGCCACCGGCCGGGAATATATCCGCATGTCGCTGGGCGGCGTTCGCGACGAGGCCGAGATCCGCGGCCACCGCCGGACCTATATCGGCTCCATGCCGGGCAAGATCATCCAGTCGATGAAGAAGGTGAAGACCACCAACGCCTTCATCCTGCTGGACGAGATCGACAAACTGGGCGCCGACTGGCGCGGGGACCCGTCCTCGGCCCTGCTGGAGGTGCTGGATCCGGCGCAGAACAATGCGTTCGGCGACCACTATCTGGAGGTCGACTACGACCTGTCCAACGTCATGTTCGTGACCACGGCCAACAGCCTGAACATGCCCCAGCCCCTGATGGACCGGATGGAGATCATCCGGGTCAGCGGCTACACCGAGGACGAGAAGGTCGAGATCGCCAAACGGCACGTCCTGCCCAAGGTGACGGCCGAGAACGGGCTCACGCCGGCCGAGTTCATCGTGCCGGACAGCTCGATCCGTGACCTCATCCGCTACTACACCCGCGAAGCCGGCGTGCGGTCGCTGGAACGCGCCCTGGGCGGTCTGGCGCGCAAGTCGGTGCGCGAGATGTCGAAGAACAAGACCCTGTCGGTCACCATCGACGACGCCAAGCTGGCCGAGTTCGCCGGGGTTCGTAAGTTCCGCTACGGCGAGACGGACGAGGAGGATCAGGTCGGCATCGTCACCGGCCTGGCCTGGACCGAATTCGGCGGCGAGATCCTGACCATCGAGGCGATCAAGATGCCGGGCCGCGGCCGCATGACCGTGACCGGCAACCTGAAGGAGGTGATGAAGGAGTCCATCTCCGCCGCCGCCTCCTACGTCCGGGCCCGGTCGCTCAGCATCGGCGTCAAGCCGCCGGCGTTCGAGAAGACCGACATCCACGTGCACGTGCCGGACGGCGCGACGCCCAAGGACGGTCCCTCGGCGGGCGTGGCCATGACGGTCGCCATGGTCTCGGTCCTGACCGGCATCCCGATCCGCAAGGACATCGCCATGACCGGCGAGATCACCCTGCGCGGCCGGGTCACCGCCATCGGCGGCCTGAAGGAGAAGCTGCTCGCGGCCCTGCGCTCGGGCATCAAGACGGTGCTGATCCCGGAAGAGAACGAGAAGGACCTCGCCGACGTGCCCGACAATGTGAAGTCGGCGCTGGAGATCGTCCCGATCAAGACGGCCGACGAGGCCCTGAAATGGGCCCTGACCGGTACGCTTACCCCGGTGGAATGGGATGAGGCGACCGATCCGCTTCCCACCGCCCCGCCGGTTCAGGACCCGGGCACGGTCGTCGCCACGCACTGACGGTCCGAGCGCCAAACAAAAGGACGCCGCCCCGGGTGACCGGGGCGGCGTTTTCCTTGCCCTTCTCCCCTCGGGGGAGAAGGTGTCAGGCGAAGCCTGACGGATGAGGGGGCTGGCGGCGTGAGCCCGGCTGGCGAGGGAGATGGGTCTGGCATCCCCCTCATCCGAGCCGCTTCGCGGCCCACCTTCTCCCCCGGAGGGGAGAAGGGACGCTACAGGCTATCCACCATCACCAGCTCCGCATCCGCCCTGGCCGTGATGGTGATCTCGGCCTCGTCCCTGATGGCGGCGCCGTCGCGGGCGTTCAGCGGCACGCCGTTGACCTCGACCTCGCCGACGGCGGGGACCAGATAGGCGTGGCGGCCTTCGGCGAGGCTGTAGGTGAGGCTCTCGCCCGCGTTCAGCGTCGCGCCCAGCACGCGGGCGTCGGCGTTGATGGTCAGGGCGTCGTCCGTCGGATCGCCGGAGGCCAGGACCGAGAATTTGCCGGTCCGGTCGTGCTTCGGAAACACCTTGGCGCCCCAGCTGGGCGGCGCGCCGCGCACATCGGCCTCGATCCAGATCTGGAACAGGGTGGTGGTCTCGTCCTCCAGATTGAACTCGGAGTGACGCACGCCCGTGCCCGCGCTCATCACCTGGACGTCGCCGGCGCCCGTGCGGCCCTTGTTGCCCAGCGAATCCTCATGGGTGATGGCCCCCGTGCGGACGTAGGTGATGATCTCCATGTCGGCGTGGGGGTGCGGCGGAAAGCCGGACTTGGCGGCGATCTCGTCGTCGTTCCAGACGCGCAGCCGGCCCCAGCTCATGCGGGCGGGGTCGTAGTAGTTGGCGAAGGAGAAATGGTGTCTGGCGTTCAGCCAGCCGTGGTTGGCGCCGCCGAGGCTGTTGAAGGGTCTGACGTCGATCATTGGGGATGCTCCCGGGACTCCGAGGGTTATGAACCTCGCTGACGCCTATATAAGCAACAGTGTTGGTGGCTGAAAGGGGGTCAGCCGATCTGGGCGCGATGCCGCAGCAAGGCGTCCGCCAACAGACAGGCCGCCATGGCCTCGACGACCGGCACGCCGCGCAGGGCGACGCAGGGGTCGTGCCGGCCTTTCGTGCGCAGATCGGTCTCGGCGCCGTCGCGGGTGATGGTCTGGCGCGGCGTCAGGATGGAGGAGGTGGGCTTGAAGGCGATGCGGGCCGTCAGGGGCTGGCCGGTCGAGATGCCGCCCAGCACGCCGCCGGCGTGGTTGGACAGGAAGACCGGCAGGCCGTCGTCGCCCATCCGCATCTGGTCGGCGTTGTCCTCGCCCGACAGCTCGGCCGCGCCGAAGCCCGCGCCGATCTCGACGCCCTTGACGGCGTTGATCGACATCATCGCCGCCGCCAGTTCGGCGTCCAGCTTGCCATAGACAGGCGCGCCCCAGCCGGCGGGAATTCCGGTGACCTCAAGCGCCACGACGGCGCCGATGGACGACCCGGCCTTGCGGACGCCGTCGAGATAATCCTCCCACGCCGGCACGACTTCAGCGGAGGCCGCGAACAGGGCGTTGTCATGGACGGCGTCGAAATCGACCGCCTCGGCCGCGATCCGGTGCGGCCCCAGCTGGACCACGCCGGCGCGGATGCGCACGCCGTCGCCCAGAACCCTGCGCGCCACCGCCCCCGCCGCGACCCTTACGGCCGTCTCGCGCGCCGAGGACCGGCCGCCGCCGCGGTGATCGCGCACGCCGTATTTGGCCTGGTAGGTATAGTCCGCGTGGCCGGGCCGGAAGGCGCGGGCGATCTCGCCATAGTCCTTCGAGCGGGCGTCCTCGTTGTCGATCTGGATGGCGATGGGCGTGCCGGTGGTGACCGGGCCGTTTCCGTCATCGAACACGCCCGACAGGATCCGGGCCGTGTCGCTCTCCTGCCGCTGGGTGACGAACCGGCTGCCGCCGGGCTTGCGCCGGTCCAGCCAGGGCTGAAGGTCGGCCTCGGTCAGGGGGATCAGGGGCGGACAGCCGTCGATGACGCAGCCGATCGCCGGCCCGTGGCTCTCGCCCCAGGTGGTCACGCGAAACAGATGGCCGAAGGTGTTGTGCGACATCCGGCGACGCTAGGCCGCCAGCCGGTCCGGCGTCCAGACGCGCGTGAAACGCACCAGCAGGTCCTCGGCCGCCGACGGCGCGTCCTCGGACGGCTCCAGCATGACGAAAAGATGCCCCCGCGGCCGCGCGCCGCGCGCGGGCAGGCCCAGCCCCTTGAGGCGCAGCCGCAACGGCTGATGGCCGCCGACCAGCCAGGCCGAGCGCGGCCCGGCGTGGGTTTCGATCTCAAGACGGCCGCCGTCCTCCAGCAGCCGGCGGGGGACCGGGCAGGTCATATACAGGTCGTCCCCGACCGCGCTGAGCCGTCCATCGCCGCGCACGAGAACGGGCAGGTAGACGTCGGCGCCGGCCTCTCCCGCCGCCTTGAGCCGCAGATGCTCCCCGCTACGAAGGCCGGCGGGCACCCTGACGCGAAGCTTGCGGCGGCCCAGCCGCACCTCGACCCGGCCGCCGTTCAGGGCCGCGTCCGGGCTCAGGCCGACGACGGGCAGGGCCGGCGCGGACCGCAAGGGCGCGGCCAGGGCCAGCGGAGCGGTCTCCTGCTGGATCAGGCGCCAGGCGGCGATCACCTTGCGGAAGCGGGCCTCGCCGCCGCCCGGCGTATCGGGCCGCGCGGCCTTGACCGCGGTGCGGAACGCGGCCCTCAGGGCGTCGTTGTCCGCCGGGCCGGTCAGGCCGAGCAGGGCGTAGGCCTCGCGGGTCGAGGCGACCTCGGAAAGGGAACGGGCGCGCATGCCGCCACTAGGCGCGACATACGGTCAATGCCCGGTTAACCGTGAAGCTCTCGCCCCCTGGCGCCGGATGCACTATCTGGGTCCCATGACCGCACCCGTGATCCCGTCCAGCCCGACCCGCGAAGACTATGCCCGCGACTACGCCGCCGCCCTGGCCGCGAACGGCGACGAGACGATCTTCGACCGTTCCGAGCCCATCGCCCCGTTCATCGAATGGCTGAACGACGCCACGGCGACCGAACCCAACGACGCCAATGCCATGGCCCTGTCCACCGTCGATGGGAAGGGTGCGCCCGACAGCCGGATCGTCCTGTTGAAGGACGTCGATACGCGCGGGTTCACCTTCTATTCGAACGCCGAAAGCGCCAAGGGCGAGCAGCTGGCCGGGCAGCCGCAGGCCGCGCTTCTGTTCCACTGGAAGTCCCTGCGACGTCAGGTTCGCGCGCGCGGGCGGGTCGAGCCGGTGACCCCGGCCGAGGCCGACGCCTATTTCGCCAGCCGGGCGCGCGAGAGCCGTATCGGCGCCTGGGTCTCGGACCAGTCCCGGCCGCTTGCCGACCGCGCGACGCTTGAGGCTGCCGTGGCGCGGGAAACGGCGCGGTTCGAGGGCCATGAGGTGCCCCGTCCCGAGCGCTGGACCGGCTGGCGCCTGGTCCCGGACCAGGTCGAGTTCTGGCGCGACCGGCCTTTCCGGCTGCACGACCGCCTGCGTTTCGACCGGGACGGCGACGGCTGGACCCGGACCCGGCTTCAGCCGTGATACGTCAGACGCCGTAGCGGGCCAGGAAGGTCTCCACCGCGTCGGCGGCGATCTGGTCCACGGCGCGGACAGGCATGACCTCGTCCCCGGTGACCAGGGGCATGAAGAAGACGGGATGTTCGATCATCCCCATCAGCTGGCCCGCCGCCCAGGATGTCCGTTCGATGCGGAGTTCGCCCCGCTCGACCAACTCGCGCAGGGCGTCGATCAACACCTTGCCGAAGTCGGCCTTGCCACGGTCAAAGAACGTCATGGCCACATCCCGAAACCGCGGCCGCTCGGCCATGACCAGACGGAACACCGAGCGGATGAACGGGTCGGCCATGAAGCCGGCGTAGGTGACGGAGAAATGGGTCAGCCGCTCGCGCGCCGGTCCGTCGACCGCGCGAACGCGCCGCATCAGGCGGTCGAAATCCAGGGCGGCGTCCTCGATCACGGCCGCAAACAGCTCGGCCTTGCCGTCAAAAAGGGCATAAAGGGTGGCGGTTGAGACTCCGGCGTCGCGGGCGATGGGTTCGATCCTGGCCCCGGCGTAACCGTCTGCCGTGAAGGCCCGTCGCGCGTGCCGCAGGATGGTCTCGCGCTTCGGATCGGAGGGGGAGGGTTGGACCGCCGGGGCCTGCATGAAATTCATTGCTCGCTGAAGCGGCCAAGGTGGCCCGTCATGGGACAGCGAGCAAGAGGGAGCGAGCCGCTCCGGACAATCAGCGGTCGAGCAGGGCCGCCAGCAGCGGATGGGCCAGCACCGGCGCGGCCAGCCTGACCACGGCCTGCGGGTCGTCCAGCCGCACCGCGGCGGTGGCGTCGGCCACCACGAAATCGGCGTTCAGGCGGGATGGCTCGGTCAGCCGCTCATGGCCGGGGCGGACGGTCGCCAGATACTGGTCGATGACGGAGTCAGCGGTGCGTCCACGTTCGGCCTGATCGCGCAGAAGGCGGCGGATGAACCGGATGTCGGCCGGCGTGTCCACGAACACCCGGATGTCGAACAGGCTGACCAGGTCGGGCGTGCACAGGACGTGCGTGCCCTCGACGATGACCACCTCGGCAGCCGCGACGGCCTCGCCGCCCGGCTCGCGACCGTGGCGAATGAAGGAATAGATCGGCGCCGTGATTCCCCCGCCGGCCTTCAGCGTGGCCAGGTCCCGGATCATCAGCTCGTGGTCGCGCGCGGCCACGTCGTCGAAGTCGAAGGTGTGCGGGTCGAAGTCCGGCAGGTCCGCCGCGTCGCGGTAGTAGGAATCCTCGCGCAACAGCACGGCGCTGCCGTCCGGCAGGGCGGACACCAGAGCCTCGGCCAGGGTGCTCTTGCCCGAGCCGGAGCCCCCGGTGATGGCGATCAGGATGGACATGGGTCGCTTCTAGGGCCGCGCGGCCGGTTTCGCCAAGCCGGGCGGCCGCCAGGGTGACCTCGCGTCACGTTGCTTATCGGCGATCACGCCGATAGCGTGGCGTTCAAGCGCCTCGAAAAGCAGGCGCAGGCTTGAGGGATCGTGATGCTTGGATTGATGCAGGACTGGCCGCTGACGGTCGACAAGATCCTGGACCACTCGAAGAACTGGCATGGCCACCGCGAGGTGGTGACCCGTTCGATCGAGGGGCCCATCGTCCGCACCACCTATGCCGAGATCCACGCCCGCGCCAAACGGGTCTCCAGCGTGCTGAAGGACTGGGACGTCAAGGTCGGTGACCGTGTCGCCACCCTGGCCTGGAACACCGGCCGCCACATGGAGGTCTGGTACGGCATCATGGGCATCGGCGCGGTCTGCCACACCCTGAACCCCCGCCTGTTCCCCGAGCAGCTGATCTACATCATCAACCACGCCGAAGACCGGATCATCTTCGTCGACCTGACGTTCATCCCCCTGCTGGAAGCGATCCTGCCGCACTGCCCCTCGGTCGAGCGGGTGGTGGTCCTGACGGACGAGCTGACCATGCCGGCGACCGGACTGCCGGGCGCGGAATGCTATGAGGCCCTGCTGGGTTCGGCCTCCGAAGACATCGCCTGGGGCGGGTTCGACGAACAGACCGCCTGCGGTCTCTGCTACACCTCGGGCACGACCGGTAACCCGAAAGGGGTGCTGTACTCGCACCGCTCGAACTTCATCCATACGCTGCTGGGAATGCAGTCCACCGTTCTGGGGGCCTCGCCCAATGAGGTGATCCTGCCGGTGGTGCCGATGTTCCACGCCAACGCCTGGGGCATCGCCTTCGCCGGCCCGGCGGGCGGGACCAAGCTGGTGATGCCGGGCGCCCGCATGGACGGCGCCGCCATCTACGAACTGATCGAGAGCGAGGGCGTCACCTTCTCGGCCGCCGTGCCGACCGTCTGGCAGGGCCTGCTGACACACCTGCGCGAGAACAACCTCAGGATCCCGACGGTGAAGAAGGTCCTGATCGGCGGCTCGGCCGTGCCGGAGAGCCTGATCCGCGCCTTCCATGAAGAGTTCAATATCGAAGTCCTGCAGGGCTGGGGCATGACCGAGACCTCTCCGATCGGCACCCTGTCCAACCTTCCGCCCGAGCTGAAGGCGCTGCCCTACGACGAGCAGATGAAGTGGCGGGTCAAACAGGGCACGCCGCCGCTGGGCGTCGAGCTGAAGCTGAAGAACTACGCCGGTCAGGAGATGCCCCACGACGGGGTCACCTACGGCCGTCTGATGATCAAGGGTCCGACCATCGCCGGCGCCTATTTCAAGGGCGAGGGCGGCGACATCCTCGACCACGAGGGCTTCTTCGACACCGGCGACGTCTCGACCATCGACGAGCAGGGCTTCATGCAGATCACCGACCGCGCCAAGGACGTGATCAAGTCCGGCGGCGAGTGGATCAGCTCGATCGAGATCGAGAACCTCGCCGTGGGCCACCCCGGGGTCGAACTGGCCGCCGTCATCGGCGCGGCCCACCCGAAATGGGACGAGCGGCCGGTCCTGATCATCAAGCTCAAGCCCGGCGAGGCCCAGAACAGGCAGGAGCATCTCGACTTCCTGCAGGGCAAGATCGCCAAATGGTGGATGCCGGACGATGTGGTGTTCGTTGACGACATCCCGCTGGGCGCGACCGGCAAGATCGACAAGAAGCTGCTGCGCGAGCGCATGAAGGACTATCGCCTGCCGACGGCGGGGAGCTGACGCCGTGGCGCGCGGGCGGGTCAAGGGACAGGGGGCGGTCCGAGCCTTGCTGGCCTTCAGTCTGGCCGCGCCCCTTCTGGTGCTGGCCGCCGCGCTGGGGACCCGCTCGGGCGGCCTGTCCCTGGAGACGGGATATGATCTGCTGACGATGCGGGTCGGCTGGTGGCTGGCGATCGCCGGAGCCCTGGCGGCGCTCGCTGCGGTCGTCCTCGCCCTGCGGGATTTCCGCCGGTCGGGTCTGCTGGCCGTTGCGACGGTTCTGGTCGGCGGAGGGACGCTGGCCGGCTACATCTGGCACAACGGTCGCATGGCCGCCGCTCCGCCCGAGGACATCAGCACCGATCTGGCCGAGATCCCCGGCTTCGGCGATCTGAACGACGAGCGGCGAGGTCGGGGGCCTCGCGCCACCGCCGGCGTCGAGGCCTGTCCCGGGGCCCTGCCGATGATGGCGCAGATCGCACCCGGCTCGGCCGCCTGGGCGCTGCAGGAGGCGGGCTTCACGATCCGCGGGGCAGGGGTGGCGCGGGCCGACGGCAGTCGCGAAAGCTTCTGGTTCGGCTTCGACCATGACGCCGTGATCCGCATCCGGCCCGGACGCACGGACATCCGGGTCGCCGCGCGCGACGACCGCCCCCATGGAGGCGACGCCTGCCGCATGGCGTCCCGCATCAGCGAGGCGCTGCGGACCAGCCGCTGAGGCTCAGGTCAGCGTCCACTCGGCGTCGATCCCGGGCCCCGGCCGCCCGACGGCCCGCCCGGTGGCCTCCAGCGCGATCAGATGCGCCCAGACCGACAGGCTGGCGGCAGGCCACAGCCGTCGGTCCACGGCGGCGTACAGATTCGGAACGATCTCCGATATCCGCCGGTCGCCGCCGGTCAGCCGTTCGATGATCTGGGCTTCCCGCGCCAGCCTGTGGGCCTTGTAGGCGGCCAGGAACGGGCCCGGGTCGGTCACCGGCGCCCCGTGGGTCGGCCACAGGGTGGAAAAGCCGCGGGCGATGACCTGATCCAGACTGTCCATATAGGCGGCCATGTCGCCGTCGGGCGGAGCGACGACGGTGGTCGACCAGCCCATGACGTGATCGCCGCTGAACAGGGCGTTCTCCTCGCGCAGGACGAAGGCCATGTGGTTCGAGGCGTGACCCGGCGTGGCCAACGCCTCCAGGGCCCATCCGTCGCCCTCGATCACTTCTCCGCCGGTCAGCACGATGTCCGGCGCGAATGTCTCGTCGTCCTCCTCGTCCAGCGCCGCCGAGGCGTGGATGGTCCGCGCCGGCGGGCGGGCCGCCAGGATCGGCGCGGCGACAGTCTCGGCGAAGGGGCGGGCGAGGGGCGCGTGGTCCCGGTGGGCGTGGGTCACCAGCACATGGCTGACGCGCCGGCCGGCTACGGCGGCCAGCAATGCCGCCAGATGGGCTTCATCCAGCGGCCCCGGGTCGATCACCGCCACGCCCGCCCCTACATCGGAACGGCCGACGATGTAGGTCCCGGTTCCGGTGAAGGTGAACGGCCCCGGATTGCCGGCGATCACCCGCTGGATCAGCGGCGAGACCACGTCCGCCCGGCCGTATTCGAATGGAGGCATCGAAACAAACGGGATCATCCGGCGCGGCCCGGGCCTTGCGTCAGGACTTCGTAAACCTTCTGCGGAGTGCGCATCGTGGCCGTTTCCATCGCCCTGGCTGTTTCAAATCGGCTCCAGCCCGTGGCTGCGGCCTTCCTGTGTCTCATGGCGATGCAACTGGCCGTGGCCTCCTGCACGCCCGAACCCGCCCCCTACGCCGCCCGGGTCGCCATTCTCCGTTGATCCTCAGAGGGGCAACCGGCTGAGGTCGTAGCCGGCGCCGGCCGCCGCGGCGCGCAATTCGTCCGCATCCCGGCCCCGGAGTCGCTCCGCCATCGCCCAGGCCGCGGCCGACCGCGTCCCCGAGCGGCAGAACATCACCGTCGGCCGTCCGTCCGCCAGCAAGGCTCCCACCGCGGCGGCCTGGGCGGGGTTCGGCATTCCGGTCACCGGAATCCAGTCAAAGTCCAGCCCCGCCTGGCGCGCGGCGGCGTCCATCCTGGCGGCCGTCGGCTGACCCGGGTCCTCGCCGTCCGGGCGGTTGCTGATGATCCGCCGCACGCCTGACGCCGCAAGATCCGCCAGATCCTCAATGGCCAGCTGCGGCGAGGTCCAGACGGTCGGCGAAAGGGGACGCGGGGCCATTGCTACTGCCGCCGCACCCGCACGGCGCGGCTGCCGCCGACGGTCATCAGGAAGCTGCCCATGGTGGCCTTGCGCACCCGCACGGCGTCGCCCGGGCGGGGGCGGTGGCGGATGGGGTCGGAATCGATCTGGCGCCAGACCCCGCCGTCGGCCAGGCGGAAGACCCACCGGTTGTCGGCGACTTCGGAGGCGCTTTGAAGCGTGGTCTCGATCGAGTCGATCTCGGCCGCGTTGTCGGCGCCGAACAGCCGGGGCAGGGCGGGCATCTCGAAACCGAACAACTGGCGCCGGGCCTCGCCGATCTGGGCGCGATCCATGACGACGACCTCACCCTGCCGTTCGGCGGAATCCAGCGCGCTGACCGCGGCGTCATAGCAGCCCAGGCGGGCCGCGCTGTCGACGATGGCGCGGCAGGCCGTCAGGCGGGACAGGGTTCCGGCCCGCTCCTGCGGCGGCGCGGCCTGGCCGGACAGGGCCGCGATGGCCGCGGCGGCCGCGAGGCCGGAAATGAATGACATGATGGGTCCTCGTCCGACGGTACGCGCTTCCCGACTTAAGTCGGACAACTCGTTCCCAGCGTCAACCGGATTGGCTGCAACCGGAGCTGTGACCGTATCGTGGCCTAAATACGACAGTCACGCTTCGACGCGGTTACAACCGTGTAATTATGCTGGCGAACGGTACGGCGCAGAGCATAACGTCGGGCAACTGCGGCGGGGGAATCTGTCCGTGGGAGAAGGGAATATTCCATTCTAAGGCCGCGACGCCCCGGAAACGGGCGATGTCGAACATCAGGAGACGACCTTTGAGAACCCAGAAAACCCGTAATCGGCTGTTGTCGACGACGATGATCGGCGGCTTCGCCGCCCTGGCCTTCGCCGCACCTGCCCTTGCGCAGACGGCTCCGGCCCCGCAGGACGAGAGCCAGCTCGACGAAGTCGTCGTCACCGGTTCGCGCATTCCGCAGACCAACCTGGTCACCACCAGCCCCGTCACCCAGGTGACCGGCGAGGACATCGACATCGCGGGCGTGACCCGGGTCGAGGACCTGGTGAACCAGCTGCCGCAAGCCTTCGCCGCCCAGAACTCGACGGTCGCCAACGGCGCCTCGGGCACGGCCACGGTGTCGCTGCGCAACCTCGGCTCGTCGCGCACCCTGGTGCTGATCGATGGCCGTCGTATGGGTTACGGCTCGCCGAACGACGACGCGGCCGACCTGAACCAGATTCCGGAACAACTGGTCGAGCGCGTTGAAGTCCTGACCGGCGGCGCTTCCGCCGTCTACGGTTCGGACGCCGTCGCAGGCGTCGTCAACTTCATCATGAAGAAGGACTTCGAAGGCGTTCAGCTGGACGCCCAGTACGGCTTCTACCAGCACAACAACGACTATGACGGCGTCGGCAACCTGCGTGCGGAAATCGCTCGCCGTGGCGCGACCAACCCGTCGCAGTTCGCCCTGCCGGACGACAACGTCTCGGACGGTGAGAGCCGCTCGATCAACCTGACCGTCGGCGTCTCGGCGCCGGACGGCAAGGGCAACGTGATGGCCTACGCCGGCTATCGCAACAACAACGCGATCCTGCAGCGCGACCGCGACTATTCGGCCTGCAGCCTCGGCGCGCCGGCCGCCGTGCGTCCCACCACCTACACCTGCGGCGGTTCGGGCACGTCCTTCCCGGGTCGTTTCACGAACTTCGCCACCTTCAACTCGACGCTCGGCGCGGGCCGCACGTTCCAGAATTTCAACGCCGACGCCAACAACTACAACTTCGGTCCGGTGAACTACTATCAGCGCCCCGACGAGCGTTACACCCTGGGCGCCTTCGGTCGCTACGAGATCAACCCGCACGCTGAAGTGTTCGCCCAGCTGATGTTCTCCGACTACAAGTCGGTCGCGCAGATCGCTCCGTCGGGCAGCTTCTTCAACACGTCCGATATCAACTGCGACAGCCCCCTGCTGGGCGCGCAGCAAGCCACCACGATCGGCTGTACGGCGGCCGACATCCTCGCCGGCAATCGTCGTACGCTGTACGTCGGGCGTCGTAACGTCGAGGGCGGCGGTCGTCAGGACACGCTGAACTACGAAGCCTACCGCGGCGTCGCCGGCGTCCGTGGCGAGATCGTCCCCGGCTGGAACTATGACGTTGCGGCCCAGTTCTCGCGTGTGAACCTGTCGCGCGTCTATCAGAACGACTTCTCGGTGACTCGTCTGGGCCGGGCCCTCGACGTCGTCAGCGTGGGCGGCGTTCCGACCTGCCGTTCGGTCGTCAATGGCACCGACCCGGCTTGCGTTCCCTACGATGTCTTCATCGCCGGTGGCGTGACCCAGGCGGCTCTCGACTACCTGCAGATCCCGCTGATCCAGACCGGTGAAACGACCCAGCAGGTCGTGACCGCCGCGATCACGGGCGATACGGGCTGGAGCATGCCCACGGCCTCGCGCAACCTGCAGGTCGCGTTCGGCGCCGAGTATCGCCGCGACGCCCTGGGCTCGATCACCGACACCAACTTCCAGTCCGGCGACGGCGCTGGTCAGGGTGGCCCGACGATCGGCTTCACGGGTGACGCGGACGTCGCTGAAGTGTTCGCCGAGTTCCAGCTGCCGCTGGCCGACGATCAGCCCTGGGCCTATTCGGCCTCGATCGACGGCGCCTATCGCCGGTCGGAGTACGAAAACTACGGCACCGACACCTACAAGCTGGGCGCCGACTACGCACCGATTGAAGACATCCGCTTCCGCGCCAGCTACTCGCGCGCGGTTCGCGCCCCGAACGTGATCGAACTGTTCACGGCCCAGGGCTTCAACCTGTTCGACGCCGACTTCGATCCCTGCTCGACCCCCGGTCGTGCGGCGAACGGCGCCGGCGCCCTGCCCGCGAACTGCATCGGCGGCGCGTCGTATCAGGTCACGGCTGGCCAGGCTGCCAGCGGTGCTCTGGACAGCCCGGCTGGTCAGTACAGCTTCCTGCAGGGCGGTAACCCGAACCTGAACCCGGAAGAAGCCGACACCTACACGGCCGGCGTCGTCTGGGAGCCCAGCTTCTTCCCGCGCTTCAACCTCTCGGTTGACTACTTCAGCATCAAGATCGACGGCGCCATCCAGACGCTCGGCGCCCTGAACACGCTGAACCTCTGCTACAACCAGAACGACGCCGCCGCGTGCAGCCGCATCAGCCGCAACCCGGGTGGCGGTCAGCTGTGGGTTGGTTCGGGCAACGTCCAGGACCTGAACATCAACATCGGCGGTTACGAAACCTCCGGCATTGACGTCAACGCCAACTACAGCGTGGACCTGGAAGACTGGGGCGTCGCTGGCTACGGCTCGCTGTCGGGCTCGTTCGTCGGGACCTATCTCAGCGAACTGGTCACCGACACGGGCGCAGGCCAGACTGACTCGGTCTATGATTGCACCGGCTTCTACGCCAACCAGTGCGGCGTTCCGAACCCGGAATGGCGTCACCGCGCCCGTCTGACCTGGTCCACGCCTTGGGACCTGGACGTGTCGGGCACCTGGCGTCACTACGGCGAGGTTGAACTCGCCGTCCTGGGCGCTGGTGGTTCGCTGAACAACGGCGGCGCCCGTCTGGACCGTTACTTCGACGCCGAGAACTACTTCGACCTGGCGGCGACCTGGCAGGTGATGGATACCGTCACCTTCCGCGCCGGCGTCAACAACGTGTTCGATAACGATCCGCAACTGTCCTACAGCGTGGGTACGACCGGCAACGGCAACACCTATCCGCAGCTGTATGATGCGCTGGGCCGTTACGTCTTCTTCGGTGTCACCGCCAACTTCTAAGGCCTGATACCCAAGACCATCTGGGGCGGCGGATCTTCGGGTCCGCCGCCCTTTTTGTTGCCTGGAGCCACGCCGCACAAAAACCATTTGCGGTGTTCAAGCGTTTCCAGCTGACATTCGTCATCCACTGTTCCAGGCGCCTTCATGCTGATCACCCTCGTTTCCGCCCTGATGCTCTCCACCCAGACGCCCGCACCCGCCCGGGACGGCGGCGTCGTGAACACCGCCCCGGGCGCTGAAGCGGTGGAGACCGAGCGGTTCCGTGAAGCGGTCGCCTACGCCAACCCGATGCCGCGCGGTGCGCCCGAGACCGACTATCCGCTGGTGGCGTGGTGCGAGGCGCTGGTGAACGGCCACGTGGCCCTGGGCGAGACCCTGACCGACGCCGATCCGCTGGATCAGGACATCATCCGTCTGGGCAAGCTGGAGGCCGCCGACTTCCGCGCGGCGCTGGACGCCGCCGAGCCGCGCCAGACCGCCGCCAGCCGGGCCGCCGCCCGCGCCGCCGCCGCCGAGGCCACGGCCAAATGGGCGCCGCTGGCCGGGCAGGATGAAACCGTGCGCAGCCAGGCCTTCGGTCTGTTCTTCGGCCTGCCGGGCCGCTGCGAGCACGCCGCGCGGCGTATTCGCGGCAACATCACGACCGCCCCGGCGACGCCGGCCGACGTGGGTCTGGAATAGGCATTCTGTCCTTCTCCCCTTGCGGGAGAAGGTGTCAGGCGAAGCCTGACGGATGAGGGGTCTCTCTGACGGCGCGCATCATCGACCGCCGGTGGCTCGCTCGCCGACCCCGCCGATGCGACCCCTCATCCGACCTCGCTCCGCTCGGCCACCTTCTCCCGCAAGGGGAGAAGGGAAGGCGCCTCACGCCGCGTCGCTGCGGGCGGGCGCGCCCGGATCGTAGTTGAGGATCGGCGACAGCCAGCGCTCGGCCGTCGCCACGTCCCAGCCCTTGCGCCGCGCGTAGTCCTCGACCTGGTCGCGGTCGATCTTGCCGACGCCGAAATAGTGGCTCTCGGCGTGCCCGAAGTACAGGCCTGACACCGACGCCGGCGGCGTCATGGCGAAGCTTTCGGTCAGGGCCATGCCGGCGTGGTCCTCAGCCTGCAGCAGCCGGAACAGCGTCGCCTTCTCCGTATGGTCGGGCTGGGCCGGATAACCCGGCGCGGGCCGAATGCCCTGATATCGCTCGGCGATCAGGTCTTCGACTGTCATCACTTCGTCGGGCGAGTGGCCCCACAGCTCTGTCCGCACCTTCTTGTGCAGCGCCTCGGCGAAGGCCTCGGCGAGGCGATCGGCCAGGGTCGTCGCCATGATGGCGGAATAGTCGTCGCCGGCCTCCTTGAACCGTTTGGCGATCTCCAGCTCGCCGTGACCGGCGGTGACGGCGAAGGCTCCGATATAGTCCCGGCCGGTCTCGGCGACGAAGTCCGACATCGCCAGATTAGGCTTGCCGTTCGACTTCCTGATCTGCTGGCGCAGGGTGTGGAAGCGCGCCACCTCGGCCGTCCGGCTCTCGTCGGCATAGACGGCGATGTCGTCGCCGACGGCGTTGGCGGGCCAGAAGCCGATCACGCCCCGTGCGGTGAACCATTTCTCGTCGACGATCCGCTTCAGCATCGCCTGTGCGTCCTGGAACAGGTCGCGCGCGGCCGAGCCTACGATCTCGTCCTCGAGGATCAGCGGATAGCGGCCGATCAGCTCCCAGCTGGAGAAGAACGGCGTCCAGTCGATGTGGTCGGCCAGGTCCTGCAGGTCCCAGCTGTCGAAGGCGCGCACGCCGAGGAAGGACGGCGCGCAGGGCAGGGGTGTCGCCGGATCGGGCTGGAAGCGGTTCTGGCGCGCGGCGGGCAGGGTCGCCCGGGCCTTGACCTCCTGACCGCGCGCATACTGCTCGCGGATACGGACGTATTCGTCGCGGGTCAGGGCTTCGTTCTTCGCCCGCTCGGTCTTCGACAACAGGCCCGAGACCACGCCCACGGCGCGCGAGGCGTCGATGACATAGGTGGTCGAGCCGGCGCGATAGCCGGGCTCGATCTTGACGGCCGTATGGGTCCGGCTGGTCGTCGCCCCGCCGATCAGCAGGGGAATGTCGAAACCGCGCCGCTCCATCTCCCGCGCCACGAACACCATCTCGTCCAGCGAGGGGGTGATCAGGCCCGACAGGCCGACGATGTCGACCTTGTGCTCGACCGCGGCGTCGAGGATGCGGTCGGCGGGGACCATGACGCCCAGGTCGATGACCTCGTAGTTGTTGCACTGCAGGACCACGCCGACGATGTTCTTGCCGATGTCGTGGACGTCGCCCTTGACCGTGGCCATCAGGATGCGGCCCGCCTGCTGACGGGGTTTGCCGGTCTTTTCCGCCTCCATGAAGGGTTCGAGCCAGGCCACGGCCTGTTTCATCACCCGGGCCGACTTGACCACCTGGGGCAGGAACATCTTGCCCGCGCCGAACAGGTCGCCGACGACGTTCATCCCGTCCATCAGCGGGCCCTCGATGACGTGCAGCGGGCGTTCGGAGGCCAGCCGCGCCTCTTCCGCATCCGCCTCGATGAACTCTGTGATGCCGTTGACCAGGGCGTGCTCGATGCGCTTGCCGACGGGCTGGTCGCGCCATTTCAGGTCCACGACCCGGGCCGCGCCCTTCTCGCCCTTGTAGTTGGGGGCCAGGTCGACCAGCCGTTCGGTGTTGGTGACATTGGTCCGCTGGCGGCGGTTCAGGACCACGTCCTCGACCGCCTCGCGCAGCGCCGGGTCGATGTCGTCATAGACCGGCAGGTCGCCGGCGTTGACGATGCCCATGTCCATGCCCGCCTGGATGGCGTGATACAGGAAGACGCTGTGGATCGCCCGCCGCACCGGCTCGTTGCCGCGGAAGCTGAACGACACATTCGACACCCCGCCCGAGACGCGGACATGGGGCAGGGTCGCCTTGATGGCCTTGGTCGCCTCGATGAAGTCGACGGCGTAGTTGTCGTGCGCCTCGATCCCCGTCGCCACGGCGAAGATGTTGGGATCGAAGATGATGTCCTCGGGCGGGAAGCCGACCTCGTCGACGAGGATGCGGTAGGCGCGGGTGCAGATCTCGATCTTGCGCGCGGCGGTGTCGGCCTGGCCGACCTCGTCGAAGGCCATGACCACCACGGCGGCGCCGTAGCGCAGGCATTTCACCGCCTGTTCGCGAAACTCGGCTTCGCCCGCCTTCATCGAGATCGAATTGACGATCGGCTTGCCCTGCACGCATTTCAGGCCGGCCTCGATGACCTCCCATTTGGATGAGTCGATCATCACCGGCACGCGGGCGATGTCGGGCTCGGCCGCGATCAGGTTGAGGAAGGTGATCATGGCCTGCTTCGAATCCAGCAGGCCCTCGTCCATGTTGATATCGATGACCGAGGCCCCGGCCTCGACCTGCTGACGCGCCACCGACAGGGCGGCGGCATAGTCGCCGTCGATGATCAGCTTCTTGAATTTGGCCGAGCCGGTGACGTTGGTCCGCTCGCCGACGTTGATGAAGGTGGGACGCATTACAGACTTCCGCTCATCCCGGCGAAAGCCGGGACCCAGTGCTTTCGTGAGGCACTGTGTGTGGGATTGAGGGCGGTTTGAGCCGGGCGCCGGTCATCGCCCAAAGAACTGGGTCCCGGCTTTCGCCGGGATGAGCGGAGAAGGGTGAGCATCACGCTACCAGTTCAAAGGGTTCGAGGCCGGAGAGGCGCATGGCCACGGGCCGTTCGGGAATTTCGCGGGTCGGCAGTTTCGACACCGCCTCGGCCGTATGCCGGATATGGTCCGGCGTCGTGCCGCAGCAGCCGCCGACGATGTTGACCAGGCCGGACGCCGCCCATTCCTCGATGAAGTGGGCGGTCTGGTGCGGTTCCTCGTCGTACTGGCCCATGGCGTTGGGCAGGCCGGCGTTGGGATAGGCGGCGACCAGGGTGTCGGCCACCCGGCTCAGCTCGGCGATGAAGGGCCGCATCAGATCGGCCCCAAGGGCGCAGTTGAAACCGATGGCGAAGGGTTTGGCGTGGCGCACGCTGTTCCAGAAGGCTTCCGCCGTCTGGCCCGACAGGGTCCGGCCCGAACGGTCGGTGATGGTGCCCGAAATCCAGATCGGCAGGGCCTCCATGCCCTCGTCCTCGAGGTCCTTGATCGCCTTGATCGCCGCCTTGCAGTTGAGCGTGTCGGTGATGGTCTCGATCAGATAGAGGTCGACCCCGCCCTCGTTCAGCGCCCGAGCCTGCTGCTTGTAGGCGTCATAGACCTGATCGAACGTCACCAGACGCGCGCCGGGGTCGTTCACGTCCGACGACATCGACAGCATCTTGTTCAGCGGCCCGATCGAACCGGCGGCGAAGCGCGGCTTGTCCGGGGTCTTCGCGGTCCAGCGGTCGGCGGCGGCGCGGGCCAGTTTGGCGCCCTCCAGATTGATGTCCCACACCGACTGTTCGTCCAGCTTGTAGTCGTCCTGGGCGATGACCGTGGCCGAGAAGGTGTTGGTCTCGGAGATGTCGGCCCCGGCGGCGAAATACTGGTCGTGCAGGCCGGCGATGATGTCGGGCCGGGTCAGGCACAGGATGTCGTTGTTGCCCTTCATCTGGCCGTTGTGCGCGGCGAAGCGGTCGCCGCGGAAATCCTCTTCCGACAGCTCGCTGCGCTGGATCATCACGCCCCAGGCGCCGTCGAGGACGAGGATGCGCTCCTTCGCGGCCCGGTGCAGGGCGGCGATGCGTTCGCTGCGGGGGAGGGAAGAACTCATACTGTGGCGGCCTTCGTCTCACGCACGCCCAGCACCCGGCAGATCGCATAGACCAGGTCGGCGCGGTTCAAGGTGTAGAAGTGGAAGTCGGCGAAGCCCTCTTCCTGGAGGCGGGCGCAGGTCTCGGCGGCCACCGAGGCCGCGATCAGCTTGCGCGTCTCCGGGTCGTCGTCCAGCCCGTCGAAATGGGCTGCCAGCCAGTCGGGCACGGCCGCGCCGCAAGCCGCCGACATCCGCTTGAGGCCGTTGAAATTGGTGACCGGCATGATGCCCGGCGACATCGGAATGGTGATCCCGGCCGCCCGTACCCGGTCGCGGAAGCGCAGGAAGGCGTCGATGTCGAAGAAGAACTGGCTGATGGCGCGCGTGGCTCCGGCGTCGATCTTGGCCTTCAGAACATCGATGTCATGGTCTGTCGACGGGCTTTCTGGATGGCCCTCGGGATAGCAGCCGACGATGACGTCGAAGCCGCCCTTCGCCGTGATCGCGGCGGTCAGTTCGGTGGCGTTTGCGTAACCGTCCGTACGCGGAACATAGGTTCCACCGATGCCGTTTCCGCCCGGCGGATCGCCGCGCAGGGCCACGATGTGACGCACCCCGGCGTCGCGATAGCCTTCGATGACCGCATCCACATCCTCACGGCTGGCCTCGACGCAGGTCAGGTGGGCGGCGGGGGTCAGGGCGGTTTCCGCCAGGATGCGCTCGACCGTCCGGTGCGTCCGCTCCCGCGTGGAGCCGCCGGCGCCATAGGTCACAGAGACGAACTCGGGCTGCAGCGGCGCCAGACGGGTCACCGCCTTCCACAGATTGGCCTCGGCCTCGTCGGACCTGGGCGGGAAGAATTCGAACGAGACGCGGGGGCGCGAGGAATCCTGCCCGGCGCGCGCCACGGGCCCCAGCGGCGACAGCAACAGGGCGCGGGCCTCGGCGAGACTGCGGGGGGCGATGCTCATGCGACCTTGGCCTTGGCTGCGGCTGGACGTTCGGCGGTCCAGATCGAGACGGTCAGGCCGTCGGTATCAGGGGGAAGGGCGATCGGCGCGCTCGGCTTCAGGCCCGCGCCGGAGAGCCAGCGCTGCATCTCGGGGTCGGAGAAGCCAAGGTGGCGATGCTGATGTTCCTCGCGCAGATGCCCCAGCTGATGCGGCGCGAAATCGACGATCAGCAGCCGGCCGCCGGGCATGACCAGCCGCGCCGCCTCGGCCACGGCCGCGGCCGGATCGGCGAGGTAGTGCAGGACCTGATGCACCAGCACCAGATCGGCGCTGTGCTCGGGCAGGCGGGTGGCGAAAATGTCGCCGTGGCGTAGTTCGACCTTCTCCAGCCCGGCCCTCGTCACATTGGCGCGGGCGATGTTCAGCATGTTCTGGCTCAGGTCCAGTCCGACGGACATCTTCGCTGACTTGCCCAGCAGGGTCAGCATCCGGCCCGAGCCGGTGCCCAGGTCGACGACCCGCTCGAACGGCCCGTCACCGGCGGCGCGCTTGATCGCCGCCTCGACGGCGGTTTCACTGACATACAGCGAGCGGATGCGGTCCCACTGGGGCGCGACGCGCTCGAAATAGGCGCTGGCCGCCGCGCCGCGGTCGCGCCTCACGTCCTCAAGGCGGCGGTCGTCGGCCTCATGGGCGGCGGCGTCCAGCAGGTCCAGCACGGTGTCGACCAGCCGCCGCGCCAGAGCGTCCGACGACAGGCGGTAGAAGACCCGCGCACCGTCGGGAAATCGCTCGATCAACCCGGCATCGGCCATCAGCTTCAAGTGCCGGGACACGCGCGGCTGGCTCTGGTCCAGAATCCGCGACAATTCCATCACCGACAGCTCTTCGCCGGCCAGCAGCGACAGCACGCGCAGGCGAGTGGGCTCGCCCGCGGCGCGCAGCGCTTCGATAACCTGATCTGCAGTCAATGACATAAGCTTATATAAAGATATCCTTATATGATTTGGCAAGTGAATTGCGACGCGCGACACGACCGGGGAAACGGGCGTACACTGTCTGATCCCGTGGAACCCGGCCGGAGAGACGCCATGATCCGCACCGCCTTCGCCTCGTCAGCCGCGCTTGTGGTGCTCGCCGTGGCCGGCGCCGCAGCCGCCCAGACCCCGCCGCCCGGCATGGCCGGCATGGGCGGTCCGCAGACCCTGGAAGCCATGCAGGCGCGTCAGGACCAGATGTTCGACCGCCTCGACGTCAACACCGACGGCATGATCACCGGCAATGAGCTGGCGGTTCTGACCCAGCCGCCGATGAACCAGGCGGGCGGACCGCGGATGCGGTCGATGATCACCCGCGCCGACGCCGACCGGAACGCCCGCATCAGCCGCGACGAGATGCGCAACGCCGCCGCCGCCCTGTTCGCCAGCCTGGATGCCGATCACGATGGTCTCGTCAGCCCGACCGAGCGCGCCGCCATGATGCCCGCCGCCGCCGCGCCGGCGCCCGCGCGGATGACGGTCCCCTCGACGGTCCCGGCCGACCAGACCGGCATGGACGTCCCGAACGGCGGCTAGTCCGGCGTCGGAGTCTTCAGCGGCTCGCCCGCGAAGGCGGCCGTCAGGTTCTGCATCAGCAGCATCAGCATGCCCTGCACGGCCTCGGTCGTGGCGCCGGCCGTGTGCGGGGTCAGCACCGTATTGGGCGTCTCGGCCCAGCGGGCCACATCCGTCGGTTCGTCCTCGAACACGTCCAGCGCCGCCTGACCCAGCCGGCCGTCCTTCAGGGCGGCGATGAGGGCGTCCTCGTCGACCAGCTGGCCGCGCGCGACATTGACCAGCAGCCCCTGCGGTCCCAGCGCCTCGATGACTTCCCGCGAGATGAGGCCGATATTGCTGTCGTCGGCCTTGCAGGCCACCACCAGAATGTCGCTGTCCCGCGCCAGTTCGAGCAGGGAGGCGGCGCGCGGCCAGGCGGCGGTCTTCTCGCGCGGCCCCCACCATTTCACCGTCATGCGCAGGGCCTCGGCCCGGCGCGCCACGGCCTCGCCGATGCCGCCGAGACCGACGATCCCGACCCGCTGCCCGTGCAGCGACGGCGTGATCATCTTCGAATCCACGGTCCATTCGCCGGCCCGCAGCGCCCGGTCTCCGGCCGCGATCTGCCGCCGCGCGGCGAGGATCAGGCCGATGGCATGGTCGGCCACGTCCTCATGGTTCACCCCGGGCGCATGGGTGACCGGCAGGCCCCGCCCCCTGCACCATTCGGTGTCGATGCGGTCATAGCCCGAGGTGAAACAGGCGATCAGCTGCAGCTTCGGCAACTGTTCGATCAGCGCCTTGTCGAGCGGGAACTCCCCGGCCACGACCAGGGCCCGGATCTCGGCCTGCGCCTCCAGCGGCGGCCCTTCCCAGAAGCGGTAGACGGTCCACTGGCTCTCGAGAAAGGCTGTCAGCGGCGCGAGATGCCGCTGCATGATGAGGAGGGCGGGGCGGTCGGTCATGCGCCGACACTAGTCCACTCGCGCCCAATGAAAAACGGCCTCCCGATGGATCGGAAGGCCGTTTCTCGAAGAGTTGGGTTTAGCGCCCGAACTTCTGGAACTTGATCCGGTGCGGGATCAGGCTGTCGACGCCCAGACGACGCTTCTTGTCTTCCTCATAGGCCTCGAAGTTTCCTTCGAACCATTCCACGTGGCTGTCGCCCTCGAAGGCCAGGATGTGGGTGGCCAGACGGTCAAGGAACCAGCGGTCGTGGGAGATGACCACGGCGCAGCCGGCGAAGCCTTCCAGGGCCTCCTCGAGGTTCTGCAGCGTCTCGATGTCCAGGTCGTTGGTCGGTTCGTCGAGCAGCAGCAGATTGCCGCCGGTGGCCAGGGTCTTGGCCAGGTGGACGCGGTTGCGTTCCCCACCCGACAACTGACCCACCTTCTTTTGCTGGTCGCCGCCCTTGAAGTTGAAGCTGCCGACATAGGCGCGGGTGTTGATCTCGCGCTTGCCGACCATCATCACGTCGGTGCCGCCCGAGATGACTTCCCAGATGGTCTTGTTGGGCTCCAGGTCGTCGCGGCTCTGGTCGACATAGGCCAGCTTGACCGTCTCACCGACCTTGATCGTGCCGGCGTCGGGCTGTTCCTGGCCCGTGATCAGGCGGAACAGGGTCGACTTGCCTGCGCCGTTGGGCCCGATGACCCCGACGATGCCGTTGGGCGGCAGTTTGAAGGTCAGGTCCTTGAACAGCAGCTTGTCGCCATAGGCCTTCTCCAGCCCCTCGGCCTCCAGCACGACATTGCCGAGGCGCGGGCCGGGCGGGATCTGGATCACCGCGTGGGTCTGGGCCCCGCGCAGGCTCTCCTGTTCGTCGACCATCCGCTCATAGGCGGCCAGACGGGCCTTGGACTTGGCCTGACGGGCCTTGGCGCCCGAGCGGACCCATTCCAGTTCGCGGGTCAGGGCGCGCTGGCGGGCTTCGGATTCCGACTGCTCCTGCACGACGCGCTTGGTCTTGGCTTCCAGCCAGCTGGAATAGTTGCCCTCGTGCGGGTGGCCCTTGCCGCGGTCCAGCTCCAGCGTCCACTTGGTCACCAGATCCAGGAAGTAGCGGTCGTGGGTCACCAGGATGACGCAGCCGGGGAAGGCCTCGAGGTGATGCTGCAGCCAGGCCACCGACTCGGCGTCCAGGTGGTTGGTCGGTTCGTCAAGCAGCAGCATGTCGGGCTTGGACAGCAGCAGCCGCGCCAGGGCCACGCGGCGCTTCTCACCGCCCGACAGATTGGCGGTCGCCCAGTCGTCGGGCGGGCAGCGCAGGGCGTCCATGGCCATTTCGATGCGGCTGTCGATGTCCCAGACGTCGCCGGCGTCGATCTTTTCCTGCAGGGCCGTCATCTCGGCCATCAGCTCGTCGGTGTATTCCTCGGCCATTTCCATGGCGATGGCGTTGAAGCGGTTGACCCACTGCTTCTCCTCGCACCAGGCCTCGACGTTCTCGCGGACGTTCAGGCTGTCGTCGAGCTGGGGCTCCTGCTCCAGATAGCCGCGCTTGATCCCTTCGGCGGCGCGGGCCTCGCCGGTGAACTCGGTGTCCAGCCCGGCCATGATCTTCAGCAGGGTCGACTTGCCCGAGCCGTTGACCCCGACGACGCCGATCTTGGCGTCGTTGTAGAAGCTCAGCCAGATGTTCTCGAAGATCTTCTTGCCGCCGGGAAAGGCCTTGGTCAGGCCCTGCATCTGGAAAATATATTGCTGCGCCATGAGGTGCGGTGCGCCTTGTCGTCCGGGGTTCAGGGGAGATTGGCGCGGGATGTAGCCGCCCGCCGCCAAGAGGGCAAATGAGGCGGGAATAGTGGCGCCTTCGGCGGTGACCCGGGAACCGCGATCCCTGACCGGCATTGACCGCCGGACCCGCCATTCAAGCCGCAGGTGCGCCCTTCGGCGCCTCGCGCCCGCGGCTCACCCCAGGCGGATCGGCCAGAATGCGCCGGGCGGGGAGTCGGGATCGGGCAGGTAGAGGGCGCCGAGGTAGGAAACCCCGAGCCAGAGCGAGGTCCACAGGCCCCACATCACCATCGCAAGAGGGATGTCGGTCCCGGCGTCTCCCGCCGCGTCGATCTGACCTATCAGCCCGACCGCCGCCGCCGCCAGGGCGGTCGCGTAGACGACGATCCGCGACCACGGCCGGCACGCCAGCAGCGCCGTGGCTCCGATCACCAGCAAGGAGCCGGTCAGCAGCCACGGAAACTGGGGCACCCACATGCCGATGACCATGTGGAAGCCGCTGTAGAGCAGCAGGATCACGCCGGTGGCGCGGGGGAGGAACATGACCGGGTCAATCGCGAAGGTCTGAACAAGCGTCCGTCCATGTTGCGCCGACAGTCTTTATCGTTGCCCTAACCCACAGGCTTAACGCCGCGGTCTCGCCCCGGCCGGCCGTTCGGCTCAGGCGTAGTTGAAGCTGACCGATATCCGCTCGCTCTTCGCGGCGTTCGGCGGCACCTCATGACGCAGCCAGCTCTCCCACATCAGCACCGTGCCGGCCTGGGGGGCCAGATAGACGAACGGCTTCTCGGCCTCGGGCGCATCGGCGTGGACGCCCGGGCGGGCCATCATCATCGGCAGGCGGGGGTCTTCCAGCTTCAGGGCCGAGGCGCCGTCCGGCACCTCGACATAGACCGTCCCGCTCAGGAAGGCGTGCGGGTGGATGTGGCTGCTGTGGCCGCCGCCGGGCTTGAGAATGTTGACCCACAGACTGTCCAGCCGCGGCTTGCGCGCCAGATCGAAATTCAGCGCCTTGGCATAGACGAGGGCATGCCGGTCGAGATGGCGTTTCAGCTCGGCGAACTCGGGCATCCGGTGCGGCAGGTCGGCCAGCGAACCATAGGAGGTATAGCCGCGATACCCGTGCTCGCGGCACCAGGCCCGCCCGGCCTGATCCTCGAGGGCGAGGATGCGACAGGCGTCGGCCAGCGCGGCGTTGAAGGCCGCGAAGCCGGGGCCGGTGGCCAGGGAGGCCTCATAGACCTGGGTGACGAAGAGGGGGCGCAGGGACATGGGGAAATCTGAGTGGCTAGTGGCTAGTGGCTAGTGGCTAGTGGCTGGTGGTGAGTGATGAGCAAACCGGGTTCGGGCCGACGCTGGCCGCTCCTGGGACAACCACTAACCGCTAATTGCTCACTAGCCACTAGCCACTAGCCACTAGCCACTCCTTCACCACCCCAGCGCCGCTTCCCCCCGCAGGATCGCCTCCGCCTCCGCCGTATGCTTCGCTCCGCCACGTTCATGCAGCACCAGCGGCGGCAACAGCCTCAGCGGCGCCTTGCCCGTCCGGATCGCGCTGACCAGCACGCGCCTGGCGGGTTCATCCGCATACGGATGAATGCCGCGTACGGCGAACGATCCGGCCTTCTCGCTCAACAGGATCAGCAGGTCGGCCAGCCGGTCCGCCCGGTGGATGACCACGACCCGGCCGCCCTCGCGCACGCCCTTCAGCAGGAAGTCCGTCCACGCCTTCAGCCCGTCGTCCGCCATCCAGGCCCCGCGCTTGCCGGGCGCCGGCGCCCTCAACGCCCCCGGGTCGTCGAAGAAGGGCGGATTGGACACCGCCCAGTCGAAGGGTGCGATCTCCAGCGTCCGGAAGCCCGCCGCCACGTCGCCGGTCACGATCGTCGCCTCCGCCCCGTTCAGCGCTGCATTCTCCCGCGCCAGCGCCGCCATGGCCGGATCGCGCTCCAGCCCGGTCAGGCGGACGCCCCGCCGCCGCGCGGCGATCTGCATCAGCACCGCGCCGGCGCCGCAGCCCGCCTCCAGCACCCGCTGCCCCGGCGTCGCGTCCACGGCCGCCGCCAGCAGGGCCGCGTCCATGCCCGCGCGATACCCCTTCGCCGGCTGGCGCAGGCGGACGCGGCCGCCCAGCAGGGCGTTCTCGACGATTTCGACGCCGTCGGATTGAGATGGTGCGGCGGTCACGCGGCTTGACCCTTCATGGCCCGATCACCATTGTGCGCCGCATCGCCGCCCGGCAAGGCGGCGGCTGGATTTTCCGGTGCGATCCTCCCCCCGCGCCGCGCCGAGTGAGTTTTCCGTTGGACGCTGTCACCGTCGCCGATCCCCGCTCGAAGGGAGACGTCGAGCCGCTGGTTCGGCTGGCGAAGGGCGACATGGCGGCCGTCGACGCCCTGATCATCGCGCGGATGCAGTCCCAGGTGCCGGTGATTCCCCTGCTGGCCGACCATCTGGTCAGCGCCGGCGGCAAGCGGCTTCGTCCCCTGCTGACCGTGGCCGCCGCCAGAGCAAGCCAGGACGGGGCGGCGGGCGCCACGGGCGACATCACCGCCCCGGTCAAGCTGGCCGCCGCGGTCGAGTTCATCCACACCGCCACCCTGCTGCACGACGACGTCGTGGACGGGTCCAACCTGCGCCGGGGCAAGACCGCCGCCCATCTGATCTGGGGCGCGCCGTCCAGCGTCCTGGTCGGCGACTTCCTGTTCGCCCGCGCCTTCGAGCTGATGGTCGAGACCGGCCAGATGCGCGCCCTCGGCATTCTCGCCCGCGCCTCCAGCGTCATCGCCGAGGGCGAGGTGCTGCAGCTGACCCGCGCCCACGACCTGAATCTGGATCAGGAAACCTATCTGCGCATCATCTCGGCCAAGACCGCCGAACTGTTCGCCGCCGCCGCCGAAGCGGGCGCGGTCGGGGCAGGGGCGGGCGAGAAGGCCGTTCAGGCCCTGCGCGCCTATGGCCTGAACCTCGGTCTGGCCTTCCAGCTGGCCGACGACGCCCTCGACTACGGCGGCGTGTCCGAGGAACTGGGCAAGAACGCCGGCGACGACTTCCGCGAGGGCAAGGTGACCATGCCCCTTCTGCTGGCCGCCGCCCGCACGCGCGGCCGCGAGGACGCCTTCTGGGACCGCACCATCAACAAGGGCCAGCGCACCGAGGACGACTTCCGCCGCGCCCGCGAACTGGTCGTCGGCACGGGCGCCGTCAGCGCCACGCTCGACACCGCCCATCAATACGCCGACGCCGCCAAGGCCGCGCTCAAGGGCCTTCCCGCCGGCGAGTGGCGCGCCGCCCTGGAACAGCTGGCCGACTTCGCGGTCAGCCGCGCGGCGTAAGCGGCTTCAACAGGCGATTGCTGCAACCTGACCCGATGCGGCGAAGTCCAGAAGGGGACGGTCCCGCGTCATAAGTCGGTAGCCCATGGCACGCGCCGTCGCTGCGATGATGCGATCGGCCGGATCGCGCAAAAGCGGACCGGGAAGCTGGGACGAGGCTATCAGGATGTCCGGCGTTAACGGGGCCAGATCGACGCCGAGGTCCAGCACCTGCTCAAACCAGTTCGACGGCGGCAAGCTAAGGATCAGGCGTCCCCTGGAGACCAGAAGGCCGATTTCCCAAGCCGTGATGGGCGACACCAGAACCTGTGTTCCAATCTCCTGGGCTTCCTGCAGCGCCGCTTCGCTCTCCGGTCTGAATACGGAACCGGCCTGTAGCCAGATCACAGCACAGGTATCCAGCAGGATGGGCCGAGCCTTCACCGCTCGGCATCCCAGGCCTCTCCGGTCGGGGCGGTGATATCCACGCCCTCGGGAATGGTCACCGTGCCACCCAGCTGTGCCCGGATGCGGTCAAGGAATCCGATGCTGCGCGCGGGGCGGACCGCGGTTTTCATTGGGGCCGGAGTGGTGTTCGACTTCCGGAACACCAGCCGCCGCGAACCCATGTCAACGCGTTCGGTGATGAAGCCTGCCGCGAGCCATGCCTTGGTCATTACATTGTTGGACGGGTTGTTGCTCCACCACGCTCGAATGCCGCTGGCCTTTTCCGGCAGAGGGAAACCGAGCACCCGCTCGATCTCGCTGAAACTCATAGGCACTTCCTGAGCGCGTTGCGCCGACAGAAACTGTGTTAGCGGCTCATATTTGGACATGGGTCACCTGCTCGTCGATGACGAGATCAAAACACACTGTGTGTTTATTTCAAGGTGTAAGTTTTTACCTCAGCCCGGCGCAGAACCGCTGGATGCGGCGGCAAGCCTCCTCCAGCACCGTCTCCGAGGTCGCATAGCTGATGCGGAAATACGGGCTCAGGCCGAAGGCCGAGCCCTGCACCACGGCCACGCCCTCGGCGTCCAGCAGCGCCGTCGCGAACGTGTCGTCACCGTCGATCACCACGCCCGTTTCCGTCGTCTTGCCGATCAGCCCCTCGATCGACGGATAGACGTAGAAGGCCCCCTCGGGCGTGGCGCAGCGGATGCCCGTCGCCTGGTTGAGCATCGACACGACCAGATCGCGCCGCGCCTCGAAATGGGTCGCCCGCTCGGCGATGAAGTCCTGCGGCCCGTTCAGAGCCTCGACCGCCGCCCACTGGCTGATCGACGAGGGGTTGGACGTGGTCTGCCCCGCGACCTTGCGCATCAGGTCGATCAGAGGCTTGGGCCCGCCGGCATAGCCGATGCGCCAGCCGGTCATGGCGTAGGCCTTGGACACCCCGTTCACCGTCAGTGTCCGCTCGTAGAGGTCGGGCGCGACCTGGGCGATCGTCCTGTAGTCGAAGTCGCCGTAGATCAGGTGCTCGTACATGTCGTCGGTCATCACCCAGACCTGCGGGTGGCGACGCAGCACCGCGGCCAGGGCCTCCAGCTCGGCGCCGGTATAGGCCGCGCCGGTGGGGTTGGACGGGCTGTTCAGGATCAGCCATTTCGTGCGCGGCGTGATCGCCGCCTCCAGCGCCCCGGGCTTCAGCTTGAAGCCGTCGGCCTCGTGCCCGACCACCCGCACGGGCTCGCCGCCCGCCAGCAGCACCATGTCGGGATAGCTGACCCAGTAGGGCGCCGGCACGATCACCTCGTCGCCGGGCGACAGGGTGGCCAGCAGGGCGTTGTAGATCACCGTCTTGCCGCCCGGGGCGACATGGATCTGGTTCACCGCATAGGTCAGGCCGTTCTCGCGCGCGAATTTGGCCGCCACGGCCGCCTTCAGCTCGGGCAGGCCGTCGACGTCGGTGTATTTGGTCTCGCCCCGGCGGATGGCCGCGATGGCGGCCTCCTTGATGTTCTCGGGCGTGTCGAAGTCCGGCTCGCCGGCGCCCAGGCCGATCACGTCGCGGCCCTCGCGCTTCAACTCCCGGGCGCGGGCGGTGACCGCCAGGGTGGCCGACGGCTTGACGCGGGACAGGGCGGCGGACTGCAGGCTGGACATGGGAGATTCTCGCGCGGGGAGGCGAGGGTTGTTTACGGGGGCCACAGGGTGCGTGCAAATGGTGAAGCCGAAACGAGGAGCTGACCATGACCCTGATCGCGCTGGCCCTCGGGGCGATTCTGGGCATGCAGGATCCGGACATCCCGCGCGACTGCCTCGACGATGACCACAACAATCGCTGCGACGCCGAGGTTCTTGCGCGCAGTCGCGCGTTGCTGAGTGTCGCGTCGATCGAGGACGAGGCGGGCTCCGGAGCCGAGGTGTATCGGACCTTCTTCGTCGACGGCTATGGTCGGGACCAACCTGTCGTCAGTTTTGAACGGCGGTCCGGCGGATCGCCAATGGTCGTGGTGCGCGGTCAGGAAGGACGTTCGGCCAACGCGCCCGTGCACCTCGAGGTCTGGGAGAGGGTTCGGGATCAGTCACGCTTTGCCGACCGGCTGCTCGTAGCCACCCCCTCGGACAACGAACGGCTCTGCCTTCACTCTTGGGTGGCGACCGTCGAGATGGCCAACTCACAGGTAGATTTCGAGCCTGTTCCGGTGCGTCGGAGAACCGAGAACGCCTGCAGCCGCGGACTGACGCTCGATTTCGCCTTTGATCTGGCCACGCTGGCGGTCCAGGCCATCCCGGCATGCAAGGCCTTGGAACTGCCCTATCGGAACGACGTCGCCAAACTCGAATCCTGCCTGACCCTGCAGGGTGACCTTGTCGCGGCCGCGACCCTCATGAACGAAAAGGGGCGCGTCACCGGGTTTGGCGTTCAGGAAATCAGCGAGACCGATTGGTCCCTTTGGGTCGGGCATGCCAATCAGAATGCTCGTCTGGATTGGAACGGGGAGATCATTCAGGAAACCAACAGCTTTGGGCCGGGAGATTCCTTGCCGCGGACGATCTCGGAATTCATGACCGGTCAAGCGAGCCGTCTGGGGGGCGTGCACGTGGAAGTCCGGACAGTCGGGGCTCTGAGTTCATCGTCCGGATGGATCGAGGGAGCCGTCATCCACTACCGCGACCATAAAACCTACAGGGCGGCCTCCCGTCAGGAATGGGTCCGGCTCAACGGATTCGACTGGGCGCTCAAATCATGGACGGTGGGACCGTTCGCGCCCGTGGCGGATTGAGTGCAGATGCGCCGCCTCCTCGACTTCATCCTCAACATGGAGGCCCATCGCTGGCGGGCCGTGCTGGCGACGGCGCTGCTGCTCGGCGCGACGGTCACCCTGCTGGCGGTCGGCAAGAGCCAGCTGGGGCTGGCGGCCGAGGAGAATCTCGAGGCCTGGCTGCAGGGTTATTCCGGCAGTCCCTGGGCCTTCGCGGCCACGGTCATCCTGTTCATCGCCGCCGCCTTCATCGGCGCGCCGCAGTTCATCCTGATCGCCGCCTGTGTCGTCGCCTTCGGGCCGTCGCTGGGCTTCTTCTACAGCTGGGCCGCCACCGTCATCTCCGCGGGCGTCACCTACTGGATGGGACGCGGGCCGACGGCGCGGCTGGTCGACCGGTTCGGCGGCCGGACCATGGGCCGGCTCAAGGGTTTCGTCGGCAAGAACGCCTTCTACGCCAGCTTCATGATCCGCAACGTGCCCTCGGCCCCGTTCATTGTCGTCAACATGGCCTTCGGCGCGACCCGGGCGTCGTTCTGGCGCTATCTGGCGGGGTGTGGCCTGGGCATCCTGCCCAAGACCGCCCTGGTGTCCTTCTTCGGCGGGGCGGTGGTTTCGGCGGTCAGCGGCGACGGCGTGTGGACCTCGCTGATCCTCGCCGGGGTCGCCGTGGTGTGGCTGGGCCTGATGCTGGGCGTGCGCGAGATGGTGAAACGGCGCGAGGCCGCGTCGGGCGCCGACTGAACCGCCGGTCACGGCTTCGACAGCACCGCTTGGAAGGGCTTGTATTCGCCCTCGCACACGGGCAAACGAGCCGTAAGGTCGGTCAGGCGATAACGATCAGGAGGCGGTGCGTGGGGATGCGCATGGCCGGGGCGTCGCCGAAACGGATCGAGACTGACTAAACGCCCCTCCAAGGCCCGAACGAACGGTATCCCGGACCCATGTTCTCCAGCATTTTCGGCGCGATCTCCAACGACATCGCCATTGATCTCGGCACCGCCAACACCCTGATCTATATGAAGGGCAAGGGCATTGTCCTGAACGAACCGTCCGTGGTCGCCCTGCGCAACGTCGGTGGGCGGAAGATCGTCCACGCCGTGGGCCTCGAGGCCAAGCAGATGCTGGGCCGCACCCCGGGCCACATGGAAGCCATCCGTCCCATGCGCGACGGGGTCATCGCCGACTTCGAAGTCGCCGAGGAGATGATCAAGCACTTCATCCGCAAGGTTCATAACCGCAAGGGCTTCGTGAACCCCAAGGTCATCGTCTGCGTGCCGTCGGGCGCCACCGCCGTCGAGCGCCGCGCCATCAACGATTCCTGCCTCAACGCCTCGGCCCGTCGCGTCGGCCTGATCGACGAGCCCATGGCCGCCGCCATCGGCGCCGGCCTGCCGATCCACGAGCCGACCGGCTCCATGGTCGTCGACATCGGCGGCGGCACCACCGAGGTGGCCGTGCTGTCGTTGTCGGGCATCGTCTATTCGCGCTCGGTCCGCGTCGGCGGCGACAAGATGGACGAGGCGATCATCTCCTACATGCGCCGCAACCATAACCTTCTGATCGGCGAGACCACCGCCGAACGCATCAAGAAGGACATCGGCACCGCCCGCATCCCGGCCGACGGCGAAGGCCTGTCGATCGACGTCAAGGGCCGTGACCTGATGCAGGGCGTCCCGCGCGAGGTCCGCATCTCCGAACGCCAGGCCGCCGAGGCCCTGGCCGAGCCGGTCTCGCAGATCGTCGAGGCCGTCAAGGTCGCCCTGGAAGCCACACCGCCCGAACTGGCCGCCGACATCGCCGACAAGGGCATCATGCTGACCGGCGGCGGCGCCCTGCTGCGCGGCCTGGACGCCGAGATCCGCGATCACACCGGCCTGCCGGTCTCGGTCGCCGACGATCCGCTGTCGTGCGTCGCCATCGGCTGCGGCCGGGTGCTCGAGCACCCGCGCTGGATGAAGGGCGTGCTCGACTCGGCCCTCTAGGGGTCAGGTCGAAACATCGCCTTGAATCCCTGCCATCACGGGGTTCGCGCCGGTTCCCAACGGGCCCGGATTTTGCGATAGGCTGCAGACGTCGGCGGGGGGCTCCCGCTGATTCCCTCTTTTCCAGGAAGGCGCGCCGTGGCGTTTCGCGACGGACCGTTCGAAAACATCAAGGTGCCGCTGGTCTGGACCGCGGCGGTCGCTGTCGTGCTTGCCGCGATCGGCTGCATCCTGCTGCTGATCAGCGACGCCCGGGCCCAGACCTCGCCCTACCAGCCCGTCCGCTCGGGGGCCGAGGCGGTGGCAGGTCCGGTCGGCGGAGTCTTCGCCGCCCCGGTCCGCTGGTTTGGCCACGCCACCGACTATGTCGGCGGCTATTTCTTCGCCGTCTCCGAGAACCGTCGGCTCAAGCGCGAGCTGGCCGAACTGGCGCCCTGGCGCGACCAGGCCATCGCCCTCAAGAACGTCAACGGCCGCTATGAGGCCATGCTGGGCATCCGGCCCGAGCCGCCGGTGGCCATGCAGACGGCCCGCTCCATCTCCGACACCCGCGGTCCGTTCTCGCGGGCCCGGCTGATCGACGCCGGCTCGGCCAAGGGCGTGAAGGTCGGCAATCCCGTGATCAATGAGCACGGCCTGGTCGGCCGCATCGTCGGAACCTCGTCGGGCGTCAGCCGGATGGTGCTGCTGACCGACGTCGCCAGCCGCACGCCGGTGCTGGTCGACCGCACCGACGCCCGCGCCCTGCTGACCGGCGACGGCAGCGACAATCCGCGGCTCGAATTCGTCCGCGGCGTCGGCGCCGTCCAGGCCGGCGACCGCATCCTGTCCTCGGGCGACGGCGGCGGCTTCCCGCGCGGCGTGCCGATCGGCGTCGCCGCCAAGGGCATCGACGGTTCCTGGCGGGTCAAGCTGTTCAGCGACCGGGGCGCCATCGACTATGTCCGCGTCATGCTGTTCGAGGACTTCGGCCAGCTGATCGGTTCCGACGACCTCAACGCCCCGCCGCTGGCCGGTCTGGGCGCCCTGTCGGAGGCCACCCCCGCCCAGGCCGCCGCCATCACCGATTCCGCCGCCCGCCGCGACGCCGCCCGCGCGCGTTCCGAGCAGGCCGCCGCGGATACGGCCCGCGCCGACGCGGCCGAGGCCGCCCGGCCCCGCCCCGCCGCGCCCGCGCCGGCGGCCGCTCCGCCGCCCGAAGCCGCCCCGCCCGCGGGAGGGACCGAATGAGACGCCCCGTCGCGGTCCGCATCGTCGGGCCGATGCAGTGGATCGTCTATCCGGCCCTGATCACGGTCGCGGTCACCATCATCCTGGGCACCCCGGTCGAGATTTTCGGCCTGAACCTGCCCGAGCCGGTCATCCCCATGGTGCTGGCCTTCGCCTGGCCGTTGATCCGGCCCTCGGTCGTCGCGCCGCTGGCGTTGACCAGCCTGGGCCTGGGCCTGGACATCTTCACCTATGGCCCGCTGGGTCTGTGGGCCCTGTCGCTGCTGGCCATCTATGCGGTGGTCCTGGCCTCGCGCAGCTTCCTGATCGGCCAGGACACGGCCGTCCTGTTCGTCTGGTACGCGGCCTGCTGCGGCCTGGCCTTCCTGCTCGTCTATGTCGTGCGGATCTTCATCGACCACAACGCCGCCAGCCTCCTGGCCCTGATCGGCCAGATCGTCCCCACCCTGCTGCTGTTCCCGTTCGCCCACCAGATGATCGAGCGGTTCGAAGACGGCGACGTGAGGTTCCGATGAGCTCGGAACCCTCCATCTTCTTCTCCGACGTCAACGAGCGGCAGGGGTCCTTCCTGCGCCGCACCTTCGTCTTCGGCGGGCTGACGGCGCTCGGCGGGCTGGCCCTGACCGGCCGCCTGGCCCAGCTTCAGGTCGTCCAGGCGGGCGAATACGCCACCCTGGCCTCGAACAACCAGTTCAACTTCCGCCTCGTGCCGCCGCCGCGGGGCCGTATCCTCGACCGCAACCGCGTCGTCATCGCCGGCAACCGTCCCAGCTTCCGCGTCCTGGTGGTGCGCGACGAGACCAAGGACCTGGACCAGACCCTGGACCTGCTGGGCCGTCTGCTGCCCGACACCGTGGACCGGCGCCGGTCGATCATCCGGGACGTCAACGCCGCGCCGCGCTTCTCGCCCGTCCCGGTCAAGAGCGACCTGACCTGGGAAGAGTTCGCCAGGGTCAATCTGTACGCCAACGAGCTGCCGGGCGTCATGGCCGACATGAACGAGGCCCGCTACTACCCGTTCGGCGGCGCCTTCGCCCACGTCATCGGCTATGTCGCCAAGCCCAACGACCGCGACATCAAGGCGATCGAGGACAGGGGCGAGAAGGTCCCCGAGATTCTCTACAACCCCGGCTTCCGCATCGGCCGCCAAGGGGTGGAAAAGTCCTTCGACACCGACCTTCGCGGCGAGGCCGGCGGCACCCGGGTCGAGGTCGACGCGCGGGGCAGGGTGGTGGCCGAGGATGTCGGCGGCTCGCGCCCCGCGGTCCCTGGCAAGGACGTGGTCCTGACGCTCGACGCCGACGTCCAGAACCGGGCGCTGGAAGTCATGGGCGAGGAGTCCGGCGGCTGCGTGGTCATGGATGTCCGCAACGGCGACATCCTGTGCATGGTCTCGTCACCGTCATTCGACGCCAACCTGTTCGTCGGCGGGGTGCCGTCGCACATCTACAACGCCCTGCGCGACTACGAGCGCAAGCCCCTGCTGGACAAGACGCTGAACGGCGTCTTCCACCCCGGCTCGACCTTCAAGATGACCACGGCCCTGGCTATCCTCCAGGCCGGCGTGGATCCGACCGAGCGTGTGACCTGCACCGGCGGCTATCGCTTCGGCAACCGCGTATTCCGTTGCTGGCAGGCCGGCGGCCACGGCCCCCAGGACATGCACAACGCCATCAAGAACTCGTGCGACGTCTATTTCTACCACATGTGCAACCGCGCCGGCGTCGACCTGATCCAGGAGACGGCGAAGAAGATCGGCTTCATGCAGACCTATGACATCGGGGTCGGCAACCAGAAGGCCGGCTCGGTGCCCAGCAAGGCGTGGAAGGCTGAGTACAACCGCCGCAACCCCAATCCGGAATCGCGCGTCTGGTTTCCGGGCGAGACCCTGTCCGTCGCCATCGGCCAGGGCGACGTGAACGTCACCGCCCTGCAACTGGCCGTCATGACCGCGCGCATCGCCAATGTCCGCAAGGCCATCAACCCCCGCCTGGTCAAGTCGGTCGGCGGCGTGGAGCAGCCGTCGGGCGCCGCCGTCCCGGACCTGCCGTTCCCGCCGGAACACGTCGAGATCGTGCGGCAGGGCATGATCGCCGTGGCCAACGACCGTTCGGGCACCGCCTATCGCCAGAGCCAGCTGGGGCTGGGCGACATCCAGATGGCCGGCAAGACCGGCACCGCCCAGGTCCGCAGCTACGGGTCCGGCCCGCGCACCAGCAACGTCTGGGCGCTCAAGGACCATAACCTGTTCGTGGCCTTCGCCCCCATCGACGCACCCCGCTATGCGGTGGCGGTCATCATCGAACACGGGGGCAAGGGCGGGGCCACCGCCGGCGCCCCGCGGGCCCGCGAAATCATGCGCACGACCCTGCTCAAGGATCCCGAGATGCTGGAGCGGATCCAGCGCCCGCCGCCGCCCGAGGCCCTGGGCCCCGAGACCGAGGCGGACGAACTGGCCGGCGCCGCGCCCGAGGATCCGGTCGCCCAGGCCCCGACCGGGACTCCGGGTCCTGCGCCGTCGGCCACGCCGCCCGCCCCCCCCGCCGCCGGCCCGCGTCCCTATCTGCCCGAGGCCCCGCGATGACCGCCTCCGCCCTGACGCGCCCCGGCGAGCGCGACCGCCTCTCGACCAAGATCAGCGAACTGGACTGGCGCCTGATCGGCCTGCTGAGCCTGGTCGCCATGGTCGGCGCCGCCATGCTCTATTCGATCGCGGGCGGAAACTGGCAGCCCTGGGCGGCCAAGCACGTGATCCGTTTCGCGGCCTTGCTGACGATCATGCTGGGGCTGGCGATGGTGCACCCGAAATGGTGGTTCCGCGCCGCCTATCCGCTCTACGGCCTGCTGCTGGTCCTCGTCCTGATGATCGAGTTCACACCGCTGGGCTATACGGCGGGGGGCGCGAGGAACTGGCTGAACCTCGGCTTCATGCGCATCCAGCCGGCCGAATTCATCAAGATCGGCCTCGTCCTGGCCCTGGCCCGCTGGTACCACAATCATACGGCCCAGGAGGCGCGCTGGTCGTGGAAGCTGCTGATCCCGGCCGGCATGATCGGTGTTCCCTTCATTCTGGTGGCCAAACAGCCTGACCTGGGCTCGGCCATGGTCATCGGCCTGACCGGCGCCGTGGTCATGTTCGTGGCCGGCCTCAGCTGGCGCGTCATCGCCGCCGGGGCGGCGGCCGCCGTCGCCATCATTCCGCCCTTCGTCATGTTCGGCATGCACGACTATCAGCGCAACCGCGTGCTGACCTTCCTCAGTCCGGAGTCCGACCCGTCGGGCACGGGCTACAACATCATCCAGTCCAAGATCGCCCTTGGCTCGGGCGGATTGCTGGGCAAGGGCTATGGTCTGGGCAGCCAGAGCCAGCTGGAGTTCCTGCCGGAACGGCACACGGACTTCATCTTCTCCACCGTGGCCGAGGAGTTCGGCTTCGTCGGATCGTTCACGGTGCTGGCCTGCTATGTCACCATCATCCTGATCGCCCTGCGCATCGCATCGCTGGCGCACAGCCATTTCGGCCGGATCGCCGCAGCCGGCATGACGGCCTTCTTCGCCCTGTTTGTCCTCATCAACGGCGCCATGGTCATGGGAATGGCCCCGGTGGTCGGGGTGCCGATGCCGCTGCTGTCCTATGGCGGATCGTCGATGATGACCGTCATGCTCGGCTTCGGCCTGGTGCTGGCGACCCGGGTGCACCGCTACGTCGAACTGCCCAAGGGCCACGGACTGTTCTGATCCGGCCTTCGTGCGTTAGGCTCTGATGATGAGCAAATCCAAAGCCGCCGCTGTCGCCACGCCACCCGTCTTCGTGCCGGACTGGGGAGACAAGCCGTGTCCGAAGCCGGTCCTGCCCGCGGCCTCCGCAGCGCAGACCGCCGCCCTGATGGATGGCGTGCGCATGCGCGAGAACCCGGCGGAGTGGGCCTTCGTCCGCCTGTCCAAGCTGATCGAGGATTTCGAGAAGGGTCTCGACAAGGATGAGGAGATCGGGGCCCGCATCGTCGGCCTGCCGGGCGACGGCACCATGTCGATCGAGGACCTCGGCTTCTGGGGGCCGGACTTCATCATGTTCCTGGGCAAGAACGCAGACGGCAAGCCGGTGCGCCTGATACAGCACTATCAGCAGATCAACGTCCTGCTCGACGTGCGCAAGAAGCCCGAGGAACGCGAGGCCCGCCGGATCGGCTTCCAGCTGTCGGAAATGGTCGCGAAGACCAACCCGAAATAGGGGGAGGAGGGGCTGTTAGGCCTCTGTTTTCTCCCTCCCCCTCCGGGGGAGGGTCGCCGCCGCGTCAGCGGCGGCGGGGCGGGGGCGGCTTGGCGACCCAGGCGCCGGCATCCGCCCCGCCGAGCCCCTCCCACCCTGTCGTCGCTACGCGCCGACATCCCTCCCTCAAGCGGGAGGGAGAAAATCGCTACCGGTCGGCCTCCGCCGCCCAGTCCGTGCCGCGCACCAGGCTGTCGATGATGCCCGGTTCGGTCGAGGCGTGGCCGGCGTCCTTGACGATGTCCAGCTTCGCCTCGGGCCAGGCCCGGTGCAGGGCCCAAGCGCTGGCGATCGGCGTCACCACGTCGAACCGTCCCTGGGCGATCCAGCAGGGGATGTGCTTGATCCGGCCTATGTTCTTCAGCAGCCAGCCTTCCTCGGGGAAGAAGCCGCCGTTCATGAAGTACCAGCATTCGATACGGGCGAAGGCGACGGCGAACTCGGGCTCGGCGAACTTGTCCGGACACGCGTCCGGGCCCTCGACGCTGACGGTCTCTCCCTCCCAGCTCGACCAGGCGATGGCGCAGCGCTCGCGCTCGGCCTTGTCGTCGCCGGTCAGCCGCTTGTAGTAGGCGCCCATCAGGTCGTGGCGCTCATCCTCGGGGATCGGGGCCAGGAACCGCTCCCAGGCGTCGGGGAAGATGTTGGACGCGCCGTCCTGATAGAACCAGTGCAGTTCCGGCTTTGTCAGCAGGAAGATGCCGCGCAGCAGCAGGGCAGCGGTCCGCTCGGGATGGGTGATGGCGTAGGCCATCGACAGGGTCGAGCCCCAGCTGCCGCCGAACACCACCCATTTGTCGATGCCCAGCAACTCGCGCAGGCGTTCGATGTCCTCAATCAGCGTCCAGGTCGTATTCTCTTCCAGCGACGCATTGGGCCGGCTCTTGCCGCAGCCCCGCTGGTCGAACAGGACGATCCGGTATTTCGCCGGATCGAAATAGCGGCGCATGCCGGGATTGACCGCGCCGCCCGGGCCGCCGTGCAGCACGACGACCGGACGGCCCTGCGGGTTGCCGCATTCCTCATAGTAGATATTGTGCACTCCGCCGGTCGGCATATAGCCGGTGGCGTAGGGCTCGATCTCCGGGAAAAGTTCACGACGGGACGTTTCGGGCACAGGGAAAGCCATACGGTAATCGGGTCTCTGTTCGCGCCGGTCAGGCGGCGGTGGTGATTTGTGACCGCAATGCGGCAACGGCGAGTAAAAGCCAAGCTGAGATCATCAGTACACCGCCGATGGGGGCGACCGCGCCCATGGCGGGCAGGCTCAAAAGGGCGATGGCTGACAGAGCGAGGCAGAATACCAGCCCGCCCGCGGCCGCCAGCCAGCCGGCGACCACGACAAGGCGCGACCGGGACGGCCAGACCGCGCAGACCAGGGCCAGCACCGCATGGACCATCTGATAGTGACCTCCCGTGGTCAGCAGGGTCTTGATCTGCGGGCCCGCGCCATGGGCGGCGAAGGCGCCGATGGCCACCGCAAGGGCCCCGTTCAGGGCGGCGAAGACCGCCAGACTACGCGTCACTCTCATGCTGACGAGGCTAGCCGACAGAATCCCGCGAGTCTGCTATTGCCCGGCGCATGACCGCCGCCCAGCGCCTGGCTTTGCAGTATGTGTTGCTCTTCGGCGCCACCGGGGTCAGCCTTCCGTTTGCAGGCTTATGGTTAAGCTCGCGGGGGTTGAGCGGCGCGCAGATCGGAACGCTGCTGGCCGTCCCCATGCTGGCCCGAATCATCACCGGCCCGCTCCTGGCGGTCTGGGCGGACGGTTTCAGACTGAGACGCACGCCCATCGCCCTGCTGGGTGTGGTCATGACGCTCGGCTATGGCGCGGCCGGGCTGGTGGACGGCTATCTCGCCTGGGCCGCGTGCTGGTTCGTCGGGGCGACCGCCATGGGGATTCTGGTGCCCCTGACCGACGTGCTGAACCTGCGGCTGGCCGGCCGGCTGGGCTACACCTTCGCCCTGCCTCGCGCCTTCGGGTCCGTGGCCTTCGTCGCCGCCAACATGATCATGGGCGCGATGCTGCTGACCATGCCCGCCGACGCGATCATCGTCTGGCTGGTCGTCGCCTCCCTCGGCCTCGCCGTGGTCGCGGTCCTGGCCCTTCCACCGGAGCAGGTGGCCGATGGGGAGCCCTTGCGGGGCCGCGAGCGGTTCCGCGGCCTTGGGCGGCTGGTCAGGGACCCGACCTTCATGATCGCCATCTTCGCCATCGGCGCGGTTCAGGCGGCCCATGCCTACCAGTACGGATTCTCGGCCATCCTGTGGAAGGCCGAGGGGATCAGCGAGGCCGTCACCGGCCAGCTCTGGGCCTTCGGCGTCGTGGCCGAGATCGCGCTGATGTGGCTGTTCGAACCCTGGCGCCGCCGCGTGGGCATAAGCCCCTGGAGCATGCTGGTCGTGGGCGCGGCCGCCGCCGTCCTGCGCTGGAGTGCGATGGCCCTGGCGCCGCCGTTGTGGATGCTGTGGCCCCTGCAGGCGCTGCACGCCCTGACCTTCGCGGCGACCTTCCTGGCCGGGATCCAGATCGTCGAACAGCTGGCGCCGCGCGACAGCCAGACGGCGGGGCAGATGCTCAGCTCGGTGCTCTCGGCCGGGGTGCTGATCGGGCTGGCTACGGCCGCGTCGGGCACGCTCTTCGACCGGTACGGCGCCGGCGGCTACTGGGCGATGGCGGCGATGGCGGCTGCTGGCCTTCTGGCGGCGCTTCCGCTGAGGCGTCAGCTGGCCCGCGAGCGGGGCATCGGCGCCAGGTGACGCGCCATGGCCTCGGCGGCGGTCTTGACCGCGCGCTGGACGGTGGAGGCGGGCGTGTTCTCGGGGGCGCGCAACAGGCCGACGGCCGGCGTGTCCAGTCCTTCTGGCAGGCTGGAGAGCACCCGGTACAGAAGATAGCTGCCGGCGTCGTCTTCCGCGTCCGAGCTGGTATCGACAGCCAGCCCGGCCTCGTTCAGCGCACGGACGATGTCCGCCGCCGGCGCCGTGGCTCGGGCAACGGCGGGACCGACGCTGGTTAGCCGATGCACGCCGTCGAGTGAGCGGTTCTCGGCCCGGATCTGCAGTCTGAAGTGCGCGCTGCGGCGGGTGCGTCCGACCAGCAACAGGGCCCGGCAGTACTGATCCCCGAGATGGGCGGTCAGGGTTTCGGCAAGGGCGTCCGGCTCGCCGCCCGGTACGGCGATGGTGCGGGCGCCGACGGGATTCCACGGCTGACCGGACAAGTCCTCGATCGGATCCCAGACAGCGTCCTCGGGGTCCCAGGCACAGATCACGATCGCGGGGCGATGATCCGGCGGCGTCTCGGCGGCTGTCTCGAGCATGAACCCTGCTTACGCGTGACGGATGCGTGACGGGCCGGACGGTGTCGCCATCCAGCAACCGCCGTCAAGACGAAATCGGCCAGGGAGCCCGTCCGTACCCGTCGATTTCCTCGTCAGGCGAGATCGCCGATGGCTGCGTCCAGCAGCATATAGGCCCGGCCGCCGTCGGAGGTCAGCCGTCCCTGGATGCCCGAGGCGTCTCCCGCGGCGGCTCGGGCCGTCAGGTCCCGGACAACGGCCCGGACATAGGCCTCGGCGTCCGCCCGCAGTTCCGGATCCGTCAGAACACGGCGCGAGACGCTGCGCACGGCGGCGGGGGCCACGCGGCGGACGATCTGGCGCGCCCGGTCCGGATCCCGCCCGGCGACCGCCTGGGCCGCTTCCTCGATGCGGGACCGGGGCAGGAGGGCGTTGGGATCAACGCCCATGCGCCGGATCGCGGCGGTGACGCGCTCCTCCAGTCCTTCGATGTCGGCGACCGGCATGATCGGCGTATCCAGGTCCAGGGGCGCTTCACCCGGCCCGTCGTCAACCAGATCGCTCCAGCCCAGTCGATCGGCGGCGGGCGTCGCAGGCGGCGTCGATCCCGGCATCGGCTCCAGCTTCAGCCGTCCCCGCAGGCCGAAACCGCGCGATTCCTCGGCCTTGGCGGGCCGTTCGCGGGGCGTGTCAGCTTCGACCGGCGGCGGGACCGGCGCGGGCTCGCGGCGGCGGATGGCGGGGGTATCGCCTGACACCACCCCCATAAGCCTGACAGCCTCGGTCAGCATATCGTAGTTGCGGCGCACCCGCTCCTGGAAGCCGGAGTCCAGCGCCTCCGTGTCGGCGGCGGCCTTCTGCGAGGCGGCTGACAGCGCGGCGAGACCTTCCTCGACGGATGCCCGCACGGCGTCGACCCGCTTCTGCGCCTCTTCCGGCAGGCGGGCGGCGCGTTCGTCCAGATCGCCGATCGTCTCGTCGATCTGGGTCAGGGCGGCGTTCATGCGTTCGAGCGTGGATTCCAGACGCTCAAGGGCGCGTTCACCGGCCTCGTCGACCAATCCACCGGTCTCGACCACGATCTTGCGCGCGCTGTCGACGCGGGCGTCGGCGGCCTGATCGGCCTTCTGCGCCGCCTCGAACAGGGTTTCCCCCAGACGGTCCGCCCGCATCCGGGCTTCCTCGGCGGCGGCGGCGGCGGCGGCGCGTGATTCCTCGGCCGTGGCCTGCAGCGCCGACAGCGCCAGCCGGGTTTCCTCGACGAGGGCGTCACGGGCTTCGGCGGCGAGGGCCTCGAACCGGTCCAGCGCCAGCTTGGTGGCCGCGTCGAACCCGTCGGCCTCGCGCTGGGACATCTCGACGAGGGCGCGGAATTGATCGGTCGCGGCCTCGACGAGATCGCGGATCGTCTCCGCCGTGCGGGTCGAGGTGTCGCCCAGTTCGCCGGCCGCGGCGCGGCTGGCCGACAGCTGTTCCGTCAGCTGGGCCCTTTGGCTTTCGACCTGGGCGGAGAAGTCCTCCTGATCGGTGCGCAGGGCGTAGGCGGCTGTGACCAGGGCGGCGCGTTGCTGGCCCAGGCCTTCCTCGACCGACTGGATCTGTTCGGCGACGCCGGAACCGGCGTTTTCGAGCCTCAAGGTCTGACGGGCCAGATCGTCGGCGGCGATGCGGGCGGCGTCCTGGGCCTCTCCGGCGGCCGCGGCCAGATCAGCGGCCCGGGCGGCCAGCGCCGCCTCGGCCTCCCGAAGCTGCGTCTGGGCCAGGTCGGAGGCGTCGATCACCATCCGCGACTGACGCTCGACGGCATCGACCACGCCGGACGCCTGCGCATCGAGCTGGGTTCCCAGCGCCGCCATCTGGACGCGTTCGCCGCCCAGTTGTTCGGCCAGCCGGCGCGCGGTGCGGCTCGCGGTCTCCGCGGCCTCGTTCAGGCGGGTGGTTTCCTGGGACAGGGCCTCGCGCAGCAGGGCCATGTCGTTGCGGGCCCGCTCGGCCGCCAGCGACGCCTGGTCTATGTCGTTGCGCAAGGACTGCAGAACCTCGCCGGTCTGCTGGGCCGCGAGCGCGGTGGGGGCGACCAGGGCTTCGGACAACTCACGGGCGCGGCGGGTCTCGACCGCCAGGCCAGCGCCCTGGCGGACGGCGTGGGCCAGCATGATCGCCATTCCCGCCGGGGCCAGGGCGATCAGGGCGTAGACCGCGAGACGCAGAGGCTCGAGCTCCACGGAACCGGCGCCGAATTCGTACATGAACGCCGCCGCGACGCCGCCGATCCACAGGGCCGAGGCGACGCCGGCGACCAGATAGGCGTGCCGACCCGATGGCGCGGCAAGCTCGCGCCGGCCAACCGGCACAGGCATTGGCGCGGGCTCAAAGGCGACCGGCGGCGTGTCGGCGGAAACCGCCAGCTCGGCCGCCGCACCCGTGGGCCATGGATCCGGGCGGGCGGCGTCGGCGACGGACCGTTCCTCGGCGCGGCGCTGTTCCTCGGCCAGCCGGCGTTTGCGGCGTTCGGACATGGGGCGCTCGGCCAAAGGCTCCGCCATCGGCTGAACCCCTTCCGGCGCGGAGTCGGCGGCGCCGACCTCCGGATCCGGTTCGGTCAGGTTCAGCGGGGGCCGTTGGCGGGGTGGTTTCATGGTGCGGCGATCTCGTCACGGAGCGGCGTCGGCGACCGACGCGCGAGAGGACGTTTTGACCCTAACGAGTCAATCGCGGCGCGCAAAGACGAGGATAAAGGAATCCCGCGCGAGTCTACACGCGGAGGATCAGCAGTCCCGCTTGCGCTCGGACGAGGCGGCGAACATCGCGGACGATGCGCCGTCGTTGCAGTCACGCACCCGATGGATTTCGCGTTCCGATTTCTGCGGCGGGTCGAGGTTCAGCCCGAACTGCGACAGAGCCGCAGCGGCCAGAATGGCGACGAACCCCGCGATAAATTCGATCAGCGCCTGCATCGCCGATCTCCCTGTCCCGACTGCAACCGAACTTATGCGCCCAAAACCGCGTTCGGACAATCCGGGGGCGCATGAACAAAGCGTCACCATTGACCATTTGCGCCGCAAGGTGGAACGGAAAGGGCCGGCGCGCGTCCTGTAGAGCTTGAGGCGTCCGGCGCCCGCCACGCGAATGGGCCAATCCAACGCCATGACAGATTTTGGGGACGAACACAGTCAGAGCCTGCTGAGACCCGGGGCCAATTGCTGGCGGGTCGAGACGGCCGACCGCTTCGCCGTGCTGATGGAGAACGCCGCCTATTTCGAGGCCTTGCGCTCGGCCCTGGCCAAGGCGCGCCGCTCCATCGTCATCCTCGGCTGGCAGTTCGACCCGCGCACCCGGCTGGATCCCGAAAGCGCCCACAATGACCACCAGGCCCAGATCGGCCACCAACTGCGCATGCTGGTGAAGTCCAATCCCGAGCTGGACGTCCGGTTGCTGATCTGGAAGTCACCCCTGCTGATCGCGGCGTCGCAGGGGTTCTATCCGCACAGGGCGCAAGGCTGGTTCCGCAAGCGGCTGGTCGAGTTCCGGCTCGACCAGCCCGGCCCCATCGGCGCCTGTCACCATCAAAAGGCGGTCATCATCGACGACGCCGTGGCGTTCTGCGGCGGCGGGGACATCTCGACCGACCGCTGGGATTCCGAAGAGCATCTGGACGGCGACCCGCGACGTTGCCAGCCGTCAGGAGAAATCCCTTCGCCGCGCCACGAGGTCATGACGGTCATGGACGGAGCCGCTGCGCGGGCTCTGGGCGACCTGGCGCGCGAACGCTGGTTCCGCTCGACCTGGGAGCGGACGGTGCCGGACACTGTGGACACCGATCCCTGGCCCGACGGCGTGGAACCTGTCATGCGCGATGTGCCTGTGGCGATCTCGCGTACCGAGCCGGCCACCGGTGGGCGGTCCGAAGTGCGCGAAAATGAGGCGCTGCACCTCGACGCCATCCGCGGCGCGAAGAAGCTGATCTATTTCGAGAACCAGTATTTCACCTCGCCCGTCATCGCCACGGCCCTCGCCGAGCGGTTGGCGGAGGAGAACGGGCCGGAAATCGTTCTGGTCTCGACTGGCAGCAGCCCCAGCTGGTTCGACCGCATGACCATGGACACCGCCCGGTCGGAAATCCTGTTCCGGCTCGAACAGGCGGATCGGCACAACCGCTTCTGCGCCTTCACACCCTACACCAAGGGCGGCGAGCGAATCATCGTCCACGCCAAGGTGTCGATCTACGATGACGCGGTCCTGCGCGTCGGCTCGACCAATCTGAACAACCGCTCCTTCGGCTTCGACACGGAGTGCGACGTTGCGGCCGAACCCCGCGACCAGGCCGGCCGCGACGCCATCCGCGCTTTCCGGCACCGAACGATCGGCCACTGGATCGGTATCGAGGGGGGTGAGTTCGCGGCGGCCGAGGCGATAGCCGGATCGGTCGGCCACGCCATCCACCGGTTTGACAATGGCCGGATGCATACGCTGGGCGCTGAGCCCCCGTCACGCGCCGAGCGGATCATCGCCGAATTCCAGCTGGGCGATCCGACCTCGACCCGGGACGCCTTCAGGCCGTGGAAGCGCCGGACCCGCTCGCATCGGACCCTGCCGGCCCCCGGGTCGGCCTGATCTCGAAATCGATGATCAGGGGCAGATGGTCCGACGCCATCCGGGCCAGCGGCGAGAACGGCGCCTTGACCGCCGTCACCACGACTTCCGGACTGGTGAAACAGTGGTCGATGCGAATGGCCGGGAAGCTGGAAGGGAAGGTCTTGACCGACGGCCGCAGGCCCAGGGTGCGCTGGCAGTCCGCGAGCTTCGAGGCCAGCGCCTGATAGGGGCGGGTAACGGAGGTGGCGTTGAAGTCGCCGGTCAGCAGGGTGGGGCCCGTGCAGTCCGGATGACTCAACCAGTCCGGTCCGACCAGCGCCGCCGCCTGAAGCCGCTGCTCGCGCGGAACCAGTCCCAGATGGGTGTTGATGACGTTCAGGGTGGCGCCGTCGATATCGATAGCCGCCCACAGGGCGCCGCGCGGCTCCAGACCGGGCACGCCGCGGATCGTGGGCAGCGGACCTGATTTCACCAGCCGTTCGGGACGGGCGGTGAGGATGGCGTCGCCATACTGTTCGGCTTCCACGCGCATCGCGGCGTGGAAGTGGAAGGTCATGGCCAGCTGGTCTGCGATGGACTGGGCCTGATCGACGAACCCGGTCCGCTTCCGCCCCACATCCAGCTCTTGCAGGCAGACAATATCGGGCTCGTGCTCGGCGATGACGCCCGCGATACGGGCGACGTCGAGCCTGCGGTCGACGCCGACGCAGCGATGCACATTGTAGGTCAGCAGGCGGGGCATGGAGTCAGGAGCAGGTCCAGCGGGTGTGGCGGCGAGCCAGCCAATACCACGGTGAATGCGACGGCACAGCGGCGGCGCGTCCGGATCAGATCACAACCAGCTTGTCCTCGACCTCGTTCCGATTACGCGGATCGGGCGGGAAATGCTCGGCCAGAACGGCGCCGCAGAGCCCAACGGCGTCGATGAAGCCACCGGCGGGGTCTCCGCCTCGCAGGCCCTTGGCGAGAACCTCGACGGCGTCCGCCCAGACCGCATGATCGACCTTGCTGTAGATGCCCTCGTCGGCGACAACCTCGACCTGATGATCGCCCAGGGCGGCGAAGATCAAGACGCCGGTTCGCGCCTCGGTGACGTGAAGGCCGTGCGCGAGGAACTGCTCCAGCGCCGCCTTGCGGACCCGCGCCCGCCGTATGCTGCGCGGCGTGACGACCCGCGCCACGACGGGAATGGACGTCAGCAGGAAGACGATCAGGAAGAGCGTCGCCTGGATCAGGGCGTAGGCGCCCAGCGCCTGGCCCACCGTCACGTCGCGGGCGGCCAGATGCGCGGCCTCCCAGCTGCCGCCCAGCCCCGGCACCCAGGCGGGCTCAAAGCCGAACGGTATCAGACCGAGAGGCAGGATCAGGGCCGCCGCCGCCGACCAGCCCAGCGAGACGTCGCGGTATGACGAGACGCGCCGCGCCATGACGCAGAAGATTTCGCCAGAGGTGCGGGCTTCCGCGGCCCTGATCGCCTCGGCGACGCGGTCATGCACATCGGGGGTCAGTTTGATCACCATCCGCCTGAAGCGCCCCCGCCGCCGAAACTGCCTCCGCCGCCGCCAAATCCGCCGCCTCCGCCACCAAAGCCGCCTCCACCGCCGCGACCATTGTTGCGCATGGCCTCGGACGCCGCCCAGATCAACACAGGGCCGAGGCCGCTGGGCCGTCTGCGTCCCCGTCCGCCGCCGCCGATCAGCCGCAGCATCAGCATGATGAAGATCATGGCGATGACGGCGGCGACGCCGATGGGAGGCGAGGATTTCGGCCGTTCGGCGGCCGCGGCCCGAGCCTGGGCCTCGGCCGGGTCAAGCCGCAGCTGCCGGTCGATGGCGTCCACGCCCTGTTCGATGCCGCGCTCGTAGAAGCCTTCCTTGAACGACGGCAGGATCTCGTTCTGGATGATCAGCGCCGACAGGGCGTCGGTCAGGACTCCCTCGAGACCATAGCCGACCTCGATCCGGACCTTGCGTTCGTTCGGCGCGATGATCAGCAGCACGCCGTTGTTCCCGCCGGCCTGGCCGATGCCCCAGGCGCGGCCCAGCTGATAGCCGTAGTCCTCGATCTCGTAGCCCTGAAGATCCGGCACGGTCACGACCACCACCTGATCGGTGGTGTCGCGCTCAAGCGCCGCCAGCTTGTCGGCCAGCGCCTGTTCCTTCGTATCGGAGATCAGGTCGCCGTGGTCGATGACCCGGCCGTTGAGAGGCGGAAAGGTCGGGCCCGTCTGGGCCAGCGCCGCCGTGGCGAACAGCCAGACCGCGGCCAGCAGGACCGTCAGGAAGGCGGCGGCCCGGCTGATCGATGGCGCCGGAAGGATGCGGCTCACTGGGCCGTCGGCGCTGCTGGCGGGGTTGCGCCGGGAGCGACGGTGGGCGCCGCTCCGCCGGGCTGTGCGGCGGGGTTCAGGGCGTCGAAATTGACGTTGGGCGCGGTCTGCGCGGCCTCCGTGGCCGTGAACAGCTGCATCGGCTCGGATCCGCCGTGGATGGTCTTGGCCCAGATCACCGTCGGGAAGGTCCGCAGGCTGGTGTTGTAGTCGCGCACGGCCTCGTTGTAGTCGCGCCGCGCCACGGCGATGCGGTTCTCGGTGCCTTCGAGCTGCGACTGCAGGGCGATGAAATTCTGGTTCGACTTGATGTCGGGATAACGCTCGACCACCAGCAGCAGCCGGGACAGGGCCTGCGACAGCTGGCCTTGCGCGGCCTGATAGCGCTGGAACGCGGCCGGGTCGCTGAGCGTGTCGGGCGTGACCGTCACGCCGGTGGCCCGGGCGCGCGCCTCGATGACCTGGGTCAGGGTGGTGCGCTCGGCGATCGCGGCGCCCTGGACGGTCGCCACCAGGTTGGGGACCAGGTCGGAGCGGCGCTGGTACTGCGACTGGACGTCGGCCCAGCGCGCCTTGGCGGCCTCTTCCTTGGTGGGAATGGAGTTGATTCCGCAACCCGCAACCGCGGGTGTCAGGACCACGACGGCGGCGAGAGCCGAAAGGCGGGGCGAAAACCGGATCATGGATATCTCCTGACAGACCAGAGTCCGAGTATCGGGGTTGAGCGGTGGCGGTTCAAGCGTCCAGCGTTTCAGGCGTGACGCCCGCAGCCCGACATGCGGCCGTATAGGTGTTGGCCAGCAGGCAGGCGATGGTCATGGGGCCGACGCCGCCGGGCACCGGGGTGATCCGTCCGGCGACGGCGCGGGCCTCTTCGAAGGCCACGTCGCCGACGACGCGGGTCTTGCCCTCGGCCGCCTTGACCGGATCGCGCGACGGCACGCGGTTGATGCCCACGTCGATCACTGTCGCTCCGGGCCTGATCCAGTCTCCGCGCACCATCTCGGGACGACCCACGGCGGCCACCAGGATGTCGGCGGTACGGCACAGTGCGGGCAGGTCGCGGGTGCGCGAGTGGGCGACTGTCACCGTGCAGCTCTCGCCCAGCAGCAACTGGGCCATCGGCTTGCCGACGATGTTGGAGCGACCGACGATCACCGCGTTCAGGCCCGACAGGTCGCCCAGCTCCGCCTTCAACAGCATCAGGCAACCCAGGGGCGTGCACGGGACCAGCCCCGGGAGACCGACCGCCAGCCGTCCCGCATTGACGACGTGAAACCCGTCGACGTCCTTGTCAGGGTCGATCGCGCCCAGAACCGCGGCGGAGTCGATGTGGGCGGGCAGGGGCAGCTGCACCAGAATGCCATGTATGCCGGCGTCGGCGTTCAGGTCGGCGATCAGGGCCAGCAGTTCGGCCTGGGTCGCCGCATCGGACAGGCGATGGGTGTCGGATCGCATGCCGGCGCGCAGGGTCGTCTCGCCCTTGTTGCGGACGTAGATCTGGCTGGCGGGGTCCTCGCCGACGATGACGACGGCCAGGCCCGGCGTTACGCCCTGGGTCTGTTGTAGCCGGGCGGAAGCGGCCGCCACCCGGTCGACCAGACCGGCGGCGAAGGCCTTGCCGTCGATAAGGGTCGCGGGGGCGGGATCGGCCGTCATGGAAATCGGCTCCGGTTGCGGGGAAAGGCGCGCTCGCCGCGATTTACAGAGGGCGCGGTTCGGCGTCTATGATAACGGGCCGCAATCGGGGGATTTCCATGCGCCGTTACACCATACTGACCGCCGTCAGCGCGCTGACGCTGTTGATCGCGGCCCCGGCGCTGGCCCAGACGCCGGCCCAGCTGACGCCCGGAGACAGCGTCACCGGCCAGATCGCCGATGGCGACGCGACCGGGCCCGAGGACGGGTACCGGTATGACAGCTATGCAATCAGCGTGCGCGCGGGCCAGCGGCTGGAGGCGGTCATGCGTTCGGCCGCGTTCGATACCTATCTGGAGGTCTACGGCCCCGAGGCCGCCGCGGAGCCGCTTTTCACCGACGACGATGGTCTGGGCGAAGGCACGGATTCGCGGCTGCGCTTCACCGCTGATCGCGACGGGGTCTATGTGCTGCGGGCCAGAACCCTGTCGGGGCTCGAAGGCGGCGCCTACACCCTGGGCCTTACCCAGCGGCCGCAGGCCCGGTCCGCGCCGCGCCCGGCCCGGGTCCGACCGGGGCAGAGCCTGCAGGGCCGGCTGGCGTCGACCGATCCCGAGACCGACGACGGCGGGAACTATGACGCCTTCGCCGTCCGGGCGCGCTCCGGCGAACGATTCGCCATCGACCTGACGTCCGAGGACTTCGACCCGGTGCTGCGCGTCGGGCGGATGGAGAACGGCGCCTTCACCGAACTGGCCATGAATGACGATGGTCCGGACACCGGCCTGAACTCCAGACTGGTCTTCACGGCGCCCGCGGCTGGCGACTACGTCATTCGGGCAGCCTCGCTGAACGCTGCGGGTCAGGGGGGCTACACCCTCGCTGTGGCCCAGGGCCCCGAACCTGCTCCCACCCAGGCCATCGAGATCGGGGCCACGGTCCAGGGCGAACTGACGGCCAGCGACGGCAAGAGCGAGTCCGGCCGGGCCGCCGACGCCTACAGATTCGCGGGCCGCGAAGGACAGCGGGTCCGTATCGACATGAGTTCCTCGGACTTCGACACCTATCTGCAGCTGTTCGATGACAACCGCGTCAGCCTGGCCGAAGACGACGACGGCGCCGCCGAGGGCACGGACTCGCGCCTGACCTTCACCCTGTCGCGCACGGGCGACTACATCGTCGAGGCCCGCGCCTTCTCTGAGGACACCGGCGGCTACTCGCTCAGCATCACCGAGATCGAGCCCGAGCGGCCGCCCCAGGCCCTGGCCTTCGGCGAAACGCTTCAGGGCGAAATCGGCGACGGCGATTCGATCGACAGCGAGAATCGCGGTTTCGACGCCTATGCCCTGACCGGTCTGGCCGGCCAGCGGATCCAGGGGATCATGCGCTCGGGCGACTTCGACACCTTTCTGCAGATCGGCCGCGCCGGGGCGGAGTTCGAAGCCCTGGCTTCCGACGACGACGGGCTGGGCGAAGGGACCGATTCCCGGCTCAGCTACACCCTGCCGGACGATGGGGACTACGTGCTGCGCGCCCTGCCGTTGGGAACGGAGGGCAAGGGTCTCTATTCACTGGAACTGGTCGACAGGGGTCCGCAGCCCCGGCCGGGCAGCCTGCTGGTCGGGGCGACCGCGCGCGGAACCCTGACCGAGGCGGACGCCACCGCCGAGGACAACAGCTTCTATGACGCCTACCGGGTCACACTGAAGGAAGACGAGAAGCTGCTGATCACAATGGTCTCGAACGAGGTCGACAGTTTCGTCGTGGTCGGCAGCGACAAGGACGGCGCGTTCGAAGTGCTGGGATCGGACGACGACAGCCTGTCGGACACCCACGCCAAGCTGGAATGGACCGCGCCGGCGGACGGCATCTATGAGATCCGGGCCGGCACCTTCCAGCAGGGGCAGACAGGCGCCTATGCGCTGAACGTCGAGAAGCAGCCTTAAGCCCTTCGCGGGACGTGCTAGACCCGGGGCATGGCGCGGCCGGCTGACGATTTCGACCTGATCCTCGTCGGTGGCGGTCTGGCCGCCTGCCTGACTGCATGGCGGCTGGCGCTGGACCGGCCCGAGGTGCGGGTCGCCGTGGTCGAACGCGAGGCCCAGCTGGGCGGGCGGCACACCTGGTCGTTCTTCGACAGCGATCTCGACGAGGCGGATCGCGCCTGGTTGACGCCGGCCGTCGCGCATCGCTGGTCCGCGGGGCACGAGGTCTATTTTCCCGGCCGCAGCCGCACGCTCTCCACGGCCTACAACAGCCTGACCTCTGAAGCGCTGCACGAAGCGGTGGCGCCGCTTCTGGGCGACCGGCTGGTCCTGGGCGAGGCGGACTCCGTGGATCAGGAGGGCGTTGTCCTCACCGACGGGCGCCGGCTGTCGGCGCGCGGCGTGATCGATGCGCGGGGCCCGCGGGCTACGGCCCATCTCGACCTGGGATGGCAGGTGTTCCTGGGGCGCACCCTGCGTCTGCGTGAACCCCACGGCCTCATCCGGCCGACGATCATGGACGCCACCGTAGCCCAGACAGGGGGCTATCGTTTCGTCTACCTCCTGCCGTTAGACGCGCGCACTGTCATGGTCGAGGACACCTGTTACAGCGATAGCCCGAAACTGGATCGGGCGGCGCTGGGTGGCCGCATCGACGCCTATGCGCGATCTCGCGGCTGGACCGTCGAGGCGGTGATCTGTGAGGAGGAGGGCGTGCTGCCCATCGCTCTCGACGGCGACATCGACGCGTTCTGGGCCGAGGGTCCGCCCGCCGCCCGCGCGGGACTGATGGCCGCCCTGTTCCATCCGGTGACCGGCTATTCCCTGCCAGACGCGGTCGGACTGGCGCGCGAGATCTCGGCGGCCGCCGATCTCGGCTCGGCTTCGCTGAGGGCGTTGACCGAGGCGCGATCGAAGCGGCTGTGGCGGGAACGGGGCTTCTATCGCCTGCTGAATCGCATGCTGTTCCGGGCGGCGGATCCTGGCCAGCGCTGGCGAGTATTCCAGCGGTTCTACGGCCTGCCCGAGGGCGTGGTGCGGCGCTTCTACGCAGGGCGCTGCACCGTGCTCGACAAGGTCCGCATTCTCGCGGGAAAACCACCCGTGCCGGTCGCGGCGGCCCTGCGGCAGTTGCGCGAATCCGGACAAGGATCATCAGCGTGAGAGACCGGGCGGCGAAACGGGCGGTGGTGATCGGCGCGGGCTTCGGCGGGCTGGCCCTGGCCATCCGGCTGCAGCGGGCGGGCGTGAAGACGACGCTGGTCGAGAAACGCGACAAGCCAGGCGGCCGGGCCTACGTCTGGAACGATCAGGGCTTCGTTTTCGACGCGGGGCCCACGGTGATCACCGATCCGGGTTGTCTGGAGGAGTTGTTCGTCGGCACGGGCAGCCGGCTGTCCGACTATGTCGAGCTGTTGCCGGTCGATCCCTTTTATCGCCTGCTCTGGGAGGACGGGCGCAGCTTCAACTACGCCAACGATCAGGCGGTGCTGGACGCCGAGATCGCGAAATTCAATCCGGCCGATGTCGAGGGTTATCGCCGCTTCCACGCCTATTCCGAGGAGCTGTTCCAGGAGGGTTACGTCAAACTGGGTGCGGTGCCCTTCCAGAGCTTCTGGTCGATGATCCGGGCGGCGCCCGAACTGGCCCGGCTGGAGAGCTGGAACAGCGTCCATGCCATGGTCGCGCGGCACATCAAGGACCCGCAGCTGCGGCAGGCCTTCAGCTTCCACACGCTGCTGGTGGGCGGCGATCCGTTCAAGACCAGCTCGGTCTACGCCCTGATCCACGCGCTGGAGCGGCGCGGCGGCGTCTGGTTCGCCAAGGGTGGCACCGGCGCCCTGATCGCCGGGCTGGCGCGGTTCTTCACCGATCTGGGCGGCGATCTGAGGCTGAACGCGCCGGTGGGCTCGATCGACATGGCCGACGGACGGACCTCGGGCGTGACGCTGGAGGGCGGCGAGGTCATTCCGGCGGACATGGTCGCCTCCAACGCCGACGTGGTTCACACCTATGAGCGGCTGCTGGGCCATACGCCGCGCGGCAAGGCCAAGGCGAAGTCCCTGAAGGCCAGGCGGTTCTCCATGTCGCTGTTCGTCTGCCATTTCGGGCTGAAGACGCCGCAGCCGCAGCTGGCGCATCACTCGATCTGCTTCGGTCCGCGCTACCGCGATCTGATCGGCGAGATCTTCAAGGGGCCGACGCTGCCTGACGACTTCTCCCTTTATCTGCACAGCCCCTGCGCCACCGACCCCGGCATGGCGCCCCCGGGGTGCTCGACCCACTATGTCCTGTCGCCGGTCCCGCATCTGGGGGCGGCGGACATCGACTGGGAGGTCGAGGGGCCCAGATATCGCGACAGGATCCTCGACTATCTGGAGGCGCGCTACATCCCGAACCTGAAGCGCGATCTGGTGACCAGCCGCATCTTCACCCCGGCCGATTTCAAGGGCGAGTTGAACGCTCATCTGGGCAGCGCCTTCTCGCTGGAGCCGATCCTGACCCAGAGCGCCTGGTTCCGGACGCACAACCGCGACGACCGCATCCCGAACCTGTATGTTGTCGGGGCCGGGACCCATCCCGGCGCGGGCATTCCCGGCGTCGTCGGCTCGGCCAGGGCGACCGCGGGCCTGATGCTGGAACAGGGAAGCTGATGGCCACGGCCGACGCCATTCTGGAAGCTTCGCGGGTCTCGATCGTCAAGGGCTCGAAGAGCTTCCGCTCGGCTTCGCGGCTGTTCGATCCGGAGGTGCGCGAGGACGCCTGGCTGCTTTACGCCTGGTGCCGGGCCTGTGACGACGCCATCGACGGGCAGGACCATGGCCACGGCCACGAGGAGATCACGCCGGAAGAGCAGCGCCGTCGGCTCGAAGATCTGTACGACCAGACGCGGCGGGCGCTGGCGGGAGAGCCGATGGCGGACCCGACCTTCGCCGCCTTCCAGCGGGTGGCCCAGCGCCATCATCTGCCCGAGCGCTGGCCGCTGGACCTGATCGACGGCTTCGCCATGGACGTGGACCATCGCCAGTACCGCACCATCGACGACGTCATGGCCTATTGCTGGCATGTCGCGGGCGTCGTCGGCGTGATGATGGCGCGGGTCATGGGGGCATCGGACCCCGAGGTGCTGCGCCGGGCCCAGGATCTGGGTCTGGCCTTCCAGCTGACCAACATCGCCCGCGACGTGGTCGAGGACGCGGAGAACGGGCGGGTCTATCTGCCGGCCGACTGGCTGGTCGAGGCGGGTCTGAAGCCGACAGCCGATGCGGTGGCCGATCCGGCCAATCGGGCCAGGGTCCATGCCGTCACGACGCGGCTGCTGAAGCTGGCCGAGCCCTATTACGACAGCGCCCGCGACGGGCTGCGGGGCCTGCCGTTCCGGTCGTCCATGGCGATCGCGGCGGCGCGGGGCGTGTATCGCGAGATCGGCCGCAAGGTGCGCCGGCGCGGACCCGGCGTCTGGGCCCGGCGGGTGGTGGTGCGAAAGCCGATGAAGCTATGGCTGTTCGGCCGCGGGTTCCTGATCGCGATCTGGACCCAGGCCCTGGACAAGGGCCGCGTCCCGCCGCCGCGCGCTGCTCTCTGGACCCGGGTCTGACCGCGTCGTGCGCAGCCGCTTCAGCTCGGCATGCAGGGCCCCGGGGTCAGGCGCCATCAGGAAGCCGAAAGAGACCGCGCCGCCCCGGCTCATGACCGCATGGTGCAGGCGGTGGGCCTGGATCAGGCGGCGCAGATAGCCATGGCGCGGCACCCAGCGGAACGGCCAGCGCTGGTGCACCAGGCCGTCGTGGAAGATGGCGTAGGCCGCGCCGTACAGGGTCACCCCCGTGGCGACGGCGTAGATCAGCCAGGAGCCCGTCCACCAGCCCAGGGCGAACAGACTTACTCCGGCGATCGAGCCCACGACGGCGTAGAGATCGTTGGCCTCGAAGACGCCGGTGCGGGGTTCGTGATGGCTGCGATGCCAGACCCAGCCCCGGCCGTGCATGACGTAGCGGTGCGACCACCAGGCGACGCCCTCCATCAGGGCGAAGACGCCGAGGGCGACGGCGATGAAGGCGGCGGGGATCATGGCTGGAGGATACGCCGCGCCGCAGGGCGTTCCAACCGGGACGCGACGCCGCTAGGGTCGCGGGGAGAGTGGAGTGAAGCCGCGTGACCGACATCACCGCCCGCAAGGACCAGCATCTGGACGTGATCCTGTCGGGCAGGGCGCGCCATGGCCTGGACAGCGGCCTGGCCGCCGTGCGCTTCGTCCATGAGGCGCTGCCCGATCTGGATCACGGCAAGATCGATCTGGGCGCTGACTTCCTCGGCCGGCGGCTGAAGGCGCCGCTGCTGATCAGCTCGATGACCGGGGGACCGGCGCGGGCCGAGGCGATCAACGCCCGGCTGGCCGAGGCGGCGCAGCAGCTGGGCATCGCCCTGGCCGTCGGTTCGCAGCGCGCGGCGCTGGAGAGCGGCGGGGCGCCGGGGCTGGACATGGCGCTGCGGCTCAGGGCGCCCGACACGCCGATCCTGGCCAATATCGGGGCGGCCCAGCTGACGCGCGGCTTTCGCGTCGATGAGGCGCGGCGGGTGCTGGACATGATCGCCGCCGACGCCCTGATCGTACATCTGAACCCGCTGCAGGAGGCCTGCCAGCCCGAGGGCGACCGCGACTGGTGGGGCGTCGGCGCGGCGCTGGAGGCCCTGGTGAAGGCGCTGGACGCCCCGGTGGTGGTCAAGGAGACCGGCGCGGGCATGTCGGCGGCGACGGCGAAACGGCTGCTGGGGATGGGGGTGGCGGCGGTCGATGTGGCAGGGGCCGGGGGCTCGAACTGGGCCACGGTCGAGGGGGAGCGGTCGGCAGGCGAGGTCGACAAGGCCCATGCCGCCGCCTTCGCCGACTGGGGCATCCCCACCGCGCGGGCGATCGCCGAGGTCCGGGCGGCCTGTCCGAAGGCCACTATCATCGGTTCAGGCGGCGTGCGTGACGGCGTGGATGCCGCCAAGGCCATCCGGCTGGGGGCCGACATGGTCGGTCAGGCGGCGGGGGTGCTGGCCGCCGCGACGGTCTCGACCGAGGCGGTAGTCGAGCATTTCCAGACCGTGATCCGCCAGATGCGCACCGTCTGCTTCTGCACCGGGTCGGCCAATCTGACGGCCCTGCGGAAGGCGCCGCTGCAGGACTAGAAGGGGCGGGAGTCTCGTATGCGCCCCGAAAAATTGTGCGGAAAATTTCGGCCGCGGTCGGGCCGGCTGCCTGGCCTTCAAACCGGGCCTCCGAGGCGGCGCGGCGTGTCGTGCATGATGTCAAAGACCCAGGCCCTGCGGACGTTGGAGGACTACAACGCGGGGGTGCGTCAGAAGCGGACGCAGGGCGTCCGGACCGCTCGAATTCCGCTTTTCGAAGGGGCGAAAGTAGCGGAATCCGGGGGCGAGAGTAGCGGGTCGGGAGGGGCGAGAGTCTCGATGATGCGCCCTCCTGCTTTCGTCATCCTCCGGCAAGCCGCGTCTTCGCGGCGCAGACCGGGGGACCCAGCGGCGCCGAAGGCGACCTGTATAGCGGTGCTTCCGGCAGCTTCGCGCTCACGCGCGCCGCTGGGTCCCCCGGTCTCGCTACGCTCGCCGGAGGATGACGAAAGGAAGGGTGGGCTACGCCGACGGCAGGAGATCGCCCGCGAACGTCCGGTAGCGGCCCGCCCGGACGCCGTCCGTGGCGCGGGCGATGTCCGGCGCGAAATAGTGGTCCGAGCCGTAGGCGGCGGCGGCCTCGCGGACGATGGCCCAGACCTTTTCCAGATCGGGCGAGGTGGTCAGCGGGCGGTGGAACTCGATCCCCTGGGCGGCGGCCAGAAGTTCGATCCCGACCACGGCGGCGGTATTCTCGGCCATGTCCAGCAGGCGGCGCGCGCCATGGGTGGCCATGGAGACGTGGTCCTCCTGATTGGCCGAGGTGGGCACGGTGTCGATGCTGCACGGGTGGGCGACCATCCGGTTCTCGGCGACGAGGGCGGCGGCCGTGACCTGGGCGATCATGAAGCCGGAGTTCAGGCCGCTCTCCCTGACGAGGAAGGCGGGCAGTTCACTCATCTTCGGATCGACGAGGATGGAGGTGCGGCGCTCGGAGATATTGCCGATCTCGCACAGGGCCATGGCGATCATATCGGCTGCGAAAGCAACAGGTTCAGCATGGAAATTCCCGCCGGAGATGACGTCGCCTTCCTCGATGAAGACCAGCGGATTGTCGGTGACGGCGTTGGCCTCGCATTCCAGCGTCGTGGCGGCGTTGCGCAGCACGTCCAGCACGGCGCCCATGACCTGGGGCTGACAGCGCAGGGAGTAGGGGTCCTGGACCTTGTGGCAGTGCTCGCGGTGGCTGTCGCGGATCGCCGAGCCGGCCATCAGGGCGCGCAGGCGGGCGGCGACGGCGACCTGGCCCGGCTGGCCGCGCAGGGCGTGGATGCGGGCGTCGAACGGGGCGTCCGAGCCCTTGAGCGCATCCACCGACAGGGCGCCGGCGGCGATGCCGGCGGCGAAGGCGGCCTCGGCCGCGAACAGGCCGGCGAGGGCGAGGGCGGTCGAGCACTGGGTGCCGTTGAGGAGGGCGAGGCCTTCCTTGGGGCCGAGCACGAGCGGCTTGAGGTCGACGCGTGCGAGGGCGTCTTCGGCGGACAGGGTCTCGCCGTTGTGCCGCGCCTCGCCGACGCCGATCAGGACGCACGACATATGGGCCAGGGGGGCGAGGTCGCCCGAGGCGCCGACCGAGCCCTTGGACGGAATGCAGGGCAGGACGTCGGCGTTGACGAGGGCGATCAAGGCTTCGAGCGTCTTGCGTCGAATGCCCGAGGCGCCCTTCGACAGGCTGGCGATCTTCAGCACCATCAGCAGGCGGACGACCCTGTCGTCCAGCAGGGGCCCGACGCCGCAGGCGTGGCTGAGGACGAGGTTCTTCTGCAGGGTCTCGAGGTCCTCGGTGGCGATGCTGGTGTTGGCCAGCAGGCCGAAGCCGGTGTTGACGCCATAGACGGTGCGACCCTCGGCCACGATGGCGGCGACCACGGCCGCGCCGCGCTCGACGGCGGTCCAGGCGGCGGGGGCGAGGGAGACGGTGGTCGGGGTGTCGAGGGTTTGCCGCAGCTGACTCAGGGTCAGCGGGCTGGAGCCGATTGTGATCTGGGTCATGCTTTTTCTCCCTTCTCCCCTTGGGGGAGAAGGTGGGCGGCGGAGCCGCTCGGATGAGGGGGATGGTGAGGCGAGACTGGGTGGGTCGACGGTGAGGGCGGTTTGGCGGCGATATACCCCTCATCCGTCTCGCGCCGCGAGACACCTTCTCCCCCAAGGGGAGAAGGAAGATGCGCGTGCTGCCTTATGGCGTCGAGGACGAGGTTGGGATTCGTCGTGAAGGCGTTGTTGCGGAAGCGCAGGACAGTGTAGCCGGCGAGGCGGATTCGTTCGTCCCGCGCGGCGTCTTCGGCTTCCCGGAGGTCATGGACGCCGCCATCCAGTTCGATGACCAGCCGCAGATCAGGACAGAGAAAATCGACGACGAAGCCGGCGACAGGCGCTTGCCTGCGGAACTTCAGATCCTCGAAGCGACGGCCCCGCAGCATCTCCCAAAGAATGTCTTCAGCGCCGGTCATGTCCGAACGCAGGCGGCGCGCGCGGCGGGTCCGGTCCGGCGATTGATGCATGGCGGGAAGCCCCCTCATCCGTCTCGCTTCGCGAGCCACCTTCTCCCGCAAGGGGAGAAGGGAAGTCAAACGAGGCTCGGCAGGTTGAGGCCGTGTTCGCGGGCCGCTTCTTTCGCGATCTCATAGCCCGCGTCGGCATGGCGCATGACGCCGGTGGCGGGGTCGTTCCAGAGGACGCGTTCGAGACGTCTGGCGGCCTCGGGCGTGCCGTCAGCGACGATGACGACGCCGGAGTGCTGGGAGTACCCCATCCCCACCCCGCCGCCGTGGTGCAGCGATACCCAGCTGGCGCCCGAGGCCGTGTTCAGCAGGGCGTTCAGCAGGGGCCAGTCGGAGACGGCGTCTGACCCATCAATCATTGATTCCGTCTCCCGGTTCGGACTGGCGACCGAGCCGGAGTCGAGGTGGTCGCGGCCGATGACGATCGGGCCGCTGAGCTCGCCCGAAGCGACCATGTCGTTGAACATCAGGCCGGCGCGATGGCGGTCGCCGAGGCCGATCCAGCAGATGCGCGCGGGCAGACCCTGGAAGGCGATGCGCTCGCCGGCCATGTCGAGCCAGCGGTGCAGGCCGGCGTTGTCCGGGAACAGCTTTTTCATCGCCGCGTCGGTCTTGCGGATATCCTCGGGATCGCCGGTCAGGGCGGCCCAGCGGAACGGGCCAATGCCGCGGCAGAACAGCGGGCGGATGTAGGCGGGGACGAAGCCGGGGAAGTCGAAGGCGTTCTTCACGCCGGCGTCGAAGGCGACCTGGCGGATGTTGTTGCCGTAGTCGGTGACGGGAATGCCGGCGGACTGGAAGTCCAGCATGGCCTGGACGTGGACGGCGCAGGAGGCCCGGGCCGCGGCCTCGACGGCGGCGGGGTCGGAGACGCGCCTGTCCTCCCATTCCGCCACGGTCCAGCCCTGCGGCAGGTAGCCGTTGACGAGGTCGTGGGCGCTGGTCTGGTCGGTGACCAGATCGGGCCGCACGCCGCGTTTGACCAGTTCAGGCAGAACATCAGCCGCATTGCCCAACAGGCCGACGGAGATGGCTTTTTTGCCTATCTTCGCCTGTTCGATCAGGGCAAGCGCTTCGTCCAGCGTCTCGGCCATGACGTCGAGGTAGCGGGTCTTGAGACGCATCTCGATCCGGCTGCGCTGGCATTCGACGGCGAGGCAGGAGGCGCCGGCCATGGTCGCGGCGAGGGGCTGGGCCCCGCCCATGCCGCCGAGGCCGGCGGTCAGGATCCAGCGGCCCGACCAGTCGCCGCCATAGTGCTGGCGTCCGGCCTCCATGAAGGTCTCGTACGTGCCCTGAACGATGCCCTGGGTGCCGATGTAGATCCACGAGCCGGCCGTCATCTGGCCGTACATCATGAGGCCCTTGCGATCGAGTTCGTTGAAATGCTCCCAGGTCGCCCATTTGGGCACCAGGTTGGAGTTGGCGATCAGCACGCGCGGGGCGTCAGTGTGGGTGCGGAAGACGCCGACGGGCTTGCCCGACTGGACCAGCAGGGTCTGGTCGGCCTCGAGATTGCGCAGCTCGGTGACGATGCGGTCGAACGACGGCCAGTCGCGCGCGGCCTTGCCGATGCCGCCGTAGACGACGAGGTCCTCGGGCCGCTCGGCCACCTCGGGGTCGAGGTTGTTCATCAGCATGCGCAGGGCGGCCTCGGCGGCCCAGGTCTTCGCCGTCATCTCGAGGCCGCGCGGGCTGCGAATGACGCGGGTGTTGGGGGTGGTGTGAGTCGTCATGGAGGGTTCATAGCCCCTTCTCCCCTTGCGGGAGAAGGTGGCCGAGCGCAGCGAGGTCGGATGAGGGGTCATACCGGTGGGGGCGCAGAGGAGCGTTCGACCGGACGTCCAGGCTGGTTCGACCCCTCATCCGTCAGCCCTGTGGGCTGCCACCTTCTCCCGCAAGGGGAGAAGGGGTTATGTGGATGGATGACAGACTCAGAAGCCCTTCGCTGGACGAGCCTCGCAGATCTCGTCGGCTGCCACCCCGACGCTCCGGTCGCCCTGATCGGCGCCGGGCTGAACGAGCGGTCGCTGACGCCGGGCCGGTGCGATCTGGGGCCGAAGGCGTTCCGGGCGGTGTTGCCGCGGTTCTCGACCTATGACGTGGAGACCGGGGGCGAGCTGTCGACGCGGGTGCATGACGCGGGCGACGTGGCCTTGAAGGGCGTATCGCCCGCCGACGCCTTCGCTCCTGTGCGGGATGCTGCGGCGGCGCAGAGGTCGCGCGCCCTCACGGTTCTGATCGGCGGAAACAATGCGATCACCCGTCCGGGCGTCCATGCCCTGGGTCTCGGGAAGGCGGGCGTTCTGACGTTGGACGCCCATTTCGACCTGAGGGACACGGATCAGGGCCTGACCAACGGCAATCCGATCCAGGCGCTGCTGGAGGACGGGCTGGACGGACGGCGGATCAGCCAGGTTGGGCTCGCGCCGTTCGCCAATACGCGCCGCGCGCATGACAAGGCGAAGGCGGCGGGAATCTCCGTGCGCACGGCCCGGGAATGCCGGGATGAGGGTCTGGCGACGGTGGTCGGGCAGGAGCTGTGGCGGTTGTCGGAGGTGTGCGAGGTCATCTACGTCGATTTCGACATCGATGTGATCGACCGAAGCCAGTGGCCGGCGTCGCCGGGGGCGCGGCCGGGCGGGGTTTCGGCGCAGGACTTCTTCGACGCGACGCGGGTCATCGGGGCGCATCCGAAGGTGCGGGCGGTGGACCTGACGGAATACGATCCGTCCCTGGAGGTCGGCGACCTTGGCTCGCTGACGGCGGGGCGGTGGTTCTGCGAACTGCTGGCGGGGTTCGAGGCGCGATGACTTTTCCATCCGTGCATCCCGGCGAAAGCCGGGACCCAGTTCTTTGGGCGATCGGTGGCGGCCGGCTCAAGCGGCGCGACGTCCTTGAACGCCGGCGTCACGCTGGACAGAACTGGGTCCCGGCTTTCGCCGGGATGAGCGGAAAACGATGATCCGCGCGGACAGGCTCATCACCGACTGCCGGCTGGCGACCATGGTCGAGGGCGGCGAGGCCTATGGGGCGATCGAGGACGGGGCGATCCTGATCCGCGACGGGCGGATCGTCTGGGTCGGGGCGCGGGCGGACCTGCCGGCGCATGAGGCGGCGGAGACCGACCGGCTGGGCGGGCGCTGGGTCACGCCGGGACTGATCGACTGCCATACCCATCTGGTGTTCGGCGGCGACCGGTCGGGTGAATTCGAGCAGCGGCTGAACGGCGCCACCTATGAGGAGATCGCGCGGGCCGGGGGCGGCATCGTCTCGACCATGGCGGCGACGCGGGCGGCGTCGGAGGAGGCGCTGTATGCGAGCGCGCTGGACCGGCTGGCGGGGCTGAAGGCGACGGGGGTGACGACCGTCGAGATCAAGTCGGGATACGGGCTGGACCGCGAGACCGAGCTGAAGATGCTGCGCGTCGCGCGGCGGATCGGGCGCGAGGCGGGGGTGCGGGTGCGGACCAGCTATCTGGGCCTGCACGCGGTGCCGCCGGAACACCGCACGGACCGGGCCGCCTATGTCGATCTGGCCATCGACGACATCCTGCCGGCGGCGCATGCCGAGGGGCTGGTCGACGCGGTCGACGCCTATTGCGAGCCCATCGCCTTTTCGGCGGACGAGGTGGCGCGGTTGTTCGACAAGGCGCGGACGTTGGGTTTGCCGGTCAAGCTGCATGCGGACCAGCTGTCGGACGGCGGCGGGGCGGCGCTGGCGGGGCGGTACGAGGCCCTGTCGGCGGACCATGTCGAGCACACCACCGAGACGGGGGTGCGGGCCATGGCCGAGGGCGGGGTGGTCGCGGTGCTGCTGCCGGGGGCCTGGCTGATGCTGCGCGAGACGACACTTCCGCCGATCGATCTGTTCCGCGCGCACGGGGTGGCCATGGCCGTGGCGACGGACTGCAATCCGGGCACCTCGCCGGTGACCTCGATGACGGCGGCGATCACCCTGGCCTGCGTGCAGTTCCGGCTGACGCCCGAAGAGGCGCTGGCGGGGGCGACGCGGCACGCGGCGAAGGCGCTGGGGCTGGGCGGCGAGATCGGGACGCTGGAGGCCGGCAGGGCGGCGGATCTGGCGGTGTGGGATATTACCCGCCCGGCCGAACTGGCCTACTGGCTGGGCAAGCCGCTGCTGGACCGGACGTATGTCTCGGGGGAGCGGCGATAGCGCCGAATCCCTGTACCCTTCGGGCAGGAGAGCGACATGAGCCGACGCCCGGACGCCATCGAATGCCTGCTGATCGCCGCCCTGGTCGCGACGACGCTGCTTATGGGCGTCGCCACGATCCTGCTGACAACGAGCCTGCAGGGCTAGGGCCGGTACGTCACCTTGTCGGTCAGATCGGGCCGGGGCCGTTCCAGCGGCGCCTCCGCCAGCGTTCCGATATGGATGAAGCCCGCCACCCGCTCGCCGCCGCCGACGTCGAGGACGTCCAGCGCCTGGGGATCGTAGCTGTACCAGTCGGTGATCCAGCTGGCGGCGTAGCCGAGGGCGTTGGCGGCGTGTTCGAGGTTCATGCAGACGGCGCCGGCCGACATCTGCTGTTCCCACTCGGGGACCTTGGCGTTCGGGACCGGGGCGGACACGACCATGAGGGTGACGGGCGCGGCGATCAGCTTGCCCAGGGTGGCGCGGGCCTGATCGGGCTGGGGCTGGAAGGCGGCCAGGGGAGTCAACGCCTCTGCGAGCGCGGCGCGGGTCCCGCGGCCCAGGACGACGAAACGCCACGGAAACAGCTTGCCGTGGTCCGGGCTGCGAGCGCCGAGGGTCAGGATTTCCTCGATCTCGGCGGCGGAGGGACCGGGACCGATCAGGGCCTGGGCCTGGGCCGAGCGGCGGGTCGCCAGCCTGAGACGCATTTCGTCCGAGGCGGTCGGGGCAGGCAGGGAATCGCCGAGGGCGAAGCGTGGCAGGGCGGGGCGTGTCATGCGGCTCACATGGCGTCGCCAGCGCGCGAGGTCAAACGGCGGGCGCCGTTGCGGGAGCAACGGTCCGCCGCCATACGCACGTCATGACCGATTCCCGCGCCGCCTTCGACGCCGACCGCCCGCTGCCCGGCTGGGACGACGGAAGCGACCAGCCGCCGCCATGGACCGACCATGGCTCCAGCGTCCTGTTCGAAAGCCCGTGGATGCGGCTGACGCGGCATGACGCGACGGCGCCGACCGGGTTCAAGGCGGACTATGCCGTCATGCGGCCGCGCAATCTGTCGGTCGGGGTGCTGCCCGTGCACGAGGACGGGACGGTGACCCTGGTCGGGCAGCAGCGCTTCGCCCTGATGAACTGGTCGTGGGAGATGCCCGAAGGCGGCGCGCCGTTCGACGAGGACCCGATCGAGGGCGCGCGGCGCGAACTGATGGAGGAGGCCGGGCTGGAGGCGGCGACGTGGATCCCCGCCTACAAGGCCGAGATGAGCAACTCCGTCACCGACGAACGCGCCATGGCGTGGATCGCCTGGGGCCTGACGCCGGTTCCGGTCGCCCCCGATCCGACCGAGATCATCCGCGTGGTCCGCGTGCCGTTCGGCGATCTGCTGCACGAGATCGGCACGGGGGCGATCCGGGATATGTTCACGCTGGCGACGGCGCTCAGGGCCTACCATATGGCGCGGGAAGGCGAACTGCCGCCCGAACTGGCGAAGGCCATGCTGGCGAGCGTATGATGCAGGCGATGGAGACTCCGATGCCCAAGCTGGAAGTCGTGGCCGCGCGCAATGAGCCATGGGCGTTGCTGCGCGCCGCCGCCGAGGACACCGTGCGCGCCGAGCCGCATCTGGCCTCGCAACTGAACGCGGTGATCCTGTCGCATAACGACCTGGCCTCGGCTCTCAGCTTCCAGATCGCGCGCAAGCTGGGCGACAGCGAGCTGGGCGCGATGTCGGTGCGCGAGATCTGCCGCGACGCCTTCGACGGCGATCCCGCGATCGTCGCCTCCGCCGAGGCCGACCTGCAGGCGGTGGCCGAGCGTGATCCGGCGATCAAGACGCTGTTGCAGCCGTTCCTCTACTTCAAGGGCTTCCAGGCGCTGCAGGCGCACCGGGTGGCGCACTGGCTCTGGGGGCAGGGGCGCGAAGCGCTGGCCTTCCACTTCCAGAGCCGGATTTCCGAGCTGTTCCAGGTCGACATCCACCCGGCGGCGCGGATGGGCTCGGGCCTGTTTCTCGACCACGGCACCGGAATCGTCATCGGCGAGACCGCCGTGGTGGGAGACGAGGTGTCGATGCTGCACGCCGTCACCCTGGGCGGCACCGGCGCCGAGCGCGGTGATCGTCATCCCAAGATCGGCAAGGGCGTCCTGCTGGGCGCGGGCGCGAAGGTGCTGGGCAACATCACCGTCGGCGACTACGCCAAGGTGGCCTCCGGCTCGGTGGTGCTGAAGGACGTGCCGGCCGGATGCACGGTCGCGGGCGTGCCCGCGCGGCTGGTCAACTGCCCCACCGGGGCGACGCCGGCGCGGACCATGGACCATACGCTGGCCGACATCGTCTACGACTTCGTCATCTGACACGTCTCCTCCCCACGTCGTGGGGAGGTGGCGCGGCGCGCCTTCGCGCCGTGACGGAGGGGGCGACGCCAGCGGGGCCGGTGGATCGCCGATTCCCGTCATCGAGTCGCCCCCTCCGTCTCGTCGGCTTCGCCTCCGATCCACCTCCCCATCTGCGATGGGGAGGAGACAGCAATCCGGGGTTTCCCTGCCGGGCGGGTTTCTCTAGGGTCCGCGGCTTCACGAGACCACCGAGGCCGACCATGAACACCGCCGACATGAAGCGCGTCGAGACGCACCTGAAGCGCACCTTCAACACGGGCGGCATCATCCTGAAGCCGCGCGGCAAGCCCAATGACTCGTGCGAAGTCTATGTCGGCGACGAGTTCATCGGCGTCGTCTTCGAGGACGAGGACGAGGCCGGCAGCTTCATGTTCGAGATGGCGATTCTGGCCGAAGACCTGCCGCAGGACTGAGTTTTCCGGCGCAGGCCGGGCACGAAAAAGCGCCGGTGGAGCGATCCGCCGGCGCTTTGTCGTTCAGGCGTCGGCGGCTACTTCTTGCCGAAGATCGCGTCGAGCAGGCCGGACAGGAAGCCCTTGCTCTCGGCAGGCTTGGGAGCGGCCGGTTTCGGAGCCGCAGCCGGAGCGGCGGCGACGGGCCTGGGAGTGGGTGCGGCGGTGGCGGCGGCCGGCTTCGGCGCGGCGGCCGGAGCGGCCGCCGGTTTCGCGGCGACGGGCTTCGGCGCGGCAACCGGTTTGGCGGCGGGCTTCTTCGCTGCGGGTTTGGCGGCGGCTTTCGGCGCGGCCTTCACAGCCGGTTTCGCGGCGGCCTTCTTCACGGCGGGCTTCTTGACCGCGGCGGGCTTGGGCGCAGCGGCCCTGGCCGGAGCGACCGTCTTCGTCGCGGGCTTCTTGACCGCGGCGGCCTTCGGCGCAGCCTTCACGGCCGGCTTGACGGCAGCCTTGGGCGCAGCGGCCTTGGCGGCGGGTTTCGCAGCGGCTTTCGGCGCGGCGCTCGACTTTGTCGCCGGTTTCGGCTTGGAAGCGGCCACGGCCGCCTTCGGTTTGGCGGTACTCGGCTTGGATGGTGCTTTAGCCATGGATTCCCCGACCCCTCGGTTTAGTTGGTTGATGCTGGCGCAGGAGAGCGCGCCAGCGCGCGTCTCGATTCGTTATGATACCGGTGTTTGAGAAATGTCCGAGTCCGCAGTTCAAATAATCGCCAGAGGCCCGCGTAGCGTCGCCGAAGCCGCCGCCGCATCGCTGGATTCCGATCCCTTGCTGGAAGGCGCCACCTATTCGATCCTCGAGGAAGACGAGGACCGCAGCATATGGCGGATCGACGCCTTTCCGAATGATGAAGATGACGCGCGCGGCATCGAGGCCCGACTGAAGGCGCACGACGGCCTGAGCGTCGTGGTCGAGAAGCTGGCCGACGCCGACTGGCTGGCCATGTCCCTGTCGGGCCTTCCGCCCGTGCGGGCGGGACGGTTCTTCGTCTATGGCGCCCACGACCAGGGCATTGTGCCGAGCAACACCGTCAATCTGAAGATCGACGCCGGCGCGGCCTTCGGCACCGGCCACCACGGCACGACGGTGGGCTGTCTGGTCGCCTTCGACGAGCTGTTGAAGCGCGAGCGGTTCGAGCGGGTCCTGGACGTGGGTTGCGGCACGGGCGTTCTGGCCATCGCGGCGGCGAAAACGGGATCGAAGGTCGCAGTCGGCACCGACATCGACCAGCCGTCCGTGCGCATCGCCAACGAGAACGCGAAACTGAACCAGGCCAACGCCCGCTTCGTCCACGCCTTCGGCCTCAACGACCGCAAGGTGCGGGGGCAGGGGCCCTACGATCTGGTGTTCGCCAACATCCTGGCCCCGCCTCTGGTTTCGCTGTCGCAGGACATCAAGGAAGCGCTGAGCCTCGGCGGCGTCGCCATCCTTTCGGGCCTGTTGCGGACCCAGGAGCGGCGCGTGTCGGCGGCCTATCTGTCGCGCGGCTTCATTCTGGAACGGCGCATCCATAGAGACGCGTGGAGCGCCCTGGTTCTGAGGCGGGTGGGTTAACGGGAACGGAGGCGAAGCGCAGCCGTTCCGGCAGTTCATTGGAGGACTGCCTTGTGACCCATTACGATCCGAACGACCCCAACAGCGTACCCCCCGGCACGCCGGTCTATACCGAGACCGTGACGACCACCGCGCCCGTCTCTACCGAAACCGTGGAGACCACGGTGGTTCGTGAGTCCAACAACACCGGCTGGTGGATCGCCGGCATCCTCGGCGGGCTCGTCATCATCGCCGTGCTGTTCATCCTGTTCGCGCGTGGCGGAGAGCCGCAGACGGACGAGGCCTTGCTGCAGGCCCAGGCCGATGCGGCGGCCGCCCAGGCCCAGGCCGATTCGGCCCTGATCCAGGGCCAGGTCGCGGGCGCGCAAGCGAGCGTCGACATCGCCCGCGCCGACGCCGCCCGCTCGCAGGCCGAGGCGGTCCGCGCCGCCAGCGAGGCCCGCGCCGCCGAGGCGCGTTCCTCCTCGCCGGTGATCATCGAACGCCAGGTCCAGGCGCCTGCGCCCGCGAACGGCGGCGTCGCCGTGGTCACGCCGACCGCGCCGCAGAACTAGAGGCGTCCAAATCCTTCTCCCCTCCGGGGGAGAAGGTGGCGCGCGTAGCGCGACGGATGAGGGGGATGCCCAGGTAAATCGGCTGGTCCGAGTTTGTCTTCGACCCCCCCCTCATCCGTCCCTTCGGGACACCTTCTCCCCCAAGGGGAGAAGGATGGGTTGCCTCTCCCCATCACCGTGGCCGCAGTGCTATGCCTCGCCCATGCGCCAGTCCTTCGATGAAACCACCGATCCGTCCTTCGGGGCCAAACACCTTCCCCGCGTCCGCGCGAAGATGGCCGAGCAGGGCCTCGACGGCCTGCTGGTCCCGCACGAGGACGAACACCAGAACGAATATCTGCCCGCCGCCAACGACCGGCTGGCCTGGCTGACCGGCTTCACGGGCTCGGCCGGCGCGGGCGTGGTCATGAAGGACCGCGCCGCCGTCTTCGCTGACGGGCGCTACACGGTTCAGGTCCGGGCCCAGGTCGATGCGCAGCAGTTCGAGATTCTCGACCTCGAGGGCGGCGGCGTGGCCAGCTACCTGGAACGCGCGCCGAAAGGCTCCGTGATCGGCTACGATCCGCGGCTGCACAGTCCCGATGCGCTGGCGCGGCTGAAGCGGGCCGCGGCGAAGGCCGGCGCCGAGCTGAAAGCGGTCGAACCGAACCCTCTGGATCTGGCCTGGGCCGATGAACGCCCGGGCCAGCCGACCGCGCCCGTCGTGCCGCACGAGGATCGTTATGCCGGCGAAAGCAGCGCGTCCAAGCGCGCGAGAATCGGCGAGGCGGTGGCGAAGGCCGGAGCCGACGCGGCGGTGCTGACGGCGCCCGCCTCGCTGGCCTGGTTGTTCAATATTCGCGGCGGCGACGTGATCCGCACGCCCCTGCCGTTGGGGCAGGCGGTGGTGAAGGCGGACGGCACGGCCAGGCTGTTCCTCGACCCGCGCAAGGTGACCAATGAGCTGCCCGGCTGGCTGGGCGACGCGGTGACGGTCGAGGCGCCCGAGGCGCTGGAGGGCGCGCTGGACGCCCTGTCGGGCCGGAAGGTTCTGGTCGATCCGGGCCAGTCCCCGGCCTGGTATTTCGACCGCCTGACGGCCGCCGGCGCGACCGTGGTGCGCGGCATGGACCCCTGCACCCTGCCGCGCGCGACCAAGAATCCGGTCGAGATCGAGGGGACCCGTCAGGCCCATATCCGCGACGGCGCCGCCCTGACCCGCTTCCTGCACTGGATCGACACGGTCGGACAGGAGACCCTGCCCGACGAGCGTCAGGTGGCCGAGGCGCTGGAGGGCTTCCGCGAGGCCACCGGGGCGCTGAAGGACCTGTCGTTCGACACCATCGCCGGGGCGGGGCCGAACGGCGCCCTGCCGCACTACAAGCCGGTCACCCGCACCATCCGCCGGATGGAGAAGGGCAGTCTTCTGCTGGTGGACGGCGGCGGCCAGTATCTGGACGGCACCACGGACGTGACCCGCACGGTCGCCGTGGGCGAGCCGACGGCCGACCAGCGGCGCATGTTCACCCTGGTGCTGAAGGGCCATATCGCCATGGCCGTGGTGCGCTTCCCCGCCGGTACGACGGGGCATCAGCTGGACGCCCTGGCGCGGCTGCCGATGTGGATGGCGGGCCTCGACTACGACCACGGGACCGGCCACGGCGTGGGTTCGTATCTGGGCGTCCACGAGGGGCCGCAGCGCATCGCCAAGGCGGTCAACACCCAGCCGCTGCTGACCGGCATGATCCTGTCCAACGAGCCCGGCTATTACCGCGAGGGCCACTGGGGCATCCGCATCGAGACCCTGCAGGTTGTCACGCCGCCCGCGCCCATTCCCGGCGGCGAGCGGCCGATGCACGGCTTCGAGCAGCTGACCCTGGCGCCGCTGGACCGCAAGCTGATCGGCGTCGCCCTGCTGACCCCGGACGAGCGGGCCTATGTCGACGCCTATCACGCGGAGGTGCTGGCCAAGGTCGGGCCGCTGCTGGACGGGGCAGCGCTGGACTGGCTGAAGGCGCAGGCGGCCCCCTTGAAATAAGGCCGAACGGCGCCCATATGCGTCGGGTCGGCGGATGCGTCGCCGGCCCCCCACATTTCAAGGAGAGCGCTCATGAAGACGCGCACGCTGGGCCGTTCGGGTCCCGAAGTTTCGGCCATCGGCCTGGGCTGCATGGGCATGGCCGCCTTCTATGGGAAGCCCTCTGACGAGGGGCAGGCGACGGCGGTGATCCATCGCGCGCTCGACCTCGGCGTCACCTTCCTCGACACGGCCGAGATGTACGGCCCGCATACCAATGAGATCCAGGTCGGAAAGGCCCTGGCCGACCGCCGCGACCGCGCGTTCGTGGCGACCAAATTCGGCATCGGCTACAACGCCGATCGCACCGCCCTGGCCGTCGACGGCACGCCGAAGAACGTACGACGCGCCATCGAGGGCAGCCTGAAGCGGCTGGGGATGGACCACGTCGATCTCTACTATCTGCACCGCGTCGATCCGAACACGCCGATCGAGGAGACGGTCGGTGCGATGGGCGAACTGGTGAAGGAGGGCAAGGTGCGCTTCCTCGGCTTGTCGGAGGCCTCGCCGGCGACCCTGCGCCGCGGGCATGCCGAGCATCCGATCACGGCGCTGCAGACCGAATATTCGCTGTGGAGCCGCGAGCCCGAGGATGAACTGCTGGCCACCTGCGAGGAACTGGGCATCGGTTTCGTGCCGTACAGCCCGCTGGGGCGTGGCTTCCTGTCCGGCGAGATCAAGTCGGTCGACGATCTGGCCCCGGACGATTTCCGTCGTTCCAACCCGCGCTTCCAGGGCGACAATTTCCAGAAGAACATCGATCTGGTGAAGGCCGTGGCGGAGATCGCGGCGGACAAGGGCGTGACGGCGGCGCAGCTGGCCCTGGCCTGGGTGCTGGCGCAGGGCGACCACCTGGTTCCGATACCCGGCACCCGTCGCATCCGGACTCTGGAAGAGAATGCGGCGGCGACCGACATCGTGCTCAGCGCCGACGATCTGGCCCGCATCGACGCGGTCTTCCCCAAGGGCGCGGCCTCGGGTCATCGCTACGCCGAGGCGGCGCGGGCGGCCCTGAATCGCTAGGCTAAACCGCTGGTCGGAGCCGGGCCCGGCGCCGGCGCGCGCCGGGCCGCCAGGCTGGCGTGGGTGGCGCCGGCCAGGCCGGCCAGACCGAGATATTCCGGCCCTGACAGACCATGGATGATCACCGAGCGGGTGACGCGCCGCGCATTGGTGATCGCCCGTTCGGCCCAGACCGAGAACTCATTCGGTTCCAGCGGATGCTGGCCGGCCTCGAAGGCCACGCCCTGAAGGCGAACGCCGCGCAGATCTTCGGGCGTGCGGCCGGGCGCGTCGCGCAGCTTGCCGACCACGATCACGCAGAACGGCTTGATCAGCACGGTCACGGCGGCCAGGGCGCTGCCGGGCACGCCCTCGATGTCGTTGATCTCGCAGATCAGACCCTTTTCGACACCCCGCGTCGCCTCCTTGAAGCGGGCGATCAGCGGGCCTCGTCCGCGCTGACTGGACAGGGTCGTATAGGAGACCGGCAGAAAGAGGGTCGGCTGTTTGGCGTTGCCCTGCTCCGACTGCAGGCGGCTGACGCCCCGCGCGATCGTGGCGAGGTCGACCTTCTCGATGTCGGCGGTGGTCAGGTTCCGCAGTTCCTGGGTGTTGAGCTCGATCTCGCCGGGCATCATCAGGACGCGGCGGACGATGCGGAAGCCGATCTGGGCGAAGGTCTTCAGCTCGAACACCGGCTCCAGATGGCAGGACACCCGCAGGGTCCGTCCATCCGCCGCGACGAAGGGGTTCCAGGGCGTGGGGAGGTTGTCCGACTCCGGCAGGACGACAGGCGGTTCGGTCCTGGCGGCCGCGATGGCGTGGGCCCGGTCGATCTCGGCGGCGAAGATGCGGCCGCCGCTCAGGCTGGTGACCTCCAGAACATCGGCGGCCTCGGGCGCGGCGCCGCCAAGGAAATGGCTCAACAGCTCGCGCAGATATAGCAGGCAGGAGACCTGGGCGTTGAACTTGCCCAGCCCGGGCTGGACCACGAGGTAGTCGGTCGGGGACACCCTCTGAAAGAAGCCGCCGCCCTCGAGGTGGCGGGTCAGCGAGCGTTCAACGTGGTCGTAGATCTGTTCCTGACGGACTTCCCATTTGTCGCCGAGCCGCTCGGCGATGGCGTCCAGGCCGATCAGATTGATGCGGCCTTCCTCAAGCATGCCCGAGGCCTGAAAGCGTTCGAGCGTGGGTCCGAGCTCATGGGTGGAGAAGCGCTCGACGCTCGCGCGGGCCTCCAGCCCGTCGGCGACAAGGGTACTGGCCATGAAGCCATTGAAACCAGTTTCGGTGATTTATTGATTAAGGTTGTGCGGAGGCTCCGCTCAAATCTTCTGCTTCGCCGCCCGTTCATGGTTTTCCCGCGCCTTAACCTTGGCCATTCTAGAAATCAGTTCGTACGGAAGCGGACGATCCTTGGGAAACTGGACCGCCGATTTCGAAACGGCGTACGCCGAGAGCTCGTCCCTGAACCCTTCGAAGAACGGCGGCGGACAGGACAGGCTGTAGTGGTTGGTGAAGGCGGAGATATAGAAAATCCAGCCGTCGGCCTTGTACGCAGGCAGCTGGTAGCTGATCACCGCCTCCGCCTCCGGCACGGCGGACAGGATGGCGGCCTGCATCTTCAGCAACACGGCGCGCTCTTCCTCGGACCGGGTGGCGAGATAGTCCTCGACAGTGCGGAAATCGGTCTTCGCCATGTCGGCCCCGGAATCTTTATTTAACCGAAATGTTAAATAACGCCATTCGAAGCGGCGATCAAGTCAGCTGATCAGGGCCAGCCATTCGTCCTCGGTCAGGACGGTGACACCGTGCTTGAGGGCGTCGGCCATCTTGGAGCCGGCGCCGGGACCGGCCACGAGGTAGTCGGTCTTCCTCGACACCGAGCCGGACACCTTGGCGCCGAGGCCTTCGGCGCGGGCCTTGGCCTCGTCGCGGGTGAAGCGTTCCAGGGCGCCGGTGAAGACGACCGTCTTGCCGGCGACGGCGGTGTCGGACTTCGGCTTCTCGGCGTCCTCGATCCGGTCCATCTCGGCCACCAAGGCGTCGACCATGGCGCGGTTGTGGGTCTCCCGGAAGAACAGGGCCAGCGCCCGCGCCGCCACCGGGCCGACGCCCGAGACGCCGGCGATCTGGCCGAGACCTTCGGAGGGACCCTCGTGGCGGGCCACGGCCGCCAGCCGGACCAGACCGGCCCAGTCGTCGGCGAGGGTCGCGAGACCGCGCCGGGCGGGGGCGGCGAGGCCGGGGAAGGCGAGGGCGATCTTCTGGTCGATCGGCGCCTCGGGCCAGGGATCGGCGGCGGGCGGCGAGGCCTCGGCCAGCGTCGCAACGACGCGCGGCGAGACGGCGTGGGCCTCGTTCAGCCGGACCCAGTCCTCGCTCGGAATGCCCTCGGCGGCGGCGAGACAGGCGGCCTCGAAGGCGGGCCAGGTCTCGAAGGCGCGGGCCAGGACGATGGAGGTCTGTTCGCCGATGTCGCGGACGCCGAGGCCGTAGATGAAGCGGTCCAGGGCGATGGTGCGGCGGGCGTCGATGCCGGCGACAAGATTACGCACGCTGGTCTCGCCATAGCCGTCCTCGCCGCGCAGGGCGTTCAGCTTTTCCGGGTCGCGGGCGAGACGGAAGATGTCGGCAGGTTCGTTGACCCAGCCGCGCTCGTGGAAGGCGATCAACTGCTTCTCGCCCAGTCCCTCGACGTCGAAGGCGCGGCGGCTGCAGAAATGCTTGAGGTGCTCGATGCGCTGGAAGGGGCAGGCCAGTTCGCCCGTGCAACGGCGCACCACGCTCTCGACGCCCGAGGCGTTGGTTTCCTTCACCAGCGCCGTCTTCAAGGGGCAGATGCAGAGGTGAGGGAAGACCCACGGTTCGCCACGCCCCGGGCGGTCCGCGTCGACGACGCCGAGGATCTGCGGGATGACGTCGCCCGCCCGCTGCAGGGTCACGGTGTCGCCGAGACGCACATCAAGCCGGGCGATCTCGTCGGCGTTATGCAGGGTGGCGCTGCGGACGACCACGCCGCCGACGGTGACGGGCTGCAGCCGCGCCACCGGCGTGTGCGAGCCGGTGCGGCCGACCTGGATGTCGATGTCTTCCAGCACGGTCTGCGCCTGCTGGGCCGGGAATTTGTGGGCGATGGCCCAGCGGGGCGTGCGGGCGACGAAGCCCAGCCGCGCCTGCCAGTCCAGCCGGTCGACCTTGTAGACCACGCCGTCTATGTCATAGCCGAGGCCGGCCCGGTCGCGCTGCAGGCCGTCATAGAGGGCCAGCAGGCCCGTCTCGTCCTCGACGCGGCGCGACCTGTCGTTGACCGGGAAGCCCCATCCCTTCAGGGCCTCGAGCGCGCCGGCCTGGGTTTCGGCGAGGGGCTCCGACGTCTCGCCCCAGGCATAGGCGAAGAAGCGCAACGGCCGGGCGGCGGTGATGGTCGGGTCCTTCTGGCGCAGCGAGCCGGCGGCGAAATTGCGCGGGTTGGCGTAGGTCCGCGTTCCGGCCGCCTCGGCCGCGGCGTTGAAGGCGTCGAAGGCCTCGTTGGGGGCGTAGACCTCGCCCCGCACCTCGACCACGGCGGGCCAGCCCGAGCCGGCCAGACGTTCGGGAATGTCCTTCAGGGTGCGCAGGTTGGCGGTGACGTCCTCGCCGGTGCGCCCGTCGCCGCGTGTCGCGCCCGTGACGAGCGCGCCATCTTCGTAGCGAAGGTTGGCGGACAGGCCGTCGATCTTGGGCTCGGCGACAAAGGCCACCGGCTCGTCGGCGGGCAGTTTGAGGAAGCGCCGGATGCGGGCCACGAAATCGGCGACCTCGGCCGCGTCGAAGGCGTTGTCCAGCGACAGCATCGGGACGCCATGGCGCACCGGGGCGAACTGGCTGGAGCCGGCGGCGCCGACGACCTGCGACGGCGAGGCCGGGCCGGTCAGATCGGGGAAGCGCTCCTCGATCTCCAGCGCGCGGCGCTTGAGTGCGTCGTAGTCGGCGTCCGAGATCTCGGGCGCGTCCTGGCGGTGATAGAGGGCGTCGTGCCGGGCCAGTTCGGCGGCCAGCCGGTCGAGTTCCTCGCGCGCGGCGGACTCGGTCAGCTGATCGGCGGGGGTCTCGGACATGCGCGGCTCGTCAGAAGGATTGCGGTCCCCGTTCTAGCATCGCCTCCGCGCGGCTTTCGAGAGGCGACGGTCGATTGCGGCCGAACGGTCCGGCATGACGGCGAGTTAATCTGACAGCGCCGCCGCGCCCCGCTAGCGTCTCGCCGATTCCAAGGAGCCCCCATGCTGCACGTCCGCCTTCTCGCCCTGTCGACCGCCCTCGGGGGCGCCCTGATGCTTTCGGCCTGCGGCGGGGCATTGGGAACGGGCGAAACCGCGCCGCCCGTGGTGGCCGCGCCGGCGCCCTCGGTCATGCATACCCGGCTGCTGGAGGACGTCCGCATCCTGGCCGCTGACGACATGCAGGGGCGCGATACAGGCGCGCCGGGCGGCGAGATGGCGCGCAACTACATCGTCGGCCGGCTGGACAGCCTGGGCGTCGTGGCCCCGCCGATGGGCCGGCTGCAGCCGTGGGAAATGCAGGGCCGCACCCGGGCGGGACCGAAGACGTACAACGGCGTCAACGTCATCGGCCTGATCCCCGGGACGCGCGTCACGGACCGCTACATCGTCGTCACGGCCCACTACGACCACGTCGGGACGAACGCCGAGGGTCAGGTCTTCAACGGCGCCGACGATAACGCCTCCGGCGTCGCCACCATGCTGGCCCTGGCGGCGGAGCTGAAGCGCCAGGCCCCGGAGCACAGCGTGCTGATCGTCGCCCTGGACGGCGAGGAGCATGGCCTGCTGGGAGCGAAGCATTTCGTCGAGGCCCCGCCGGTGCCCTTGGCCTCCATCGCCATGAACCTGAATTTCGACATGACCGCCCGCGCCGAAACGGACGGCAAGCTGTGGGTCACGGGCACCTGGCAGCACCCGAATTTCCGCCCGATTCTGGAAACCCTTCCCGCCAATGGCGCCGTCGCCCTGGCGTTCGGAAAGGACACGCCGCAGGACACGGGCGAGGACAACTGGGTCGAGTCGTCGGACCACGCGGCCTTCCACAGGGCGCAGGTGCCGTTCCTTTATCTGGGCGTGAACTATCACCCCGACTATCACCGCCCGTCGGACGATCTCGAGCGTATCACGCCCTCGGTCTTCATCAGCGCGACCGAGCTTTCGATCGCCTCGTTCCGGGCCCTGGACGCAGCGCTGGACCGATAGGGCTCGACACTGACCGAAACGCGTGCTCGGCTCGGCGCCGGAGGATCCCATGCGCATCAGAACTCTCGCCGCCGTCTTCGCCGTGCTCGCCGTCACCGCCTGCGACCGGCCCGCCGAGCCGGCCGGCGCGCCGGCGGTTCCGGCTCCGGCCGCCAGCGCGTCCAGCTACGCCGTGACATCCGACGTTTCGGGCTACTACATGCCCGCCAGCGAGGTGCGGATCGGCAAATGGGCCTTCGACCACATCTTCGTCGGCCAGGCGTTCGAGTTCGAGGCCTGGAAGGGCGCCGACTCCGGGACGACCTTCGCCCCGGTCATGCTGCAGTTCAACGACGCCACCAGTCCGATGGTCGAGACCGAGCTGGGCGAGGCCCGCAGCGTGACCGCCCGGGTGCTGCCGACGCGATACGCCGTCTCCGACGACCGGATCGAGTTCGAGGGAACCTCGACCGAACTGGGCCCCGTGCGCTTCGAAGGCCGGATCAATCAGGGCGCCCTGGCGACCTCGCGGCGCAATCTCGGCGACGAGGGCGTCGTCGTGACCGGAACCCTGACCGCCGGGGGCCAGACCGTGCGCGACCTGCGTCTGCGCTGGTGGATGGGCGACTGAGCCTCAGCCGCCGTTGCGGATATCGAGTTTCAGCCCCAGGGCTTCGGCCAGCGCCTTGCCGCGCCGCCGCGTCTGTTCGCCCAGCAGCACGTCGGCGTAGCCGTCGGACGCCGTCAGCATCAGCATCCCGTCCTTCACCGTGGCGCGGGCGTTGGCCAGCAGCTGCGGCGCGCGCCCGGACAGGTCGCAGGCCAGCCGGATCGCCAGCCCGAGCGCGCGCGCGCCCTGCCGCTGTTCCTCGGTCAACAGGCGCGTCACCGTGTTGGGCTCGGGCGTCCCGCCGGGGCCGCCGTAGCGGGCGTTGACCGCCGTCGCCAGGTAGGCGCGCTCGGCGTGGGTCTGGCCGGGCACCGGGGCGCGCAACACCTGGTCGAAGGCCAGTTCGACGCGGTGGTCCGGATGCAGCCGGGCGCCGAGGTCGGCCAGACGGCAGGCGGCGTCGGCCAGGACGTCGTCGCGGACCTTGTCGAAGGTCACGGGCATGGCCGCGAGAAGGGGCGCGATCCAGCCCTTCAGCGCCCCGGGAAGGGTTGGGGAAATGCCCTGCCGGGCGCCCAGGGCCGACGAACCGGCCAGCAAAGGGTCAGCGGCGGCGATCTCCGGCTCCAGCGCCTCATACAGCATGCCTTCGCGCACGCCCCAGGCCGAGACGACGACACGCTTCAGCTGCAGGGTCTCGATCAAGGCTTCGAGCACCAGGGCGGCATGGGGCAGGGTGTCGGCCCGCTTCTTCGACACGCCGGGCCATTTTTCCAGCGACGGCCGCGAGGCCCTCGCGATCAGCCGGGCCGTGGCCAGCAGTTCCTCGGCGCCCATCGCATACTGATGGACGATGCGCAGAGGATAGCTCGTCAGCTCCATATGCACCTGGGCCAGCGTCCGCCAGGCGCCGCCCACGGCGTAGAGGGTGTCGGCCTTGTAGTCCGCCGCCGGCTTCAGCCGTTTGCCGATCGCGCCGCGCAGGCGGTCGGCGTCGAATCCGTTCTCGTCGGCCAGGGCGAAGGGACCCAGCGGCAGGGTCACGCCGCGCCCGACCTCGCCCCCCGAGATGCGCACCAGTTCAAGGCTTGAGCCGCCCAGATCGCCCGCCACGCCTTCCGCGTCCGGGATGCCCGCCAGAACGCCGAGGGCGGCGTAGCGGGCCTCTTCCTCGCCGGACAGGACGCGGATCTTGAGGCCGGTTTCGGCTGCGACCCTGTCGCAGAAGGCCTGACCGTCGGAGGCCTCGCGCACGGCCGCCGTGGCCGCCACGAAGACCAGGGCGGGACGCACGCCCTCGATCACGGCGGCGAACCGCTTGAGCGCCGTCAGGGCCTGGGCCGCGCCTTCGACCGACAGCTGGCCGGTGGCCGCCAGATCCCGACCGAGACCGGCCAGGACCTTCTCGTTGAACACGGTCCAGATCGCCCGGCCTTCCAGCCGGTACAGGACCAGGCGGACCGAGTTCGAGCCGATGTCGATGGCCGCGACGTCGCGCGGCTCGCCGATGGCCGACAGCAGGGCCTCGGGCATCAGCGTTTCTTCCGCGAGGGCTCGTAGCTGAGCTGGCCGGGCAGGGTCTTCACCTTGCGGCCGCGACCCGACAGGCTGGGGTTGGTCATGAAGTATTTGTGCGCCGAGAAGGGACGCTCGGGGTCGGCGGGCTGAACCCGCTGATAGGCGCCGTCAGCGGACAACACCCAGCTCTGGGCGTCGTCCTTCAGATTGGCGACCATGATCTGGTCCAGCACCTGGTCATGAACGGTGGCGTTCAGCACAGGGGTCATAAGCTCGACCCGGCGGTCGAGGTTCCGGTTCATCCAGTCTGCCGACGAGATGAAGACCTTGGCCTTGTTGTGCGGCAGGTCGCGGCCGTTGGCGAAGGCGACGATGCGGCTGTGCTCCAGGAAGCGGCCGACGATGGACTTGACCCGGATGTTCTCGCTCAGGCCCTCGACGCCGGGCCGCAGGCAGCAGATGCCCCGCACCACCAGTTCGATGCGCACGCCCCATTGGCTGGCGCGGTACAGGGCGTCGATGACCTCGGGATCGACCAGGGAGTTCATCTTGGCCCAGATGGCCGCGGGTTTCCCCTGCGCCGCCGCCGCCATCTCCTTGCCGATCAGGTCGATCAGCGTGGTCTTCATGTTCAGGGGCGAGACGACCAGCGCCTCCAGCTCGTCGGGCTGGGCGTAGCCGGTGATGTAGTTGAACACCCGCGATGCGTCGCGCCCCAGCATGGGATCGCAGCTGAACAGGCTCAGGTCGGTGTAAACCCGCGCCGTCACCGGGTGATAGTTGCCGGTGCCGAAGTGGCAGTAGGTCCGCAGGGCCTCGCCCTCGCGCCGCACGACGACGCTCAGCTTGGCGTGGGTCTTCCATTCGACGAAGCCGAAGACGACGTGGACGCCGGCGCGCTCCATGGCGCGGGCCCAGCGCAGGTTCGCTTCTTCGTCGAAGCGGGCCTTGATCTCGACCAGGGCGGTGACGTTCTTGCCGTTCTCGGCCGCCTCGATCAGGGCGGCGACAATGGGGCTGTCCTTGGATGTCCGGTACAGCGTCTGCTTGATGGCGATGACGTTGGGGTCGCGCGCGGCCTGGCGCAGGAACTGGACCACCACGTCGAAGCTCTCGAACGGGTGGTGGATCAGCATGTCCTTCTCGCGGACCGCCGCGAAGATGTCGCCGCCATTGTCGCGGACGCGCTCGGGATAGCGCGGCTCATAGCCCTTGAACTTCAGGTCGGGGTGGCCCGAGGGGATCAGGTCGGCGACCTGGGCCAGCCCCAGCATGCCGGCGACCAGAACGATGTCCTGCGGCGCGGCGTCCAGCTGGTCGGTGATGAAGGTGCGCAGGTCGTCCGGCATGGACGCCTCGATCTTGATGCGCACCACCGAGCCCAGGCGGCGTTGCTTCAGCGCCTCCTCGAACTCCATGACCAGATCCTCGGCCTCTTCCTCGATCTCGATGTCACTGTCGCGGATCAGGCGGAAGACGCCGCGTTCCAGCACGTCGCAGCCGGGGAACAGGTGGTCGATGAACAGGGTCAGCAGGCTTTCCAGGCTGACGTAGCGCCTCTTGCCCGGTTTGGAGCGGCCGTCGGTGGCCAGCGGCCAGAACCGCTTCACCTGTGTCGGCACCGGCACCAGGGCGTAGAGGGCGCGGTTGTCCGAGCGCCGCTTCAGCTTGAGCGCCAGCGAGAAGCCGAGGTTGGGCAGGAAGGGGAAGGGGTGGGCCGGGTCGATCGCCATGGGCGTCAGCACGGCGAACAGCTGGTTGAGGAATTCGGGCTCGAGCCGGTCCCGCTCGGTCCTGGTGATCTTGTCGGCGTCGACCACCTCGATGCCGGCGATGGTCAGTTCCTTGCGCAGCTTGCGCCAGCGCCGCTGCTGCTCGGCCATCAGGGCGCCGGCGGCGACATTGACCTTGTCCAGCTGTTCGGCGGGCGTCAGGCCGTCGGACGACAGGACCCGCACACGCTCACGGACCTGGCCCTTCAGGCCGGCGACGCGGGTCATGAAGAACTCGTCCAGGTTATTGGCCGAGATCGACAGGAAGCGCAGGCGTTCCAGCAGCGGGTGGGCGGGATTGGCGGCCTCTTCCAGCACCCGGCCGTTGAAGGCCAGCCACGAGATCTCGCGGTTGAAGAACCGCGTCGGCGACTGCATCAGCTCTTCGGACAGGTGCAGCTGGGGGGCGCGGGAAGAGGGGACTTCCTCGCCGCGTGTCTTGTCGCTGATCGCCGCGTCGGTCATGCGCCGGTTCTGGCCCGTCGCGCGCGCCGCCGCAACCTTCCATCCGGATGCGAAAACGCCGCCCGATCTCGCGATCGGACGGCGCTTGTTCCGTGGGCTGACGAACTACCAGCGCCAGGCGTCGTAGATGACGTCGATGATGTAGCCGTCGTAGGCGTCGATCAGATAGATGTGGTTGTCCACCAGCACCCAGCGCGTCCCCTCGGGCGGATAGCCCAGGCCGTAGGTGCGCCAGTCGTTCAGCTGGTAGCGCCAGAAGATCGAAGGCAGGTACTGGCCTTCGTGATAGCGCTGGCCCCAGTAGTTCCGCGGCACCTGGTAGTAGCCATGGCCAGGCGCGAAATAGAAGCCGATCCGCAGGCCGTTATAGCCCCGGAAACGCCGGTCGTTGCGCCACCAGTCGGACCGGTGGCTGCGGTTCCAGTCGCGCCGCCATGAACCGCTGTCGAAGCGCTGGCGGAACTCGCGGTATTCGCGCCGGTCCTGACGGTTCTCGCGGCGGTCCTCACGTCGATCCTGGCGATTCTCCTGCCGGTCTTCGCGTCGGTCCTGACGGTTCTCGCGACGTTCCTCGCGGTTCCGGGGCGGGGTGTCGGGACGGTCGGCGCGGCGTTCCTGCCGGTCTTCACGGCGGTCTTGCCGATCCTCCTGCCGGTTCTGCTGCCGGGCCTCGCGGGCGCGGGCGTCGAGGATGTCCTGGTGGTTGCGGAACAGGGGCTGGTTCGGATCGCGAGGCGGCTGCGCGCGGTTCTCCTGCCGGTCTTCCCGACGCTCCTGCCGGTTCTCCTGCCGCTGCTCGCGGTTCTCGGACGGCTGGGGGCGAGCCTCCTGCCGCTCTTCGCGGCGTTCCTGCCGGTTCTCCTGGCGTTGTTCGCGGTTTTCCTGCCGCTGTTCGCGGTTCTGGCGCGGCGCTTCCGCCTGCGCTTGCGCCCGGGCTTCCGCGCGGGCCGCGGCGCGTTCCTCGCCGCCGTTCTGGCGGGCGGCGCCCCGGCGGCCGCCGGCCTGTTCGCCGTCCTGGGCCAGAGCCGCCAGCGGCGCGACCGCGGGCAAGGCGAAGGCCGCCACGGCTGCGGCCATCATGAGTGAGCGTTTCATTCTCGTATTCTTCCCCGCACGTCCCTGTCAGACGGCTTGATCCAAAGGTCGCGCCTGGTCGATGAACCGTGACTGAACGAACGCCGTCTCAAGGTTAACTTTCGGACAGAAAAGCGCCCCGCCGGACGAACCTGCGGGGCGCTTCCCAGGTGATGGTCGAGGTTCTAGTACGCGCCGGACAGGACGCTGGCGATCAGACCCGTGGCGATGGCGATCATGACGATGTCATTGCCGGCGTGGACGTAGCGATAGCCGCGCGGCGCGGGGCGCAGACCGTAGGTGTAGGGATCGCGAACGTAGTAGCTGCGGTAGGCCGACGGCAGATAACCGCCCCGCGACCAGCGCTGATTATAGTAGCGCGGCTCTACCCGATAATAGCCGTAGCTTGGGGCATACCAGTAGCCGCTGCGGGCGCCGCGATAGTCGCGGAAGTCGGCCCGGCCACGCCACCAGTCGCGATTGTCGCGGTCCCAGCGCTGGTCCCGGCGGAAATCCTGACGGTCGTCGCGGCGCTCCTCGCGAAAGTCGCGTCGATCGTCCCGCCGGTCCTGGCGGAATTCGCGGCGGTTGTCGTACTCGCCGTTGCGCCAGTCGCGGCGGTCGTCGCGGCGTTCCCGGCGGAAGTCCTGACGGTCGTCCCGCCGATCCTCGCGATATTCGCGGCGGTTCTCTCTGCGGTCGCCGCGGCTCTGGGCCTCAGCGACCAGCGGGGCGGCGGTGGCCAGCACCAACCCCAGCACGGCGGCCTTGGTGAAGCGGTTCATGATCAGTCTCCAGGGTGGGCAGGAAAGGTGATTTCCCGCCGTTAATCATGACTCACGCTCTGCCCGCGGCGATGAACTCATCCTGAACGCGGTTGTCAGGTTCGCCGTTGTGCGGGGCGGCCAGGGCGCCCACCTGAGGCGCTGCCGTTTCAGGAACCCCTCATGCCTCGTCCGATCGAACTCTGGTACTGGCCCACGCCCAACGGCTGGAAGATCTCCATCGCGCTGGAGGAGATGGGCCTGGCCTATGAGATGAAGCCGGTGAACATCGGCGCGGGCGAGCAGTTTTCCCCGGCCTTCCAGGCCATCAGTCCGAACGGCCGCATGCCAGCCATCGTCGATCCGGACGGACCCGACGGCCGGCCACTGTCGATCTTCGAGTCGGGGGCCATCCTGCAGTACCTGGGGGTGAAGTCAGGGAAATTCTATCCGCAGGATCCGCGCGGCAAGGCCGAGGTCGACCAGTGGCTGTTCTGGCAGGTCGGCGGACTGGGGCCGATGGCCGGTCAGACGCACCATTTCCGCCAGTACGCCCCCGCCCTGATCAAGGATCAGCGCCAGATCGCCTATGGCGTGCGCCGCTACACCGACGAAACGCACCGGCTTTACGGCGTTCTGGACCGAAGACTGGCCGACCGTGACTTTTTGGCCGGCGACTATTCCATCGCCGACATGGCCAGCTGGCCGTGGATCCTGCCGGACCATCAGGGGCAGAGTCTGGACGAGTTTCCCCACCTCGCCGCCTGGATGAAGCGCGTCGGCGAACGCCCCGGGGTGATCGCCGGCCGGGCGCTGGGCGAGGCCCTGCGAGGAAATCTGGCGGCCTCGGGCAGGTCGGCCGAGGCGGCGCGCAAGGTCCTGTTCGGTCAACGGGCCCGGTGACTCTTCGTTAGCCGGTATGACCGGGAGATTTACGAGAGATTTCAGAGATCTGAATCGTTTCGTGAGTATTCATTCCTGCTTTACTGAAAAGTTTGGCGGGCCGTTTCGCTGTTAACTTTAACTTCAAACCGCGGGTATTTGATCGCTGTCAGAGGGCAGGGCCAGAACGGCCCCAAACCCGGGAGATACGGTGATGAACGCGCAAGAAATGGCGCCGGAAGTCGATCAGGAGCAGGGGCTTCCCCTGCCGACCGCCGACATGAACGGCGATGATCTGTTCCGGCTGGGCATGATGTATTCGAGCGGCCAGGGCGGTTGCCCGATGGATCGCGTCTCGGCCCATATGATCTTCAACCTCGCCGCCATGAAGGGCAGCATCGAAGCGCGCGTCTATCGCCGCGAGATGAGCCAGGAGATGGAGCAGGACGAGATCGCCGAGGCCCAGAAAGCCGCCCGCCGCTGGATCGACGCGGGCGTGGTTAGTCTGGCTGCGTGATTGCCGGGAAGTGGCTAGTGGCTAGTGGCTAGTGACTAAAGGTTGTATCGGTTGTCGTCCGTTGGAGGGGCGAATGACCGAGGGAACCGTCACCAGCTATCGGGACCTCAAGGTCTGGCGGCGCGCCCTGGATTGGGCCGAAGCGATCTACGAAACCACGGCGCATTGGCCCCGCGACGAACGCTTCGGACTTATCAGCCAGATCAGGCGTTCGGCCATTTCAGTCGCGTCAAACATCGCCGAAGGCGCGGCGCGGCGGAGCACCGGAGAGTTCATCCAGTTTGTCGGCATCGCCCAAGGGTCGCTTGCCGAGGCTGAAACCCAGTTATTTCTCGCACAACGACTTGGCTATGTTCCGGCCAGCGACGCGAACGCGCTTCTCGCAACGGCAGATGAAATCAGCCGAATGCTTGCGGCCCTTTCAGGATCCCTTGCAAGGCGCAAACAGGGCGGACAACCTGGCCACTAGCCACTAGCCACTAGCCACTAGCCACTAAAAGCTCTGATACTGCCCGCCGATGGCGTAGCTGAACCCGACGGGCAGGGCGTTGCGGAACAGGCTGACGAAATTGGCCACCTCGCCCAGCGTCGAGCGCGGCACGAAGATGATGTCGCCGCGCCGCAGGGCCACCACCTCGCCTCGCCGGGGCCGCAGATCCACCGCCCGCATCATCCGCACCCCGCCGGGCCCCCGCCGGATCAGCGCCACCTCGTTCTGGCGCGCCGTCGGCAGGAAGCCGCCAGCCTGGATGACAGCCTGATACGCATCGATGTCGCCCGCCATGTCGTAGACGCCGGGGGTCCGCACCTCGCCATCGACCCAGACCTTCAGGGGGCCCGCCGTCTTCAGCGTCACCTCCACCACCGGCCGGCGCAACTGGCTGGCGTAAGCGGCTGATGCATCGGCCTCGACCTCGGCGATCGTGCGGTCAGCGGCCATGATCTGGCCGACCAGCGGCAGCGAGATCCGCCCGTCCGGCCCGATCTTCTGCGTCCGCGTCAGCTCGACCGCGGTCGGGGTGGCGATTTCGATCTCGTCGCCCGGATAGAGCACGTATTCCGGCTCGGCCTCGGTCCAGTCGGCGAAGCCGATCTCCGGGAAGGAGGTCCGGCCCACATTCCTGACCCGATCGCCGCGCGAATCCTGCGGCAGGGGCATGCGGGAGCCGTAGTCGCCGCCGCCGGTCAGCCCGTTCGCCACGCCGCCGCAGCCGCCGACCATCGCGCCGACCCCGGCAAGGCCCAGCAGCATCAGACGGCGGTCGATGGACATGGTGGATTCGTTCCTGAAAGCGACGTTGAGGGCAGGGTCGTCGGTTATGGGTAACCATGGGTTAACGCCGCTGGCCCAAGGCTTGTCGGGTCAGTCCTGTTCCATGGAATCAGTCCGCCCGCATGCGTACGACGGCCTACACCACAGTCCGCCCGCGCTACGGCTTCCTTGACGTCGTCGGCCTGCTGTTCCGCGAACTGCTGCTGATGGTCGTGATCTTCCTGGCCGTGTTCGCCATCGGCGCGGCGGCGATCCTGACGCTCAAGAAATCCTACACCGCGAACGCCAGCGTCTATGCCGGCGCCGGGTCGGAATATGTCTATCAGCCGCGCGTGGGCGCCTCGGAGCGCAGCCAGCCGCTGGAGGCCGACGCGATCGCGGGTTCGGAAGCCCAGATCCTCGGCAGCCTGGAGGTCAAGCGCCGCGCGGTCCGGGCCGTCGGCGCCGACACCGTTCTGGGGCCCGACGCTTCGGGCACGGCGGCCGAGAAGGAAGCGGCGGCGCTGAAGGTTCTGGACGCCAGCCTGGGCGTCGGCACCACGGCCGGCAGCGCCATCATCTCCGTTTCCTACAAGGCCGACGATCCGGTGCGCGCGGCCCAGGTGCTGAACGCCGTGGTCGACCAGTATCTGGTCCAGCGTCGCGTGGTGTTCCGCGACCGGACCACGCCCGCCCTCGCCCAGCAGCGCGAGGCGTTCGAGAACGACCTGGCCGAGGCGGACGCCGCCTACAACGCCTTCATGACCTCCAATGACATCGGCGACTTCGCCACCGCCAAGGCGACGCTGGCCGCGACCTATCAGACCACCTACGCCGAGGCGCTGTCGCTGCGGGCCCAGCTGAACCAGGCCAGCCAGCGGCTGTCGACGCTGGAGGCCCAGCTGGCGCAGCAGCCCGCCGAGGTGGTGCTGCAGCAGGATCTGAACATTTCGGCCCAGGACCAGATCCTGCAGCTGCGGACACAGCGCGAAGCCCTGCTGTCGCGCTATACGCCCGACGCCCAACCGGTGAAGGACATCGAGCAGCAGATCGCCGACCTTCAGGCCTATGTCGCCACCGGCACCACCGTGGGGGCCAAGGAGGTCCGCACGGGCCCCAGCGTCATCTTCACCGAGATCGAGACCGCGCGGATCACCGCCGCCGCCGACCGCGACGGACTGGCTGCCCGGCTGGCCGTGGCCAACAATCAGCTGGCGCAAATCCGCTCTCGCCAGGCGGAACTGACCCGGCTGGAATCGACCAACGCCAACCTGGCCGGCAACCGTGAAGTCCTGACCGCCAACATCCGAGACTTCCAGCAACGCGAGAGCGCCGCCCGCGCCGACAGCGCCCTGGTCGCCGCCGGGGCCGACAATGTCACCGTCATCGAACGCGCCCAGGCCCCAACCAGGGGCACCAGCCTGAAGGCTCCGATGCTGGCCCTGGTCTTCCTGTTCGCCGCCTTCACGGCCCTGTGCGTCGGCCTGCTGCGTATCTTCACCCGCAAGGGCTATGTCACCCCCGCCTCGACCGGCCGGACACTGGAGATGCCCGTGCTGGCCGTCGCGCCGATGAAGGCCGCCCGGTGATCTCACAAGGCATGGTAGCGTAGGGGCCTGTAGCCGGGCGCGTAGCGATTCGATGGTCGATCTGACAACCGAAATGGCGGCTCTCTGGGCCGCGCTGGGGCCGGCGCCCGGCCACCGCGGCCGCGTGGTGCAGATCGCCGCCGCCAACTCGGGCGAGGGGGTCTCGACCGTGGCCCGCGAATACGCCCGCCTGGCCGCCGTCCGCGCGCGCCGTCCCGTCTGGCTGATCGACGCCGACCTGTCCCAGCAGGGTCAGATGGAGGCCGTGGCCGCGGAACCCGACCGGTTCGGCGTGCTGGGCAAGGCCGCGATCGCCACGCCCGACGGATCGATCTTCTTCGCTGTCACGCCGCGTCTGATGGATCGCGCCGGCAAGCCCGTGCATCCGGCGCGCCTGCTGACGGCGCGCCCCTGCCTGGGCGGGCGGCTGTGGGTCACCCGGTTCGCGGCCGAGCATCTCCGGTCGGGCCAGCGCGCCGAGGCTGTCGGCGACGCCCGCTACTGGGACGCCCTGCGAAAGCACGCCGACACGGTGGTGATCGACGCCCCGGCGGCAGACCGCAGCGACATGGCCATCACCCTGGCCCCGTTCGTCGATGCGACGGTGCTGGTCGTCGCCGCCGAAAGCACGGCGGCCAACGAGCCGCTGATGCTGCGCGACGAGATCGAGGCGGTGGGGGGCAAGATCGCGGGGGTCGTGGTCAACCGCTCGACGTACAAGCCGCCGGCCTTCCTGAGGCGTCTGACGGGCTAGGCGGCGTCGAGCCGGGCCAGCTCGCGCGCGCCGTAGAAATGCGGCTCGAAACCACGGGTCCACAACACCTTGCCCAGACCGCGCGCGGCGCGATCGTACATCTCGACGCGTCCGGGCCGGGCCGCGACGGTCAGGACCGCGGCCGCAGCGCCCCATACGACCGTCTGGCCCGCGCCGATCAGCATCCAGCGGGCGACCCCCGGCCAGTTCCGCGCCGCCGCCGCCGTCTGGCTGGGTCCCTGACCATAGGCGAAGGCCCGGGCGAGGGCGTATTTCAGCGTGGCCCGGTGCGCCGGGGCGAACTCCTCGACCCGGGCGTCGGCGGCCCAGCCGAACCGGCCGCCCCGCGCCGCCAGCGCCGCGAAAAGGGCGTCGTCCTCGCCACCGGCCTGATCGGCGGCCACATTGAACGGCGCGGACCCGGGCAGGGCGGTGGCCCGCAGCATCAGCGAATTGCCGCAGCCATAGGGTTCGGCGATCAGCCCCGTCCGTTCCGGGCCCTCACGGCCGAAGAAGCGCTCCAGCCAGGACCGCAGCCAGGGTTCGGCGTCCGGCGCCCGGCCGGTGATCGGACCGAACACGGCGTCAGCTCCCGTCTCGGCCTGGGCCTTGAGCAAGGCCGACAGCCATCCGGGCGCGGCGGCCTCGTCATCGTCGAGGAAGGCGATCAGGGGGGCGTCCGTCGCGGACAGGCCCGCGTTGCGCGCCGTGGCGACGCCGGGGGTCGGCGCATGGCGATAGATCAGGGCCCAGGGCGAGAAGGCGCGCAGCGCCTCGGTCAGCGCCGCCGCCGAGCCGAGCGGATCGTTGTCGACGACCACGATTTCAGCGACCCGGTCCGCCACGCCGGTCTGCCGGAACAGCGACCGCAGGGCGCGCTCCAGACTATCGGGCCGACGCAGGGTCGGGACGATGACGGCCACGTCGCCCATCACACCGCCTCCGCATAGAGGGCCGCGCGGTACAGGCGCAGCGAGAAGGCCCGCGTCGCGACCGGCAGCCAGTCCGCCTCGGCCCCGCGGCGCATCACACGGCGCAGCAGCGGCAGGCCCGGCAGACGCTTCAACAGCCTCGCCGCCCTGTAGCTGGGATAGGCGGCGACGATCTTGGGGTGGCGCTGGACCATGCGGCCGAAATTGGGAGCCGACTGTTCGTACTTGCCGGCCAGCGCGGCCACGGTGTCGAGCCCCATGTGGGTGGCCGGGTTGTCGATATGCACGACCTCGAACCGGCGCGACACGCGCATGGCCCATTCGACATCCTCCCAGCCCCAGCCGGTGAAGCCGGGATCGAAGGCCTCGGCCTCGAACACGTCGCGGCGGACCAGAAGATTGGAGGTGTAGACGTATTTCTCGGGCTGTTTCGCCCGCTCTGCGCAGGGCACGCATTCCGACCTGGCCGCCATGGCGCGGTGCACGGCGAACCGGGCGTCGGTCGGGGCCTGCAGCAGGGAGAAGCCGCCGAAGGCCACGGCGGGATCGCCGTCGGCGACCAGCGCGGCCCAGTCGCGCAGGAAGCCGGGGTGATCAGGCCGCATGTCGCTGTCGAGGAACAGCAGGGAGCCGCCCCGCGCGGACGCCGCCAGACGGTTGCGGCCGATCGCCCGGCCTTCGTTGGCCGGCAGGGTGATCAGGCGCACGGGCAGGGCCATGGCGTCGATCCGCGTCTTCAGCCGCCCCGTCAGGGCCGCATCGGCGGTGCCGTCGTCCAGCACGATGATCTCGACCGTCCCGCCCAGCGCCGCGGCTTCCGTTTCGAGCGCCGCCAGCAGGTCCGCCGGATCGTCGCGCAGGAAGGGGATGAGGACGGACACGCTCGGCCGCGCCGCGGTCCACGCGCCGTTGTCGTGCATGTGGGCCCGCGCGCTCACGCCGTCGCCCTCCGGGCGCGGATCTGCGTCAGCAGGCGCGTGGCGACGTCGCGGACGCCCGCCGCGTTCAGCGTCAGGGCGGCCGCCGCATAGACCAGGCCGCCGACCGAGGCGTCCAGCATCAGTTCGGGGAAGCCGCCGAGGGCGGGCAGACGGGCGACGACCACGGCCATGATCCCGGTGGCGATCCCGCAGCGGACCAGGCTCTCCCACGGGATCGGCAGGGCCACGACCCGGCGGCCGATCAGCATCGTCGCCAGCAGCCCCAGCGCGAAACTGATCGCCGTCGCCCAGGCCGCGCCCATGAGGCCGAAGCGCGGCACGAGGATCAGGTTCAGGATCACATTGGCGACCGCCGGAATCGCCATGGCGATCAGCAGACGCTTCGTCTTCTTGCCCAGGGTGAAGGCCTGGCCGAAATAATAGGCCGTCAGCCCGAACAGCAGGGCCGACAGGGCGATCCACGGCGTCACTCCCGCCGCCGCCGTGCGCAGGTCCTCGCCGATCAGCAGCTCCGCCAGCGGACGCGCCACCAGGGCCACACCCGCCGCCGCCGGCAGGCCGATCAGCAGGAAGGTCGACAGCTGTTCCCGCGCGGCCTCCTTCAACCGCTCCAGCCCGCCGCGCTCCAGCGCCATGACCAGCGCCGGCTGCCCCGCGGAACCCAGCCACAGGAACAGCACGTCCAGCGTCCGGTTCGCGATCGAATAGCTGGCGTGATAGGCGCCCACCGCGGCCTCGTCCATGAACAGGGCCAGCAGGAAGCGGTCGGTCGAGGACAGCACCACCGTCAGGGCCAGCGAGGCCGCGATCGGATAGCCGTACACGGCGTAGTCCCGCACCCGCGCCGGCTCGAACGCCCCGCCGCGCGCCTGTCGCAGTTCACCGGGCAGGACGAAGGGCAGGGCGGCAAGAGGCGCGAGGCCGATGCCCAGCAGGGGCGCCGCTCCGCCCGCCCCGATCAGGGCGAAGCCCACGCCGATGGCGAGGCCGCCGACCGCCACCGCCATGTCCAGCCACGCCGCCTTGCCCACCTCGCCGGCGGCGCGGAAACGCTCCTGCCCCAGCTTGACCAGACACCGCGCCGGCGCGCCCGCCAGACCCGCCGCCAGCGCCAGCTTGAACAGGGGATCGACCGGGAACAGCCAGACCGCCACGCCCGCCACGACGAGGAAGGCCGCGCTGAGGGCGAAGGCCGCGCGGTACAGGCTGGCGAAATGGCCCCAGGTCTCGGCCCCGGGCGACTGGGCCGCCCAGAACCGCGCCATGGCGGCCTCAAGCCAGCTGAACACGGCCACATGGGCCAAGGTCATGACCGAGAAGGCGAGGGCGTAGCGGCCGAAATCCTCGGGGCTGAGCAGGCGGGTGAACAGGATGATCGACAGAAAGCCGACCACCCCCTGCACGATGTTGGCGGGCAGATAGCCCCAGACGCCGCGCCAGAACATCAGCGAACCGCCGCGCGGTCGCCCAGCAGCACCGGCACGGTCACGGCCATGATCCACAGGTCCAGCCAGAACGACTGGCGCTCGACATAGTCGATGTCCAGCTGCACCCGGCGGCGCACGTCCTGAGCGCTGTGCAGCGGCCCGCGCGAACCGTGGATGGCGGCCCAGCCCGTCATGCCGGGCTTGATGCGGTGGCGATGGGCGTATTCGGCCACCAGCCGCGCGGATTCGACATGGCCCGTCTTCATGCCGATGGCGTGCGGACGCGGACCGACCAGCGACATCTCGCCGGTGAGGACGTTCAGCAGTTGCGGCAGTTCGTCGAGGCTGGTCTTGCGGATGAACCGGCCCACGGCCGTGATGCGGTCGTCGTCATGGGTGACCTGACGGCTGGCCGTCGCATCGGCGGCCTCCTGCCTCATCGAGCGGAATTTCCACACCACGATTTCCTCGTGGTTGAAGCCGTGCCGCCGTTGACGGAAGAAGATCGGACCCGGGCTGTCCAGACGGACCGCCAGGGCGACCGCGGCCATGACCGGGGACAGCAGCACCAGGGCGGTCAGGCCGAAAATCATGTCCTGAAGCCGCTTGTTGAAGGCGCGGCGGTCGTCGTCGAGCGGACCCTGGACATCCGCCAGCGGGGCGGCGGCCAGCCGGTTCAGGGTCGTACGCGTCTCGGCCTCGCCCTTCGGTTCGACCACCAGCGTCACTTCATTGGGCAGCGTCCTCAGCCGGGCGGTCAGGTCGCGCACGCGCGCCTCGGCCCTGGGGTCGATGGCCAGCACGATCCGGTCGACATAGGGCGTCATCCGGTGGGTCAGCAGATCCTCCGCCGTGCCCAGCACGGGCACGCCCTCGATGGCCCGTGGGCTGCGCGCCAGCCGGTCGTCGAAGATTCCCAGCACATTCAGGTCGCGCCGCTTCAGCGCTTCGCGGATCAGGGCCTCGGCGTGGCGGGTCGCCCCGACCAGGACGATGTTGGGCGTCAGGGCTCCGGACGCCCGCCATCGCGCGACGATGTCGCTCCACCCCATGTGCAGGGCGTTCAGCGTGACCAGCACCAGACCCGTCCAGACCAGCCAGGCCGCCCACTGGGCGTCGGCGCCCTGCATCGCCCAGCCGGACGCCATGGCGACCAGGGATCCGGCCGCGACGATCGCGGCCACCGACGCCAGATGGATCGCCGTCTGCTGGCCTCGCGCGAATCGATAGCGCCCCAGGGACCGCAACAGGCCGAGAATGGTCAGGGCGCCGAGCGCGAATGGCAGGACCTGCGACAGCTGGGCGTGAATCAGGGGGCCCGGCGCCGCCGCCCAGGCGCTCAGCAGGGTGACGGCGGCCACGGCCAGCACGTCCAGCGACCGGAAATAATGGGCCGCCAGCCGCGAGGCGTGCCGCTGACGGGCGTTACGCCAGACGTCGGGTCGGAACGGGCCCCGGCGCGCGGCGCCCTCGGCTTCCGGCCCGCCTTCAACGGCCGAGGCGGCCAGCGCCTGAAGGCCGGACGCGTCCAGGCTTTCCGACCCGGACAGGTCGACGTCGAACATTGGGCGGCGGGTTGCGGCGTCGGTCATGGGGCTCGCGCGGGGGTTCCGGCCCACCTTGCACGCCCGCTCTCACTGTCCCGTTAACGCACGACGGCTCGCGCAACCCGTTGCGTCCGCCCGCGCGCTCGGCTAATCACGCCGCCTGCCGGAGACGTGGCCGAGTGGCTGAAGGCAACGGTTTGCTAAATCGTCGTACCCTGTAAGGGGTACCCAGGGTTCGAATCCCTGCGTCTCCGCCAGACCTTCCCCGGGCCGCCTCAGAGCCCGATCGGCCCCAGAAGCCAGGTCATCCAAGCCCCTATCGCCAGAAACAGGCCGAAGGGCAGGCGGTCGGACCCGGACACACCACGACCCGTCAGGCGTTTCGCCAGGACCAGGCTCAGACCGGCGGTCGCGGCCCAGATCAGGACGGTGGGCAGGCCCGGCCATCCTGTCCATGCCCCGATCGCGGCGAACAGGAAGGGGTCTCCGCCCCCCAGACCCTCGCGCCCCCGCAGCCGGCGATAGACCCAGGCGAGAGACCACAGCGCCGCGAAGCCGACGGCGGCGCCGATGACGCTGTCGCGCACCGTCGGGACGTCCAGCAGCGCCGCGGCCGTCAGGCCCGTGGCCAGCAGCGGCAGCGTCAGCCGATCGGGCAGCCAGAAATGCTCTGCGTCGATGATCGCGATCAGCAGCAGCTGCCACCCCAGCAACGCCGTCAGCGCCGCGGCGACCGGCGTCGGCTGGGACAGGGCCGCCCAGGCGCCGATGGCCGCGCAGCCGAGCTCCATCAGCGGATAGCGAACCGGTATCGGCGCCTCGCATCGCCGGCAGCGACCGCGGGCGATGACGTAGCTGACGACCGGAACCAGATCCCGCGCCCCCAAGGTCCGCCCGCAGCCGCCGCAACGCGACCGGCCCGCGACAACGCCTTCGCCCGCCGGCAGGCGCAGGCTGACCAGCCCCAGGAAGCTGCCCGCGATCAGCCCCAGGCCCGCGAAGGCGAGAACAAGGGCGGGGGACGGGCCGGCGTCGAACAAGCGGTTCACCATCGAGGTTTCACTCGCGGTACGGGGCCTGAAATCGCAAGGCAAGCCGTTCGCATCGACCCACTGTGACAGTTCCACCGTGTCGTGACAGCTTTTCACGGAACCGCGCAGACAACTTCACACAAGCGAGCCGGAACCGTCACGGTACAGCGTCGGCGCCGTCATATCTGACCCCTAACCACAGCGGTGGGCAGGGGGCGGTGCAGTCATCGCGTCGGGGAGAGCATCCCGGACGACCCCTGTCGTGAAATTCTTTTGCACAGACACGGTGAAAACGATGACCGGCTTTCGACTGAAGACCCTGCTCGCGGTTTCCGCCAGCGCCCTGATCCTGGCCGCGTGCGGCTCGGCCGAAGTCGCATCGCCCGGTGAAGGTGATTTCGGCGACGGCGGCGGCGGCGGCGGCGGCGTGACGCCCCCGCCGGCTCCGGGCACTCCCGCGGCTGATTGCCCGGCCGGCTTCGCCAACGTCGGCCTGATCGCCGGCAACACCCTGCGCGTCTGCCAGCTGCCGCAACAGATCAACGGCGCCCTGACGGTGCCGCTGCGCGCCGGCACCATCTACTCGATCACCGGCCGGACCGCGGTCGGCACCGACCGCGGCGTCGATCCGGCGGCCCCGATCGCCGGCAGCGAGCAGGGCATCCTGACCATCGAGGCGGGCGTCCGCATCTTCGCCTCGGGCGGTTCCGACTATCTGCTGGTCAACCGCGGTTCGCAGCTGTTCGCAGAAGGCACGGCGACGACCCCGATCGTCTTCACCAGCCGCCAGAACGTCGAAGGCACGACCACCGAGAGTTCGCAAGGGCAGTGGGGCGGCATCGTCCTGGCCGGCCGCGCGCCGACCGCCAACTGCCAGCTGACCGCCCCGGTGACCTGCACCGGCACCGTCGAGGGCACCAGCGCCTTCTTCGGCGGCAACACCGCATCAGACAACTCGGGCCGCCTGCGCTACGTCCAGATCAAGTTCTCGGGCTTCGAAATCTCGACCGGCAACGAGCTGCAGGGCCTGACCATGGCCGGCGTCGGCTCGGGCACGACCGTGGATCACATCCAGGTTTACAACAGCTCGGATGACGGCATCGAAATCTTCGGCGGCGCCGTCAACCTGCGCCACATCGTCATCAACGGCGCCGACGACGATGGCATGGACACCGACACCGGCTGGCGCGGCGGCGCCCAGTTCGGCATCGTGACGCAACGGGCCCCCGGTTCGACCAGCCGCAGCGCCGGCTTCGAGTTCTCGTCGGCCCCGACCTCCGTGCCGCTGGCCACCCGCTATGTGTCACAGCCCAAGATGGCCAACTGGACCCTCGTCGGCCGCAACTCGCCGACCGACGCCCACACCGTCGCTCACTTCGACACGGGCGCCGACGCCACGATCATCAACTCGGTGTTCACCAGCGTCGCAGGCTCACTGGCCGGCTGCATGGCCATCAATGACGCGGACACGGCCACCAGCGGCGTGGCCTTCAACTCGGTCTTCATGTCCTGCGGCATCTCGTACCGTCCGGCCAACGCCGTCCTGTCGGCGGCGGCCTTCACCGCCGGCACGAACAACACGGCGGCCGGGACCTCGACCCTGACCGCTCCGGCGGGCACGAGCCTGAGCAACCAGGTCCTGACGTTCGTCAACGGCGCCAACGAAAACGCCGTGACCCCGGCAAACGCTCCGGCGGTCCATTCCTTCTTCCAGGCCACGACCTACATCGGCGCCGTCCAGAACGCCGCCGACACCTGGTACCAGGGCTGGACCTGCGGCCTGACCGCCGGCGCGACCTGCTGATGACGGATGCGCGGAGGCGGCCCGACCGGGCCGCCTCCGGCTTTCGCGTATTCCGTTGAACCCCTTCAAGGCGCAGATCATGAAGACAGTTACTCTGACCCTGAGCGGGGTCCTTCTGGCCACCAGCGCGCTGATCGCGCCGGGGCTGGCCTATGCTCAAACGCCGCCGGTCCAGACCGCGCCGCAAACCGTCACCGCGCAAACGCCGGCCGCGCAGGCTGAAGCCGAGCCGGAAGAGGCCTCCCAGCTCGACGAAGTCGTGGTTCTGGGCCGCTACATCCCCGAACCGAACCGCGAGAGCGCCGAAGTCGCCGCCTTCCTGACGGCCGAGGATCTGGAACGGACCGGCGACAGCAGCGCCGCCGGCGCCCTGGCGCGCGTCACCGGCCTGACCGTGGTCGAAGGCCGCTTTGTCTATGTGCGCGGTCTCGGCGAGCGTTACTCGTCGGCCCTGCTCAATGGATCGCCCCTGCCCAGCCCCGAGCCGCTGCAACGGGTCGTTCCGCTGGACCTGTTTCCGTCCAGCATTCTGGAAAGCGTCACCGTCCAGAAATCCTATTCCGTCGACTTCCCCGGCGAGTTCGGCGGCGGCGTGATCGACCTGCGCACCGTCGATGCGCCGAACGAGCCCTTCTTCTCGATGTCGGCGTCGGTCGGCGGCAATACCGAGACGACCAACAAGGAAAGCCTGATCTATTACGGATCGCGCACCGATTTCACCGGCTTCGACGACGGCACGCGCGACGTGCCTGGACCGCTGGCGCTGGCTTTCGACCAGGGCGTTCCGGTCAACAGCGCCAATTTCGAGGCGCAGCAACTGCAGCGGATCGGTCAGTCCCTGATCAACGCGCCGTTGCGCCTGCTGCAGCGCGAAACCACGCCCGTGAATTTCGGTTTCGACTTCGCGGGCGGCCTGTCCAGCGAAAGCAGCATGGGCACCTTCGGCCTGATCGCCGTCGCGGGCTACAGCAACAGCTGGTCGACCCGAAACGGAGTCCAGGAAGAAGGCCAGTTCTCGGGCTCCGTCCTGGTGCCGGTCACCAGCAAGGCCTATGAATCGAACCAGAACGACATCCAGCTGAACTTCCTGGGCGGCCTGTCGCTGACCAATGAGAACAGCGAGATCAAATGGACGAACTTCTTCGTCCGCAACGTGACCAAGGAAGCCCGCATCAGCGCCGGTCCCGATTTCGACGCCGGCGGCGCGGTCCAGCGGTCGGACTTCACGGAGTGGTACGAACGCCAGCTCTTCTCCAGCCAGCTGGCCGGTGAGCACGAGTTCATGGACGGCGCGGTCGAGTTCGCCTGGCGCGCCGCCTATGCGAAGACCGAGCGGAACGCGCCTTATGAGACGCGCTTCGAATACGGCCTCGATATCAATGGCAATTTCGTCCACGAGATCGGCGGCAACCGCGTCTCGTTCAGCGAACTGGACGACGACATCGTCTCGGGTGGCGCGGACCTCAGCTACACCCTGCCGCTGTCGGACTACCGCGAAGCCGTCTTCAGCGTCGGCGTGGCCTGGTCGGACAACAACCGCGACGCCCAGCGCCGCGACCTGCAGTTCGTGCCGGCCAGCACCCTGACCGAAGAGCAGCGCCAGTCGCGGGTCGACTACCTCTACTCGGACTACAACATCCGCCCGGACGGTCTGATCCTGACGGAAATCACCGGCGGCGCCGGCAGCGGCGCGGCGGCCTATTCGGCCCAGCTGGAAGTCGCGGCCGCCTACGCCCAGGTCGACGCCGAGATCATCCCGCTGGTGCGCACCACCTTCGGCGTCCGCTACGAGGACGGCCAGCAGTCGGTCACCACGCGCGACCTGTTCGGCGGCGCGGCTCCGTTCGCCCCGACCGAGATCGACGAGCAGTATTTCCTGCCCTCGTTCACCGCGACCTGGAACTTCGCTGAAGACCAGCAGCTGCGTGTCGGCGCCTCCCAGACCATCGGCCGGCCGCAGTTCCGCGAACTGGCCCCCCAGTCCTATACGGACCCGGAAACCGATCGCGAGTTCACCGGCAACCCGTTCCTGGTGGACACCGAGATCCTGAACCTGGACGCCCGCTACGAATGGTTCTTCGCCCGGCAGCAGTATCTGACGGCCGGCGTCTTCTACAAGGATCTGGACAAGCCGGTTGAGTCGACGATCGTGACGTCCGGCAACGCGCGTCAGCAGTCCTTCATCAACTCGCCGCAGGCCACCATCTACGGCGCGGAAATCGAAGCGAAGAAATTCTTCGAGTTCCCCGACAACGGCATGTCGTTCATCGCCAACAAGCGCTGGCTGGTCCAGGCCAACTACACCTGGTCGGACTCCGAGGTGAATGTCGAGGCGGGCGACATCGTCCGCACGCCCGGCGGCGGCGGCGCCGACGAGGACGCGACCTTCTTCATCGAGGACGGCAGCCGGCTTCAGGGCCAGTCCGAGCATGTCGCCAACCTGCAACTGGGCTGGGAAGACGACACGGCCCGGTCGCAGGCGACGATCATCGTCAACTACGTCAGCGAGCGCATCAGCGCCCGCGGCGCGGGCGGCGCGGGCAACCGCGAGCCGGACTACATCCAGGATCCGGGCATCTTCGTGGACTTCGTGTACCGCAAGGACTTCGAATACGGGGGCCGCGATCTCGGCTTCGCCCTCGAACTGCGCAACCTGCTCAGCACGGATTTCGACGAGTACCAGGAGCTGGGCAACAAGATCCTGATCAACAACTACGAGCTGGGATCCAGCGCCTCGGTCAGCCTGACCGCGCGCTTCTAGGACACGGACGGGGAGGCCGGCCGCCGGCCTCCCCGCACCGGTACACGACTGTTTTGCGGCGGTTCGTCCGTGGACGCACCAACCGTCACGGACAGTTCGCCGGGCCGTCATGTGGCGGTGAAGCCGGGCCCGGACGATTGGTCTACGGAGTCCGCCGGGCCGTCGGGGCTCCGTGGGGCACGCCATAGTGATCGGCGCAGTGCGCAGTTTCAGCAGCCAGATTCGGGACGCCGTCGCGGCGCGTCCGGATCGCGTGCGCGCCGGCGTCGAGCTTGCTCTCGCCCTGGCCCTGGCCATCCAGCTGGGCCAGCTGGTCTGGATCGTCGTCCAGCCCCGGGCGGAAGCCGCGACAGCGGCCTCGCCGCGCCCTGAGGCGAGCCCCGCCGACTACACCGTCTTCCAGCGTTTCGACGCCTTCTTCCGCACCGGCGATCTCAGCAGCCTGGCCGAGGCCACGGCGGCGGGCGGCAGCCAGATGCGCCTGTTCGGCGTCCGCGCCGGCGGCGCCGGCGGCGGCTCGGCCATCATCGGTCTGGCCGACGGCCGGCAGGTCTCGGTCGGCGTCGGCGAAGAGGTCGAACCCGGCCTGATCCTGCAGTCGGTCGGCCAGGACCACGTCACCCTGGCGCGCGGCGCTTCGGTCACCCGCCTGATCTTCAGCGACACGCCCATCGGGGCCGCGCCTCCGCCACCCCCGCCGCCCGGTCCCCAGACCGTCAGCCCGCCCGCCGAAGCGGCCCCCGCCGTCGCGCCCGCCGTGGCGGCCGGCCCGCGGGTCGACCCCGCCCGGCTGATGGCCCAGGCCTCGCTGCGGCCTCGCATGCAGGGCCTGCGCGTCAACGGCTTCACCGTCTCGGCCGGCGGCGACGGCTCGGCCCTGAAGGCCGCCGGCCTCCAGTCGGGCGACGTCATCCTCGCCGTCAACGGAACCTCGCTGGACCGCCTCGACCGCATCGCCGGTCTGCGCGGCCAGCTCTCCAACGCCGCCAGCGCCGAGATTCGCTTCGAACGCGGCGGCGCCGTGCAGACCACCACCATAAGGACAGGCCGTTGAAGCGATCGAACCGAAGCGTCCTCGCCGCCGTCCTCGGCGCGGTCATCGCCGCCCAGGGGCCTCTGGCCGCGACGCCCGTGCTGGCCCAGTCCGGCGAGCGCCAGACCCTGAACGTCCAGGGCGCCGACATCCGCGCCTTCATCCAGGACGTGGCCCGCTCGACCGGCCGCACCTTCATCGTCGATCCGGCGGTCAGCGGCACGGTGACCGTGACCAGCGACCGCGCCCTCAGCCGCGCCCAGCTGTTCGAGGTCTTCCTGTCGACCCTGCGCGCCAACGGCCTGGTGGTGACCCCGACATCATCGGGCGCCTGGCGCATCAGCCCGGCCCAGGGCGCCGCCCAGGGGCCGTCGACGGTCGGTTCGGAACGCTTCTCGACCGAGGTCTTCCAGCTGCGCAACATCGACGCCGCCTCGGCCGCCGAGACCATCCGCCCGCTGGTCGGGCCGCAGGGCCAGGTGCTGGCCAACCCCGGCGCCAACAGCGTCGTCGTGGCCGATTTCGCCGACAATCTGGCCCGCATCCGCTCGCTGATCGGCCGCATCGACGTCGACCGCACCGGCTTCGAGGTCGTGACCCTGCAGAACTCCTCGGCGCGCGAGATCGCCGCCGTGCTGCAATCCGTCCTCGCCCCTCCCGGCGGCCAGCCGGGGCAGGGGATGGTCACCGTCACCCCGGTCGAGAGCTCCAACTCCATCGTCCTGCGCGGCGATCCCTCGGCCATGGCCCGCATCCGCCCGCTGATCGAGGACCTCGACCGCCGCGCCGAGTCCGCCGACGACGTCAAGGTCATCTTCCTGCAGCACGCCAACGCCGAGGCCCTGCTGCCGGTGCTGCAACAGATCGTCGGCCAGCAGGTCACAGCCGCCAGCGCCAATGCGACGCCGGCCGCCACGCGCGGCGGCTCGGGCGAGACGGCCGCCGCCGTCGTCCCGGCCAGCACGACCGCCGCCGCCCCCGTCCCGGGCCAGCGCGCCACCATCGCCCGCTTCCCCGGCGCCAACGCGCTGGTCATCTCCGCCTCGGCCGACACCCAGCGCATGCTGTCCGAGGTCATCCGCCAGCTGGACCAGCGCCGCCAGCAGGTGCTGATCGAGGCCATCGTCGTCGAACTGTCCGACAACGCCGTCAAGGAACTGGGCGTCCAGTGGCTGCTGGCCGGCGAGGACGGCAACCCGATCGGCCTGACCAACTATTCCAACAGCGCCACGCCGCTGGTCCCGATCGCCGGCGGCGTGGGGTCCGGCCAGCTGGAGGAAGACAATCCGCTGCGCGAGCAGCTGCAGAACCTGGCCCTGAACACGCTTCTGGGCGCCAACGGCTTCGTCGGCGGCGGCGGGGGCAGCATCGGCAACGGCCTGTTCGGCTTCATCATCAACGCCGCCAAGACCGACGAAGGGTCGAACCTGCTGCAGACCCCGTCGCTGATGACGCTGGACAATGAGGAGGCGACCATCCTCGTCGGTCAGGAAGTGCCGATCACGACCGGCGAAACCCTGCTGGACGGCAACTCCAACCCCTTCCGAACGACCCAGCGCCAGGACATCGGCGTCAAGCTGATCGTCCGGCCCCAGATCAACGCCGGCGGCTCGATCACCCTGTTCCTGCGCCAGGAGGTGTCCAGCATCAACGGCGTCCTGACCAACTCGGCCAACGACCTGGTGCTGAACAAGCGCGAGCTGGAGACCACCCTGGTGGTCGACGACGGCGACATCGCCGTGGCCGGGGGGCTGCTGGACCAGAACGACCGGATGTCGGTCGACAAGGTGCCGGGGCTGGGCGACATCCCCTATGTCGGCGCCCTGTTCCGCTCGACCAGCCGCCAGCGCGGGCGGACCAATCTGATGGTCTTCATCCGCCCGACCATCATTCGCAGCCCCGCCGACGCCCAGACCCTGGCCGCCGACCGCTGGGGCTATATGCGCCAGCAGCAGCTGAACAATGCGCCCGGCGTGGAGCCCAGCCTCGACGAGATGATGCGCGACTATATGCGGGCCCAGCCGCCGGTCGCGCCTGAGGCGCCCGGCGTCACCGCGCCGGTCGGCGAGGTCGTCATCGGTCCGCTGCCGCCCGTCCAGACGAGCGCCGGAGGCTGAGGCCGCGATGATCACCCTGATCAATCCGACCCTGCCCTACGGCTTCGCCAAACGGCACGGCGTGATCCTGCTCGAGGCCGGCGACATCGCCGTGGTCGGCCTGCGCGAGGGGGCCGATCCCTCGGCCCTGATCGAGACCCGCCGCGCCCTGGGCCGGCCCCTGCGCGTCGAGCCGCTGGGTCAGGCCGCCTTCGACCGCCAGCTGTCGGAAGTCTACGCCGGCGACCACCTGAACGCCGCCGACGGCGACGATCTGGACATGCCCTCTGGCCTCGAGAGCCTGATCGACGACATCCCCGCCGCCGCCGATCTGCTGGACACGGCCGACGACGCCCCGGTGATCCGCCTGATCAACGGCATCATCGCCGAGGCCGTCCGCACCGGCGCCTCGGACATCCATCTGGAGCCGTTCGAGACCGCCCTGACCGTGCGCATGCGGGTCGACGGCGTACTGCGCGAGACCCTGTCGCTGAACCCCCGGATCACGCCCCTGCTGGTGTCGCGCATCAAGGTCATGGCGCGGCTCGACATCGCCGAGAAGCGCGTGCCCCAGGACGGGCGCATCCCCCTGACCCTCGGCGGCAAGACGCTCGACGTCCGCGTCTCGACCCTGCCGTCACGCGCGGGCGAGCGGGTGGTGCTGCGCATTCTCGACAAGGAGCAGGCCGGGCTGACGCTGGACCGGCTGGGCATGTCGTCCGAGGCGCTGGACGCCTTCCGCGGCGCGCTGAAGGAGCCGAACGGCATCATCCTGGTCACCGGTCCGACCGGCTCGGGCAAGACCACCTCGCTGTACGCCGGCCTGTCGCTGCTGAACGACGCCACGCGCAACATCCTGACGGTCGAGGATCCGGTCGAATACGCCATCGACGGCGTCGGACAGACCCAGGTCAATCCCAAGGTCGGCATGACCTTCGCTGCCGGCCTGCGCGCCATCCTGCGTCAGGACCCGGACGTGGTCATGGTCGGGGAAATCCGCGACGTCGAGACGGCGCGCATCGCGGTCCAGGCCTCGCTCACCGGCCACCTCGTCCTGTCGACCGTCCACACCAATGACGCCGCCGGGGCCATCACCCGCCTGCGCGACATGGGCGTCGAGCCCTTCCTGCTGGCCTCGACCCTGCGGCTGATCGTGGCCCAGCGGCTGGTTCGGCGGCTGTGCGGCGAATGCCGGCGGCCCGAAACGGCGGACGCGGCCACGGCCCGGCTGGCCGGGGTCGAGCGCGGCGCCCGCGTCTGGCGGCCGCAGGGCTGCGCCCACTGCCAGAACACCGGCTATGTCGGCCGCGTCGGCCTGTACGAGGTCATCCGCGTCGATGACCGCGTGCGCCGCCTGATCGCCGCCGAGGCCGACGAGGAGGCGATCAACGCCGCCGCCTTCGGCAAGGCCGGGGCGGACACCCTGACGCAGCGCGCTCGCGCGCTCGTGCTGGAGGGCGTCACGTCTGTCGAGGAAGCCGTCCGCGTCACCCGTCAGGAAACGGCGGACATTGAGCCCGAGGCCGCCGATCACGGGGTCGCGGCCTGATGGCGGCCTTCGACTTCGTCGCCGTCGACGCCGGCGGCCGCACCGTCACCGGCGCCTTGACCGCCGCCGACGAGGGCGCCGTGCGCGCCGTCCTGGCCCGTCGCCGCCTGATGCCGCTGGAGGTCACGACCTCGCGCGGCGCCGCTGCGCGCAACGAACAGGCCGGACCGCGCAAGGCGACCAAGCTCGACGCCAGGACCCTGGCCCTGACGACGCGCCAGCTCTCGACCCTCGTCTCCGTCGCCCCGATCGAGGAGGCGCTGCGCACCATCGCGCTTCAGGCCGACCGTCCGGCCGTCCGCCGTGTGCTGGACGGCGTCCACGCGGGCGTCATGGAGGGCCGGCGCCTGTCCGACGCCATGGCCCTGCAGGGTCAGGCCTTCCCGCCGCTGTACCGGGCCATGGTCTCGGCCGGCGAGACCTCGGGCGCGCTGGAGCCGATCCTCGAACGTCTGGCCGACGGGCTGGAACGCGATCAGGTGGTGCGCGGCAAGGTGATCACCGCCCTCGTTTATCCGATCGTTCTGGCGGTCGTGGCGCTCGGCGTCATCACCGCCATGATGACCTTCGTCGTGCCCAAGGTGGTCGACCAGTTCGACAGCATGAACCAGACCCTGCCGCTGCTGACGCGGCTGGTGATCGGCGTGTCCCACCTGATGCGCGACTGGGGCTGGCTGCTGGCGCTGGTCCTCATCGCCGGCGGCCTGATCGGCGCGGTCCTGCTGCGCAATCCGGCGATCCGGCTGCGCGCCGACACGATCCTGCTGCGCCTGCCCCTGATCGGCCGCCTGACCCGCGATCTGCACGGGGCGAAGATGGCCCGCACCCTGTCGACCATGATCACGGCGGGCCTGCCGGTGCTGGAGGGTCTGACCATCACCGCTCGCACCGTCTCCAACCGCCGTTTGCGTCTGGCGACCGAGACCATGGCCGACGCGGTGCGCGAGGGCGGGGGCCTGTCGGCCGCCATGCGCCGCGCCGACGTCTTTCCGCCGATCCTCGTCTACATGACCGCCTCGGGCGAGAGCAGCGGCCGGCTGGAGCCGATGCTGGAGCGCGCCGCCGACTATCTGGAACGCGAATTCTCGACCTTCACCGCCGTGATGCTCAGCCTGCTGGAGCCGGCGATCATCGTGGTCATGGGCGGCGTCGTCGCCCTGATCGTGCTGTCGATCCTTCTTCCAATCCTGCAGATCAACACCCTGGCGATGGGGTGAGGAGCCGAGCCATGACGACTGAAAACGAACGCAAAACCGCAAGGCGCCGCCGGCGCGCCGGCTTCACCCTGGTCGAGCTGATGGTGGTCATCGTCATCATCGGCCTGCTGGCCACGGTGGTGGCGATCAACGTCCTGCCCAGCCAGGACCGGGCCATGGTCGGCAAGGCCAAGGCGGACATCTCGACCCTGGAACAGGCCATCGAGACCTACCGCCTCGACAATCTCGACTTCCCGACCGACCTGCAGGCCCTGGTCGCCGCGCCCACGGGTCTGGCCAATCCCGAACGCTACCGCCCGGGCGGCTATGTGCGCCGCCTGCCGGAAGACCCCTGGGGCAACCCCTACGGCTATCGCCGCCCGAGCGCGCACGGCGGCCAGTTCGACGTCTTCTCGCTGGGCGCGGACGGCAAGGAGGGGGGCGAGGGCAATGACGCCGATCTGGGCAACTGGCAGGGCTGACGTCCTTTTTGGCGCTATCGCTCGCGACGCGGTCGCTCACTGCATGAGCGCCATGCGTGATCGCGCTCAAGCAGCGAGCCGCCGCGCGGCGAGCGATAGCGCCAAAAAGACTCGCGCCGGCTTTACGCTGGTTGAGCTGCTGATGGTCGTGGCCATCCTCGGTCTGGCCGCCGGCGCCGTGGTGCTGGCGGTGCCGGACCCACGCCCGGCCGTGGGCGTCGAGGCCGAGCGGTTCGCCGCCCGCCTGTCGCGCGCCCGCGACGAGGCCGTGCTGTCCAACCGCCCGGTCGCGGTCGAGGTCACCCCGACCGGCTACGCCTTCACCGTCTTCGACGGCCGCGCCTGGTCCGCCCTGTCCGACGGCCCGTTCGGGTCCGAGGCCTGGCAGCCGGAGACGGCGGTCAGCCCTGTCGAGGGCGCCCGCTTCGTCTTCGACCCCACGGGCGTGGCGGAACCGGCGACGCTGACGCTCAGCCGCGACGGCAAGGGCCGCACTGTCACGGTGGATGGGGCGGGGGAGGTGACCCTTCAATGATCGTCTCCCTTTTCCGTGCATCCCGGCGAAAGCCGGGACCCAGTCCTTTCGCGAGGCAGGCTCTTCGGGATCGGCATTCGCGCGCACCCTCGGCCCCCGATCGCCCAAAGAACCGGGTCCCGGCTTTCGCCGGGATGAACGGGAAATCTGAGACCAGACAGGGGTTCACCCTGATCGAAATGCTGGTCGCCCTGTCGGTTTTCAGCCTCGCCGCCATGGCCCTGCTCAACCTTTCCGGCGAGAACACCCGCTCCGCCTCCCGCGTCGAGACCCGCACCTTCGGCGGGATCGTCGCCGAAAACCTCGCGGTCGAGGCCGCCACCCTGCCGTCGCTCGGGGAGGGTACAGCCTCCGGCCAGGTCGAGCTGGCCGGACGGCGCTGGCGCTGGACCCGCGCGGTCACCGCCACCGACGTCGCCGGCATGCTGCGCGTCGACGTGCGCGTCAGCGACGCCGAGGGCCAGGCCGCCGAACGCACCCTGTTCAGGCCGCGAAACACATGACCCGCCGCGCCGGCTTCACCCTGGTCGAGGTTCTGGTCTCGCTGATGATCTTCGCCATGATCGCGGCGGCGGGCGCGGCCGTGCTGGGCGTGACCATCGACAACCGGTTCGCGGTCAAGGCCGCCAGCGACCGCGTCGGCGACCTGCAGCGCATGCGCGGCCTGCTGCGCGCCGATCTCGGCCAGGCCACGGCCCGACGCTCGCGCGGCCCCACCGGCCGCCCGACGCCCCAGCCCATGGTCGGCGCGGCGGCGCCCGGCGATCCGATCCTGTCCCTGACCCGCGCGGGCTGGAGCAATCCGGGCGAGCAGGCGCGGCCGTCGCTGCAACGCGTCGAATACCGGCTGGTCGAGGATCGCCTCGAACGGCGCGTCTCCAGCCATCTGGACGGCGCCCGGCCCGGTCCGCCGCAGGTGCTGTACCGCGGCGTGCGCGATGTCACCGTCGCCTTCGTCCGCGACGGGGTAGCGGCCCCGGCCTTCATCTCCAGCCTCGACCGCCCGCTGCCCGACGCGGTGAGCATCGGCATGACGGTCCAGGGCTATGGCCGGATCGACCAGCTGTTCCTCGTCGGGAGCGGCCGATGAGCCGGTCGCGTCGGGAGCGCGAGGGCATGGCCCTGCTGACGGTGCTGCTGCTGGTCGCCGTCATGTCGGTGGTGGCGGTGGCCATCCTCGACGATGTGCGCTTCTCGGTCCGCCGCGCGACAAACGTCGAGACGCAGAGTCAGGCCCAGTGGTACGCCGCCGGCGCCGAAACCCTCGCGCGCGGCCAGATCAGCCGTCTGCTCGCCGCCGGCCCGTCCCGGACTCCGCTGGATCCGCAATGGAACGGCCGGACCCTCAGCTTCCCCATCGACGGGGGCGCCGTCACCGCGACCGTCACCGACGGCCAGGCCTGTTTCAACCTGAACAGCCTCGTCCTCGGCGTCGGCGAGGACCTGACCGCCCGTCCGCTGGGCGCGGCCCAGTTCCGCGCCCTAGGCCGCGCCGTCGGGGCGCCCGACAGCCGCATGCAGGCGATCGCCGACGCCCTGACCGACTGGCTCGACGCCGACTCCACGCCCCTGCCGCTGGGCGCCGAGGACGGCGCCTATGCGGGTCTCGCCAAACCCTATCGCACCGGCGGCGTCATGCTGGCCGAGGTCAGCGAGCTGCGCGCGGTCAAGGGCGTCGACGCCGACACCTTCCGCCGTCTGCGGCCCTGGGTCTGCGCCCTGCCGACCTCGCGCCTGTCCCCGCTGAACGTCAACACCCTGACGCCGGAGCAGGCGCCCCTGCTGACCATGCTGACCGGCGGCCTGCTGCCGCCGCAGCGGGCCCGGGCGGTGATCGCCGCCCGCCCCCGCGACGGCTGGCCCGACGTCGCCGCCTTCTGGGCCCAGCCGGCCCTGGCGGCGCTGCCGATCGAGGCCGAGGCGCGCGACCAGATCACCGTCCTGACCCGCTTCTTCGACCTGCGGGTCGATGTCGAACTGGGCGGCTCCCACGCCGTCCGCACCGCCCTGCTGGAAGCCGCCGCCGACGGCCGCGTGCGCACCGTGATCCAACGCTGGACCCCCGAAGAATGAAACCCACCCGCCTGATCCTGATTCCGAGCCTTGGCGGCGAACCCGCACCCTGTCTGGTCATCGCCGACGGCGTGGTGCGCGAGCGCGGCCTGCTGGAGCTTGACGCCGTCGAGCGGCCCGAACCCATGCGCACCGTGGCGGTCGCGCCCGGGGCCGATGTCACGATCCGCTGGCTCGACCTGCCGGCGGGCGGACCCGCCCAGCAACGCGCCGCCGCCCTGTGGATGCTGAAGGATTCGCTGGCGGCTCCGGCCGACCGGCTGGCCGTGGCCCTTGGGCCCGTGCCCGCCGCCGGTCAGCCCCGTCTCGTCGCCGTGGTCGGCCTGTCCCTGCTTCAGGCCTGGACCGACTATCTGGACGCCCTTGGCGTGCGGGCCGACGCCATCGTGCCCGACGCCCTGACCGTGCCCGAGCCGAATGATGACGACCGGCTCAGCGCCGTCGCCTTCGGACCCGCCATGGCCTTGCGGGGCAGGGGCTTCGCCGCCAGCGTCCAGCCGGATCTGGTCGAGCTGGTCGCCGGCGCGCGCCGCGTCGAGCCGGTCGAGGACGGCGACGCGGTCGAGCGCGCCCTGATCGACGCGGCCCTGTCGCCGCCCCTCAACCTTCTGTCGACGCAGGACCGGGCGCGCGGAACCGTCCGCCGCGGCTGGGCCCTGGCCTCCGCCCTGGCCGGGCTGCTGGTCGTCTCTCCGCTTGTCCTGGTCGCCGCGGCCGCCGCGCGGGACGACATGGACGCCCGGCACGCGACCGCCCGGGCCCGCGCCGAGATCGCCCGCGCCGCGCCGGACCTCGCCGCCCGTCCCGATCCGGTCGAGGCCCTGCGCCAGCGCGTCCGCGCGGCCCCGCCGCCCGGCGGCGTCATCGGCGCCACGGCCGCCCTGTTCGCCGCCGTCGAGGGCGTCGAGGGCGCCGAACTGGACCTGCTGATCGTCGATCCCGCCGCCGGCATGAAGGCCAGCGTCACCCATGCCGACTATCAGGACATGCAGGTGATCGCCCGCGCCATGCGGACCAACGGCCTCGAGATCACCGAAACCGGCACCCTGGACGACCGGGGCCGGATCGTCAGCGACATCACCATCGGGAGCGCGCGATGAACCGGTTTACGGGCCCCCTCGAACTCTGGTTCAGCGGCCGCACCCTGCGCGAGCGCCGCATGCTGATGGTCATGGCGGCGCTGCTGCTGGCCACGATGGTCTGGCTGGGCGGGATCCGGCCGGTCCTTGCCTGGAGAACCGCCGCCGCGGACCGCGCCGAAGCCGCGGCCGTCATGCTGGCCGAGGCGCGCGCGTCGGTCGCCTCGCTCGGGCCCGCGCGACCGGCGGCCCCGCCTCCCGCCGAGGGACTGGAACCCCTGATCCGCCGCACCGCCGGGGCCGCGGGCCTCGAGGTGGTGACCGCCATGAGTCCGTCCGGCCAGCTGGGTTTCCAGCTGTCGCGCGTCCGCTCCGGGCCCTTGTTCGCCTGGCTGGCGGCGCTGGAAACGGATCACCGCCTGACCGTGTGCAGCTTGGGCGTGGTCGGGAACGCCGACGCCACGCTGAACGTCGAGGGGGCGCTGACGGCCGGCCCCTGCGCCGGCTGAGGTCAGCCAAAAACGTCCGCTGGCGGGCTAAATGTCAAACTTCATACTTCCAATCGTCGCATAATCTTTACAATAGGGAAAAAGAGCGCATTATTCCTCCGGGTCCTGACTGTTTCAGGCGTTCGAGAGAGACCGAAATGCGCGCTTTCACCCCCCTTGTCGGCCTGACCGCACTGGCCGCCGCGGCACTTCTTCCCGTCGGTCTGGCGAGCGCCGGCGAAGCCGGACAGCCGTCCGCGCGGTCGAATGCGCGCCCGGTGCTGATCTGCGCCACCGATGCGGCGACCCGTCGCGCCTTCACCCGGGAACACGGTTCGACGCCGGTCTTCGTCACCGCTCGCGAAGCCCTGTCCGTGCGGTCCTCCGATCCAGCCTGGAGCGCGCCCCGCTGCATGACCGCCCGCGAGCACGCCCGCTATCGCGACGCCGCCACGACCTACGCCGCCGTCCGCTAGTTCGGCGGAGGGCGGCCCGGGGGGCGGATCGACCGTCGCCATTTTGAACCTGAGCCCGTCTCGGGGGTTGCAGGAGCGCCGCTTCAGTACTGGTGCCCCATGTATCCCGATCCGCTTCCTCCCCGATCCCCGCTCGAACCCGGGCCTCGCGCCCCCCGCCGCGTCCGCCCGATGCATCTGGCGGTGATCGCCGTTGTCGGCGTGGCCGCGCTCGGGCTGATGGGCCTGAAATACGTCACCCTGCCGGGACCAACCCCCGTGGCCGCGGGAGAGGGGCTCGAGATCGAGGTCGTGGCCCCCGTGGAGCCGGAATTGGCCCCCGGATCGGTGATGGACGTGGGCGAGCTGGTGGACGGCTTCCGCTATGTGCCCTCCGTCCGTGCAGCCGGCGCTCCGGTCCATGAGGCCGCCTGGACGGAAGACGAGGACGCCGCCCCCCGGACGCCGCCGCCGTCGCGCCCCGCCGGCGTGCGCCGCTACGCTTCCGACGCATACGCCCTTCCGCCCGAGCCCGAGCCTCCACGTCGCGAGCGGGAACGCCGCTGGTTCGGCTTCGACAATCCGCTGCCGGATTTCGGCGCCGAGCGCCGCGCCCGTCAGGCGCGTCTGGACGCCCTCGAGGACCAGCGCCGCGCGGAGCGCGATGACCGCATGGACCGCCGCCGGTACTCATCCGAACCTGCGCGCTACGAGGATCGTCGGGACGATCGGCGCCATGACGATCCGCCGCGCGACGAACGGCCCGAACAGCCTTCTGACGGCCCCTGGGGTCCCGAGGTCGGCTGAACCGGCCGCCCGTCGCGCCAACTTGACCTCACGTGATCTTGGCAGGGGGGCCCGCGCGGTCTAGGTCGAAGCCTCAACGTCTTCAGGGAGAGACCCATGGCCGACCTGGCTCAAGTCACCGAACACATCCGCGGCGCCGTGGGCGACAACTCCGGTCTGGGCAAGACCGTGAAGATCGATCTGGGCGATGTCGGCAAGATCTACATCGACGGCGCCTCGTCCCCGAACACCGTGACCAACGAGGACAAGCCGGCCGACGCCACGGTGTCGATCAGCTGGGACGACTTCATGGCCCTGTCGGACGGCAAGCTCGATCCGATGATGGCCTTCATGCAGGGCAAGCTGAAGATCGCCGGCGACATGATGATCGCCCAGAAGCTGGCCCCGCTGCTGAAGCGCTAGAAGACCGCACCGAACATCTCCCTCCCCCTCCGGGGGAGGGTCGTCGGCGCGAAGCGACGGCCGGGGGGGGGGGG
>NZ_JAQSDY010000018.1 GCF_029946145.1 Brevundimonas sp.
CAATCGTGCCGATGTTGCAGTGCGGCTTGTTACGTTCGAACTTTTCCTTGGCCATTCTCTTCTCTCCGTCCCCTGAACAGGGGGCTTTGTCCAAAATTTCAGGGGTTGTGTTTAGGCGGAATACTTCTTGATCACTTCGTCGGCGACGTGTTGCGGCACCGGCTCATAGTGGTCGTACTGCATGGTGAAGGCCGCGCGGCCCTGCGACATGCCGCGAAGCGTGTTCACATAGCCGAACATGTTGGCCAGCGGCACGAAGGCGTTCACGACGGTGGCGTTGCCGCGCATGTCCTGACCCTGGATCATGCCGCGACGGCCGTTCAGGTCGCCGATGACCGAACCGAGGTAGTCCTCGGGGGTCACGACCTCGACCGCCATGATCGGCTCAAGCAGCTTGGGCGCGCCCTTTTCCTTCAGTTCGCGGAAGGCGGCGCGGGCCGCGATTTCGAACGCCAGCACGCTGGAGTCGACGTCGTGGTATTTGCCGTCCGTCAGCGTCGCCTTGAAGTCGATCAGCGGGAAGCCGGCCAGCAGGCCGCCGTCCTTGATGGACTCGAGGCCCTTCTGGACGCCCGGGATGTATTCCTTGGGCACGGCGCCGCCGACGATCGAGTTCTCGAACACGAAGCCCGAACCGGGTTCACCCGGCTCGAAGGTCAGCATGACACGGGCGAACTGGCCCGTACCGCCGGTCTGCTTCTTGTGCGTGTAGTCGATGTCGACCTTGCGGCCGAGCGATTCACGGTAGGCGACCTGGGGCTGACCGATGGTGGCGTCGACCTTGTAGGTGCGGCGCAGGATGTCGATCTTGATGTCCAGGTGCAGTTCGCCCATCCCCTTGAGGATGGTCTGGCCCGACTCATGGTCGGTCGAAACGGTGAAGGAGGGATCCTCCGAGGCCAGCTTGGCCAGGGCGACGCCCAGCTTCTCCTGGTCGGCCTTGGTCTTGGGCTCGACCGAAATCTCGATCACCGGCGCCGGGAATTCCATCTTCTCGAGGATGACGGGCGACTTCAGCGGATCGCACAGGGTGTCGCCGGTGCGGGTGTCCTTGAGGCCGGCCAGGGCGACGATGTCGCCGGCGTAGGCTTCCTTGATGTCCTGACGGTCGTTGGAGTGCATCAGCAGCATACGGCCGACGCGCTCTTTACGATCGCGGCTCGAGTTCAGCAGGCCCATGCCGGTTTCCATCTTGCCGGAATAGATGCGGCAGAAGGTCAGCGAGCCGACGAAGGGGTCGTCCATGATCTTGAAGGCCAGAACCGACAGGGGCTCGTCGTCCGAGGCGCGGCGCGTGACCGGCTCTTCCGTCTTGAAGTCGATGCCCGGGGTCGGGGGGATGTCGACCGGCGACGGCAGGTAGTCGACGACGGCGTCCAGCAGCGTCTGCACGCCCTTGTTCTTGAAGGCCGAGCCGCACAGGATCGGATAGAAGGCGCCGGTCAGCACGGCCTTGCGGATGCACTTCTTCAGCACTTCCAGCGAGGGCTCCTCGCCGTCCAGATAGGCCTGCATGGCCTCGTCATCGAGCTCGACGGCGTTGTCGATCAGGTACTGGCGAGCGGCGATGGCCTTGTCCATCAGGTCGGCCGGGATCGGGCCGACGGTGAAGTTGGCGCCCAGGGCGTCGTTGTCCCAGACCACCGAGTTCATGGCGACGATGTCGACCAGGCCCGACAGCGAGGATTCCGAACCGATCGGGAACTGGATCGGCACGGCCTTGGCGCCCAGACGGTCGCGGATCGACTGCACCGAGGCGTCGAAGTCGGCGCCGATCTTGTCCATCTTGTTGACGAACACGATCCGGGGAACGTTGTATTTGTCGGCCTGGCGCCAGACGGTTTCGGTCTGCGGCTCGACGCCGGCGTTGCCGTCCAGCACCGTCACGGCGCCGTCGAGCACGCGCAGCGAACGCTCGACTTCAATGGTGAAGTCCACGTGGCCGGGGGTGTCGATGATGTTGAGGCGCTTCTCTTTCCAGAAGGCGGTCGTCGCGGCGGACGTGATGGTGATGCCGCGCTCCTGCTCCTGGTCCATCCAGTCCATGGTCGCGGCGCCGTCGTGGACTTCGCCGATCTTGTGGGACTTGCCGGTGTAATACAGGATCCGCTCGGTCGTCGTCGTCTTGCCCGCGTCGATGTGGGCCATGATGCCGAAGTTGCGGTAGTCCTCGATCTTGTTGAGACGGGCCATGAAAACGTGCCTTGAAGTGAGTTCAGGACGCGTTTCGCGCCCTCGGGGAGATGTCGATCTGTGCGGATAAGCGGGCGCGGGCGATTTAGCTCAAACCGCCCGCGCCGGATAGTCTCAAGATAGGCGCCGAACAGGGCGCCTTGAAGGCGTTTACCAGCGGTAGTGGCTGAAGGCGCGGTTGGCCTCGGCCATCTTGTGGGTGTCTTCGCGCTTCTTGACCGCGGTGCCGCGGTTGTTCGAGGCGTCCAGCAGCTCGGCGGCCAGCTTTTCCGTCATGGTGTTCTCACCACGCTTGCGCGCGGCGTTGACCAGCCAGCGGATGGCCAGGGCCTTGCGGCGATCGGGGCGAACCTCGACCGGCACCTGATAGGTGGCGCCGCCGACGCGGCGCGACCGGACTTCGACCGCCGGGGCGACGTTTTCCAGCGCCGAGTGGAAGGTGGCGACGGGCTCCTGTTCCTTCTTCTTGTCGGCCAGGATCTCGAACGCGCCGTAGACGATGTTCTCGGCGACGGCCTTTTTGCCCTCGTACATGACGTAGTTCATGAATTTGGTGACGGTCAGATCCTTGTATTTGGGATCCGGCAGAACTTCGCGCTTCTGTGCGCGGTGACGACGGGACATGGGCTTGGCCTTCTAAAGCGGTGTCGGACGGCCGGCGTGAGCCGGCGAATGGGAATGGGCGGTCGCTTACTTCGGACGCTTGGCGCCGTAGTGCGAACGGCGCTGCTTGCGGTCCTTGACGCCTTGCGTGTCGAGCACGCCGCGCAGGATGTGGTAGCGAACGCCGGGCAAGTCCTTGACGCGGCCGCCGCGGATCAGGACCACCGAGTGCTCCTGCAGATTGTGGCCCTCGCCGGGGATGTAGCACACGGCTTCGATGCCCGTGGTCAGGCGGACCTTGGCGACCTTACGCAGAGCCGAGTTGGGCTTCTTCGGGGTCGTCGTATAGACGCGGGTGCAGACGCCGCGGCGTTGCGGGCAACCCTTCAGGGCCGGGACCTTGTTACGGACCGGCTTGGGTTGGCGCGGCTTGCGGATCAGCTGGTTGATAGTCGGCATGGAGTCTCGGTTCTCTTCAATCGATGGGGGCGTGTGCCTGTCGGCCGGAGCGCCCCGGTGAGCCTTCTTTTCGGACGACGCCTGGACGCCGCCCCGGGTATGGTCTCGAGCCGTCAGCGCGACCGCCAAACGAAAAAACCGGAACGCGCGCTTCGGGCGTTCCGGCGGGCGCAGCCCGTCCGCTCAATTGTCACGATCCCGGAACCCGGCGAACCGGGAGCCTCGAAAGTGGGGGGCTTCTACGCGCGAGGGGGCGCGGGGTCAAGGGTGACGGTGGTCACCGGGGCTGGAAGCGGATGCTGTACTGGATCCTCGCGCCCGGCGGCCTGAGCCCATCGGCGGCGATCCGGGCATGCCCGGCAGCGCGCAGGGCCGCTTCTCCGAATCCCTGACCGGCCGGCTGCTCCGACAGGATTTCGCAGCGGGTGAGCCGCCTATCTTTTCCGACGGCGCACCCCACCCTGACCAGGCCTTCCCCTTCCGCCAGCACGACAGGCGCCTGAACGCTGGCGCAACCGGTGCTCACGGCGAACAGTCCGAGGGTCAGCCATCGCACAGCGGAACTCCTGTCAGCCGCGGTTCATCCAGAAGGACGGTAGCACTCCCGCCATCTCGACGCAGGCCCCAATACCGCCACGCTCGCCCCCTCCCATGCGCGCATGGCGGGTGGACGGGGCATCACAGGACTGAGGTTGACGTGGCCGACGCGCGCCGAGTCATGGCGCAAGCCCGCGATCGTCGCGGCCTCCCTGCTGCTGCACGCGGGCCTTCTGGCCTGGATCGGCATGCGGACCGTGGGCCTGGGCGCGCCGCTTCTGGACCAGAGCCCGACCATCTACGTCCAGCTCGAACCCCGGCCCCTGCTGGCCGAGGAGACGCCGCGACAGCCCGTAGCCGCCCGGCAGACCGATGCTCCGCCGCTGACCCGGTCCGTCACCACCCCGATCCCGCGCGACGAGGACGAGGACGAGACGCCCGCCCCGCCCTCCCCGCGCCTCGCCGCCCCCGCCCCCGGCGCGCCTCCGGCCCCCGCGGACGGCGCCTGGGCCGTCCGCCCCCGCACCCTCGGCGACCGCATCGGCCAGGGCCTGCGCACCAGCCCCGTCGGCTGCGCCGCCGGCGCCGTGCTCAGCGCGGCCGAGCGCGCCATCTGCGACGACCGCTTCGGCCAGCGGGCCGCGACCGCCCGGCCCATCGAGGGCACGGGCAATCCGGAACGCGACGCCCGCTTCGCCCGCGAGGGCGCCCGCCGCCTCGCCGAATATGAGGCCCGTCGGCGTCCGCTGGCCGGCGGCAGCGGCAACGTCGGCCCCCAGGACGGCCCCGGCTCCAACTTCGGCATGGGCGTCGCCGGCGCCCATCTGGATCCTTCGCTGCGTCCCGACTCGACCCGGAATGTCCAGACGCGCCGCGATGGCCGACGCAACACCGATGCGCCCCTGACCCCCGGCGGCCCCGGCGTCCCCCGCGACCCGCCGCCGCGCTGAACCCGCGCTCCGGCAGCGAGCCGCCGCGCGGCGAGCGCCAGCGCCCCACCCAAGCAAAAAGGGCGGCCCCGTCGCCGGGGCCGCCCTCTTCAGTTCAGTCCGTAACCGCAGATCAGCCTTCGCTGCTCTCCAGCTCCAGCGCCAGGTCTGCCGGAAGCGGCTCGATGGCCTCTTCCCGCTGCGACGTCAGTTCGGCGTCGCGTTCGTTGGCGATCTTCTGCAGGGCGCGGAGATAGGCGCCCGTGCCGGCCGGAATCAGACGGCCGACGATGACGTTCTCTTTCAGGCCTTCCAGCGTATCGATCTTGCCGTTGACCGAGGCGTCGGTGAGGACGCGGGTGGTTTCCTGGAAGGACGCCGCCGAGATGAAGCTGCGGGTCTGCAGCGACGCCTTGGTGATGCCCAGCAGGACTGGCTGGGTGGTGGCCTGACGGCCGCCACGCTTCTCGACCTTCTGGTTTTCCAGCACGGCTTCCGCCACTTCCACCGTGTCGCCACGGATCAGGGTGGTTTCGCCCGAGTCCAGGATCTCGACCTTCTGCAGCATCTGGCGAACGATCACCTCGATGTGCTTGTCGTTGATCGGCACGCCCTGCAGTCGGTAGACCTCCTGCACTTCGTTCACCAGGTACTCGGCCAGGGCCTCGACGCCCTGGATGCGCAGCAGGTCGTGCGGATCCGGGTTGCCGTCGATGATGTAGTCGCCCTTGTTGATCAGATCGCCGTCGTGGACGGAGATGTGCTTGCCCTTGGGGATCAGGAATTCGACCGGTTCGGCCTGGTTGCCGTCGGCATCCGGTTCCGGCGTGATCTTGATGCGACGCTTGTTCTTGTAGTCGCGTCCGAATTCCACGCGGCCGTCCATCTCGGCGATGACCGCGCAATCCTTGGGTCGACGGGCTTCGAACAGCTCGGCCACCCGCGGCAGACCGCCGGTGATGTCGCGCGTCTTGGCGCCCTCGGTCGGAACGCGGGCGATGATCTCGCCCGGCTTGACCACGTCGCCGTTGTTCACGGACAGAACCGCGCCCACCGGCAGCAGGTAACGGGCGTCGGAGCCCGAGGCCAGCTTGGCGTAGGCGTCGCCCGAGGTGACGCCCATGGCCGGACGCAGGTCAGCCCCACGCGGGCTGGCGCGCCAGTCGCTGACGACGCGCTGGGCGATGCCCGTCGCTTCGTCGGTTTCCTCGCGGACCGACAGGCCCTCAACCAGGTCCTCGAACCGGATCGCGCCGCCGACTTCCGTCAGGATCGGAGAGGTGTAGGGGTCCCACTCGGCCAGGCGCTGGCTGCGCTTGACGTCCGAACCCTCGACCACCCGCAGACGGGCGCCGTACGGGATCTTGTGGCTCTCGCGGTCCTTGCCGTCGACCACGATGGTGACGACGACGTTGCGGCTCATGGCCACCAGATCGCCGTGCGCCGCCTTGACGGTGGGGCCGGTGATGCGGGCGATGCCGGGATTGGTCGCCTCATAGAACGAGGTTTCCGCCACCTGGGCCGTGCCGCCGATGTGGAAGGTCCGCATCGTCAGCTGGGTGCCGGGTTCGCCGATCGACTGGGCGGCGATGACGCCCACCGCTTCGCCGATGTTGACGTTGGTGCCGCGCGCCAGGTCACGCCCGTAGCAATAGGCGCAGATACCGGCTTCGGCTTCGCAGGTCAGGGCCGAGCGAACCTTGACCGACTGGACGCCGGCGTTGTCGATGACCTCGACCTCTTCCTCTTGCAGGTAGGTGTCGGCCTTGAACAGGACGGTTTCGCCGCCCGGCTCCTTGATGTCCTCGGCCGCATAGCGGCCCAGAACCCGCTGACCCAGCGAGACCAGCACGTCGCCGCCTTCGACCACGGCGCGCAGGGTGATGCCCCGCGTCGAGCCGCAATCGTCCTCGGTGACGATCGAGTCCTGCGCCACGTCGACCAGACGACGCGTCAGATAGCCGGAGTTGGCGGTCTTCAGCGCGGTGTCGGCCAGACCCTTGCGGGCGCCGTGGGTGGAGTTGAAGTACTCAAGGACGGTCAGGCCTTCCTTGAAGTTCGAGATGATCGGCGTCTCGATGATCTCGCCCGACGGCTTGGCCATCAGGCCCCGCATGCCGCCCAGCTGCTTCATCTGCGCCTGCGAACCGCGGGCGCCCGAGTTGGCCATCATGAACACCGAGTTGATGTCAGGGGCCTGACCCTTGGCCAGAACGCGCGGTTGCGCGATCTCGCCCATCATGGCGTCGGCGATCTTGTCCGTGGCCTTGGCCCAGGCGTCGACGACCTTGTTGTACTTCTCGCCCTTGGTGATCAGGCCGTCGGCGTACTGTTGCTCGTACTCCTCGACCTGGGTCCGGGTGGCGGCGACCAGGGTGGCCTTGGCGGCGGGGATGACGATGTCGTCCTTGCCGAACGAAATGCCGGCCTTGGCGGCTTCACGGAAGCCCAGCTGCATCATCTGGTCGGCGAAGATGACCGTCGCCTTCTGACCGCAGTGGCGATAGACCTGATCGATCAGGTTGCCGATTTCCTTCTTGGTCAGGTTCTTCTCGAGCAGGCGGTAGCCGATGTTCGCATTATGCGGCAGCAGCGCGCCCAGCTTCATCCGGCCCGGGGTCGTGTCGATGACCCTGGTGATGACTTCGCCGGCGGCGTTCATCTCGGTCCAGCGAGCCTTGATCTTGGTGTGCAGGCTGACGACACCGGCGTCGAGCGCCGCATCGATCTCGCCCATGTTGGCGAACAGCTTGCCCTCGCCCTTCTCGCCTTCCTTGATCAGCGACAGGTAGTACAGGCCCAGGACGATGTCCTGCGACGGCACGATGATCGGCTTGCCGTTGGCGGGCGACAGGATGTTGTTCGTCGACATCATCAGGACGCGCGCTTCCAGCTGGGCCTCGAGGCTCAGCGGGACGTGGACGGCCATCTGGTCGCCGTCGAAGTCGGCGTTGAAGGCGGTGCAGACCAGCGGGTGCAGGCGGATGGCCTTGCCCTCGATCAGCTTCGGCTCGAACGCCTGGATGCCCAGACGGTGAAGCGTCGGCGCGCGGTTCAGCAGGACCGGGTGCTCGCGGATGACCTCGTCGAGGATATCCCACACCTGCGGCTGCTCGCGCTCGACCATGCGCTTGGACTGTTTGACGGTGCCCGACAGGCCCTTGGCGTCAAGGCGCGCATAGATGAACGGCTTGAACAGCTCGAGCGCCATCTTCTTGGGCAGGCCGCACTCGTGCAGCTTCAGCTCGGGACCCACGGTGATGACCGAACGGCCCGAATAGTCGACGCGCTTGCCCAGAAGGTTCTGGCGGAAGCGGCCCTGCTTGCCCTTCAGCATGTCGGCGAGCGACTTCAGCGGACGCTTGTTGGCGCCCGTGATCACGCGACCACGACGGCCGTTGTCGAACAGGGCGTCGACCGATTCCTGCAGCATCCGCTTTTCGTTGCGGATGATGATGTCGGGCGCGCGCAGCTCGATCAGCCGCTTCAGGCGGTTGTTGCGGTTGATGACGCGGCGGTACAGGTCGTTCAGGTCGGAGGTGGCGAAGCGGCCGCCGTCCAGCGGCACCAGCGGGCGCAGTTCCGGCGGGATGACCGGCACGACCGTCAGGATCATCCATTCGGGCTTGTTGCCGCTCTCGAGGAAGGCCTCGATCAGCTTCAGGCGCTTGGAGGCCTTCTTGGCCTTCATTTCCGAGGGGCTGTCGGCCAGTTCGCCGCGGTGCTTTTCAGCCTCGGCGTGCAGGTCGATGCCGATCAGCAGGTTGCGCACGGCCTCGGCGCCGATCTCGGCGGTGAAGCCGTCATCGCCGAACTCGTCCTGGTAACGGTAGAACTCGTCTTCCGTCAGCAGCTGGTTCTGCTTCAGCGGGGTCAGGCCCGGTTCGGTGACGATGTAGTTTTCGAAGTAGAGCACCCGCTCCACGTCCTTCAGCGCCATGTCCAGCATCAGCGAGATGCGCGACGGCAGCGACTTCAGGAACCAGATGTGGGCGACCGGGGACGCGAGTTCGATGTGACCCATCCGCTCGCGGCGAACGCGGGCCAGGGTGACCTCGACGCCGCATTTCTCGCAGATAATGCCCTTGTACTTCATGCGCTTGTACTTGCCGCACAGGCATTCGTAGTCCTTGGTCGGGCCAAAGATACGGGCGCAGAACAGGCCGTCACGCTCGGGCTTGAACGTCCGGTAGTTTATCGTCTCGGGTTTTTTGATCTCGCCGAACGACCACGACCGGATCTTCTCCGGGCTGGCGAGGGCGATCTTGATCTGGTCGAAGGTCGGAGTGACCGGGACCGCGTTGAAGATGTTCAGGACTTCCTGGTTCATCTTGATTCCTTCTGCGGGGTGAGACCCGCGATAAATAGTGTCGGATGAACAGTGATTAGTGGTTAGTGACTAGTGGTTGTGATGCTGCGGCGCTGACGCCAATCACTAACCACTAATCACTTCTTCCACTGCTTCAGCTGTTCTCCAGCTCCACGTTCAGGCCCAGCGAGCGCATTTCCTTGACGAGCACGTTGAAGCTCTCGGGAATGCCCGCCTCGAAGCTGTCGTCGCCGCGGACGATGGCCTCGTAGACCTTGGTCCGGCCGGCCACGTCGTCGGACTTCACCGTCAGCATTTCCTGCAGGGTGTAGGCCGCGCCGTACGCTTCCAGCGCCCAGACCTCCATCTCGCCGAAGCGCTGTCCGCCGAACTGCGCCTTGCCGCCCAGCGGCTGCTGGGTGACGAGCGAGTACGGCCCGATCGAACGGGCGTGGATCTTGTCGTCGACCAGGTGGTGCAGCTTCAGCATGTAGATGTAGCCGACCGTGACCGGACGCTTGAACTGCTCGCCGGTCTGGCCGTCATAGACGATCGACTGACCGGTGCGGTCGAGACCCGCCTTCTCCAGCAGCTCCTCGATGTCGTCGATGTGCGCGCCGTCGAACACCGGGGTGGCGAACGGAACGCCCTTGCTGAGGTTGCGGGCCAGCTCGACCAGGTCCTCTTCCGAGTCCGGAAGCGGGGTGTCGGCGCCGTAGATGCTGGTCAGGTGATCGACCAGCGCCTTCTTCTGTCCGCCCTGTTGCCAGGCTTCCAGAAGGCCCTGGATCTGCTTGCCGAGACCGGCGGCGGCCCAGCCCAGGTGGGTTTCGAAGATCTGGCCGATGTTCATGCGCGAGGGCACGCCCAGCGGGTTCAGCACGATATCCACGGCGGTCCCGTCCTCAAGGTGCGGCATGTCCTCGATCGGCAGGATCTTGGAGATGACGCCCTTGTTGCCGTGACGGCCGGCCATCTTGTCGCCGGGCTGAAGCTTGCGCTTCACGGCCACGAAGACCTTGACCATCTTCATCACGCCCGGGGGCAGTTCGTCGCCGCGCTGCAGCTTCTCGACCTTGTCCTCGAAGCGGCGGTCCAGCGCCTTGCGGGCGTCCTCGAACTGCTTCTTCATGGCTTCCAGCTCGCCCATCGCCTTCTCGTCGTCGAGGGCGATCTGCCACCACAGGCCGCGCGACAGCTCGCCCAGCTTTTCTTCGGTGACCGCGCCGCGACCCAGGCCCTTCGGACCCGAGGTGGCGTTCTTGCCCAGGATCAGCGGCTTCAGACGGCCGTAGACGTTGCGCTCGAGGATCTTCAGTTCGTCGTCGCGGTCCTTGCCCAGACGTTCGATTTCCGAACGCTCGATGGCGATGGCCCGCTCGTCCTTGTCGACGCCGTGGCGGTTGAAGACGCGCACGTCGACGATGGTGCCGGCGACGCCGGGCGGCAGACGCAGGCTGGTGTCGCGGACGTCCGAAGCCTTCTCGCCGAAGATGGCGCGCAGCAGCTTCTCTTCAGGCGTCATCGGGCTCTCGCCCTTGGGCGTGACCTTGCCGCACAGGATGTCGCCCGGCTGGACCTCGGCGCCGATCGCCACGATACCCGCCTCGTCGAGGTTGCGCAGGGCTTCCTCGCCGACGTTCGGGATGTCGCGGGTGATCTCTTCCGGCCCCAGCTTGGTGTCGCGGGCCATGACCTCGAACTCGTCGATATGGATCGAGGTGAAGACGTCGTCGCGCACGATGCGCTCCGAGATCAGGATCGAGTCTTCGAAATTGTAGCCGTTCCAAGGCATGAAGGCGACCAGGGCGTTCCGGCCCAGGGCCAGTTCGCCCAGGTCCGTCGACGGACCGTCGGCGATCACGTCGCCCACCTTGACCTCATCGCCCACGCGCACGATCGGGCGCTGGTTGATGCAGGTCGACTGGTTGGAGCGCTGGAATTTCGACAGGCGATAGATGTCGACGCCCGAACGGCCGGCGTCCAGTTCGTTGGTGGCGCGCACCACGATGCGGGTGCCGTCGATCTGTTCGACGACCCCGTCACGACGGGCCACGACCACGGCGCCGGAGTCGACGGCGACCACCGATTCCATGCCGGTGCCGACCAGCGGCGCGTCCGACTGAACCAGCGGCACGGCCTGACGCATCATGTTAGCGCCCATCAGGGCCCGGTTGGCGTCATCGTTTTCAAGGAAGGGGATCAGGGCGGCGGCGACCGAAACGACCTGTTTCGGCGACACGTCCATCATGTCCACGTCGGCGCGGATCAGCAGTTGCGAGTCGCCGTTGATGCGGCCCGGAACCAGCTCCTCGACGATCGCGCCGTCCTTCAGCTCGATGTTGGCCTGGGCGATGGTGTATTTCGCCTCTTCCATGGCCGAGATGTAGACGACGTCGTCCGTGGCCTTGCCGTCCTTCACGCGCCGGTACGGGCTCTCGATGAAGCCGTATTTGTTGATCCGCGCGTGCGTCGCCAGCGAGTTGATCAGGCCGATGTTCGGGCCTTCCGGCGTTTCGATCGGGCAGATGCGGCCGTAGTGGGTCGGGTGCACGTCGCGGACTTCGAAGCCGGCGCGCTCGCGCGTCAGACCGCCCGGGCCAAGCGCCGAAAGGCGACGCTTGTGGGTGATCTCGCTGAGCGGGTTGGTCTGGTCCATGAACTGCGACAGCTGCGACGAACCGAAGAACTCGCGCACGGCCGCGGCGGCCGGCTTGGCGTTGATCAGGTCGTGCGGCATCACCGTGTCGATATCGACCGAGGACATGCGCTCCTTGATGGCGCGCTCCATCCGCAGCAGGCCGACGCGGTACTGGTTCTCCAGCAGCTCGCCGACCGAACGGACCCGGCGGTTGCCCAGGTTGTCGATGTCGTCGATCTCGCCGACGCCGTCCTTCAGGCCGACGAGGATCTGCAGCACCCGCAGGACGTCGTCCTTGCGCAGCACGCGGATCTCGTCCGACACGTCCGGGGTTTCCAGACGCATGTTCATCTTCACCCGGCCAACGGCCGACAGGTCGTAGCGTTCGCTGTCGAAGAACAGCGAGTTGAACATGGCTTCGGCGGCTTCCGGGGTCGGCGGCTCGCCCGGGCGCATCACGCGATAGACGTCGAACAGCGCGTCCTCGCGGCCGGTGTTCTTGTCGATGCGCAGGGTGTTGCGCATGTAGGCGCCGACCGTGACGTGGTCGATGTCCAGCACGTCGATGGTGGTGAAGCCGAAGCCTTCCAGCAGCTCGATGGTCGGGGCGTCCAGCTCGTCGCCGGCCTCGGCGTAGATCTCGCCGGTCTCGTAGTTCACGGCGTCGGCGGCCAGGTATTTGGTCAGCAGGGCGTCGGCGGCCAGCGACAGCGACGTCGTCGTGTCGCCCAGCTTCTTGGCCTGGCGGGCGCTGATCTTGGTCCCGGCGGTGGCGATCACTTCACCGGTGTCGGCGTCGACCAGGTCGAACTCCGGCTTCACACCGCGCCAGCGCTCGGCCTTGTAGGGGGTGACCCAGCCTTCGCCGCGCTTCTCGTAGGGCACGGTCTCGTAGAAGGTCTTGAGGATCTCCTCGCCGTCCATGCCCAGACCCATCAGGAAGGTCGAGGCCGGCAGCTTCCGGCGGCGGTCGATGCGGACATAGACGATGTCCTTGGCGTCGAACTCGAAGTCCAGCCACGAGCCGCGGTACGGGATCACGCGGGCGGCGAACAGCAGCTTGCCCGAGCTGTGCGTCTTGCCCTTGTCGTGGTCGAAGAAGACGCCCGGCGAACGGTGCATCTGCGAGACGATCACCCGCTCGGTGCCGTTGACGACGAAGGTGCCCTTGTCGGTCATGAGCGGAATGTCGCCCATGTAGACGTCCTGCTCCTTGATGTCCTTGACCGAGCGCGCGCCGGTCTCTTCATCCGCCTCGAACACGATCAGGCGCAGCTTGACCTTCAGCGGCGCGGCATAGGTCATGTCGCGCTGGATGCATTCCTCGACGTCGTATTTCGGGTCCTCGAACTCGTAGGACACGTATTCCAGGATGGCGCGTTCGTTGAAGTCCTTGATCGGGAAGACCGACTTGAAGACCGCCTCGATGCCCTGGTCCTTGCGCGGTCCGCTGCGCACTTCGCGCTGCAGGAACTGCTCATAGGAGGCGCGCTGAACCTCGATCAGGTTCGGCATCTGCACCGCTTCGGGGATCCGGCCGAACGAGTGGCGGATGCGCTTCTTGCCGGTGAAGGTCGTGGCGTGTGCGAACTGGCCGTTGGCGACGGCGACTTCGGCTTTGGACTTGGCCATTCTGTCTTCCCAATGCGCGAGCCGGGCAGCTCGCGTTCAATGCAGCAGCCACGGCTCCGCCTCTCGGGCGACCCGTGACCATCGGTTTCGGCGTCCACCCTCGGCTTGTTCAGCCAGGACGCCTGAAATGTAGAGCTCCCTTGGGGAGGAGCACGCCTTCGCTCGGTCGGAGGGCGACGGACCGGGCCTCGGCGCTTTCGCGCGCATACGGGGGGTGTGTGCGGGACCGGCACATATACTCGCTTCCTCGACGAAATAAAGGCCCCTGCTGATCTTTCCTTCCCCCGCGCGGCGTATGGAGCACCGGACCGCCCCGACGGCGTCGTCGGGCTCCCCATTGCTTTGCTGTGAGCGGGAAAATAGCGTCCCCGCATGAAACACTTCCTGATCGCCGCCGCCGCCCTGTCCCTCTCCGCCTGCGCCGGCGCCCCGCCGCCTCCGGCCGTCGCCACGCCGGGAACCGGAACCGCCGACGGCTGGGCCGCCGGCAATGCGCAATACCTGACCCTCAACGGCGCGCGCCGCGGCTGGACCACCACCGAATCGGGCTTGCAGTACCGCCGCGTCGGCCGCGCCCACCCCGAGGGCCGCCAGCCTTCGGGCTCGGACACGGTCAAGGTCCACTATCGCGGGACCTTCGTCGACGGCCGCGAGTTCGATAGCTCGTACAGCCGCAACGAACCCGCCGAATTCCCGCTCAACCGGGTCATCAAGGGCTGGACCGAGGGCGTGGCCCTGATGCGCGAGGGCGAAAAGTTCGAGTTCGTGATCCCCGCCTCGCTCGGCTACGGCGAGCGCTGGGTCGGCGGCGATGAACTGCCGCCCAACTCGACCCTGCTGTTCACAGTCGAACTGCTGGAAGTGAAACCGGCGACCTGATTAGCGGGCCGCGCTCAGTCCAGCGCGATTCCCGGCCGCCATCCGCTGGCCGCCAGAAACGCCTTCGCGTCGGTCAGCCCCAGTATCTCCCCGAACGCCGCCTACACCGGCCGTCCTCGCCCCACCGCGATGGTCACGGACGGGAAGCTGGCTTCGGGAGAGCGGCGAACGAATTCCTTCAGTGCGGCGTCGACCCGCTCCCGGACCTTCGGCAGGGTCTCGGCGCAACGCCGCGCCTCGAGATAGATTTCCGGGCGAGCCGCGATCGCGTCGGCCATCCTCACGCCGGTGACGTTGCGCACGCTGGCCAGGTGACGGAGCCCTTCCGATCCGACATCCAGATAGTCTCGCTGCAGCTGTTCGGCGCTCGGCCGCCCCCCCGCTTTCGTCATAGATGCGGTAGAACAGATCGACGTCGTCCGTCCGCAGGACCGGACCGTCCTGGGCCGCCGCCGAACCCGCCAGGGCCGCCAGCCAAATCAAGCCCGCTGCTCGCAGGCGAATGACCTTACGCATGAGACGCTCCGTCGTGTGACCCGGCTTTCCTACAAACGACGCCGTGGGCCTTCTATCGAAAAACTGCGTCGCCGGAGCTCGGACCTTTCCTGTTCCGTTCATCCCGGCGAAAGCCGGGACCCAGTGCTTTGGGTGATGCGGCGGGTCCGATGATTTTCGCCCGCAAGTCCTCGAACGCTGGCGTCAGGCTGGAAAGGACTGGGTCCCGGCTTTCGCCGGGATGATCGGAGGGGGGGAACCGGCGACGGAACCCGGAACATGACGGCGTTTTAATCCGGCGCGGTCTGGTCAGGCTTGACCCCTGCGCGCGCGAGGCGTGATCTGCGCCTTCCCCTCGCCCCAGAGTGCACCTGATGAAGCGTCCCGCCGCCCGCCTGCTCGCCTCCGCCTGCGCCGCCGTCCTGCTGTTCGGGGCCGCCCCCGGACTGGCCCAGGTCGGAACGCCCGCCCTCGACCGCGCCCTGGCCCCGATTCCGGCTCCGCGCGACGTGGCCTACCCGGGCGTCATCACCCTCGACATGGACGCGACCGACATCGACCGGCGCATCGTCTCGGTGAAACAGACCATTCCCGTCACCGGCCCGGGTCCGTTGATCCTGCTCTATCCCGAATGGATCCCCGGCAATCACGGTCCCGTCGGCCCCGTTGACGACCTCGGCGACCTGCGCATCACCGCCAACGGCCAGACGCTCCGCTGGGTCCGCAACACGACCAACACCAACGCATACGAGGTCACGGTCCCGGCCGGCGCGACCTCGGTCGACGTCTCGTTCAAATGGCTCACCCCGATCGACGGCTCCCAGGGCCGGATCGTGATCACTGACGAGATGCTGAACATCCAGTGGGAGAAGGCCCTTCTCTATCCAGCCGGCTACTGGTCCCGGCAGATCACCTTCCAGCCGACCCTGCGCCTGCCCGCCGGCTGGCAGTACGGCACGGCCCTCGACACCCGCTCCTTCCAGAACGGCGTGGCGACCTTCGCCCCGATCACCCTCGAGCATTTCGCCGACAGTCCGCTGTTCGCCGGCGCCCACTATCGCCAGATCGACCTCGATCCGGGCGGCCGTTCGCCCGTGCGCCTGAACATCGTCGCCGATGACGCCAAGATGCTGGCCGCCACCGACGAGCACATCGAACTGCACCGCAACCTGGTCGATCAGGCCGACCGCCTCTACGGCGCGCGCCACTATAATCACTACGACTTCCTGCTGGCCGTCAGCGACGACCTGGGCGGCATCGGGCTGGAGCATCACCGCTCGTCCGAGAACAGCGTCGACACCGACTATTTCACCGACCCGACCTCGACCCTGGCCGACCGCGACCTGCTGGGCCACGAATACACCCACTCCTGGAACGGCAAATGGCGCCGGCCCGCCGACCAGCTGACGCCGACCCTGAACGAGCCGCTGCAGAACTCCCTGCTCTGGGTCTATGAGGGCCAGACCCAATACTGGGGTCTGATCCTGACCGCCCGCGCCGGCCTGATGACGAAGCAGCAGGCGCTGGACGTCTTCGCCAACACGGCCGCGACCTACGCCGACGACAACCCCGGCCGCTCCTGGCGCGCCATGCAGGACACCACCAACGACCCCATCATCGCCCAGCGCCGCCCCCAGCCGTGGGGCAGCTTCCAGCGCAGCGAGGACTACTATCGCGAAGGGGCCATGATCTGGCTGGACGCCGACACCCTGATCCGCGAGCAGACCAATGGCCGCAAGTCGCTGGACGACTTCGCCAGGGCCTTCTTCGGCGTCCAGGAGGGCAATTGGGACCCCGCCCCCTACACCTTCGCCGACGTGACCTCGACCCTGAACGGCGTCCAGGCCAACGACTGGGCGGCCTTCCTGCGCACCCGTCTCGACGCCGTCGGCGCCAACGCCCCGACCCCGAACGGCGGCATCGAGCGCGGCGGCTACCGCCTCGTCTGGCGCGAAACGCCCAATGACTATTCGAAGGCCCTGAACAAGGAGCTGAACCGCACCGACTTCCAGTACTCGCTGGGCCTCAGCCTCAACGCCACCAACCGCGTCACCGCCGTCCGCTGGGGCTCGCCCGCCTTCGAGGCCGGCCTGACCTCGGGCTGGGAGGTCGTCGCCGTCAACGGCCGCGCCGCGAGCGCCGACGCCATCTCCGAGGCGATCACGGCGTCGAAAGGCAATACGACCCCGATCGAGATGATGCTCAGGAAGGGCGACCGCTTCCGCACCATCGCCTTCGATTACCACGACGGGCTGCGCTACCCGCACCTCGAGCGGATCGCCGGAACCCCTGACCGTCTCGGCGACATCCTCGCCCCGCGCCGCCGTTGATCGTGAGGGACCATATGAAGATCCGCACCGCCGCCCTCGCCCTGCTGCTGACCTCGGCCGCCCTGCCGGCCCTGGCCCAGGTCCCGAACTCGCAAGCCGCGACACCCCTGCCCGTCCCGACCAGCCTGCCGCGCGCCCTGCCGCCGATCCCGGCCCCGCAGGACCGCGACTATCCCGGCGTCATCGGCATCCAGGCCGACCTGACCGACCTTGACCACAAGGTCATCCGCGTCCGCCAGACGGTCCCGGTCTCGGCCGGGCATCTGGTGCTGCAGTATCCGGAATTCATCCCCGGCAACCACGCCGACACCGGCCCGATCCAGCTGGTCTCGGGCCTGACCGTCACCGGCAATGGCCGGCGGATCGAATGGCTGCGCGACACCGTCGACCCTCACGCCTTCCACCTCGACATCCCCGCCGGCGTTTCGGAAATCCAGGTCGCCTTCGAATGGCTGACGCAGCCGGACAACGCCACCTGGCGCGTTGTCATGACCCCCGAGATGGTCAACCTCCAGTGGGAGAAGGCCCTGCTCTACCCGGCGGGTTACAACCACGACCGCATCACCTTCGCCCCGTCGGTCAAATTGCCCGAAGGCTGGAACTATGGCGTCGCCCTGACCACGACCGGCCGCGAGGGCGACGTCGCGACCTTCGCCCCCATCTCGCTCGAGCATCTGGCCGACAGTCCGATGTTCGCCGGCAAACACTATCGCCGCATCGACCTCGATCCCGGCGGCCGTTCGCCCGTCCATATGAACCTCGTCGGCGACACCGCCGCATCGCTGGTCGCGCCTGACGCGCGCATCGAGGAATACCGCTCGCTGGTCGACCAGGCCGACCGCCTGTTCGGGGCCCGCCATTTCGATCACTACGAATTCCTGCTGGGCCTGACCTCGAAGATGGGCGGCATCGGCCTCGAGCATCACCGCTCGTCCGAGAACACCGCCAGCCCGAGCTTCTTCACCGGCTCCGCCACCCCCGACTATGGCGCGCGCACCCTGCTGCCGCACGAATTCACCCATAGCTGGAACGGAAAATTCCGCCGCCCATCAGACGAATACGTCCAGAACTTCAACGTCCCCACCCAGAACAGCCTGATGTGGGTCTATGAGGGCCAGACCGAATACTGGGGCGACATCCTCGGCGCCCGTTCGGGTCTGGTCTCGAAGGACGAGGCCATCGCCAACCTCGCCGAGGTCGCCGGCTTCTATGACCAGCAACCCGGCCGTCAGTGGCGCGCCCTGCAGGATGTGAACAACCACAACCTGCTCGGCTATCGCACCAGCAATCCCTGGCCCTCGTGGATGCGCGGCACCGGCGACTACTACCGCGAGGCCCTGCTGATCTGGCTGGACGCCGACACCCTGATCCGCGAGGCCACCAACGAGCGCAAATCCCTCGACGACTTCGCCAGGACCTTCTTCGGCGTCGACGACGGCGTCTGGGAGGCCAAGCCCTATACCTTCGACGACGTGGTCGCGGCCCTGAACGCGGTCCACCCGCACGACTGGGCCACCTTCCTGCGCACCCGCCTCGACGCCGTCGGCCCCGACGCTCGCGCCCCGCTCGACGGCATCACGCGCGCGGGCTACCGCCTCGCCTATGTCGACGACCTGACACCGGTCGAAAAGCGCATCCAGTCCGGCTGGGCCACCGACTTCCAGTACTCGCTGGGCTTCAGCCTGAACCCGGCCAACCGCATCACCGGCGTGCGCTGGGGCGGCCCGGCCTTCGAGCAAGGCCTCGGCGCCGGCTGGGATCTGATCGCCGTCGGCGACCGCACCGCCTCGGCCGAGGTTCTGCGCGACGCCGTCACCGCGGCGAAGGGCGGCGGCGACCCCATCGTCCTCGTGGTCAAGCGCGGTGACGAATTCCGCACCCTGTCCTTCGACTACCACGACGGCCTGCGCTACCCGCGCCTGGTCCGCACCGAGGGAACCCGCGACCGCCTCGCCGACATCCTCGCCCCGCGGCGGCGGTGACTCCCGGCGGCAAAAGGGCCGGGCGACATGGCCCGGCCCTTCGCCGTTCGCGCCGGACCTACAGCAGTTTCAGCAGGGCCCCGGCCGCCTCACGCGACGAAGCCGGGTTCTGGCCGGTGACCAGCTTGCCGTCGGTCAACACATAGGACGCCCAGTCCGCGCCCTTCGAATACTCGCCGCCGTTGGCCTTGAGCATGTCTTCGACCAGGAACGGCACGATCTCGGTCAGGCCGACGGCCTCTTCCTCGCTGTTGGTGAAGCCGGCGACCCTGCGGCCCTTGACCAGCGGTTCGCCGTCGACGCCCTTCACCGACTTCAGCACGCCCGGCGCGTGACAGACCGCGGCCACAGGCTTGTCGGCCTTCACGAACGCCTCGATCAGGCTGATCGAATTCCTGTCTTCCGCGAGGTCCCACAGCGGTCCGTGACCGCCGGGATAGAAGACGGCGTCGAAGTCCGCCGCGCGGACGCTGTCCAGCCGCACCGTATGGGCCAGGACCTTCTGCGCGTCCTCGTCAGCCTTGAAGCGGGCGGTGTCCTCGCTCTGGGCGTCGGGTTCGTCGCTCTTGGGGTCGAGCGGCGGCAGGCCCCCCTTGGGCGAGGCCACGACGATGTCCGCCTCGGCGTCCTTGAGCGCATAGTAGGGCGCGGCGAATTCTTCCAGCCAGAAGCCGGTCTTCTTGCCGGTGTCGCCGAGCTGGTCGTGCGAGGTCATCACCATCAGGATGTTCATGGAGTCGGTCCTTCATTCGGGGCGTAAGACGGGATGGACCCCGTCGTCTGCCAGCCAGAACGAAAACGGGCCCGATGGTTTCCCATCGGGCCCGCGATATCGGGACGCAGGTCGCGTCCTCAAGCCATGAGGTCGATCTTACTTGATCTGGACCTTGGCGCCGGCTTCCGTCAGCTTCTTGGCGACTTCGTCGGCGTTCTGCTTGGAGACGTTCTCGACGACGTTCTGCGGAGCGCCTTCGACCAGGTCCTTGGCTTCCTTCAGACCCAGATCCGAACGCACGCCGCGGACTTCCTTGATCACGTTGATCTTCTTGTCGCCGCCGTCCAGCAGGACGACGGTGAACTCGGTCTGCTCTTCAGCAGCTTCGGCGGGGGCGGCGCCGCCACCGGCGGGCATGGCCATGGCGACCGGAGCAGCGGCGCTGACGCCCCACTTTTCTTCCAGCAGCTTGGACAGTTCGGCGGCTTCCAGAACGGTCAGTTTCGACAGGTCTTCAACGATTTTGGCGAGATCGGCCATGTGAGTTTTCCTTCGGAGGAGTTGTTGTCAGAGAGAGTTTTGCAGAGATGAAAGAGGCGGTTCCGCTTACGCGGCGTCCTTGGCGGCATACGCGCTGAACACGCGAGCCAGTTGGGAAGCCGGAGCTTGCACGACGCCGGCGATCTTGGTCGCGGGCGCATTGAGCAGGCCGAGCAGCGAAGCGCGGATCTGGTCCAGCGACGGCAGTTTGGAGAGAACCTCCACGCCCTTCGCGTCCAGAACCTTCTCACCCATGAAGCCGCCCAGAACCACGAACTTGTCGTTGGCCTTGGCGTATTCAGCGGTGATCTTGGCGGCCGTCACCGCGTCGTCGGCATAGGCGATGCCCACGGGACCCTTGAACAGGCCGTGGTAGTCGCTGCCTTCGGCGGCATCCAGCGCCTTGAGCGCCAGGCGGTTCTTGACCACCTTGAACGTGCCGCCGGCAGTACGCAGGCGTCCACGCAGGTCTTCCATGTCCGCAACGGTCAGACCCAGGTTGTGGGTCACGACCACGGCGCCCGCGTCGGCGAAGACGCCCTTGAGCGTCTCGATCGACTCGGCTTTTTGAGCGCGGTCCATTGCGGTCTCCAGTCTGGTATTCGCCGCCGGGCTTATTCCCGACGACGGATTGGCCAGTGCGCCGCGCATCGCTGCGAAGCGTTCAGGCCGGTCGTAATGTCCGAAGGAGGCTCGAACCCCGTGCGGCCCGGATACCGGGTCGACGATGGCCGTCTGCATCCCCATCTCCCCACGGCGCCAGAGGGCTCTCTGGCATTTATGGCCCGGGTGACCCCCAGACCCCGAAGTTCTCGGACAGGACCGCCGCGGCCGAAGCTGCGACGGAAGAGGCGCGCTCTATACACGGACCCGCGCAGAACTCAAGCGCCGGCTCTTCCCAAGCGTCGCCGATGGGCGTCAGATGCCGCGAAACCCGGGGCAGGACCATGACCGTACCAACCGACGACGCGCCGCCCGTTCCGTTGGAGGCGATGGGCCGCGACAGCCTCGGCCGCGACGCCGCGCCCTGGCTGGCGCCGGCGCGCCTGGCCATCGGCCTGCTGCAGGGCCTTGGCCTGTTCTGGCTGCACCGCGCCTCGGACGGCGTGGCGACCTGGCCCGCGACCCAGCCCCTGCTGTTCGGTCCCCTGCTGCTGGTCTTCGGCTTCCTGCCGGTCATGGTGCTGGCTGGCGTCGGCCGTCTGCGGCTGACGACCCTGGTCATCTGGACAATCGTCGCCGCCGTCGCATTGGTTTTGCTGGGCCTGCACGACATCGCCCGCCAGAGCGCCGAAACCCTGCAGGGCCCTCCCTTCCTGTCGCCGCCGGTCATCCTGTTCTCGGCCGCCGCCCTGTTCATAGCCCATCATCTGGTGGCCCCGGCCGACATGGAGCGCCGCCGCATCGCCGGTTACCCTGCCTATTTCGACACCGCCACCAAGTCGCTGGTGCAACTGGCCCTGTCGATCGGCTTCACCGGCGCCTTCTGGGCCCTGCTGCATCTCGGGGCGGCCCTGTTCCGGATTATCGGCCTCGACTTCCTTGAGGACCTGCTCCGCAAGGACTGGTTCTACATCCCGGCCACCTTCGTGGTCTTCGCCGTCGCCGTGCATCTGACCGACGTACGCGACGGCCTGATCCGCGGCGTCCGCACCGTGGGACTGATGCTGCTGTCCTGGCTGTTGCTGGTGATGACGGTGCTGGTCGCCGGATTTGTCGCCGCCCTGCCCTTCACCGGGCTGCAGGGCCTGTGGGAGACCGGCAGCGCCACGGCCCTGGTCCTGTCCGCCGCGGCCGCCCTGATCATCCTCATCAACGCCGCCTATCAGGACGGCCGCCCGGACAACCGGCCGCCGGCGGTGCTGCGGATCGCCGTGCGCGTCGCTGCGGTCCTGATCACGCCCCTGGTCGTCATCGCCTTCTGGGGCCTGGCCTTGCGCGTCGGCCAGTACGGCCTGACGCCGGACAGGATCATCGCCGCCGCCTGCGCCGTCGTCGGCGCCGCCTTCGCGGTCGGCTACGGCTGGGCCGCGCTCAGCCCGTTCTGGCGCAAGGGCGAGTGGATGCGGCCGCTGGAGCGCGCCACCATCTGGACCGGGGTCCTCGCCCTCGCCCTGATCCTGGCCCTGTTCAGTCCGCTGCTCGACCCCGCCCGGCTCTCCGTGACGGATCAGGTCGCGCGGCTCCAGCGCGGCGCGGTGACGCCGGACCGGTTCGACTACCATTTCCTCCGCTTCGAGAGCGGCAAGGCCGGACAGGCGGCTCTGGCCCGGCTCACCCGATCCGGGAACGCGGACATCGCCGCCCGCGCCCGTACGGCCCGGTCTGCGACCGACCGGTATGACGCCGCCGCGCTTCGCCCCCGCCCTCCTCAACTCATCGAGATGTCGCCGGCGGGTTCGGCCTTGCCGGCTGATTTCCTGACCTCAATCGAGGGCCAGGCGCTGCGCGGCTGCGACGCCGCGGGCGACTGCGTCGCCGCGCTGCAGGACGTCAACCGCGACGGGACGCCCGAGGTCCTGCTGGCCCGGGCCCATGGCGTCCAGGTCTTCGCCCGCGTCGACCCGACCCGCTGGACCGTCGTAGGGTCCTTCGATCCGGCCGTCTGCCAGGGACGGGAATCCGCCGACCTGCGCGAGGCGTTCCGCGCGGGTCGATCCGCACCCGTGTCGTCCGTCTGGCCCGATCTCGTCTTCGGGACCGACTCGCGCGCCCGGTTCACGCCGGATCCGGCGACGTGCGGCCGCGCGCCCGTCTCTGGCTGGCTTGACCGTTTCGGCGCCCGCGGGCCGGCGGCGGCGGCTCCGGGCGACTAGCCCCGCCACACCCGATCGCGCGCCGAATGCAGTGCGGGCCTTGACCCGCTCCCAATCCGGTTCATTACGTTCAGTTCATGAAATCGGGATCGGGGGAACCCGCGTGAACCAGGACGGACCACAGGCTGAACTGCTGCGCCGCGCCGCCGAAGCGCTGGCGCGCCGTGATCCGCAATCCGCCCTCGGCCTTCTGGATCAGGCCGACCGGATCGGTCCGACCCACAATGGCGCCCTGAACCGGGCCGTGGCGTTGCGGCTCATCGGCGACTTTAACGGCGCCCTGATGGTGCTCGACGACGCCCTGGCCATGCAGCCCTATGATTTTACGGCGCTGCTGGCCAAGGCCGCGATGCTGGAGAAGATCGGCAGGGCCCAAGCCGCCGCCGACGTCTACCGCAACGCGTTGAAGATCGCCCCGCCCCGCGACCGCTGCCCGCCCCCGCTTGCGGCGCAGATGGACCACGCCGACGGTGTCGTGCGCCGCCACGCCGAGGCCCTGCGCGACCACATGAAGCACGAGGTCGCCGCCCTTCGCGGCACGACCGACCCCGCCTCCCTCGACCGGTTCGACGAGGGGTTGGAAATCTACGCGGGCCTGAAGACCGCGCCGAAGCAGGAACCCCTGCTGCTCGACTATCCCCGCCTCCCGGCCATTCCCTTCTACGACCGCGCCCTGTTCCCGTGGCTCGATACGCTGGAGGCCGCCACCCCGGTCATCCAGGCGGAGCTCGAGGCCCTGCTGGCCTCGTCCTTCGACGAGTTCGCCCCCTATATCGCCTACCCGAAGGACGCCCCCGTCAATCAGTGGGGCGAGCTGAATCACTCGCGCAAATGGAGCTCGCTCTGGCTGTGGCGCGACGGCGAACGGCAGGATGCGGTCTGCGAACGCTGCCCCCGGACAGCCGCCCTGCTTGAGTCCCTGCCGATGTGCCGTCAGGAGGGGTTCGCCCCGACCGCCGTCTTCTCGGCGCTCCAGCCCCACACCCACATCCCGGCCCATACCGGCTCGTCCAACGTCCGCCTGCTGACCCACCTGCCGCTGATCCTGCCCGGCCCGGCCCGTTTCCGCGTCGGCAATACGGTGCGGGACTGGAAGATGGGTCAGGCCTGGGTGTTCGACGACACCATCGAGCACGAGGCCTGGAACGACGCCGACCAGATGCGCGTCATTCTGATCTTCGACATCTGGAACCCGTGGCTGACGGACGGCGAGAAAGCCCTGATCACGGCCATGATGCAGGCCCGGCGCGGCTTCACGGGCGAGGGCTGAGCCTCACCTCCCCATTCGCGTAGGCGAATGGGGAGGACAGGTCGGCGCGTCAGCGACGACCAGGAGGGGACGACGCCGACGGATGTGATCTGAGCCAATCGGCCTCCGCCGGCGTCGCCCCCTCCTGACCGCTGCGCGGTCTGTCCTCCCCATCGGCCTTCGCCGATGGGGAGGTGACGCCTCAGCCCCGGCTCCCCCCCCCCCCCCGTTAACCCACCGCTCACCACCCCGCACAACCCGATCTTCACCTTGTGGGGCGTAAAAACGTCCCGGAATGAGCCAGTCCCGCTTCAACGAGGGCCGGCCGCAACGTGATGATGAAGGGCACCCCATGGCCAAGACCGTTCTCGTGGTCGACGACGATCCGACCCAGCGCCGCCTCGCCCAGGCCGTGCTGGAGCGCGAAGGCTATGCCGTCGTCCACGCCGAATCCGGCGGCGAGGCCATCGACCGCCTGACGAAGGGCGGCGGCGCCGACGTCGTCCTGCTCGACATGGTCATGCCGGGCATGAGCGGCATGGAGGCCCTGGCCGAGATCCGCACCGCCGGCGTCACCACCCCCGTCATCGTCCTGACCGCCTCGGGCGGCGTGGACGCGGTGGTCAAGGCCATGCAGGCCGGGGCCCAGGACTTCTTCGTCAAGCCGGTCTCGGCCGAGCGCCTGCTGGTCGGCGTCTCCAACGCCCTGCAGATGACGCGCCTGACCGCCGAGGTGGGACGCCTGAAGAAACACGTCACCGGCCGCACCTCCTTCGACGATCTGGTGGGGAACAGCCCGCCGATGCGCATGGTCAAGTCGCTGGGCGCCCGCGCCGCCAAATCCTCGATCCCGGTCCTCATCACCGGCGAAAGCGGCGTCGGCAAGGAAGTCATCGCCCGCGCCCTGCACGGCGCCTCGGACCGGTCGGGCAAGGCCTTCGTCGCGGTCAACTGCGGCGCCCTGCCCTCGAACCTGATCGAGTCCATCCTGTTCGGGCACGAGAAGGGCGCCTTCACCGGCGCCCACGACAAACACCCCGGCAAATTCATGGAAGCCAACGGCGGCACCCTGTTTCTCGACGAGATCGGCGAACTGCCGCTGGACATGCAGGTCAAGCTGCTGCGCGCGCTTCAGGAAGGCGAGATCGACCCGGTCGGCGCCAAGCGCTCGGTCAAGGTCGACGTCCGCATCGTCTCGGCCACCAACCGCGATCCGGCCCAGCAGGTCCGCGAGGGCGCCTTCCGCGAGGATCTGTTCTATCGCCTGAACGTCTTCCCGATCGAGGCCCCGTCCCTGCGCGAACGCCGCGAGGACATCCCCGCCCTGGTCGACCACTTCGTCGCCCGCTTCAACGTCGAGGAGGGCAAGCGTATCGCCGGCTGTTCGGGCGAGACCCTGGCGCTGCTGTGCGCCTTCGACTGGCCCGGCAATGTCCGTCAGCTCGAGAACGCCGTCTATCGCGCCATCGTTCTGGCCGACGCGCCGTTCCTTCAGCCGCACGACTTCCCGGCAATTTCAGGCCGGTCGTCGCCCCTGGCTCACGAGGATGCGGCGGGTCACGCAGCGGCCGGGGCCGGAACCGGCGACATCGACCTGCCGCCCCTGCCCGACACGCCCATCCGCATCCTCGACGACCGCGGCCATCTGCGCACGCTGGAAGAGATCGAGCGCGACCTGATCCAGCACGCCATAGAGGTCTATGCCGGCCACATGTCCGAGATCGCCCGTCGCCTCGGCATCGGCCGCTCGACCCTCTACCGCAAGGTGCGCGAACAGGGACTGGAAGGCAGCCTCAAGGAGGCCAGCTAGGGCAGGACCGGCGCGGCCCCGGGTGACGCAATTCGGCAACGTCCCTGCAAAGCCCGCAGTCTGACCAAAAGTTCATTGGTCAGAGACCGCGCAAACCCCGAAGACGCGTGGGCTGCGCGCACCCACAACCTTTGGTTTCCTTGCTGAAACGCGACGGAAACATGGGCGGGCGACGTTGCAGCTTCGTCGTCCTCCCCCGAAGGCCCTTCGCATGCTCCTCGTCACCACCGCCCTGTCCGGACTCATGGCCGGGGCGATCCAGACCGCGCCTCCGCAAACCGCTCCGCAAACGCCGCCGGCCGCAGCGCCCGCCGCGACCGCGCCGGCCGTCGCGGACGATGACATCACGGACCTCGGTACGGTGGACACGACCGGCGCCCGCGCGCGCGGCAGCGTCAATTCCGACATCCCGCCCGATGTCACCCTGACCGCCGAACAGATCCAGGCCTATGGCGCCGCCAACATCGCCGAACTGCTGACCTATCTGGAACCCCTGACCCGCAGCTCGCGCGGCCGCGCCGACGGCCAGCCCGTCTTCCTCGTCAACGGCCGCCGCATCTCCGGCTTCCAGGAAATCCAGGGTATCCCGACCGAGGCCATCGAACGCACCGATATCCTGCCCGAGGAAGTCGCGCTGCAATACGGCTATCGCGCCGACCAGCGCGTCGTGAACTTCGTGCTCAAGGCCAATTTCCGTTCGGTCTCGGGCGAACTGACCGGTCGCGCCCCGACCCGGGGCGGCCGCACCACCGCGGAGATAGAAGGCAACGTCCTGCGCATCGCCGGCGCCACCCGCTGGTCGATGGACGCCGAATACGAACGCTCGACGCCGCTGTACGAATCCGAGCGCGACATCTTCCGCGAGCCCGGTGCGACCCCCGACGACCTGATCGACGACCTGGGCGCCTATCGCACCCTGCTGTCAGCCAGCGAGCGCAGCACGGTCCGCGGCACCGTGAAGCGCGACATCAACGGCACGACCCAGGGCACCATCAGCGGCAGCCTGCAGAACCTCTCCAGCCGCGGCTTCAACGGCCTGCCCGGCGGCGTCCTGACCCTGCCGGCGGGCAATCCATTCTCGCCCTTCGCGGACGACGTGCTGGTGTTCCGCTACCTCGACGCCGCCGATCCCCTGGCCCGTGAGACCGATACCCTCACCGGCCGCGTCGCCGGCGTCCTGGACGGCTATATCGGCGAGGACTGGCGCTGGACCCTGACCGGCTCCTACGATCGAATCGAGACCGACACCTTCACCGGCCGCGGCTTCGATACCGCGCCGTTCCAGGCCCGCCTGACCGCCAACGATCCGGGCGCCGATCCGTTCGGCCTTCTGACCCCCGCCGACTTCACCCGCCTGTCCGACGACACCGCCAGCTCCGTGTCGCAGGTGCTCAGCGCCGAGGCCGTGCTCAACGGCGACGTCTACGACCTGCCGGCCGGCGGCGTCTCCTCGACCTTCACCTTCACCGCCGACACCCGCTCGCTCGATTCCACCAGCGTCCGGTCGGGCGTGACCATCGACCGGTCCCAGTCGCGTGACCGCTTCAACGGCCAGGCCAGCTTCGGCATCCCCATCGCCAGCCGCCGCCAGGGCGTCCTGCCCGCGCTCGGCGACCTGTCCGCCAATTTCAACGTCGGCTACGAAGAGCTGTCGGACTTCGGCGGCCTGTCCACCCTCGGCTTCGGCGTCAACTGGTCGCCGATCGAGCCCGTGTCGCTGCTGATCAGCTACACCGACGAACACGGTGCGCCCACGATCTCCCAGCTGAACGACCCGATCGTCGGCACCCCGAACGTGCCGGTGTTCGACTTCGCCACCGGCCAGACGGTGTTCGTCACCCGTATCGACGGCGGCAACCCCGACCTGAACTCCGACAACCGCAAGGTCTGGAAGCTGGGAGCCACGCTCAAGCCCTGGTCCGAGACCGATTTCCGCATCCAGTCGACCTGGACGTACAGCCTTACGGAAGACGCCATCGCCGCCTTCCCGACCCTGACGCCGGACCTTGAGGCCGCCCTGCCCGGCCGCTTTGTTCGCGACACCGGCGGCAATCTGGTCTCCTTCGACGCCCGGCCGCTGAATTTCGACCGCTTCGAGCGTCAGGACATCCGCACCGGCTTCAACTACTCCCGCGCCTTCGGCACGCCCAATCCGAACGTGACGCCCCTGCCGGGCATGCCGGGCGGCGCGCGCCCGGCGCCGGGCGGCGCTCCGGTGGTGATCCGTCAGGGCGGCGGCGACGGCCCGCGTGGCGGCCCCGGCGGCGGCATGCAGATGCGCATGGGCGGCGGCGGTGGTCGCGGCGGCGGCATGCAGCCCGGCCAGGGCCGTTTCAACCTCTCGGTCTATCACACGGTCCGTCTGCAGGATGAGATCGTCATCGCCGACGGCCTGCCCGTGCTCGACCTGCTGGACGGCTCGGCCACCGGCAGCCGCGGCGGCACGTCCCGCAACGAGATCCAGGCCCAGGCCGGCGTATTCAAGAGCGGCATGGGCGCCTTCCTCCACGGCAACTGGCGCGAGGGCACCCGCGTCGATGGCGGAACCGGCCCCGACCTGGCCTTCTCGGACCTGACTACAATCAATCTACATGTCTTCATCGACCTGGGCGGTCAGGCGGCCTGGGTGGAGAAATATCCCTGGCTGAAGGGCTCGCGCGTCCAGTTCGGCGTCCAGAACATCTTCAACAGCCGTCTGGAGGTCACCTCCAGCGCCGGTGACGCCCCGCTGAACTACCAGCCTGACTATCTCGACCCGCAGGGCCGGACCGTCAGCCTGACCTTCCGCAAGATCCTGTTCTAGGTCTGGTCGCCGCCCGGGGCCTTGCGCCCCCGGCGGCGCTTCGGCGTCCCGCCCTTCGCCTTGGCGGCGATCTCCTTCAGCTTGCGGCCCTGCATGGCCGAAAGCGCCTGCCCCGGCGCGCCCAGCTCCGGGTCGCCGAAAGCCCGCCCGTGGGTCTTCACCCGCTCGCTGACCGAGTCGATGAACTCGCCCTCCCATTCGGACAGCGAAACGCCCGCCTTCTCGGCCGAGCGGCGGGCGCGTCGTAGTGCATTGAGGGCCGCCCGCTGGGCCGCCTTGCGTTCGGCCTCGAACGGACTGGCGGGCGGTTTCCTCGAACCGCCCTTGCCCCCGCCGAAGCCGGTTCGCTTCAGGGTCAGATCTCCCCGAGCGCCGCCAGATACAGGTCGAGGATCGCGTCCTCTTCCTGCCGTTTGGCCTTGTCCTGCTTGCGGATGCGGATGACCTTGCGCAGGATCTTGACGTCGTAGCCCTCGCCCTTGGCCTCCAGGAAGACCTCCTTCATGTCGGCCATGACGGCGGCCTTGTCCTCTTCCAGCCGCTCGATGCGCTCGATGATGGTGCGCAGCCGGCCCTGGGCGGCCGAGGTCAGGACGTCGGGCGAGGAATCGAAGGAAGCGTCGTCGGCCAAGGGAGTACTCCGGGTAACACGCCCTCAAACAGGCCGAAGGCCGATAGGGCAACAAGAATTCAAAGGGACGCTAACCACGCCGGGGCGCGGGACTCAACGACCGCTGGGGGCAGACGCGAAAAAGGCTGCGGACAAGTCCGCAGCCCTTGAAATTTCGAACCGCGCCGTCAGGCGTGGAAAGACCTTAGCCCTGCTTCGCCTTGAAGCGCGGGTCGGTCTTGTTGATCACATACACAACACCCTTGCGGCGCACGACCTTGCAGTCGCGGTGGCGGGTCTTGAGCGACTTGAGCGAGCTGCGGACCTTCATGGTCGTCGTCCTGAGGCAAAGCAAAACAGAAAAGCCGCGGGAAGAACCTGCGGCGGAGCGGTGCGTATAGAGAGGCTTCCCGGAATCGTCAACCACCGACCGGCGTGACTTTGCGGACGGTTGCGGCAGACTGCAGCACGACGCCCCGGAACGAGCCGATCATGACCGACGACCACCGAATCTACCGGATGAGCTTCGCCAGCATCTATCCCCTCTACATCGCCAAGGTGGAGAGGAAGGGACGCACCAGGGACGAGGTGGACCAGATCGTCCGCTGGCTGACCGGCTTCACCCAGGAAGAATTCCAGACCCAGCTGGCGAACAAGTCGGACGTCCGGACCTTCTTCGCTGAAGCGCCCCGGCTGAATCCGGCCCGAACCCTGATCACCGGCCTGATCTGCGGCATCCGCGTCGAAAACATCGAACAGCCGCTGATGCGCGAGGTTCGCTACCTCGACAAGCTCACCGACGAGCTCGCCAGGGGGAAGGCGATGGAGAAAATCCTGAGGAGCCAAGGCTCTCCTCCCCCTCCGTGCATCCCCGCGAAGGCGGGGACCCAGGCTTGAGCGGCAGGCAGGACGGCGAATGAACCGGCGTGATATCCAGCCCCGGCGGGGAGGCCAAAAACCTGGGTCCCCGCCTTCGCGGGGATGCACGGAATTGATACGCACCAGCTCAATCAGCGAGGCGCCGAGCGCCGAGCGGTAGCACCACCAGGATGGCGCGCGTATTGCAGCAACGCTTGTCGCCCTCGCGCACTTGTTATGACGGGGCGGCCGCCGGGGACTCTACAGCTACATCATGCGTATCAGCCTTCGCCTCCTCCTCATCGCCTCCGTCGCCGCCTGCGCCCCCATGCTGCCCGAGGCGCCGCCCGTGCGTCCGACCCCGGCGCCGGCGCCTGTTCGTCCCGCCGTCCCGGCTCCCACGCCGGCCCCGCCGCCCGCGAATCCCGCCGACCAGGCCGGCTTCGAGGGCTGGAAACAGGGCTTCCTCGCCCGCCACGGCGGCGTCCGCCGCGACGCCTACGCCCGCGAGCTGGCCGGCCTGACCCCCGACCCTTCCGTCATCCGCCTCGACGGCAACCAGCCCGAATTCAGCCGCCCCGCCGGCGCCTATATCCAGTCCGCCGTCTCGGCCACCCGGATCGCCCAGGGCCGCCAGCGTACCGACCGCGTGCCATGGGAGGTCGTCCAGCGTTTCGGCGTCCCCGCCGAGATCCTCGTCTCCATCTGGGGCAACGAGAGCAGCTACGGCGCCGTTCAGGGCGACTATGACGTCATCCGCTCGCTGGCCACCCTCGCCTTCGACGGCCGCCGCCGCGACTGGGCCGAGGCCCAGCTGAAGGACGCACTCGATATCGTCGTCGACGGCCGCCGCGACCGCGCGGGCCTCAAGGGCAGCTGGGCCGGCGCCATGGGCCAGACCCAGTTCATGCCCGACAACTATCTGCGTCTCGGCGTCGACCAGAGCGGCGACGGCAAGGTCGACATCTGGGGCTCGGACGCCGACTCCCTCGCCTCCGCCGCCAACCTGCTCGCCCAGGCCGGCTGGAAGCGCGGCCAGAGCTGGGGCTATGAGGTCATCCTGCCCGCGGGCTTCGACTACGCCGAGGCTGAGGGCCCCCGCCACGACTGGCGCTACTGGTCGCAACGCGGCGTGACCCTGGCCCGCGGCGGCGCCCCCACCGACGCCGAAGCGCTCGAGGAGGGCGTCATCCTCCTGCCCCAGGGCGCGCGCGGCCCGGCCTTCCTCGCCCTGCCGAACCACTATGTGATCCGCCGCTACAACAACTCGGTCTCCTACGCCTTGGCCATCGGCCTGACCGCCGACGGCATCGCCGGCAAGCCCGGTCTGGTCGGGACCTGGCCCGACGACGCGCCCCTGTCGCGCGACCAGCGCATCGGCGCCCAGCGCGCCCTCACCGCGCTCGGCTACGACACCCAGGGCATCGACGGCGTCGTCGGCGCCAACACCCGCGCCGCCTTGCGCCGCTGGCAGATCGCCTCGGGCCGGCTGGCGGACGGCTATCTGACCGCCGACCTGGCCGACGAACTGATCCGCCGGGCGGGGTAAGGACTGCCCCCGTCCGTGCATCCCCGACGCGTGGACCCTCCCTCATCCGTGCATCCCCGCGAAGG
>NZ_JAQSDY010000019.1 GCF_029946145.1 Brevundimonas sp.
AGGAGCCCATGCTCCCGCAGGGGTGGAGAGCCGTCCACAGCATCAATTGCGGACACACATCGCCGTATGCGTATGAGATCAACAATGGACATTGCCCTTATTGCGATTGTGGCGGCACTGGCCTCTGCGCTCACCCTTTATTCGGGGTTCGGGCTTGGCACGCTCCTCCTCCCCGCGTTTGCGCTTTTCCTTGATGTTCCAATCGCAGTCGCGGCCACAGCCGTTGTCCATCTCCTGAACAATCTCTTCAAGGGCGCCCTTCTCTGGACCAGGGTGGATTGGCGGACCGTTCTGGCGTTCGGCATACCAGCGATCCCGGCAGCAGTGTTCGGGGCATGGGTCCTGTCACTGCTCGGGAATACGCCTCGCCTGTTCGAGTGGGACGCTTTCGGCCAGAAGTTCGGTCCAACCGGAGCGGGCTTGGTCATCGGTTTGCTGATGATCATTTTCGCCTCGCTGGAGTTTCAACAGTGGTTTCAAAAGCTCAAGGCGCCGCCCCGATTTATGCCCGTGGGTGGGTTGATAACGGGCTTTTTCGGTGGGCTTACGGGGCAGCAGGGAGCGTTCCGTTCGATCTTCCTCCTGCGGTCTGGATTGCCGCCAGAGAGTTTCATTGCCACCGGCGTGATGATCGCCGTTCTGGTCGATTTGTCCCGCCTCACAACCTACGCAGCCTCATTCTCCATGGCGGGGCTGGAATGGGCAGGGCGTGAGGGCCTGTTGGTGCTGGTGGGCACGCTTTCCGCTTTTGCCGGAGCATTCGTCGCCACGCGCTATCTCGACAAGCTCACGATTGGGGTGATCCGATACGGCGTAGCCGCGCTGATGCTCGTGATTGGCGCGGCTCTCTCCATCGGCGTGCTCGGCTGAGCCTGCGTCAGCTACCCACCCATAGGCGACATTGCCATCCCCCATTCCCGCCGCCGCCTCCCCCCGCTACCCTGCCCCCATGAGCGACGACTCCTACGTCTTCGAGGGCCCGGCCGACGAACCGCCGCCGCCCGCGCGGGACAACAATCCGCCCCAGACAGTGTCCGAGCTGTCGTTCGCCCTCAAGCGCACGCTCGAGGACCGGTTCGGCCATGTCCGGCTGCGGGGCGAGATCTCCAAGGTAAATCACCACGCCTCCGGCCACGTCTATCTGACGCTCAAGGACGACAAGGCCGCCATCGACGGCGTGATCTGGAAAGGCTCGGTCCGCGGCCTCGGCGTCCGGCCCGAGTCCGGCCTCGAGGTCATCGTCACCGGCAAGATCACCAGCTACCCCGCCCGCTCTTCCTACCAGATCGTCATCGAGACCATGGAGGCCGCCGGCGCCGGCGCCCTTCTGGCCCAGCTGGAGCGGCTGAAGGCGAAACTGGCCGGCGAGGGCCTGTTCGAACCGGGCCGCAAGAAACCGGTCCCGACCTTCCCCGCCGTCGTGGGCGTCATCACCAGCCCGACCGGCGCGGTCATTCGCGACATCCTGCACCGCATCGCCGAGCGCTGGCCCTGCCGCGTCATCGTCTGGCCCGTGGTGGTCCAGGGCGACGCCGCCTGCGGCCAGGTCGCCAACGCCATCCGCGGCTTCGACGCGATGACGCCGGGCGGCCTCATCCCCCGCCCCGACATCCTGATCGTCGCCCGCGGCGGCGGCTCGGTCGAGGACCTGTGGTGCTTCAATGACGAGGGCCTGGCCCGCACCGTCGCCGCCGCGACCATCCCCATCATCTCCGCCGTCGGGCACGAGACCGACACCACCCTGATCGACTTCGTCTCGGACCGGCGCGCGCCCACGCCCACGGGCGCCGCCGAGATCGCCACCCCGGTGCTGGCCGACCTGCGCTACGCCGTCGCCGATCTCGACCGCCGCCTCGCCCGCGCCGGAGGCCGCATCCTCGAGGACCGCCGCACCCGCCTGCGCGCCGCCGCCCGCGGCCTGCCCGCCCGGCCCGAGGACGTCCTGGCCCTGCCGCAGCAGCGGCTCGACCACGCCGGCAGCCGCCTTGCCTCGGGCCTGACCAAAAACGTCGCCCTGCACGAACGCGCCCTCGTCCGCGTCACCGGCCGCCTCTCGCGCGCCCTTCTCGACCGCGCCATGGAGCGCCGCCGCGATCGGCTGGATTCGGTGTCGGGCCGACTCCGCACAGGTCTCGACGCCAACGTGAAAGCGCATGAGCATCGCCTGCTACGCGCCGTCTCCAGACTCTCCCTGGAACCCCTGCATCGCCGGTTGGATCAGCGCGCGGCGCGGCTCGAATCCGTCGGAACCCGCTTGGGCGCCTGGCCCAAACGGCTTGACGCGGACCAAGCCCGTCTCGCCGCCCTTGCCCGCGCCCTGGCCGGCCTCAACCCGAAAACTCCCAAGCCCGGCTTCGCCCGCGTCGAGAGCGAGGACGGCGTCATGATCGCCGCCGCCGCCTCCCTGCATGAGGGCCAGGCCGTCCGGCTGATCTTCGCCGACGGCTCGAAGGGCGCGCGCATCGATGGCGACGAGGCTCCGCCCGCCGGCCGGCCGAAGCCTTCGCCCGCGCCAAAACCCAGGACGCCGCCGCCGGGTCAGGGCGACCTCTTCTGACGCGGGAAATCCATGGCGCGACCCCCGTCGGCACGCTAGCCTGACCGCATGGCCAAACCCGCTTCCGAAACCGCGACCCTCCATTATGGCGACGGCGAGTTCGCCGTGCTGAAACCCGGCCGCACGGTGATCTGCGCGGTCAGCGGCAAGGCCATTCCGCTCGAGACCCTGCGCTACTGGTCGGTCAGCAAGCAGCAGGCCTACGCCGGCCCCGCCGAAGCCTTCCAGAGTCTGGGCCTGCTTCCTTGATCCTGCCGCGCCGCCAGCTGTTGATCGGCGGCGGCGCGCTCGCTGCAGCCGGACTGACGCCGCGGACCTCATGGGCCCGGTCTCCCACCGACCTCGTCCTGACGGGCCGTTTCGTCCAGGGCGGCCACGCGATCGGCCGGACCTGGCCCCGGGCCCTGATCTTCGTCGACGGCGAATCCCTGACCGCCGCCTCGGCGGATGGCGCCTTCATCGTCGGCTTCGACCGCGACGCGCCCTCCAGCGTGCAGATCGAGGCCCGGCTCGCCGAACGCTCCGCGACGCGGACCCTGACCCTCGCGCCCGGCCGGTTCTCCCGGACCCGCATCGACGGCCTGCCCCCCTCCACCATAGAGCCCGGCGACCCCGTGCTTCTGGCCCGCATCCAGCGCGAGGTCGCCCTCAAGACCGAGGGCTTCGCCAGCCGGATCGACGCCGACCATTTCCGCGACGGCTTCATCTGGCCGCTCGAAAGCTTCCGCGTCACCAGCCGCTGGGGCAGCCAGCGCATCCTGAACGGCACGCCCGCCCGGCCCCACTACGGCATCGACCTGGCGGCGCCGCAGGGATCGTCCATCCGCGCGCCCGCCGACGGCCGCGTGACCCTGGCCAGTCCCGCCCTGCATTTCGAGGGCGGCCTGGTCCTGATCGACCACGGTCAGGGCCTGATCACCGCCTATCTCCACCAGTCCCGGCTGGACGTCCGCGAAGGCCAGGCCGTAAGGCGCGGGGATCCAGTCGGCCGGGTAGGAATGACCGGACGGGCGACCGGTCCGCATCTCTGCTGGCGCATGAAATGGCGCGATCGAAACCTCGATCCGTCACTCATGGTTGAAACTGCGCGACCGTAACCGATTAAGGCCAAGGTTATCGGTGATCAGTCATGGACGGGAAAGGAATCCGCTCGTAGAGCGGCGTTATTCCCGGCCCAAGCTGGGCTATAGTGATCGACCCATGGCCTCCCTCAGCGCCCTCAAAATTCTGGTCGTGGACGACAACGCCCACATGCGGACGATCACCTCGGCCGTGCTCCAGTCGGCCGGAATCCGCCTGGTCCGTGAGGCCGCCGACGGCGGAGCCGCGCTCGAGATCCTGCGCGACTACGCCGCCGACCTGGTGATCGTCGATTTCAGGATGTTCCCGCTGGATGGCGTCGAGTTCACCCGCCTGGTCCGCAACAGCCCCGACACCGCCAATCCCTATCTGCCCATCATCATGATGACCGGCCATTCCGAGAAGAGCCGCATCTGTGAGGCGCGCGACGCCGGGGTGACGGAGTTCGTGGTCAAGCCGATCACCGCCAAGGCCATCCTCGACCGCATCCAGGCGGTGATCTTCCAGCCTCGCCCGTTCGTGAAGACCGAGGACTATTTCGGTCCCGACCGCCGCCGCCGCGACGCGCCGAACTACAAGGGCCCGATGCGCCGCGCCGTGGATCAGTCGCGGGCCCCGAATTCCAGCGCCGCATAGACCCGGTCGGGCCACCGCCTGTGGACCCAGAACCAGTCCACCGGGCTCTCCCGCACCCGCTCCTCGATAAAGGTCGTGATGGCCTGCACCCCGCGCGCGATGTCGGCGGACCGGTCGCCGGTCTTCTCCAGCTCGATCGGCTCATAGACCGTCAGCCGGAACCGCACGCCCGGAAGCCGCACCACCGACATGGGCTGCAGCACCGTCCCGAACCGCAGCGCCAGCCGGCTGGGCCCCGGCGCCGCGTTCACCGGCTGGCCGAAGAAGGTCACTTCGGGGCCTTCCGAGAATTTCTGGTCGTTCATCAGGGCCACGGACTCGCCCCGCGCCATCCCCGCCAGCAGCTCCCGCGCGCCGTCCCCGCCCTTGGGCGCGAACAGCTTGACCCCATAGCGCGCGCGCGCGGCTATGATCTGGGCGTCGACGTAAGGGTTGTTGGCCGCGCGATAGGTGATCTGGCAGGGCACGCCCGAGCCCGTGATGGTCGCCGCCAGCGTCTCGATATTGGCGAAATGCCCGCCCGCGAACACCACCGGCCTGCCGCTGTCGCGAATGGCGTGCAGCCGCTCCAGCCCCACCACCTCGATGCGGTTCTGTTTGACCAGGATGTCCATCACCGCCGTCTCGGCGAACGACCGCCCCGTCTGCTCCCACTGCGCCAGCGCCAGGGCCTCGCGCTCGTCTTCCGGCATGTCGGGGAAGGCGATGCGCAGGTTCCGCATCACCGTGCGCTGGGTCCCCGTCTTCGGTCCCAGGGTGCGCAGCAGCCATCCGCCCAGCGCCGACGCCCGCTCCACGCCCAGCAGCCGCATCAGGCCGACAAACCCCGCGAACGCCACAGCCTCCAGCCGCCAGATCAGATCCTGGCGAAAGCTGACCCGTCCGCGGTTGTCACCAGGCAATTGTGATCCCGCCGTCCACCACCAGCGTCTGGCCGGTCATATAGGCCGAGGCCGGCGCCGCCAGATACACCGCCGCCCCCGCGATCTCGTCCGGCTGGCCGATCCGCTTCAGCGGCGCGGGATCCGTGACCTGTTTCAGCAGCTCGGGGTTTTCCCACAGATATTTGGCGAAATCGGTCTGCACCAGGCCCGGGGCGATACAGTTGACCCGCACGTTCGACGGCCCCCATTCCACCGCCAGATTGCGCGCCAGCTGCATGTCCGCCGCCTTGGAGATGTTGTAGGCGCCGATCAGCGCATTGCCCCGCAGGCCGCCGATCGACGAGACGATAATCACCGACCCGTCCTTCCGCTCCAGCATCTGCGGCGCGACCATCTGGATCAGCCAGTGGTTGGACACCACGTTGTTCTGCAGGATCTTGCCGAACTGCTCGTCATTGATCCCCGCCATCGGCCCCGCATAGGGATTGCTCGCGGCGTTGCAGACCAGGATGTCGATCTTGCCGAAGGCGGCGTTGGTCTCGTCCACCAGCCGCTGCAGGTCTTCCTTCGAGGCGATATTGGCCGGAATGGCGATGGCCCGGCCCTCGCCGTGCTTCGCATTGATCGCCTGGGCCACCTCGTCGCACGGCCCGGCCTTGCGCGAACTGATCACCACGCGCGCGCCGTGCTCGGCCAGCCGCTCGGCGATGGCCTTGCCGATCCCCTTCGAGGAGCCGGTGATAACCGCGACCTTGCCGGTCAGATCGAACAATTCCATCGTTAACCTCGAAGAAGTGGGGAGAATCCGTGCGACGCGCTAGGCGATCCGCACTGTTACCCCGATACTCGGGCGATTCCATCCGGGAAGACGGACGATCCGTTTCCAATGCGCGCACTCACCCAGGGCTTCCTGTTCTTCACCTACCTGTTCCTGGCCATGACGGCCGGGGCCTTCCTGTGGAGCGCCAATCTGGGCGCGGGCGCCGCCGTGGCCGCGGGCTTCGGCGTGCTGGGCCTGTTTCTGGCCCTCCACACCCTGATCACGGCCAAGGCCGACAAGGCCGCCCTCAGGAAGGAAATCGAACAGGTGCGCGAGGCCCACCGCCTGCTGGCCGACGCGATGGATTCGACCCAGGGCGCCCTGACCGAACTGGCCCAGGCCATCGAGTCCGGCGCGGTGACCTCCAACGAGGCCCTGTCCGGCGAAGTCCGCATGCTCGAGACCCTGATCTCGCAGATGAGCGAGTCGCTGGACCACCGCATGGCCCAGCCGGCCCCGGCCAGCGCCTTCGAGGCCCGCCACCGCGAACAGGCCAACACCCTGCTGGCCACCATCCACGAAGCCCTGGCCGAGAACCGCGTCGACCTCTACCTCCAGCCGGTCGTCTCCCTGCCCCAGCGCCGCACCATCTTCTACGAAAGCTTCACCCGCCTGCGCGCCGCCGACGACCGCATCATGATGCCGGCGGAATACCTGTCGGTCGCCGAGGGCGAGGGTCTGGTGCCCGCCATCGACAATCTGCTGCTGTTCCGCTGCGCCCAGATCGTGCGCCGTCTGGCGCGTCAGGACCGCAAGGTCGGCGTCTTCTGCAACGTCGCCCTGTCGTCCCTGGGCGACGAGACCTTCTTCCCCCAGTTCCTCGACTTCCTGTCCGAGAACCGCGACCTCAACCAGGCCCTGATCTTCGAGCTGGGCCAGGCCACCTTCGACGCCCGCGGCGCCGCCGAGGCCCGCAACATGGCCAAGCTGGCCGACCTCGGCTTCCGCTTCTCGATCGACAAGGTCCAGACGCTCGACCTCGACTTCGCCGACCTCCAACGCTCCGACGTCAAGTTCATGAAGGTCGCGGCCGACCTGCTGATCGAACAGTTGCTCGACATGGACGGCGCCTCGGCCCTGCCCAGCCTGCGCGACATCTCCGCCGCCGATTTCGCCGGCCTGACCCGCCGCTACGGCATCGAGCTGATCGCCGAGAAATGCGAGACCGAGCGCCAGATCGTCGACATCCTCGAGCTCGACATCAGCATGGGCCAGGGCCATCTGTTCGGCGAACCCCGCGCCATCAAGGAAGCTGTGCTGGCCGAGACCGATCCCCCCGCCGACTTCATCCGCTCCACCCTGCGCAGCGCCGACCACCGGCGCCGGTTCGGCTAGACCGCCCTGGGGCCGATCTGTCCGGAATGTCGGAAGCTTGTTCCCTTCGGCCGGACATGCGGGTGCGACGGGCTCCAGCCGCAGCCGGCGAGATCTCTTAACCCCTCGCGACCCCGCCGAGGGTAAACTGACCGGCCATGACCGCCCCCGACGACCCTCCTCCTCCGGACGCCCGTCGCCGACCCCGCCCCCGCGTGGCCATGAGCGGAAAGATCATCCACGGAATCCACAATGAGGTCGCCGACGTTATTGTCCGCAACCTCACCGAAGGCGGCGCCAAGGTCCGCCTGACCTCAACCGTCAACGCCATGATCGGGGGCCGGCTGGTTCTGCGGCTGCCCGCCGGCGACCGCCCGTGCGTCGTCGCCTGGCATTCCGGCGATGAGGTCGGCCTCCGGTTCGAGTGACCGGCGCCGCGGCCGGAATCCGCCAGACCGGGCGCCCGTTCCGCGGTCTGTCCCGCGGATGACCGTTCCCGACTTCGCCGCCATCGCCACCGATCTCGACGCCCGGGGCTGGGCCCTGACCGGCCCGCTGCTGACACCCGCGACCTGCGCCGCGCTCCAGGCCCTCTACGCCGAACCCGCCCGCTTCCGCAGCCGCGTGGTCATGAGCCGTCATGGCTTCGGCGAGGGCGAGTATCAGTATCTCGCCAATCCCCTGCCCGACCCGCTCCCCGCCCTGCGCCGCCGCCTCTATGCGGGTCTGGCGCCGATCGCCAACGGATGGAACGCCCGCCTCGGTCGCCCCACCGACTTCCCCGACGATCTCGACGCCTTCGCCGCCCGCTGCCACGCCGCCGGCCAGGTCCGCCCGACCTCGCTGATGCTGAAATACGGCCCCGGCGACTACAACCGCCTGCATCAGGACCTGTATGGCGACCTCGTCTTCCCGCTCCAGACCGCCATCCTGCTCAGCGAGCCGGGCCGCGACTTCGATGGCGGCGAACTGGTGCTGGTCGAACAGAAGCCGCGCAGCCAGTCACAGGCCCACGTCGTCCCGCTGCAACAGGGTCACGGCGTCGTCTTCGCGGTCCGCGAACGGCCAGCCGCCGGCGTCCGCGGCGACTACCGCGTGCAGATGCGCCACGGCGTCAGCCGCATCCGCTCCGGCGCCCGGATGACCCTGGGCCTGATCCTCCACGACGCGGCCTAGCGGTAGTAGCCGTAGTCTCCCGGCCGCGGCACGCGCGTATAGCCGTAGCGTCCGTCGGTGTTGTAGCCGCCGAAGCCGTATCCGCACGGATCGTCGCGCGCCGACAGCTGGTTGCCCAGCAGGCCGCCGGCGGCCGCTCCGATGGCCGCGCCCTTCTCTCGGTCGCCCTCGCCCGCGATCGCCGCCCCGATGGCCGCGCCCAGCAGGGCGCCCGATGCGGTCGCATACTGCCGGTTTCGCTCATAGTCGCGCTGACAGGCCGACGCATAGTTGTCAGTCGTGGCGCAGCCCGTCAGGGCCAGCGCAGAGGCCGCGATCAACCCCGGTTTCCAGATGCCTTGCATGCCTTGTCTCCTCGCAGCCCCATGTTCCAACGACGGAGGAGGAGGGAGTGTTCCGGTTTGAGGACGGCGGGTCACCCCGTCTCGATTGGGTGAAAGACTGTGTTCAACCAACCTCGGGCCGGCGTTTGGGGCGCCCTCGCTGCGGTGATCGCAGGAGTTGACAACTCTAGGTTGATTATTCGAAGGGAAAATGTAACCTTTTGTTGTCGCAATGGGCGACACCTGGGAGGTTTCATGAAAGCGATTAAGTCGGGACTTGCTGCGCTTGTGCTAGGCGCAGCTTTGACATCTGGTTTTGTCGGCCCATCGTCTGCACAGTCGCAGACCGAGGTCGGACAGGAGTGGGTCTGCTATTATGACCGGGTGACATACCAGCTACTCTACTGCCGATGGGAATAGTGGAGTGAGCGGCGGCGAGCCTTCGCCGCCGCTTTCCCGGCTAACGGAGAGGTGACGATGCGTCGTGCGGTTTTGCTGTCGGTTGCGTTGTTGGGCGCCGCATGCGCCCAAACTCCAACGCCTTCGCTCGATAGCCCTCGTCCGCCATGCTCGGAGGGGGCCGCGCCATTGTATTTCCGGGAAGGGTCGGCAGCGCTCGATCCCCTCTTTGCAAAAGTCCTTGATTGGCCGGCGAGGGCCGCTGGAAGTTGTCGACTGGTCTCCCTCACCGTGCGGGGGCTCCCCGACCCATCATCGGAGACCCTGTCGGGCAGGCGCGCCGCAGCTGTCGTCGCCGCCTTCGCGGGCTTCGGCATTCCCGCCCCGACGTTCGAACTTGGGGACGCCGATGACCAGGCCAATCCAACCTTCCAGATGAACGCGGTTCCCCGGTAGATTTCGAGGCTTGACGCCGCCACCGACTGGTTTCCCGAAACGATCCGGACTGGATCGCGCCGGACGAAGCGGGCCGATCCTCTCCTTCGTCATCCCGAAAGAAAAAGGGTCGCGAATCTATAGTCGCATTGGCGAAAAAATATCCCGCCCGATCAACGCTCTACGCTTTTCCCGAACTGAATCCTCAGCACCGCCCCCGCGGCGCTTATCATTCTCCTCGTCCCGTCGCGGGGGGAGGGCGTCTGGCGCCAGGGCCAATCACGTGCGGCGGGGTGCGATCGAGCGGGAAACGTCGTCCCGGAATCGTCGCCCGGACCCTTGCGCGGCTCATACCTGCGGCTTGTGGAATAACGGGGGCGTGGGGACGGGGGACTGCCCGGGGGCGCCTAAACCCCGGGGCCCGGGAGGCCTGGAAGCCTTCCGCCCGTCGCGAGCCTATGACGGACCGGGATGAATGCGGCGAAAAGGTCGGGGTCGGGACAGTCCGAAAAGCCCCGCAGGCCGCCATGATGAAGCCCTCCCCCGTCAGCTTGCGTGAACCGGTCGCGCGGAGCGAAGGCGGCGACGCCGAAAACACAGTCCGGTCCCCGCAAAGCGAAAGCAGGGGGCCACCATACGGTTCCGGGCAGACCGCCCGCGCTCCGCTGCCTCCCCAACCGCTTCTCCGGAAGCGGCGTCGACGCACGCCTTCTCCCTCCCCCTCGGGGGAGGGCGGTCGCGCAGCGACCGGGCGGGAACGGCCGCCAGGCCGCATCCGCCGTCATCGAGCCGCTCCCACCCTGTCGTCGCTGCGCGCCGACATCCCTTCCCCAGGCGGGAGGGAGAACGGACCACCTTCACCCCCACCCCCGAACCCGCTATCTCCGCCCCATGACCCTCCCCCATGCCCTGAACGGCCTGTCCGACATCGCCGCGGACTACGACATCCTGCTGTGCGACGTCTGGGGCGTGATCCACAACGGCCGCGAAAGCTGGCCCGCCGCCTGCGAGGCCCTGACCCGCTTCAACCGCGATCACGGCCACGTCGTCCTGATCTCCAACTCGCCGCGCCCGGCCCCGGGCGTCGTCACCCAGATGGACGCCCTCGGCGTGCCGCGGGACTCGTGGCGCGCCGTTGTCACCTCGGGCGACGCCACCCGCATGGAACTGGCCAGGCGCGCGCCGGGCCCCGCCTGGATCATCGGTCCCGACCGCGACTGGCCCCTCTATGACGGTCTGGGCCTTGCGCCGGCGGAGGGCGCCGAAGACGCCGCCTTCATCTCCGTCACCGGGCCCGAGAACGACGAGGTCGAGACCCCCGAAGACTATCGCGAACGCCTGTCCGCCGGCGCCGCCCGCGACCTCGAGCTGATCTGCGCCAACCCCGACCGCGTGGTCCAGCGCGGCGATCGGCTGATCTATTGCGGCGGCTCCCTGGCCGATCTGTACGAAAGCCTCGGCGGCCGCGTCACCATGGCCGGCAAGCCCTTCGGCCCGATCTACGATCTGGCGCTGAAAGAGGCCGCCGATCTGCTCGGCAAGCCCGTCAACCGCGCCCGCGTCCTGTGCGTCGGCGACGGCGTGGTCACCGACGTTCTCGGAGCCAACAAGCAAGGTCTCGACTGCCTGTTCATCGCCCAGGGCATTCACGGCGACGCCGCCCGCGGCCCCGACGGCGGCCTCGATCCGGCCCGCGCCGGCGATCTGCTGAAGGCGGAAACGACGTACGCCCGCTACGCCGCGCTCGATCTGACGTGGTGACCGGCGTCAAATCACGCTAAGGCCGGGCCATGGCTGAACTTGTCTCGAAACATCCCTCCGGCGGCTACATCCTGGAGGAGTTGCACGTCGGCATGTCCGCCGAAAAGGTCATCCCGGTCACCGAACAGCGCATCCAGCAGTTCGCCGAGGCCTCGGACGACTTCAATCCGGTGCATATGGACGAGGCCTTCGCCTCGAAGACGGCCTATCGCGGCCGCATCGCCCACGGCCTGCTGTCGGCCTCGTTCGGCTCGGCCGTTGTCGGCACCATCCTGCCCGGCGCGGGGGCGATCTACCTGTCACAGACCCTCGGCTTCCACCTGCCGGTCCGCATCGGCGACGAGGTCGTGGTCCGGGTCAGCGTCAAGTCCGTGGACCCCGAAAGCGCCCGGGTCGAGCTGGACTGCGAGGGCTTCGTCGACGGCAAGCTGATCATGGACGGCGTCGCCCTGGTCCGCGTCCCCCGCCGCCGGCGTCCCGCGAAAGACTGACCTGGTGGCGATCGTCACCGACTGGCGCGGCCTCCCGGACGGGCTGAGAGGCGCCGCCGTCGCGATCGGCGCCTTCGATGGCGTGCATCGCGGACATCAGGCCGTGATCGCCTCGGCGCGCGAGGCGGCGCAACGGATCGGCGCACCCCTCGGCGTCGTCAGCTTCGACCCTCATCCGCGCCGCTGGTTCCAGCCCGACGCCGCCCCCTTCCGCCTCATGACCCCCGACCAGATGGCCCGGGCCATGCAGCCGCTGGGCGTCGACACGCTCTATCTCCTGCCCTTCGACGCCGAGATGGCCGGTATGTCGGACGAGGCCTTTGCCCGGGACGTGCTCGCCGGGGCTCAAGCAGATGGAAACGCGGCCGGCCACAGGGATGGCCTTGGGATCAGCCATGCCGCGGTCGGCTTCGATTTCACCTACGGCAAGGGCCGCACGGGCTCTCCCGAGGCCCTGCGCCGCCACGGCGAGACCCTGGGCTTCACCGTCGGCGTCACCGAACGCATCGACGACCCCGACGGGCTGAAACTCTCTTCTTCCGCCGTCCGCGAGGCCCTGAACGCCGGCGACATGGCCCGCGCCACGGCCATCCTCGGCCGCCCCTTCGCCATCCAGGGTCAGGTCGTCCACGGCGACAAGCGCGGCCGCACCATCGGCGTCCCCACCGCCAACATCCGCATGGGCGACTACATGCGCCCGGCCTACGGGATCTATGCGACCCGCACCCGCCTGCCGGACGGCCGCGTCATCGACGGCGTCGCCAACCTCGGCGTCCGCCCCATGTACCAACTGCCGGAGCCGTTGCTCGAGGTCTGGCTGTTCGACTTCGACGAAGACCTCTACGGCCAGACGGTCGAGACCGAACTGATCGCCTTCCTGCGTGGCGAAATGACCTTCGACGGCCTCGACGCCCTCAAGGTCCAGATCGACGCCGACGCCGCCGCGGCGCGGACAGCCCTCAGCTGATCGCCGCCAGCAGCTGTTCGGTCAGCGGCTTCTCACCAGGAACCAGAACATCGCTGACCCTCCACATCGGCCCCTCCTTCACCAGCTTCAGCGTCGGCCGCTTCGTCTCACCCATATTGGTGAACACCACCGCCGCCTCGGCCGCCTGCGGTCCCGATTGCGTCACCGTCACCGAAACCAGGGTGAAGTCACCGCTGTCCTGACAGCCGCAGATCGGGTCGTAATTCAGCGTCGGAACCTCGCCGTTCGCCTTGCGGAAATCCTCGCCGATCATGGCGTTCAGCATCCGGTCGTAGATCGGATCCCGTCCCGGCGGCGGCGGCGGCTCGCCCGGCCCCTGCCCCGGCGCGGCGTAGACGGCGTACAGGGCCCGGACGAATTCCTCGGGTCCGACCTTCGCGGCCTCATAGATGGCGGGCCGTCCCGGCGGCAGGGCGGCCGGCGCGTCGGCCGGCTCGGGGGCGGCGCCCTCCGGCGACGAACAGGCGGCGAGACCGGCCAATACGGCGGCGGCGATCAGGACATGACGCATCGGAACCCTCCAGGACGGTTGACTATCCCGCCGCGGTCCCCGGCTGGCAATCCCGGCTGGCGTCGAGCCCTCGCCGTCTGCTAGACCGTAGCCACCATGACCGTCCGCGTGTTTCGCCCGATTTCGATTAGCCGCCCGGCGTAGCGCCGCAGGGCCGTAAGGCCCCGTGCACGCCGGGATCGACACGCGCCGAACCAGCCTTCCCGGCGATGGCGCATCGAAAACTACGCGAACGATCACAAACGACGAGACGAGACTTCATGGCCCCCGAGTCCGACAAGCCCAGCGACACGCCCTCCACCGCCCGCGACTACCGCGAGACGGTCTTCCTGCCCGAGACGCCCTTCCCCATGCGCGGCGGCCTGCCGCAGAAGGAACCGGCGATCATCGCGCAATGGGGCGACCTCTATTCGGCCCTGCGCAAACAGCGCCAGGCCGAGGGCGCCCCCCTCTACGTCCTGCACGACGGACCGCCCTACGCCAACGGCGACATCCACATCGGCCACGCTCTCAACAAGACGCTGAAGGACTTCGTCGTCCGCAGCCGCTTCCTGCTCGGCCATGACGTCGACTACGTCCCCGGCTGGGACTGCCACGGCCTGCCGATCGAGTGGAAGATCGAGGAACGCTACCGCGCCCAGGGCAAGCGCAAGGACGAGGTCTCCAAGGCCGAGTTCCGGGCCGCTTGTCGCGAGTATGCTGCCGGCTGGATCGACGTACAGCGCGAGCAGTTCAAGCGGCTGGGCGTCGTGGCCGACTGGGACCACCGCTACGCCACCATGGACTTCACCACCGAGGCGGCCATCGTCTCGGAGTTCCACAAGTTCAAGAACTCGGGCCAGCTCTATCGCGGCTCCAAACCCGTCATGTGGTCGCCGGTCGAGCGCACCGCCCTGGCCGACGCCGAGATCGAATATCACGACCACGTCAGCCCGACGGTCTGGGTCAAATTCCCCGTCACCGGCGCGACCGATGACCATCCCGACGACCTGCTGGCCTTCCGCCACGCCAACCCGTCCGTCGTGATCTGGACCACCACGCCCTGGACCATCCCGGCCAACCGCGCCATCAGCTACGGTCCGGAAATCGCCTATGGCCTCTATGAGGTCACGGCCATGGAAACCGGGTTGGAGTTCGAGCCCTGGGCCAAACCGGGCGACCGCCTGATCGTGGCCGACAAACTGGCCGAGGACGTCTTCAAGGCCGCGAAGATCGCCACCTGGACCCGCGTCGACGACCTGAACCCGTCCGGTCTGGAATGCGCTCACCCGCTGGCGGCCCTGTCGCCCGGCTACGGCTTCTCCGTGCCCCTGCTGGCCGGCGACCACGTCACCGACGACGCCGGTACGGGCTTCGTCCACACCGCGCCCGGCCACGGCGCCGACGACTTCGAGGTCTGGAAGGCCCACGGCCATCACGAGGTGCCCGACACGGTCGACCCCGACGGCGCCTACTACGACCACGTCCCGCTGTTCGCCGGCCTGAAGGTGCTGGAGACCGAGGGCAAGAAGACCGGCAAGTTCGGCCCCGCCAACGGCGCGGTGATGGACAGGCTGATCGAGGCCGGTAACCTGCTGGCCCGCGGTCGGATGGAGCATTCCTATCCCCACAGCTGGCGCTCCAAGGCCCCCATTATCTTCCGCAACACGCCCCAGTGGTTCATCCGCATGGATACGCCGTTGCAGGACGACGGCACCCTGCGCGAGCGGGCGCTTGAGGCGATCGACAAGACCGACTTCCACCCTGAAGCGGGTCGTAACCGCATTCGCTCCATGGTCGAGGGCCGCCCCGACTGGCTGATCAGCCGCCAGCGCGCCTGGGGCACGCCCCTGGCCATGTTCGTCGACAAACAGACCGGCCAGCCCCTGATCGACGCCGACGTCGACGCCCGGATCACCGCCGCGGTGGCCGAGGGCGGCGCCGACGCCTGGTTCACCCGCCCCGACGCCGACTTCCTTGGGGCCCACGACCCCGCCCGATTCGAGAAGATCGAAGACATTCTCGACGTCTGGTTCGACAGCGGCTGCACCCACGCCTTCACGCTCGAAACGCGCGACCCGGCCCATGGCTACACCGGCGACCGCCCGTCGCACTGGCCGGCCGACCTCTATCTCGAGGGCTCGGACCAGCACCGCGGCTGGTTCCAATCCAACCTGCTCGAGGGCGCCGGCACCCGCAGCCGCGCCCCCTATGACGCCGTCCTGACCCACGGCTTCACCCAGGACGAGAACGGGGAGAAGATGTCCAAGTCGCGGGGCAACACCACCGACCCGGCCGTCGTCATCAAGGAATCCGGCGCCGACATCCTGCGTCTGTGGGTATCACTGGTGGACTACGCCGAGGATCAGCGGATCGGGAAGCAGATCCTGCAGACAACGGTCGATGCCTACCGCAAGCTGCGCAACACCGTCCGCTATCTGCTCGGCGCCCTCGTCGGCTTCGACGAGGAAGAGCGCCTGCCGCTCGACCAGATGCCGCCCTTGGAGAAATTCATCCTGCACCGTCTGTGGGAACTCGATCGCGACGTGCGCAGGGCCTACGCCGAATACCGCTTCCAGGACGTGGTGCGGCCGGTGCTGGAGTTCTGTTCCAACGACCTGTCGGCCCTCTATTTCGACATCCGCAAGGACAGCCTCTACTGCGACCGCCCCGACGCGATCCGCCGCCGCGCGGCCCGCACGGTCATGGACGCCGTCTTCCTGCGCCTGACCGCCTGGCTGGCACCGCTGACGCCCTTCACCATGGAAGAGGCCTGGGGCACCCGCTTCCCCGACGGCGGCTCCAACTGCGCCCGGGTAATCCCGGAAACGCCGGATCAGTGGCGCAACACCAGCGAGGTCGAACGTTGGGCCGGCGTGCAGACGGTGCTCGAGATCGTCAACGAGTCGCTCGAAGCCGCTCGCCGCGAGAAGATCATCGGCGGGGCGCTGGACGCCTGGCCGGTCGTCACCGGTCCTGCCGACGCCTTCGCGGCGTTCGAAGGCCTGGACGCTGCAGAGGTTTTCCGCACCTCGGGCGCGGAGCTTGTCGCCGACGGTGACGCGGTGACGGTCGATGTGCGTCTGGCCGACCATGCCAAATGCGCCCGCTCGTGGCGGCGCGTGCCGGATGTCGGGTCCGATCCCGCCTATCCCGAGCTCAGCGCCCGCGACGCGGACGCCGTGCGCTGGTGGGATTCCCGGAACGCCTGAGGCCGGTTCGACCGTCCGCGGAGAGGCGGGAACCGGGTTGAAATCGTCTACGCCGGATCTGACGCAGGCGCATGATTCACAGATCGAGCCTCGGGTCCGGTCTTTGACAAATTAGATGCGGTGGAGGACGCCGGCACACCCAGCTGTCCGGACGATCCGGACTGTGTTCTCCCCCGTCCGCACTCTCCGCGCCTTTGGATGCGCAGGCGGTTCCCGGGCCGCGTGACAACGCCGACTCGTGGCCGGCTGTCTGGCCTCTCGGTCACCTGGACTGTCACGCAGAGGGTCGGCGGCAGCCTGTGCCTTCACCTGGCTCCCGGCAGACCAGATTCTCAGCTACGCGAGCGGCCCCTTGCCGCAACTCAGGCAGACGCAGGTCACCATCATCAGCGGCCGCGGCGTCCGATCGAAGAATGCGCCCGGGTTGAGTATCTGCTGCCGCTCTTTCTCCCGGCGGGCGCTAGCGATCGCGCCGACGATGCCTTGGGATCCCAGGGACCGCAGTGTCGTCCGCTCAGCCAACTCGCACCCTCCGTCCCGCCAACCACCCTCGCGGAAAAAAAGAGGACTGAAAGTTGCCTTCACGGGCACGGGCACGTCTGGAGTGACAGCTGTCGTGGCCGGAGTAGGGCTAGGCAGGCGTCAAACAGCAAAAAGCCCCGCCGGCGGATGCCAGGCGGGGCTTTGAGATCTTGGGTGCGGGAGCAGGATTTGAACCTGCGACCTTCAGGTTATGAGCCTGACGAGCTACCGGGCTGCTCCATCCCGCGGCAAGAGCGGCGTTGTAAAGGAAGAACTGTTCGAGAGATGGGCGACAGCCCAAAATACAATCATCTATCCGTCTGGTAGACCCGGCGGCGACCTACTCTCCCGCGCCTTAAGACGAAGTACCATCGGCTCTGGAGGGCTTAACGACCGAGTTCGGAATGGGATCGGGTGGGGAACCTCCGACATAGCCACCAGGTCAACCAGGCGGATAGACGATTGTGAGAAGACATTGTCAGTCCCGGCGCTAGCCGAGAAAAATCGTATGAGTTTTGCTGAGAAACGATCAAGCCGATCGGATTATTAGTACCAGTAAGCTTCATGGGTCGCCCCACTTCCACACCTGGCCTATCAACGTGGTAGTCTTCCACGATCCTCAGCGAAGCCTTGTTTTGAGGTTAGTTTCCCGCTTAGATGCTTTCAGCGGTTATCTATTCCATACATAGCTACCCTGCTGCGCGGCTGGCGCCACGACAGGTCCACCAGAGGTATGTCCATCCCGGTCCTCTCGTACTAGGGACAGATCCTCTCAAGCTTCGAACACCCACGGCAGATAGGGACCAAACTGTCTCACGACGTTCTGAACCCAGCTCACGTACCACTTTAAATGGCGAACAGCCATACCCTTGGGACCTGCTCCAGCCCCAGGATGTGATGAGCCGACATCGAGGTGCCAAACTTTGCCGTCGATATGGACTCTTGGGCAAAATCAGCCTGTTATCCCTAGAGTACCTTTTATCCGTTGAGCGATGGCCCTTCCACGCGGGACCACCGGATCACTATGGCCGACTTTCGTCTCTGCTCGACTTGTCAGTCTCGCAGTCAGGCGGGCTTATGCCATTGCACTCGACGACCGATTTCCGACCGGTCTGAGCCCACCATCGCGCGCCTCCGTTACACTTTAGGAGGCGACCGCCCCAGTCAAACTACCCACCACGCCATGTCCCGGGACCGGATAACGGCCCTCGGTTAGACGTCAACGACAGTAAGGGTGGTATTTCAAGGATGACTCCACCAGAGCTGGCGCCCCGGTTTCATAGTCTCCCACCTATCCTACACATACGGTCGCTAACGCCAAGGCGAAGCTATAGTAAAGGTTCATAGGGTCTTTCCGTCTGACCGCGGGAACCCCGCATCTTCACGGGGAATTCAATTTCACTGAGCCTGTGCTGGAGACAGTGGGGAAGTCGTTACGCCATTCGTGCAGGTCGGAACTTACCCGACAAGGAATTTCGCTACCTTAGGACCGTTATAGTTACGGCCGCCGTTTACCTGGGCTTCAGTTCGTCGCTTTCACAACTCCCTTTAACCTTCAGGCACCGGGCAGGCGTCAGACCCTATACGTCGCATTGCTGCTTCGCAGAGCCCTGTGTTTTTGCTAAACAGTCGCTACCCCCTGGCTTGTGCCACTCAGTCTAGCTTGCGCTAGGTGAGTCACGCTTATTCCGAAGTTACGCGTGCAATTTGCCGAGTTCCTTCAGCACAGTTCTCTCAAGCGCCTTGGTATGCTCTACCTGACCACCTGTGTCGGTTTCGGGTACGGTCTCTGCCAGAGTTATTTCCAGGGACAACTTCCCTACCAGGAACAATCCAATAAGCCCTGATAAGTTACGCCATCCGTCACTTCTGGCTGGTGCAGGAATATTTACCTGCTTCCCATCGACTACGCTTTTCAGCCTCGCCTTAGGGGCCGACTAACCCTGCGCAGATTAGCTTTACGCAGGAACCCTTGGTCTTTCGGCGACAGTGTTTCTCACACTGTTTATCGTTACTCATGTCAGCATTCTCACTTCCGATACCTCCAGCCAGGCTCACGCCTGACCTTCACCGGCTTACGGAACGCTCCGCTACCGCTTGCAGTAAACTGCAAACCCATATCTTCGGCGCATGGCTTGAGCCCCGTTACATTTTCCGCGCAGGATCGCTTGATCAGTGAGCTGTTACGCTTTCTTTAAAGGATGGCTGCTTCTAAGCCAACCTCCTGATTGTCAAAGCAATCCCACATCGTTTCCCACTTAGCCATGACTTGGGGGCCTTAGATGATGGTTAGGGTTGTTTCCCTTTTCACGACGGACGTTAGCACCCGCCGTGTGTCTGCCCGATAGTTCTCTTGGGTATTCGGAGTTTGGTTAGTATTGGTACCACTCGCGCAGCCCGCAACCATCCAGTGCTCTACCCCCCAAGGAATTCGTCGGACGCTCTACCTAAATAGATTTCGCGGAGAACCAGCTATGTCTAGGTTTGATTGGCCTTTCACCCCTATCCACAAGTCATCCCAGAATTTTTCAACATTCACGGGTTCGGACCTCCAGTTGGTGTTACCCAACCTTCATCCTGCTCATGGATAGATCACCTAGTTTCGGGTCGTCATACGTCGAACTTAGCGCCCTATTCAGACTCGCTTTCGCTGCGCCTACACCTAACGGCTTAAGCTTGCTCGACACATGAAGTCGCTGACCCATTATACAAAAGGTACGCCGTCACCCCGCATGGGGGCTCCGACTGCTTGTAGGCTTCCGATTTCAGGATCTGTTTCACTCCCCTCGTTGGGGTGCTTTTCACCTTTCCCTCACGGTACTTGTTCACTATCGGTCGTAGAGGAGTACTTAGGCTTGGAGGGTGGTCCCCCCATGTTCAGACAGGATTTCACGTGTCCCGCCCTACTCGAGTCTCTTGCTGTTTGACGGCTACGGGGCTGTCACCCGCTATGGCCGACCTTTCCAGGTCGTTCGCCTTTATTTCACAAGAGCACTGGCCTGGTCCCGGTTCGCTCGCCACTACTACGGGAGTCTCGGTTGATGTCCTTTCCTCCGGGTACTGAGATGTTTCAGTTCCCCGGGTTCGCTTAATGAACCCTATGTATTCAGGTCATTATACCTTTAAGCAATCGACCAACCCGCACACAGTCCGAAGACTGTGCATGAGTTGGCAGACCACAAAGGTGGGTTTCCCCATTCGGAAATAACCGGATCAAAGGGTGCTAGCGCCTCCCCGGTTCTTATCGCAGCTTGCCACGTCCTTCATCGCCTCTCTACGCCAAGGCATCCGTCAGAAGCCCTTCAACGCTTGATCGTTTCTCAGCAAAACTCATGCATGGATGCTCCCGCCGACTGGAAAGAAATGCCGGGGGTCCATGCCTGATTTTTGTCAGACAATGTCTTCTCTCGAACGTGTCCTGAAAGCCTATGAGGGGCCGGACGCGCTCTTCCTTTACAATATCAATGCCAGCCAGCCTTGCGGCCGGTGGCAATCTTGATTGCGATCTAACGAGGTCCCGGGGTTCGGGGTCCTGGTGGAGCCAGACGGAGTCGAACCGACGACATCCTGCTTGCAAAGCAGGCGCTCTACCAACTGAGCTATGGCCCCTTTCAGGGTCGAACACAGGAGAGCTGTCAACGATTGTCATGAAGCCGGTCCAGCAGGGCTGGTAGGCCCGGGCAGACTCGAACTGCCGACCTCACGCTTATCAGGCGTGCGCTCTAACCAGGCTGAGCTACGGGCCTATGGCGGCACGACAGCCAGGCAGAAACCCAGGCTCGCGATCGCACTTCCAGTCAACGCCGGCCGAATGCCAGCGCTTCATGGAAGCGAAAGAGGAAAGAGAAACGGAGACGGCGGCGCCCCGCAGTTTATTGGAGTTCCAATAGACAATCTCGTGAGAGACGGCCTGGAGGAACATCCTTAGAAAGGAGGTGATCCAGCCGCAGGTTCCCCTACGGCTACCTTGTTACGACTTCACCCCAGTCGCTGACCCTACCGTGGTCGACTGCCTCTCTTGCGAGTTAGCGCATCGCCTTCGGGTAGAACCAACTCCCATGGTGTGACGGGCGGTGTGTACAAGGCCCGGGAACGTATTCACCGCGGCATGCTGATCCGCGATTACTAGCGATTCCAACTTCATGC
>NZ_JAQSDY010000020.1 GCF_029946145.1 Brevundimonas sp.
GTGGTTCGGGCCTGGGCATGCACTTCGCTCATCTGGACTGCTCCACTTTGAAGGATTCAATCACGCCACGCATCACATCCCTTGCCCGGAATAGTGCCCAGCTACGAATGGGTACATGATCACACGGGACGCGACACCTAGACACGGCACCCAAGGCCAAGCCACGTCGCGTCCCCTTGCCCGAGCACCTGCCGCGCGTGGAGATCAAGCACGAGCCCGAGAACACGCGGTGCGGCTGCGGCTGCCAGATGAAGCGCATCGGCGAGGACGTCAGCGAGAAGCTGGACTACACGCCCGGCACCTTCAAGGTCGAGCGCCATGTGCGCGGCAAGTGGGCCTGCGGTGCTTGCCAAAAGCTGGTGCAGGCACCGGTGCCCGCGCAGATCATCGACAAGGGCATCCCGACCGCGGGTCTGCTGGCCGATGTGGCGGTCGGCAAATTCGGCGACCACCTGCCGCTGTACCGCTTGGAAGACCGCTACGCCCGCGCAGGCGTGCCGCTGCCGCGTTCGACGCTGGCGCAGTGGATGGGCCAGTGCGGCGTGCAACTGCAACCGCTGGTCGATGCGCTCATGACCGAGATGCTGGCCCACACGGTGCTGCACGCCGACGAGACGCCGGTGCAGATGCTCAAGCCGGGCAACGGCAAGACGCACCGCGCCTACCTGTGGGCCTACAGCACGGGGGCCTTCGAGCCCATGAAGGCGGTCGTCTACGACTTTTGCGAGAGCCGCAGCGGCGAGCACGTTCGCGCCTTCCTGGGAGAGTGGCGCGGCAGCCTGATCTGCGACGACTACGCAGGCTACAAGGCCAGCTTTGCCGGCGGCATCACCGAGGTGGGCTGCATGGCGCATGCCCGGCGCAAGTTCTTCGATTTGCACGTCAATCACACCAGCCAGATTGCCGGTCAAGCATTGCAGTACATCAGCCTGCTGTACGACATCGAACGCGAGGTCCGAGACTTGCACGCCGATCAGCGCCAAGCCATCCGCCAGAGCAAGGCCAAGCCGATTGCCGATGCTCTGCATGGCTGGATGCTGGCGCAGCGCGCCAAGGTGTTCTCCGGGGCCACGGCCAAAGCGTTGGACTACAGTCTCAAGCGCTGGGAGGCGCTCACGCGCTACATCGACGACGGGCGCCTGCCCATCGACAACAACTGGATCGAGAACCAGATGCGGCCCATTGCGATCGGGCGCAAGAACTGGCTGTTTGCGGGCTCGTTGATGGCGGGCCAGCGCGCCGCGGCGATCATGAGTCTGATCCAGTCAGCCAAGCTCAATGGGCTGGATCCGTATGCCTATCTGCGCGATGTGCTGCAGCGTCTGCCCACGCACAAGGCCAGCCAGATCGGCGAGTTATTGCCTCATCGCTGGCGGCCGCAGACCGCCTGATTCCGGGCTGTTGACGGGATGTCAACATGTGTTTGCTGGACGCTTACCGTTGGGCGCCGAGATGAGCCACCATCTGGGCTATGCCCCCGGGCAGTCCAAACCTGAAGGGGTGGGTAACCACCGCAACGGCAAGAGCGCCAAGACGGTGCTGACCGATGCGGGGGCGATGCGCATTGAGGTGCCGCGCGACCGCGAAGGCAGCTTTGAGCCGCAGATCATCGGCAAGCACGAGCGGCGTTTCACCGGCTTTGACGACAAGATCATCGCGATGTATGCGCGCGGCATGACGGTGCGTGAGATCCAGGGTTTCCTGGCCGAGATGTACTCGGTAGACGTCTCCCCCGACCTCATCAGCCGGGTCACCGATGAGGTGATGAGCGAGGTCACGGCTTGGCAGACACGTCCGCTGGAACCGATGTATCCGGTGGTGTTCTTTGATGCGCTGCGTGTGAAGATCCGTGAGGACGCCGTGGTGCGCTCCAAGGCCGTGTACCTGGCGTTGGGCGTGCTGCCCGACGGCACCCGCGACATCCTCGGAATCTGGATCGAGAACACCGAGGGCGCCAAGTTCTGGATGAAGGTCTTCAACGACCTGAAGACACGCGGGGTGCAGGACATCCTGATCGCCGTCACCGATGGGCTCAAGGGCATGCCAGAGGCACTGGGCGCGGTGCTGCCTGCCACGACGCTGCAGACCTGCATCGTGCACCTGATTCGCAACAGCCTGGACTTCGCCAGCTGGAAGGACCGCAAAACGCTGGCTGCGGCCATCAAACCGATCTACACGGCGGTGAGCGCCGAAGCGGCTGAGGCCGAGCTGGACGCGTTTGAGGCCGGCCCCTGGGGCAAGAAGTTCCCGACCGTCGTCAGCGCTTGGCGCAGGGCCTGGGACA
>NZ_JAQSDY010000021.1 GCF_029946145.1 Brevundimonas sp.
CCCTCGCTCTTGACCTGCTCAACGGCGGTCTCGAAGGCAGCCTTGTAGTCGAACAACCCTGTCACTCGCGCGGTCTCTTCGGATCGCCCGGTATTTGCGCCGGGCGACCGCGAAAGTCTATCGACCGCGACCGTTAAATCGTCGCAACCTTCTAATTGATAACGATTCTCAGTTTGGATCGTGCGCATGCACGAGGATCCGCGAACGGACCGTGCGCCGCCTTGAGATGGATCAAGTCCGGATCAGGTTCGGGGCAGTTCGTCCAGCTTGCCGCGCAACATCTGCAGGATGGCCGAGAAGTCGCGGCCGCCGTAGCCGAGGCCGTTGAACATCTGGAACAGGGCCTCGGTCTGGGCCCCGAGCGGGGTCGAGGCGCCCACCTTCGCCGCCGCGTCCTGGGCAAGCTTCAGGTCCTTCAGCATCATGGCCGTGGCGAAACCGCCGTCATAGTTGCGGTTCGACGGCGCGGTCGGCACCGGGCCCGGCCACGGATAGTAGGTGGTCGTCGACCAGCTCTGGCCCGACGACTTGGCGACGATGTCGAACATCTTCACCGGATCGAGGCCCAGCTTCTCGGCCAGGCCGATGGCCTCGCAGGTGCCCAGCATGGTGATGCCCAGGATCATGTTGTTGCAGATCTTGGCCGCCTGCCCCGCCCCGTGGTCGCCCGCCCGGAAGGTCGCGCGGCTCATCGGCTCCAGCGCCGCCTCGATGCGGGCGAAGTCGGGCTCGTCGCAGCCGACCATGAAGGCCAGGGTGCCGGCGTCCGCCGCCATCGTCCCGCCCGAGACGGGCGCGTCGGCGAAGGCGTAGCCCGCGTCCTTCGCCAGACCCGCCACCTTGCGGGCGGTGTCCACGTCGATGGTCGAACAATCCAGCAGCAGGGCCGAGGTCGGCGCCGCGCCGATGATCTGTTCCGAATAGACCGTCAGCACATGCGGACCGGCGGGCAGCATGGTGATGACGACGTCGGCGTCCCTGACCGCCTCGGTCACCGACCCGACGGGCGCGCAACCCGCGGCGGCGGCGCGGTCCAGCGCGGCCCGGGACAGGTCGAAGGCGGCGACGGCGTGGCCCGCCTTCGCCTGGTTGGCGGCCATGCCCCCGCCCATGTTGCCGAGGCCGATGAAGGCGATCTTGAGGGTCATGGCGTCGTCTCCCGAATGGTTTTCGGGAGCGTTAGCCCGTCACCCGCCCGGTCGCCAGCGTCGCCGGGCGGTTTTTGTTCAGCCCGGCTTGCGGAAGCGCAGCATGAACTGGCTGGTGCGCCCCCGGATCGACCCATCGAAGACGTTGGCGGTGCGCGGGTCTGTCGTATTGGCCAGGATGTCGCTCTCGCCGTCCAGAACGAAGCCCGCGGCCTGGACCTCGCGCTTGACCGCCTCGATGTCGATCCGGTGCAGGGTGCGCGCCGCCGAGAGATCCGAGCCGACAGCGGCGTAATGGTCAATGATGACGTAACGCCCCCCCGGCTTGAGGGCCGCGAAGGCGGCGGCGTTGACCTTCGACGCCGTATCGGCCGGGAACGGCTGGAGGTGCAGATCGTGGTAATTCTGGGCCGTAAAGACCAGATCCAGATCCGCGGGAAACTCGGGCGCCCCGATCGGCGAGCGAATGGCGTCCACGTTCGGCAGGGCGTCCGCCGCGGTCAGGCTGTCGCCATAGCTGGCCTGGAAGGCGATGAACTCGGCCGGCTGCCAGGCGGTGACATGGCCTTCGGGCCCCACGGCGGCCGAAAAGATGCGGGTGAAATAGCCGCCGCCGATGATCATGTCGGCGATCTTCTGACCCGGCCGGACTCCGGCGAAGTCCAGGGTCTCGGCCGCATGCCGCGCCTCGTCCCGGGCCCGGTCCTCGGCCGTGCGGCCCGTGTCGGCCAGCGCCGCCGCGTAGCTGCCGGGATCCGACGCGTACGCCGGGGCGGCCGTGAGGCTTGCGGACGACAGGATGACAGCCGCCGCAGCGGCCATGAACAGGGAACGACGCATGACAAATCCTCCTGACGCGCTCTGACGGCGCCGAAGGAAGCTAGACCTTGAAGAGCCCGCCGTCAGCCCGGTTTGCGGAAGCGATGGACGAACCGGTCGGTGCGCCCGCGGATGCTCTCGTCGAACACGCTCAGGGAATGGTCGTCGGCCGGAACGCGGACCGCGTCGCTCTCTCCGTCGAAGACGAAACCGGCCGCCTCGACCTGCCGGCGCAGTTCGGCCGCCTCGATCCGGTGCAGGGTTCCGGAAACGCTGATCCCGGCGCCGTCGGCGGCCTGGTGGTCCAGGATGACGTAGAGCCCGCCGGGCTTCAGCGCCGCGAACACCGCCGCGTTCATCCGGGCCACATCCACATTGAACCGGGGGATGGTGAAGTCGTGGTACTCCTCGCCCATGAAGACGACATCCAGCGGCCGGTCGAAGGTCATGGCTTCCAGCGCCCCGGTCACCCGGCTGACGTTGGGATAGACCGAGGCCATGGTGTCGGCGAAGCCGTTCTCGCGCTGGGCCGTCTGGTTCGGGACGAAAGCGTAGACGTGGCCTTCAGGACCGACGGCGGGCGCGAACAGCCGCGTGAAGTATCCCTCCTCCGGGCGGATGTCAGCGATCGCCTGCCCCGGAGCCAGCCGCATCAGGGCCAGCATATCGGCCGGCTTGCGCAGCGGATCGCGGGCGACCTCGGCGGGGAGACGGCGGGAATCGGCCACGGCCGCCGCATGGACGGCCGCCAGATCGGTCCGCACGTCGCTTCCCGGGACAGCGACCTCATCGCCGGTCATCGCGCAGCCGCCGAGGGCCGCCGAGGCTGCGAGCACCAATGCCAAAGTCCTGATCATGACGATCCTCCTGTTCCCGCCTCCAGCTACGACCCGGAACCGCCAGGGATGCAAGACCTCAGGGCAGCGGTGACCATTCCTCGCCCGCGGGCAGGGGCGCGAACAGGCCGTCGACCAGCGCGTCTGTCACTCCGCCCAGGTCGGCGGGCGACCAGCGGGGCGTATTGTCCTTGTCGACGATCACGGCGCGGACCCCCTCCTGGAAGTCATGGCTGCGCACCACCCGGCCGCCCAGTCGGTATTCCATGGCCATGTTGTCCGCGAAGGTCGCCAGTGTCGCCCCGATCCGCAACTGACGCAGCGTGATCTTCATCGACTGCGGCGACTTGGTCTTCAGGATCGCCAGCTGGGCCAGCGCCCACTCCGACCCGTCGGCCTCCAGCGCCGCGAAAATCTCCTCGACCGTGTCGAAGGCGAACAGCCGGTCGATGGCCTCGATGTGCGCCTCGATCGGCGCGTCGCCGTGGTCACTCTCCAGCTCGTCGGCGATATCGACCGGGTGAGCCGGGTCCGTGGACAGGATCGCGCGGAAGGCGTCGAGACCTTCCTCGTCCATGAAGTGGGTGTGGATGCCCAGGAATACAGTGTCGGCCGCCTTCAGCCGCGCGCCGGTCAGGGCCAGCCAGGTCCCGGTGAAGCCCGGCAGCCGCGGCAGGAACCAGCCGCCGCCCACGTCGGGGAACAGGCCTATGCCGGTCTCGGGCATGGCGTAGGTGGTGCGTGCGGTGGCGATGCGGACGTCGGCCGGCTCGCTGATGCCCACCCCGCCGCCCATGACGATCCCGTCGACGATCGCGGTGATCGGTTTCGGATATTCGAACAGCAGATGGTTCAGCCGGTATTCGGTCAGGAAGAAGGCCTTCGCCTCGGAGGCGTCCCCCGCCCCGCTCCCGGCGATCATGCGAATGTCGCCGCCGGCGCAAAAGCCGCGTTCGCCGGAATGGTCGATCAGGACGGACTGCACCGCATCGTCCTCGCGCCACGCCAGCAGCGCCGCCGTCATCCCCTCGCACATCGCCCGGTTCAGCGCGTGCAGCGCCCTGGGCCGGTTCAGGGTGATGCGGCCGACGCCGGATTCGACGCGGGTCAGGACTTCGGAATCGGCGATCATGCGCTCCGCTTAGTCGCGTAGATCGAAGACGTCCACGCCGGCGGCATTCGCGGCGCTTATGAGGCTCGCATCGCGAGACGCGAGTGCGCCGTCGATCGCCATCGCCAGCCACAGGTAGCTCGCGTCGAAGAGACTTAGCCCCCGAGCCGCCGCAAGGAGGGACAGGAGTCGCAGGTCGTCTCGATTGAACGGCGGTGCAGTCGCGATCCCGCAGGCGTCGAGAAGCGTAAGCGCTTCTGGCAGGTCGAAACCCGGCTCGCGGCGCGTCTGGCGTACGAGAAGGTTTCCGATTTCCCACTGGAACACGTGTGGCGCGACCGGTTCAAATCTGTCGAGACTGTCGAGAAGATCAAGAGCTGGCCGGGTCGCCTGGGAGGCCAGTAGCCACGCCGCCGCCGCCGAGGCGTCAACGATCAGCTTCGTCACGCGCGATCGCCTTCAACTGCTCCCATGATAGCGACGCCCAGTCCGGATCGGGCGCCTGCTTGTCGCGGAACGCCCGGGTTCGCTCCGCCAGTTCCGTCGCCCGGGCCCGTCGATCCGAAGGTTCAGGCGCAAGACGGGCGACCGCCTTGCCGTGACGGGTGATCACAATGGCCTCTCCAGAGGTTTCCACCTCATCGATCAGCGCAGAGAGATTTGTCTTCGCTTCAAGGACCCCCACAGTCCGCATACCCGTCTCCTGACCATTATTCTGGTCAGAATAACATAGATCGCGCGGCTGGCCTACTGCCGCAACATCTCTCGCGCCGTGATCACCCGCATGATCTCGTTGGTGCCCTCGAGGATGCGGTGGACCCGCAGGTCGCGCACGATCCGCTCCAGCGGATAGTCCTTCAGATAGCCGTAGCCGCCATGCAGCTGCAGGGCCTCGTCGGCGATCTGGAAACAGGCGTCGGTGGCGAACCGCTTGGCCATGGCGCACCATTTGGTCGCCTCCGGATGGCGCGTGTCCATGGCCCAGGCGCCGCGCAGGACCAGCAGGCGGGCGGCCTCCAGCTGGGTCGCCATATCGGCCAGCTTGAACTGAACATTCTGGAAGTCAGACAAGGGCTTGCTGAACTGTTTTCGCGTCGTGACATAGGCCTGCGCCGCCTCCAGGGCCAGCCGCGCCCCGCCCAGCGAACAGGCGGCGATGTTCAGACGGCCGCCGTCCAGACCCATCATGGCGTAGCGGAATCCGTCGCCTTCCTTGCCCAGCAGATTGGCTGCGGGAATGCGGCAGTCGTCAAAGGCGACGATGGCCGTGGGCTGGCTGTTCCAGCCCATCTTCTTCTCCTGCGCGCCGAAGCTCAGGCCCGGCGCGTCCTTCTCGACCACGAAGGTCGATATGCCCTTGGGCCCATCCTGTCCGGTGCGGGCCATGACGACATAGACGTCCGAGGTCCCGGCGCCCGAGATGAAGGCCTTGGAGCCGTTCAGCACCCAGTGGTCGCCGTCCAGCCGCGCCGTGGTGCGCAGGCCCGCCGCGTCGGACCCCGAACCCGGCTCGGTCAGGCAGTAGCTGGCGATCAGCTCCATCGACACCAGCCGCGGCACATAGCGGGCGCGCAGGTCGTCGGAGCCGAATTTGTCGATCATCCACGTGGCCATGTTGTGGATGCTGATGAAGGCCGCCGTCGACACGTCCCCGCGCGACAACTCTTCGAAAATCAGAGCCGCCTCGACCCGGCCCAGCGCCATGCCGCCGTGCTCCTCGCCCGTATAGATGCCGCAGAAGCCCATCTCGGCGGCCTGGCGCATGACATCGACCGGGAAATGCTTGGTCTCGTCCCATTCGGCGCTGTGCGGGGCCAGTTCCGCCTCGGCGAACTGGCGGGCGGCGTCCTGGATGGCGCGCTGGTCGTCGTTGAGGGCGAAGTCCATGGGTCGTTCCTTGAGTTCGAACGCGCTTCTAACCATGCCCGCCGCTCACGTCATCCCAACCACTGCTTTCGTCATCCCCCGGTCTGCGTGGCGCCGGAAGATGACGAAAGCAGGAGTGTGATCCGTTCCTGCGTCCGTTTCTGACGTAGAGCCGTGCCAGATTGCCCGCGGGGCCGCCTGATGATCGACAGGGGCATGGACGGATGAGACGCATGAGACTCTTGAGACTGTTTTTTCCGCCGCGCACGGAGTGCGCTCTTCGCACGCTTCGCACTGTGTTTTCGCCCGGGAACCGACCGCTCCGGACTCTTCAAACGCTTCGCGCCCTGTTTTCCCTGACCGCCAAGCCGCCTATGACCCCTGCATGACCCAGCCGTTCGCCCCCGCCGCCTTCCCCTACGCCCGTCCCCGCCGCCTGCGCAGCAGCCCCTGGGTGCGCCGGCTGGTGGCCGAGACGACGCTGACGCCCGCCGACCTGATCTGGCCGCTGATCGTCCATGACGGCGCCGAGGACCGGATTCCGGTCGCCTCCATGCCCGGCGTCTTCCGCCTGTCGCCGAAAGCCGCCGCCGAGGCCGCCGTCGAGGCCCGCGATCTGGGCATCCCGGTCGTGGCCCTGTTCCCCAATGTCGACAGCGCCATCAAGGACGGCGTCGGCACCGGCGCCACCGACCCCGACGGCCTGATCCCCGCCTGCATCAAGGCCATCAAGGACGCGGCGCCCGGGATCGGCGTCATGACGGACGTCGCCCTGGACTGCTACACCGACCATGGCCACGACGGCGTTGTCGAGAACGGTCGCATTCTCAATGACGCCAGTCTGGAACGCCTCGCCGAACAGGCCTTCATCCACGCCCACGCCGGGGCCGACATCGTCGCGCCCTCCGACATGATGGACGGCCGCGTCCAGGCCATCCGCGAGGCGCTGGAGGCCAATGGCTTCCACGACACCCTGATCCTGTCCTATGCGGCGAAATTCGCCTCGGCCTTCTACGGTCCGTATCGCGACGCCGTCGGTTCGGCGAAACAGCTGACCGGCGACAAGAAGACCTATCAGATGGACTACGCCAACTCCGACGAGGCCCTGCGCGAGGTGGCCATGGACATCGCCGAGGGCGCTGACGCCGTCATGGTCAAGCCGGGCATGCCCTATCTCGATATTGTTCAACGTGTTGTGGAGACTTTCAAAGTCCCCACCTTCGCTTACCAGGTGTCCGGCGAATACGCGATGATGCAGGCCTCGATCGCCAACGGCTGGCTGGAAGAGGACCGCGCCATCCTCGAGACCCTGCACGGCTTCAAGCGCGCGGGCTGCGCCGGCGTGCTGAGCTATTTCGCGCCCAAGGCGGCGAGGCTTCTGGCCAGATGACCCTCGACGATTTCCGGCGCGTCGCCCTGAGCCTGCCCGAGGCTGTCGAGGGCGGGCACATGGGTCGCACGGACTACCGCGTCGGCAACCGCATCTTCGCCAGCCTGCACCCCGACAAGGACGCCGGCATGGTGATCCTCAAGCCCGAGGAGCAGGCGATGCTGGTCGAGGCCGAGCCGGCGATGTTCTCCCCGCTCCCCGGCGGCTGGGGCAAGAACGGCTCGACCCTGGTGCATATGGGCGCGGTCGATGAAGCGACCCTGCGGGACGCGCTGATCCGGGCCTGGCGTCACCGCGCCCCACCCTCGGCGATCGCGGCGCTCTAGCGTTCCGACCGCGCCAGCAGGTCGACCAGATCGTCCTTCCAGAAGGCCGCCCAGGTGTGGGTTCCATGACCCTTGCCGCCGGCGCTGTTGGGGACGAGGCGGTAGCGGACACTGGCGATGCGCGGAACGAACTGCTCGGCCAGACCCAGCTCAGGCGGATTGATGAAGTCGTCGGCCGAGTTGATCCAGGTCATCGGGGCGGTGATCCGCTCCAGCCCTGCCGAGGGATCGTAATCGAACGAGGCGTTGACCTGATGCCAAAGGTCATTGGCGTCCAGCGCCGGGATGCGCCGCGCCTGCTGGGCCGTCAGCCACTCATCGACGGCGGCGGGCGTCGCCAGATCCTGCTGCATGGCCATGGGCGCCGAGCCCGCCAGCAGCAGCAGATCAACCGCCGTGCGCAGGCCTTCAACAGGCTGGGTCGCATAGTCCCCGCCGGCCCACGCCGGATCGCTGCGGATGGCGTCCTTCAGCATGGAGCGCCACAGCCGGTTGCGGCCGACGATGGCGGTCGGCTGGCAGGCCATGGGCATCAGGGCGTCGGCGAAATCCGGATGGGTCTCGGCCCAGACGAAGATGTGCATGCAACCCATCGAAGTGCCAAGAATCAGCCGCAGACGGTCCACGCCGAGGCCCTCGGTCAGCAGCCGGCGCTGCGCCTCGACCATGTCTGCGTAGCCGTATTCGGGAAAGCGGGCCCTCTGGCCGTCCGACGGCTTCGATGAGCCGCCGTGTCCGAGGTTGTCGGGCATGATGATGTAGTAGCGGGACGTATCCAGCGGTTGACCCGGTCCGAACAGTTCGCCCGCGAACTGGGGCGACAGGAACTGGGCGCCCGTCCCGCCCGTGCCGTGCAGCAGCAGGACCGCGTTCTCGACTCGTCCGTCGGCGCCCCGGCGCGGCGCCCCGAGGGTGCGGTAGTGCAGCCGCAGTTCCGGCAGCCGCTGCCCGCCGGCGAGGGCGAAATCCGTCGCGGTGAAATCCCCTTCCGCCGGCGCCGGCCGGGCGAGGACGGCCGATGACAGGGCAAGGGCGGCGAGGCCGCAAACGGCGGACAGCAGGCGTTTCATTTCGTCGGAACTCCAGCCAGTGTCAGCCGCGCGGACCAGCCGTCAAAAGCCACATCGACATGGGCGGGAACCGCGGCCTTCAGGGCGTTGTAGTCGAGATCGAGGTGCAGATTGGTCAGGACGGCGCGTTTAACGCCCGCGCGGGCGATCCAGTCCAGCGTCTTCTCGACATGGGCGTGGGTCGGATGCGGGGTCCAGCGCAGGGCGTCGACGATCCAGAGATCACAGCCCCGCACCGCCTCGATCGCAGCCTCATCCAGATCGGACACGTCGCTGGAGTAGGCCACAGGCCCGATTCGGTAGCCGACCGACCGGATCGGGCCATGGGCCTGGTCGAAGGTGACGACCGGCACGTCCCCGCCGGCGCCGCTGACGTCCCAGTCCTGCCCGTGAGGCGGGATCAGCATCTCGTCCAGAATGGCGGGATAGCCCTCCTGGTTTTTGAAAATGTAGGGAAAACGTCCGGTCAGCGCGGTCTGCGTCGCGGCGTCCATCCACGCGGGAATGCGCCGTCGCGCCCGCACCGCGAACACCCTCAGATCGTCGATCCCATGCACCTGATCGGCGTGGTCGTGGGTGTAGAGTACAGCGTCGATGTGCCGGACCCGGGCGGCCAGCATCTGGGCGCGCAGGTCAGGCGAGGTGTCGATGAGCACACTGGTCACGCCGTCGGGCCCGTGGCGGCGGATCAAGGCTGAACAGCGGGTGCGACAGTTCTTCGGCTCGGCCGGATCGCAATCGCCCCAGTCGCCGTCGCCGCGCGGCACCCCGCCGGACGAGCCGCAGCCCAGGATGACGACCTCCAGCTCGCCCGCGCCGCTCATGCCCCCTCCGGCCTCGGAATGCGATCGAACAGGGCGAAGAAGGCGTCGGTGGTGCGCGCTTCGGCCTCCTCCCGGGTCCAGCCCCTGATATCCGCGAGCGCGTCCAGCACGTGACCGACATAGGCCGGCTCATTGCGGCGGCCCCGGTGAGGAACGGGCGCCAGATAGGGACAGTCGGTCTCGATGATGATCCGGTCGGCCGGCATGGCGCGGATCACGTCCCGCACATCGCCCGCCGCCTTGAAGGTCGCTATGCCGGACACGGAAAACCACGCACCCAGTTCCGCTGCCTTTTCCGCCAGTTCCGGGCCGCTCGTGTAGCAGTGCATCAGAAATTGGAATGGCGCTTCGGCCTGTTCCTCGGCGAGGATGGCGGCCATGACCTCGTCGGCTTCGCGCGTGTGGACCACCAGCGGCAGACCGGTCAGCCGGGCCGCCCCGATATGCTGGCGGAACACGGCCGCCTGAACATCGCGGGGGCTCAGATCATAATGGAAATCCAGCCCGCACTCGCCGATTCCCACCACGCGGTCGCGCGCCGCCAGCTCGGCCAGCCGTTCCGCGGTCAGATCGGCGTGATCCTTCGCCTCGTGGGGATGGGCCCCGACCGTGCACCAGATGTCGTCATGAGCCATGGCGAGCCCGTGGGTGGCCTCGAAGGTCGACAGCTTGTCGGAGATCTCGATCATCAGGCCCACGCCTGCCGCGCGGGCCCGGGCGATGACGGCGTCGCGGTCCTCGTCGAACTGCGGCGCGTGCAGATTGACGTGACTGTCGATCAGCATCAGCCGCCCGCCTTGGTGCGTTGCAGATCGGCCAGCGCTCCAGCCAGAACGTCCCCCCGATCCAGATTGATCGCAGCCGTCCGCTCGGGCAGTTCGGACAGGCGGCTCCACAGCTCGGCCCAGCGGGCGCCGGAGGCCCCCTCTTCCAGCGCCCGCACCTTCACGGCGGCGGTCAGCCGGTCCATCAGGGTCTCGAACCGCTCCTGCCCCTCCGCGCCGCGGAATTTGTCGGCGACGGCCAGAGCCTCGGCGCGGTCCACGGTCGGGGCGGAGATCCAGGTCTGGGCCAGCTGATCCGCTTCCAGGGTTGCACCGGAGGCCAGGGCCAGGGCCTGACCCGGCGAACCGGCGGCCATGCCGGCGATCCGTGCGGCTTCACCGGACGAGACGCCGGTCTGGTTGCGGACCAGGTCTTCAAGGGCGTGCAGCGGCCAGACGGGGAAGGCCAGGCGACGGCAGCGGGAGCGGATGGTCGAGAGCAGCCGTCCTGGCGCATGGGTGACCAGGAACAGCACGCCCCGCTCTGGCGGTTCCTCCAGAACCTTCAGCAAGGCATTGGCGGCATTCAGGTTCAGGTCGTCCGCAGCGTCGATGATCGTCACGCGATAGCGGGCCTGCGAGGGGCTCTTCGAAAAAAACTCCGGCAGGTCGCGGGCCTGATCGACCGAGATCGACTTCTTCGTCTTGCCGCCCTCGACGGCGCGTTCCAGCACCAGCAGGTCGGGATGGGACTGGGCCGTCACCAGCCGGGCCACGGGATCGTCCGGCCGGGTCCCCAGCAGGCCGCGTGACGGATCAGGCGCGGCTCCAAGAAGGCGGCGGGCGGCGCGGTAGGCGAACGTCGCCTTGCCGGACCCCTCGACCCCGCACAGCAGCCAGGCGTGGTGCAGTCGGCCCTTGTCGAAGGCGTCAAGGAATGACGCCTCGGCCGCGGCGTCCGGAATCAGGTCGAAGCGGTCGCGCGGATGCTCGCTCACAGCAGCCGCGCCTCTATAGCGGCCCAGACGCGCGCCGCGACCGTGTCCTGATCACCGTCGGCGTCGATGACGACGCAGCGTTCGGAATGGGCCGTCGCGATGTCGAGGAAGCCGCGCCGCAGTCGCTCATGGAACTCCAGCCCCTTTGATTCGAAGCGCGTTTCGAACAGCCCCCGCCCGAAGGCCCGCTCCAGACCTACGCTGACCGGCAGGTCGAAGACCAGGGTCAGATCCGGCTGGGTTTCGCCGACAATGGCCGCGTCCAGGGTTTCAATAAACGCCGCCGGCGTCCCGCCGCCGACGCCCTGATACGCGCGGCTGGAATCGGTGAAACGATCGCATACCACCCAACGGCCCGCTCCGAGCGCCGGCCGGATCGTGCGCTCCAGATGGTCGCTGCGGGCGGCGAACATCAGCATCGTCTCGGTCATCGGAGACCAGCGGCCGGCGTCGCCGTTCAGGGCGATGCTGCGAATATCCTCCGCGCCGGGCGATCCGCCGGGTTCTCGCGTCTGGACAACCTCGAGATCACGCGCGCGCAGGCGCTCGACCAGCCGGGCGACCTGGGTCGACTTGCCGGTTCCCTCGCCGCCTTCGAATGTAATGAATCTGCCCTGGGTCACCGGCGCACAATGGCGGCGCCCGCCCGGTTCGCAAGGGTCTAGCCGCCGGAAATCATCGTGGCTTCGGGATAACCTCGCGAGATGACGGCGCGCCGGGAGCGCTCGGCCGTCCCGGCGTCGGGCCAGGGACCGACGAGGACGCGGAACTGGCCCGGCCCGGCTTCGTCGACCGTGGCGCCGCCGCCCAGATGGGAAGCCGCCCGACGAGCCCGGCGAGGGTCGGCCCACATTCCGGCCTGGACCCAGACCCCGGCCCGCGCGGGCGTCGAAGAGAGCGAAGGCTCCGGCGGGGGTGCGGCTGGCTCAGGTATGGACGCCAGATAAGGAACCGGACCGGATACGACCGCCGTCGGGGCGGAAGGCGGCGCGCCGGCATCGGCGTACTGCAGGACGGTACCGCCACCCAGTCGCGGGGCGCGGCCGAGGTAGCGAACCCGCACCTCTCCGACACCGGCGCGCCGCATGTCGAGGGCGTCGGCCGCTCCACGTGAAAGATCGATGATCCGGTTATCGACGAAGGGCCCCCGGTCGTTGACCCGCACGACGATCCGGCGGCTGTTGGCAAGATTGGTGATCTCCACCAGCCCGGGCAGAGGCAGCGTCTTGTGAGCCGCCGTCAGGGCATACATGTCGAACCGTTCCCCCGTCGCCGTCGGACGGCCGTTGAACTGATCTCCGTACCAGGAGGCCAGGCCGGTCTCGTCGTAACCGGGCTGTTCAGCGGGCCGATACCAGCGTCCGCGGACTTGATAGGGCCGCATGGTCCCGGACACGATAGGCGCCGGATCGGTCACGACCGGCAGCCGGCCAACATCCGGCCGGGCGCCGCCCGCGCATGCGGCCAGAAGCGGAAGCAGCCCGCCCGCGAGCACCCCACGCACGAGTTTCATGCTGATATGTCCGGTCATCGCCCTTCTCCCGAAGGCCGGAATTATGACCGGAGACATTTCCGCTTTGGTTAACGGGACGTTTGGCGCTATGCGGCCATTCCGCTCGATAAGCACGGACAGGTGGCCGAGTGGTTTAAGGCAGCGGTCTTGAAAACCGCCGTAGGTGAGAGCCTACCGTGGGTTCGAATCCCACCCTGTCCGCCATCCCGGGTCGGGACTCACGCCGCCATTTTGCCGGCGTCTCCCGACCCCCGGCTTCCAGCCGTCGAGTTGGCCGGAAAAGACCTCATGAATCGGTCTGGTTTCCGGCAAAATATAGACAACCCCCACGGTCAGCCCCCGCCGCCTGTCGCATGTTACGCCCGCCGGGCGCTGACGACAGCCTGTCCTTCCGTCCTGGGCAGGAGGTGGCGGAACTGGCCCAGGACGAAAGGCCAGGTCTCGAGCAGACGGAGAGCGAGCGGAGATCGGGTTTCGACGGCATGGCGGGCGACCAGCGCCTGGAGCCGCACCCCCGACTCTCCGGAGACCATCACGCTCGCGACCGAGTCGCCGTTGACCCGAACAAGAGCCGTGCCCTCGGGGTCATGGATGAAGGCCTCGCCGCCGGACATTCCCGCCCCGAAATTCCAACCTGTCGCGCCGAGGATCACCACGGTTCCGCCGGTCATGTATTCGCAGCCATGCGCGCCGCAACCTTCCACCACCGCGTCGGTGCCGGAGTTCCTGACCGCGAACCGCTCTCCGGCCGCGCCCGCCGCGAACAGGGCGCCGGACGTGGCGCCGTACAGGCAGGTGTTTCCGATCAAGGCCTCTCCGGCCGCCCACGCAGTGGGGCGGACGATGACTTCGGCGCCCGAGAGGCCCTTGCCGACATAGTCGTTCGCCTCGCCGTCCAGTTCGATGCGCAGGCCCTTCATGCCCCAGGCGCCGAGCGACTGTCCCGCCGCCCCCCGCAGCCTCAGCGTCAGATGACCGGCCGGCAGGGTCGAGGCGTAACGGCGCACGATGTGCGAGGATATCCGGGCCCCTATGGCGCGCTGGGTGTTGGTCACCGCATAGGTCAGCGACATCTTCTCGCGCCGGTCCAGGAAGCGCGCTGCGTCCTCGACGATCCTCGCATCCAGCGTGTCGGGCACCGCGTTCCAGGGCGGCTCGGCGCCGCGCGTCTCTCCCTCGCCGACCCGGACCAGAAGCGGATTCAGATCCAGATCGTCCAGATGGGCATCGCCGCGCGACACCTGCCGCAGCAGGTCGGTTCGTCCAACCGCCTCGTCCAGCGACCTCAGCCCCAGCGAGGCCAGCACTTCCCGCGTCTCCTCGGCGATGAAGCTGAACAGGTGGACCACCTTCTCGGGCGTCCCTGTGAACATGGCGCGCAGCCGCTCGTCCTGGACGCAGACCCCGACGGGACAGGTGTTGGAATGGCACTGGCGCACCATCAGACAGCCGACCGCGATCAGGCTGGCCGTGCCGATGCCGAACTCTTCGGCTCCCAGCATGGCGGCAATGACGATGTCGCGCCCGGTCCGCAAGCCGCCGTCCGTGCGCAGCCGCACGCGGCCGCGCAAGCCGTTCAGGCTCAGCACCTGGTGCGCCTCTGACAACCCCAGTTCCCACGGCATGCCGGCGTGCTTGATGGAGCCGAGCGCGGAAGCTCCGGTCCCACCACTATGACCGGCGATCAGGATAATGTCGGCCTTGGCCTTGGCGACGCCGGCGGCGACCGCGCCGATGCCCGACTGTGCGACCAGCTTGACCGTCACCCGGGCGTCCGGATTGATCTGCTTCAGGTCGTAGATGAGCTGGGCCAGGTCTTCGATCGAATAGATGTCGTGGTGCGGCGGCGGGCTGATCAGGGTGACGCCGGGCGTCGAATGGCGCATACGGGCGATGAACTCGGTGACCTTGAACCCGGGCAGCTGCCCGCCCTCACCCGGCTTGGCGCCCTGGGCGATCTTGATCTCGATCTCGCGGCACTGGTTCAGATATTCAGCCGTGACGCCGAACCGCCCGGAGGCGATCTGCTTGACCGCGCTGTTGGCGTTGTCGCCGTTGGGGCGCGGCGTGTAGCGCTCAGGGTCCTCGCCGCCTTCGCCCGATACGGACCGGGCCCCGATGCGGTTCATGGCGATATTCAGCGTCTCGTGCGCCTCGGGCGACAGGGCGCCCAACGACATGCCGGGCGTGACGAAGCGACGGCGGATGTCGTTGACGCTTTCGACCTCGTCGATCGGAGCGGCGATGGCGTCCCGGAAATCCAGCAGGTCACGCAGGGCCGTCGAAGGCAGTTCGCGGACCCGGCGGCTGTACGCCTTGAACCGCCCGTAATCACCACGCGTCGTTGCGTCCTGAAGCCGGTGGATCAGTTCGGCGTCCCAGCCGTGTGTCTCCTCCCCCGCCCGCACGCGATGCGAGCCGCCGATGCGCAGCGACGGGCGCCACGACTCGAACCCGCGCGCCGTCTTGCGGATGACCTGGGCCTCGATGCCCGCCAGACCGATGCCCGAGATGCGCGAGGTCATGCCCGGGAAGAATTCCGCCACCAGGGCGCGGCTCAACCCCAGCGCCTCGAACTCGCACGCCCCGCGATAGGCCGAGATCACCGAGATCCCCTTCCTGGCGAGGATCTTCATCAGCCCGGCCTCGACCGCGGCCTTGTGGTTCAGGCAGGCATCGCGAAGGGTCAGCCCGGGATAGCGGCCGCCGGCCAGCCGCTCGAGGAAGGTCTCCTGCGCCAGCCAGCCATTGACCGCCGTGGCGCCGCATCCGACCAGCACCGCGAAGGCATGGGCGTCGATAGCCTCCGCCGCACGCACCACCAGCGAGCAGTAGGTACGCAGCCCCTCGTCCACCAACCGGCCGTGCACGGCCGCTGTGGCCAGGATCATGGGGATCAGCGGCCGCGCCTCGCCCATTCGTTCGTCGGTCAGTACGATCAGGGCCGCGCCGTCTTTCGCCGCCGCCACGGCCTCGTCCCGGACGCGATCCAGCGCCTGCTTCAGGGCGCCTTCGCCCGCGGGGAAGGTGCAGTCGATGACCGTGGTCGCACCGGCCCCCACCACATCCAGCATCCGTTCGTACATGCCGGTCGTCAGCACCGGGCTGTCCAGCACGAAGACCTTCGTCTGGATCTCGTCCTGGGCGAGGATATTGCCCAGGTTCTTGAACCGGGTCCGCAGGCTCATCGCCCCGGCCTCACGCAGGGAGTCGATCGGTGGATTGGTGACCTGGGCGAAGGCCTGACGGAAATAGTGGGCGAACGGCCGATCCTGATGCGACAGCACGGCCGGAGGCGTATCATCGCCCATGGACGCGATCGCCTCCTTGCCCTCCCCGGCCATCGGATCCAGCAGGGTGTCGATGTCTTCCCGGGTCCAGCCGACGGCGGCCTGGAACCGCGTCAGGGCCTCGTCCGACAGACGGCGTGGTTCAGGGCCGGGACCGACCAGCGGCTCCAGCTCCACCATATTCGACAACCACTGACGGTAGGGTAGCGCCGCCGCCAGCCGGTCGACGGTCTCGGTCTCGTCGTAGAGAACCCCCGCCTCCAGATCGACGGAGATCATCCGCCCGCCGCCAATGTGCAGGCGGCGCCTGATCCGTTCGTCCGCGATGCCGGTCATGCCCACTTCGGACCCGCAGATCAGAAGGCCGTCGACCGTCTCCGCGACACGCAGCGGGCGCAGGCCGTTGCGGTCCTTGCCCGCCACCACCCACCGGCCGTCGGTGGCGCAGATCGCGGCGGGCCCGTCCCATGGCTCCATGACCGCGTTGCAATAGGCGTAGAGGGCCCGGTGGTCGTCGCTGATCACCCCCTCGATCGGCGCCTCGGGGATGAGCAGAGCCTTGACCATGGGCGCGGGCCGACCGGCGCGGACCAGCACCTCGAACACGTTATCCAGCGCCGCGGAGTCGGAGCCGCCGGCCTGGATAACCGGCTTGACCATTGCGTCGTCGGCGCCGAAGGCCTCGGCGGTCATGCGGATTTCGTGACTGCGCATCCAGCTGGCGTTGCCGCGCAGGGTGTTGATTTCGCCGTTATGGGCCAGCATCCGGAACGGTTGCGCCAGCCGCCATTCGGGGAAGGTGTTGGTCGAATAGCGCTGGTGAAACAGGGCCACATTGGCCTCGACCCGTGGATCGTTCAGGTCCGGATAGAAGTCGGCCAACGCCTGGGCCAGCATCATTCCCTTGTAGATGACCGACCGCGCCGACAGCGAGCAGACGTAGAAATGCTGCAGGCCGGCCGCCGTCGCCCGCGCCTCGATCCGGCGGCGCAGCAGGTACAGCGCCCGCTCCAGTTCCTCGCCGTCCAGCCCTTCCGGCGGGCTGAGCATGATCTGCTCGATCTCGGGCCGGGTCGCGGCCGCCCGCTGGCCCAGCACGGACACATGGGTCGGCACCTGCCGCCAGCCATAGAGCCAGAAGCCGGCGGACATCACCTCCCGCTCGACGATGGTGCGGGCTCGTTCCTGCGCCCCCGGATCGACCCGGGGCAGGAAGATCATGCCCACGGCGATCGGCCCGGGCCGGGGCTCGTGGCCGGCGTCGCGCACCTGCGCCTCGAAGAAGGTGCGCGGCAGGCCGATCAGGATCCCCGCGCCGTCGCCCGACTTGCCGTCTGCGTCCACCGCTCCGCGATGCCAGACGGCCTTGAGCGCCTTGAGCGCCAGATCGACGACCTCCCGACGCGGTTTGCCGTCAATGGCGGCGACCAGACCGACGCCGCAAGCGTCGCGTTCGGACGCCGGCTCATAGGCGTGGGCGTCGATCAGGCGCTGACGGTCGCGTTGGTATTGTTCGGGATCGAAGCTCATGCCGCCGCCCGTTCGCGGCTGGTCAGCCAAGCGTCGATCTCGGCCGCCGCATCCTGTCCGTCCCGCACCGCCCAGACCACCAGCGACGCCCCGCGCACAATGTCGCCGGCCGCGAACACGCCTTCCAGCGTCGTCGCCTTCGTATGCCCGGCCGTCCGGATCGTGCGCCATTCGGTCAAGGCCAGATCGGGCTCATGGAACAGCCCGGGCATGTCCTCGGCATCGAAGCCGAGGGCCTCGATCACCAGATCGGCGGCCAGGTCGAACTCACCGCCCGGAACCGGTTCGACGCTCCAGCGACCGTCGGCCGATTGCGCCGCCAGCGCCATCCGCTGCGCCCGGACGCCGGTCACCCGCTCGGCCTCCCCCAGCACGGCGCGCGGCGCAGCCAGCCATTCGAAGACCACGCCCTCCTCCTCCGCATTGGCGACCTCGCGCGCGCTGCCCGGCATGTTGTCCCGGTCGCGGCGATACAGGCAGGTTACGTCCGCCGCGCCTTGCCGGACGGCGGTGCGAACGCAGTCCATCGCCGTGTCGCCGCCGCCGATCACCACCACCCGCTTGCCCGAAGCATTCAGCGCGCCGTCGTCAAAGGCGGGCACGGCGTCGCCGAACCCCTTGCGGTTCGAGGCGATCAGATAGTCCAGCGCCGCGACCACGCCATCCGAGCCGCAGCCCGGCGCGGTCAGGCGCCGCGCCTGATAGACCCCCGTCGCCACCAGCACGGCGTCATGCGCCGCGCGCACCTCGGCGAAGGGCAGATCGCCCCCGACGTCGACGCCCAGCCGGAACTCGACCCCGCCCTCGGCCAGCCGGTCGAGGCGGCGCTGGACGACGTGTTTCTCGAGCTTGAAACCGGGGATCCCGTAGGTCAGCAGACCGCCCGCGCGATCGTGTCGGTCATAGAGGGTCACCGCATATCCTGCCGACCGTAGCCGGTCCGCCGCCGCCATCCCGGCGGGGCCGGCGCCGACGATCCCCACCGAAGCGCCGCGCTCCATCCGCGGCCGGATCGGATCGACCCAGCCGTTCTCGAACGCCATGTCGCCGAGCCAGCGTTCGACCGAACCGATGGTCACCGTCTCCCAGCCGGCCTGCTCAAGGGTGCACGAGCCCTCGCACAACCGGTCCTGCGGGCAGATGCGGCCGCAGATTTCCGGCAGGGTCGAGGTCGCCTCGGCCTGACGCCATGCCTCCTCGGCCCGGCCCTCGGCCGCCAGCTTCAGCCAGTCGGGAATGTTGTTCTGCAAGGGGCAGCCCGTCTGGCAGAAGGGCACGCCGCACTGGGCGCAACGGCTCGACTGTCCGGTCCCGGCGGCGACGGTGAAGTCCGCATGGATTTCGTCGAAACCGCGGACGCGATCGGCGGCCGCGGCCTTGGCCGGGCCGGTCCTCGGAGTGACCACGAAAGTCTGGTTCACGGACGCCACATCGATCCCTTCGCTGTTGCACCAAGACTTAGGGTCAGGAGGGAGGTGTGGCAACTTCCGTGCAAGATATGCAGATCACGCCTTTCATTGCGCAAAAACCGGCCTAACGCACATATTTGCAACGTCCGACCGGTTCGCCTTGTGCATCGCATCAGAAGAGGAATTTGATCCCGGCGACGGCCCGGCTATCCGACAGGGTCCCGTCGACGTCCGTGTCGTGATAGCGGACATCGATCGCCACATGTTCGGTGACGGCGTAGCCGACCCCGACATTCCAGGTCGCATAGTCGTCGTTCACATCCAGCCACTGCCGGCCGACCGCCGCCGATACGGTCCACTTGTCGGCCGGGGCGAAGGCGGTGTTGACCTCGGCGTAGGTCGCCTCCTCGTCCGGTCCGAAGAAGTCCGGCGACCAGTAGACCGCGGCGCCGAACGTCGCCGGGCCGATGGCGCGCGACGCGGCCGCCTTGAGCTCCAGATAGTCGTAGTCCGCCCCGTCCGGCGCGTTGACATAGCCATAGCCGACCACCCCGACGTCGTAGGCAAAGCCCCCGGCCTCGCCGCGATAGCCGCCATAGATGTCCACCTCGGCGTCGGTGTCGTCGCCGAAGTCGACATTGGAACCCCAGGCGCCGACGTAGAAGGCCCCGATGGTGGCGTCGACACCGCCCTGGAGGGCCGGCTCCCCGTCGGTCTGGGTGTAGCCGCGGAAGACATAGTCGCTGACCACGCCGACATTCCAGGCCACCTCGGGCGTGGACTGGGCGCTGGCGGCCCCGGCGGTCAGAAGGGCGGCCGTCATGGCCGCGAAGGCGAAAGCGGTTCTCATCATCGTATCCCCTGTTGTCGATGGTTTTTGAGCGTCAGATCTACCGGGCGGCGGCGCGGAGGGGAGGCTCCGCGCCGCCTGTCGTTCGTGTTCAGACGCCCTCCATCACCTCGCCGTGCAGGTGTCCGTCGAGGCCCTCCGCCTCCTGTGCGGCCGTGACGCGCAGGCCGGTGGTCAACTTGCAGACGATCAGGATCAGGAAGGTGACCACGGCGCTCCAGCCGATGGTCACGCCCAACCCCCAGGCCTGTTTGGCGATCGTCGCCCCCTCGGCCACGCCATTGACGGCCGCCGAGGCGAAGACGCCCGTCAGCAGCGCGCCGAGGATGCCGCCGGCGCCGTGGATGCCGAAGGCGTCGAGGCTGTCGTCATAGCGCAGCAGCTTCTTGATCCAGACCGAGGCCGCATAGCAGACCGGGCCCGAGGCCAGACCGATGATCACCGCGCCCTTGGGATCGACCAGGCCCGCCGCGGGGGTGATGGCGACCAGACCGGCGATCAGGCCGGACAGCACGCCGATGAGAGACGGCTTACGCTTCTCCATCACCTCGACGATCTTCCAGGTCAGCGAGCCCGCCATCGCGGCCAGAATGGTGTTGAGGAGAGCGACAGACGCGATCGAGTCCGCGGTCCAGGCCGAGCCGGCGTTGAAGCCGATCCAGCCCACCAGCAGCAGGCAGGCGCCGATCATGGTCAGGACCGGATTGTGGGCGACGATGGTTTCCTTGCCATAGCCTTTGCGCGCCCCGAGGAAGATGGCGCAGACCAGACCCGCCACGCCTGCGTTGACGTGCACCACGGCGCCGCCGGCGAAATCAAGCACGCCCGCCGCGCCGAGGAAGCCTCCGCCCCAGACCCAGTGACAGATCGGCGCGTAGACCAGCAGGGTCCACAGACCGGTGAAGAGAAGCAGGCCGGAGTATTTGATCCGCTCCGCGAACGCGCCAGCGATCAGCGCCGGCGTGATGATGGCGAAGGTCAGCTGGTAGGCGATCCAGAGGTATTCAGGCAGGCCTGGCGTCAGACTGTGCGCCGTGGTCGGCGTGACGCCGTTCAGGAACAGCGCCTGGAACGAGCCGATGGAGCCCTGCACCTCGTCACCCGTATAGCCACCGATCGGCTGGCCCACGCCGAACGACAGGCTGTAGCCCGCAATAAACCAGGCGAGGGTGACCACCGACGCCACGCCCAGCGACTGGGTGATGGTAGCGATGACGTTCTTGCGCCGGACCATGCCGCCGTAGAACAGGGCCAGACCCGGCAGGGTCATCAGCAGGACCAGGGCCGTGGATGTCAGGATCCAGCCGGTCGCGGCGCCATCAAGGGCAAGGGTTGTCTGGTGCGCCAGAAGCGCCGGGTCCGGTGCGGTTGGCGCGGCTGCGAAAGCCGCCCCCGCGAGACCGCCCAACGCCAGGGTCAGAGCCCCCGCAAGCCCGATACGAAGTCGTGTCATTTGATCCCCCAAGACAGCATTACGCATGTGCGAAATGTTTACCGCATTTGCGAAATAGACAAGTGGGCGGACGGTGTTTTGCGGATACTTTTTGCTGTAATCAAAGATTTTGCCACGATTCCGGCACGTTAGTTTCGCGTTACCCGGACCTGAAGCTGCATAATTGTAGAGTGGCGGCGCAACTTCGCTCGCAGTCGCAGCAATTTATTGCGGTCTGCGGCCGGCGCGCCATACGAAAAGAGGCGCGCCGCGAACGGCGCGCCTCGGTCCGCGCGGGGGCGGAAGGGTTGTGGCCTATTCGGTCGCCGACCGGACTTCGATGGGCAGGCCCAGCGTTTCGAGCTGAGGCTTCACCACGGACGCGTCGCCCACGACCACCCAGACGAAGCCCTCGGGCTTGATCGCCGCCCGCGCCGCCATATCAAGATCGGCGGCCGTGAGCGCGCGGGTGCGGCTGGCGACCGTGTCGTAATAGTCGTCCGGACGGCCATACAGGGCGTTGCTGCGAAGCGCGCCCAGCACCTGGGCCGAGGTTTCAAACCCGCCGGCCAGGGACCGGGTGTTGCCGTTGATCGTCCGTTCCAGCTCCGGCGGCGTGACGCCGTTGGTGGTCAGGAAGCCGTTGTACTGCTGGATCAGCGCGGTGATCGATTCCCCGGTCCGGTTGGCCTGAACGGGAGCCGAGATGATGTACGGCACCTGGTGCTGCATCTGGTTGACCGTGCCGCGCACGCCATAGGACCAGCCCTTGGTTTCACGCAGGTCGGCGTTGATGCGCGACAGGAAGTCCGTGCCGAGGATGGAGTTGGCGGTGTTCAGCGCCAGCAGATCGTCCGTGCCGGACAGCGGCAACACCACGCCGCCGTAGATCAGCGACTGGGGCGACTGGGGCCGGTCGATCAGGACGATGCGGCTGGTCCCGGCCGTCGCGGGGGCGTCGAATGTCTTGGCGCCGCGAAGAGCCGCGGGCGCGGTCCAGTCGCCGAACGTCGCCTCCAGTTCGGGCGTGACCTGATCCAGGGGCAGGTCCGACACCACGAAGATGGTGGCGTTGTCGGGCCGTACCCAGGTCTGATGTTCAGACACGATGTCGGCGCGCGTCAGGGCCGCGATGCTGGTCTCGTCGCCAGTGCCGGTGAACGGACGGCCGTAGGGGCTATCCTGTCCGTACAGGAGCGGCGGCAGGGCGCGGATGGCCAGTGCGTTGGGATTGGTGCGCTCGCTGGCGATCGACGACAGACGCTGGTTGCGCAGACGCTCGACCTCGCCCGGCGCGAAGGCCGGGTTGCGGACCACGTCGGCCAGCAGGGTCAACGACGGCCGCAGATTGGTGGTCACGGCCGTCAGGTTCGCCGCCGAGCGGTCCATCGAGGCGCCGACGTTGATCGAGGCGCCCAGGCGCTCCTCTTCCTGGGCCAGCTGGGTCGAGTTGCGGGTGGTCGTCCCGTCATCCATCAGGTCCAGCATCAGGCTGTGCGCGCCCAGCCGGTCAGCCCGGTCCGCCGCATAGCCCGCATCGAATTCGACGGCCACGCGGGTCACCGGCACCGTCGTGCTGCGCGCATAGACGACCTGGACGCCGTTCGACAGGCGCGTGCGTTCGACCGCCGGGAACGACAGGTCCGATACGTCGCCGATGACGGGCATCGGATCGCGGGCGACACGCTCGATCGCCGATGCGGCGACGGGGGCGGCGCCGGAGGGCGAAACCGCGGCCTCTGTATAGGCCTCGCGCTCGCCGGGTTCGATGGTCAGGCTGTAGACGGGACGCGACAGCCACTTCCGCATGGCCGCCTGAACCTGGGCCGGGGTGACCGAGGCGTAGGCGTCCAGCTGGTGTTTGTAGTGGTCGGGATCGCCCGCATAGAGCTGGCCTTCGGCGAGGACCGAGGCCTTGCCGTTGACCTGTTCCAGGCTCTGGATCTGGCGCGATGCATAGCTGGTGGCCACGCGGGCCACCTCTTCATTGGTCGGGCCGTTGGCGATCAGGTCCGCGAGGATGGCGTCCAGACGCGCGTTGACGGCCGCGGGGTCCTGTCCCGGCTTCACGTCCACCGAGATGTCGAAGATGCCGAGGCGATGGAAGTCCGACACCGAGGCGCTGGCCGACACCGCCGACTGGTCGCCGCGCACCAGTTCGTTGTCCAGACGCGAGCTCGCCAGACCGCCGAGTACGGACGCCCCAACCGACAGCGGGATGGTGTCCTCGTCAAGCAGGCCGGGCACGGCCCAACTGCGCGTCAGGCGCACATTGGCGACACGGTCGTTCATCACCGCACTGACTGGCGCCGCGAGGGCGGGCACTTCCGCCTCGGCCGGAGTATTCACGGGACCGCGCGGGATGGCGCCGAAATACTTCTGCACGAGTGAGCGGGCGTTCGGCTCGTCAATATCGCCGGACAGGACCAGCACCGCGTTGTTGGGGCCATAGTTCTCGCGGAACCAGTCGCGCACCGTTTCGAGGCTGGCGGCGTCCAGATCGGCCATCGAGCCGATGGTCGAGTGGCGGTAGGGGTGTCCCTCGGCGAAAAGCGCTTCCAGCTGGGCGTATTCGAACAGGCCATACGGCTGGTTGTCGCCCTGCCGCTTCTCGTTCTGGACCACGCCCCGCTGCAGATCGAGCACGTCCTGGCCGACCTGGCCGAGCAGATAGCCCATGCGATCGCTCTCGAGGAACAGGGTCTGCTCCAGCGCCGGCGTCGGGACGGTCTCGAAATAGTTGGTGCGGTCGAACCAGGTCGTGCCGTTCAGACTGGTGGCCCCGGCGCCGCGCATGGCCTGCAGGTGGCTGACCGGCGAATTCTCGGAACCGCCGAACATCAGATGCTCGAACAGGTGGGCGAAGCCCGTCGAACCGGCGGGCTCGTCCTTGGAGCCAACATTATACCAGATGGACACCGCGACGACCGGCGCCTTGCGGTCGGTGTGGACGATGACCGTCAGTCCGTTGTCCAGGGTAAAGCGCGACCAGGGAATATTGACGCGGGACACCAGATCCGCAACAGGCGCCGCCGGCAGTTCAGGCGCCTGCATTGTCCCTGCGATGACCGCCGTCTGGGCGGCGGCGTAACCGACCATGGTCAGGGACGGTGCGACGACCGCAAGAAGAGCCGCGAGAGAGACGAGACGAGCGCGCATGGACGACTTTCAAATGATTCAGGCTGAAGGCGGGGGCGGCATAGGGCATGCGCCCACGACCTTCGTCAAACGTGACTGTAGCGTCAGCTCGCCGGGAGGGGCATTCCGGGCTCAATAGGCTGGCTGGATCCATATTTTCCGGCGAGCCAGATCAAACGTGAGGGCCCAGCGCGAGATGACGGGCGCTCCGATGTTGCCGTCGATGGAAATGTCACGCACGCGAACCGCTCGACGATGAAACCGGCGCCATGACGGTCAGGCTGGCGCCGCCGGCCTGGCGCTGGAAGCGGATCGGTAATTCTGTCGCCCCCGCCGTCCGCTCAACCAGACTCCCGGCCGTCTCGAACGTCAGCCGTCCGGAGGCCAGCTCCAGGGTGAAGGGGCGTTCCGCGAGCACATCGAGCCGACGAGGCCGTCGATCCCGATGGACCCCGGAGGCATCAGGGGGGTCAGGTCAAACACGCCTGCGTCGGGGATGGTCAGGCGCTGCCCGCCGATTTCGATCGCCACGTCGTCGCAGCGCGGCATGGTGATGCGTTCGCCCGTCATGCGGTGACCGATCAGGGCAGCCTGCGCGATGGCGCGGTATCGATGACGACGATATCCGACTCGTTTGTGATGCCGTGGGTCAGGTAGAATCCGTTCGCTGCATCGCCAGTCAGGCCCGAGAGGTTCGCCACGCCAGCCGGGTTACCGACGACCCTGCCCACGCCCCCTGACAGAGGCGTCGAAACCAGATCGATGCCTGCATCATTGCGCCGGATCGTAACGACCTGATCGCCCGAGATCGCCCAGTTCCGCCATTCGATCGGCGCGAGCGGAGCAACAAGCGTCGGGGTTTCGGTCGGGCTCGCCGGAAGGCGCCAGACGCCGTCCGTGTTAAACCGTGTGCCGTAGACCCGCCCTCCCGGCCCTGCCTGCACCGAGTCCCATCCCGGTGGAGATGCGGGCGTCGCCTGGCCGTCGGTCACGCGAACTTTCCAGAGCCGCCAGACCCCCGCGCCATTGGTCGCCAGGATCAGGGTGTCCTCGGAAATCCAGTCCAGGCTCCAGAGAGTGTCCCTTGTCTCGAACACACTTCGCAGCCGGCCGCCGTCCGCCGCGACGATGTTGAGCTGCGATCGCCCACCGACTGTCGCCAGGAAGGCGATCCGCTGCCCGGAAGGGGACCAGCGCGGCCAGGCGACGTAGTCGTAGTCCTGCGAAAGCAGACGATTGGGCGACGCGGATCCGGGCGCCACACCCATGGTCCAGATGGCGGACTTGCCACCGCGGTCCGACGCAAACGCCAGGGTCTTTCCGTCTGGCGAGAGGTCCGGATAGGCCGATTCACCGTTGGAGGCGGTTCGAGGCGCCTGGGCGTCCCGGGTGACGCGCACAATCTCCGACTGGAGGTCGAACGCCTCGAACGCAACCCGCCCCCGCTGGTCCGAGGACAGGCGGCCGATCCGCCTCAACCCGGTCACCATCCGTTCGGGACGATCCGCCCGGGAGATGTCGTAGCGCCATAGACCGAAGTCGCCGGCGCGGGTTGTCGAGACATACAGGCGCCGGCCGTCAGGAGCCCAGGCGACACCCAGAATCGTGGAGTGATCGCGGGTGAACTGACGAACATCCCCACTCTCGAGGTTTGCCAGATAGATCTCTGACACGCCCGGCAGCGAAGACCGCCTGAAGGCGACAATGCGGCCGTCGGGACTGACCGCCGCCAACTGATCTCCCCAGTCGCCGGCCGCGGGATGGGTCACCTGACGTCGCGCGCCGGTTCCGATATCGACGCTGAACAGGGCTATCGGCGCGGCGGGGTTCGGGCGGTCGGCGATCAACAAGGTTTCGTTGTCGAGCCAGGCCGTGGAAGGGCTGGTCCGCAAATTGCATGTCGTAACGGAACGGCCGGGCCCGCGCGGCAAGGCCATGATCATGACCTCGCAGCGCGCCGGCGAAGTCCGGACGAAGGCAAGGCGCTGCCCGTCAGGCGACCAACTCGGCGCGGTCTCCGACGCTTCCCCCGAGGTCAGTTGCTCGACCGGGCCATCGTCGAGGGTTCGCAGATAGAGGTGGTGCGCCTCCCCCTCTCCCGCCGCGGAATAGACGATCATGGAACCAGATGGCGACAGGGCCGGATAGATCTCGGCCCCCAGATCGGACGTAATGACCTGCAGCCGGATATCCGGGTCCGCGGGTCGCGGGTTGACCTGAACGTAGGCAATTGTTCCGCCAATCAGTCCGGCCAGCACGAGGGCGAAAAGCCCTGTCGCCCAGGATGGAAACCGCCGCGTCCGCGACGCCCTGGGCCGTTCCGCCGCGGACGGCGAAGCGATTGGGTCGACGTCTGATTCATGAACACGAAGCTGGTAGCCGAGTCTGGGCACCGTCTCGATCGTCACCGAGCCCGATTGATCGCGCGCGAAGACCTGCCGCAGGCGCCCTATCGTCCTGTTGAGAGCGTCGTCGCTGACGAAGCGACCGTCCCAGCACAGGGCGATGAGGGCGTCCCGGCTGATCGTTCGGTTACGCGAGCGCGCCAGCACGATGAGCACCTGAAACACCCGCGGCTCCAGTCGTTCGACATGACGATCGAGCTGGATTTCCCTGACTCCCGGCCGCGCATGAAACGCGCCCAGACGAAAGTCCGCTTCGTTGAACAGGTCGACCGGTGCGGCCGTAGGCAGGTAGGAAACGCTCATTGATTTGCCTGACTGATCCCGAATTAACACCCGCAAATCCGGTTACGGCAATCGAAAAGAACCCGGATCCGTCCGCACTTGAAGAGTGTGTCCGACATCATCGTCGGATCGTGTCCGAATCCCCCCAAATCCGCGCGAAGACGAGGCGTCACCCTGCGTAGATCCCGGCGATACCGAGGGGGGACGCATGACCATTTCAAAGTCACCGGGGGTCCGGCCGGCCATAAAACTGATTGACGCAATCCTGGTGACCCTGTTTGCGGCGATCGCCGCGGGCTCGGTCGACCTGGTCTATGCGGCCAGCTTCGCCCGGGAAGGCGTCACCATGACGGGTGTGATGCGGGCCATCGCCAGCGGCGTGCTGGGCGCCGAGGCCTTCAAGGGCGGTGCATCGGTCGCCCTCCTGGGCGCCGTGCTTCATTACGGCATCCTGTGGGTCGCCGGCGCTGTGTTCGTTCTGGCCGGGCGGGTCTGGCCGATTGTGTTTCAACGCCCCCTCCTGTCCGGGACAGTTTTCGGGATAGGCGTCTTCCTGGTGATGAAGATCGTGGTGAAGTTGTCGCGAGCGCCGTTCGACGTGTCGTCGGATCCTGAACAGATCATCCGCAATCTCCTGGTGCACATCCTCGCGGTCGGCATTCCCATGGCTCTCATCCTCGTCTGGATGCTGGTCCGGCCGAGCGTTGCAGGGGTCGCGACCGTCTCCGACTGATGTCCCGGCTGCGACGGTCAGGACGCTTCATCGCCCAGCCTCGCCAGTTCCCTGGGAGTCAGTCCCAGCGCGCGCTTCATGCAGGAGGCCATATGGCTTTGATGCGCGAAGCCCGCCTCGAGCGCGGTCTGACTGATGCTGACGCCATTGACCATCAGCAGGGTCCTGGCTCGCTCGATACGACGGCCCAGCACGTACTGATGAACGCTTTCACCGGTTGAACGACGGAACAGCGCGGCGAAGTGGGACGGGCTCGCTCCGGCGACTTCGGCAAGGCGGGCGACGCTCAGGCGCTCGCCGAGATGCGCCTCGACATGCTCGAGCACCCGACGCAGTTTGCGCGGCGCGAGCGCCTGCAGCGGGCGCGGGGGGGACGCGTCCGCAAATCTCTGAAGCAGCCGCACCGTCGCGGCGAGACTCAGGGAGTCGAACAACACCGGATCGATCGCCCCTCCCGCCAGAAGAGTGGATTCGATCGCCATCAGGATACGTTCCAGCGGAGTGTCGCGCACCTGAAGCTGCGCGGCCAGCACGGCGTGACAGGGGTCGAGGCCCAACTGCGCCGCCGCGCTGGCCAGCGCGACGGAGCTCACCTGCAGCAGCAGAAGCGACGCCTCCTCTTCTGCCTCCCAGCAAATACGCGAACCCGATGGGACGATGTCCATATCTCCCCGGACCTGCCGCCGGCCATTCTGCATCAGATCGTCGAGCCGACAGTTCACGAGGATGGGGCGGCCCAGATGGATGCAAAGGGTATGCTCCGGGACCGGGGCCAGGTCGGTAACGCCCGACACCGTCACGGCCCGGGCGCCGCGACCCGTGCGCCCGCTGTCGCGCCAGCCTTCGGCCGCGCCGCTGACCGGAGCGAGTCCAAAGGAGGGGGTGGCCACGCCCGAGCCTGTCCGTTTGTCGGGCAGGCTCTGCACTGTGTGGTGATTCATCATCGGCTTTCCGCATCCACCGTCGGCGGCGAAACGGTCGCCGATCTCGATCACAGCGTGCTCGGGTCGCCTGTCCGCCAACAAGGCGCGCATGACGATGATTGCCGAGCAAAAACCGATGACGCCATAGCGGACGCCCCGCCGGGGAGCACAGGTCTGTGTTCCGGGCCAGCAGCTTTCGATATCTGCCCTGAACCGGCTCGCGCAGTGTTTCGTGAGCCATGTCCAGTCTCGCGAACCAACAAGGCGCTCAACGTCACAGGCGGCGGCCGCGGGCGCGGACCTCAGGGACGGCATGGCGCTGACCGACCTGCGTCATCGACCGTTCGCGCAGTCGGTCCGAGCCATGTCCGGGCGGGCCGCGGAAGCCACGACTGTGACGCGTCGGTCGCTCGCGAACTCGTCCTTGCTCCAGGCGGAGATCGTGACCATCCGCAGTCTGGCGTCGGAAGGCGTTCCCCTCGTCCCGGGATCGCGGCCCCTCGCCCTGATTCCCCTGAGCGGCTCCCTCTATCTCGAATGGGACGCGGGGGCCGTGTGGATGGACCTGAACCAGATCGCCCTGGTTCCCGGCAACATGACCCTGACACAACGTCACGCGGACGTCGGTGACGTCGTTTACATATCCATCAGCTGCCCGCCGGGGCCGCTCGGACAGGCTGGGGGCTGCACCGTCCTGCCTGTTGGCCCCGACCTGCAGAGGGAAGCGGCGCGGCTGGCGACCTTGATCTCGTGGCGCGAAAACCTGCCATCCCCCGTTCGTGATGACGCCCTGAGAACCATCCTGGATCATGTCGCGGCCATGGAGCCGCCCCGGCGTCCTTCAGTGGCAGGCGAGCGATCACGGGCCCTGGTCCAGCGCGTGCGTGAACTTGTGCAGGAAACCAGCGCGCCTCGCTCGCTGGACGACCTGGCGTCGCGTGTGGGCGCTTCTCCCGTCTATCTCACCAGCCTGTTCCGTCAGGTGGAAGGGACACCGATCTATCGCTATCAGGCGCGCTTGAGGCTGGCGCGGTCCCTGAGCCGGCTGGGCGAAACCGACGACATTACGACCGTGGCGATGGATCTGGGCTTCGCCAGCCACAGCCATTTCTCAACGGCGTTCAGGGTCGCCTTCGGACTGACGCCCTCGGCCTACAGGGCGTCCCTCACCGTCGGCTGACCTCATCCTGGCATGCTGTCGGCGGCCCCGGGCATCCATCGCGGCGGGCGTCGTCCAGACAGAAAAGGGGCGGCTCCTGCGAGCCGCCCCGATCGCCTTCCTGCCGGAGGACAGCTTGGTCCTAGTAGGGTGTGTAGTTGAAACCGACGAAGAAGCGCGTTCCGTACGGGTCGAAGTTGTCGAACATGGTCGTGCCCAGATGCCGGGCCTGTTCGGCGTCGAACAGATTCACGACCCCCGCCCGAACCGCCAGATTGTCCTGCACGTTCCATCGAACCGTCAGGTCGTGGCGCGCGAAGTTGCCGGTATCGTAGGTGTCCGGATCACGAGCATCCGCGTTTGTGACAAGCGCGCGGGCGACGACGATGTCCTGCGCCGACTGCCAGTCCACCGACCAGTTCACGCTCCAGATGTCATTCGGCGTCCATGTCAGCGACGAGGTGAAGCGAACTCGAGGAAACTGTCCCGGAGCTCCGATGCTGCCTGCCAGTTCCGTGAACGAGGCGGGGTTGCCCTGATCGAGGAAGGTTTTCTGTTCCAGCAACCAGGAACCGGTGATGGCGTAATCCAGGCGACCCCAATTGTGACCCGTGTGCTCCTCGAGATCCAGGCGATAGCGGCCGGTGAAGTCCATGCCGCGTGTCTGCAGTTTGGCGAGGTTGAACGAGCCCTGGATGAACCCGCCGACCGGGTCGCCTTGCGGCGCGCCGACGCCAAAAGGAATCGTTGGGCTGTTACGGAACAGGGTGTTGCATTGCGGATTCAGGCCGGGTCCGCTGACGCAGTTGTTGGCCATGATCTGGGCTGTGACAGCCGCGATCACGTCTTCAATCTCTATCTCATAGTAGTCAAGCACGAGGCTGAAGTCAGGAATGAACCGGGGCTTGAAGACTGTCGAGAATGTGAACGATTTCGACTCTTCCGGCTTCAGGTTCGGGTTGCCGCCGATCACACCGGCAATGCCCGAACTGTAGACCGGAGCGAAGTCGTCCGTGTTGGTGGCCGTCGCACCTGCAAAATCGAAGGCCAGACCCTTGGCGGCGGCCTGCGCCGTACAGTTGGTGATCCGGTTCTGACGAACGGCCGCGCCGAGCCCCGCCGCATTGATCTGGGCGGTCGCGCACGGATCGACGAAGCCGTTTGCGAACGTCTGGATGAACGGCGCGAAATTCTCACCCAGGCTCGGTACGCGAATCGAGTTGTTGAAGCTGGTCTTGATCGCAATATCCGGGATCGGACGATAAACGAGGTTCAGGCCATAGACCTCGACATCGCCCACTGTGGAATAGTTGGCCGTGCGGTACGAGCCGCTCAGTTCGGCGTACTCGCCCATGAAACTGTCGCGAAAAAGCGGGATCGACAGCTCACCAAAATATTCCTGCGAGTCATATTCGACGCCCGGGAAGTCAGGACCGGTGTTCAGGAACAGCAGACGGTTTCCGGTGTCCGCGTCCCGCCCTATGGCCGAGGTAAACTCACGACGATATTCAGCGCCAACAGCGAAGCCCATAGGGCCGGCTCCCCAGAAATCCCACAGGGAGCCCGAGAACGACGCGATAGCGTCTTCCTGTTCGTTGCGTTGCCTCACCTTGATGGCGGCGTCGATATAGGCCAGTGCGGCCTCGCTCTGGTTGCCCTCACCGAAGATGTTCAGTGGCGTGCATTGATCGACAGCGGCGCGGCCCTCAGGCGTGTCACGCAGGTCTCCACCAAAGGCATAGTCGTCCAGCGGCAGGAGAGGGTTTGTCGCCCGGATCAGCTGCGCCCGGCAGACGATCTGGCCCGGCGTTCCGCTGACGACGCCGGCCGTATCGACGACCGCGTCTGCCGCAAGGGCGAAGCGCAGCACATCGACGCCTCGTTCACGGTTCAGACCTTCATATTCGCCGTAGGTGTAGGACAGGTCCCAGGTGACATCGTTGATGAAGCCCAGCTGGTCGTATTCGCCACGCAGGCCGGCGACGGCTCGCTGGATGGTGCGGGTGTTGTCCTGGGTCCGGTTCGGCCCGAACAGCGCGTGGCGGGCGAAGGGCGCGGCGACCGGAGCCAGAGGCGCTCCGTCCGTCGTGTTGGTCGGTTGACCGTAGCGGACCAGCATATTGTTCTGGATCGCCGACTTCACATTGGTCGGCAGGAAGGCGTTGTCCGAAAGTCGCACATCGAACTGGCTGGGCGAACGGATGGCCGACGTCACGTTCGCCGCGCGACGGTCCGAAATGTTGACGTCGAAGAACACCGGCTGGGACGTGTCAAAGGTGTGTTCCTCGATGTATTTGGCTTCCAGCGTTCCCGAGATTTCGTCAGTGATCTGAAAGTTCGCACCGACCGCGAACCGCGAGGAATCCGACTGGCCCACCCGGGAGATCTGTCCGAATTCAGCGGGATTCGAACCATCGCCACCGATGTTGTTCACGCGGTTGGCTCCAGCGGTACCGATACGCTGACCAAAGTCGGCCAAACGTCCGGTCAGCCCCTCGTAGATGTAGGTCTTGCCGGGCTCGAGATTGAAGCAGTTGGTGTTGGTCGCCGTGTTGAACGCGGCCGTGGCCGAGCAGTCGTTGAACGGGACCTCGGGGTCGTCCAGACGGCTGGGGACCTGCATGTTCGCAAGGACGGTGCGGCCCCAGCGCGGACGCGACAGGGTGCGGACATCCGAGAACAGCGCCAGGTCCACGATACCGTCGGAGGTCGGGCCGACGCCGGCCGAGGTCGGGTCAGAGTCGACTGTGGCCATAAGCCAGGAGGCCTTCAGCCAGTCGATATCCAGGACCTGGACCTCGTCGATGTCCTCGTACTCGGCGAAGGCCCAGAGGTTCAGGCGGTCGTCCAGCAGGTTGGCCCCGGTCAGGACAGAAAGGCGTTTGTTCGCCTGACCATCCTGGTTGATCATGCCGTAGTTGCCGTCGATCTGCAGGCCTTCGAAATCCTTGCGCAGGACGAAGTTCAGCACGCCGGAAACGGCGTCGGCGCCGTAAACCGACGAGGCGCCGCCGGTGACGATTTCGATGTTCTCGATCAGCAGGCGCGGAATGGCGTCCACATCGACCGACAAGGTCCCGCCGTTGGAACCGACGTGACGGCGCCCATCGACCAGGGTCAGGGTCCGGTTGGCGCCGAGGGCCCGGAGGTTGGCGAAGGACTGGCCGCCGTCATTCAGGTTCGAGCCTGTCGTATCTGAAGGGACGGTCGACTGCGACAGGGCCGGGATCGTGGCAAGGAAATCGACGACGGTGTTCTGCCCGGTGGTCAGCAACGCCTCGCGCGACACCTGGATCAGCGGCGTGGGGGCGTTCGTCGGGTCGCGGCGAATGCGGGAGCCCGTAACGACGACTTCGTCGAGCTGCGTCCCCTCATCCTGGCCAGCCTGGCTTTCCTGAGCGTTGGCCATCGGTGCTGCAAGCACTGACCCCGCCAAAACTCCCACGGCGAGCGTAGATGAAAGCAGTTTTGATCTCTTGTTTTTCATGATCCTGTTACCCGCCCTCTCATAAGCAGTTTTAGTAGATAAAGGAACGATGAGTTGAGTTAAATTGAACTCGTTCAACACTCCAAACCTGTGAGAGAGTAGGCGTCCGGCGATTTTATGCTTTCAAGAAATTCGTATTTACAGCATAAACAATTGGTGTGATACGGAAGACATACTCATTGCGCACATCCGGTTGGTCAGCCCGGGTCGCACATGCAGTCGGCGACGAAGACGTAGCCCTTTCCATGGACCGTCTGGATCAGGCCGCCCCCACCATCCAGACGATCAAGCCTTCGCCGCAGTCGGGAAATCCGCACTCTCCAGTCCACCTTGGCGACCTCGGTCAACGGTTCGCCGTCGATGATTTCGGCCAGTTGGTCGGCCGACAGGATCTGGCGAGGACGCTCGACGAAGGCCGCAAGGACGGCATGATCGGTACGCGAGAGGAATCCCACCCTGCCGGTGGGACCTTTCAGCTCCCCGGACGGAAGGCAGAAGGACCAGCCCGCGAAGGTCAGGCGGGACGCCGCATCCGCGCCCGACGCCGCCTCGCCCGAAGCACGCACGGCGCCGCGGCGGACGAGGGCGAAAACGCGAGCCAGAAGCTCGCGGGCGCTGGCCGATGACGGCACGCAATCGTCCGCCCCGTATTCCAGTCCGACAATCCGCTCGGCTTCGTGGTCCGATCCCGCCATCAGGATGACAGGCGGTCCCCTGAGCTCGGCCAATCGCCTGCAGATATCCAGGCTGTCGTAGGTGGAGGCCAGGCCGTCAAGGACAACGACGTGGCTTGCGAAAACGGCGTCCAGGTTGTCGAGCGGCTGTCCCGCCACAGTCGCTATGACGGTAGCTCCGCCGCTCTGAAGCGCCGTTACCGCGAAGTCGCGGCGAACCCCCGCCTCCATTTCCAGCAGGACCACGCATTTGCGGGCGTGAGCCATGGACCCGTTCTGAACCGGAGGGATCTGAATGGCGGTCAGCAATCCCCGGTCATACGATGAGGGGCGCCTGTCCATACTGTGCATCGTCGAGCCTCGCGTGCCTTGATGCGTACACAGTCGCGGAGCGGCCCGGCTTGCCAAGCAGGCGGATGACGATGTTTGCCGAGGTTTACCGATGGTAGCCGACGACAGGCCGATGACGGTGATGATCGCCTTCACCCGATGACATTTTCAACGCCAGACGGGTCGCCTCGGCGCCGCCAGCGCCTTCAGTCCCTCGACAAACACGGCGTGCGTCTCGAGTTCTGCGACGCCCGCGCTGGCGAACAGGACTTCCGCCTCGCCAACCAGGCTCTCGACCTCTTCCGTCATGCCGTCGCCGAACCGGACCAGGGCTCGCGCCCGGGCTCTTGTCAGCAACAGGGCGGCGTCCGGATAACGGCCGGCGAGTCGTGCGGCCCACAAGGGCGCGTCATCGACAGATCCGCGAATTTCGTCGCGTCGAGCCAGCACCATCTCGGCCGCCTCGCGGTGGGCCGGCCAGTTCATCAGGAACGCCAGCCCCTTCATGGGATCCACGAAGGCGCCGGCGATGGCGAAGGCCCGATCCAGAGCGATGACGTCCTCGAAGTCAGGCAACGCCGCCAGCAGGGTCCTCAGCGTGTCTTCCGAAAGCGTCCGTTCGAACAGACTCCAGCGAGCCTCTTCGGCGAGGGCGACGTGCCCCTCCGCCTCGAGGACGGCGATCTCGGCCGAATGCCAGTTGTCCGGGAGGGCCGGGGCTTCGGCGACCTTGCCCCTGCCCCATCGGCTCGCCGCTGGAGGCTCGGTCCGCGAGACCTCCAGCGCAGCGCGCGCCTCTCCCGCGCGACCGGCCTGCGCGAGGCGTCTGGCGATCTCGGCGGCGACCTCGGGCTTTCGGCGATCGTCGTCGGGAATGGCGAGGATCCAGGCGTCGATATCGCCTGCCCTGTCCGCCAGCTTGCGCACAACCAGGGCCAGGCGACCGGTCGGGCGGGCGCGCGCTGTCGTCAGATCGGACAACAAACGTCTCGCCAGGACCGGACTGAGGGCGGCCGCGCCGCGGCCGACCCAGGACGCCCATTCCGACAGCCGCGTGGACAGGGCCTCCGCCAGAACGGGGCCCGCGACGTCTGGCCCCGCCGACGAGGCCAGAGCCGCCAGATCGGTCGATGCGGAATCGAAAACCAGGGTGAGCTCGCCCTTGGGGTCCTTCACCCGCGCCGCCAGCGATGGATAGAGGTCGAACCAGACCACCAGCCTGTCGAGCGCCAGTTTCGCATCCATCGGGCCGAGCCGCCCGACGATCATGCGGCGCAGCATCTGGAGGTCCGCGAGCAGTTCGGGCCGCTTGCGCCAGGACACCCGGGCCCCGCTGGCGGCGAGAGTGGTCAGACGCTTGTCCAGTTCGAGCGCGAGGTCGGGCGCCCCGACCTCGGCCGCCAGTTCCATCCGCAGCCGCCGTTTCAGGGCGCCGTCCGCGACCTCGATCAGCAAGGCGGCGAGGCGATCGGCGCCGAGCGCGGCCAGATTGGCCTCGGACAGGGTCTTCCTGACTGTGGTGGGGCGACTGGCCATGCGTGGGGTCAAGACGCCTGAAAGCCGGGGCGTTGCAAGCGCGCCGTGAAAAATCCGCAATCCGGCCGGATGATTCCGGCTTGCGGACCACCTGCCGCTACCGGCGACCGTCGCGTTTCAATCTCAGTCGCTGTTCGCCGTCCTGAAGCACTTCGACATGGGTGAACTGGTTGCTGAGCAACAAACGCATCTCGGCCAGGTCGCGCGCCTGATCGAGATCCGTCGCCTCGACCGTCTCCTCCGAAGGCCGCTCGGAAGGGCCATCGTGCAGTTGAAAGACATAGGTCGGCATGACGCATCTCCTCCAGAAACCGATGGCGAAAACGACTCCATACCGCTCAGGTTCCTTCGTCGAAAATGCTGTGCGCGGCAGCGGACGAACTTCGGGCCACCTGTTTCGCCGCCCCGACCCGGGAGATGGAGGGCGCGCGACGCACCTGGCCGAGGCGCCGCTTCAGGCTCGACTCGTCCCAAAACCGAGGACCGAGCCGGAGGCCTCAACGGAACGCACGCCATCCGTCCCGCCATTGCGCAGCAACGAGACAATCCGCTCGATGGCCCGCAAATCCAGCCCGTCGCTGCGGCCGTCGCCCCTCTGCTCCATCACCACTTCAAGCATGGTGGCCGCGTCGGCGAGGGACGTCGGCCTATGGGCGAGGATCACGCGCTCGGCGTTCTCCAGTGTCGCGAATTCATCGTCAGTGGCTGTCTGGCGCGTGGCCTCCCACAGCGTGATCGCCTCTCCAAAGGCGCGCTTGGTCGTCATGATATAGCTCCTGGCCAGACCCGGGGTCCGGCTGATGTTGAAGACCGGGCATAGGGGGCCGCGCGGGCCTCCCAGACCCCGAAGAGGGCGAGAAGCATCAGTTGCGTCCAGATCACGATACGCACCGTGACCGCGCCCCAGACCTGCAGGTCGCCGAACACGGTGGCCACCCAGAGTCCCATTGAAAGCAGTTGAACTCCCGTCGCGGCGATCAGCCACCATCGATCGGCCCGTAGACTGAGCGCGATCAAGGTTCCGAAGACCCCTACCGACAGAATGGCCACCCCATACCGGAGGCCGCCCATGTGCAGATGGTCCACGAGCGGCGTGCCCAGCATGTCCGTGAGGAAGGCAGCCCCCGCGATGCGCTCGGCAAATCGCCCGAACACCAGCAACAGACCGATCGCCACAAAACTCAGCAGACCGATGACGTGCTGACCCAGGCTGTAACTCGCATCGAACACGTCAGCCGTTCGCGGCCAGCGCCATCGGGGGCGGCGGAATCTTCTCCTCGTACGGTCCACCGAGGCGCCATGACACTCCGAGATCCTCCGCCACCCGCGCCAGGCCTCCGTGACTGCGAACCACGAGGCCCCGCGCACCGTTCAGCTGCGCCAGACTGGCGACCACATCCGTGATTTCGGCATGACCGACATCGGCCCCCACCGCCGCGTCGCGCCGCCCGTCCAGCATCGTCTGCAGCAGCTCGCTCGCGGCCACCATCGCTCGATCGACGGCGTGCTCCGTTGTATGGATCTGTCGGGCGATCCTCACCCCTAACTGTGCTCTCTTCACGTCCCCGCTCCGTGGCTGGTCGTTGGTTCCGACAAGGTCCGGATCGCACCGGGAGGCGCCTGTTCGGCGGCGGTGCGTGTAGTCGCCGCCATCACAGACACGATTCCGATCGACACGATCGCGGCGCCCATCGCGAACGCCAGGACCAGAACCAACCGGACCATGATGCGCCTGTCAGGACGCGGAAGGAACCAGCTGGACGGGCCCGGGCGGTCGCCTGGGACGCCGGATTGTTCGTCCGGCGCCGAACGAGGGAACGTCGGGGATGGGCCCGTGGGAAGGGGACCGGGAGCAAACGAGGAGGAAAGCGGGTAGTCCCGGGAGACAATGCGCACGGCCTCGTAGCGATCGGACGTCCCGAGCCGCTTGTACGCGTTCGAAAGATGATTGTTGACGGTGTTCGGCGAGATCGTCGCCCCCAGCCGCCGGGCGATCTCCTTGTTGGAAAGGCCTTCCCCAGCCAGTCGAACACACTGCAGCTGCCGCCGCGATAGCCGGTCACCCATGCTCCACCCCTACAGACGGTCAGAGCCTAAGCCGCTGACTCGAAAGCGAAGGGTTAAAGCAAATTCACTGGATTGCACGCGTGAGGCGTAAACGACCCTCAGTGTCGAACGCGGACATAGGATCCCGGCGCGGGCTCTCCGGCCTTCAGCTTGCCCGAGCCGACCTTGCGCGCCCTGACCTTTTCATCAGCGGCGGCGGCGTCCAGCCAGCCCTGCCATTCCGGCCACCACGATCCCGCCTTCTGCTCCGCGCCGGCCAGCCATGCGTCAGCTTCGTCCGGCGCCGCGTCATTGGTCCAGTAGCCGTGCTTGTTGGCCGCGGGCGGATTGATCATGCCCGCGTTGTGTCCCGAACCGCCCAGCAGGAAACGCGTCGGGCCGCCGAAGAAGCTGCGGCCGGCGTAGGTATTCTTCCAGGCCGCGACGTGATCGTCCTTCAGGGCCACGATCATGACGGGCGTCCTGATCGCGCCGAGATCGAGCGCGACGCCGTCGATTACAACGCCGCCCTTTTCCTTGAGCTGGTTTCCGCGCAGCACGTGGGAGCCGTATTCCTTGAGCATCCGGGCCGGGATGCGCGAGCCGTCGTCGAACCACCACAGCAGGTCCGAGGCCCGCGTCTCGTCGCCCAGCAGGTAGTGGTTCACCACCGACGACCAGATCAGGTCATTGGCCCGCACCGTCGAGAACAGTTTGGTGAGGTCGTGCGCCTCGACATAGCCGCGCTCGTCCAGATAGCGGTTGAAGGCCTTCAGGTCGTTCTCACCGGTGAACACCGACCACTCGCCCATGTCGCCGAAGTCGACCAGGGTCGCAATCAGCGTCGCCGAGGCCACGCGGTCCGCCTGCTCCGTCGCGGCCAGATACGCCAGGGTCATCGCCGACAGCGTGCCGCCCAGACAGTAGGAAACCAGATCGACGTCCGGCTCTCCGGTCGCCGCCTTGACGGCGTCCAGGGCGGCGATCACGCCATCCTTTATGTAGGCGTCCAGTCCGTTATCGGCGTGGCTCTCGTCCGGATTGGCCCAGGAGATGACGAAGACGGTGTGGCCCTGGTCAACCAGCCATTTCAGATAGCTGGCCTTGGGAGTCAGGTCGAAGAGGTAGTATTTGTTGACCAGGGGCGGGATGAACAGCAGCGGACGGCGACAGACCTGCGCGGTCGTCGGGGCGTACTGGATCAGCTCCATGAGGCCGTTCCTGAACACCACCGCGCCGGGGGTGGCGGCGACGTTTACGCCCAGTTCGAAATCGTTGGGCGCGCGGCGGCTGACCAGCCCCTGCCCCTTGCCGATATCCTCCAGCAGGTTCGACACGCCGGTCATCAGGCTGAGACCACCACTCTCGACCATCCGACGGGCGACCTGCGGATTGGTCTGGGCGAAATTGGTTGGGGCCAGCGCATTCATCATCTGACGGCTGGCGAAATCGACCTGGGCTCGGGTGTCCTCGTCCACCGGCGCGGTGGCGACGAATTCCTGCAGCTGACGCGCGGCCAGAAGATAGGCCTGCTTCAGATAGTCATAGACGGGCTCGTCGCTCCACGCCGGATCAGAGAAGCGACGGTCGCCCTTCGCCGGAGCCGCGATCGGCGTCGTCTCCTGGCCCATCGCCCGTTGGCCCATGGTCCGCCACAGTGCCGTCCAGTCGTTCCAGTTCTTCGCCTGGGCTTCGAACAGCGTGGCCGGCTGCATGATCACCGAGGTATTGAAGGCGATCATCGCCTTCGCCAGCGTGGTCGGGTCGTAGGGCAGCGTCCGGGGCGTCGCAGCCTGGACCATCGTCGTGCGAACCGCAGCCGCGGCGTTCTGCATCAGGGTGGTCAAGGTCTCGGCCACGACCATCGGATCGGGCGCGGATGGGATGGGCGTCGATGAGGTGGTCATGGCGGAGCCTTGCTTACAGCGAGACGAGCACGTCAACGGCGGCGCAGGCGCGCGGCGTCACGAACAGCAACGCGAGCGCGTGATCGGGGTTCTCGGCCGCCCACTCAGGGCAGGGGTCGCCGGCGGTGTCGATCAGCGTCAAGACCGGCAGGGCCGAAGCAAGCGAGCTGGAGGTATAGGCGGCGGCGTCGAATGCCATGATGGGGATCCCTTGAACGAAGTCGCGTTCGATAGCGCCGGTATCTCATGGCTTTTCTGTTCTGACGATGCCAGTATTTGCGTAATCGTTGTGCATTTTCGCACAGGGGCGTGGAATGGCCGATTTCAACTGGAATGACTTGCGGGCATTCCTGGCTGTGGCCCGCACAGGGCGGCTCACCGCGGCGGCGGCGCGCGTCGCCATGGATCACACCACGGTGGCCCGACGCATCGCCGCGCTGGAAACGGGCCTGGGAGCCCAGTTGTTCGACCGTAGTCCGCACGGCTACGCCCTGACGCCCCACGGCGAGCGGCTGATGCCGACCGCCGAGAAGATCGAGAGCCTGACCCTTCGGGCCGCCCATGAACTGGGCGAGGCAGACCAGGCGCTGAGCGGCACGGTACGGATCGGCGCGCCTGAAGGGTTCGGCAGCTATGTTCTGGCGCCGTTGATGGCGCGGCTGGCCGACCGGCATCCAGGGCTGGATATCCAGCTGGTGGCCATCTCCGGCGTACTCAGCCTGTCCAAGCGCGAGGCCGACATCGCGGTGACGCTCAGTGCGCCGCGTGAGGGCCGGCTGGTGTCGCGCAAACTGACCGACTACGGCCTGAGCCTGTACGCCGCGCCTTCTTATCTGGACGCTCGTCCGTCGATCCTGACGCGCGCCGACATGGCTGGTCACAGGTTCATCGGCTACATCGGCGACCTGCTCTACGCACCGGAACTGGACTATATGCAGGCGCCCGACGTGGACATTCACGTCGCCTTGCAGAGCTCGAACCTGATCGCCCAGTTGCAGGCGGCCCTGGCCGGGGCCGGCCTCTGTGTGCTGCCCGATTTCATCGCGGCGCGTGAGGCCGGGCTACGCCGGGTGCTGCCGGACGCCGTGCACCTGGATCGCAGCCTTTGGCTGGTGACCCATGCGGACCTGAAGCCCCTGGCCCGGATCCGGGCGGTGACCGGGATGATTCTGGAGGCGATCAAGGCGGACCGGACCATGTTCACGGGAGCCTGAAACCGCCACCGACCGCCAAAATCTTGCATTGCAACAGAAAAAGGAACACTGTTCTTTGTGGGGACGGACGGGGGAAGGTCCTGTGTTCGAGTCAGTCAAATGCGCCCTGAAGGGCCATATGTTCGTCGATAGCCGCAGTCAGCCGGGGACCGAAGTCTGCGTCCGATGCCGGTATCGGCGTTCGTTCGAGGGGCTGGATGTCCCTAAACCAGACGGCTCTGCACCACCGCCGCCTGGATAAAGCCCGCGAACAACGGGTGGGGCGCGAACGGCCGGCTCTTCAGTTCGGGGTGGTACTGCACGCCGATGAACCACGGATGGTCCTCGCGCTCGACCGTTTCGGGCAGGACACCGTCGGGCGAAAGGCCGGCGAACAGCAGGCCGCCCTTCTGCTCGATCGCCTCGCGATAGTTGATGTTGACCTCATAGCGGTGACGATGCCGTTCGCTGATGGTCGTCGAGCCGTACATCCGCGCGATCTTCGAGCCGGGCTTCAGCGTCGAGTCATAGGCGCCCAGCCGCATGGTGCCGCCCATGTCGCCGCCCTGCTGGCGCAACACCCGCTGATTGCCCTGGGTCCATTCCGTCATCAAACCGACGACCGGCTCCGACGTCGGGCCGAATTCGGTCGATGACGCCTTGGGATAGCCGGCGAGGTTCCGCGCCGCCTCGATGACCGCCATCTGCATGCCGAAACAGATGCCGAAATAGGGAATCTTGCGCTCGCGGGCGAAGCGGGCCGCCTCGATCTTGCCTTCCGAGCCGCGCTCGCCGAAACCGCCGGGCACCAGGATGGCGTGCGCCGCCTGCAGGCGCGCGTCACAGGCTTCCCGGTCGCCTTCGAAGGTCTCGGCCTCGACCCAGTCGATGTTGACCTTGACGTTGTTGGCAACCCCGCCGTGGTGAAGCGCCTCGATCAGGGATTTGTAGGCGTCCTTCAGCACCGTGTATTTGCCGACCACGGCAACGGTGACCTCGCCGTCGGGGTGCAGTCGCCGACGAGCGATCTCTTCCCACATCGACAGGTCCGGAGCCGGCGCGTCGGTCATGCCGAAATGGGTCAGCACCTCGGCGTCCAGACCCTCGCGGTGATAGTCGAGCGGCACGGCGTAGATGTCGCTGGAATCCATCGCCTGGATGACGCCGCTTTCGCGCACGTTGCAGAACAGGCCGATCTTGCGCTTCTCCTCCGGCGGGATCGGGAATTCGCAGCGGCAAAGCAGGATGTCGGGCTGGATGCCGATCGAGCGCAGCTCCTTGACCGAGTGCTGGGTCGGCTTGGTCTTCATCTCGCCTGCGGTCTTGATGTACGGCAGCAGCGTCAGGTGCACGAAGCAGGACTGGCCGCGCGGCAGGTCCTGGCCCAGCTGGCGGATGGCCTCGAAGAACGGCAGGCCCTCGATGTCGCCGACCGTGCCACCGATCTCCACCAGCACGAAGTCCACGTCCTCGCCCGCGTCGGTGAGGGCCGGCGTCAGGCAGAAGGATTTGATCTGGTCGGTGACGTGCGGGATCACCTGCACCGTGGCACCGAGGTAATCCCCGCGCCGTTCCTTCTCGAGAATGGTCGAATAGATCCGCCCGGTGGTGATGTTGTCCGACTTCGCCGCCGACACCCCGGTGAAGCGCTCATAGTGGCCGAGGTCGAGGTCGGTCTCGGCCCCGTCGTCGGTGACGAAGACCTCGCCGTGCTGATACGGGCTCATCGTGCCCGGATCGACGTTCAGGTAGGGGTCGAGCTTACGAAGGCGAACCTTGTAGCCGCGCGCTTGCAGAAGCGCGCCGAGAGCGGCGGATGCGAGGCCTTTTCCCAATGAGGAAACCACGCCGCCGGTGATGAACACGTAACGGGCCATGGGAGATCACTCTACCGCTGATTCGAGCAGCGACTTGCGGAGACTTTTAGGGCGGGAGCGGAAGGCGGGGATAAGGTCCCCGTTCATCCTTACTGTGCGGGCTGGGCCGGGGCCGGCGCGGACGCCGTTCCCGACAGGCTGGACTCCAGATCCTGCAGCGAAGGCGCAGCGGGCCGGGCCGGATCGGCCGGAACCTGCGTCGGTGCGGTCTGCGGTGTCGTCGGCGTGATCAGCTCGCCAATGGCGTCAGCGTCGACGATCGAGCGGTTCGAGCGCTCGACATTGCCCAGGATGGTCAGGCCGATGGCGCAGGCGAAGAAGGCGCCGGCCAGCCACCAGGTCGTCACGGTCAGCAGATTGCCCGCGCCGCGCGCCGTCATGAAGCCCGACGGACCTCCGCCCATGCCCAAAGCCCCGCCTTCGGAGCGCTGAATCAGGATCACGCCGGCGAGCGCGACCGAAATGAGGATCATGGCGACGAGGAGAATGGTCTGGAGCATGGCAGCCGATATGTGTGGCGCGACACCGCGCCGATCAAGCGGCGGCGTCTAACATTGATGCGGGACGGGAGCAAACAGGCTTTCCCCGGGGCCGTGGCGTCGGCCCTGCGGGACCTCCGACCCGACACGGCCGGTGGTTCAGGCGCCCCGGATGATGCCCAGGAAATCCGCGGCCTTCAGCGACGCTCCGCCGACCAGCGCGCCGCCGACCTCCGGGACAGCCAGTATGTCGGCCGCGTTGTCCGGCTTGACCGAGCCGCCGTACAGGATCGGCGTCGCGGCGACCGCCAGGCCCAGCCGCTCGATCATCGCGGCCCGCACGGCGCGGTGAACCTCCTCGATCTGGTCCAGCGTCGGTGTCAGGCCCGTCCCGATCGCCCAGACCGGCTCATAGGCGACGGCGAAGTCTCGCCCCCTCAGCGCCAGCGGCAGGGAGGCCAGGATCTGCGACCGCACCACGTCCACGGCCCGGCCCGCCTCCCGCTGGTCCAGGGTTTCGCCGACGCAGACGACGGGCTCCAGGCCCGCGGTCAGCGCCGCCTCGACCTTGGCCGAAACCAGAAGGTCGCTTTCGGCGTGGCCCTGCCGGCGTTCGGAGTGGCCCAGGATCACCAGGGTTGCACCGGCGTCCTTCAGCATCGGCGCCGAGACATCGCCGGTGAAGGCGCCATGGGTCTCGGCCCGGCAGTCCTGCCCGCCGATCTCGATGGTGCTCCCGGCCGCCGCCCGCGCCATCCGTTCGACCAGGGTCGCGGGCGGGCACAGGGCGACGCGGCAGGCCGCGGGCTCCTTGTCCAGCGCGGCGCGCAGCGCCTCCACCTCGTCCAGGCTCGCGCCCAGACCGTTCATCTTCCAATTGCCGGCAACCAGCTTCACGGATTGTTTCATGCCCGCCTTCTATGCGGCGCGTCGACTCAAGCCAAGTCGTCAGGCCGCGTGGGGTCGAAGTCCCGAGGGACCGACCATCACGGCCCGACAAGAATGGCCATTGTCTTGCCGTGCGGGTCGCTCACGCCCTATAGGCCAAGCGACACTCTCGCCGCTGTTCCGCCAGGACCGACCATGCTCACTGCGTTTCGCACCTTCGCCAAGTCCAAATGGGCCATCGGGCTTCTGGTTGTTCTGGCGCTCGCGCTGCTCGTGACCGGCGGCACCCAGCTGGACGTGCTGGGCAACCTGGGGCCCAGGCATGTGGTCACGGCCGGCGATCGCAGCGTGGGTCAGGCCGAGTTCCGCGGCGAGATGGACCGTATTCTCCAACAGTCCCAGGAACAGGCCGGACGGGCCCTGACCTTCGAGGAACTTGTCGGCCAGGGCGGCCTGGTCCAGTACCTCCAGCAGCGGTCGCAGCAGCTGGGTTTCCTCAACTGGGCCTGGCAGACAGGCATCCGTCCCGGCAAGGAACTGGTCCTGCGCCAGATCCGCCAGGCGCCGGGCTTCTTCGATTCCGTGACCGGCAAGTTCGACGAGAACCAGTACCGGGCCAAACTGGCTGAAAACAACGCGACGCCCGAGATGTTCGAGGCCCAGCTGCGCGACCAGTACATCACCCAGCACTATGGCTCGGCGCTCGGCGCCGGGATGCGCCTGCCGCGTATCTATGGCGCGGTTCTGGCCAGCCAGGCGCTGGAAACCCGCGACGGCCGCTGGTTCTCCGTGACCCAGGCCATGGCCGGGACGGCGGGAACCCCGACCGACGCCCAGCTGACCGCCTTCATGAACCAGAACGCCGCCGAACTGCGTCTGCCCGAATCGCGCACCGCCTCCGTCGTCCTGTTCGACGACCGCGCGGCGCCCGCCGCCATCAGCGAGACCCGGATCGCGGAACGGTTCAACTTCCGTCGGGACGCCCTGTCCCTGCCGGAGAAGCGCACCTTCGTGACCCTGACGGCGCCGAGCCGCGCCGCCGCCGACCGTATCGCCGCCGCCCTGCGCGCCGGCCAGGCGCCGGCCGCCGTCGCCGGCGCCAACAACATCCAGCCGGCTGACTACGCCGACACGCCGCGCAGCGCCCTGGGCGACCCGGCCATCGCCGCCGCCGTCTTCGGCCTGGCCGCCAACGAAGTCTCGGTTCCGGTCCAGGCCAGCGTCGGGTTCGTGGTCGCCAAGGTGACCGCCATCACTCCGGGCCGCGCCGCCACCCTGGCCGACGTGCGCGAGCAGGTCATCGAGGAACTGCGGGCCGAAGACGCCCGCGCCGCCGTCTACGCGCGCGTCGAGGCCTATGAGAAGGCCCGTCAGGCCGGCAAGACCCTGGACGCCGCCGTGGCCGAGATCGGAGCCCGCATCATCCAGGTGCCGGCGATCCGGGAGGACGGCAAGCTGCGCAACGGTCAGGACATCAACCCGCCGTTGCCGCCCCAGTTGGTCCAGACCATGTGGACCCTGGGCAAGGGCGCCGAGAGCGAAGTCGTCGACATGGGCCAGGGCCAGTATTTCGTGGTCCGCGTGGACGAGGTCACGCCCGCCGCCCTGCCGCCGCTGGAAACGATCCGCGCCCCTCTGGCCCAGCAATGGGTTCTGCGTGAAAACGTCCGTCTGCTGACCACCCGCGCCAACGCGCTGGCCGCCCGCGTCCGCGGCGGCGAGGATCTGGCCGCGGTGGCGGCCTCGGCCGGCGCGACCGTCCAGACCGGCTCCGGCCTGAACCGTCAGTCGGTCCAGCAGTATGGCCAGGGCGTCGTCCAGGGCGTGTTCAGCAGCGCGCGCGGTGAGATGTTCTCGCAGCAGAACACCAACGACAGCTTCGTCATCGGCCGCACTGACCGGATCACGGCCGCCCCGGCCGTTCTGGCCGCGCCGATGGCCGAGCAGTTCCGCCAGCGCATGGCCAGCGACAATGTGAACGCTGTGGGCGAACTGGCGCTCAAGGCCGCCGCCGCCCGCTCGAAGGCCCGGTATGACGAAGCCCTGGCCCGCGCGGCGCTCGGCCTGCCCGCCGAAGCGCCGGCCGCGCCCGCCGCCGGCGCCGCGGCGCCTGCCCAGGGACAATGACCCCTGGGACAGGCGCGGCCGACTTCGCCGACTTCCAGCGGGGCTGGGCCGTCGGCCTTCCCCGCGTGGTCGTCCGCCGGCTGGTCGACGACCTGGAGACGCCCGTCTCGGCCTTCCTGAAGGTCGGGCACGGCCGGACCCACGCCTTCCTGCTGGAATCCGTCGAGGGCGGGGCCGTCAACGGTCGCTACTCGATCATCACGCGCGAACCCGACGCCGTGTGGCGCTGCCGTGACGGGCAGGCCGAACTGGCGCGCGGCCCCGCGATCGACGAAGGCCGGTTCACGCCGGAGAGCGGCGACGCCCTGGGGTCGCTGCGGGCGCTGATGGCCGCCTCGCGCTTCGACCTGCCCGACGATCTGCCGCCGATGGCCGCCGGCCTGTTCGGAGTCTTCGGCTATGACATGGTGCGGCTGCTGGAGCCGCTGGGCCCGCCGAACCCGGACCCGCTGGACCTGCCGGACGCCGTCCTGACCCGACCGACGCTGGTCGCCATCTTCGACTCCGTCCGCCACGAGATCGTGCTGGTCTCGGCCGCCTACCCCGACAACGGGGCGACCGCCGAGGCCGCCTTCGCCGCCGCCGTCGACCGGCTGGACGCCTTCGAGACCGAACTTCGCACGCCCCTGCCCGTCCTGCCCGCGGCGATCGAGACCGCCGCGCCCGAGTTCGTTTCGCCGGTCGACGCCGCCGGCTTCGGCGAACTGGTGGCGCGGGCCAAGGACTACATCGGCGCCGGCGACATCTTCCAGGTCGTGCTCAGCCACCGGTTCGCCGCGCCATGGAGCGCTGATCCGTTCGCCTTCTACCGCTCGCTGCGGCGCTCCAACCCCTCGCCCTATCTGTTCTTCCTCGACTTCGGCGACTTCCAGCTGGCCGGTTCCAGCCCGGAAATCCTGGTGCGGCTCAAGGACGGCCGGGTGACCATCCGCCCGCTGGCCGGCACCCGGCCGCGCGGCGAGACGCCCGAGGCCGACCGCGCCCTGGAGGCCGAACTTCTGGCCGATCCCAAGGAACGGGCCGAGCATCTGATGCTGCTGGACCTTGGTCGCAACGACGTGGGCCGCGTCGCCGCCCCGGGCACCGTCGAGGTCATCGAGAGCTTCCGCATCGAGCGTTACAGCTCGGTCATGCACATCGTCTCCGAGGTGCAGGGCGACGCCGATCCGAAGCTGGACGCCGTCGACACCCTGCTGGCCGCCCTGCCCGCCGGTACGCTGTCGGGCGCGCCCAAGGTGCGGGCGATGGAGATCATCGACGAGCTGGAGACGACCAAGCGCGGCGCCGGCTATGGCGGGGGCGTAGGCTACATCTCGGCGGGCGGCGAGGCAGACATCTGCATCGTCCTGCGCACCGCCCTGTTCGCCGATGGCAAGATTCACGTCCAGGCCGGAGCCGGCGTGGTGGCCGACAGCGATCCGGCCGCCGAATACGCCGAAACGAAAGCCAAGGCCCAGGCCCCCATGCGCGCCGCGGAAGACGCCTGGCGCTATCCGTTCGGAAACCCTCAGGGCTGAGCGGAAACGACCGTCTCGTCGAACCGGACGCCCGGTCCGAGCACCAGCACACCGGCCATCAGCACCGCCGCCGTCGCCGCCAGCGCCGCTGCGCCCAGCGTCGCATAGGGATTGGCCGGGGCCGCCGTCGGCGCGAGCAAGGCGCGGGCTTTCGCGATGGTCTTGTCGGTCATGGCCGGTCTCCGTTCGGACAATCCCAATTCGGGACGGTTCGGTTAACGAAGACTTACGGCCCGACACGCTTGGCGCATGGCCCCGCAGCCCCTAGAAGCCGACCATGATCCTGGTCGTCGATAACTACGACAGCTTTACCTACAACCTCGTCCACTACCTCGCGGAGCTGGGCGCGGAGACGCATGTCGTCCGCAACGACGACCTGACCGCCGCCGAAGCCTGGGCTCTGAAGCCCGAAGCCGTCCTGCTGTCGCCGGGACCCTGCACGCCCAACGAGGCGGGGATCTGCCTGTCGATCCTCGACAGCGCGCCGCTGGACATGCCGATCTTCGGCGTCTGCCTCGGCCATCAGGCCATGGGCCAGGCGTTCGGGGGCGAGGTGATACGCGCCAAGGCGCTGATGCACGGCAAGACCTCGCCGATCGAGCACGCGGGCCAGAGCGTGTTCAAGGACCTGCCCTCGCCCTTCACCGCCACCCGCTATCACAGCCTCGCCGTCCGTCGCGAAACCCTGCCCGAGGTGCTGGAGGTGACCGCCTGGACCGCCGACGGCGAGATCATGGGGCTGGCGCACCGCACGCGGCCGATCCACGGGGTCCAGTTTCACCCGGAGTCCATCGCCACCGAGCACGGCCACGACCTGCTGGCGAACTTCCTCGATCTGGCCAACGTCAGACGCCGGGCGATGGTCTGATCATGGCCGACGGCTTCAAACCCCTGCTGGCCAAGCTGGTCGAAGGCCGCGTGCTGTCGACGGAAGAGGCGCACGCCTTCTTCGCCGCCTGCCTGCGCGGCGAACCGACCCCGGCCCAGGTCGCCGCCGCCGTCACCGCCTTGCGCATCCGCGGCGAGACGGTCGAGGAAATCGCCGCCTTCGCGGCGGCCATGCGCGACGCGGCCCTGAAGCTGGACCATCCGTACGACGTCATCGACACCTGCGGCACCGGCGGCGACGGCCAGCACACCTTCAACATCTCGACCGCCGCGGCCCTGGTTCTGGCCGGCGCCGGCCTGAAGGTCGCCAAGCACGGCAACCGGGCCCTGAGCTCGAAGTCCGGCTCGTCCGACGTGCTGGCGGCCCTCGGCGTCAACCTCGCCGCCAGCCCGGCCCAGCAGCGTCGCTCGCTGGACGACGCCGGCATCGCCTTCCTGTTCGCCCCCGCCTATCACGGCGCCATGCGTCACGTCGGGCCGGTTCGTGCCGAGATCGGTTTTCGTACTGTTTTCAATCTGTTGGGGCCGCTTTCGAACCCGGCGTCCGCGAAACGACAGGTCATGGGCGTCTATGACCCCCGCCTGCTGGAGCCCCTCGCCGAGGTGCTGGGCCGGCTGGGCGCAGAGCGCGCCTGGGTGGTGCACGGACAGGGTCTGGACGAGCTGACCACCACCGGCCCCACCGGCGTGGCCGAGTGGCGCGACGGCGTCGTGCGCCGCTTCACCGTCACGCCCGAGGACGCCGGCCTGCCCCGCGCCTCGATCGAGGATCTCCGCGGCGGCGACGCCGAGGAGAACGCCCTGGCCCTGCACAAACTGCTGGCGGGCCAGCCGGGCGCGTACCGCGACATCGTACTGCTCAACGCCGCCGCCGCCCTGGTTGTCGCCGACCGCGCCGCCGATCTGAAGGAGGGCGCCGCCATCGCCGCCAAGGTCATCGACGACGGCCGGGCCGGGAAGGCCCTGACGGATCTGGTCGAGGCCACCAATTCGCCCGAGCCGGAAGAACCGGCGTGAACGACGTCCTCGCCGGCATCGCCGCTTACAAACGGGCAGAGGTGGCCGCCCGCAAGGCCGCGACCTCGCAGGATGCTGTCGAGGCTCTGGCGCGTCAGACGTCGGCTCCGCGAGGCTTCCGGGCCGCGCTTGAACGTCACGTCGAGGAAACCGGCCGCCCGGCCCTGATCGCCGAGATCAAGAAGGCCAGCCCGTCCAAGGGCCTGATCCGCGCCGACTTCGATCCGCCGGCCCTCGCCCGCGCCTACGAGCGCGGCGGCGCGAGCTGCCTGTCGGTCCTGACCGACGGCCCCAGCTTCCAGGGCGACGACGCCTTCCTCGCCGCCGCGCGTGACGCGACCGCCCTTCCCTGTCTTCGCAAGGACTTCCTCGTCGATCCGTGGCAGGTGGCCGAGAGCCGGGCCCTGGGCGCCGACTGTGTCCTGATCATCCTCGCCATGATCGACGACACGCTGGCGGGGGAGCTTCTCTCTGAGGCCGGACGGTTCGGCATGGACGCCCTGATCGAGACCCACGACGAGGCCGAAATGGCCCGCGCCTGCAAGCTGGGCGGCGATCTGGTCGGGATCAACAACCGCTCCCTGCGCACCTTCGAGGTCGACCTCGCCGTCATCGAACGCCTCGCCATGCTCAGCCCCGTCCGCGCCCTTCTGGTCGCCGAAAGCGGCATATTCACCCCGGACGACGTGCAGCGGGTGTCCGACGCCCATGCCCAGGCGGTGCTGGTCGGCGAAAGCCTCATGCGGCAGGCTGACGTCGAGGCGGCGACCCGCGCCTTGATGGGCTGACGATCGCCAGGACTGCGCCGGTAACCGGACCTTAACCGGAACAGCACAGGAACACCTTGTGGACGTTTGCGGTTTGTTCCGCTACGTTTCTCACAACGGGATTCGCCTCGAGGACCTCCATGCTCACGCGCAAACAGCACGAACTTCTGATGTTCATCCATGAGCGCATCAAGGAAACGGGCGTCTCCCCCTCCTTCGACGAGATGAAGGAGGCGCTGGATCTGGCGTCCAAGTCGGGCATCCACCGGCTGATCACGGCCCTGGAGGAGCGCGGCTTCATCCGCCGTCTCGCCCACCGGGCCCGGGCGCTGGAAGTGACCAAACTGCCGGAACAGGCCACGCCCTCCCAGCCGCGTGGTCGCCAGCCCTTCCGTCCCGACGTCATTCAGGGGGGCGGACGCCCCATGGCCGCCGAGCCGGCCAACGACACCCGCGAACTGTCGCTGATGGGCAAGATCGCCGCCGGCACGCCCATCGCGGCCATCGAACACGAGACCGCCCGCTATCCGGTGCCCGAGGCCATGTTGGGCGCGGGCGAGCACTACATGCTCGAGATCGAGGGCGACTCCATGATCGAGGCCGGGATCCTGAACGGCGATCTGGTGATCATCAAATCGACCGACACCGCCACCTCGGGCGACATCGTCGTGGCCCTGGTCGAGGGCGAGGAAGCCACCCTGAAGCGCCTGCGCAAGAAGGGCGGCTCGATCGCGCTTGAGCCGGCCAACCGCAACTACGAGACTCGCATCTTCGGCCCCGATCAGGTCGAGGTTCAGGGCAAGCTGGTCGGCCTCATCCGCCGCTATCACTGACATCCGGATCGCCGAACCGGCTCCACGGCCGGTCGCCGCGCAGGTCCGCCGCCCAGACCGCACGCCAGCGACCGGCCGGCGGCGGGCCGTCGCGCCACAGCTCCACCGCCCCGCCCCGGGCGTAGTCCAGGCCGTCCAGCACCAGGCGGCCCTCGCATGTCGACGGCAGGGCCGTCAGGGCGGCGCGCACGCTGACCACAGGAGCCGCGCGGCACAGGGCGTCGATCTGTTCGGGCGACGGCGGCTTCTTTCCCCACCACAGAGCCAGCGGCCCGGCTGCCGGGGCCTCTGGCGCACAGGCGAAACGGGTGCAGGTCCAGCCCTCTGACGGACGCTCCTGCGGCAAGACGCCCCGCCGCCGCGACCAGACGTCGACCGCGAATTGCCGCACGCCGGGCCGCATCACCACCGTCTGTCCGGCCTGCACCCAGGCCGCATTGGTCCCGCCGTCACCGATCCAGATGTCCGGCGCAGGCGCGCGGGGCCACAGCATGACCGCCGCCGCGAACGGCAGGCCCAGCCACCGCAACGGCCCGCGCCAGAGACAGCAGAACAGCACGCCGAGGAACGAGACGGGCAGGACAAAGTCCGGCGCGCTGGCCACCGTCCGGACCGCCCCCGGCAGGTTCGCCGTCCATTCACCGATGCCCAGCATCAGGCCGATCCCCTGTCCCGCCAACCACAGGAAGGGCGCGCCCAGCCCCAGCGGCTCGAGAAGGGCCCCAAGGGCCAGCATTGGCATGATCAGAAAATCCGACACCGGCGCCGACGCCAGATTGGCCGCCAGCCCGTACATGGCCGTGCGGTTGAAATGCTGCATGGCGAACGGCCCGGTCGCCGCTCCCGCGACCAGACTGGCCAGAACCGCCGCCGCCAGCCAGGCGCCGGCCCGCTGGACGATCAGGATGGGGAGGGGCGCGGATATCTCTTTCGGCCGCCGTGGCCACGCCTCGACCAGGGCCACCAGCGCCGCCGTCGCCGCGAAGGACATCTGGAAACCGGGCGTGACGATTGCCTCCGGCTGCAGCAGAAGGACCACGAAGGCCGCGACGGCCAGGGCGTGCATGGTTATGGCCTGCCGGTCCAGCAGGATGGCCAGAAAGGCGATCGAGGCCGTGATCGCCGCCCGCTCGGCCGGGGGCGGCGCGCCCGACACGATCAGATAGGTCCCGACCGCCAGCAGCCCTCCGACCGCCGCGACCTTCTTGCCCGGAACGCGCAGCGCCAGCCACGGCCAGGCCGCGACCAGCAGCCGCACCAGAAAGAAGGCGAACCCGCCGACCACCGCCATATGCAGGCCCGAGATCGACAGGATGTGCGCCAGGCCGGAATCGCGCATCACATCGACGTCGTCCGGGTTCAGCCACGCCTCCTGACCGGTCGTCATGGCCGCCGCGACCCCGCCGGTCCGTTCGCCCAGCCGCGCGACGATGCGACGGGCCAGATCGAATCGCAGGCCATTGACCGCCATCGCCGCCCGCACCCGCCACGGCGGCGGAGCCAGATACGTCGGCCGGGTCTCGCCGAGCGAGAAGGCCACCCCGCCCAGACTCTGGAAGAAGGCGTTGCGGCCGAAATCATAGGCTCCGGGACTGGCCGGCGCCGGCGGCGGGTTGAGAATGGCGAACAGCCGCACCGCCTCGCCCGGCGCTGGTGTCGCGCCCCGCACGGTCGCCCGCAACCGCACCGGCGTCTGTTCCGGTGTCAGACCGCGTATCCGCACCGGGGCGATCACCAGGCGCGGGCCCGCCGACCCGGGGCTGTCGACGTCCACCACCCAGCCCTCGACCACGGTCGGTTCGGCCATGGCCGGGGCGATGGGCGCCGTGACCGCTTCCGTTCGCAGCTTCGCCACCGCGACGCCGAGCGCGAAACAGGCCAGCATCAGCAACGGCAGGGTCCAGACGCGGCCCAGCGCCATACGGCGCGCGCCCAGCCACAGCCCGGCGGTGATCCCGGCGGCCAGCAGCAGCGGCCAGGCTGGCGGCTCGCTCTTCAGCGCGAAATAAACGGCGCAACCTCCGCCGAAGGCCACGGGGGCCCACATCCGCCACCGCAGGGTCTGCGCCGCGGCCTGATCCGACAGGAAGGCCCGGGCGCGCGCAGCAAGGCTGGGCTTTGCCGGCGTCGGCGCTATAACGCCCGCCATGACCTCCCCGTCCGCTCCCACGCCAGCCGTCGTCACCCGTTTCGCCCCCTCGCCGACCGGTTCCCTGCACATAGGAGGCGCCCGGACGGCGCTTTTCAACTATTTGTATGCCAAGGGACACAACGGAAAGTTCCTGGTCCGCGTCGAGGACACCGACCGGGAACGGTCCACGGACGAAGCCGTGAAGGCCATTTTCGACGGTCTGAGCTGGCTGGAGCTGTTCGCGGACGAGGAGCCCGTCTTCCAGTTCAGCCGCGCCGACCGCCACCGGGAGGTCGTCAACGAGCTGCTGGAGCGGGGCGCCGCCTATCGCGACTTCACCTCGGCCGAGGAAACCGGACGCCTGCGCGACCTGGCCAAGGCCGAGCGGCGCACGTTTGAATCGCCCTGGCGCGACCGCGAACCCACGGTCGATGACCTGTCACAGCCCCACGTCGTTCGTTTCCGTCGCCCCCTGCCCGGTCAGGTGACGGTCGAGGACCAGGTGCAGGGAACGGTCAGCTGGGCCAATGACGATCTGGACGATCTGGTCCTGCTGCGTTCGGACGGCGCGCCGACCTACAACCTGGCCGTCGTGGTCGACGACCACGACATGGGCGTGACCCACGTCATTCGCGGCGACGATCACCTGAACAACGCCGCCCGCCAGAGCCTGATCTATGACGCCCTGGGCTGGACCCGGCCGAGCTTCGCCCACATCCCGCTGATCCACGGTCCCGACGGCGCCAAACTGTCCAAGCGGCATGGGGCGCAGGCCGTGCATGAGTACGCCGAAATGGGCTATCTGCCCGAGGCCATGCGCAACTATCTGGCCCGGCTGGGCTGGGCCCACGGCGATGACGAGCTGTTCAACGACGCCCAGGCGCTGGAGTGGTTCGACCTGACCGGCGTCGGCAAGGCGCCGGCCCGGCTGGACTTCGACAAGCTGGCCCACGTGAACGCCCACTGGATCCGCCTGGCCGACGACGACCGGCTGGCCAAGATGACGCTGGACGTCCATCTGGCGCGCGGCCACGCCCTCGGGCCCGACGACGAGGCCCGGCTGCTGAAGGCCATGCCGTTCGTGAAGGACCGGGCGAAGACGACGCTGGAACTGGCCGATCAGACCGCCTTCGTCCTGCGTCCGCGCCCGCTGAAGATCTACGAAAAGGGCCTGCCGATGCTGGCCGGAGAATCAGGCGAGCGCATCGGCCGCCTGCGCGACCGACTCAGGCTTTTCGCCAGCTGGGACGTGTTCGCGCTCGAGGCCGAGCTCAAGGTCTTCGCCGAGGAGGAGGCCGTTGGTTTCGGCAAGATCGGCCCGCCCGTCCGCGCAGCCTTGACGGGCGACGGCGTCTCGCCTGACATCGCCAAAACTCTGGCCGCCCTGGGACGCGAAGAAAGCCTCGGGCGCTTGGATGATGCGCTGCAACAGACTATCTGACAATTCATCAGACCGTGGATTGCGCCTCTCCGCGCCGGTCTCCGCCTAACCCCCAAGGGGCTGCAATGACTGAACAAGCCAAACCCGCCGGCACGGCGACCCTCACCTTCCGCGACAAGAGTGTCGAGCTTCCCGTCCTGTCTGGTTCCACCGGCCCCGACGTGATCGACATCCGCAAGCTGTACGGCGCGACCGAAGCCTTCACCTATGACCCGGGCTTTACCTCGACTGCCGCCTGCGAGAGCGCCCTGACCTTCATCGACGGCGATGTCGGCACCCTGCTGCACCGCGGCTATCCGATCGACCAGCTGGCCTCGAAATCGAATTTCGTCGAGGTCTGCCACCTGCTGCTGCACGGCGAACTGCCGACGGCCTCGGAATACGAGGCCTTCGAGCGCAACATCACCATGCACACGATGCTGCACTCGCAGTTCGACCGCTTCTTCGAAGGCTTCCGCCGCGACGCCCACCCGATGGCGATCATGGTCGGCACGGTCGGCGCCCTGTCGGCCTTCTATCACGACAGCCTGGACATCCATGATCCGGTCCAGCGCAACATCTCGGCCATCCGTCTGATCGCCAAGATGCCGACCCTGGCCGCGCGGGCCTATAAATATCACATCGGCCAGCCGTTCATCTCGCCGCGCAACGATCTGACCTACGCCGAGAATTTCCTGCGCATGTGCTTCGCCGTTCCGGCCGAGGACTATGTGGTCAATCCGGTGCTGGCCAGGGCCATGGACCGGATATTCATCCTGCACGCCGATCACGAGCAGAACGCCTCGACCTCGACCGTCCGCCTGGCCGGTTCGTCGGGCGCCAATCCGTTCGCCTGCATCGCCGCCGGCATCGCCTGCCTGTGGGGCCCGTCGCACGGGGGCGCCAATGAAGAGGCGCTGAACATGCTCAAGGAGATCGGCACCCCGGACAGGATCCCTGAATTCATCGAGGGCGTGAAGGCCAAGAAGTACAAGCTGATGGGCTTCGGCCACCGCGTGTACAAAAACTACGATCCGCGCGCCAAGGTGATGAAGGAGAGCGCCGACGAGGTGCTGGCCGCCGTCGGCGATCCCAACGATCCGCTGTTCCAGGTCGCCAAGGAGCTGGAGCGGATCGCCCTGAACGACGAATATTTCATCGAGCGAAAACTGTTCCCGAACGTCGACTTCTATTCGGGCATCACCCTGTCGGCGATGGGCTTCCCGACCTCGATGTTCACCGTACTGTTCTCGCTGGCCCGCACCGTCGGCTGGATCGCCCAGTGGCAGGAAATGATGGCCGACCCTGGCCAGAAGATCGGCCGCCCGCGCCAGCTCTACACGGGCCCGACCGAACGGGATTACGTGCCGATCCAGAAGCGCGGCTAAGCCGCAAGTCCGCAGACAGAAACGCCGGGGCTCAGGCCCCGGCGTTTTTCGTGGCGATGACCCGCAGGACCGCGTCCGCGGCGATCTCGGACGGGTCGCGCCCCTCCCGCCCCATCAGATCCAGCGCCGCTGTCTGCCGCTCCACCTGCACCCGCCGCGCCTCGGGATCCGCCAGCAGCCGGCCGACCTCCGTCGCCGCCGACTCCGGCGTGGCGTCCGTCTGGATCAGTTCGCGCGCGATCTCGGCGTCGGCGGCGTGGTTGAACAGGGTCGCGTACTTGCCGGTGAAGAACGGTTTCATGATCGCATAGCTGAGCGGCTGGAAACGGTAGGCGATGACCATCGGCGCACCCGCCAGCGCCAGTTCGGTCGAGACCGTGCCGCTGGTGGCCAGGGCGACCGTAGCGGCTCGCATGGCGGCGTATTTCTCGCTCTCCGGTACCAGATGAGCCCGGAACGGCCATCCCGCCACCTGTCCGGCGACATCGTTGGCGACGGTCCCCGCCGCGACGACCGCGACCTCCAGCGACGGATCGGCCGCCTTGAGCCGCGCCACGGCGGCCTCGTAGACGGGCGTCATCAGCCGGATCTCGGACGGCCGGCTGCCGGGCAGGACCAGCAGCAGGTTCGCTTCGGGCGCCATCCCCCGCGACCTGCGGAACGCCGCCGGGTCCGCGTTCCCGAAATCGACATGCAGCGCCTGCGATCCCACCACCGTGGTCGGCAGCCCCTCCCGCTCGAACCACGGAGCATCAAAGGCGTAGAGCGCCAGCAGGTGATCCACCGACGCCGCCAGGGTCTTCGCCCGGCCTGGCCGGGACGCCCAGACCTGCGGGCCGACGTATTTGATCAGGGGAACCCCCGGCAGCGCCGCCTTCAGCGCCTTGGCGACGCGGATGGTGAACCCCCAACTATCGATCAGGACCACGGCGTCGGGCTTTTCAGCGACCGCGAGCGCGACCGTGTCGGTCACCCGGCGTCTGACCACGCCATAGGCCTTCAACCCCTCGAGCCAGCCAAGGATGGACAGCTCGGCGATGTCGAACGGGCTATGCACTCCCTGCTCGGCCATCCGGGGGCCGCCGACGCCGACGAAGGCGACGTCGGCGGCCAATCGCGCCCTCAGCGCCTCGGCCAGGCCGGCGCCCAGCGCGTCCCCGGACGCCTCGCCGGCCACCAGCATGATCTTCAACGGCCGGCTCATTCGCCGCCCTCGCCCCAGACGAAAAGGCCCAGCCGGTCGGCCGCCTCCACGATGGCGGCGTGATCGATCAGGATCAGCTTGCCGGCGATCCCGCCGACGCCCGCCAGTCCCGCCGCGGCCGCCAGTTCGACGGTGCGCGCGCCCATCACCGGCATGTCGACCCGCAGGTCCTGGATCGGTTTGGGCGCCTTGCCCAACGCCCCCTTGCGGTCGCCGGCCGAGCCGCGCAGGTCCGCCGGCAGGGCGGCGACCCGGGCCAGCATGGCGTCCGTTCCCTCCTGCGCCTCAACAGCCAGAACCAGGCCGTCACACACGACAGCGCCCTGACCTATATCAAGTTCGCCTGCCTTTTCCGCGACATGAAGCGCTTTCCTTAGATCGGAAAGCTGTTCCGGAGAGGGCTGAACGGCCCCCAGCGCGCCGCCGGGCAATGTCTCGCCGCCCAGAATGTCGTCCGCGCCCTCGATGGCGTAGCCCTCGTTTTCGAACACCGACAGGATCTTGCGCAGCAGGGCGTCGTCGCCCTTGCTGGCCGCCGCCACGATGCCAGGCAGCAGGGTCGCTCCCTTGAAGTCCGGCTTCAGGTTCTTGAAGTCCGGCCGGTTCACCGTCCCGGCGAAGGTCACCGCCGCGCAGCCCGCCTTCCTCAGCGCCGAGAGCACCTTGCCGATCTCAGCCATGCCCGCCTCGATGCCGGGATAGCGCGCCAGATGCGGATCGGCGAAGCCGGTCAACCGCACCACGAACACCGGCCGCCCTTCGGCCTCACACCGGGCCGCCACCGCGACGGGCAGGGCCCCGCCCCCCGCGATCAGGCCCAGTTTTCCCGGACCGCTCATTCGCCCGGCAGGCAAAGGGGCCGTTTGCCGTCCTCGCGGATGAAGGCCGTGATCTCCATGATCTCGGGCAGGTCGGCGTATGCGTGCTCGACCGCGTCCAGCCGCTCGGCGAAGGTCCCGCCGCCCTCGAACAGATCGCGATAGGCGGCCAGCAGACGGCGGATCGCCGTCTTGTCATAGCCCTTCCGCTTCAGCCCGATCAGGTTCAAGCCGTGCAGTTGCGCGTGATTGCCCCAGGCCGAGCCATAAGGGATCACATCGCGCGTCACCGCCGCCAGACCGCCGACGATGGCGCCCTGCCCTACCCGGCCGTTCTGGTGCACGGCGGCCAGACCGCCGAGGAAGACTTTCGAGCCGATGCGCGCGTGCCCGCCCAGGGTGGCGTTGTTGGCCATCACCACATTGTCCCCGACGACGCAGTCGTGGCCGACGTGGGCGCCGGTCATGAACAGGCCATTGGAGCCGACGCGGGTCACCCCCGCGCCCTGCGGCGTGCCGCGGTTGAAGGTCGAGTGTTCGCGGATGCTGTTGTCGGTCCCGATCTCCAGCCGGACCGTTTCGCCCTTGTAGCCAGTGTGCTGGGGGTCGCCGCCGATGACGCAGAAGGGATGGATCACGGTCCGGGCGCCCACCGTTGTGTCCTGCTGGATCACCGCATGACTGACCAGACGGACATCGGGCTCCAGCACCACGCCCGGGCCGACGATGCACCAGGGGCCGATCTCGACGCCGTCCGCGATCCGGGCGCCGGCGTCGACGACGGCCGTGGCGTGGATGCGGCTCACGGGCTCACCGGCTTGTCGATGGTGACCATCATGGCGGCGAAGTCCGCCTCCGAGGCCAGCTTGCCGTCGATGAAGGTCTCGCCGCGGAATTTGAAGATGTCGCCGCGTATCTTCGTGACCACCACCTGCATGCGCAGCTGGTCGCCGGGACGCGCCGGCTTGCGGAAGCGCACGCCGTCGATCGACATGAACATGATCACCTTGCCCTCGACCTGCACATCCATCGACTTGGACATCAGCAGGGCGCCTGTCTGGGCCATGGCCTCGACGATCATCACGCCGGGCATGACGGGATCGATGGGGAAGTGACCGGGAAAATAGGGCTCGTTGTGGGAGACGTTCTTGATGCCGGTGATCGAGGTGTTGCGGACGAAATCCTCCGCCTTGTCGATCAGCAGGAAAGGATAGCGGTGGGGCAGCCGCCGCATCACCTCGGCGTAATCGATCTTCCCGTCGTCACTCATCCTGCGGCCTTCCTCGCCGTGGGCGCTAGGAACGCGCCTTTCCGGACGCCTGTTTGGCGAGCCAGATCGTTTCACGCAAGAACTGTCGGATCGGCTTGGCCGGATAGCCTGACCAGGTCTCGCCCGCGGGAATGTCCGCCAGCACGCCGGCGCCCGCCGCGACGCGGGCCCCTTCGCCGATCCTGATATGGTCGCCGATCCCCGCCTTGCCGCCGAAGATGACGTTGTCGCCGACGATGACCGAACCCGAGATGCCGGTGTTGGCCGCCATCAGGCAGTTGCGGCCGATGACGCAGTTGTGGCCGATCATGACCAGATTATCGATCTTGGTGTTCTCGCCGATGACCGTGTCGTCATAGGCGCCGCGGTCGATGCAGGAGTTGGCGCCGACGGTGACGCCGTCCTGCAGGACCACCCGGCCCAGCTGGGGAATGTCGACCGGACCCGCCTTCGATCCCGCCGCGCCGAAGCCCTGTTCGCCGATCCGGGCGCCCGAATAGATCTTCACCCGGTCGCCGACCAGGGCGAAGCCGATCGTAACATTCGAGCCGATCTGGCAGTCGCGACCGATCTGGACGCCCGGTCCGATGACGGTGTTGGCGCCGATCCTCGATCCCCGTCCGATCAGAACGCCCCTGCCGACAACCACCCCGGGTTCGAAGATGACGGAAGAATCCTCGGCGGCTACATCCTGATTGGCGGCGACGTCCAGCGGCACGGGCCGGTGAAGCAACGCCGACGCTCGCGCCCAGGAAGCCTGGGCTTCACCGGACACGATCACGGCCGCGCCGGCCGGTGCAAATTCGACCGCGCTCGCGGGCACGATGACGCAGCCCGCGCGGGTCCCGGTCAGGGCTGCCTGGAATTTGCGGTCGCCGAGGAAGGCGACATCGGTCGGCCCCGCCGAAGCCAGGGGCGCGACGGCGGAGACCTGACGGTCTCCGCCATTTTGCACTTCGCCTCCGATCCGCCCGGCCAGCTCTGCGACGCTGAGCGCCGGCAGGCTGTCGAAGAAGCGCGGATCTGGCATGGCGTCCCTACTGGGCGGGAGCCTGGGCCGGCACCGGGCTGCGGTTGAAGCTCAACGACGGCAAGGCGGTGTTCAGGCGCTGCATGACCACGTCGGTAATGTCCATCGCCGGATTGGAGATGTAGACGGCCGAACGGTCCAGCAGCAGGCCGCAGCCGCGCTCCTGATAGACGGCGACCAGGATCGGGTCGGCGGCCTGGGCGATGGCGCGGACCTGCAGGCCCTGGGTGTACTGCAGCTCCTGCTGACGGGTCTGCTCCAGCTGCTGGGCCTCCTGGGCGCGCTGCTGCAGCGCCTGGCGGCGCGTGCCCTGGGGGTCGGCGGCGGCCCCGCCCTGTTGCAGGGCCTGGGCTTCAGTCTGGATCGCAGCGGCATAGGGCTGGAGTTCGCCCTGGACCTCGGTGATCAGGCGCTGCATGCCGGCCTGCACCGACTGGCCCGCGGTGGACTGGGCCAGCATGCGGTCGTTGTGGAAGACGCAGACGCCGGCGATCACCGGGCCGGGGTTGGCGGGAGCCTGGGCCTGGGCGGCGGCTGAGCCGGCGGCCAGGGAAGCAAGCGCGAAGGCGCCGAGAGCGAACAGTTTCATCTTTAACCTTTGAGCGGGACTCGGTCCCGCAGTCAGAACTGGGTTGAGGTCGAGAAGCGGAACGTTTCTGTCTTGTCGTATTCTTCCTTGCCGATGATCTGGCTCAGGTCGAAGCGGATCGGGCCCATGGGCGAGCGCCAGTGAATGCTGACGCCGGCCGATGCACGCAGCTTGAGTTCATCAACGATGTTGGGATCCGGATTGCCCAGCGAATTCACCGTATAGCGGTCATCCAGGACGCCCAGCGTCCCCACATCGGCGAACAGGGATGTCCGGATGCCGTATTGTTCCGGCAGATAGTTGGGCACGGTCATTTCCAGCGTGCCGATGGCGTAGAAATTACCGCCCAGCGCGTCGGTGGTCCTCAGGTCGCGGGGACCCAGACCGGCCGTTTCGAAGCCGCGGAAGCTGTTGCCGCCCTTGAAGAAGCGGTCATTGATGCGGATGGGATCGCCACCCCAGCCCGAGATATAGCCGGTCGAGGCCGTGGCCGTGACGATCCACTCGGGGGTGATGCCCCAATAGGCCGACACATCTGCTTCGGTCTTGGTGTAGTTCACGTCGCCGCCGATGCCGGCGAAGTCCTGGCGGAAGGATCCTGTCCAGCCGCGGGTCGGCCGGACGGGATCGTTCCGCCGATCAACCAGCAGGGTGAAGCCGGCCGAGGAGTTCAGGAACGAGCCAACCTGATCGCACAGAGCCGTCGAACCCTGTCCGTTGGCCGCGCAATAGCCGGTCGGCACGATGATCTCGTCGCTCTTGAGGAAGTAGCGCGTGCTCAGCAGCGTATAGCCGTTCAAGGGGTAGGACAGGCGCACGCCGCCACCGGTCGAGCGATAGTCGTAGGACGAATATTCGCTGAGATCGTAGCGCGAGTGGAAGGCGTCGAAGCCGGCCCGCAGATCGCGGCCGAGGAATTTCGGCTCGGTGAAGCGGAAGTCGACCTGCTGGCGCAGCGAGCCCCATTCCAGACGGGCCACGACGTTCTGGCCCCGGCCGCGGAAGTTGCGCTCGGTGATACCCAGGTTGACGACGAAGGAGTCGACCGAGCTGAAGCCCGCGCCGACCGACAGCTCGCCTGTCGGCTGTTCCGTGACCGTGACGTTGATGACCGATCGGTCGGGGGCCGAACCGCGCGCCTCCTCGACCGTGACGTCCTTGAAGAAGCCCAGGGCCCGCAGGTTGTTGCGCGAGCGCTCCTGGAGGGTCCGGTTGAAGGCGTCGCCCTCGGTCAGCATCATCTCGCGGCGGATGACGTTGTCCAGGGTGCGGGTGTTGCCGATGATGTTGATCCGGTCGACGTAGACGCGCTGGCCTTCCTTGACGTTGAAGGTCACGTCGACCGTGTCGGTGTCGGGATTGGCGCGATAGGTCGGCTCGATCTCGACGAAAGCGTAGCCGGCCGAGCCAGCCGCGAACGTCAGGGCGTCGACCGCCGTTTCGATCTTGTCGCTCTCGTACAGATCGCCCGGCCGGATCGGCAGCAGCATCTTGAGGAAGTCGGGGTTCAGCCGGTCGTTCTCGGTGACGACCTCGACCGTGCCGAAATTATAGCGGTCGCCCTCGTCCACCGTCAGGGTGATGCCGAAGGCGCCGTCGTCGGGTGAAAGTTCCGAAATCGCCGACAGGACCCGGAAGTCGTAATAGCCGCGGTTGGTGTAGAATTTCCGCAGCTGTTCGCGGTCGTAGTCCAGCCGGTTCGGGTCGTAGTTGTCGTTGGTCGTGAACAGGCGGTACCAGGCCGATTCCTGGGTCACCATCACACCGCGCAGATCATTGTCCGAGAAGGCGGTGTTGCCGAGGAAGGTGATGGCGCGCACGCCGGTTTCCGGGCCCTCATCGATCTCGAAGACCACGTCGACGCGGTTCTGTTCCAGCTGGACGATCTTGGGCGTCACGGTCGCCGAAATACGGCCCGACAGGCGGTACAGCTCGACGATCTTGCCGACGTCCTCCTGGATCCGGGCGCGGGTGTAGATGCCGCGCGGCTTCAGGGTGACTTCCTCGGTCAGCTTGTCTTCGCTGATGGCGCCGTTCCCCTCGAACACCACCTGGTTGATGATCGGGTTTTCGACGATCTCGACGACCAGGTCGCCGTTGGGCTGCACGCCCAGCTGGACATCGGCGAACAGCTGGGTGCGGGTCAGGGTGCGGACGGCGACGTCCAGGATCGAAGGATCGACCGTGTCGCCCGGCTGGATCGGCAGATAGGACAGGACCGTGGTCTGGTCGATGCGCTGGTTGCCGCGCACGAGAATCCGGTTGATCAGGATTCGCTCGTCCTGGGGGGGCGCGGCCTGGGGCGCCGGAGCAGCCTGGGGCGCCGGAGCGGCCTCGACCGGCGCGCCGGGCTGGACGGCCGGAGCGGTCTGGGCCAGCGCAGGGCCGGCCAGACCGGCCGCGACCGCAAGGGCCAGCAGGCTCGGGCTCAGGCTCCGGGCGAAACGAAGGGTGGCTGCGTCTTGTCGGATCATGCGGGGAACCATCGGGGGCTGGCGTCGGCTCGTCATGCGAGCCCGCCGAGGAATTTGAACAGGCTCAGCTTTTGCAAGTCGTTCCAGGTGGCGAACAACATCAATCCCGCCAGCAAAGCAAGGCCGACGCGATAGCCCACCTCCTGAACGCGGGCGGGGACTGGCCTGCGTGCCACAGCTTCATAAGCGTAGAACAGCAGGTGGCCCCCATCCAGAACCGGAATCGGCAGCAGATTAACAATGCCAATTCCGATCGAAACTATGGCGGCGAACTGAAGAAACGTCAGGGCCAGGTTCGCGGCCATGTAGCCGGGGTCGGGATTCGCAGCCACCGCCTGACGGGTGACCCCGCCGGCCGCCTTGGCGATTCCCAGCGGCCCGTTCAGCAGATCGCCTGATTCCTTGCCGGTGAAGATGCGGCCGATGTAGGTGCCGGTCGTCGCGACCGTGTCGCCGATGGTGTCCGCGCCCTTGGCGGCGGCCTGCAGCGGGTTCAGACGGCGGAATTTGAAGTCCTGCGCCAGCGGGGCCATCTCCAGCCCGATCCGGGCGATGCGCACCCGCCCGGCCAGTTCGTCGTCCTCCATCCGCCGTTCAGGCGTGGCCGTCAGCGTCACCAGCTGTCCGCCTCGATCGACCGTGAAGCGCAGCGGGTCGCCGGCGCTCATGATGACGATGCGGGTGACCTCGGCCCCTTCGAGGACCGGCTGGCCGTTCACGGCGACGATCAGGTCGCGCGGCTGGAACCCCGCCGCGGCCGCCGGCGTGTCGGGCGCGACCCGGGCCACGCGGGGCGCGACGATCCGCTCGCCCACCACGCTGAACAGGATGGTGAACAGCACGATGGCCAGAAGGAAGTTGGCCGCGGGGCCGGCCGCGACGATCAGGGCGCGCTGCCAGATCGGCTTGAAATGGAAATAGTCGCGCTCGGCCCCGGCGCCGTTCTCGGCGATGAGGCGCTGGCGCAGTTCGGCCAGACCGGCCTGGTCGGGCACGCTGGACGCATCCAGATCGCCCGCGAATTTGACGTATCCGCCCAACGGCAGCCAGGCCAGACGCCATTCCGTTCCGCGTTTGTCGGTTTTTGCGACGATGGTTCTGCCGAAGCCGATCGAGAAACGGTCGATCTTCACCCCGAACGCGCGCGCGACGAGGAAATGGCCCAGCTCATGGATGGTGACGATGAACGTCAGCACCAGCAGGAAGGGTACGATGTAGAGCAGCGTCTGGCTGAGAAAGCCCGTCATGCCGGTAAGGGTCCCTCCGCCGTCAGGCTGCCGCCGCGATGCCCTGGATGATCGATTCCGCCATCCGCCGCGCCTGCGCATCGACCTGAAGGGCCGCGTCGCATGCATCGTCGGAACAGGAAACCGCCCCCGGGGCCGTCACGCGCGACAAGGTGTCGGCGACGACTGCGGCAATATTGAGAAAGCCCAACCGACGGTCAAGAAACGCAAGGGCCGCGACCTCGTTGGCGGCGTTGAACACGGTGGGCGCCGCCCCTCCCGCCTGCAGCGCCTGCCGGGCCAGTTTCAAGGCCGGGAACCGGTCCTCGTCGGGAGCCTGGAACGTCAGCCGGCCCAGCGCCGCCAGATCCAGCCTCGGCGCATTCCATGCGATGCGGTCCGGCCAGGCCAGGGCGTAGGCGATCGGCGTCTTCATGTCCGGCGGCCCCATCTGGGCCAGGGTCGAGCCGTCGACGTATTCGACCATGCTGTGAATGATCGACTCGGGATGGACGACGACCTCGATCCGCTCGGCGGGCATGTCGAACAGATAGGCCGCCTCGATGGCCTCCAGCCCCTTGTTGGCCATGGTGGCGCTGTCGACCGAGATCTTGGCTCCCATGCTCCAGTTGGGATGGGCCACGGCCTGTTCGGGCGTGATGGCGCCCAGGGTGTCGCGCTTCATGGTGCGGAACGGTCCGCCCGACGCGGTCAGCACCAGTTTCGCCACCCGTTCGGGCGCCTCGTGCGGAAACACCTGATGGATGGCCGAATGCTCCGAATCCACCGGGATCAGGCGCCCGCCCGACTGACGCACCCGCTGGATCAGCGCCGGACCGCAGCAGACCAGGCTTTCCTTGTTCGCCAGCGCCAGGGTCGCCCCGGTCGCGGCGGCCGCCCAGGCCGAGCGTAGCCCCGCCGCCCCGACGATGGCCGCCATGATCCAGTCCGCCGGCCGCGTCGCCGCCTCGATGATGGCTTCGTCGCCGCCCGCCGCCTCGACGCCTGTTCCGGCCAGAGCGTCGCGCAGGTCCTGCAATCGGGCCGGATCCGCCGTCACCGCGAGGATCGGCTTCCAGCGCCGGGCCTGTTCGGCCAGCCGGGCGATATTGGCCCCGCCGGTCAGGGCGACAACCTCGAAGGCGCCCGTTCCGGCGGTTTCGATCTGGTCCATCAGGTCCAGCGTGGAACAGCCGACCGATCCGGTCGAACCCAGCACCGTGACGCGCCGCCGGATCACGCCCCGCCCCCGAACAGGCCGACCAGCAACCGCCCGCAGGCCACCACCACCACCGCGAACATCAGCCCGTCGACCCGGTCCAGCAGGCCGCCGTGGCCCGGGATCAGCTTGCCCGCGTCCTTGACGCCATAACGCCGCTTCAGCGCCGATTCCCACAGGTCGCCGGCCATGGTGGCCAGCGCCGCCGCGAACCCCAGCAGCGCGCCCCAGGCCGGATTGATCCCCATGTCGAGGAAGGCCGCCAGCACGGCGCCGGCGACGGTGCCCGCCGCCAGACCGCCGATGAATCCGGACCATGTCTTGTTGGGCGAGAAGCGCGGCCACAGCTTGGGTCCGCCCACCAGGCTGCCGACCAGATAGGCCATGATGTCCGAGGCCCAGGCGATGGCGAAGGCCGAGACCGTCCAGGCCAGGCCCGACTGGCTGTCGACGTCGCGCAGCCAGATCAGCAGCACCGCCGGCCAGCCGAGGTAAAGCACCCCATAGGCCGCATCCAGCGCCTCCTGCCCGCGGTTGCGCGCGAACAGTCCGGCGGCCACGGCCCCGAAGACCAGCATCACCAATGCGAGGGACAGCTGCTGGGCATGGGCCGCCACGACCCCGGCGACCAGGCCAAAGGCGACGGCCCCGGCCATGACGCGCCACGCCTTTGCGGCGCTCATCGTCGCCCATTCGACCGCCAGCAGCGCGCAGGCCGCCAGCATCAGTCCCAGGAACCACAGGCCGCCGGCCCATATGGCCAGAACGGCGGCGGGAGCCAGCACGATGGCCGAAGCGGCCCTGAGGCCAATGTCGCCCGCCTTGACCGCCATCAGCCGGCCGCGAGGGCGGGCGCCGCGCTCGGCGTGGCCCGGCCGCCGAAACGCCGGTCCCTGTTGCGATATTGCTCGACCACGTCCGCCAGGGCGGCGGGGCCGTAATCGGGCCAGAGCACGTTCTGGTAGACCAGCTCGGCGTAGGCGGCCTCCCAAAGCAGGAAGTTCGACAGCCGCTGCTCTCCGGAGGTGCGTACGATCACATCCACCGGCGGCGCGCCTGCGGTGGCCAGCCCCCGACCCAGGGTTTCCTCGTCCAGCGGACCCGTCGCCTCTCCGGCCAGCACCCGGTCTACATAACGTTGCGCGGCGTCGACGATGTCGGCCCGGCCGCCGTAGTTGAAGGCGACCTGAAGGACGAATTTGTCATTGTGCGCCGTGGTCGCCTCGGCGCGCTCGATGATGGCGGCGATATCGGCGGGCAGGCCTGTCCGGCGCCCCAGCACCCTAACCCTTACGCCCTCGCGCTCCAGCCGTTTCAGATCGCTGGCCACATAGGACCGCACCAGCCCCATCAGGTCGGAGACTTCCTCCGCCGGGCGGCGCCAGTTCTCGGTCGAAAAGCCGAACACGGTCAGGCAGGTGATGCCCAGCGCCGGTGCGGCCTGGACGGTGCGTTTCAGCGCCTGAACGCCCTCGCGATGGCCCATGGCCCGCGGCAGGCCGCGCGCCTCGGCCCAGCGCCCGTTGCCGTCCATGATCAGGGCGACGTGGCGCGGCCCGTCAGTCGGCGCGGCGGGATGAGAAGGGTTGGCGGGCATCGGCGCTTATCCTACGGCAATTCGCGCCGTCAAACCTGCATGATCTCAACTTCCTTGGCCCGAAGGGCCTCGTCGATGCGCTTGATCGCCGCGTCCGTGTCCTTCTGGACCTCGGTCTCCATCTTCTTCTGCTCGTCCTGGCTGATCTCGCCGGCCTTCTCGGCCTTCTTCAGGTCCTCGTTGGCGTCGCGACGGACGTTGCGAACGGCGATCTTCTGCTGCTCGGTGTATTTGCCCGCCAGCTTGGCCAGGTCCTTGCGGCGCTCCTCGGTCAGAGGCGGCACCGGGATGCGCAGCGTCTGGCCGTCGACGATCGGGTTCAGGCCCAGGCCGGCGGCGCGAATGGCCTTCTCGACCGGCCCCACCATGGTCTTGTCCCAGACGTTGACCGAGATCATGCGCGGCTCGGGCACGCTGATGGCGGCGACCGAGTTCAGCGGGGCGTTGGAGCCGTAGGCCTGGACCTGCACGGGATCCAGCAGGCCGACGTTGGCGCGGCCGGTGCGCAGGCCGTTGAACTCTTCCTTCAGCGCGGACACGGACTTGTCCATCCGCTCGCGGTAGGTCTTCAGATCAGGCTTGGCCATGGTCGTTTCTCTCGCGTTTTCTTGGCTTTGGCGGCTCAGGCGGCTTTTTTGGACGAGATGACCGTAAAGGTCCCCTCCCCCGTCAACGTCCGACGCAACGAATTGTCTTCCCGGATCGAGAAGACCACGATCGGAATGCCCGAGTCACGCATCAGGGCGATGGCCGAGGCGTCCATGACCTTCAGGTCTTTCGCCAGCACATCATGATAGGTCAGGGTCTCGTACCGCGTCGCGGTCGGATCCTTCTTGGGGTCGGCGGTGTAGACGCCGTCCACGCTGGTGCCCTTCAACAGGGCGTCGCAGCCCATCTCGGCGGCCCGCAAGGCGGCGCCCGAGTCGGTGGTGAAGAAGGGCGCGCCCACGCCGGCGGCGAAGATCACGACCCGGCCCTTTTCGAGGTGGCGCAGGGCCCGGCGGCGCACATAGGGCTCGGCCACGGCGTTCATGGTCAGGGCGCTCTGAACCCGGGTCTGGACGCCGATCTTCTCCAGCGCCGCCTGCATGGCCAGGGCGTTCATCACCGTCGCCAGCATGCCCATATAGTCGGCCGTGGCGCGCTCCATGTCGCCGGCGGCCTTGCTCAGCCCGCGGAAGATGTTGCCGCCGCCGATGACGAGGCAGATCTCGACGCCTTCGCGCGCCACATTGGCGACGGCCTGGGCCACGGTCGCCACCGTCTTCTGGTCGATGCCATAGGCTTGATCGCCCATCAGCACCTCGCCCGAGACCTTCAGCAGGACGCGCTTGTAGAGAAACTCGGGCGGGGCGTCGGGCATGGGGCGGTCCTGGGCGGCGGATTCGGCTCCTTATAGGAAGCGAACCCGCCGGTTCAAAGGCCTGACTGCCCGGATTACATCCGCAGAATGATCGTCTCGACGATCGGCCGCCGGTCCCAGATCTGCTGGCTGGCCTTCTTCAAAGCACGCGAGACGGCCTGTTCGATGACCATCTCGTCCTCCAGCGCCGCGCCTTTCAGCTTGTTAACGGCCTGTTCGGCGCGCTCGGCCAGATCGTCAAGCGCGTCGCCCAGCGGCGATTGCGCGTCGCCCGGCAGGCCGATGGCCCGCACGTCGATGTCGCTGACGATCTTGCCGCGCTTGTCCATGGCGAAGCTGACGATCAGCACGCCGTTGGTCGAGGCGTGACGCCGCTCATGAAGGGCCTCGCCCTGTTCGGTGACCAGACGCCCGCCGTCGACGTACAGCCGGCCGCTCGGCACCTCGTCGATGATGGCGGCGGGCCCGGGGGCCAGGCGGACCATGTCGCCGTTGCGCGGCGTGACCGTCTCCGGCACGCCCATGTCCCTGGCCAGATTGGCGTGCTCGGCCAGGTGGCGCCGCATGCCGTGGGTCGGCACAGCGATCTTCGGCCGGGCCCAGGCGTACATCTGGCGCAGCTCCTCACGGCACGGGTGGCCCGAGACGTGGATGCCGGGGTGGTCCTTCTCGGTGTAGATACGCACGCCGCGGTCGGTCAGCTTGTCCTGCAGGCGGCCGATCGACAGTTCGTTGCCCGGGATGACCCGCGAGGAGAACAGGCAGTGATCGCCCTTGCTCAGCTTGATGTAGGGATGGGTGCCCTCGGCCACGCGGGACAGGGCCGCCCTCGCCTCGCCCTGGCTCCCCGTACACAGGTACAGGATCTCGTCGGCCGGCCAGACGCGGGCCTCCTGTTCCGACAGGAAGGGCTTGAGATCGCTCATCATGCCGACGGACTTGGCCGCCGAGGTGATGCGGTGCATCGAGCGCCCGGCCAGGGACACGCGCCGCCCGGCCGCTTCCGCCGCCCGGATCACGCTGTCCATCCGCGCCACGTTCGAGGCGAAACAGCCGACCGCGATCCGGCCCTTCAGCCCGCCGATCAACTCGGCCAGGGCGTCGCGCACCCCGCCCTCGGAACCCGCCGATCCCTCGACGAAGACATTGGTCGAATCGCAGACCATGGCCAGGACGCCCTCGTCACCCAGGCGGGTGATGGCGCCGGCGTCGGTGACCTGGCCGATGATGGGATCGTCGTCGATCTTCCAGTCGCCGGTGTGCAGCACCGTCCCCAGCGGCGTCTTGATGGCCAGGCCGTTGGGCTCGGCGATCGAGTGGGTCATGGTGACGAAGGTGACGTCGAACTTGCCCAGATTGATCGTCCCGCCGAGCGGAACCTCGATCAGCTGGACCTGATCCAGGATGCCGGCCTCTCGTAGCTTCTCGCGGATCAGGAAGGCGGTGAAGGGCGTGGCGTACAGCGGCGCCTTCATCCGGCTCCACAGCCAGCCCAGGGCGCCGATATGGTCCTCGTGCGCGTGGGTCAGGACGATGCCGCGGATCGTCTCGCCTTCCAGGAAGGCCGGATCGGGCACGATCACGTCCACGCCGGGCGTCGACAGATCGCCGAAGGTCACGCCCACGTCGACCACGATCCACTCGCGGTTCGCTTCGGGGCCGTAGCCGTACAGGTTCAGGTTCATACCGATTTCGCCCGACCCGCCCAGCGGCAGGAAGACGAACTCGTCGTTGGTTTGCTTTTTCATACGTCCTTAGAGTGGGTATTCCGCCGCCAGATTTCGAGCAGGCCGCGGATAGTGAGGTCCGGATCAAACCGGTCGATGGATTCTGTGGCGCCTTCGAACAGCGAGGCGACGCCGCCGGTGCCGATGACGGTCATGGGCTTTCCCCACTCCGCCTTTATGCGCGCGACCAGGCCTTCGATCAGGGCGACATAGCCCCAGAAGACGCCCGACTGCATGTTGGAGACCGTGTCCTTGCCGATCACGCGGTCGGGCTTCTGGATGGCGATGCGGGGCAACATTGCGGCGGCCTCGTGCAAGGCCTGCAGCGACAGGTTGATGCCGGGCGCGATCACGCCGCCCTCGAAAGCCCCGTCAGCGGCAATGACGTCGAACGTCGTCGCCGTGCCGCTGTCGATGACGATCAGGTCGCCGGGGTACATCAGATGGGCCCCGATGGCGTTGACCAGCCGGTCGGCGCCCGCCTCGCTCGGCTTGGTGATCCGCGCCGTCATGCCCAGGTCGACATTGTCGCCGATGACCAGCGGCTCGACCGACAGATAGCGGCGCGACAGGTTGCGCAGGTTGAAGATCGACTGGGGTACGACGCTGGATATGATGCAGCCGTCCAGCTGGGCGATGGCCAGACCGCGCATCGACAGCAGCTGGCTCAGCCAGACGGCGTATTCGTCCGCCGTGCGGCTGGCCTCGGTCGCCGTGCGCCACTGGGCGATCCACTCGGCCCCGTCGTGCACCGCGAACAGCGTATTGGTGTTGCCCTGCTCGATCGCCAGCAGCATCAAAGTGTCCCTTCTTCTCCCCTTCCCCTCGAGGGGGAAGGGGTCGGGGGATGGGGTGAACGCACGAACGGCGCCCGCAAGGACCGCGAGACTCCATTGGAGTCTCCGGAATGGAACAGGAGGCAGCCTGCCTCCACCCCACCCAACCCTCCCCCTCGAGGGGAGGGCTTTGTGCGGGGAAATATCACGCCGCCTCCCCGAAAAAGACGTCGCCCGCTGAAATCAGCCGCAAACTTCCATCGGCGAGCCGAAGCCTGAGCGCGCCGTCGGGCGCCACGCCCTCGGCCCGGCCCTCGACGGTCTCGCGCCCCAGCCGCGCCACGGCGGGCCCGTCCAGCCCCGGCGTCCGCGCCCGCCAGGCGTCGAGAACCGGCTGGAAGCCCAGCGTCTCCCAGCGATCCATCCACACCGCGAAGGCTTCGGACAGCACGGCGGCGGCGGCCTCGATCGACGGCGGCGCCAGCACGTCGCCGCGCAGATGGTGGACCAACGCCGTCGCCGGCCGTTCGGTCCCCGCCGGCGCGTGCACCAGATTGACTCCGATACCGACCGCCAGCCACAGGCCGCCGCTCTCATGCGCCCCGGATTCGACCAGCACGCCGGATGCCTTCTCGCCCGCCAGCATCACGTCATTGGGCCATTTGATCGTCACCAGCGATGGCGGCGCATACGTATCCAGCAGGTCGGCGATGGCAAGGGCGGCCACGAAGGTCACCTGCGCCGCTTCGGCCGGCGGCTTGCGCGTCAGTTGCAACAGGGTGGCGAACAGGTTGCCGCCCTCGCTGGCCCATTCGCGCCCGCGCCGTCCGCGTCCGGCCGTCTGGCGGCGGGCGACGATCCACAGCGGTCCCGCCTCACCGGCCTCGGCGCGGCGACGGGCGTCCGCATTGGTGGAGTCGGTCTCTTCCAGCAGCAGGATCGGAGCGGCGGGCATGGCGCCCTATCCGGCTCCGAATCCGACGGCGGCGGCGCGGCTCAGCGGCTCGATCCACGTCAGACCGACGATCACCAGCGGGAAGGAGAAGGCCGCCGCGGCCCAGGCGATCGTCTTCGCCTCGATCGGCGCCTTGTCCATCGGCTCGACGCCCTCGGGCGCCTTGTCGAACCACATCAGCTTGATGACGCGCAGATAGTAGAAGCCGGCCACGACCGAGGCCACCAGACCGGCGGCGCCGACCATCCAGTAGCCCGCATCCGCGGCCGCGCCGAAGACGTAGAACTTGCCCCAGAAGCCCGAGAATGGCGGCATGCCCAGAACGGACAGCGACAGCACCGTCAGGGCGATGGTCGTCACCGGCCGGTCCTTTCGCAGCCCGGCCAGGTCGGAGATCGTCCGGATCGGCCGCCCGCCGCGCGACAGCGACAGCAGGATGGCGAAGAAGCCGAACTGGTCGATCACATACAGGGTCATGAACACCAGCATGGCCTGGATGCCCAGGGTCGTGCCTGCGGCGATGCCCAGCAGGGCGTAGCCGATGTTGGCGATCGACGAATAGGCCAGCAGCCGCTGGAAGTCCTTCTGCACCAGACCGCCGAACGCGCCCACGGCGAACGAGATCAGCGAGATCAGGATCAGCACCTGGGCCCACTGGTCATGCGACCCGGCGAAAGCGCCCTCCAGCGTCCGCGCGATCAGCACCATGGCCGCGACCTTGGGCGCCGTGGCGAACAGGGCCACGACGGGGGTCGGCGCGCCTTCGTAGACGTCGGGCGTCCACATGTGGAACGGCGCGGCCGAAACCTTGAAGGCCAGGCCGCAGATCAGGAACACCAGGCCGAAGATCAGGCCCGTCGATTGATTGGCCGCGGCATAGGCGGCGATCTCGTCGAACCGCATCGAGCCGGTGAAGCCGTAGATCAGGCTCGCGCCGTACAGCAGCAGGCCCGACGACAGGGCCCCCAGCACGAAATACTTCAGCCCCGCCTCCGACGCCCTCAGATTGTCGCGGTGGAAGGCGGCCAGCACATAGAGGGCCAGCGAATGCAGCTCGATGCCGATGTACAGCGAGATCAGGTCGCCCGACGACGCCATCATCCCCATGCCGGCCGAGGCCAGCACGATCAGGATCGGATATTCGAACCGCGCGATCTTCTCACGGTGCATCCAGCCGCCGCCCAGCACGATGGCCACGGCGCTGGACAGGAAGATCAGCGCCTTGCCGTAGACGGCCAGCGGATCGGCCACATAGGCGCCATTGAAGGCCTGCCCCAGCGGGCCGGTCACGGTCACCGCCGTGGCGGCGACCAGCAGGGCCACCGACAGGATCGACACCAGCCGGGCGCTCTTCTCGCCCATGAAGGCGCCGAGCATCAGCAGCGCCAGACCGCCGACGGCGAGCGTGCTCTCCGGGGCGGACAGGCGCAGGGCGAATTCCAGATCAGGCATCATCGTCTCACCCGCCGATCGCAAGTTGATAGGCGGAAGTCAGGGCCTCGACCGAGGCGGCGGTGTAATCCAGCACCAGACCGGGCTGCACGCCCAGCCACAGGGTGCCGATGATCAGCGGCGCGAAGATCAGCAGCTCGCGCCTGTCGACGTCGGTGATCGCCTTCATCGCCGGATTGGTGATCTCGCCGAACATGACGTTCCGGTACAGTGTCAGGGCGTAAACCGCCGAGAAGATCACGCCCGAGGCCGCGACCAGCGCCGTCCAGGTCGAGACGCCATAGACGCCCGTCATGGTCAGGATCTCGCCGATGAAGCCCGAGGTCCCCGGCAGGCCGACATTGGCCATGGTGAACAGCAGGAAGATGGCCGCGAACCATGGCATCCGCGCGGTCAGGCCGCCGTAGAGGGCGATCTCGCGGGTGTGCATCCGGTCATAGACCACGCCGACGCAGAGGAAGAGCGCGCCCGAGATCAGGCCGTGGCTCAGCATCTGGAACACCGCCCCCTGCACGCCCAGGGCGTTGCCGGCGAAGATGCCCATGGTCACGAAACCCATGTGCGCCACCGACGAATAGGCGATCAGCTTCTTCATGTCGGTCTGCCGGAAGGCGACCAGCGAGGTGTAGACGATGGCGACGGCCGACAGCACGAACACCAGCGGCGCGAACATCCTCGACGCGTCGGGGAACATGGGCAGGTTGAACAGGATGAAGCCGTAGCCGCCCAGCTTCAGCAGGATGCCGGCCAGGATGACCGAACCCGCCGTCGGCGCCTGCACGTGGGCGTCGGGCAGCCAGGTGTGCACCGGCCACATCGGCATCTTGACCGCGAAGCTGGCGAAGAAGGCGAGCCAGAGCAGCGGCTGCGCCGCCGGGCTGAAGGCGTATTCCTTGAGCGCGGGGATGCTGGTGGTGCCGGTCTCGGCCGCCATCCACAGCATGGCCAGCAGCATCAGCACCGAGCCCAGCAGGGTGTAGAGGAAGAATTTGTACGAGGCGTAGATCCGGTTCGCCCCGCCCCACACGCCGATGATGATGAACATCGGCACCAGGGTGCCTTCGAAGAAGATGTAGAACAGGAACAAGTCCAGCGAGGTGAACACCCCGATGACCAGAGTCTCCAGCACCAGGAATGCGATCATGTAATCGACCACCCGGTCCTTGATCGTGGTCCAGCTGGCCAGGATGCAGATCGGCATCAGGAAGGCGGTCAGCAGCACGAACAGGATCGAAATCCCGTCCACGCCCATGTGGTACTGGGCCGCGGCGAACCAGTCGTAACGCTCGACGAACTGATAGGCGGCGCTGGAGGGATCAAAGGTCGCGACCAGCACGGCGGAGACGGCCAGGGTGACGATCGTGGTCAGCAGGGCGATCCAGCGCGCCGCGCCGTCGGCCCGGCCCTTGTTGACCAGGCCGGCCAGCAGGATCAGTCCCGCGCCGACCAGCGGCAGGAAGGTGACGACGCTGAGGATGAAGGGGATCTGGGGCAAGATCAGGCTCCCCACGCATAGATGGCGAAGGCGAGGAAACCGGCCACGCCAAGCAGCATCACGAACGCATAGTGATAGACATAGCCTGACTGGATTTTCGCCAGCCGGGCCGCGGATTTCAGCGACGCCCAGGCCGCGCCGTTCGGGCCCAGCCCGTCGATGATCTTCACGTCGCCGACCTTCCAGAACAGATCGCCGACGGCCTTGGCGCCCTTCACGAACACGGCGTCATACAGCTCGTCGAAATACCATTTGTTGTAGAGGAAGGCGTGGATGACCCCGCCCCGGTCGGCCATCCGGCGCGCCATGCCTTCCTTCAGCACATACAGCCAGAAGGCGGCGAAGGTGCCGATCAGCGTCAGGATCAGCGGCGACCATTTCACCCACGTCGGAACCGAGTGGCTCTCGTGCAGGACGTGGTTGTCCGGCCCGGTGAAGATGGCGCCACGCCAGAAGGCGTGCTCGCCGTCGCCGATGAAGTAAGGCGCGAAGACCAGACCCGCCGCGACCGCGCCGACCGACAGCAGCAGCAACGGAACCAGCATCACCCACGGGCTCTCGTGCGGCTTCAGCGGGCCGTGATGGCCGTGGTCGTCGTGCGCGTGTTCATCGTCCGCGATCGGCTCGGAATGGGTTTCCAGCTGGGCGTGCGAGGCGTGGTCGTCGTGCGCGTGCCCATGCGCTTCGTCCCCGTGATGCGCGTCCTTCCACACCGGCTTGTTGTGGAAGGTCATGAACACCAGACGCCACGAATAGTAGGCAGTCAGGCCGGCGGCCAGAATGCCGACCATGAAGGCGAACAGCCCCATGGCGCTGTGGCCGTTGCTGAACGAGGCGAAGGCGCTCTCGATGATCGAATCCTTGGAGTAGAAGCCCGCGAAACCGCCGACGCCGGGAATGCCAAGGCCGGTGATGGCGATGGTGCCGATGGTCATCACCGCATAGGTGACCGGCAGCAGCTTCCACAGCCCGCCCATCTTCCGCATGTCCTGCTCGTGGTGCATGCCGTGGATCACCGAGCCGGCGCCGAGGAACAGCAGGGCCTTGAAGAAGGCGTGGGTGAACAGGTGGAACATGGCGGCCTGATAGGCGCCGACGCCCGCCGCGAAGAACATGTAGCCCAGCTGCGAACAGGTCGAATAGGCGATGACCCGCTTGATGTCGTTCTGGGCCAGACCGACCGTGGCGGCGAACAGGGCCGTGATCGCGCCGATCAGGGCGACGATGGCCGAGGCGACCGGGGCGTATTCGAAGATCGGGCTCAGCAGGCAGACCATGTAGACGCCGGCCGTGACCATGGTCGCGGCGTGGATCAGGGCCGACACCGGCGTCGGGCCTTCCATGGCGTCCGGAAGCCAGGTGTGCAGGAAGAACTGGGCCGACTTGCCCATGGCGCCGACGAACAGCAGGAAGGCGGCCAGGTCGATCGCCGACCAGGTATGACCCAGGAACGCCCAGCCCGTGCCGGCCTTCGAGGCGATCATCGGGAACAGCTCGGCGAACTGGATCGTGCCGAACATCCAGAAGACCGTGAAGATGCCCAGGGCGAAGCCGAAGTCGCCGACCCGGTTGACGACGAAGGCCTTGATGGCGGCGGCGCTGGCGGTGGACTTCTTGTACCAGAAGCCGATCAGCAGATAGGACGCCAGCCCCACCCCTTCCCAGCCGAAGAACAGTTGCATGAAGTCGGCGGCGGTGACCAGCGCCAGCATGGCGAAGGTGAACAGCGACAGATAGGCGAAGAACCGCGGCTTGTCGGGGTCTTCGGCCATATAGCCCCAGGAATACAGGTGCACGAGTGACGACACCGTCGTCACCACCACCAGCATGACCGCCGACAGGGCGTCGATGCGGATCGACCAGACCGACTGGAAGTCGCCCACATTGATGAAGGGGAACAGTTCGACCGTGAAGGCCTGCAGCCCGCCCCAGATCCACTGACTCAATACGATCCAGGCGACCGCGCACGAGAAGAACAGCAGGCCGGTGGTGATGGATTTGGAAATCAGGTCGCCGAGCCGGCGGCCCGACAGGCCGACGATGGCCGCGCCGAGCAGCGGGGCGAAGACGCCGAGGGTGACCAACAGTTCGAGGCTCACGCGGCCAGCCCTTCAATCTTGATTCCGTGCATCCCCGCGAAGGCGGGGACCCGGTGCTTTCGCGACGCACGGGTGCGCGGGATTGCGGTTTGAGCCAGTTCGCCGGCGCCGGAGCGCCCAAAGAACTGGGTCCCCGCCTTCGCGGGGATGATCGGAAGAGGATGGATCACGGTCATCCCTTCATCACGCTGGCGTCGTCAACCGCGATGTCGCCGCGGTTGCGGAAGAAGGTCACCAGAATGGCCAGACCCACGGCGGCCTCGGCGGCCGCCACGGTCAGGACGAACATGGCCATGATCTGCCCCTGCACGTCGTTCAGATAGGCCGAGAAGGCGACGAAATTGATGTTCACGGCCAGCAGGATCAGCTCGATCGACATCAGGATGATGATGACGTTCTTGCGGTTCACGAAGATGCCGAAGACGCCGATGGTGAACAGGATCGCGCCCACCGCCAGATAGTGCTGCAGGGTGATTTCCATCAGAGCAGATCCTCGGACGAGATGCCGGCGCCCGTGGTCACCGACTTGACTTCCATCGCCGCCTTCGCGTCGCGCCCGACCTGACGGGCGACGTTCTGGCGCTTGATGTTGGGCTTGTGGCGCAGGGTCAGGACGATGGCCCCGATCATCGCGATCAGCAGCACGATCCCCGCCGCCTGGAAGATGTAGACATAGTCCGTGTACAGAACGCGGCCGATCGCCTCGACATTGGACATCTCGTCGGTCGCCGCCACCGGCCCGATCGAGTCCGACGCGGCGCCCCCGCTGACCACGGCCAGCGAGATGATGATCATCTCGGCCAGCAGAATGCCCGCCACGATCATCGCCAGCGGCAGATAGCGGGCATAGCCCTCGCGCAGCTTCACGAAGTCGACGTCCAGCATCATGACGACGAACAGGAACAGCACCGCCACCGCGCCGACATAGACGACGACCAGCAGCATGGCCAGGAACTCGGCCCCCAGCAGCACGAACAGCCCCGCCGACGAGAAGAAGGCGAGGATCAGCCACAGCACGCTGTGCACGGGGTTCTTCGCCGTCACGACCATCAGGCCGCCCAGCACGGCCACCGCGGCCAGCAGATAGAAGGCAATGCCTTGCAACATCGGAGGCCTTCGCCCCTTTCGGACTGTGGGCGGCGATCCCTGCTGGAATCACGGCCCGGTGAGCGTCTGCGCCTTACCGGTAAGGCGCGTCGAGTTCCAGATTCTTCGCGATCAGCCGTTCCCAGCGGTCGCCGTTGGCGAGCAGCCGGTCCTTGTCATAGAGCAGTTCCTCGCGGGTCTCGGTCGTGAACTCCGAGTTCGGACCTTCCACGATGGCGTCGACCGGGCAGGCCTCCTGGCACAGGCCGCAGTAGATGCATTTGACCATGTCGATGTCGTAGCGGGTCGTGCGGCGGCTGCCGTCGGCGCGCGGCTCGGACTCGATGGTGATGGCCTGGGCCGGGCAGATGGCCTCGCACAGCTTGCAGGCGATGCAGCGTTCCTCGCCGTTCGCATAGCGCCGCAGGGCGTGCTCGCCCCGGAAACGCGGCGACTGCGGATTGCGCTCGAACGGATAGTTCACCGTGGCCTTGGGCCGGGCCATGTATTTGAACGACAGGCCGATGGCGCCGATGACGTCGATGAGCAGCGCGCCCTTCGCGGCCTGGACGAGGCGGTTCATCATTACGATCTGGCTCCGGAAACGCCGCGGCAAAGCTCTTCCTTGCGCGGATCGTCGTCCCTGGTGATGCGGCACAGGCGTTCGCGCTCGGCCTGCTGGCGCTGGATGGCCTCCTGGCGGCGCTCCCACTGATAGACCGACACGGGATCGGCCTCATAGGTCGGAATGGTGCAGGCGCCGGCCATGGAGGCCAGCAGCACGAGGGTCAGGATCCGGCTCATGCGCCCACCGCGAACACGCGCCATGCGGCGACCACGACGACGCAGACCAGCGAGGTCGGCAGGAAGATCTTCCAGCCCAGCCGCATCAGCTGGTCATAGCGGTAACGCGGCACGAAGGCCTTCACCAGGGCGATCATGAAGAAGGCCACGACGATCTTGCCCAGGAAGGTGATCAGATAGATCGCCTGCTCCAGCCAGCCCGGCAGGGCGTCCAGCCAGTCCTGCGGCACGCCAGGATTCCAGCCGCCGAAGAACAGCAGGCTGATCATGGCGCACATGAAGACGATGTTGGCGTATTCGCCGATCATGAACAGCAGGTACGGGGTCGAGGAATATTCGACCTGATAGCCGGCCACCAGTTCCGACTCCGCCTCGGGCAGGTCGAACGGCGGGCGGTTGGTCTCGGCCAGGGCGGAGACGAAGAAGATCACCGCCATCGGGATCATCACCACGATGGTCGGCCAGGTCCCGGCCCCGCCGCCGAAGGCGAACCAGTTCCAGAACATGCCCTGCTGCTGCTCGACGATCGAGGTCAGGTTCATGGTCCCGGCCAGCAGGATGACGTTGATGATCACCAGGCCGATGGAGACTTCATAGGACACCATCTGCGCGGCGCTGCGCAGCGATCCCAGGAACGGATACTTCGAGTTCGAAGCCCAGCCGCCCATGATGATGCCGTACACGCCCAGCGAGCTGATCGCGAAAATGTACAGGATGCCGACGTTCAGGTCCGAGATGACCCAGCCCGGGGCGAACGGAATCGCCGCCCAGGCGATGAAGGCCAGGATGAAGGTCAGCAGCGGCGCCAGCAGGAACACGATCTTGTCGGCGCCGGCCGGGACGATGATTTCCTTGAGCACGAATTTGAAGAAGTCGGCGAAGGACTGCAGCAGGCCGAACGGCCCGACCACGTTGGGGCCTTTGCGCATCTGCACGCCGGCCCAGATCTTCCGGTCCGCCAGCAGCAGGAAGGCCAGCGAGATCAGGATGCCGACGGTGACGAGCAGGATTCCGCCGATGGTGGCGAGCGTCCAGCCGAGCGGGGTGGTCCAGAAATCCATCGGTCCTTACTCCGCCGCCATCGCGACCGGCGCCACCCGCAGGGCGGACAGCTCGGCCATGGTCACGCTGGCGCGCGTGATCGGGTTGTTCAGATAGGGGTCGCGAACGGACGAACTGAAGGCCACGTCGCCCAGATCGCCCTTCTTGCCCAGCGAACCCACGTCGAACGACGCGGCCGCCGGCAGGTAGTCGATGCGGCCAAACGTCGGATGATCCGCCATCAGCTTCGAGCGCAGGGCGTCGAGGGTGTCGTACGGCAGGGTCTGGCCCACGCGCGCCGACAGCGCCCGCAGGATGGCCCAGTCTTCCTTGGCCTGGCCCTTGGGGAAGACGACGCGTTCGGCCATCTGCACCCGGCCCTCGGTGTTCACATACAGGCCCGACTTCTCGGTATAGGCCGCGCCCGGCAGGATCACGTCCGCCCCGTGCGCGCCGCGGTCGCCGTGGCTGCCCAGATAGACGCGGAAGGCGTCCGACGCCGTCGGCTCGACCTCGTCCGCGCCCAGCAGGAACAGCACGTCCAGCGCGCCGGGCTTCAGCATCTCGCCGGCCGTCTTGCCGCCGGCCGCCGGCACGAAGCCCATGTCCAGACCGGCCACCCGCGAGGCGGCCGTGTGCAGCACATTGAAGCCGTTCCAGCCCTCGACGACCGCGCCGACCTTCTTCGCCAGGGCGCCGATCGCGTTCAGCACCGCCGGTCCGCCGGCGCCCGACAGCGCACCGCCGCCGACGATGATCGCCGGCCGCTCGGCCTTGGTCAGCGCATCCAGCGCCGCCTTGGGCAGTTTGCCCAGCGTCTTCGAACCCGCGCCCAGGTAGCTGTATTCATAGGTCAGATCGGCCTGTTCGCCGATCAGACCGATCTCGCTGGTCCCCGCCAACCACGCCTTGCGCAGGCGGGCGTTCAGCAGCGGCGCCTCGGTGCGCGGGTTGGACCCGACGATCAGCACCGCGTCGGCCTTTTCCACCCCGGCCAGTCCCGAGTTGAACAGCCAGCTCTCGCGCGGACCATAGCCCAGGGCCGACCCGTCCTGACGGCAGTCGGTGTTGGCCGAACCCAGGGCGCGGAACAGGTCCAGCGCCGCCTTCATCGATTCCGCGTCCTGCAGGTCGCCGGCGATGACGCCGATCCGGTCGGCCGAGGCCGCCTTCAGCTTGCCGGCCACGGCGTTCAGCGCCTCATCCCACGTCGCGGGTTGGAGGCGGCCTGATGAATCGCGCACATAGGGCTGGTCCAGCCGCTGGCGCTGCAGGCCGTCGACGGCGTAGCGGCTGATGTCCGACAGCCACTCCTCGTTGATGCCTTCGTTGACGCGCGGCAGCACGCGCATCACCTCGGCGCCCTTGGAATCGGCGCGGATGTTCGAGCCCAGGGCGTCCATGACGTCGATGGTCTCGGTCTTCTTCAGCTCCCACGGGCGATAGTGGTATTGCCACGGCCGGTGGGTCAGGGCGCCGACGGGGCACAGGTCGTTGACGTTGCCCGACAGTTCGCTGTCGATGTTCTTCTCGAGATAGGTGGTGATCTCGGCGTCCTCGCCGCGCGAGATCATGCCGATGTCCGGCACGCCCGCGACCTCGGTGATGAAGCGGACGCAGCGCGTGCACTGGATGCAGCGGGTCATGAAGGTCTTGACCGTCGGACCCATGTTCTTTTCTTCGACCGCGCGCTTGTTCTCGGCGTAGCGCGAGCCGTCGCGGCCATAGCCGACCGACTGGTCCTGCAGGTCGCACTCGCCGCCCTGGTCGCAGATCGGGCAGTCCAGCGGGTGGTTGATGAGCAGGAACTCCATCACCCCTTCGCGCGCCTTCTTGACCATCGGCGTGTCGGTGAAGATCTCCTGGCCCTCGGCGGCCGGCAGGGCGCACGACGCCTGCGGCTTCGGCGGTCCGGGCTTCACCTCGACCAGGCACATGCGGCAGTTGCCGGCGATCGACAGCCGCTCATGATAGCAGAAGCGCGGAATCTCGTGCCCGGCGCGCTCGGCGACCTGAAGCACGGTCATGCCGGGCTCGAACTCGGTTTCTACGCCGTTGACCTTGGCGACGGGCATCAGCGGGCCTCTTGCTCAGCAGCCACGGAATACTCTTCCGTCGCGGTGCTCCCATCGGGGAGCGTCGTGTTGATGGTGATGGCGTCGCCGTCAAGGACGAAGCGCGTCACCGGGTCGCCGGACTGGTTCATCCAGCGGTCCTGATCAGGGTTGGTGGCGCCGACCGGCTTCCAGGTGACGATATCGCCGTCGACCCGGCACTGGGCCCGGCGGCGTCCGCCGTCGACCGGCGCGCGCCACGAGGCGTTGACGACCTGGCCTTCCAGTCCGTCGATCTGAATGTCCCGCAGGCCTTGTCCGTGGATCGCAGCCAGACCGGCCCGGCACACCCGGCGCAGGTTGGCGGCCGTCAGCACGACCGGCACGCTGGCCTCGGCGTCCGACGCCGGGTTCACCGCCGAGACCTTTTCCGCCGGCGTCGGCGCGGGCGCGTCCGCGCGCTCGCCGCAAGCGGCGAGAGCGACGGCAGCCCCGAACATGACGACCAGTGCGCGCATCCCTACTCCGCCGCGATCGCATGGCCGGCGAAATTCGCGCGGCGGCTGCGGTAGGAGGAAATCCGCTCCTCGATCTCGTGACGGAAATGCCGGATCAGGCCCTGCACCGGCCAGGCGGCGGCGTCGCCGAGGGCGCAGATGGTGTGACCCTCGATCTGGGTCGAGACGTCCAGCAGCAGGTCGATCTCGGACGGATCGGCCTCGCCGACGGCCATCCGCTCCAGCACGCGCCACATCCAGCCCGTGCCCTCGCGGCACGGCGTGCACTGGCCGCAGCTCTCGTGCTTGTAGAAATAGCTGATGCGAGCGATGGCGCGGACCAGATCGGTCGACTGGTCCATGACGATCACCGCCGCCGTGCCGAGGCCCGACTTCATCTCGCGCAGGCTGTCGAAATCCATCAGCGCGGTTTCGCTCATCTCGCGCGTGATCAGGGGCACCGAAGAGCCGCCGGGGATGATGGCCTTCAGATTGTCCCAGCCGCCGCGCACGCCGCCGCAATGGTCTTCCAGCAGCTGACGCAGCGGGATCGACATCGCCTCCTCGACATTGCACGGCCGGTTCACATGGCCGCTGATCGACATGATCTTGGTGCCGGTGTTGTTCGGCCGGCCGAAGCCCGCGAACCACTCGGCCCCGCGGCGCAGGATGGTGCCCACCACCGCGATCGACTCGACGTTGTTGACCGTGGTCGGGCAGCCGTACAGGCCGGCGCCGGCCGGGAACGGCGGCTTCAGTCGCGGCTGGCCCTTCTTGCCCTCCAGCGACTCCAGCAGGGCCGTCTCCTCGCCGCAGATATAGGCCCCGGCGCCGTGGTGGATATAGACGTCGAAATCCCAGCCATGGATGTTGTTCTTGCCGATCAGCCGGGCCTCATAGGCCTGTTTGACCGCCGCCTCCATGCGCTCGCGTTCCAGCACATATTCGCCGCGCAGATAGATGTAGCAAGCGTGGGCCTGCATGGCGAAGCTGGCGATCAGACAGCCCTCGATCAGCAGCTGCGGATCGTGGCGCATGATCTCCCGGTCCTTGCAGGTCCCGGGTTCGGATTCGTCGGCGTTCACGACCAGATAGTGCGGCCGGTCCTTCACCTCCTTGGGCATGAAGGACCACTTCAGACCCGTCGAGAAGCCGGCCCCGCCGCGTCCGCGCAGGCCCGAATTCTTGACGTTGGCGATGATCCAGTCCCGACCGAGGTCGAGCATGTCCTTGGTCGCGTTCCACGCGCCGCGCTTCTTCGCACCCTCCAGACCCCAGTCCTGGAGCCCGTACAGATTGGTGAAGATACGGTCCTTGTCTTCGAGGATTCCGACCATGGTCAGTTCGTCTCCCGCATGCGGTGGCGGTGATAGCGGGTGCGCAGGAAGATGGCGGCCAGCATCAGGGCCCAGCCCACGGCCAGGGCGGCGTAGCCCGCCCATTGCACCATCTGGGCCGCGGCGCCGGCAAAGGAAGCGCTCCAGACGGCGATGGCGCCCAGGATGACCAGGGCGAACCCGGCCAGCCGCTGGTTGCGGCCGACCGCGCGCAGTTCGGCGCGGTATTCGGCGATCTTCGCGTCGTCCGTCAGATCGGGGCGACTCATGCGACCACCGGATCGCTGTTGGGCAGCTTTTTGATCGGCTTGGCGGCCGCGCCGTCGTACAGCTTCGGATCGGTCAGGGTCAGGGCCCCGCCCTCCGGTTCCGAGCTGGCGCGGCCGACGCGGCTTCCGGGCTTCGGCTTCTTGCCCGCCGCGAAGTCGTCGATGATCTGGCCCATGGTCTCGGCGGTCAGGTCCTCGAAATAGTAGTCGTTGATCTGGGCCATCGGCGCATTGGCGCAGGCGCCCAGGCATTCGACCTCCTGCCAGGTGAAGCGGCCATCGGCGCTCAGCGTGTCCCTGGGCCCGATCCTGTCCTTGCAGACCTTCATCAGGTCCCCGGCCCCGCGCAGCATGCAGGGCGTGGTGCCGCAGACCTGGATCAGGGCCGCCGTGCCGACCGGTTCCAGCATGAACATGGTGTAGAAGGTCGCGACCTCCAGCACCCGGATATAGGGCATGCCCAGCAACTCGCCGATGGTGCGGATGGCGGGCTCGGAGACCCAGCCCTCCTGCTTCTGAACCAGCCACAGAATCGGGATCACCGCGGACTGACGCCGATTCTCGGGATATTTGGCGATCCACCAGTCGCATTTGGCCTTCGTCGCCTTCGAGAAGGCGAACGAAGCCGGCTGTTCCTTGGCGAGACGACGAACGGACATGGGGCGGGAAGACTCGCGTGAAGGGGGCTGGTGAGGCGCGGCCTTCTCTAGCCCCTCCTGAACGAGGCCCGCAAGTCGTCCGGGCCACCCAGTTCCACACGCGCGGCAAGAGTTCGGGACGCGCGCAAAGCGGCGACCCGGCCCGGGCCCGCCCGCCTCTCACGCGACATCGTTCACCGGATGCCGTTTGACGAACTGTCGCAAACCTGCCCTGTCTCTCATGCCGTCCGCTCGCCTGGCCTTCTGGCCCGCGCGCAGCCCGGGCGGGGGAGCGCGCCATGTCCAGAGTCCTAGCCGTCGTTATCGGCTCCGCCGCCTTGCTGGCCGCCGCGCCCGCCCTGGCCGGACCCTGCGAGCAACTCGCGGGCGGTCGTTGGCTCTTTCATGTTGAGGGGGGCTCGCCCGCCCAGGTCGTTACGGGCGTCCTGGATTTCCGCGACGGGGCGCCGAACCAATCCGCACAGCGTGGGCTGGTGTTCTACGCCTCCACATCGGACCCCTTTCCGGCCTATGTGGCCGGCGTTCCGCTGGCGTTTGGATCCTCGGGTTGGGGTCGGTGGATCGCATGCACGGCGCAGCCGGGGAATATCGCCCGGCTGTCACGCGCCATCACCGTGGACCTCGCCGTGTCCGCGGACGGTCGGACGGCCGTGGCGACCGGCTTCTACGGCGGGGCGGCGGGCTGGGCCACGCGCGAGCCGGCCAGCCCGGCTCGCCCGACCGGCGCCGTCGCCCAGCGACCGCGCAACTAGGGCCCGCACGCCGAGCCGGGTTCGTCAGATGTCGAGTTCCGAGACGACGAGCCCCTCGCCGATCATCTTCTTGCGCAGGGTCAGGATGCGGTGCTGGCCCTGACGGGTCAGCAGTACATTGTGCTGATAGGTCTCGCCGCTCATGTCGGTGGCCGAATAGGCGACCACCGACCAACCCTGCCGGACGAGATCGCTCAGGGGTTTGCCGCTCATCGCGCGCTCCCCATCCAGCGGCCGAGGCGCTCGCTCCATACGGCCCGGTCGGCGTCGCGCAGTTCCCGCGACAGCCACGCCATCGGCGGCAGAAACCGCACGGCCATCTGGCCGGCGAAGATAGCGCCGCTCATCCACACGATCGAGCGCAGGTTGGCCTCCCAGAAGCCCCGGCCCGCTTCCAGGTAACCCAGCTTGTACGCGCCGCGGACCAGGGTGATCCCGGCAATGCCCGGCGCGGCGACGACGGCGCTGGCCAGGGCGAATTTCAGCCCGCCCATGATCGCCCGCCGCTTCGGCGAAAATGCGACCTGCGTCGCGAGGACGACCGCCAGAAATGCGGCGAACCAGATCGCCTGGGTGGCGGTGAAGATCGGATCGACGGCGAAAGCCGTCACCGATCCACTTCTCCGAACACGATATCCAGCGAGCCGAGGATGGCCGACACGTCCGCCAGCATGTGGCCGCGGTTCATCCAGTCCATGGCCTGCAGCGAGCGGAAGCCCGGGGCCGAGATCTTGACCCGGTACGGCTTGTTGGTGCCGTCGCTGACCAGATAGATGCCGAACTCGCCCTTGGGCGCCTCGACCGAGGCGTAGACCTCGCCCTCGGGCGTCTTGAAGCCCTCGGTGTAGAGTTTGAAGTGGTGGATCAGCGCTTCCATCGAGCGCTTCATCTCGCCGCGTTTGGGCGGGACGACCTTGTTGTCCTCGGTCATCACCGGCTCGCCGGGGCAGTTGCGCAGTTTGTGGATGCACTGCTCCATGATGTGCACCGACTGCTTCATCTCCTCGATGCGGCACAGGTAACGGTCCCAGCAGTCGCCGTTCTTGCCCACGGCGATGTCGAACTCGAGGTCGGCGTAGCATTCGTACGGTTGCGACTTGCGCAGGTCCCACGGAATGTCCGAGCCGCGCAGCATCACCCCGGTGAAGCCCCAGTCCAGCGCCTGCTGTTTCGACACCACGCCGATGTCGACGTTGCGCTGTTTGAAGATGCGGTTCTCGGTGACGAGGGACTCGATGTCCTTCAGCGCCGCCGGGAATTCCGCGCACCAGCGGCCGATGTCGTCGATCAGTTCGTTGGGCAGGTCCTGGTGGACGCCGCCGGGCCGGAAATAGTTGGCGTGCAGACGGGCGCCCGAGGCGCGCTCGTAGAACACCATCAGCTTCTCGCGTTCCTCGAAGCCCCACAGCGGCGGCGTCAGGGCGCCGACGTCCATGGCCTGGGTGGTCACGTTCAACAGGTGCGAGAGGATGCGGCCGATCTCGGAATACAGCACCCGGATCAGCTGGGCCCGGTACGGCACGTCCACGCCCAGCAGCTTCTCGATGGCCAGGCAGAAGGCGTGCTCCTGGTTCATCGGCGCGACATAGTCGAGACGATCCAGATAGGGCACGTTCTGCAGATAGGTCCGCGCCTCCATCAGCTTCTCGGTGCCGCGGTGCAGCAGGCCGATATGCGGATCGACGCGGGTGACCAGTTCGCCGTCCAGCTCCAGCACCAGACGCAGCACGCCGTGCGCGGCCGGATGCTGCGGGCCGAAATTGATCGTGAATTTGCGGTCGTCCAGCGCCCGGGCGTGGTCGGTCAGGCCGTCGTCGAACACGTCGGTGGCGCCGATCGGCAGGGGGGTGTTGTGTCCGTCAGCCATCAGGCCTTGCTCCCCGCCAGGCCTTGCGCCTTCTCGTCGCCCGGCAGGACCGGCAGCGGATATTCCGCGCCCTCCCACGGCGACAGGAAGTCGAAATTGCGGAACTCCTGGGTCAGTTTGACGGGCTCATAGACCACCCGCTTCTGCTCCTCGTCGTACCGCACCTCGACATAGCCGGTCATGGGGAAGTCCTTGCGCAGCGGATGCCCCTGGAAGCCGTAGTCGGTCAGCAGCCGGCGCAAGTCCGGATGGCCCTCGAACAGGATGCCGTACATGTCGAACGCCTCGCGCTCGAACCAGTCGGCGCAGGGGAAGACGCCCACGGCGCTCGGGACGGGCTGGACCTCGTCGGTCGACAGCTTGACCCGCACCCGCGCGTTCCGCGTCATCGACAGCAGGTGATAGACCACCTCGAACCGCTCGGCCCGGTCAGGGAAGTCGACCCCGCACAGGTCCAGCAGCTGATGGAAGCCGAACCGGTCCTTCAGCGCCGTCAGCACCGACAGGATGTTGGCGCGCGTCGCGATCAGCGTCAGCTCGCCGAACGCGATCTGCGCCTCGACGCCCAGTTCGCCGACCATCTCGGCGCCCAGCGGCGTCAGGGCGGTCTCGATCTCCTGAATACGGGCGAGTGCGTTCATCGGTCGATCGTCCCGGTGCGGCGGATCTTCTTCTGCAGCTGCAACAGCCCGTACAGCAGCGCCTCCGCCGTCGGCGGACAGCCGGGCACATAGACGTCGACAGGTACAACGCGATCGCAACCACGAACAACACTGTAACTATAGTGATAATACCCGCCGCCATTGGCGCACGAGCCCATCGAAAGCACGTAACGCGGATCCGGCATCTGGTCGTAGACCTTGCGCAGCGCCGGAGCCATCTTGTTGGTCAGGGTGCCGGCCACGATCATCAGGTCGGACTGGCGCGGGCTGGCGCGCGGAGCCATGCCGAACCGCTCCATGTCGAAGCGCGGCATCGAGGCCTGCATCATCTCCACGGCGCAGCAGGCCAGACCGAACGTCATCCACATCAGCGACCCCGTCCGGGCCCAGTTGATGACGTCGTCCAGCGAGGTGGTGATGAAGCCACGCTCGCCCAGCTCGGCGTTCACGGCCTCGAAGAATTTGTCGTGGATGGCCGGATCATAGCCCTCCACCGACGAACGGGCGCCGGTGTTGAACATGGTCGTGCTCATCGGCCCGGCCAGACGCGAGGACGCGCCCGGGGCCACGGGCGAACTGCCCTGGTTGCCCACGCCGATCAGCGGGACGGTGTTCGTGGTCGTCACTCCCATTCGAGCGCGCCCTTCTTCCATTCGTAGATGAAGCCGACGGTCAGGACGCCCAGGAAAACCATCATCGACCAGAAGGCGAACACCATGCCCGCCTGCGACAGGTCGAACATCGACACCGCCCACGGGAACAGGAAGGCCACTTCCAGATCGAAGATGATGAAGAGGATCGACACCAGATAGAAGCGGACATCGAACTTCATCCGCGCGTCGTCGAACGCGTTGAAGCCGCACTCATAGGCCGACAGCTTCTCACTGTCGGGGTTCTTCGGAGCCAGGACCCAGGCCGCCAGCATAAAGCCGAGGCCGAGAACCGCCGCGATCCCGAGAAAGATCACGATCGGCAGATATTCGAGAAGGAATGCGTTCATCCGGGGGGACCTCGGCCGCCCTTGATGGGAGGGGCGGATTCGGCGCTTTCTAGCCGCTGAACCGCGCCCGTTCAAACCCCCGTTCAAACCCGTGTGACGAAAGGTTTTTCTTGAGAATGGTTCGCAGATTATTCGGCGCTTCCAGCAACGGCCTGAACGGCGCCGAAACCCGGGAAAAACTCTCCGGACGCCGTCTTTCGTCGCTTGACAGCGCGAGCCGCCCCCGCCTAAACGACGCCCCTCGCCGCGACGCACCTCAGCGCCGCGGCCGGGATACGCGGGTGTAGCTCAGTTGGTTAGAGTGCCGGCCTGTCACGCCGGAGGTCGCGGGTTCGAGTCCCGTCACTCGCGCCACTTCTCCTGACCGGAGAGGTGGCGCGGATCCCCCGCCCCCATCCTCACAAACAGTGCACCTTACCGCGGTTTCATCCCCGCGCCTCAGTCTTGCCTTTTTCCGCTACAAACGTAACACTACATATGTAGCAGTCCCGCTTCACCAGGAATCCCGCGGCATGATCGAAACCCTCCCCCGGCGTGAACGCGAAGTGTTCGAGATCCTGTGCCGGCTGGAACAGGGCACGGCGGCGGCGGTGCGTCAGGCCATGGCCGGCTCCCTCAGCGACTCGGCCGTGCGAACCCTGCTGACCCGGCTGGAGGCCAAGGGGCTGGTCGGACACCACAGCGAGGGGGGCGCCTATGTCTATGCGCCCGTCCCCCGTCCCGAAACGGTCGCCGCCGGAGCCCTGAACCGTCTGGTCGACACCTTCTTCGCCGGCTCGGCGGCCAGCGCCGCCACGGCCCTGCTCGGCCTGACGAAAAAACTGAAGCCCGACGAACTGGCCGCGCTTCAACGCGCCATCGAGAAAGCCCGGGAGCGGGGATCGTGACCGCCGTCTTCCTGTCCCTTCTGGTCAAGTCCAGCCTCGTCGCCGGGCTGGCGTTGTCGGCTGTATGGCTGCTCAGGGGACGGTCGCCGGCCGAACGGGTGACGCTCCTGCGCGCCGCCGTGGTCCTGCTGGTCGTCGTGCCCGTCATCGCCCTGACCGGGCCCGACCTGACGATCTGGCTGACCGCGGCGTCCGCGCCCTCGCCGGCGGAGACCTTTATCCTCCCCCTGACCGGAGGCGAGCCGGGGGTCGCACCGTCCTCCACAATGCCCGCCTGGTCGACCTGGCTCGCCCTGGCCTGGGGGGCCGGCGGCGCCGTCCTCCTCGCGCGGTTCGGCCTGGGCGTCCTGACCCTTGCCCGCTGGACCCGCGCCGGCGACGTCGTATCGGATCCCGCCTGGACGGCGCCCCTGGCCCGGCTGGCCGGCGCGTCCGCGCCGCGCCTGCTGGCGACCGGCCGCATCGCCGCGCCCCTGAGCTGGGGCGCTCCACCCGGCGTGGTCCTGATCGGCGCCGACCAGTTGAAACAGCCGCGTGACGCCGAGGCGGTCCTGGCCCACGAACTGGCCCACATCCGCCGCCAGGACTGGCTGTTCCTCGCCCTGTCCCGCGTCGCGGTGGCCCTGTTCTGGTTCAATCCGCTGGTCTGGTTGCTGCAGGCCGAGCTGTGCCGCCTGTCCGAGGAAGCGGCCGACGCCGACGCCCTGCGCCATGTCGAGCCCGAGGCCTACGCCCGCACCCTGCTCGGCCTGGCCGCTGACTTCACCCCCGTGGCCGCCACCGGCATGACCGGACCGGCCCGTTCTCTCGCAAAAAGGATCACCAGGGTCATGACCAACCGCCGTCCCGCCTCGCCCCGCCCCGTTGTCATGATCGTCGCCGTCGGCGCCCTTCTGGGCGTGGCGACGCCCCTGGCCGCCGTCGAGCTCTCCGTCAGGCACAGGCCTGTGGCCCCGGCCGCTCCGACTGTTCCCTATGCCGCGCTGGCGCCGATGATTGTGACCCAGACCGTTGTCGCGCCCCCGCCGGCCCCGCCGCCACCCCCGGCCCCGCCCGCTCATCCGGCTCATCCGGCTCCTCCCGCGCCCCCTGCTCCGCCCGCCCCGCCGGAGGCCCCCGCCTGGCAGGGCGAGGAACACCGCACCGCCGTCGCCGCCGCGCGGCAAGCCGCCGCCCAGGCTCGTGTCACGGCCCGCGAAGCCCGTGTCCACGCAGCGGAAGCCCGGACCATGGCCCGGGCCAATGCAAACCTGTCCCGTCAGGCCGAGCGCTCCGCGGCCCATGCCCGGGTCCTGGCCGAGCATGCGGCCCACGCCCGCGCCAATGCCGACGAGATGCGGGCCCAGGCCGGCCGTCAGCTGGCTGAAGCCAGGGTGCGGATGCGCGAGGGCGCGGAGCAGATGGTCGAAGGCGCCCGCGACATGCGCGAGGAGGCCCGCAAGCTGCGCGATCCGGCCTATCGCGCCGAACAGATCGCCCGCGCCCGTGAACGCGGACAAACCGTCACCGACCGGGAACTGCTGGACGCCATCCCGAAAATGGAAAGCGGCGCGGACCGCATGGAAGAGGGCGCCGCCCGCATGCGCGAGCAGGCCGCCGACCCCGGCTGACGCCCCGGTCTCCTCCCCATTCCTGGGGAGGAGACCGAGCGCTGGAATGATCCGTGCATCCCCCGCGAGGGCGGGGATGCACGGTTTGACAGCGTGCGAGGAATAAACTCCCGGCTTCGTCAGTAAAGAGAAGCGTCCCTGCCCCTACGGCGTCCGCCCCTCCACCAGCACGTTCTGCACGCGACGTCCCATCGGATCGCGCGACTGCCAGGTCTCGCCGACAGACGCCTCGACCATGGTGGTGCAGAAGCGGGGCACCAGCATATAGGGCCGCATATGCGTCAGGCAGATGCGCTCGCCGTTCACCGACCAGCGCGCCGCCAGCCGCCGGCCATCGGAAAACTGGGCCGAGTAGGTGCCGTCAGGATTGAACCAGTGCTTGACCCAGCCCCCGTCCGGGTATCGCGAAACCACGGTGTTTCCGAAGGCGGAATTCATGTCGGCCCGAACAGAGCCGGCCATCAGACACGCGACCGCAAGAGTCGCGACGCCAAGCGTACGCAGCATACTGATCCCTCATTCAGCCCTTCCCGGCGCGAACTATTAACAAACGTTTATGGAATGCCAAGCCCCGCTTCCTCCGCGCACGAATAGTTGACTCTGCGGTGGGGGCTTCTATATCCGGCGCACGTTCGGGACAGGACTGGCGAATTCGCGCCGCCCGCTCGCCCAGAGATTCAGGGCGGTTCCGCGACATCGCACGACGGCCCGATGCGCGGGGCGTCCTTCTTCCAGTCCCAAGGACCTATGACCGAATTCTCCATGCTGGGCCTCTCGCCCACGACTCTCAAGGCTGTCGCCGACACCGGCTACACCACCGCCACCCCCATCCAGGCCTCGGCCATCCCGGTCGCCCTCGCCGGCCGCGACGTGCTTGGCATCGCCCAGACCGGCACCGGCAAGACCGCCGCCTTCACCCTGCCGATGATCGACCGGCTGTCGTCGGGCCGCGCCAAGGCCCGCATGCCGCGGGCCCTCGTCCTGGCCCCGACCCGCGAACTGGCCGACCAGGTCGCCTCCTCGTTCGAGAAATACGCCAAGGGCACCAAGCTCAGCTGGGCCCTGCTGATCGGCGGCGTCTCCATGGGCGACCAGGTGACCCTGCTGAACAAGGGCGTCGACGTCCTGATCGCCACGCCCGGCCGCCTGCTGGACCTGTTCGAGCGCGGCAAGGTCATGCTCAACGGCGTCGAGATCATGGTCATCGACGAAGCCGACCGGATGCTGGACATGGGCTTCATCCCCGACATCGAGCGCATCTTCAAACTGACGCCGCCGCGCCGCCAGACCCTGTTCTTCTCGGCCACCATGCCGCCCGAGATCACCCGGCTGACGACCCAGTTCCTCAAGGACCCGACCCGGCTGGAGGCCTCGCGCCCCGCCATGACGGCCGAGACCATCACCCAGTATCTGGTCCGCATCCCGACCAGCGATCCCAAGGCCAAGCGCGCCGCCTTGCGCGCCCTGATCGGACGCGCCGACGTGCGCAACGGCATCGTCTTCTGCAACCGCAAATCCGAAGTCGACGTCGTCGCCAAGTCGCTGAAACAGCATGGTTTCGACGCCGCCCCGATCCACGGCGACCTGGATCAGTCGCTGCGCATGAAGACCCTGGCCGCCTTCCGCTCGGGCGAGCTGAAACTGCTGGTGGCCTCCGACGTCGCCGCGCGCGGCCTCGATATCCCCGACGTCAGCCACGTCTTCAACTATGACGTCTCGCACCACGCCGACGACTACGTCCACCGCATCGGCCGCACCGGCCGCGCCGGCAAGCTGGGCCAGACCTTCATGATCGTGACGCCGGGCGACGACCGCTCGCTCGACAAGGTCCTGAAGCTGATCAAGATGGACCCGCAGGAACTGGTGCTCGACGGTCTCGACTTCGCTCCCGGCAAGGCGCTCGCCCGCGACAGCGACAGGTCCGACAAGGCTCCGCCCCGGGGCCGCAGCCGCGGCGCCCGCAGTGAATCGAAAGCTGACGCCGCTCCGGTCGCACAGGCCGAACCGTCCGTTCCGGTTGACGCCCCCGCTCCGGTCGAGGCTTCCGCTGAAGCCGTGGCCGCGCCCGAGGCCGCCGCCGCACCGGCCGCCCGCCGCTCGCGCAGCCGCCGCAGCGCCAAACCCGCTTCGGCGGTCGAGACCCAGGCCGCCGCCCCCGAGCGCAAGCCCGCCGACCGCGAGCCCGTCTCCACCCCGGCCCCGGCCCCGGCGCCCGTCCCGACGGTCCAGTCGGACCGTCCCGTGCAGGAAACCCATCTGCGCCAGTCGGATCGCCGCGGCGATCGCGCCGACGCGCAGCCGGAACGCTCGAACGGCCGTCCGTTCGGCGAGGGCGACGTGCCCGCATTCCTGCGCCGTCCCGTTTCGATCAAGGGTTGAAAACGCTCGCCTATCTCCGGATCAGGCCCGCAATTTAACCCGTCGTTACGGAACCCCGCCTAACTTCACGGCACAGGATCGCCGCACGGGTTTGAGCCTGGGGAAACACGCATGACGGCCAAGGTCGAAACCACCCTGCGAAGTCCGCAAGCCTATGGGCTTGCGCGCAAGGTCATCGACGCGATGGAAGCCGCCGGCGTCTGGCCGACGCCGCTGAATTTCGAACTCTGGACCCATGCGCTCGGCGAACCCGAAAGCGTCCTCGCCGTCGAAATCCAGCGTATGACCGCGGCGGGCCAGCCCTTCACGGAGGCGGTCACCGACGGGCTTGCGGCGGAACACCTGCCCCGCGGCCGCCTGACCGAACAGATCCGCGACGCCGGCCGGGTGCTGGACCGCGAGCTGTCCAGCGTCTCCAGCGTCATCGCCGAGGCGCACAGGTCGCAGGCCGCCTATGGCCAGACCCTTGACCAGGCCGCGACGAACATCGAGGCGGCGGCCGACGGCGACGGGCTCCAGACCATCGTCTCGGGACTGACGACCGCCACCCGGCAGGCCCAGCATGAGACCGAATCGCTCGAGAAGAAGCTGGAAGTCTCCACCCAGGAGGTCGTCCGCCTGCGTCAGCACCTCGAGATGGTGCGCCGCGACGCCATGACCGATGCCCTGACCGATCTCGCCAACCGCAAGGCCTTCGACGAACACCTCGCCGCGGCCTGCAAGCACGCCGAGACCGAGGGCGGCGCACTGACCCTGGCGGTGCTCGACATCGACTTCTTCAAGCGGTTCAACGACACTTGGGGCCACCAGACCGGCGACCAGGTCCTGCGCTATGTCGCCAGCGTGCTGGGGCGCACCGCCGCCAATCCCCGCTTCGCCGCCCGCTACGGCGGCGAGGAATTCGCCATTGTCTTCCCCTATGAGAGCGTCGCCATGGTCGAGGCCGCGCTCGAGAACGTCCGCACGGAAATCGCCTCCCGCTCGCTTCGCCGCCGCTCAACGAACGATGAGCTGGGCGCCGTGACCGTGTCGGCGGGCTTCGCCGTCCGGCGGCGGGGCGAGACCGCCTCGGCCTTCCTCGAGCGGGCGGACGCCGCCCTCTATGCGTCGAAGCGCGGCGGCCGGAATCGCGTGTCGTGCGCGGAACGGCTGCCCAAGGCCGCCTGAGGCCTTTCCCGCCTCCCGATTCACGCCATAGTCGCCGGATGCGCAGCCTCGCCTTCAACATCGCCTACTGGCTCCTGTCGATTGTCTACGCCTCGGCCGCCGCCTTCGCGGCGCTTGCACCGGGACGGGGCGCGACCAGCTGGATCATCCGCCGCTATGTGAAGCGCATGGTCCAGGCCATGCGGCTGCTGGCCGGCATCCGCCTCCAGATCCGGGGCCGTGAGCGATTGCCGGCCGGCGCCTTCATCATCGCCTCCAAACACCAGAGCTGGGGCGACGGCTTCGCCACCTACGACCAGTTCGACGACCTCGCCTTCGTCACGGGCGACCACCTCGAAAAATTCCCGCTGCTCGGCACGGTGCTGCGCAAGCTGGGGGCCATCGTCGTCAACAACTGCGGCGGCCGCGAAGCCCGCGAGGCGCTGAAGCACCGTTCCGCCGACGCCCACGCCGCGGGCCGCAGGATCCTGATCTATCCCGAGGGCAATCTGGCCAGGGTTGGAGAGAAATTCCGCTACCGCTCGGGCGTCTGGCACATGTACCGCGACTTCGACATGCCGGTGGTCCCGCTGGCCACCAACCTGGGCCTGTTCTGGCCGCGGGAGGAATTCCGCAAGAACCCCGGCACGGCGACACTGGAGTTCCTCGAGCCTATCCCGACCGGGCTGGACAAGGACGAATTCCTCTCCCGGCTGGAAGCCGCGGTGGAAGGCAAGACCGCTGAACTGATCGCGGAGGCCACCGGTCAGCCGGTGATGCCCGCCGTTCGCGTCCTCGCCGCGGACGAGATCGCCCGCGCCGGCCAGGCCGCGCCAGTCACGGCTTGAGCTTTTTCGGTTTCCGCTTCTTGGCCGCCTTGCGGACCGCCGCCGCAATCGACGCCCGCGCCCAGCCCAACGCCTCGTCGGTATCGTCGGCGGCGGTCTCAGGCAGGCTCCAGTAGGCCATGCTCATCACCTGGCCGTCCTTCGTGGGATAGGTGAACTGGCGGGATCCGGCGGCGCGCAACGCCGGCGCATTCTCCTCATCGACCTTCAGCCAGACGACGCCGTCGTCCAGCAGGGCCCAGATCAGATCGTCGGCATAGACGGCCGCCGCCCCGAACATCGGCTTGATCCGCATCGGGCCCAGCCCGGCGAAATGCTCGCGCACCCATTCGCCGAAGTCGGGATCATAGGCCATGCGTCAGGCCGCCGGAATGACCGCGCCGTCGTATCTGGCGGCGATGAAGTCCTTGACCGCCTGGCTGCGCAACATGGCCGCCAGGGTCGCGATGCGCGGGTCGGCGCGGTTGTCGGGGCGCGCCACCAGATAGTTGACATAGGGGCTGTCGGCGCCTTCCAGCGCCAGGGCGTCCGTCCTGGGCTTCAGCCCGGCGTCGAGCGCATAGTTGGTGTTGATAACGGCCATGTCGACCTGGTCCAGCACGCGCGGCAAGGTCGCGGATTCCAGCTCGCGGAAGCGCAGGTTCTTCGGATTGTCGACGATGTCGCGCAGGGTCTGCAGCGGATTAGCCGGGTCCTTCAGCCGGACCAGACCCGCCTTCTGCAGCAGGATCAGCGACCGCCCGATAGAGGAGGCGTCGTTCGGCACGGCCACCTCGGCCCCGTTCGGCAACTGCTCGAGTGAGCGGAAGCGCCGCGAATAGGCCCCCAGCGGCTCGACATGCACTCCGGCCACCGTCACCAGGTCGGCCCCGCGCGAGGCGTTGAACTCGTCCAGATAGGGTTTGGTCTGGAAATAGTTGGCGTCCAGCCGACGCTCCATCAGCTGGGTGTTCGGCTGGACGTAGTCGTTGAACACCTTGATCTCGATCTGCAGACCCTCGGCCGCCAGCAGCGGCTTGATATGCTCCAGTATCTCCGCGTGCGGCACCGCCGTCGCACCGACGATCAGCGGCGCATCGGCGTCGGCCTTCCTGTCAGCGCCCTGTCCGCAGGCGGCGAGCACCAGCGAGGCGGCGGCGAGGGTCAGGAGCGAGCGACGGATCATGGGCGGGTCTTTCGGGACGATCAGCGGTGGGAAACGGAGGCGACCAGCCGGTCGCCGAGCATCTGGAGAATCTGCACCAGCAGCAGCAGCAGCACGACGGTGACCACCATGACATCGGTCTGGAAGCGCTGGTAGCCGAAGCGGATGGCCAGGTCGCCGAGGCCGCCCGCGCCGACGACTCCGGCCATGGCGGTATAGCTGACCAGGGCGATGGCCGTCACGGTCGCCCCGGCGAGGATGCCCGGCATGGCCTCGGGCAGCAGGGCGCGGGTCACGATCTGCCAGGTCGAGCCGCCCATGGCCTGGGTCGCCTCGACCACCCCCTTGTCGACCTCGCGCAGCGCCGTCTCGACCAGTCGGGCGTAGAAGGGCGCCGCGCCGACGACGAGCGGCGGAATGGCCCCGGCCACGCCCAGCGACGTCCCCACCAGCAACACCGTCACCGGCAGCATCACGATCAGCAGGATGATGAAGGGCACCGACCTCAGGATGTTGACGACCAGCGACAGCAGGCCGTTCAGCACCGGATTGGCCGCCAGCCGCCCCCTGCCCGACAGGTAGAGCAGCACGCCCAGCGGAATGCCGAACAGCACCGTCAGCACCATGGACCCGCCCAGCATCAGCAGGGTGTCGCGCGACGCCCGGGCGATTTCGGGCCAGTCGATATTGGCGAAGAAGACGTCCATCAGACCCCCTCCACCGTGACGCCGCGCGCGGTCAGCTGGGCCACCGCCGCCTCGGCGTCGCCGCCCGTGAAGGCGACGACCAACTGGCCGTAGGGCTCGCCGCGTATACGGCTGATCCGGCCCGACAGGATCGAATAGTCCACCCCGACCGACCGCGCGACGCGGCTCAGTTCGGGCTCATAGGTCGAGCCGCCGCGGAAGGTCAGCTTCGCCAGCCGGCCGCCGGGCGGCACGTCGGCGGTCTCGAACCCCTCCTCGCCCTCGGCCAGCATGGCGCGGGTGGCGGCGTGCCGCGGATGCAGGAAGACGTCGGCGGTCGCCCCCTCCTCCACCACCCGCCCGTCCTTCAGCACCGCCACCCGGTCGCAGACGCGGCGCACCACCTCCATCTGGTGGGTGATCAGCACGATCGTCAGCTTCAGGTCGCGGTTCAGCTGATCCAGCAGGGTCAGGATTTCGTCGGTCGTCTCAGGGTCCAGGGCGCTGGTCGCCTCGTCGCACAGCAGCACGCCCGGCTCGCAGGCCAGGGCCCGGGCGATACCCACCCGCTGCTTCTGCCCGCCCGACAGCTGCGCCGGATGCTTCCTCGCATGCTCCGACAGACCCAGCTGTTCCAGCAGGTCCGCCACCCGCCGGTCCACCTCCGCCGACGCCCGCCCCTCCAGCCGCAACGGAAAGGCCACGTTCTCCGCTACCGTCTTCGCGTTCAGCAGGTTGAAATGCTGGAAGATCATGCCGATCCGCCGCCGCGCCGCGCGCAGCTCCGCCGGCGATAACGTCGTCATCTCCTGCCCGTCGACCGTCACCCGGCCCGCGTCCGGCCGTTCCAGCAGGTTGATGGTTCGAATCAATGTTGATTTTCCGGCCCCGGAGCGCCCGACCACGCCGAACACCTGGCCCGCCTCGACCATCAAATCGACCGCGTTCAGCGCCACGCGCTCGCCCGCCGCGCTATGAAAGCGCTTCGTGACCCCCTCCAGCCGGATCATCAGTCGGTCTCGAACGCCTTGGCGGGAATGATGGTGACGCTCTCGCCACAGCCGCAGGCGTCGGTCTGGTTCGGATTCCGGAACACGAATTTCGACGCCAGCTTCGTCGTCTCGTAGTCGATCTCCGAGCCGATCAGGAACAGGATCGCCTTCGGGTCGATCAGGATGGTGACGCCCTTGTCCTCGACCACCTCGTCCATCGGGGCGATCTCTTCCGCATAGGCGAAGGTGTATTCCTGGCCCGCACAGCCGCCGTTCTTCACCCCGACCCGCAGACCCACACAGGGCCTGGCGGCGTTGGCCATGATCTCGATCACGCGTGCCGCCGCGGCGTCGGTCAGGCTGACGGCCTTGGGACGCGGACGGCGCGGACGGGGCGTGGTCTGAAGCTCGGTCATCGGACGGTCCATCAGAACATGTTCAGGGCCAGCTTGGCCTCGTCGCTCATCTTGGACGCATCCCAGGGCGGATCGAAAGTCAGTTCCGCGCGCACCGATCGGACGCCCTCCACCTTTCTCACCGCATCCTCGACCCAGCCGGGCATCTCGCCCGCCACGGGGCAACCCGGCGCCGTCAGGGTCATCTCGATGGCCACGTCGCGATCGTCGGACAGGTCGACCTTGTAGATCAGCCCCAGCTCATAGATGTCGACCGGGATTTCCGGGTCGTACACCGACTTCAGCGCCTCGATGATGTCGTCCGTCATGCGGTCGATCTCACCCTGGGCCAGGGCGCTCTTCTGCGGCGCGTCCCAAGCTTCGGCGAACGCCGGGGTGTCGGAAATCGGGGTCGTCGGGTCACTCATGCGAAGAACTCACGGGCCTTGATCAGGGCGTCGGCGAAGGCGTCGGCGTCCTCGAGGGTGTTATATAGGGCGAAGCTGGCGCGGGCGCTCGACGTCAGGCCGAACCTTTTCGCCAGCGGCTCGGCGCAGTGCAGGCCGGCGCGCACGGCGACGCCGTAGCGATCCATCACCTGGGCGATGTCATGGGCGTGAGCCCCCTCGACGGTGAAGGTCAGGATCGCCCCCTTCCCGTCCGCCGTCCCGATGACCCTCAGCCAGTTCAGGCCGTCCAGCCGCGCCAGGGCGTGGTCATGGACCGCCCGCTCATGCGCCGCGACCGCGCCGTGGTCGAACCGCGACAGCCATTCGATGGCCGCGCCCAGGCCGATGGCCTCGACGATCGGCGGCGTCCCCGCCTCGAACCTGTGCGGGGGCCTGGCATAGCGAACCGCGTCCTCGGTGACCGTCTCGATCATCTCGCCCCCGCCCTGATACGGCGGCAGGGCCTCCAGCGCCCCGGCGGTTCCGTACAGGGCGCCGATGCCGGTCGGGCCGTACAGCTTGTGGCCGGTGAAGGCGTAGAAGTCGCAGCCGATGGCCTGCACGTCCGGCGCGGCGTGCACCGCCCCCTGACAGCCATCGATCAGCACCTGCGTTCCGACCGCGTGCGCCATCTCCGTGATCGCCTGCACCGGATTGATGGTGCCCAGCACATTGGACATGTGGGTCACCGCGACCATGCGCGTCCTCGGGCCCAGCAGGTCGGCGTAGGCCGCCATGTCCAGCGAGCCGTCATCCAGCACCGGGATCCACTTCAGCACCGCTCCGCGCCGCTCGCGCAGCATGTGCCAGGGCACGATGTTGGAGTGATGCTCCATCTGGCTGACGATGATCTCGTCGCCCGGCTGGATCGACTGGCCGATGCCGGACGCGACCAGATTGATCGCCTCGGTCCCGCCCTTGGTCCAGACGATGTTGGACGACGCCTCGGCGTTCAGGAACCGCGCCACGCTGTCGCGCGCCGCCTCGAAGGCCTCGGTCGTCTCGTTGGCCAGGGTGTGCAGGCCGCGATGGACGTTGGCGTAGGACCCCTCCATCGCCGCCGTCATGGCGTCGATCACCACCCGCGGCTTCTGCGCCGAGGCGGCCGAGTCCAGATAGACCAGTGGCTTGCCGTTCACCGTCCGCGACAGGATGGGAAATTCCGAACGAACGGCTGCCACGTCAAAGCCCTTCCCCCTGGAGGGGGGAAGGGTTGGGATGGGGGTGGAGGACGCGGGTTCAAACACAGTGTCAGACGCGCCGGGCTGAGCGGCGGCTGACACACCTCCACCCCCATCCCCGGCCCTTCCCCCCTCCAGGGGGAAGGGAGACGCTTTGGCGGTCAAAGCCTCGCCTCCAACCACATGCGCGCCACCTCTCTCGCGCCCTCATGCTCGATCCGGTCGACCACCTCGATCAGAAAGGCCTGGGTCAGCAGGGCCCGCGCCTCGTCGGCGGGCAGGCCGCGCTGCTGCATGTAGAACAGGGCGCTCTCGTCCAGATTTCCCACCGTATTGCCATGCGCGCACTGCACGTCGTCAGCGTAGATCTCCAGCTCCGGCTTGGCGTCCACCTCGGCCCGTTCGCCCAGGATCAGGGCATGATGGCCCATCCGCGCATCGGTGCCGTCGGCCCCGCGCTCGACCACGATCTTGCCCTGGAAGACTCCGCGCGCCGTGTCGCGGACGACACCCTTGGTCAGCTGGCTGGTCAGGCCGTTGGCGGCCACATGATCGACCACGGTGGTCAGATCCGCCTGCCGCTCGCCCGACAGGACATAGACCCCGTCCAGCCGCACCTCGGCGCCCTGCGCGCGATGCGTCAGCTGCGTCTCCTGACGTTGCAGCTTGGCGCCGGTCGTCAGGATCGTCTGGCGATAGATCCCGCCCGCCTCGACCTTCACCAGCGCCTGGGTGATCGAGATGGCGTCCGCCGGCTCGTCGGTCAGCACCAGCCGGGTCACCTCGGCGCCGCGCGCCACGTCCAGCTCCAGCCGGTTGTGCGCGACCCAGGCCGAGCCGTGGCCCTCGTGGGTCTCAAGCAGCAGCAGCTTCGCCCCCGCCCGCACCGAGATGCGCGCTGTCAGGGCGTGCCCCGTCCCCTCCGCCCGCGAGATCAGGCGCAGCCGCACGGTCTTCTCACCGGAGACCATCAGCTGGGTCTCGCCCACCGCGCGCCCATTGACGAACACCATCGCCTCGCCGCCCAGCGCCTCGAACGGCCCACCCCCCACCAGCGGCACCGTCGCCGACGGCGAAGGCGCGGGCGCCTCGCGCAGATGACGGCGCAGGTCCGAATATTTCCACGCCTCGACGCGGCGGGTCGGGAAGGATGAGGGGTCGCGCAGGTCGATGGCCAAACTCATGCCCTTCTCCCCTTGCGGGAGAGGGTGGCAGCCGAAGGCTGACGGATGAGGGGTCGCACTGCTCTGTCCGGAATGATCGGGGAAGAGGACTCGGCGCCGCCTGCGCGACCCCTCATCCGACCCGCTGCGCGGGCCACCTTCTCCCGCAAGGGGAGAAGGGTCATCAAGCGGCTTCCGGCAGATACTTGTCGTACCCTTCCGCCTCCAGCTGATGCGCCAGTTCCGGCCCGCCGGACGCCACGATCCGCCCGCCGGCCAGCACATGCACCCGGTCCGGTTTGATGTAGTCCAGCAGCCGCTGATAGTGGGTGATGACCAGCATGGCGCGGTCGGGACTGCGCAGGGCGTTGACCCCCTCGGCCACGATCCTCAGGGCGTCGATGTCGAGGCCCGAATCCGTCTCGTCGAGGATCAGCAGCGACGGCTCCAGCAGGGCCATCTGCAGGATCTCCATCCGCTTCTTCTCGCCGCCCGAGAAGCCGACGTTCAGCGGCCGCTTGAGCATGTCGAAGTCCATCTTCAGCGACGTCGCCGCCGCCTTGACCAGCTTCAGGAAGGCGGGGGCCGACACCTCCTCCTCGCCGCGCGCCCGCTTCTGGGCGTTCAGCGCCGTGCGCACGAAGGTCAGGGCCGGGACGCCGGGAATCTCGATCGGATACTGGAACGACAGGAACACGCCCTTCGCCGCGCGCTCGGCCGGCTCGAGGGCCAGCAGGTCCTCGCCCTTCCACGACACGGCGCCCTCGGTCGCCTCATAGCCGGGCCGACCGGCCACAGCGTAGCCCAGCGTCGACTTGCCGGCCCCGTTCGGCCCCATGATGGCGTGCACCTCGCCCGCCGGAACGTCGAGCGTCAGCCCCTTGAGGATCGGCTTGTCGCCGACGGAAACGTGGAGGTTGGAAATGGAGAGCATTGAATTCACAGGTCTGACCTCGTCGAAACGAAGCCGTTGTAGATAAGGATGAAGACGACCAGAGCGCCGAGAACGATCTGACCGGCCAACCACTGGCCCGAAGTCAGAAGGACCATGCCCAGTCCGCCGAATGCGAGAAAACCGACCATTCCGGCAAGGGCGTACCGCCTGGCCTTGGGGCCGCGTGGGTAGAAATGGCCAAACCGGCTCTTTCGGAAAAAGCGTTCGTGGAAACTGCTCACCCCACGCTCCCTTCCAGACACATCGCCACCCTAAATTCCGTCATCCTCGGGCTTGTCCCGAGGACCCATTTGTCAGCATGCGCGAACCGCAAGTCAGTGCTCGCGGACCGGTGCGTCAAACCCGACCAAGCCATGCCGCCGAACGATGGGTCCTCGGGACAAGCCCGAGGATGACGGGAGGTGGGGCGAGGAGCGGACGCTATTCGTCCGTCGGCCCATGCTTCCAAACCGGCGGACGATCCCATTCCAGCGACAGGTCGTCCCAGTGCGGATTGTCCCGTTCGATCAGATTGATCTTCCAGTCGCGCAGATAGCGTTTGATCGCCTTCTCGCGCTTGATCGCGACCGTCATGAACTCGAACGTCTCGAACCAGACCAGCCTCTTCAACCCATACTTGCTGGTGAAACCGGCGAACGTCCCGTCTCGGTGCTGCTGAACCCGCTGATACAGATTGCTGGTCACGCCGACGTACAGCGTGCCGTACGGTCCGTTGGTCATGATGTAGACGGCGATCAGGACTCGCTCTCTGCCCATAAGGTTGAGCTTGCGGCGCCATGGGTCCTCGGGACAAGCCCGAGGATGACGGATTGTGGAGATCAGCCAACGGAGCCCTCCAGCGAAATCGCCACCAGCTTCTGCGCCTCGACGGCGAACTCCATCGGCAGCTTCTGCATCACGTCGCGGACGAAGCCGTTGACCAGCAGGGCCACCGCCTCCTCCTGCGACAGGCCGCGCTGCTGAGCGTAGAACAGCTGGTCGTCACTCAACCGCGTCGTCGTCGCCTCGTGCTCCAGCTGGGCCGAGCCGTTGCGGGCCTCGATATAGGGCACGGTGTGGGAGCCGCAGTCCTTGCCGATCAGCAGGCTGTCGCACTGGGTGAAGTTGCGCACCCCGGTCGCCTTGGGATGCACCGAGACCAGACCGCGATAGGTCGAGTCCGACTTCCCGGCCGAGACCGCCTTGGCGATGATCCGGCTCTTCGAATTCTTGCCCAGATGGATCATCTTGGTGCCGGTGTCGGCCTGCTGATGTCCGTTGGTGATGGCGATCGAATAGAACTCCCCCGAGCTCTCCTCGCCCTTGAGGATGCAGGACGGATATTTCCACGTCACGGCCGAGCCGGTCTCGACCTGGGTCCAGCTGACCTTCGACCGGTCGCCGCGGCAGTCGGCGCGCTTGGTGACGAAATTGTAGATGCCGCCCTTGCCCTCGGCGTCGCCGGGGTACCAGTTCTGCACCGTCGAATATTTGATCTCGGCGTCGTCCAGCGCCACCAGCTCGACCACCGCCGCGTGCAGCTGGTTCTCGTCGCGCATCGGGGCGGTGCAGCCCTCCAGATAGGAGCAATAGCTGCCCTTGTCGGCGATGATCAGGGTGCGTTCAAACTGGCCGGTCTGGCTCGCATTGATGCGGAAATAGGTCGACAGCTCCATCGGGCAGCGCACGCCCGGCGGGATGTAGACGAACGATCCATCGCTGAAGACCGCGCTGTTCAGGGCCGCGAAATAGTTGTCCGAGACCGGCACCACCGAGCCCAGATATTTGCGCACCAGATCAGGATGTTCGCGCAAGGCCTCGGAAATCGGCATGAAGATGATGCCCACCTTGGCCAGCTCGGCCTTGAAGGTGGTGACGACGCTGACACTGTCGAACACCGCGTCCACCGCATAGCGCGGCGCGCCCTCGACGCCCGCCAGCACCTCCTGCTCCTTCAGCGGGATGCCCAGCTTGGCGTAGATGGCGAGGATTTCCGGATCGACCTCGTCCAGCGACTTCAGCCCCGGCTTCTCCTTCGGCGCGGCGTAGTAGAACAGGTCCTGGTAATCGACCGGCGTGTATTTCACCGACGACCAGGTCGGCTCCTCCATCGCCTGCCAGCGCTCATAGGCGGCCAGACGCCATTCCAGCATCCACTCGGGCTCGCCCTTCTTCTCGGAGATGAACCGCACGATGTCGGCGTTCAGCCCGCGCGGGGCGTATTCCGTGTCGATGTCCGAGGTGAAGCCGTGTTCGTACTTCTCCAGCGCGGCGACGGCGTCGATGGTCTTCTGGACAGCAGCCATCAGGCGTCGGCTTTCACGCGTTCGGCGGCCCGCTGGCGCTGTTTGGCGTAGGCCTCGACCCAGGCGGCGGCGAAGCGCTTCCAGTCGTCCTCGACCGTGCCCCAGCCGCCGGAAATGCGGATGCCGCCGGTGGCCATGTCGATCCGTCCCGTGGCCAGGATGGCCCGCGACGGCTTGGTCTTGCCGGACGAACAGGCGCTGCCGGCCGAGACCATCAGACCCATCAGATCGAGGGTGATCAGCTGCTGCGGGCTCTCCCAGTCGGGCACGGCCATGAACAGGGTGTTGGGCAGCCGCTCGGCGCCCTCGCCGATGATGGTCGCCCCGGCCGCCTTGACCACGGCCTCGGCCGCGTCCCGCCAGACGGCGTGGGCCTGGGCGTCGGGCAGGTCACGCGCGGCGCAGACGGCGGCGGCTCCGAAGCCGGTGATTCCCGGCACATTCTCCGTCCCGGCCCGCAGGCCGCGCTCCTGTCCCGCGCCGTGCAGCATCTGGACCGCCTCGCGGCCCTCGCCCATCACCAGGGCCCCGACGCCCTGCGGCCCGCCCAGCTTGTGCGCCGACAGGGTCAGGCTGTCGGCCCGCAGCTCGCGGATATCGACCGGAATCTTGCCCGCCGACTGGATGGCGTCGACATGCAGCCAACCGCCCGCGGCGCGGACCAGTCTCGCCGCCTCGACGATCGGCTGGATGACGCCGCTTTCGTTGTTGGCGTGATGGATGGCCACGACCGCCCGCCCCGGCTGTCCCAGCAGTTGCCGCAGCTTGTTCAGGTCCACGACGCCGCGCGCGTCCACGGGCAACATCCTGACCGGCTTGCCCGACGCCGTCGCCGCCTCGGCCACGCACGGATGCTCGGTCGCGCCCACGATCAGCCGCTCGCAGCCGGCCGCTATGGCGCTCAGGATCGCCTGGGCGTTCGATTCCGTGCCGCCGCTGGAGAACACCACCGAGGACGGATCGGCCCCGACCAGCTCGGCCACCTGCGCCCGCGCGGTCTCGACCCGCGCCCTCGCCCGACGGCCTGCGGCATGCACGGCCGACGGATTGCCGTTGTCAGCCAGAGCCCGGGCCATCACGTCCTGCACCTCGGGACGCACCAGGCCCGAGGCGTTGTAGTCCAGATACACGCCGCTCACGCCGCCACTCCTACTTCCTCGGCGGTCGCGCGACGGCGCGCCCCGGTACGGTTCATCACCACGTCTTCCAGCGATACACCCGCCAGATAGCGATGGATCTCGTCGCCCAGATCCTCCCACAGATTGTGGGTGATGCAGCGCTCGCCGGCCATCATGCAGCCCTTGGGCGCCGAATGGCCGATGCAGCGCGTGGCGCGGATGGGCTCGTCGACCGCCAGCACGATCTCCGCGACCACCGTCTCGTTCGCCCCCTTGGCCAGCCGATAGCCGCCGCCCGGGCCCCGCACGCTCTGCACCAGACCGCTCTTCCGCAGCCGCGCGAACAGCTGTTCCAGATAGCTCAGCGAAATCTCCTGACGCGTCGCGATCTCGGCCAGGGACACGGCCCGGACCACGCCGTCGGCCTGCCCGTTCTTGGCCAGATCGGCCATCGCCATCACGGCGTATCGTCCCTTGGTCGACAGACGCATCGCGCACCTTCAAAAATCGCGCGCTTTTCGAGGGTCCTGTGCTAGAACCCGCGCCTTCGCAAAGGCGTCGGCGCGCAGGCTGGACTTAGAAAGTCCTACCGCTGCGGTCAAGTATTACGCAGCTGCGAAACGACAGTTGAACACGGAATTCCCCAAAGCGTTGGACCCATATGCCTGAAGTCATCCTGCCCGGCGCCTCTGGCCGTATCGAAGGCCGCTACTCCCCGGGCAAGCGCCCGAACGCGCCGATCGCGCTGATCCTGCATCCGCACCCCAAGGCGAACGGGCATATGAACAACCCGGTCACCGTGACCCTGTACCAGCTGTTCCAGAAGCGCGGCTTCGCGACGCTGCGATACAACAGCCGCGGCGTGGGCAAGTCGCAGGGCGAGTTTGACAGCGGCATCGGCGAGCTGGCCGACGCGGCCACGGCCCTCGACTGGCTCCAGTCCAACAACCCGGGCGCCTCCCAGACCTGGGTCGCCGGCTATCAGTTCGGCGCCTATATCGGCATGCAGCTGTTGATGCGGCGCCCCGAGACGGACGGCTTCATCTCGGTCTCGCCGCCCTCGAACATGTACGATTTCAGCTTCCTGGCCCCCTGCCCCGCCTCGGGCCTGTTCCTGCACGGCACCGCCGACACCGTCGTCCCGCCGGTCGAGGTCGAGCGCGTGGTCAACAAGCTGCGCACCCAGAAGGGCATCATCATCGACTATGAGCTCGAAGAGGGCGCGACCCACTTCTGGCAGGACCACATCGACGCCGTCGAACGCCGTGTCGGCGCCTATCTGGACAAGCGCCTGGCCGAAAAACCGGCCTGATCATGCGTCGGGTCGCCCTGATCGCCGCCCTGACGTTGTCTGGCGCGCCGGCGCTGGCGCAGAGTCCCGCGCTGGAACGTGAGTTCTGCGCGGCCCGTCCCGGCAAGGGCACGCCCACCTGCATTCTCGACCAGGGCCGCTGGCAGCTGGAGCTCGGCCTGGTCGACTTCGCCCGCCGGCGCGATGATCAGACACGGACCACCGACTGGGCCGCCGGAGATATCTTCATCCGGCACGGCGTCTCTCCGACCACGGAAATCCAGTTCGGCGTCACCGCCTACAATCGCCAGTCCGCGACCGACCGGACCAGCGGCGTCTCCGACGTCGTCGAAGGGGTCGGCGACATCACCCTCGGCATAGCCCATTCGCTGGCCAACCCGGACGGTTCGGGCCTCTCGGTGGCCTTGGCCGCCTATGTGACCGCCCCCACGGGTTCGCGCGCCTTTCGCGCGGACGGGGTTGAGGGCGGCGTCATCCTGCCGGTCTCAGTGCCGCTGAACGATGACTGGAGTCTCGGTCTGTCGCCAGGCGTCGATGTGGTCGCCGATAGCGACGGCGACGGTCGTCACGCGGCCTATGCGATGGCCGCGGGCGTCGGCCGCATGGTTGGCGACTGGGCCCTGGGGGTCGAGCTGTGGGCCAGCCGCGACGAAGACCCCCTGGCCCCCTCGACCCAGGCGACCTTCGACCTGACCGCAGTGTGGTCGCCCCCTCGCATGGCCGACACCCAGCTGGATTTCGGACTCAATTTCGGCCTCAATGAGGACAGCCCGGACGTCGAGATCGGGATCGGTCTGGCGCGGCGCTTCTGACGATCAGTAGAGCAGGAACGGCTTCCGCAGTTCCACCCACGCCGCCTCGTCCGGCCCGGCCAGGGCCTCGAGATCGGCCGGCGTCGCCGCCAGATCGTCGACCCATTGCCGCAGGCCCGGCCCGCCGTTGATCACGTCGATGGCCAGCTTGTCGAAGACGTATTCGTACGGGAAGTCCCGCCACAGGGCGTAGTCCGGATACAGCCGCCGGATCGCCTTGAACCCCAGCGCCTGCAGCCGCCACGGCCGGAACGCCGCGTGGTCATAGGCCGGGTCGTCGACGTGGATCTGCAGCCCGTTGCACAAGGCTCCGACGTGCTTGTGGAATGTCGGCTCGAACCAGCAGTCGCGCAGCCGGCAGCCGTCCAGCCATTCCGGCGCGAACGCCTGCATCTCCGCGATCACGGCCCGCGCGTCGATGTCCGGCGCCCCGAACAGCTCCAGGGGCCGCGTCGTGCCGCGTCCCTCGGACAGGGTCGTGCCCTCCAGCATCACCGTCCCGGCATAGGCCCGCGCCATCGACAGGTTCGCCGCATTGGGGCTCGGATTGATCCAGCTGCGCTCCCCGCTCGGCCAGCCGAAGCCCGGCCCCTGCCCGGGCGCCCAGCCCTGCATCTCGATGACGCGGTAGTCCACGTCCAGCCTGAAGTGATCGATGAACCAGCGGCCCATCTCGCCCAGGGTCATGCCGTGCCGCATCGGCATCGGCCCGGCCCCGACGAAACTCTCCCAGCCGGGCAGCAGGGTCGTCCCCTCGACCGGTCGTCCGGCCGGGTTGGGGCGGTCCAGCACCCACACCGCCTTGCCGTGCTTCGCGGACTCCTCGAGCACATAGAGCAGGGTCGTCACGAAGGTGTAGATGCGGCAGCCCAGGTCCTGCATGTCGACCAGCAGGACGTCGAACGTCTGCATCGACGCCGCCGTCGGCCGGCGCGCCTCGCCATACAGGCTGAACACCGGAATGCCGTGCCGCGGATCGGTGAAGTCCGGCGACTCCATCATATTGTCCTGCAGGTCGCCGCGCATGCCGTGCTGGGGCCCGAACGCCGCCGTGACGTTCAGGTCGTCGCACGCCATCAGCGCGTCCAGCGAATGCGTCAGGTCCGCCGTCACCGACGCCGGATGCCCCAGCAGGGCGACCCTGCGCCCCTTCAGCGCCGCCCGCAGATCGGGCTCGGACAGCAGGCGGTCGATGCCGAATTTCATGCGGGCTCCACGGCGGGCAGGTCGAGGGCGAAAGCGTCGGAATGGTGGAAGTCCGGTTGCCCGGTCGCATGGGCCAGCGCCCACCAGGCCTTGCCGCCGTCCGCGTCCTCGATGACAGCCGAAAGCCCGAGTCGCCAGTCGGACCGGGCCAGTTCCGGCGCGCCGCCGAGGTCGATCAGCGCCTCGAGTTCATGGCGCTCGGGATACGAACGACTCTCGATCCGCGGCGATGGCATGTCGAGGTTCTCCATTCCCTCGCGATAGGCGTCGAATCGATAGGCCGCCCACCGCGTCGATGGCGACAGGTTGATCTCGCAATAGGCCTCGCCCGTCGGCGTCCGGATGAAGGCCTCCAGGCAGGTATGCCGCCACAGGTGATCGACCCGGGCGGACTCCGCCATAGGCGGCAGCTTCAGTTCGTCCGCCGGCGCATGGATCACATACAGCAGGGCCAGCCGCCCGTGCTGCGGGCGCCAGGCCGTGACCTCGACCCGCGACGCCGCCTCGCCCGCGGAGTCCGCGTGGCGCAGCAAAGACCGTCGCTGTCCGGATGCTCCGGCGGTTCGCGCTTCCATACGCCCGTGCTACACGCCCCTTCCCTCCCAAGCCAAGCCCGATCCCCCGCCCATGACCGCCGAGCCCGCCTTCCAGTCCGACTTCCTGAAAACCCTTCAGGCGCGCGGCTACATCCATCAGATCACCCACCCGGCCGAGCTCGACGCCGCCGCGGCGAGTGGCGTGGTCACCGGCTACATCGGCTTCGACGCCACGGCGCCCTCGCTGCACGTCGGCAGCCTGATCCAGATCATGATGCTGCGACGGCTCCAGCAGGCGGGCCACAAGCCCATCGTCCTGATGGGCGGCGGCACCACCAAGGTCGGGGACCCCACCGGCAAGGACGCCTCGCGCCCCCAGCTGACCGACGAGACCATCCAGTCGAACATCGCCTCGATCCGCACAGTGTTCGAGAAATTCCTCACCTTCGGCGACGGCCCGACCGACGCGATCATGCTCGACAACGACCAGTGGCTGTCGGGCTACGGCTACATCCAGTTCCTGCGCGACTACGGCACGCATTTCACCATCAACCGGATGCTGGCCTTCGACTCGGTCAAGCTGCGGCTGGAACGCGAACAGCCGATGACCTTCCTCGAGTTCAACTACATGCTGATGCAGTCGGTGGACTTCCTCGAGCTCAACCGCGCCCGGAACTGCACCCTGCAGATGGGCGGCTCGGACCAGTGGGGCAACATCGTCTCGGGCGTCGATCTGGTGCGCCGCGTCGACCACAAGGCCGCCTTCGGCCTGACCACGCCCCTGCTGACCACCGCCTCGGGCGGCAAGATGGGCAAGACGGCCCAGGGCGCGGTCTGGCTGAATGCGGAACAGCTGAGCCCGTATGACTACTGGCAGTTCTGGCGCAACGTCGACGACGCCGACGTGGGCAAATTCCTGCGCCTGTTCACCGACCTGCCGCTGGGCGAGATCGCCCGGCTCGAGACCCTTGAGGGCGCCGGCATCAACGACGCCAAGAAGACCCTGGCCGACGCCGCCACGACGATGCTGCACGGCGCGGATGCCGCCGCCCACGCCCGCGGCGCGGCCGAGGCCGCCTTCGAACAGGGCAGGCTGTCCGTCGACCTGCCCACAGTGGAATTGCCGCGCGACGAGGTCATCGGCGCCATGATCGCCGCCGTCACGACGAAAGCCGGTCTGACCGCCTCCAACGGCGAGGCCCGCCGCCTCGCCCAGGGCGGCGGTCTGCGTCTCAACGACGAAGCCATCGCCGACGGCGCCCGCCTGATCGAGGCCGGCGACGTCAACGCGGACGGGGTCCTCAAGCTGGCCGCCGGTAAGAAGAAGATCGTGCTGGTGCGCCCGGTCTGACCCCATCCGCCGTCACCCTCAGGCTTGACCCGAGGGCCGGACCATCCATCGCTCGTGCGAAAACGGCGTCGCACCAGCGGTCCCACATCCGATCCTCGGGTCAAGCCCGAGGATGACGGGAGGAATGAGTTGGAAATCACCGAAGGCCTGCCGGCCCCCGCATTCGACATGGCCGCGGACGGCGGCGGCCGCGCATCCCTCGCCGCCCTCAAGGGCCAGACCGTCGTCCTGTTCTTCTACCCCAAGGCCGACACTCCGGCCTGCACCACCGAGAGCCAGGACTTCTCGGCCCTGATCGACGACTTCGCCGGCGCCGGCGCCGTGGTCATCGGCGTCTCGCGCGACCCCGTGAAGAAGCTTGACCGCTTCAAGGCCAAACACGACCTCAAGGTCATCCTCGCCTCCGACGAGCCCGAGGACGTGACCAACGCCTGGGGCGTCTGGGTGCAGAAGAAGCTCTACGGCCGCGAATACATGGGCATCGAACGCGCCACCTTCCTGATCGACGGCGACGGCGTCGTCCGCCGGGTCTGGCGCAAGGTTTCAGTCAAGGGCCACGCAGCTGAAGTTCTTGCGACCGTGAAATCGCTCTGACCACGGACTGTTCTCTACAACCAGAGATGTAATTGTCGTTTCAAAGATTCGCGCACTCGCCTGACAGGCGAGTTTTGAGCTCGAATACGGTCTTCGTTCGCCCGAACACGCTTGATCGTGGTTAACAAGGCGTGAAGAGACTTGTCCCCGGGGCGCTACCTGGCGCATATACCCCGCTCGTACGTGGGGGCGTTGCGTGATGACCGAACACGAGCCGACCAACAGGCGGTCTCTGATCGGAAAGTGGTTTCCGACCCGATACCTGTATCTGCGTGACGGCGACGCCGTTCGCGCCTGGGCGCTGACGCCGGGCAAACAGGTCCTGGCCGCCGCGGCGGCCCTCCTGATCGGCGGCTGGACCATGGCCGCCTCGGGCAGCCTGATCTTCGACATGGTGGCGCAGAGCCAGTCCGACCGCACCGTGGCCCGCGCCCGCGCCGCGTCCGAACGGATGAACGCCGACCTGCAGGCCCGTCTTGACAGCGCGGTCGTGCGCATGACCGCCACCACCGGATCGCTCGACGAGATGGCGCAGATGGTCGAGCGCCGTCACGCCGCCCTGACCCAGGTCATGGGCATGTTCCGCGGCGTCGAGGGCGCCCAGGCGGCCCTGCGGCCGGCGATCGCGCCCGATCCGGCCCGCACCTCTCCCGTCCAGCGCATGATCGCCGTCCGCATGGACCAGGAGCGGCTGATCGCGCGCGCCGAAAGCGAGGCCCACACGCGGGCCGAACGCCTGCGCCTCGCCTTCCGGCTGGCCGGACTGAACCCCGCCGCCTACGCCCCGCACGACACGGCCCTGGGCGGCCCGCTGGTGGAAGCCCGCGATCCCCGCGCCCTCGCCGCCGTGCTGGACGTGGACGAAGCCTTCGCGGTTCGCATCCGTCACGCCGCCGACAATCTTTCGGAGATGCGGACCCTGGCCAATGCGGCCGAGGGCATGCCCTTCCGCCGCCCGACCCAGGCGCGCACCACCTCCGGCTTCGGCGTCCGGTTCGACCCCTTCAACGGCCGCCCCGCCCTGCATCAGGGGCAGGATTTCGCGGCCCCGCTGAATACCCCGATCCACGCCCCGGCTCCCGGAATCGTGTCTTTTGTCGGCGTGCGTTCAGGGTATGGCAACACCGTTGAGATAGATCATGGACGCGGTTTCAAGACGCGCTACGCTCATCTGAACGCCACGGCGGTCACGCCCGGACAGCGTATCGCGCTGGGCCAGCGCGTCGGCGCCATGGGAACCACAGGACGCTCCACCGGCGTCCACCTGCACTACGAAGTGTGGATGGACGGCCGCCCGCAAAACCCCGCCCGCTTCATGAGAGCCGGAGATCAACTTGTTCAACAAGACTAAGTCCCCCGTCCCACCGCCCCAGCCGCGCGCCAACAGCGGCTCGGCCATTCCGCCCCTGCCCGACCTGCCGACGCCCGGCGGCCCGGCCGCTGCGCCGCGTTCCGCCTCGCCGGCTCCGGCCAGCCAGCGCGGGCTGTCGACCCTGTCGTCGGACCTCCAGTTCGACGGCAACATTTCGGGCGGCGGCGATCTCCAGATCGACGGCGCCATCAAGGGCGACGTCCGCGTCGGCCGCCTGATCGTCGGCGAGACCGGCGCGGTCGAGGGCAATGTCTCGGGCGACTATGTCGAGATCCGGGGCCGCGTCGTCGGCGCCATCTCGGGCAAGCAGGTCAAGCTGATCGCCACGGCCTATGTCGACGGCGACATCACCGCCGAACAGATGTCGATCGACATCGGCGCCTATTTCCAGGGCCGCGTCCTGCAGGGCCGCCGCGAAGCGCCCGCGCCGACCGCGCCGCCCCGCCCGGCCGCGCCTGAGGCGGCGCCGCAGATCATCGACATGAAGCCGGGGGCGTAACAAACGCCTCTCCCTCCCCTTCATGGGGAGGGATGTCGACGCGAAGCGGCGACAGGGTGGGGTGCATCAGGCATTCCCCACCCGGTCGCTTCGCGACCACCCTCCCCACTTCGGGGGAGGGAGACCATCCTAATCCACCGTCGAGCCGCGCGTCTCGCCGACTCGCGCCGCCAGCGCTGCGCCCATGAAGGCGTCCAGGTCGCCGTCCAGAACCCCTTGCGTGTCCGATGTCTCGACGTTGGTCCGCAGATCCTTGACCATCTGGTAGGGCTGCAGGACGTAGGATCGGATCTGGTGACCCCAGCCGATGTCGGTCTTGGCGTCGGCCACGGCCTGCGCCGCCGCCTCGCGCCGCTGCAGCTCCAGCTCGTACAGACGGGCCCGCAGCATCTTCCACGCCTGTTCGCGGTTCTGGTGCTGCGACCGGCCGGCCTGACAGGCCACCACGGTGTTGGTCGGGATGTGCGTCAGACGCACAGCCGAGTCGGTCTTGTTGATGTGCTGCCCGCCCGAGCCCGAGGCGCGATAGGTGTCGGTGCGCACGTCGGACGGATTGATGTCGATCTCGATGGCGTCATCCACCACCGGCGAGACTCCGATCGAGGCGAACGAGGTATGCCGCTTGGCCGCCGCGTCAAAGGGGCTGATGCGCACCAGCCGGTGCACGCCCGATTCCGACTTCAGCCAGCCGTAGGCGTTGGGCCCGGTGATCAGGATGGTGGCCGACTTGATGCCGGCCTGTTCGCCCGATTCCTCGGCCTCAAGCTCGACCTCGTAGCCGTGCGCCCTGGCCCAGCGCGAATACATGCGCAGCAGCATCCCGGCCCAGTCGCAGGACTCGGTCCCGCCGGCGCCGGAGTTCACTTCCAGATAGGCGTCGTTGCCGTCGGCCTCGCCCGACAGCAGGGCCTCCAGTTCGGCGCGCCCGGCCCGGTCCTTGATCGCCTTCAGCTGCGCGCGCGCCTCCTCCAGCGTCGCCTCGTCGCCTTCCTCGTCAGCCATTTCGGAGAGCATGACCCCCTCCTCCAGCCCGGTTTCCATCTGGCGGACGGTGTTGATCTGGGCCTCGAGGCGCGAGCGGTCGCGCGACACGGCCTGGGCCGCCTCGGGGTCGTTCCACAGCGTCGGGTCCTCGACCCGCGCGTTCAGCTCATCGAGTTTTCGAAGCGCGACATCCCAGTCAAAGACGCCTCCTGAGCAGAGCGATGCTCTGCTCGATGTCGGCCTTCATGGCCTCGACATCCGGTCTCATCGCGAACTCCTGCGATTCCAAAAGGGAACGGCGCGCCCGAAAAGCAGGCGCGCCGTCGATGGCTCTACCTAGAGGGTCAGTACAGTCCGCTCAAGTCCTCCGCCGGTTCCTTCTTCGGCGGCGGCGGTGTCGTGGGCGGCGGCGGTGCGGAAGCCGCGGGCGGGGCGTCGGGCCCCTCGATCTCGCGGCGGATCACCTCATTGTAGTTCTGCGGACCCGTGGGAATCTGTTCCGCCGGCGCCCGCCGCTCCTCCTCGCGGCGCCGTTCGGTGCCGGGGCGGAAGGCTTCCTCGATGCCGTTCACGGTGCGGAAGACGGCGTTGCGAGGCCGCACGAACGGTCGGGCCGGACGCTCGCGCAGGGCCACGCGCATGAAGTCGGTGAACACCGGCACCGGGCCCGTGGCGCCCGTCTCGCCCGAGCCCAGCGGCCGGTTATCGTCGAAGCCGATGAACACCCCCACCACGATGTCGGACGAGAAGCCGACGAACCAGGCCGAGCGATACTCATTGGTCGTGCCCGTCTTGCCGCCGACCCAGGGCCCCAGGCTGCTGGCGCTGGCCGCCGTGCCCCGCCGGACCACGCCCTCCAGCATCGAACTCATCTGATAGGCGGTGATCGGGTCGATGACCTGGGTTCCGCGCTGTTCCAGACGCGGCGACTCCTGACCGGTGAATGGCCGGCCGCAGTCGCGGCAGCGGCGCGGATCGGCGCTGAAAATGGTCTCGCCGTCCCGGTCCTGGACCATTTCGATCAGATAGGGATCGACCCGCCGGCCGCCGTTGACGAAGGCGGCGTAGGCCGCCGTCAGCCGGTACGGCGTCGTCTCACCGGCGCCCAGCGACACCGACAGGTTGGGCTGCAGGTCGTCGGCGACGCCCATCTTCCTCGACAGGTCGACGACATTGCGCATGCCGATGGCCTGGGCCAGCCGCACGGTCATGACATTGCGCGACAGCTCCAGCCCGCGGCGCAGCGTTTGCGGACCATAGTATTCGCGGCTGTAGTTTTCCGGCGTCCAGCGTTCCCCGTTGCGTCCGCCGGCGAAGCTGATGGGCGCGTCCAGGATGATCGAGACGGGGGTGTAATCCCCCTCCAGGGCCGTCGCATAGACGAACGGCTTGAACGCCGAGCCCGGCTGACGCTTCGCCTGGGTCGCGCGGTTGAAGCTGGACAGGGCGTAGGAATAGCCCCCGACCATGGCCAGCACCCGGCCCGACTGGGGCTCGATGGCGACCAGGGCGCCGTTGACGCGCGGCACCTGTTTCAGGGCGTACTGGCCGCCCTGCGCCTCGACGAAGATCAGATCGCCGCGTTTCAGCGGGCGGTTGGCGTTGGCCCAGGCCGCGTCCCCGGTGATCAGATAGCCGGTGTGATCGTCGCGGGCGGTGCGGATGCGCACGCTGTTGCCGGCGGCGTTCTCGACGGCCGCGGCTTCCCACGCCCGGCGCTCGGGCGGACGCTGGCCGCGCACGGCGGTCTCACGCCAGCCCCCGGCGAAGTCGGTCGTGCCCCACGGCCCGCGCCAGCCGTGCCGGCGGTCATAGTTCTCCAGCCCCTTCATCAGGGCGTCGCGCGCCGCCGACTGCAGCGTCGGGTCCAGCGTCGTGCGCATATAGTAGCCGCCGCGATTGACCTCTTCCTTGCCGAAGCGGGCGATGGCCTGACGCCGCGCCTCCTCGACGAAGAAGTCGGCGTCGGCGTACTGGGCCCGGCGCGGCGCGTCCTGGGTCGTCAGCGGCCGCCCGCGGGCCGCCACCAGTTCCTCGTCGCTGATCCAGCCGCTCTGGTTCATCTCGCCCAGCACCCAGTCGCGGCGGCCCTTGGCCGCGCCGGGGTGGCGTTTGGGGTGATAGTTGTTAGGCCCCTTGGGCAGGGCCGCCAGGAAGGCCGCCTCGTCCGGCGTCAGCTGGCTCAGCGACTTGCCGAAATAATTGTAGGCCGCCGCCGCCACGCCGAACGAACGATAGCCCAGGAAGATCTCGTTCAGATACAGTTCGAGGATCTGCTGTTTCGTCAGCGTCGCCTCCAGCCGGTTGGCCAGGATGGCTTCCTTGACCTTGCGGTTGATGCTGCTCTCGTTGGTCAGCAGGACGTTCTTGGCGACCTGCTGGGTGATGGTCGAGCCGCCCTCCAGCCGCCGCCCCGTGGCCGCGTTGAACACGTTCTTGAACATGGCCCGGCCCAGGCCGCCCACGTCGATGCCGCCGTGGTTGAAGAAATTCCGGTCCTCGGCCGCGAGGAACGCCTGCACCACCGGCAACGGGATCTGCTCATACGGCACATAGATGCGCCGCTCGTCCGAGAATTCGCCGATCAGGGTGCCGTCGCCCGCATAGACCCGCGTCGCCGTCGCTGGCCGGTAGTCGGCCAGCTCGGACGCGTCCGGCAGGTCATGGAACAGCCAGGCCGCATAGACGGCGACGATCAGCCCCGCCAGGGCGATTCCGCCCAGCAGGGCGACACCCGCCATTACGAACCAGCGTTCGGCAATCTTCACCGCAGTCTCCGAATGGCGGGCCCGACCACGGGTTTAGCTTGCGTCGTCCGCGTCCGCCATAGCATCCGTGCGACGGACGAGCTCCTGTCGCGCGGCGGCCACGACATCGGCGTCCATATCCCCCTGCCCGGCCATCCAGCGCAGATAGTCGTCGGGCGGATCGGACCACGGCTTGCCGCGATGCTTGCCGAACGGAATCCGGTTCAGCCTCCGCGGCTCGGACGTCCAGCCGATCATCTGCTCGACCGTCGCCTCTTTCAGCAGGTCGATCAGCAGATGCGCCGTCACCCAGGCGTCGGGCCCGGCCCGGTGCGCCGGACTGGCCAGCGCCGGATCGAGGTTCAGCCCGCGCCAGTAGCGCAGCACCTGGTTGGAATGCCCCGGCGCCTGCGGCCACACCGCCTTGGCCGAGCGCACCGTGCAGATCCACGGCAGGCCCCCGTGCGCCGTGTCGGCGATGAAGCCCCGCTCGAACCCCGCGCTGTGCGCCACCATCACATCGGCGGGCTGGGCGCCGAACATCTCGCGCAGCCGATGTTCGTCGCAATGCGGATCGTCGTCGCGGAAATGGCCCGGCGTCAGATGGTGCACGGCCATGGCGTGGAACGATATCTCGCCCCGCGGCCTGAACAGTTTCGCCACGGGCGGCAGCGCCGTCCACCCGTCCCCGTCGCGCACCACATCGACGATCCCGACCTCGATGATCTCCGCGGTCCGGTCTCCCCCGGTGGTTTCCAGATCGACGACTCTCAGGCGCATGGGACGCAGATAGGCGGTTGGGCGCGCGAGTGCGAGCGCCGCTTGCTGACTGTTTCCAGCCTGCGGCGGCCCGTCGTCAGTCGGCCGACTGCCTGTCGGTGAACACCGCCAGCTGATCGGCGAACGCTCGCCGGTACGCGGGCCGCGCCTCGCCCCGGGCGATATAGGCCAACAGGTTCGGATACCGCTCCAGCAGGCCCGATCCATCCAGCCGGCGCAGCACCGTCACCATCATCACGTCGGCGGCGCTGAACGCGCCGTCCAGCCAGTCCGCGTCGCCCAGCCGGCGAGACAGATCACCCAACCGCGCATCCACCCGCGCGTCGAGCATGGGCAGGCGCGCCTCGTGCCAGGGTTTGTCGCGTTCCATCAGCACGGCCCCTCCACGCTCGAGGATGGGCGGCTCCACTGTGTTCACCGCGGCGAACATCCATGCGATCGCCCGGGCCCGGGCGTTTGCATCATCCGGCAGCAGGCCCGCATGGCGTTCCGCTATGTGGAAGACGATCGCCCCCGTCTCGAACAGGGCCAGGTCGCCCTCCTCATACGTCGGAATCTGCCCGAAGGGATGAACCGCCCGATGCGCGGCCTCCTTCATCTGGCCGAACGAAACCAGACGAACCTCATAGGGCCGGCCCACCTCCTCCAGCGCCCAGCGAACGCGCATGTCCCGCGCCAGTCCCCGACCGCGATCAGGCGAACTTTCAAATGCGGTGATGGTGGGGGTCACGGGACCGCTCCGGCTGGCTGCGCGATGCCGAAGGGATAAGGTGTCCCCGGCCGTCGTGTCGAACAGGAAGCGCTGACGGACCTTCCCGAGGCGCGGCCTGGTCAGGTCGCGTAACGGCTCCGGGACGCGGCGCCGGCCTTGCGCAAGATCAAGGCGTGGGGTTTCTCCCCATGCGAGGTTTGATTCTCTTCACCCGTCAGAGCACCCCTATGGCCCTATCGCCCCACCTCCCTGCTCCGCCATTCTCCCGGTTGTCCATCATCATGCACTGGCTGATGCTGGCGCTTCTGGCGGCCGTCTACGCCTGTATCGAGCTCCGGGAGTTCTATCCGCGCGGCAGTGACGTCCGCGAGGGGTTGAAGACGTGGCATTTCATGCTCGGTCTCTCGGTTTTCGTCCTGGTCTGGGTTCGCCTGGCCGCCCGGGCGCTTTCACCACGAGGACCCGCTCCCCGGACCTGGTCAGGCGCCCTGGCCATGATCGTGCACGTCGCCCTCTATATGCTCATGATCGCAATGCCCGTCCTGGGCTGGTTGCTGCTGAGCGCTGAAGGCGACGCCGTTCCCTTCTTCGGCCTCGTTCTTCCTCCGCTGGTGGCCCCTGATGCCGCGCTCGCCGAACGGATCGAGGATCTGCACACCACGGTCGGCGCCGCGGGCTACTGGCTGATCGGCTTCCACGCCGCCGCGGCCCTCTTCCACCACTATGTGCTCAGGGACCCGACCCTGCGTCGCATGGCGCCGGGTCTTCCCTGATGGGGACGATCGCGTCTCGCCGGCGTAGTCTGCGCTACTGGTCTGGAGTTATTCTGTGAGTCGTCTCGCCCTGCATCCCGAACGTCATCTGGTCTCACGCATCGGCTGGCTGCGAGCCGCCGTCCTGGGCGCCAACGACGGGCTGGTGTCGACCGCCAGCCTGGTCATCGGTGTCGCGGCGGCCGAGGCGACGCGCGGCGGAATCCTGATCGCCGGCGTCGCCGGCCTCGTCGCCGGGGCGATGTCGATGGCGGCGGGGGAATATGTCTCCGTCAGCTCCCAATCGGATACCGAAAAGGCCGATCTCGCCCGCGAGACCGCCGAGCTGGCGGGGGACCGCGAGTCCGAGGTGACCGAACTGGCCGGCATCTATGCGGCGCGCGGCGTCGACCCGGTTCTGTCGCGGCAGGTGGCGATCCAGTTGATGGAGAAGGACGCGCTCGGGGCCCATGCGCGGGACGAGCTCGGCATTTCCGAGATCACGACGGCGCGGCCGGTGCAGGCGGCGCTGACCTCGGCCCTGACGTTCGCGCTCGGCGCCCTTCTGCCCCTGATTCTGGTGATACTCGCGCCGCTGTCAGGCCTGATCATCTGGGTCGGCGTAACGGCCCTGGCGGGACTGGTGGGGCTGGGCGCGCTGGGCGCCCTGGCCGGAGGCGCCAACGTAGGCCGTTCCGTCCTGCGGGTCGCCTTCTGGGGCGTCATCGCCATGGCCGCGACCGCGGGCATTGGCCGGCTGTTTGGAACGGTGGTCTAGATGCGTCCGCTCCGCACCATCCGCCGCCCGGCCCGAAACCGTCACAGCTCCACCGTCCCATCCGCCCACGGAGACGTGAAATGACCCCGACGCCGGCGCCTCCCCTGCAGCTCGCCACAATCCAGAAGCTGCGGAAGGTCGCGATCGCCATCGCCCTCATCGGGCTGCTGGCTCTGTCTGTCGTCAGCCAATCCATCGGCGGGATCGATGGCGGTTGGCACGAGTTCGTGGAGACTGTCGGCCTGGCGGCGATCATTCTCTCGATCGTCGGCCGCGCCTGGTGCACCCTGTATATCGGGGGACGGAAAAAGGCGGAAATCGTCGACCGGGGCCCCTATTCGATCAGTCGCAATCCGCTCTACGTCTTCAGTTTCATCGGGGCGTTCGGAATGGGCGCCCAGAGCGGGAGCGCGGTCATCGCCGCTGCTTTCGTGGTGGCGGCGATCCTGGTGTTCCACCTTACGGTGCGGCGGGAGGAAGCCTTCCTGCTCCGGGAATTCGGCCCGGGCTATGCCGACTATGTCGCCCGCACGCCCCGATTCTGGCCTCGCTTCTCTCAGTGGCGCGACGCGGATGAACTGACCATCCGCCCCTCCCTTTTCCTCCTCACCATCCGGGACGGCCTCGTGTTTCTGCTGGCGATCCCGCTGTTCGAGCTGATTGATGCGGGCCAGGCGATGCATTGGGTGAAGGTCGCGGCTCACCTCTACTAGGTCCGGTCCCGACAACTCCCCATCCCGCCTTCCTGCGGCTTGCCCCCAGGGGTGACGGATGGCCGCCAGGCCGCATGCCGCTCACAATGCTGCGAATTCCAGCTGAACAAGCCAGATTCTCCATGTTAATATGTTGATATTTATACGTTTATTTTGAAAAGCAGCGTCATTTCGTAGCCGCAGGAAGGGCCCGTGCGACACTCCTCTCCGTCCCGTCGCGGGGGAGGCGCAAAGGCCTTGCGATCTTTGGCGGCGGGATGTGGAGAAGCGGGGGCCCGGTTCCGGTTCGTCTTCGTCATCCCGGACTTGATCCGGGAGCAGGACGAGCGACGCCCGGGGTCTGATAACCAAACGGACGTCAGGGACGAGGGGGATACTCGTCCGGTCCGGGGACCGTGTCGCAAGCACGGCCCGCCCGCCGGAGGCGCTGCGGTAAGGCGATAAGACCGCCACCCGACGCAAGCTTCCGACCAATCTCCGCGCGGAGCGTCCGGCCTGTGGCCGAAACGGTTCTGCCCTTTTTTGCACCGGGCTCCGGTCCGGCGCTCCGCACGCCTCCCGCCCCCCGCGCCGTCCGGCGCGGGGTCATTTCCGCATGCCCGATTGGAGGACCCATGCCACGCCGCCGCCCGCCCCGCCCCTATCGACCGAAACCGACCGAGGCCGACCTCGAGCGCCAGCGCCTCGTGCAGGCCGAACAGTGGCGCCACGCCGTAAACTGCGCGTGGACCCAAATGGTGGTCGAGGAATCCTGGCGGCTGGTCGGCCTCGAAGGCTTGCGCGCCTGCGGCCGGGCAGAGTTCGAACGCGGCGCGCGCTCCCTGATCGATCAGGGTCTGACGCCGCCGCCGAACTGGGAAAGGTTGATCTAGGGCTGACCGGCCGCCCCGTTCGACGCCATCTGCAGCGTGCCCGCGGGCTCGCGGAAATAGCGGTCGATGCCCTCGGCCACGGCGCGCATCAGGCGGCGGCGGGCGCGATTGTCGGTCAGCAGCCGCTCGTCCTCGGGATTGGTGATAAAGCCCATCTCCAGCAGAACCGCCGGTACGTCGGGCGCCAGCAGCACGGCCAGGCCGGCGTCGCGGTGGCTGCGGCGCAGCATCGGATGGTCTGCGCCCTCCAGCTCGCCCAGCAGCGTCCGGGCCAGCTGGGCCGAGCGGTTCTGGGTGGCGCGTTGGGTCATGTCCAGCAGGATGCGGTCCACCGAGGGGTCGCGGCCCGGCAGGTTCAGGCTGCGGTGCCAGTTGTCGCCGCGCGTGAACTCGCGCACCGCCCGGCCCGCGCCCTGTTCCGACAGCGTATAGACGCTGGCCCCGCGCGTGGCCGGATCGGCCCCCGCGTCGGCGTGCAGCGAAATGAACAGGTCGGCCTCTGCCTGACGGGCGATGGAAACCCGGCGGTACAGGGCGACATAGGCGTCGCTCTCGCGCGTCAGCCGCACGCGGTAACGGCCCGTGCGCTCCAGCTCCTGTTTCAGGGCCTGGGCCGCCGCCAGGGTGACGTCGCTCTCGTCCGAGCGGGCGCCGTGGGCGCCGGGGTCGCGGCCGCCGTGGCCGGCGTCAATGAAGATCAGGGGTCGTTCCGCCGTGCGCACCGGAGCACGCGGCGCGGGCCGTGCCGCGACGCGCGTCGGAGGGCGGCCGGTGGCCTTCAGGTCGATCACATAGCGGTAGTGGGCGATCCCATCGCCGGGCGGCAGCAGGAAGCGGCGCTCGATCTCGGCGCTGGTGGCCAGGTCCAGCTCGACCCGCGAGGCCACGCCCGCGCCGGCGACCCGCCAGCCGCGCACCAGTCCCGTGCCCGTACCGTTCAGTCCGCGCTGCGGCGCGACGCCGGCCAGCGACACGACAACCTGACCCTGCTCCCCGGACAGGATCACCTGTCCGCGCGAGGTCCGGTCCAGATCGACCACCACCCGTGTGTGCTGGTCGTCACCGCCGAACCGCACGCGCAGCACCTCGCCCATGGCCCCCGAAGCCAGGCCGCGCCCGGCCGCGAACACGGCGACGCAGAAGACGGCGGCGGCTATCGCCGCCGTCGCCCACTCGCGAACGCGCCATTGCGTCAGGTTGATACGCGACAGTCCGTGCATTTGACGGCAGACCCACCTTCTTGGTTGGGCTCATGATGCCTCATCGTCGTCGCCAACGGGTTAAAGCGGACGCGCCTTTTAATTCACGGCCGCCATGCCTATGCTTGTCTCGTCCGCGAACGATCGCGTCCCCTGATCATCAGGCCGGACGCGCCCTCCTCGCGGCGTGACTTTCACTGATCCGAAAGCCGGCCGGGTTTGCGCTCGCCGGTTTGAAGACGGGACCGGGACGCCCCTCAGACGGCGCGTCCGGCCCCAGGACCGTACTGAACCCCCATGGGCCTTATCGCCTGCGCTCCCTTCCGGTTTGAAACAACCGACCTCGCCCGCGGCCTTCGCCGCGGCGACGGGATGCCGTCTGCGTTCGCCCCCCATCCCATTCGGCGAGCCGCCTGCCCCCTTCGTGGGGATGGCCGAGCGCGCCAGAGAGAAAATTTCCATGCCAAAGACCATGTTGATCGATGCCGCGCATCCCGAGGAGACCCGGGTCGCTATCGTCGAGGGCCGTCAGGTCGAGGAATTCGACTTTGAATCCCGCGCGAAGCGCCAGCTTCGCGGCAACATCTATCTCGCCAAGGTCGTTCGCGTAGAGCCCAGCCTGCAGGCTGCGTTCGTGGAATACGGCGGCAACCGCCACGGCTTCCTCGCCTTCAGCGAAATCCACCCGGACTATTATCAGATCCCGGTCGCCGACCGCGAGGCCATCATGGCCGAAGCGCATTCGGAAGACGACGAGCACGATGAGCACGCCCGCGAAGGCGACGACGAATCCGAAGGCGGCATGGCCGAGGAAGAGCGGCTGAAACGTCGCCTGATGCGCCGCTACAAGATCCAGGACGTCATCAAGCGCCGTCAGGTCATGCTGGTCCAGGTCGTCAAGGACGAACGCGGCGGCAAGGGCGCGGCCCTGACCACCTGGCTGTCGCTGGCCGGCCGCTACTGCGTGTTGATGCCCAACACCGGCAAGGGCGGCGGCATTTCGCGCAAGATCACCCAGGCCACCGACCGCAAGCGCCTGAAGGCCGCCGCGGCCGCCCTGCACGTGCCCCAGGGCATGGGCCTGATCATCCGCACCGCCGGCGCAAAACGCACCAAGGCCGAGATCAAGCGCGACTACGAATATCTGCTGCGCCTGTGGGAGACGATCCGCGAAACCACGCTGAAATCGAACGCCCCTTCCATCATCTATGAGGAAGAAAACCTCGTCCGCCGCGCCGTGCGCGACATGTTCGACAAGGATTTCGACGGCATCCAGGTCGAGGGCGTCGAGGGCTTCAAGGAGGCCCGCGACTTCATGCGCGTGCTGATGCCTTCGCAGTCGAAGAAGGTGCATCTGTACCAGGGCGCTCGTCCGCTGTTCGCCACCAACGGCATCGAGGAGATGCTGACCCAGATCCACCAGCCGGTCGTCCCCCTGCCCTCGGGCGGCTATCTGGTCATCAACCAGACCGAGGCCCTGGTCGCCATTGACGTCAACTCGGGTCGCTCGACCAAGGAACGCAACGTCGAGGCCACCGCCACCAAGACCAATATGGAAGCCGCCGTCGAAGCGGCGCGTCAGCTGCGCCTGCGCGACCTCGCCGGCCTGATCGTCATCGACTTCATCGACATGGATGAGTCGAAGAACAACCGCACCGTAGAGAAGGTGCTGAAGGATGCGCTGGCCAAGGACCGGGCCCGCATCCAGATGGGCCGCATCTCGGGCTTCGGCCTCATGGAGATCAGCCGTCAGCGTCGCCGCCTCGGCGTCATCGAGGGCGCGACCGAGGCCTGCCCGCATTGCCAGGGCGCCGGACGCGTCCGCTCGGCCGAAAGCGCCGCGCTGATGACGCTGCGCGCCGTGGACATCGAGGCGGGCAAGAACGGCGCGGGCTCGGTGAACCTGCGCCTGTGCACCGCGGTCGCCCTCTACATCCTGAACCACAAGCGCGACTATCTGCAGCGCCTGCTGGCCCAGCGCGGCCTGAACGTCGTCATCCTGATCGACGACACCCTCGGCCAGGGCGACCACTCGCTCGATCGCACCGAAACCAACGAGGACTTCGTCCCCGAAGAGCGCCCCGAAGCCTTCATCGACCTCGACGACGACTTCGACGACAGCGCCTTTGATGACGAGGACGAGGACGACGACGAAGTCATCGCCGACGACGACGCCCTGGACCGCGAGGACACGGACGACGACGAACCGCGCGAGCGCGCCGAACGCGTCGAAGGCGAAGCAGGCCGCGGCCGCGGCCGTCGCCGTCGCGGCGGACGCCGTGACACCCCCGAAGGCGCGGCTGACGAGGCCGTCGCTTCGGCGCCTGCGCTCGCTCCCGGCGAGGATGACGACGACAGCGAAAACGGTCGTCGCCGTCGCCGCGGACGCCGCGGCGGACGACGGGTGCGGGAAGAAGGCGGCGAGCGCGACGGCTTCAACTGGGTGCGCGGCCGCACGCCGTCGCTGGAAGACCCTTACGTCTGGTTCGATCCGATCAATCCCGAGCGTGTCGAACCGCGCGCGGAAGCTGACGCCACCTCCGCCGACGATGTGGACGAGGTCATCGGCGAGCGGCCCGAGGGCGAGCTCGGCGGCGAACGCGGGCCCCGCTCGCGCCGTCGCCGCGGACGAGGTCGCGGTCGGGATCGCGGCAGCGAACAGGGTCTGACCCACGAGACCAAGGTCGAGACGCGCGCCACCAACGAGGGCATGCCGCCGGACGGCTCGGTCGATACGCCTATGGCCGTCGTCATCGACGACGCCGAGACGGCTTCGGTCGCCATCGCGGAAGAGCCCAAACGTCGCCGCGTGCGCCGCAAGGTGTCGGCCAGCGCCACTGCCGAGGCCGAAGCCGAAGCCGTCACGGCGCCGATCGAGCCCAACGAAGCGGAGCCGGAAACCGCCGCCGCCGTGCTGGACGTCACGCCCGCCGAAGCGGCCGGGACGCTTCCTGAGCCGGAGCCGGCTGCCGCTCCTGTCGTCGAGCCCGTCGCGTCGCCGCAGCCGGAAATCGACGTCGCCGCCCTGATCGCGGAAGACCCGAACCAGATCGTCGCCCCGCCCGAAAAGCCGAAGCGCGGATGGTGGCGCCGCTGAAACGCCGTGATTAGGTTGTGACCATCGGCCGGGCGGGGGCGTAGACTTGGGTATGAGGAGTTCGCAGTGAACTGGCTGTCCCGAAACGCCGCCGCCCGGCTGTCCGGCGCTGTCGCCGCCGTCGGCCTGGTGCTGACTGCAGCCTCGCCGGCCGCGGCCCAGAGCGCCATTCGGGACACCGAAATTGAAGGCATCATCCAGGAATGGACGGACCCGGTTCTCACCGCCATGGGGCTGGAACCGTCCGAGGTCGAAATTCTTCTGATCAACGAGAACGATCTCAACGCCTTCGCCACGCGCGGCCGGATCATGGGCGTCAACACCGGGCTGATCCTCAAGACCCGCTCGGCGAACGAACTTCTCGGCGTCCTCGCCCACGAGGCGGGGCATATCAAGAACCGCCACACCCTGCGCGACGGCGCCCAGGGCGCCGGTATGCAGCCCATGCTGATGACCATGGCGCTGGGCGCGCTGGCGATCGCAGCCGGCGCCCCCGACGCCGGCGCGGTTCTGCTGGGCAACAGCCAGTATTTCGGAACCCTCAGCGCGCTGCGCTACATGACGCATCAGGAGGGGGAGGCTGACAATACCGGCGCCCGGGCGCTGCAGAACGCGGGCGAGTCCGGCCGCGGTCTGGTCACCTTCTTTGAGAATTTCCGCTCGCAGGAGGTGTTCTCGGATCAGCGGCGCTATCCCTATTTCCGCAGTCACCCCCTGTCGTCGGCGCGCATCGAAAACCTGCGCCGCTTCGTTTCCGAGCAATCGAACTACAACCACCAGGACAGTCCCGAACGGATCGCCGAGCACGCTTTGATCCTGGCCAAGATCCACGCCTTCATGGACGCGCCGAACCAGACGCTGCGCGACTATCCGGAAAGCGACACGTCCCTGCCCGCTCGATACGCCCGCGCCATCGCGCTGTACCGCGACGGCCAGACCGACAAGGCGCTCGCCGTGGTTGAAGTCTTTCTGACCGAACAGCCCGAGAACCCCTATTTCTGGGAGTTGAAGGGCCAGATCCTGTTCGAGGAAGGCCGCCCCGCCGAAGCCATCGGCGCGCACCAGCGCTCTGTCGAGCTGAAGCCCGATGCCCCGCTGCTGCGCATCAATCTGGCCCACGCCCTGCTGGAAACCCGCGACCCCGCCAAACTGGACGAGGCCGTGAACCAGCTGAAACGCGCCACGGCGCTGGAGCACGACAACACCATGGGCTGGCGGCTGCTGAGCCAGGCCTATGCCAGCCAGAACAAGGAGGGCGAGGCGCGTCTGGCTTCGGCCGAGATGTATTTCGCCATGGGCGCCGAGCGGCAGGCGACCCAGTTCGCCCTGCGCGCCCGGGACATGCTGGCCCCCGGCACGGCCGAGTGGACCCGCGCCATGGACATCGTCTTCGCCTCCGGCGCGACCCAGGACGACATCGACGACGTCGATCGCCGCAACAGCCGTCGCGACCGCGGCGGCGTGATCCCGGCCGCCGGCTGACCCCTTCCCCGATCGAGACCCATATGACCGACGCGCCTGACCCGACGCCCGTGCGAGATCGCGGCTTTTTCGACCGCCCTCGCGCGGCGATGGCGTCCATGGCCGTGTCTATCGTCGCCCTCGGGCTGGCCGCGGCGCCCTACGCCACCGGCGGCGACTTCGACGGACGGGTGCGGGCCTATCTGCTGAAGCACCCGGAAATCCTGCAGGAAGTCAGCGCGGCGCTGCAGGCCAGGGAAGAGGGCGCGCGCACCGACGCGATCAACCAGCGCGCCGCGGCCAGTCCGACCCTGCTGGCCGTAACCGCCCAGGACCCCGCCTTTGGGCCGGCCGACGCCAAGGTCACCGTGATCGAGTTCTTCGACTTCCGTTGCCCCGGCTGCAAGGCGACGGCGCCGGATGTACTGCGTCTGATGCAGGCGCACCCCGATGTGAGGTTCGTGTTCAAGGACTGGCCGATTCTGGATCGCGGAACCGACGACGTCTCGCACTACGCCGCCCGCGCCGCCCAGGCCGCGCACCGCGAAGGCAAATACCTGGCCGTGTTCCGGTCCCTGATGGCCGAGCCCGCGCTGGACAAGGCGGCGGTTGATCGCATCCTCGCCGCGAACGGGGTCGCCGCGCCGGCTGCGCAGGCGGCGATGTCGAGCCCGGAAACGGCGCGCCATCTGGCTGACGTCCAGACGTCGGCCACGGGTTTGGGCCTGCTCGGCACGCCGACCTTCTTCATCAACGGCCGCGCCAGCGCCAGCATCCAGCCCGCCGACATCGACCGGGCCATCCGGGCGGCGAAGGCGGGCTGAGCCCGCCTTCGGGCGGTTTTAACCGATCGCGCCGACGCAGCCCTCGTCGCCGCCGACCGGCAGGAAGGCGTCGGTCAGGGACAGGGACCAGCCGTGGTGGGTGGCGAGGCCGCGCCGACGGATGCCGCCGCCGTCGCCGGCGTCGCCGCCGGCGTCGACCAGGACGCGCCGGCCCGTCGGCAACGCCGCCGGATCGATCCGACCGACCGCCAGGGCCGTCGGCGTCGCGCCGCCGAAGCCGTCGAACACGCTCAGCATCGACCAGTCGCGGCGCAGGCCGATCCACCAGGCGCTATCGGCGTTGACCGCCAGAACGGCGACGCCGTGGCCTTCCGCGGCCCAGGCCAGGGCGGCCTCGGGATCGCGGACGGCGCGCATGTCGGCGGCGGCGCCGAAGCGCAGGCGGGCACCGTCGAAAGCGCGCGTCGGCTCGATCGGCGACCAGACCTGGACCTTGATCCGGCCCTGACGGGCCAGACCCCAGCCGACGATCTGTCGCCAGAGGGATTCAACCGCCTCGCGGTTGTCGGGACCGGCTTTCGTCAGCATCCGCGCCAGCACGGCCTGTTCGCGGTCGGGACGCAGCTTCACATGAGGGCCGGCGGGAGCGTCCTTGGCCTGGCCGACGCGGGCGGCGATGGCGAGGCGGCGCTCGAACAGGGTCAGGAGCTCGTCGTCGAGATCGTCGATCTCGTGACGCAGGGCCGCCAGGGCCATGTGTTCGGGCGAGATGTCGGTCAGCGCAGGCTCGGCGGTCGGCCAGACCTGCTGGAGGGCGGGTTTGGTACTGGAATGGGGCACGGAAATGGACTTTCGATTTCGATCACGGCGATGTGGGATTTTGCGAGCCGCCGCCCCGTTGCGGGGCGGTCGCCGGCGAGGCCGTCAGGACGAGGTCCCGGACGCCTCAGCCGGCGTATCGAAAGCCGTAGAGATACAGGTCCGCGGCCGCGAAAACGCGGGCGAATGCAGTCGCAGCGGTGGCTTGCGAACGGACCATGGCAGTCAAAGGCCGCATGGATCGTGCGGCGTCAAGCCGGATTGGGGCTCAGGAGGACAAAACGCGTCCGATTGTCCTCGGAATCCTGGATATCGTTGCGCAGGATCGACAGTCCATAGACCTCGGCGGCGCGTGCGGGGGCCACGGCCGCGCGGGTGAGATCGCCGGCTTCGGCCACGGCGCGGGCGGCGCCGGCGGTGTCGAAGGCCTCGACCGGCGTCAGGCCCAGGGCCGCCAGCGACTCCGGGCATTGGCGCAGGGCGATGGGGTGGCTCTCGGCCGTCTTCACACTGCGCAGGGTGGCGCCCGGAGGCGCCATCAGGGCCAGGCGGATGGGCCGCCAGACTTCGGAGACGATGGTCAGTCCCGCACCCTCGACCAGAGACGCGGCGGGTTCGATCCGGCCCACGGTGCTGTTCTCGACCGGGATCAGGGCGCAGCCGACTTCCCCGGCCTTCAGGGCCGCGATGGCCCCGTCAAAGGAGTCATAGGCGACGGCCTCGTCCCACGGTCGCAGATCGAGGCAGGCTTCGTGGCTGAAGGCCCCGGGCGCGCCCTGATAGGCGCATCGGCCGCCGGTTTCGTCGCCCGCCGGTTTGCCCACACCCTCCATGCTCACGCCGCCTGCGACCGGCTGACACGGCCGGATTTGAGCCGCTCGGCGACGAGGAAGGCCAGCTCCAGCGCCTGGTCGGCGTTCAGGCGCGGGTCGCAATGGGTATGGTAGCGGCTGGACAGGTCGTCCTCGGTCAGGGCCTGCGCTCCGCCCAGGCATTCGGTGACGTTCTGGCCCGTCATCTCGAGATGCACGCCGCCCGGGTGAACGCCCTCGGCCTCGGCCACGTCAATGAAGCCCCGGACCTCGGCCAGGATGCGTTCGAAGGGCCGGGTCTTGTAGCCGTTGCCGGCCTTCAGGGTGTTGCCGTGCATCGGGTCGATCGACCAGACGACGCGCCGGCCCTCGGCCTTCACCGCCTGCATCAGGCGCGGCAGCCGGTCGCCGACCTTGTCCGCGCCGAAGCGGCCGATCAGGGTCAGGCGTCCCGGGGTGTTGTCCGGGTTGAGGGCGTCGATCAGCGGCAGGAGGTCGTCCGGCTCCATCGTCGGTCCACATTTCAGGCCGACCGGGTTCTTGATGCCCCGGGCGAATTCGATGTGTGCGCCGTCCAGCTGGCGGGTGCGCTCGCCGATCCAGACCATGTGGGCCGAGGTGTCGAACCACTCGCCCGTCGCCCCGTCCAGACGGGTCAAGGCGCTCTCGAGGTTCAGCAACAGGGCTTCGTGGCTGGTGAAGACCTCGACGCGGCTCAGGTCCGGATGGCTTTCCGGCGTGACGCCGACGGCCTCCATGAAGGCCAGGGCCTCGGTGATCTTGTCGGCCAGTTCGCGGTATTTGGCCCCGTAGGCGCTGTCGCTGGCGAACCCCATGGTCCAGCGGTGGATATTGTACAGATCAGCGTAGCCGCCGCCGGCGAAGGCGCGCAGCAGGTTCAGGGTCGAGGCCGACTGGTTGTAGGCGCGCAGCAGCCGTTGCGGGTCCGGCAGCCGCTCTTCCGGCGTGAAGGCCATGCCGTTGATGATGTCGCCGCGATAGCTGGGCAGGGTCTCGTCGCCGATGGTCTCCAGCGAGGACGAGCGCGGCTTGGCGAACTGGCCCGCGATGCGGCCGACCTTCACCACCGGCTTGCCGCCGGCGAAGGTCAGGACCACCGCCATCTGCAGGATCAGGCGGAAGGTGTCGCGGATGTTGTCGGTCGAGAATTCCTTGAAGCTCTCGGCGCAGTCGCCGCCCTGAAGCAGGAAGGCGTTTCCGGCCTCGACCTGGGCCAGTTTGGCGGTCAGGTGACGGGCCTCGCCGGCGAAGACCAGCGGCGGCAGGGCGCGCAGTTCGTCCTCGACCCGGCCCAGGGCGGCCATGTCCGGATAGTCCGTCGGCATCTGCACGACGGGTTTTTGTCTCCAGCTATCGGGGGTCCAGCGCGTACTCATGTCTCAAGGATAGGCGTTCGCACCGCCCGGGACAACGAAGGCCATGTCGCAGTCGTCCGTTCGCCGTCGCCGCCCGCCCGGTCCGAACCTGAAAAACACAGTCTACAGCGTCTACAGCGTCTACAGGGCGCTAGTCGGATCAGATCGGCGCTGATCGAGATAGTGTTGAAGGGCGGTTGTGCGAGCCATCGGGCCAGTCTGGCATAACGCTACGTCAAATCCGGACGTCCCTACCCCGCAGACGTGTCAGTCGACTGCTTTTCCTTCAAGGTGACCAGCTCCTCGGCCATGGTCGGATGGACGGCGCAGGTGGCGTCCCACTGGGCCTTGGTCAGGCCGGCCTTCACGGCGATGGCGGCCAGCTGGATCATCTCGGGCGCCTCGGGCCCGACGATGTGGACGCCGACGACCTTCTGGCTCTCGGCGTCGACGACCAGTTTCATCAGCATCCGCTCGTCCGAGCCGGTGAAGGCGTACTTCATCGGCCGGAAGCGGGTGACATAGACGTCGACGGCGCCGGGGCAGGAATGCCGCGCCTCGCTCTCGGACAAACCCACCGTGCCGACCGGCGGCTGGCTGAAGACGGCGGTGGCGACGGCCTCATAGTCGAAGTGCTGCGGATTGTTGCGGTAGACGGTCTCGTGGAAGGCCACAGCCTCGCGGATGGCGACGGGCGTCAGGTTCATCCGGTCGGTGACGTCGCCGATGGCCCAGATGTTATCGGCGGTCGTCTTCGACAGCGTGTCGACCTGGATCGCGCCCTTGTCGTTCAGGGCGACACCGGCGGCCTCGAGCCCGAGGTCCTTCACATGGGGAACGCGGCCGGTGGCGAACATGACCACGTCGGTCTCGATCTCCATGCCGTTCTCCAGCTTGTTGACCAGCCCCGTCGCGGTCTTCTCGATGGCCGAGTGCTGACAGCCGAGGATGACCTTGATCCCACGCTTCTCGATCTCGCCGGCCAGATGGGCGCGCACGTCATCGTCGAAGCCGCGCAGGATGTTTGGGCCCCGGTAGATCAGGGTCGTTTCGACGCCCAGGCCGGCGAAGATGCCTGCGAACTCCACCGCGATATAGCCGCCGCCCGCGATCAGGATGCGTTTCGGAAGCTCCGGCAGGTGGAAAGCCTCTTCCGAGGTGATGGCGTGTTCGACGCCCGGCAGGTCGGCGGGCAACCACGGCCGGCCGCCGGTGGCGATGAGAATCTTGTCCGCCGTGATTGTCTGGTCCTTGCCGACGATCTCGACGGTGTGGGCGTCCCTCAGCACGGCGCGGCCGTGGATCAGGTCGACGCCGGCCTTGCCCAGGTTGGCGGCGTAGATGCCCGACAGCCGGGCGATCTCGACATCCTTGGTCTGGATGAATTCGGACCAGTCGAACGAGGCGTTCACGGTCCAGCCGTAGCCCTCGGCCGTATGGAACTGGTGCGAGAAGTCCGAGGCCATGACCATGAATTTCTTGGGTACGCAGCCGCGGATCACGCAGGTGCCGCCGACCCGGAACTCCTCGGCGATGGCGACCCGCTTGCCGCCCAGCGCCGTCAGCCGCGCGGCGCGCACGCCCCCCGAGCCGGCGCCGATGATGAAGAGGTCGTAGTCGTAGGTCTCAGCCATTCTTTATCCCGCTCATCCCGGCGAAAGCCGGGACCCAGTTCTGTGGGCGGTCGGTTGAACCCGATCCGCGCCGCTGCAAATCCCAACCACCTTGCCCCGCGAAAGCACTGGGTCCCGGCTCTCGCCGGGATGAGCGGATGGAAGGGATCACGGAAGTAGGAGGTCGATCCCGGCCGCGCCACCAATGATTGCCTCATCGGCCAGATCGAGGAAGAGGCCGTGCTCGACCACGCCGGTGATCAGCTTCAGGTCGTCGGCCAGCCGCACCGGGTCGTGGATGGCGCCGCATTTGGCGTCGTAGATCAGGTTGCCGCCGTCGGTGCGGACCAGGCCGCGCTCGGCGGTGCGGACGCGCGCCGGCATGGCGATGTCGTGGTCGGCGAGAACGTCGGCGATGCGGTTGGCGGTGGTCTTGTGGCCGAAGGCGACCACCTCGATCGGCAGGGCGAAGGCGCCGAGAGTCGTCACGACCTTGGCGGCGTCGGCGATGACGATGCAGCGCGTGGACGCCTCCCACACCAGCTTCTCGCGCAGCAGGGCCGCGCCGCCGCCCTTGATCAGGGCCAGCCCCGGGCCGATCTCGTCGGCGCCATCGACGGTCAGGTCGATGCGCGGGGTGTCCTCGAGCGTCGACAGCGTCAGAGCCAGCTCGCGCGCCAGTTCGGCCGTCGCCTCCGACGTCGGCACGCAGCGCAGTCCGGTCAGGTTGCGCGCGGCCAGCGCCTTGACGAACCAGGCCGCGGTCGAGCCGGTGCCGAGGCCGACGACCATCCCGGCCTCGACGCGGAGGGCGGCGGCTTCGCCGGCCCGGCGCTTCTGATCGTCCGCGCTCATCTTGCTTTCGCCGCCTTCTTCGTCCGCATCGTCTCCATGAACCGCGCAGCCCAGCCGGCCTTGGCAGTCTGCGGGCCTCGCCCCAGCGCCAGGTCTCCCGGCGCCACGTCGGCGGTGATCACCGAGCCCGACCCCACCATCGCCCCCGCGCCGATGGTCACCGGCGCCACCAGCGAACTGTTGGAACCGACGAAGGCCCCCTCACCCACCATGGTGCGATGTTTGAAGAAGCCGTCGTAATTGCAGAAGATCGTGCCGGCGCCGATGTTGGCCTTCGCCCCCACCTCGCCGTCGCCGAGATAGGCCAGATGGTTGGCCTTGGCGCCCTTGCCCATGCGGACGTTCTTCACCTCGACGAAGTTTCCGACCTTCGCGTCCTCCCCCAGGTCCGCGCCCGGACGCAGGCGGGCGTAGGGTCCGACCTCGGCGCCGGAGCCCACCGTCGCGCCCTCGATGTGGCTGAAGCTGCGGATGCGGGCGCCCGGGGCGATCTTCGCGCCGGGGCCGAACACGACATAGGGCTCGATCATCGTGCCGCCGCCGACCTCGGTGTCGAACGAGAAATGCACCGTCTCAGGGGCCGGCATGGTGACTCCGGCGGCGAGGAAGGCGTCGCGCCGGGCCTTCTGGAACAGGGCCTCGGCCACGGCCAGTTCGGACTGGGCGTTGACGCCCATGACGGCGTCCTCGCCGGCGAAGACCGCCCGGGTCGGGGCGCCGCGCCTGCGGGCCAGTTCGACCACGTCGGTCAGATAGTATTCGCCCCTGGCGTTGTCGTCGCGGACCTGGGCCAGCAGTTCGAACAGCAGGCCGACGGGAGCCGCCATGACGCCGGAGTTGCAGGCGGTCAGAGACAGAACCTCCGGCGACGCCTCCCTGGCCTCGGTGATGGCGGCGAGCGAATCGCCCTCCATGACCAGACGTCCGTAGGCGCCGGGGTCGCGCGCCTCGAAGCCGATCACGGTGACGCCCTCGTGGGCGGCGAAGACGGGCTCGATGTCGGCGGCGGTCAGCAAGGGCACATCGCCATAGGTGATCACCACCTGGCCGACGAAGTCGCCCAGCACGGCCTCGGCGGCGCGGACGGCGTGGCCGGTGCCCAGCGGCGGGTCCTGGACGGCGATGGCGTCCTCGCCCAGCCGTTTGACGACATGGTCGCGCACCTCGGGCGAATGAGCGCCGACCACAACCACGATCCGTTCACAGCCCAGCGCCTCGGCGGCGTCGATGGCGTGATCCAGCATGGCGCGGCCGCCGACGGGGTGGAGCACCTTGGGCAGGGAGGACTTCATCCGCGTGCCCTGACCGGCGGCGAGGATGATGGCGGCGCGAGGGGTCATGCGGGAATCCGGGCAGGCGTCAGATCAACCCAGCGGATACCGCATCGGCAGCCTGACCGAAAGCCGGAGCGTCACCGCGGTCTGCGGATGCCTCGCGGACGCGACTTTGAACGCCCGGCAGGCAACGGCGCGGTCGCCGGAAACGCCAGAACCCGCCTCGCCAAGCCAGGATTGACAACTTTCGCGCTGAGCTCTAGCAATTATCTCATTGAAATCACTCGATAAATTGTTACATGATTGTTACTGCTCCGATCGCTGTCGGCGAACTTTTCGACAAAATTACCATCTTGCGACTGAAAGCCGCCAAGCTTCGCGATCCCGCGCGTGTCGCCAATGTCACGAAGGAACTGCAGGCGCTGGAAGCAATGGCGGCAGGCGTGCCGGCCAGCCCGGCGCTCGACTCGCTGGTGGGCCGGCTTCACCAGATCAACGCCGCGCTCTGGGAAGTGGAAGACGGGAAGCGGGCGCACGAGCGCGAACACCGGTTCGACGCCGACTTCATCCAGCTTGCCCGGCGAGTGTACCTCGAGAACGATCTCAGGGCTGCGATCAAGCGCGAGATCAACACGGTCACGGGCTCGGCCCTGACCGAAGAAAAATCCTATGACCAGTGAGGTGCTGATCATCGCGAACAGCATGATCGGCGACGTCATCATGACTACCGGGGCGATCGGAGAGCTCGTCCGCCGCCATCCGGGCTCTCACTTCACGGTCGTCTGCTCGCCGGGCACGCGCCTGCTGTTCAGCGGTCTGCCCGGACAGTCCACCATCGTCCCGCTCGTGAAGCAGAAGCACGGCCGCCATTGGCTGGACCTGTTCAGGTGTATGGGTATGCGCCGGTGGGAGGCGATCTATGATTTCCGCGGGACGATGTTCTCGCGCTTCCTGAGGGGACCGAGGTCGAGACCCCGTCGCGGGTCCAGTGGCGCCCTCGAGCACAAGGTCGTCGAGGCGTCCTCGATACTGGGACCGGAGACGAACCCGGCGTCGCCGGTGATCTGGATGACGGAAGAGGTCGCGGCGGACGTGCCGTCGGAGATCAGGGCCGCGGGCGACGACATCCTCGTCCTCGGACCGGGAGCTAGCCGGATCGGCAAGGCGTGGCCGGTCGACCGGTTCGCCCGGGCCGCGGCGATGCTGACCGCCGTCGGCGGCCCTATGGAAAATGCGCTCGTGGTGGCCGTCGGCGGGCCGATGGACAGGGCGGCGGCGCAGGCCATCCGGGGTCTCCTGGCCGGGACCAGCTTCCTCGACATGACCGGCGCCGATCTGCTGAAGACCTCGGCCGTCATGCGCCGGGCGCGGCTGTTCGTCGGCAACGATTCCGGGATGATGCATCTTTCGGCCGCCTCCGGCGCGCCGACGCTGGGCCTGTTCGGCCCGACCGACGAGCGCCTCTATGGTCCGTGGGGCGATCGCTCCGCCGCGGTGAGGCCGGCGGACGTCGGCTTCATCTTCGGCAAAACCTCGAAAACCGTCAGCACGACGCATTCCCAAATGGAATCGCTGCAGGTTGAGGCGGTCATGGCGGCGGCGGAAGGTCTGCTCGCCCGCTGAGGCCGGGGACCAACGCGCGTGAAGGACCTTGCAGGCTGGACCATCGCCTTCGATCTGGACGGCACCCTGGTGGAGACGGCGCCCGATCTGGTGGGGACGTTGAACCGGTTGCTGGCGCAACACGAGCTGCCGCCTGTCCCGCTGGAGTCCGCCCGCAACCTGATCGGCCACGGGGCTGTGGCCCTGCTGAAACGGGGGTTCGAGGCGGCCGGAGCCCATTGGGATGAGGCCGCCTCCCCGACCCTGCTCGAGGCCTTCCTCGCCGATTATCTGGACCACATCGCGGATCACAGCACCGCCTATCCCGGGTCGATGGAGGCGCTGGACGTGCTGTCAGCCCGCGGGGCCGTTCTGTGCGTCGCCACCAACAAGCCCACCGATCTCGCCGTGGCGCTGTTCGACGCCATCGGCCTGTCCGAGCGGTTCGCCGCCATCTGCGGGCCGCAGTCCGTGTCAGCGAAGAAGCCGGACGCCGCGCACATTCGCGAGACGGTGCTTCTGGCCGGCGGCCATCCCGGCCGCGCGATCATGGTCGGCGACAGCATCACCGATCTGGACGCCGCCCGGGCAACGGGCGTGCCCTGCATCCTGACGACCTTCGGCTATACCGACACACCCGCGACCGAATTGGGCGCGGACGCCGTGATCGCCCATTTCGACGACCTGCCCGCCGCGATCGCCCGGCTGATCGCCTGACCGGCTGCTGGAACAGCCCGGCTCCGTGGCATCTCATGTCTTGCGCGTCCGAAGCGACCGGGCTATGTCGCCGCCTCCCCGTTTGGACGGGGCACGATAGATGGATGCGTAGCTCAGCGGGAGAGCACCTCGTTCACACCGAGGGGGTCACAGGTTCAATCCCTGTCGCATCCACCATTTTTCTCGTTGAAAAACATTACTTTAGCAGAGCGCCTTGATCTGCATACGGATGATTGTTTCTCGGAAGTCAAGTTAGTGGGGCAGTAGTGGGGCAGTCGCCGCGCAAAAATGTCGCCCGAAACGAGACAAAGCGCCCTGAAAAGCATTGATTGAAGTGGACAGCGGGCCTGATTCGACCGCGCTCGTCCGCGGCTTTTGCAGGGCTTTTCATCCAAACCGGTCTCCCACCGCGAACCCATCGCGGCCAAACATTCGAAGGAGCCGTCATGGCGTCGATCCCGGACCATCCCAACGACGCCGGAACCTGGACGCGCCTGGAGGGCCAAGAGGGGGTCGCTCTTTGGCGTCGCGAGCGTCAGTCCTTGGCGCCGGTCACCATGTACTATGTCGTCGGGCCTCCGCGGCAGAGCGAGATTCTCTACGACGAGGCCAAGGCCCGGGCCCGCTTTGATGAACTCGCCGGCGCCTCCCATACCGAAGCCGCCTCTTAACGGTCAGGTCCCTGGTCGAGGGTTGTTCTCGGACTCCATTCCGGGCTTCCTTGCCCTGCCCGCCGTTGTGCGAAACACTTGAGCTGATCCCCTGGGGATTCGCGATCATCGGCGAGCGACGGCGCGGGAGCGTGACCCATCATGCCAGCACCGGCCCGACCCAAGATCTACCATATCACCCACGTCGATAACCTGGCCAATCTGGTCGCGACCGGAGCACTGCTGAGCGACGCCAGGATGATCGCCTCCGGCGGACCTGCGACCACGATCGGGATGGCCTCGATCAAAGAACGTCGCTTGGCTCTGCCTGTCCGCTGCCACCCCGGCGACAGTGTCGGAGAATACGTTCGTTCTACTTTTGTTCTCGTTCCGTCATGCTCTATCTGTTATACCGCGGCAACCATGCGGAGGTGACCTACCGCGGGGGACAGGAGCCGATTGTGCATCTGGAAGCCGATCTGCGTGACGCGGTGGAATGGGCCGAAGGTGAAGGCCGCAGATGGGCCTTCACCCTGTCCAACGCCGGCGCTTATTACGCCGAGTTTCGCTCCAGCCTGGATGCGATCGATGAGATCAACTGGGACTCGGTCGGTTCCAATCAGTGGTCCGCCTCGGAAATCCGGGAGGGCAAGCAGGCCGAATTTCTGATGAAGGACGCCTTTCCCTGGTCTCTGTTCACGCGGATCGGCGTGCGGTCGATGCCGGTCAAGATGCGGGTCGATCAGATCTTGGCAAACGCCGCGCACGCGCCGCGGGTCGAACTTCAGCCAACGTGGTACTATTAGGGGGCCCGATGATCACTCTCACCACTGGCGACATCCTGAAGTCCGAGGCGGAAGCCCTGGTCAACACGGTCAACTGCGTTGGCATCATGGGCCGGGGCATCGCCCTGCAATTCAAGAACGCCTTCCAGGACAACTGGGAAGCTTACGCCCGGGCCTGTGAAGCCAAGGAGGTCCAGCCCGGCCGGATGTTCGTCTACGAACGGCACCGTCTCGACAACCCGCGCTTCATCATCAATTTCCCCACCAAGCGCCACTGGCGCGGCAAGAGTCGGATCGAGGATATCGACGCCGGCCTTATCGACCTCGTCCGCGTTATCCGCGAGCGCAAGATCCAGTCCATCGCGATCCCGCCGCTGGGTAGCGGTCTGGGCGGACTGAACTGGTCGGATGTGCGTCCGCGCATCGAAAGGGCGCTGGCCGACCTCACGGATGTCCACGTCCTGATCTACGAACCGGGCGGCGCCCCGACCGCGCAGGAAATGGTTTCGTCCAAAACTGTCCCGACGATGACGAACGGTCGCGCCGCCCTGGTCGTTCTGATGGACCGTTATCTCAGCGGGCTTCTGGATCCTTTCGTCACCCTGCTGGAAGTCCACAAACTGATGTACTTCATGCAGGAAGCCGGCGAGCCTCTCCGACTGGATTACGCCAAGGCACCCTACGGTCCTTATGCCCAGAACCTTCGTCATGTGCTGAGGACCGTCGAAGGTCATCTGATCTCCGGATACGCTGACGGCGGGGATGCGCCGACCAAGCAGATCGAGATCGTTCCCGGAGCGGTCGCCGATGCCGAGGCCCGCCTCACGGACGCCGCCGACACTCGCAGCCGCTTCGATCGCGTAGCGGATCTGGTCGCCGGTTTCGAGACCCCGTTCGGACTGGAGCTACTGGCCACGGTTCACTGGGTCGCCACGCGGGGCGGATCGAGCACCGCGGACGAAGCCGCCGCCGAAACCTATCGATGGAATGATCGCAAGCGCCAGTTCAGCCGGCAGCAGATCGCGCTCGCGTTCGACAGGCTTGACCAGAAGGGCTGGCTTCACGCGCACGCGGCCTGATGGTCCGAGTCCCGGCAGGACGAGCATCGGAAGCCGCATATGTGCGGCCTTATCTGCCTTCAGACCGGCTTTATCGGCTGAAGGGCGAGGTTCGCCGCCTCTTTCTGGATCGACGTGCCGCGCGTTGATCGTGCCTTAGGGACTGCCAGTCGTCGAGCCGAGACAGGACGCAGTCGAGCATCTCGATAACCCGCCTGAGGCACCTGGTAGGTTTCTCTTAGTCCGCCAGGTCACGGTCAAATGTCCGTACAACTCTCTTAATGTGCCAAAATGTCCGCCCGGGTCACTTAAGCGAATAGGCTGAAGCGCAATCCGCAGGAGGGCGTCAGACACCAGCGCAGCCTTCCTCCAAGCCGCGGAGCCTGTCCCGGCCTAGAACCCGAAATCGATCTGATCCGCCGACGTCTGCCGTTTTCGCCGTCGGGGCTGGGTCGCCGGTGCAGCAGCGTTGGATGGCTCCTGTACGGTTGCAGCCGCCGGGATCGGCGTCTGTCGGGCCGTCTGGGGGCGCGGCGATCGCGCGGTCTGGATCAGCTTCGGCTCCCGGGGCCGGGCCAACGGCCTGGGGTGCGGAAGCCCGCGGACGGTCCGGGTCGCCTTCCAGGCCGTGAGTTCACTCTCCCACCAGCCGACCCGGTTGGGCGAGATGCGCACCGGTTCCGGAAAATCCCCAACCTGCTGCAGCCGCCACGCCGTCGAGCGACTGAGGCCGGTGACGTCCCGGACCCGGTCCCACGGAAGCAGCCGGTCCTGCGGCCCGCCCGTCTGCACGGGTTCGGCCTCGGGCTCGAAGGTCATGACGCACCTCCGGTCATGCGATCCGCGGCGGCTTCGAAGACCTCGCAAAGCACGCGGGCGTCGATCGCGGCGTCAACGCAATCACGCGCCCCCCATTGTCTCGCCACAGCCTTGACCGCGAAGCTGGCGGACGGGTCGGCCAAGAGACCCGCGACCGTCGGTACAGGCGGGGCCACTGCTCTGATCGGGCGCTCAGCCATGACGCCTGCCTCTCGCCGCCGGCGGCGCGGCGGTGCGGAGTTCGGACATCTGCGACATCGCCCAGGCCCGCAGCAGGCCCCGCGGATAGTAGGGCTTGGCCCGAATGTGGCGGCAGGGCGGCCCGTCGCCGCCGGCCGACCACAGCCGCGCCAGGGTGGCGGGCTTCATCCGGATGCCGAACGGAGCCAGAAACGCCGAAGCCTCGGCCCGCGTCAGCAGATCCTCTTCGCCGGCCGAAGGGGCCTCAAGCCCGGTCTCCATCGGTTCGATCATCGTCCCGCTCCGCGTGGACGACACTGCCTGGAATTGGTCACGCCCTGGCCCGCCGTCAGCGCAAGGTAGCAGTCCACGACCGTCGCAACATAAAACTGGGTTTCGGCTATGTCGGGTATGCGCCCCAGCCGGGCGACCCGCGCCGGCCCCGCATTGTAAGCCGCCAGGGCCAGCCTCAGGTCGCCGAACCGGCGGATCTGCCGCGCGAGATAGTCAGCCCCTCCCCTCAGGTTCTCGACGGGGTCGAAGCGGTTCTCAACCCCCAGCTCCGCTGCCGTGCCCGGCATAAGCTGGGTCAGGCCGCCCGCCCCGGCCGGGGATCGCGCGTCGGCCCGATAAGCGCTTTCCGTCACGACCAGGGCGTGGAGAAGCTTCGGATCTATCCCGTGGGCCAGGGCGGCGGCATCGATCGCCGCCTGAAACGGCTGATTCAGGCTCTCCAGGCGCGGGATCTCCTCGCGGTCCAGAGGTTCCGCCGCCGCCGGTTCGACGACCGGCCTCCCGAACAGATCCCCGCCAGCCCGGCTCCAGTCCGCCTGCTGAGCGGAGGCCGGGGTCGCGACCGCCAGAGCGGCGGCCGCCATCCAGATCAGTTTCACCATGTCAGCAGCTCCCGATAGACGCCGGTCACCTGACTGAGGTGGACCGGCCCGAAATAGCGGCTGTCGAAACTCGACGGCGTATCGCCGAGCAGGAACAGCTCCTGTGGCCCCAATCGCCGACATCCCCGCCACGCGGGCAGAATGACCCCGCGCCGATCCCGCTCATGAACCACGACGGTTCGCCGGGGCGTGACGAGCCGATCCTCCTGCCGGCAGACCGTATCGCCGCCCGCCGCGGCGACACGCTTGATCAGGAGCACGTCCGGCGGCATCCGGAGCGCCGCCAGATAGGGGCGCGCCGCCGCCGGCTGGGGAATGGCCACGACCCCGCCCGGTTCAGGTTCGGCGGCCGCCCGTCTCAGATAGACGCCCCGTGGCAGACTCGGACTCTCGTTGACCAGAGCCAGGGCCGGGGTCCGGTCGGCGACCGAGGCCGCGCTCGCCAGAAGCCCGAGGGCGGCCATTATCCCCCAGAATCCGACCGATTTCAGTGACGGGGTCATGGACGATATGGCTCCAGGATCAGGTCGCGCGTGATCAGGACCCGGACAGGCGCCCCGGCCCTCAGCCGGATCGAGGGCCGGACCTCCAGTTCGCGATCCACCAGCCGCCCCCCGACCCGGGAGCCTTCGATCGCCGCCGCGTCGCCGGCGTCGCCCAGCAGCCCGCCCGAGCCGCCGCGGTCGTCGTCCCGGGCGATCTGGCCCAGGGTCGTGATGGCGCCGGCGAACAGCGTCCCGACGAGGAGCGGCAGCAGCCGTCGATCGACCTGGCCCCGAACGCCCACCGCCCCCTGGGCGTCGACCCCCGGCTCGCCGGACAGCACGAGACTCTTGCCATTGGGCAGGATCAGCCGTTCCCAGGTCAGGAAGGCCCGGCGGTCCCCGTAGGCGCTCTCGCCCTCGGACGTGCCGATCAGCCGCGTGCCCTGCGGCAACAGCAGGTGGCGGCCGCTCACGGAGTCATAGACATTCTGGGTGACCGTCGCGATCACCGGCCCCGCGCGCGATGTGTCCACGGCCGTCAGGAGCGCCGCCGGCACGATCGCCCCGGCCTTCAGCTCGAACGGCGAGAGCGGCGCGACCAGCGTATGTCCGTTGTAGATCGCGCCGTAGTCCGGGTTGACGGCGGGCGACCGCTCCCCGCCCGAAGGGGACGCCGGCGCCTCGGCGCCCGCCGCTCGGGGCCTGGCGTCCTCGAAGAACAGCCCCGACCGCGCCGCCTGTTCGCGAGGGCTGGGTCCGACGACCCGCGACGCCGATGTCGGGCGGTAGGCGGGCGCATAGCCGCCGGAGGCCCCCGTCGGCGGCGGCGCCCTCATGTCCGCCGCCGTTTCCGGATCGCTCTTCCCTATGCGGGGCTCCGGAAGGCGGTCGTAGCTGGCCGGCTGGTCGGTGACCGCCTCGGAGGGCCGGACCACGCCGCGCGCCTGATCGTCGCGCGCCTCGGCCTGCCGGGCGCGGGCGCTGGCGCGCAGGTCCGGCTGGACCACGAAGGCCCAGGCGAGGGATCCCGAGACAAGCACCGCGCCGCCGATGACGATGGCCTGCACGACAGATTTCCGCAGCCGCACGGCTTGGGGACGCGGCGCCCGGGTGCTGAGGCCCGGCGCCGGCTCCTTCGCCGATGGCGCGGATCCGGTCGAGGAACGGGGGTCGAGATCAGTCATCGGCGTGCTCCGGCCAGACGATGGATACGGACGATCTGCCGACGCCGGTCGCCGAGCCGGAGCTCGGCCCGGTCGAACACGCGGTCGACGACGTACAAGCCGCCGACCTGCCGGTAGTTGACCATCTGCGCCTCGCCGTCGGGCGCGATGACGAAAAGAACCGGCGCCTCGTCCACCTGCAGGTCGGGATCAAAGGTGATGAAGGTGCGCAGGCCGTCGTTGAACACCGAGGTCGGGGTCCAGCGTGGACGGCGGCCTTGAGGATCGATCCGGTAGCGGGCGTCGAGAGCCCCCTGCGGCATCGCCACAGGCTCCGTGACCGGGACCGTGGCGGACTCCACCACATCGCCCGGAACCTGCCCGGCCACGAGCGCATCCGCATCCCAGGTGACGGCGGCGTTGAAAGCGTCCGCCGCACCGCTTTTCAGATCAATGAGATAGACCCGTCGGTTCGTCGTCAGCACGAGGTTGGTCTCAAGGCCTCGTTCGAGGGGCTTGAGCAGCACATGAGTCCGCCGGCTCGCGCCCGCGCCGGATACCGCCTCGCCGATCTGCCAGCGCACGGTGTCGCCGGCCGCCTTGGTGACCAGGGTCTCGCCCGGGGCCAGGGTCAGGGTGGTTACGCGCAAGGGAGCGGTCCAGACCTCGAACACCCGTCCAGGCGACCAGGCGAACACCTGGACGCCGCCGACGAACCCGTCCTCCCGGGACGGCGCCCGGGCCGCCACATTGGCCGCCGCGATGGCGCGCCGACCGGTGGCGACGGTGGAGGGGTCCGGCCCGTCTGTCGTCTCCGCCGCTACCTCCGCCGCCAGGGGCGCAGGCGCGGCTTCGTAGGGCCGTTCCGACCCCGAGCGGTCCTGGGAGACCTCGCCGACCGGCAGGGCGGGCTCAGGTTCGACAAACGCCGCCGACGCTGCGCCATCCGCAGCGACCGGAACGGTCATGGCCATCGGGGAGACCGGGTGGACCGGGCCATCGCGCCAGAGCGCGCAGCCGGACAGCGACAGGCCCAGGGCAGCCAGGATCAGGAGGCGTCGGGCGTCCATGATACATCCTCGATTTTCAGTCCAAGGGGGTTCTTCATCAGCTCGGCCTCCGTGCGGGGCGGCTGGATCGTGGTGGTGATCAGGGCTCGCCAGCGTTCGGTCCCGGCGGACTGGCCGTTGACGAAGCGGGTCTCTCGCCATTGCAGATCGAACGTCCGGTCCGTCCGGCGGACCACGTTCAGGATCTCGACATTGACCGCCTCGCGCCCGACCTCGGCGAACGGGTCGTGGGTCTGGGCCCAGGCGTTGAGGAAGGACGCCGCCTTCGGCGTCATCAGGTCATAGGCCCGTAGCCAGTTCTGGCGGATGACGATGGGGTCGATCGACTTGGAACGGACATCGCGAATCCAGCCGGCCAGGGCATGACCGATCTGGGCCTCGTTCGGTTCATAGCGCCCGCCGATGGCGGTGATCCTCTGGGTCTCGCCCCAGTCGGACACCTCGACCACGAAGGGCTTGACCACGGCCCGGTCCGCCTGGACCCACCAGCCGGCGCCCAGGAAGGCGGCCAACGCCAGATTGGCCAGGGCGATGCGGCGCCAGTTGCGGGCGTGGGCCAGGGACAGCCCCATGCGGTCGTCCCAGACCTGGCCGGCCCGCTGGTAGGGCGTGGAGTCCGGCGCGGAAGCCATGGCCCGTCTGGGCCGGAAGAAGGGGTGCATTTCAGGACTCCTCGGTCTTGAGGTTGGGAGACAGGACGCCGCTGGTCTCGCCGGAGGGCAGCAGGCCCCGACCGGCGTTGGCGACGAAGAAGGCCTGCAGGGCGGCGGACCGGGCGGGCGGGCTCGCTCCCGTTGCTGGTCGCGACGCGGCGCGATGGAAGTCTGTCCGGGCGCCCTGGGCCTCGGCGGCGATCTTGCCCGGCGACCGCCCCGGCGAGCCCGGGACGACGCCCTCCTGGCCCGACGGCGAGGTTGAGTTCGTAGCTGTTCCGTCCGCCACTTCGGCGCCGGACGTGGCCTGGGGCCGCCGGGCCGGAGCGGGTTCACTGACGCCGGCTGCTCCGGAAGGCGGCCGTGCGGTCATGGCTCCGCCTGAAGGGCGGCGGGGTCCGCCCGGCGGCGGGTTGTCGTTGGATGGCTTGGGCGACGATCCGGGGCCCGGGTCATTCGTCGGCGCGGTCGGACGTCCCGACCCCGCCCCCGCGGCCGCACGAGCCGGTCCGGCCAGCCGCGCCGCGGCTCCGCCGGCCATCGCGCCGGCGCCGGCGACGCCCGCACCGGCCAGGGCGCCTGCCCCGCCGATCGCGAGCGCTCCGGTGAGCGCCGCGCCTGCCCCCAGTGCTGGTCCCCCCGTCACCAGGGCCGAGGCCAGGTTGGGAATGAACAGCGCCAGCATGGCCAGCAGGATGGCCGCGACCAGGATGGTCAGGGCCTCGTAGATGTCCGGATTGGCCGAGGGCTGCAACTGGTCGAAGATCGTCCGCGCGCCGGAGACCACGATGGCCAGGGCCAGGACCTTGAGCCCGGATGAGACCACGTAACCCAGCGGCCGTTCGGCCAGGAAGGCGGACTTGTTCCAGATTCCGAACGGCAGCAGCACGAAGCCGCCCAGGGTGACGATCTTGAACTCCAGCAGGGAGACGATGATCTGCAGGGCCAGCACCGCGAAGGCCAGCATGATGCCGATCATGGCCAGCCCCAGGATCAGGGCGTCGGCCATGTTGCCGACGATGTCGAGCGGGTTGTCCACCGGCGCCGGGGTCTCGCCCAGCGCCTTCACGATTTCCCAGCCCTGGGCCAGGATCGCGCCCGGATTGAGAAATTCCTCGCGGCTCAACGACCCGCCGCCCGCGGTCAATCCCAGTTCCAGGAAGCCGGCGTAGATCGTCTCGGACAGTCGTTGCCAGTCGTTGATCAGCCAGGCGAAGGCGCCGATCAGCAGCACCTTGCCGAAGCCGGAGGCCAGGACCTCCCGGTTCGGCGACAGGGCCCACTGGATGCCGGTCAGGGCGACGACGAGGGCGATCAGCAGGCCGAACACGCCGTTGACCGAGCCCTGAAGGGCGTCGAACCCCGCCGAGACCGTGTCGGAGAACACGACCATCAGCTCGTTGGGGGTTTCCACTCCGACCGTCATCGCGAGTCTCCCTCAGTCCCGCGCGTGGGACAGCGGATCGAACCGGGGCGCCGAGGGGGACCGGGCCTGACCGCTCCAGCGTCGTTGCCGGGCGGCGTCTCCCGAAGCGCGGTCCGCCGCATCCCGGGCGGTCGCCTCGGCCAACAGGCGGGACTGGGCCAACATGATGGTGCGCAACGCCGCGAGGTCCTCGGCCAGCACCGCCAACATCTGGTTGGACGACTGGACCGCTGCGGTCTGGCCGGTCGCCGCCTGACTGGCGGAGAGCGCTCCGGCCAGGCGCTGATCCCGCCCGCGCCCCAGGCGTTCCAGTTCGGCCGCCGTGCGGGCCACGTCCTCGGCCGTGCGCCGGGCGTTGGCCGTCCGGGCCTGGGCCTGTTCCAGCAGGCTGAGCATATCGGAGCCGGACAGATCGTCAGGATAAAGGTTCCGGAATTGCTGCTCCAGGCCGCTGACCGAGCTGGCGACGCCCCGGGCGGTCCGGGCCAGTTCGGCCATGTCGCTCAGCGACTGGCTGGACTGCGTCAGATGGCTGTAGGGCGAGGCCGCCAGACTGCGCGCCTCATTGGCCAGGCTCTCCAGCTGTCGGGCCGCCTGCAGCGCGTTCTCGATGTGATTGCGCGGGTCGAACACGACCTGCTGGGCCGGGACCGGCGTCGCGGCCAGGAGGCTGGCCGCGACCAGGCCGGCCGCGGCGAACCGCAGCGGCCGGGTCGGCCGCCAGCGGGGCGACAAAGGCGTCGAAGACGGAATCCACATTTTGCACTCCCTTGGCTTTGAGGAAATCCCGGGCGAAGTCGGCGTCACCCGATCGCTCAAGGATGGTGTCGATCAGGGTCTGGTCCTCCGGCGCGCTTGAACCGCACAGGGCCAGGGCCACGCCGGTCAGGCGCAGGTCGAACAGCCGTCGGCCGCGCGGCTGGCGCCAATAGTAGGCGCGCTTGGGCGTGGCGAAGGCGATCAGCTCCAGCTGGCGCCGGTTGAGACCGAAACCCCGGTAGAGTTCGGCCGAGGCCGGCTCGAGCGCGCGGGGATTCGGCAGGAAGACCTGGGTCGGGCAGCTCTCGATCAGACTGGCCGCGATCGAGGAGGCCGCGACGTCATCGAGGCTCTGGGTGGCGAACACCACGCAGACCCGTTTCTTGCGCAGCGTCTTCAACCACTCCCGGATGCGGGCCGCGAACGCCGTCTCGCCAAGGAACAGCCACGCTTCGTCCAGCACCAGCAAGGTCGGCCGGCCGTCGAAACCTCGTTCCAGGTCGTGGAACAGCGCCGAGAGCACCGGAGCCACCGCCGAGGGCGTTCCCATCAGGGTCTCCAGTTCGAAGGTGTCGAACCGGGTCGGCTCAAGCGCCTCCCCCACCCCATCCAGCAGCGCCCCGTGCGGTCCCTTCAGGGTCAGGGGCTCCAGGGCGGCGGCCACGGCCTTGTCCTGGACCAGGGCGCAGAACACCGTCAGCGTCCGTTGCGCGACCGGCGCGTCCGACAGGGCCGAGAGCGCGACCCAGATCTCTTCGCGCACCCGGGGGACGGGCTCGAGGCCTGCCAGCCGCACCGTCTCGGCGATCCATTCCGAGGCCCAGGCCCGCTCATCCTCCCGGTCGATGCGGGCCAGCGGCTGCAGCGAGAACCGGGCCCCCGGCTCCATCGCCCGCCAGCGACCGCCCGCCGCCAGGGTCGCCGCCCGGGCGGAGCGACCCCTGTCGAAGAAGACCACGCGAGCGTCCGGATAGCGGAACCATTGCAGCGCCAGAAAGGAGAGAAGCGCGCTCTTGCCCGACCCGGTCGGCCCGACGACCATGGCATGGCCGACGTCGCCGACATGAAGGACCAGCCGGAACGGCGTCGCCCCGGTCGTGCGGGCCGTCGCCAGCGGCGGCCCATCGAGGCAGGCGTCCCCGGCGGGTCCGGCCCAGACGGCCGACACCGGCAGCACGTCGGCGAGATTGAGGGTCGAGACCAGGGGGCGCCGGACATCGGCGTATGGCTCGCCCGGCAGGGATCCCAGCCAGGCCTCGACCGCGTTCAGGTCCTCGATCCGGGCCACCAATCCCTGGGCATTCAGCGCCGCCTCGATCGCCCGGGCCTTGGCCGCCGCGCCCTCCTCGGTCGCGTCCAGCACCGTGACGGTCAGGGTCAGGTAGCCGAAGGCGCAGGACTCGGCGCCCAGGGCGGCCAGGGCGCCGTCGCACTCTTCGGTCTTGGAGGCCGCGTCCGTGTCGAGGAGCGGGACCTCCTCCTTGGTGATGGCCTCGCGCAGCAGGACGCCGACGCCCTTGCGTTTGGCGAACCAGCGCTTCCGCAGCTTGACGATCTCGCGTTCGGCCTCGGGCTTGTCGAGCCCGATCCAGCGCGCGGCCCATCGGTATTCGAACGGCAAGGCGCCCAGCGCGTCCAGGAGACCGGGGCGGGTCGCGGACGGCAGACCGCGCACCGACACGACCTTGAGCGATCGGTCGCCGAGACGGGGCGCGACCCCGCCTGTCAGATCCGCGTCGGCCAGCCACGCGTCGAGGAACATCGGCGTCTCGGGCGGCCGGACTGCGACCGGCCGGGGCGAAACGCTGTCATGCAGCCAGGTCAGGAGGTCAGCATCATCGAGCCGGGCGATCTCGGGCAGCGCGTCCGAGAGCAGGTCCAGGGTGGTGTCGGCCTCCCGGCCGAAGGCCGCGAGCGACAGCCGCCAGTCATGGCCGCCCCTGGCCAGGCCGTCGAACAGCCACCGCTCCATGCGCCGGGTCTCGTCGGCCGGCGGAAGCCAGGTCAGGGCCAGCCGGAAGTCCGTCTCAAAGGCCGGATCGGCCGTCTCGAACCGGCTCCGACGCTCGGCGTCCAGCAGCCAGGCGACATCCAGGTCGAAGGCGCTCTCCGGATAGGCCGTCGCCGGACGGCGACGCGCCTCCATATGCAGGCACCATCCCGAGCCGAGGCGCTTGAGGGCGTTGTTCAGCCGGGCGCGCACAGCCATCAGCTCGTCCTCGGTCGAGGACTCCAGATCCGGGCCGCGAAACCGGAACGCGGCGAGGAAGGAGCCGTCCTTGTTCAGGACCACGCCGGGGGCGACCAGGGCGGCCCAGGGCAGATGGTCCGCCAGGGCGGCGGGACGCTTACGATGTTCGTCGAGAAATCGCATCGCGCCCTCACCCGTCCAGGTGTCCGGGCAGAGCCAGATGCCGGCGCAGCACGTCGAAGAAGCGACGGTCGGAGCGCGCCGCCCACAGGCCGATCGCATGGGCGACCGCCCACCACAGCAGGCCCAGCCACCAGATGCGCAGCGCCAGGCCAAGGACCAGGGCGATCGTGCCCATGGCGATGGCGTAGTCGCGGGGCATCCCGGCCATCAGGACCGGCTCGGCCAGAGCCTGGGCGACCGGCAGCTCCCAACCGTCCGGACGCGGATCCATCACCCGATCTCCGCGCCGCCGGCGAAGCCGAAGAAGTCCAGGAAGAAGGTCGAGGCGGCGAAGGCGATGGACAGGCCGAACATGATGCCCAGGCCGCGCCGCATCGAGGAGCCGTTCTCGCTCATGGCGATGCCGGCTCCGAAGACCACCACCGCCACCACCGCCGCGGCCTGGACCACCGGTCCGGTGATCGACTGGACCACCTGCTGCAGGGGCCCTTCCCACGGCATGCCGGAACCTCCGGCCAGGGCCGGTCCGGCCAGCATCAGGCCGCACGTCATCGCTGCGCCGAACAGGCGGCGCCCAAGTCTCCGTTGCATGATCCGCTTCCTTTTGTTTCAGCGCAGGTCACCGCGCCGCGACTCATTGCAAGCAAACGAGACGAGGGTCTGTCAAATTGTTTTTCTTTTTATTTTCCATGACTTATGGACGACTTCTCAGCAACTTGTCAGCAAGTTTCCGGTGACTTGCGGCGTGTCGTGGCGGATGACCCGTGGTGACGCCTGGCCCGACTTGCGACGACTTTCACCTGCCATCACGGTGAACATCCTGACCGGTCCGCACGCGCCAGCCCGCCGTCATGTGTGTCCGGAGTCCCCGCGCGAGCGCGACCCACGCGATTTTTGATCTGGACTTAAACAATCAGATATGACAAGCAACCTATCTTATTTTGTCATATCTGGGAGGTTAACGTGAGCTCGCCGAAGTCCAGACCGGCCATTGAACGGCTCGGCCGTGATATTCGCGGCGCGCGCCTCCGCAGAGGCATGACTGTAGCCGATCTGGCGATCCGCGCCGGGGCGTCGCCCAGCACCCTGGCGCGCCTTGAGAAGGGCGATGTCGGCGTTGCCCTGGGGACGTTGGCGGACGTGCTGGTGGTTTTGGGACTGATCGAACGGCTGGCTGATCTGATCGACATCCGCAACGACGATCTCGGCCTGGCCCTGGCCGGGGAGCAGACGCCCAAGCGTGGCCGCTCCCAGGGATCCATGCATCGACGCAAACGCGTCGCTGGAGCGGCCTCCAAGGTGGCCGTGGATGTCCTCGATCCGGATGGCGCGGCCTTCTGATGGCGGAGTTCAGCGCACGCGTCGCCCTCGGCGAAAACCTGACCTTCGTCGGCCAACTGCGGTTTACGAGAACGGGGCCGCGGCAGTTCTCGACCTTCACCTATGAGCAGGCGTGGATTGAACACGCGCGTGGGTTCGCCCTGCAACCGGACATGCCGCTCGATGGCGGGCCGGTTCATTCGGCAGGCCAACCCGGACATATGCGCGACGCCCTGGCGGGCGCCTTTTCTGATGCCGCGCCCGATACCTGGGGACGCCGTCTCCTTGAGCGCGCCTATGGCGCTGGTCTCTCGGAGTTCGAATATCTCACCCTCTCCGACGACGCTTGCCGCCAGGGCGCGCTTCGCTTTCTCGATGACCAGAACGAAGTCATTCGCGGGGCGGCCGCGACCGTTCCCCGACTCGTGGACCTGGAAGCGATCACGGCGATCGCGCGCGCCTATGAACAGGGCAAGGATGTCTCGGCCGCGGACTTGCACGCCCTGGCCGGCGCCGGCGGCTCGGGCGGTGCGCGGCCCAAGGCCAACGTGCAGGACGGCGAGACGCTCTGGCTGGCCAAGTTCACATCCGCGCACGACCAGGCTCCGATCGAGCGGGTCGAGGTCGCCACACTCCGGCTCGCGCGACTGTGCGGGATCCGGACGCCGGAGGTCAGGCTCGAACTGGCGGAGAGCGCCTTCCCGGTTGCCCTGATCCAGCGGTTCGACCGGCGGCAAGCGGCCCGTATTCCCTACATCTCGGCGCGCACCGCGCTGCGCAAGACGGGCGCAGAGCTTGGGTCCTATACGGAGATCGCCGATTTTATCCGGATGGCCGGGGCCGATCCGACGGCTGATTTCCGCGAACTCTATCTCCGACTGATCTTCACCATTCTCGTCTCCAACAAGGACGACCATCTCAAGAATCACGGCTTCATCTATGTCGGGGGCCAGCAGTGGCGGCTGTCGCCAGCGTTCGACATCAACCCGGCGCCCGACCGAAATCCGCATCTCGAGACCGCTATCATGGAGGGCGGTCGGCACGACCGATCTGTCCTGCTCGCGCTGGAAGCCTGCGAGTTTTTCGAGATGACCGAGGCCGCGGCCAAGGGCCTGATCCGCGAGACCGCCATCCGCATCCGCGAGGCATGGCGCTATGAGTTTCGCAAGGTCGGCGTCACCGGTCATCAGGCGCGCGATTATGAGTCCGCCTTCGTCCATGACGAGTTAGAGGCAGCCCTCCAACTCTAGCCGTCATCTTCGGTGCGTCAGGAGCCGGAGCGCGCCTAGGCCACCACGGTCACCCGATAGCCCTCTCCCTGCAGACCGTCGAGGGCAAGCACAGCCTCCACCCGCCGCCCCTCCGGGGTGCGGCGGATATGGACGATACGGTCCACGGCCCGGGCGATCGCCCGGCGCGGCGCCTGGGCGGTCACCTCCATCATCAGATCCTCGATCCGGCGCAGCACGTCTTCGGCTGAATTGGCGTGGATCGTCGACAGACCACCGGGGTGGCCCGTGTTCCAGCTCTTCAGGGTTTCGAGCGCGGCGGCGCCGTCGCGCATCTCTCCGACCACGATCCGGTCAGGACGCATCCGAAGCGCATCCCGGACCAGATCGACCACGCCGACGACCGGCGCGCGCCGGGTGAGCACCGCGACCACGTCCCAGGCCGAGCACTGAAGTTCCGGCGTATCCTCGATCAGAAAGACCCGGTCCCCGGCGAAAGCGGGTTCGGCAAGCACCGCATTGGCCAAGGTGGTCTTGCCCGATCCTGTTCCGCCGGAGATGAGGATGTTGCGGCGTTCGGTCGCCGCCTGTCGGAGCGCATCCGCCTGGGCCTGCGTCATCACGCCGTCGCGGACATAGTCGGACAGGCTCCAGATCACAGCCGGTCGCTTGCGGATCGAGAAGGCCGGCGCCGCAACGATCGGCGGCAACAAGCCCTGGAACCGCTCGCCCGTGCCCGGCAGAACGCCCGACAGGCGCGGATTTTCCCGGGTCACGCTTTCGCCGACGTAGTCGGCGATCAGCTTGATGGCGCGTTCGCGCGCCTCGGCCGCCAGGGTCTCGCCGGTATCCCTGCGCCCCTGCCCGCTGCGGTCAAGGACCAGCCGCCCATCCGGATTGGCGAGGATCTCCACCACGGCCGGCTCATCAAGCGCGGCGAGCACCGTCGCGCCCAGGGCGTGGCGCAGCGCCTCCAGCTTGCGCTCCGCGACGATCGGATGGACGGCCATCAGGCGGAGGGATCGAACGAGCGGGGTTCTCCGGCCGCTGTCCCGGTGGCGGTGCGGCCCGCGACGATCCTGGCCGCCGTGGCGTCGAGCAGCCGTTCGATCCGCCGGTCCACGGCCGCCTGCACGGTCGGATCCTGGTCGACGACCGCGTCCGGCAGACGAAGGAAGAAGGCGCGGGCGACCTCGATCAGCAGTTCCTGGACAATCTGCATGTCGCGCGCCGTCGACCTCATGTGATCGCGCAACGACCGCTCCAGCTGCAGAAGTCGGTCCTCGGGATCGGCCTGGGGGCTCTTCTGCAGGCCTCGGGCGATCGCCCGACCGGCCGCCTGGCTCAACGGCATCCGGCCCGCGCGCGCTTCCCGGTTGAGACCCGAGACGATCTTCGGGTCATTGAGATAGACCTGCACCCGGCTGGTCTGGGGGTTAGTCCTGGTCATCGCCCAATCCTTGAAGTTGATCGAGAGCGGCCTGCTGGGCCGCCATCTCCTGCGCCACCCGCCCGTAGATGTCCGCCGCCCGCGCGGCCGCCTTCTTGTCGTCCATGGCCGCGGCCACCTCCTTGAACAGAGGCAGGCTCGCTTGCGCATCCTCGCCGAGGCCACGACGGCCGGCCCAGGGATGTGGACGGCGTCCCGGCGTGTCGATGCGGCCAGCCTGGTCGGGCGCGGACGCCGCCGCCCGACCGCGGAACGGCGCGCGCCGGTCGTATTGAAGCTTGTGCGTGCGCAGCGGACGGCGCCCCGCGACAAAGACGAGCTGGCGGTCATCCGCCAGGGCGCGGATTTCGCCCGGTTCCAGTAGCGGCCGTTCGATCCGGGTTCGGGAGACGGACGAACGCCCGGCGGCCAGGCCGGCAGGCGCGCTGCGGCTGGTGCGCGTCTCCGCCACAGAGCCGGTCAGCTTGGACACCTTCTCCTGCGTCAGCGGGTCGAGCGCCGAAAAGGCGGTGTAGACGGCGCAGTTGTCCAAGATGGTGTTGTGGGGCCCGTAGGTCTCGACGATGTCGTTCTGGAAGTCCTCCAGGGCTGTGTCGGCGATCACGTCCAGCAACTCGGTCATGAGCGCGCGCCCGAGCTGAACCAGGGCGTCCTCCGTCGGATGCGGACGAGGATCGCCGAGCGAGGCGGACAGGTCGTCGAAGGCGGAGTCGGATTTGGCGGAGAAGGGTGAGCTGAAGGCTTGCATCGGGTCATTCCGTTTCTGAAATGTCGAAGCGCCCCATGCGCAACGACCCCGGTTTTGGCCACGGCGGGGTCCCCGGCAGTCACCGGAGCGGCCCGCCCCTTGCGGGTCGCGCAGGGGAACGGCGCAGCCGTTGACTTCCGGGGTGCTGTGACAAAATCGGAGGGCGTTGTGTGGGGGCAAGTCCTCGCCCGTCTTCGGGCGAGGACACAACTCGGCGCCGTCGCGCCGATACGGACGAAAGGACATCACGACCGGTCGCCGGCGACGGCGCGCCGTCGCTCACCTGCAATCCATGCGCCCGATGGAAGCCGGCCACGGCGCCGCCCATGGCCAGAACGCTCCGGCGCGTCGTGCCTCTTCCGCGCCTCCCGGCGCGCGCCGGACACACAGCAACAACGGCGGCCTCGGGTCGAGACCGCCGTGACGGCGCGGTACGGGGATTCAAAAGCGCGGCGTCTCAGGCCAGACCCGCGAGCGCCATCAGGCCTTCGACGTTCTGACCGATGGGGCGATAGCCGATCTCGGCATGCGCGGCGCAGAAGGCGCCTCTCGCGACCGCCCGGCCGCACAGGGCGAAGCCGGGGTCGCCGGGATCGCCATAGGGCCAGCGGCAGTCTTGCCGACGCGCCGACAGGATGGTCGCCGTGCCATGCGAAGGCGCATCCATCGCGCTTCGGTGCAACGGCTCCGGGCGAGGCGCAGGAGAGGCCCTGGCGGGCGGGGGCCGGCGCGCCGCCGGACCGGCAGCGGCCCTGGCGGACCTGAAAGCGGGCGGGCGCCCGGCCGACAACCCCAGGCGATGAACCTTGCCCAGCACAGCGCTTCGCGTGAGACCGTGATCCAGATCGCGCGCGATCTCGGCCGCGCTGCGCCCTTCGATCCAGAGAGTCTTGAGACGACCGACGCGGTCGTCCGTCCAGGCAGAGACGGTCATGGCGGCAACTCCAAAGCCAGCGAGCCCAATCGGCTCGCCCGCGTCCGCCCTCGCTTCGCCCTCCGGATTCCCACGGAAACGGCCCAGCGCTCGCGCGCCGGGCCGCCCCCCTTCTCGCCGTCGGCTCAGAACGGGATGTCGTCGTTCAGATCGTATCCGCTCGCCGGCTCCTGCATCTGCCGGTCGGCGGCGCCGTCGTCCGCCGACGGCCGGTCACGCCGGTTCTTCAGACGAATGTCGCCGACGATCAGACGCAGATCGTAGTGTTCGACCCCGTCCTTGCCGGTCCAGGTGTCGTTCTCGACATGGCCCTGGATCACCACCCGGCTGCCCTTGCGGGCGAAGGCCTCGATATATTTCTCGGCCGTGGCCTCGTTGAAGCAGATGCAGTTGAAGCCGGTGGTGCGTTCGCCCGGCGTGCCATCGGCGCGCCGGAAACGGGTGGTCTCCAGCACGCGGAAGCTCGCGCGCTTCTTGCCCGAGCCCTGAGCCGACAGGATGGACGGGTCGGCGGCCAGATAGCCTTCGAGGGTGAGGGTTTGCATGGTCAGTCTCCTGAGGATGAAATTCGGTTGAGGATCAGGCGGCGGCGCGATCGGTTTCGCGGGCGTCGACGGCTCCGGGGTCGCGGGCCTCGGCCCAGTCGAGGACGGTCAGCCGGTTCACCACCAGTTCCTTGGCGGTGCGTTCGGTCCCGTCCTTGGCGGCGTAGGCCGTGTCGATGAAGGCGCCGACGACGACGGGTTCGCAGCCCTGGGCCAGTCCGCGGGCGATGACCTTCTCGTTGAGCCCCTTCGACCAGCTGACGCAGTTGACCCCGACGAGCCGGTCCTTGCCGGCGCCGTCGACGCCGCGCTTTTCGAGCAGCCGGAACACCGCCTTGGCGAAGTCCGGGCTGATCTGGGGGTCGGCCGCCAACCGGCCGGTGAACACCATGGTCTGCATGTCAGTCTCCTGTTGATCCGAAGCGTCGGAGAGCCGATCTCCCCGATCCCGCTTCACCCGGAACCTCCCTTCCTCCGTCCTCATCCTGCCCGGACGGGGCCTCCGCCCCGCCCGGCGCATATCTCAGGCGGCCGCTCCGTCGAGGACGGTCTGGACGGGATGGCGGCGCAGCACCGCCTCCACCACCTCCGACCGGTCCGTCGGTACGAACACCCGCGGCGTAAAGGCGATGATCTCGACGAAGCACCCGAGCGCGACCAGGGCGTCCCGGTCTGTCCGCCCGCCGACCACCTCGATCCGCCAGCGGTCCATGACCCGCGACCGCTTGAGCCACAGGCCGCCCTCCAGCGAGAGCTGGACGTTGCGATCCAGCACGGTGGCGGCGGTCCTTGCCCCGTCCGACCAGGCTTCGCCGACATCGGTCAGGCCGAGGCTCGCCTTGAGGCTTCGGGCCTGAACCTCGTCCAGCACACGCCCCAGCCAGCGACGGCCGTCCGGCGCCCTGACCCGACGCACCGAACAGCCGCGCGCGGGCAGCCGGCCCCAGATAGGCAGCAGCAGACCGGTCGCGAGCGTGAGCTCGCGCGTCCGCCAGGGGTCGGTTCCCCCGACCTCCTCATCCCAGACGCGACGCCATTCGTCGGTCGCCGCGGGCTTCCAGGCCGATTCCTCGAAAGTCTTTTCCGGCAGGGTCTGACGCCCATCCGGCCGGATCAGGCGAACGGCGGCGACCAGCCGATCCTCGTCCGTGGCGGTGGTCAGGCCCAACTCGGCGACCGCCGCCCGGCCGGATTTGGCGTTGACGACCAGCTGATGGGCGATGTCGGCGGTCCCGGCCAGCGCGTCATGCGAGCGCAGGATGTCACGACGAACCCTGAGCGAGAAGGTCACCAAGGCGGTTTCAGCGCCCGTCGAGACATCGGTCCGGATGGTTTCCTGGCGCAGCACCGCCAGTTCCTCCGCCTCGATGTCTTCAAGTCCGCGGTCCAGATCCGCGGACGCGGCGGCGCGCTCCAGGATGCCCGAGAGTATGCGGTCGAAGTCCTCGAACAGGGCGTTCTGGTCGGCGATCCTCAGCGCCAGCAGGCGGTTGAGGAAGGTGTGGATCGGCGGCAGGTCGTCAGACGGCTTGAGCCCGCCGTCGGCGTCGAGCAGCTTGAGACCCGTCCTGGTCATGAAGGTCTCGAGCGTCATCGCGGCGAGATCACCGAACGCCAGGGCCCCGTAGAAGACCAGCAGGGCCCGGCGCGCCCATGGGCTTTCCAGATTGTCCTCGGCCCGAAACAGGCCCGCCCCGGCCGTTCGGCGCTCGCCGCGCGTGAGCGCGCCGAGCGTGTCCAGCCGGCGGGCGATGGTGGAGGTGAATCGCTTTTCGCCCTGGATGTCCGTCGTGACCGGCCGAAACAGCGGGGCCGAGGCCTGGTGGGTGCGGTGGCTGCGGCCCAGCCCCTGGATGGCGGCGTCAGCCCGCCACCCCGGTTCGACCAGATAGTGGACCCGGCGCTGCTGGTTCGCCGCCGACAGGTCCGCGTGATAGCTGCGTCCGGTGCCTCCGGCGTCGGAGAAGACCAGCACCCGCTTGCGGCCGCTCATGAAGGCGTCCGTCTCGGCGCGGGCCGCCGAGGCGCCGCGCCGTTCCACGATGCGTCGACCGTCACGCACCACCACCCGACGCGACCGCCCCGTGATTTCGGCGATGGCGTCCGTGCCGAACGCTTCCAGCAGGGCGTCGAGCACGCCCGGCACGGCGGGCAGGCAGGCCATCTGTTCGATCAGGGCTTCGCGACGGACGAGGGCCTCCTGGCTGACAGCGGGCCGACCCTCATTCATGACGGGGACCATGATCACATTGCCGTCTCGATCCTCGACGGCCTCCATCAGATGAACGGGGAAGGCCCCGCGCAGATAATCGAGGACGTATTCGCGCGGGGTCAGGTCAATGGAGAGGTTGTTCCATTCCTCCGGCGGGATGGACGAGAGCCGGCGCTCCATCACCGCCTCATTGGTCGACACGATCTGGACGACGGCCGATCGGCCGGAGCCGAGATCGTCGCGGATGGATGCGATCAGGCTCGGCGCCTTCAGCCCCGCGAGCAGATGACCGAAGAAGCGCAATTTGGCGCCCTCGAAAGCGGAATGAGCGGCCGAGGCCGCTTGGCCGCCCTTCGCCTTGCCGGTCTCGTCGTTGACGCCGACGGCCTTCAAGGCCTCGGCGAGATTGGCGTGAATGAGCTGGAAGGCGTCGGCCCAGGCGTCCCAGATCGCAATGTCGTCGGACGTCAGGGGATGGACGAGCGGTTCGTATTCGACGCCCTCGAACGCCAGGCTCCGCGCCACATAGAGGCCGAGCGCCTTGAGTTCGCGCGCCACCAGCTCCATGGCCGCAACCCCGCCCCGATCCATGGCCTCAAGGAAGTCCGCCCGCGACATGAAGGGCGCCTCCGGTCCACCCCAAAGGCCAAGGCGCGCGGCATAGGCGAGGTTCTCGGCCGTGGTGGCGCCGGTCGCCGAGACATAGAGGACCCGCGCATCGGGCAACCGGTTCTGCAGCGCCAGACCGGCCATCCCCTGCAGCGACGCCTTCTTCGTTCCCCGCGCGCCCTTGCCGCCGCCCGCGGCGTTGGCCATGGCATGGGCCTCGTCGAAGGCGATGACGCCGTCGAAATCCGCGCCAAGCCAAGCGATGATCTGGTCGAGGCGGGACTGACGGGCGCCCCGCGCCGGCTGGCGCAGCGTCGCATAGGTCGCGAACAGAACGCCCCGGTCGAGCCGGATGGCGTCCCCCTGCCTCCAGCTCGACAGGGGTACGATGTCGTGCGCGCCGCCGCCGATCGCCGCCCAATCGCGCCGCGCGTCCTCCAGCAGGGCGTCGTTTCGCGACAGCCACACCGCGCGCACCCGGCCCTGGCTCATGTTGTCGGCGATGACGGCGGCGATCTGGCGGCCCTTGCCGCAGCCGGTGCCGTCGCCCAGGAAGAAGCCGCGCCGCAGCTGGACAGCGTCCCCTTGGTCCTCGGACGCGAGCACCATCTGGTGGGGCGCGGTGTCCAGCCGCCACCGTCCCGGCAGATGCACGGCGTGGGCCTCGCCGGCGTAGATGACCATTTCGGTCTGGGCGTCCGAGATCCAGCCCTGGTCGCGCATGGCCGGCGGGAGGACAGGTCGATAGGTCGGCGCCGGCGGCGCCACCGAGGCCATCGGCCCGGACTCGACCAGAAGCGACGGATGCGGTCGGGACTCGGGCAGAACGATCCGCGCCAGGGCGTGGGCCTGGTAAAGCCCGACATCGCGCCCCTCCCCCGTCCAGGCCCGAACCTCATAGGCCAGGGGCGCGGCCCCGCCGAGACAGGCCAGCCGGCCCGAAGGCAGGGCCAGGCCCCGCGCGCGGGGTCCCAGCAGGGCGCCGATCGTCACCGGGAGACGGGTTCGCGGCCTGGCGCCAATCCGCGGCGGAATCGCCCCGACCATCCGCGCCGCGTTCTGCAAATCATCAGCACTCTGGGGCGCCGCGGCGTCCGCGGGGCCTTCAGAGCGGTCGAGCACCAGCAGGCCGGTCTCCACGGAGGCGCCATGTTTGGCGAAAGCGCGCCCCGGGAGGGCGATGCGGCTGACGACGGCGCCGACCTTGCAGAGGCGGCGAAGCAGGGCGGCGTCCGTCAGGGCGTTCAGGGGGACGATCGCGGCCATACGGCCATGGTCGGCCAGGGCTTTCAGCGCCGCCATCAGATGGGGGGCCAGGTCCGAGAACGGCGGATTGCACACCACCACGTCGAAAGCGCCCGAGCCCGTGGACAGGTCATGGATATGGCGTCCGTCGTGGCGCGTCCGGTCCGCGTCCGCAAAGAGCCCGTCGAGGAGGTCGGCCCGACCGGTCGCGAGCTCGTTCAGGCTCAGCAGTCCGCCGCAGGCCTCCGCGACCGCGGCGATGAGTCCCGTTCCGGCCGAGGGCTCCAGGACGCGGTCGCCGGGACGCACCTGGGCGGCCAGGACGGCGAGGGCGGCCAGATGCGGCGGCGTCGAGAACTGATCGAGGGCGACCTGTTCCTCGCTGCGCCGGGACTGGGTCAGCCCGAGCGCCGAGACGGCCGCCAGCAGGGCCGTGATCTCCGCCGGCGCATCTTCCAGACGACCGACCTGGGGCGCGAGACGCCGGATCTGCAGGACCGTCGCCGCCTCGATCGCGTCATAGGCGTTGCGCCAGACCCAGGCGCCCTCGGCGTCGGACCCGCCGAAGACGGTTGTCATGATGGCGGCGACGAGCTTGCGGTCGAGCGGACGGGAGCGCGCCAGATGCGCCGCCAGCGCCCGGGCGGCGGCAAGGATATTGGCGGCGGCGTCGCCGGCGCCCGGATCGGCGAACAGGGACAGGTTGGGGGTCGAGGACATGGCGAAGGCTCCGGTGGCCTGGAGCGGAGGGCGCCTCCCTCTCGGTCCTGCAGGCTCGCCTCGCCCGCCCTTTCCTCGCCCTTTTCCACGCCAGGGATTCGCACGAGTACGCCGCCCCGGCTGAGCCGGGGCGGCGTCCGTCAGGAAGACTGGCGGTCAGGCGGCGGCGGGATCGAGCGCGGCCTCACCGGCCGGGGTGACGGCGAACGCCCCAACCCCGTCGTCGTCGAAGACAGGGTCTTGCTCGTCGAGGGCCCGGTCGTCAGCTTCGTCGGCATCGTCCTGCGGCGAGCCCGCCCAGGACAGGCCGGCCGGCGCCCAGGTCCGCAACGCCGCCTGTTCGGCGACCCAGTCGACCAGTTCGGCCTTCTTGAGCGACCTGGCGCGGTCGTCCTCGGCCCCCATGGCCTCGAGCATCCCCAGCAGCAGCCCCTTGGAGTGGTGCTGAAGGAAGGGCGCGTCGGGGGTCCAGTGCAGGGTGATGTCCGCCGCGCACAGCGCGGCCAGCTCGGCCGCTTCCGCGCGGGCGCTGCGCCGGATCAGGGTCGTGCGTTCCTCGCGGACGTCGAGGCTGATCGCGGTCAGTTCGGCCAGCAGACCCATTTTCTCGCCATGCGGCAGCGCATGAACCCAGGCGATGACGGTCTCGCCCGAAGCCTGCCAGGTCGCGCGCCGATCATCGAGCCGCTGGCGCACCTCTCCGTCCAGGGGTTCGATCACCCGCCCGCCGGCTGGATTGAAGCCGGTGGCGAGGATGGCCAGGGCGGAGTCCGAGCGCGCCACCTGGGCGGCAAGCACCAGAACGGTGAACAGGCGCGCGATCAGGGCGGTCAGGGCGGCGCCCGGGTCATCGGCCAGGGCGCGGATCAGTCCCCGCGTCGCGACGTCGGTGCGCACGCCGTGCAGGGCATGGTTGACGCCGTCGATCTCCGGCGCGGGCGTCGCCACTTCCGGAGGGACATAGGCCGGCGGCGCCGACGCCGGGTCCGGTGAATCGCTCTCGGTCGAGCTGTCCTCCTCGATCTCGGGCTCCTCGGGGGTGTAGCAGCGCACATCGACCCCCGTCCCGGCGGCGGGCCACATCACCATCGTCGTCACCACCCGCCCGCCGCAACCCGTCTGGTCCGCCGTCACCCGGGCGCGGATCATGGCGACGATGGTGGCGTCCACGGTTTCGGGGTCGCCGGCGTCCGAGAGAACCTGCCGGGCCGCCTCCAACCGCTCATTGAACACCTCCCGCTGAGCCCGGTAGCGCGCCATGTCTTCAGCCGGAAGCTGGCCGCCGTAGACATACCCCAGAGCCTCCAGATCGTCCGGCAGGTCCGGCTCGGGTCCGGCCGTGACATGCACCGCGATCCCCTCGGCCTCGAACACGGCGGCGATTCCGCGCGCCCGCCGGATCCACAGGTCGGTCAGGATTTCCGGGTCAAGCAACACCGGCGCAAGCTCCCCGAACAGATCCGCCTCGGTGCGGCCGCCGGCTTCTCCATAGCGGACCGGGTCCACCAGGGCGCAGCGTCGATCCCGGACGGTGACCCGCCCTTCGTCGAGCCGTTCGATAATGCGCCAGTCCTGGAAGCCGTGTCCGTCGAGCGCCGCCTCGGCGAGCTCGGCCTGTTCCGCCCTGTCCGGCAGACGGGCCAGCAGCCTGGCCTGTTTGAGGGTCATGCGTCCGGCCTTCAGGGCCGCGAGGGCGACCGGCGGCAGCCCGGCCAGGGCGGCCAGGCGTTTGATGTCGATCTCGGCGTAGCCGAGGGCCCGGGCGATCACGGACACCGTCAGCTTCGATTTCAGCATCCGGCCGATGGCGGCGATGATATCGGCGACATGAACGGGCACGGCCGTGTTGGTCAACAGGACGGCGGCCGCCTGGCGGGCCGGATCGGTCTCGACACAGACCGTGACCGGGTAGCTCCCGTCGATCTCCCCCGCGTCCTGCAGCAAGCCCAGCGCCAGGCGACGACGGCGGCCGTCCAGCGCCATCCAGGGATCTTCCTTCTTGCCGCGGCCGGGGCGGACGGTGAGGCGCTGCAGCTGACCGGCGGCCTTCATCGTGGCGGCCAGCGTCGGGATGTCGTCATCCGGCGGCTCGTTGAACCGCAGATTCTCGGGGGCGATGCCGATGTCGGCAAGGCGAACGGTGCGTTCGTCGCGCTCGACGACCACGGGCGCGCTGACGGGAATGAGGTCGGTCATGGGAACTCTCCTGCCGGGCATCGGGGCCTATCCCCGCCGCTCCGGCGCCCCTCAGGACCCTCGCTCCCCTCCTCTCGCCGCGCCGACGGCCGCCTCGTTCCAGTCGCCGAATGGCGGGTCTGGAAGCCGGACACGGACCTCCAGACCGGTGCGCAGGAGGCGTCGCCGAAGCCGCGCCGCAGCGCCCTCGCCCACGGCTCCCCGGTCGGCGGCGATGAGCAGGCGGCGCACCTTTGCGGGCGGCGTCCAGGCGGCGAGGTTGTTCGCCGCCATCAGCGCCCAACCCGGAAGCTGGAAGCGGTCCATGGCGCACAGGGTGGTGACCACGCCTTCCCCGACCAGCATCTCCGCGGTCGCCGGAGCCAGGCGAACGGCTGCGCCGGTCGGAACCAGGCCGACCGTCTTTCGCGGCAGTCGCAGGCCCGAGGCGAGACGCCCGTTCCGGTCGAGATAGGTCAGCTCGACCGCCGTCAGTCGGTCCTCTCTGTCGCTGATCCGCGCTATCAGGGCGGGGCGACCCCGGCCACGCGGCCGGTAGACGGAGATTGGCGCTTCCGGATGGAAGCCGAGGTTCGAAGCGGCGGCGGCTTGAACGGCGCGATGATGCAGGTAGCGATCTGCGAGATCGCCGCCATCCAGGCCCCGACAACCGGCCCAGAGATCCGAGGCTGTCTGGAGACGAAGACGGGGATCGGGCTTTGGGACCGACGGGCCCGCTGGCCCGCCGCCGGTCAATCGGCCAGCGTCGTCGATGAAGCCCCTGTCCCGCAACTGATTGCGGATGGTCCTCCAGTCCGACCCGCCGAAGCCGTGAATGACGACCCGGCCGTCGGTCAGCAGCAGCGAGACGGAGCGATCCCGCGCGCTATGGCCGGGCGCGGGGACATTGGCCCGCCGGCCGCCGGAGTAGAGATCGCCGCCCAGGGCGGCGACGATGCGGTGCAAGCTCATGGTCGCCTCAGAGCTCGCCCTGGTCCCGGAGGGTATCGCGTCTGCGCGATGGGCGGCGCCGGATTCGATGACGCCATGCGTGCTCTGGTGGTCGTGAAACGGGGCGCAGTCATCGCGGTCTCCTGAGGGCTCGCCGCGCCATCGCGGCCAACCCGGCCGGCCCTCCCTTCCCCCATCGCCCTGAGAGGCCGCAGGTACTCGCCGCGCCAATCCCGACGATCGCCGTGGTCTGGTATCGATTCTTCTTGCGAATGCGAATGTGTCGCATTACTCGCATTCCTGTTTCCAACATCGACTCAAGAAACGACAGATCCCATGCGCCTCCTTCTGGCTTCGACAGCCATCCTCCTGACCTGTCCGGTAGCCGCGATCGCTCAGGAGCGGGCGACCGATCTGGAACCCATCATCGTCACCGGGCAGGCCCGCGGCTACATCGCGATCGACTCGGTGACCGCGACCAAGACCGACACCCCTCTCATCGACGTGCCCCAGAGCATCAACGTTGTGACGCGCGCACAGCTGGACGATCAGGCGCTGCACAGCCTCGGCGACGTCCTGCGCTATGTGCCGGGCACCACGGTCGGTCAGGGCGAAGGCAATCGCGATCAGATCACCTTGCGGGGACAGAACACCACGGCCGACTTCTTTCTCGACGGCGTGCGTGATGACACGCAGTATTTCCGGGGCCTGTATAATCTCGAGCGGGTCGAGGTGCTGAAGGGTCCCTACGCCCTGATCTTCGGGCGGGGCGGCGGCGGCGGCATCGTCAACCGGGTGCAGAAGACGCCCAGCGCGAGCGGACTATTCGCCGCTGGCCGGGCCAGCGCCAACAGCTTCGGCGCCTGGGACGTGTCGGCGGACCTCAACGCGCCCCTCAGCGACAGGGCCGCCGTCCGAATCAACGCCATCTACGAGACCCTCGACAACCACAGGGACTTCTACGAAGGCGAGCGATACGCCTTGAACCCCTATGTAGTGATCGACCTGGGAGCCGGTTGGCGGGCAGGCCTTTCCTATGAGTACGTCAATGACGACCGCGTCGTCGATCGGGGTGTCCCCTCGCTGGCCGGAGCGCCCCTCGGGGGCTATCGCGACCAGTTCTTCGGTGTCCCGGGCGTGAACCGCACGACGCTCGAGGCCAATATCGTCAAGCTGCGGCTGGACGGCGTACTGGCGGACAATGTCGAGGTCTCGACCACGGTCATGTACGGCGATTACGACAAGGTCTACACCAACGTCTTCGCCAGCGGAGCCGCCACGGCGCAGAACGGGACGGTCCAGCTGGCCGGCTATACAGACCCCACCACCCGCCGAAACCTGCTGGTCCAGAGTAATCTGGTTTGGGACGTCAGGACGGGCGGCATCGGTCACAAGGTGCTGTTCGGCCTCGAATACGGCGACCAGGACTCAGCCAACCGGCGCCGCAACGCCGTGCTGTCCGACACGAACTTTGACCTCGCCGACCCCGTATTCCCAAGCGTCACCTTTCCGGCGCTCAACCGCAACACGGTTTCGAACGTCGAATCGGTCTCGGCTTATGTGCAGGACCAGATCAGCCTCGGCGACCGCATCGAGGTCGTCGCCGGCCTGCGCTACGATCGCTTCGACATCACCGGAACCGACCTGCAACCGAATCCGGACCGCCCCTTCGCCCGCACCGACGACAAGGTCTCGCCGCGCCTGGGCCTGATCTACAAGCCGAGGCCGAACGTCTCGATCTACGGCAGCTACAGCCAGTCCTTCCTGCCGCGGTCGGGCGACCAGTTCCTGACCCTGTCGACGACGGAGCAGAACCTCGAGCCCGAAGAGTTCACCAATCATGAGGTCGGCGCCAAATGGGACATCCGTCCCGACCTCAACGTCACGGCCGCCGTGTTCCGGCTGGACCGCACCAATGCGACCACGCCCGATCCTCTCAACCCGACGGTCACCATCAATGTCGGCGAGACACGGACAGAAGGCGTGGAACTGGCTGTCACCGGGCGACTGCGGCCGAACTGGCAGGTCAGCGGCGGCTATTCCTGGCAGGACGCCCGCCTGCAGGGCAACGACTCGGTCCGTCTGGCCCAGACGCCGAAGCAGCAGTTCAGCCTGTGGAACCGCTATGACGTCGGCCGCCGGCTGGGTATCGGTCTGGGAGTCATACATCAGGCCAGCCAGTTCGCGGCGATCCGGACCTCGTCATCCACGACGCGGTTGCCGGCCTTCACCCGCGTCGACGCCGCCGTGTTCTACGAGGTCAACGACACCGTCCAGTTGCAGCTGAATATCGAGAATCTGTTCGACACGACCTATTTCCCGGACGCGCACAACAACGCCAACATCTCGACCGGAGCTCCGCTGAACGCCCGGCTGACCCTGAGCACGCGGTTCTAGCCGGCACAAATCACAGAGTCTCCACGGCAATCCGGGCCCTCAGAAAGTGTTTTCCGGCGCTTGATGGCTGCTGGGCGGCCCTCCATGCCGAATCCGTCATCGGCACGACCCTGGGCAAGCCATCGACAGGCGGGGCGCGGTGAGAATGCCTCCTGATCAAACCCTCAGATCAGGCCCAGGGCCTTGAAGCTGGCCGTGCCCTCCCGACCCACGACCAGGTGGTCGTGGACCTGGAGATTGAACACCCGCGCCGCCTCGACGATCTGTCGCGTCATCTGGATATCGGCCTGCGATGGCGTCGGGTCGCCCGAAGGATGATTGTGGACCAGGATCATGGCGGACGCCGACAGCTCCAGGGCCCGGCGAATCACTTCGCGCGGATAGACGGGGGCGTGATCCACCGTTCCGTCCGCCGTCAGTTCGTCCCGGAGCAGGACGTTGCGCCGATCGAGAAACAGGGTCCGAAACTGTTCGCGCGGCTCATGAGCGAGCGCCGTCCGAACATAGGCGACAAGCGCCGTCCAGGAGGTGATCACGGGGCGCCGGCAGGCCTCGTCGCGCGCCAGGCGGAGGGCGAACTCCCGCAGCAGCGCGAGCTGGGCGCCGACGCCCGCTCCGGCGCTGAAGTCCCGCTCCAGTTCCGCGGGCGCCGCCCCGGCGACGGCGCCCAGCGACCCGAACCGGTCGAGCAGGGCGGCGGCGAGCCGTTCGGGCTCGGCGTCCGGATCCGGCCTCCCGAGGATCATGGCTAGCAGGGTCTGATCGGCCAGCGCCGCATGGACGAGGGTCGGCCCCGGCGGGGGACGCTTGCGCGGTTCAGCGGTCGTCGGCCGGGTCGAGGTTGGTTTCATGGCGGTGTCCTCCGCTCCACCACGGAGCGCCGCCGCGCGGCCTTCCTTTCCCTCCCCGACCGGGGCTTGTTCCCCGACCGGGGCTGCGCCAACTTGGGCCGATGAAATGGCTTCTGATCGCCGCCGGACTGCTGCTGGCTCCGGCCGTCGCCCGGGCCGATCCGTGCGAGGGCCGGCTGCCCGCCCGCGCCGGCGAAGCCTTCGCGGGGATGGTGCGCCATGTCGGCGACGGCGACAGTCTGTGCGTAGGCGACGCCGCCGACCGCGCCGCCTGGATCGAGGTGCGCCTGTCCGACTTCGATGCTCCCGAACTGCACAGTTCCACCGGCCGCGCCGACCGCGACCGCCTGATCCGCATCGTGGGCGGCCGCCGGCTGGAGTGCGTCGCGGTTCGGGGTCGAAGCGGCCGGGTCATCGTCCATGACCGGGTCATCGCCTCCTGCAGACTCAACGGGCGGCGGGTCGGTGACCTCCTCCGCGCCGCCGGGGGCCGGGAAGGCGGGCGCTAGGCGGCGAATCGTCATCCGTCCGGCGACGGGTGCCGCGTCGAGCGACCGGTCGGCCCGTTACGGCGTCGCGTCGGAACGATCGACCCTCCCGTTGGCGCGGCGGGACCGAGGCATGGATTGCGTCGCGCAACCAAGCCGACGCACAGTGGGAAGCCAGGCCGCCGGGCGCTGGCGCCCCAATGCGGGCCCGGCCAGGGAACACCATGATAAAGACCGGGGGCGACGGCGCCCTCGACGCAGTCCTCAACAGGGACTGTTTCTGCATCACGCTGGATAGGCCGCGTCTGGACGCAGCGATCCGCCGGCAGGCCGGAGATCCGGACCTCGTCTCGGCGCTGCTCGAGGATCGACCGCACCTGTTCTCCGGCGGGCCGGTGTTCCTGTCCGCCCGAGACGTCGAGGCCATGATGACCGTCGTGGGCGCCATCGAGGCCGCCGCCAGGAATCCGGCCTAT
>NZ_JAQSDY010000022.1 GCF_029946145.1 Brevundimonas sp.
TCAACACCTCCACTTTGGCACATCGATGCCGTCGGGGGGCGTCCACCCCATCGCTAAGGGTCGCATTGCGCTTTCGGCTTCCAGCCTGAGAGCGACCCCTTAAGCAACCCAGCCGACTAAGACGGAATAGTTCTCAGGATCATCCACGGCGGCGCTCCAGTCGATTGAAGAGGCCCGGTCGCCAGATCGGGCCTTTTTCAATTCCGCCCGGGCGGCGTGAGTTTGCCAAGGTTGGGGTCGAGAGTTCGAATCTCTTCGCCCGCTCCAGTCGATTGAAGAGGCCCGGTCGCCAGATCGGGCCTTTTTCAATTTCCGCCCGGGCGTCCGGGTTGGCCAGGGTTGGGCCGGCATGCTGATCGCCCCACGGGCGAAAGCGGGCTGGTCCGGTTCGCCGTTTGCAAGGTATCTCCCGAAGTGGCGCGCGGGGCGCCAGAACGGGACAGTCGAGTCGCATGTTTCTCGAAGGCCAGGTCAACTGGATGTGGGTTTGGGGCGCCGCCGCGGCGTTCGGCTGGGCCGTGGCCGTCGTCGCGATCTTCTTCGCCCTGCGCAAGAGCACCCAGCATGGCAGCGCCTCGGACCAGCTGGACCTCATCCAGCGCATGGCCGAGGATTCGCAGAAGCGGCTGTTCGAGACGCTGAACGCCATTCCCGTGGCCCTGGTCGAGACCGACAAACAGGGCAAATTCGTCTTCGCCAACCGCGCCGCGCATCAGCTGCTGGGACGCAAGGACGCTGAACTGATCGGCCTGCGGTTCCATTCGGCGACCTGGGGCATCACCTTCCCCGACGGCCGTCCGGTGCCGCCCGACCTGCTGCCCAGCGCCCGCGCGCTGCGGGGCCAGACGGTCAAGGGCTTCCAGCACCTGCTGGCCAATCCCGCCTCGCGCCGAAAGATGCTGGTCTCGGTGACGGCCATGCCGATCGAGAACGACCTGGGCCAGATCACCGGCTCGACCGCCGCTCTCGTCGAGAGCGAAGGCCTGCAGACGCCCGAATTCATCATGCCGGACGTCGCGCCCGCCGCTCCGTACGACGGCCTGACCCGGCGCGTGTTCGACGCCGCCTCCAGCGCCCTGGTCGTCATCGGTCCGGACGGAGAGATGCGCGAGGCCAACCGCACAGCCCTGCTGCTGCTGGGCCGCGAGGACGCCGCCGGCGACTTCGCCGACCTCTTCCTGGCCGAGGACGAGCGGATCGAGGGCCGGCAGACCTTGAAGGCCGCCCTGTCCGCCCCGGCGGGCGAGGCCGATCCCATCCTTTCGCGGAACGGCGGCGGCGACGGCGTGCGCTGGTCCATCCTGCCGTTGGCGAACGCCGACGGCGTCGTGGACGCCCTGCTGCTGGCCGGCGAGCGCGGGGGGGCCGCGGTCCAGGCCGACAACGGCGACGCGCCGCTGGTCGAGGTCGTCCCGGCGATCGACGCCTCGCCCGAGGTCGAGGCCCTGCGCGTGGCGGCGGACGCCGCCCGCCAGCAGGCTGACGAGGCGCTGGCCGCGGCCGCCACCGCCCACGAGGAGGCCCGCGCCGCGCGCGCCGCGGCGGCGAAGGCCGAGCGGGACGCCGAAGCCCAGCTGCAAGGCGGGCGCCGGATGGAGAATGTCGGCCGTCTGACCGGCGGACTGGCGCATGACTTCAACGCCCTGCTGGGCGTCATGACCGGGGCGCTGGACATGATGCTGCGTCAGGCCGACGACCCCGTCCGCGTGCGCCGCATCGGCCAGGCGGCGCTGGCCGCCGGCCAGAAAGGCGAACTGCTGACCCGCCGCCTCACCGCCTTCTCCCAGGGTGACGACGAACCGGTCCTGCGCGTGCTGGACGCCGGGGTGCTGTTGCGCGGCATGGAGGGCCGGCTGCGGGCCATGGCCGGGCCGGGTGTCGACCTGATGATCGAGGCCCCGTCCGTCGAGACCCCGGTGCGGCTGGATCCCGTCGCCTTCGAGGGCGCGGTCACCGGCCTGACGCGTAACGCTGTCGACGCCGTCGCCGGCCAGGGTTCGGTCGCGGTGCGGCTGGAGGCGATGCTGGAAGGCGGTGTCCGCCTGAGCGTCCGCGACAACGGTCCGGGCATGGACCGCGACCTGGCCGCCCGCGCGGTCGAACCCTTCTTCACCACCCGCGAGGGCGCGGCGGGTCTGGGCCTGTCCCAGGCCTATGCCTTCTCGCGCCAGTCGGGCGGCGTCCTGTCGATCGACAGCGCGCCGGGCGAGGGCGCCGAGGTCTCCATCACCCTGCCCAACGCCGGCTGACGCCCGCCTCTTTCGCCCGCTTCACAGACCGGTGTATGATTAACGCGGGTTGGGAGGCTCGAAAATGAAGCTGTTGCGTCTGATCGTGATGCTGGCGGTGCTTGGCTATGCCGGGTGGCTGGCCTGGCCGTTCATCTCTCCGCTGATAGAGGGCGCGGCGCCGGATGCGGCGATAACCCGCGCGGGGGCCGAGGCCTCGGCGGGCGGCGAACTGTTCGGCTTCCTGCCGATGTGTATGCTGTGGGCCGGCGCGATCGGTCTGTATGTGATCGCCGCCCTGTTGCTGGGCGCCGGGAACACCCGGGCGGCTGTGGCCTATTTCCTGGGCTTCGCCGCCGATGTGGTTCTGCGGCTGGCCATCGACCGTCAGGGTGATATCGGCGCCCGCTCGGCCGGACCCACGACCATGGCGGCGCCCGAGGGGATCGGCGGCCTGCCGGTCGAACCGGTCTGGCTGGTGCTGGGCGCCCTGTTCCTGCTGGGCGTGCTGGTGCTGGTCGCCAGCCGCCGCATTCGGCGCAAGCGCACGGCCGGCCAGCTGAATTTCTGACGCCCGCCTGAATCCGGCGTCTGTTGAAGGGGCTTCGCCGCGCCTATATGCGGCGCCGCGGTTGACGCTCGCGGGCGGCGCCGTCAGGTTCCGCGCGCCTTCCCGCGCCCACGACATACGAGAGACTCCATGGCCGATTCCCCCAGCACCTATGACGTCGTCATCATTGGCGGCGGGCCGGGCGGATATAACGCGGCCATCCGGGCCGGCCAGCTGGGGCTGAAGGCCGCCTGCATCGAGATGCGGGACACCCTGGGCGGGACCTGCCTGAATGTCGGCTGCATGCCGTCCAAGGCCCTGTTGCACGCCTCGGAGCTGTTCGAGGCGGTGACGAAGGAGTTCCCGACGCTCGGTATCGAGGTCGGGGCGCCGAAGCTGAACCTGGCGCAGATGATGGCCCAGAAGGCCGAGAGCGTCGGCGCCCTGACCAAGGGCATCGAATTCCTGTTCAAGAAGAACAAGGCCGACTGGATCAAGGGCCGCGGCCGCATCGTCGGCAAGGGTCAGGTCGAGGTGACGGCCGCCGATGGTTCGAAGACGATCCTGACGGCGAAGGATATCGTCATCGCCACCGGCTCGGAGCCGACGCCGCTGCCGGGCGTGGCCTTCGAGGCCGACAAGGTCGTGGACTCGACCGGGGCCCTGTCGCTGCCCGCCGTGCCGAAGCATCTGATCGTGGTCGGCGCCGGCATCATCGGCCTGGAGCTGGGCTCGGTCTGGCGCCGTCTGGGCGCGCAGGTGACGGTGGTGGAATACCTCGACCGCATCACGCCCGGCATGGACAAGGACGTGGCGACCGCCTTCCAGCGCGCCCTGACCAAACAGGGCATGACCTTCAGGCTGGGGGCGAAGGTGACGGCGGCGAAGACCGGCAAGGACGGGGTGGAGCTGACCCTCGAGCCCGCCGCCGGCGGGCCCGCCGAGACGCTCAGGGGCGACGTGGTTCTGGTCGCCATCGGTCGACGTCCGTATACGGACGGTCTGGGGCTCGAGACCGTCGGGGTCGAGGCGGACAAGCGCGGCTTCCTCGCCGGTGACCACTTCAAGGTCGCCGACGGCGTCTGGGTTATGGGCGACGTGACCCATGGCCCGATGCTGGCGCACAAGGCCGAGGAAGACGCCGTGGCCGTGATCGAGCTGATCGCCGGCAAGGCGGGTCATGTCGACTACAACCTGGTGCCGAGCGTGGTCTACACGTCGCCGGAAGTGGCCTGGGTCGGCAGGACCGAGGACCAGCTGAAGGCTGACGGCGTCGCCTACAAGGCCGGAAAATTCCCGTTCGCCGCCAATTCGCGCGCGAAGATCAACCACGAAACCGAGGGTTTCGTGAAGGTGCTGGCCGATGCGACGACCGACCGCATCCTGGGAGTTCACATCCTGGGACCACAGGCCGGCGAGATAATCGGCGAGGCCTGCGTGGCCATGGCCTTTGGCGGGTCGTCGGAAGACATCGCCCGCATCTGCCATCCGCATCCGACCCGCTCGGAAGCCGTCAAACAGGCGGCCATGGGCGTCGAAGGCTGGACGATGCAGGCCTGATCTCCGGATCGCTCCGCTAGACGCCGGGGATTTCGAGCCTGCGGGAGGTCTGACGGCGGAGGCCCTCGAAGACCACCAGATTGCCCGGGAAGTCCAGGGTGACCTCGCGGAACCGGCCCAGCAGGTCCGCGCCGATCAGCAGGGCCGGCCGTCCCGCCAGGCCCAGGGTCTCGAAACAGTGCAGGTCGGCGAAGAGCATCGGCGTGGGTCCCAGCCGCTGCGGTCCGAACCTGAGGTCGTCGACCATCGCCAGGTCCGCGCTGAGGCTTTGACCCGTCACGCCGTAGATCGGCACCTGGCGGGCCAAGCGGCCGCCGTCCCGGCGACGCGCCGCCGCGGCCTGGCGCAGCGCCAGATTGCCGATCGAATACTGCGCTCCGCTGTCGATGAAGGCCGCCGTGGGCTGACCGTCCACGAGGATCTGGGTCATGATCATCTGGCCGAAGCGGCCGCGGCCCGCGCGCATGCCCTCGCGGCGCAGGCGGGACCCGGTGACCATGTCGCCGCCCATGAGGACGCTGACGCCCCGCACATTCAGGGTGGCCGTGCGGCGCACGACGTTGAACTTCAGCCTGAAGCGGTCCAGCACGTCCAGGCCGATCAGACCGTCCGCGCCCAGTTGATCCCGCGGGAATACCGGGCAGGCGAGGTTGCGGAATCCCAGCCCGCTGAGCTGCAGCCGGTCGATCGCCACGCTGCGCGTCACCCGGGCTTCCGTGATCCCGTGAACCAGCACGGACTGCAGCGGAGGCAGGGCCAGCTGATTCGCCAGGGTATCCGCGATCGAGGTCGTGCCCGCGCCGGTGTCGATCACGAAGGTGAAGGGTCCGCGCCCGTCGACATAGACCGCGGCGCCGACGCGGGTGAACAGATTGCTCAGCAGCTGGATGGGCCGATCCTCGATCAGCGGCTCCAGCGGATCCTGTGCGGCGGCGGGACCGGTGGGAAGGCCCAGGGCCCCCAGTCCGGCCAGCAAGGCGCGTCGGTCCATACCTGTCATGCAGTTTACGCTCCGCGCCGCCTCCCCAGCGGATGGACCGTCACTGTAAGCGCGCCCAGGCGATCCTGACCAGCCCGTCGCTCTCAGCGTCTCGGATGTGCGGCGGAATATGCTTCAAGCAGGTGTTTTGCGTCGACGGCGGTGTATTTCTGGGTGGTCGACAGACTGGCGTGGCCCAGCAGTTCCTGGATGGCCCTCAGGTCCGCCCCGGCGCCCAGAAGGTGGGTGGCGAAGCTGTGGCGCAGGGCGTGCGGCGTGGCCGAGGCGGGCAGCCCCAGCCGGCCGCGCAGGCGCTGGACCATCGCCTGGACGTGGCGGGGCGTCAGCGGCCCCCCACGCCGCGCCCGGAACAGGGCGTCCCCGGGTTCCAGCGGAAAGGGCAGCAGCGCCAGCCAGGCGTCCACAGCCGTCCGCACGGCCGGCAGGACCGGGGCCATCCGGGTCTTGCCGCCCTTGCCGGTGATGCGCAGCGTCTCCGGCAGGGGTGCGTCGGCGAAGGTCAGGGACAGGGCTTCCGATATCCGCAGGCCGCAGCCGTACAGGAGGGTCAGGACGGCGCGGTCGCGCGCGGCCTCCCACGGTTCGGCGTCGGGGTCGGCCTCTGGCTCCTGCATCAGGCCGCGGGCCTGATCCTCGCTGACCGGCCGGGGCAGGGAGGCCTTGATCCGCGGGCCGCGCACCAGGGCCAGCTGCGGCGCCGGGGTGGCGCAGCGCCGGTCGAGGAAGCCGTGGAACGCCCGGATGGCCGACAGGGTCTGGCTGATCGACCGCGCCGCCAGCGGATGGTCGCCGCCGCGCCGCTCGGCCAGATGGGCCCGGACCTCGGCGGCGGTGACGGTTCCGAGGTCAGCCAGCTTCTGGGGTTCGCCGCGATGGCGCTGCAGAAAGGCCAGATAGGTCCGGCCGATGCGGCCATAGGCTTCCAGCGTATTGGCGGCCAGACGCCGCTCGTGGGCCAGATGCTCCAGCCAGGCCGAAAGGGCCTCGTCCGCGCTCAGCTGAGAATGGGCCATCGTTCGGCGGTCCGTTCCACCACCCGGGCGATGAAGGCCACCAGCTCGCAGCCCATGGTCGGGGCGAAACCGTCTTCCTCGGGCGAGCCGAAGGCGCAGATGGCGTGGCGCGCCGGGACGTCGGCGCCGGGGAATTGCGGGGCCATGCGGATCAGGGCGACCGACTTCACCTCCGCCTCGGCCGCGCCGAACAGGTTCAGGCCGTCGAAATTGGGGCCCAGCCAGGTCAGCCCGTGCTCGCCCAGCAGGGCGTCGACGCCGCCGGTCTCGAGCGCGCGCCAGCCGAACGGCACGCCGCCGGGCTTTTCCAGTGCGATGGCGGCCCCAGCCAGGCCGAACCGCCCCTGCGCCACGGCGTCGAGACGGCGAGCCAGATCGGAGGGATTGCGCGCCTCCATCAGATCCAGGGCGGCGACATGGGTCTGGGTCTGGGCGGCGAAATTGGCGCGGGCGATGGACTCGATGCGTTTGCGGGCGTCGGCCTCGCGCTCGGCGACTTCTTCCAGCCGCGTCAGGGCGGCGCGGCCGAACTCCACGACATTGCGTCCGTGGGGCTTGAGCCCGATCTCTTCTAGCAGGGAGCGGTCGTCCAGCAGGATCTGGGCGTTGGCCTGAAGCCACGCCCGGATTTCCGGCCAGTGAGGCTCTTCCGGCTTGGTCGAGAGGTCAGGCGAAACGCTCACAGACCTCTCCTCGAGGCATCGACTGCAGGATGACGTTCCTGGGGAGGTATCGATCCTTACAGGATCGATTGGCCGGTCTTGCCCCAGTCCGCCAGGAAGGCATCAAGCCCCTTGTCGGTTAACGGGTGTTTGACCAGGGCCTTGAAAACGTCGGCCGGGAGGGTCGCGGCGTCGGCGCCGGCCATGGCGGCGGCGCTGACATGGTTCGGATTGCGCAGGCTGGCGGCCAGAATCTGCGTGTCGAAGCCGTGCACGTCGTACAGCACCCGGATTTCCTCCAGCAGGCCGATGCCGTCCGCGCCATGGTCCTCCAGCCGACCGACGAACGGCGAGATGAAGGTGGCGCCGGCCTTGGCGGCCAGCATGGCCTGGGCGGCCGAGAAGCACAGGGTGACGTTGGTCCGGATCCCCTTGTCGGCGAAGGCCCGCGCCGCGCGCAGCCCGTCCCACGTCAGCGGCAGTTTCACGACGACGTTGGGGGCGATGGCGGCCAGCTTGTCGCCTTCCTTCACCATGGTCTCGAAATCGGTCGCCACGGCCTCGGCGGAGATCGGGCCCTCGACGAGGGCGCAAATCTCGGCGATGACCTCGGCGATGTTGCGACCGGATTTGGCGATCAGCGAAGGATTGGTGGTGACGCCGTCCACCATGCCGGTGGGGACCATGTCCTTGATGACGGCGACGTCGGCTGTGTCGAGGAAGAGTTTCATGAGCGTCTCTCTAGCGGAGCGGGCCGGGCGGTGAAAGTCGCCAGCGTCCTCATTCCCCTGCCGGTGCCCGAGGCCTTCGACTACGAGGTCCCCGAGGGGCTGGACGTCGCGCGCGGCGACCAGGTCGCCGTGCCGCTGGGGCCGCGGCTGATGCGGGGCATTGTCTCCGAGGCGCGCGAGACCACGGGGTCGAACCGGCGGCTGAAGGCGATCGACCATGTGCTGGACGATCCGCGCCTGCCCGAAAAGACCGTGGACTTCGTCGAATGGGCGGCGCGCTGGACGCTGAGCGCGCCGGGCGAGATGGCGGCGGCGGCGTTGAAAGGCCTGCGCGCGCCCAGGCCCCGGCCTGAACGGCGGGTGCGGCGGGTCGGCGACAAGGTTTCCGCCCGACCGACGGCGGCGCGGACGGCGGTGCTGGAAGCGCTGGGCCAGCGGTCCATGCCGGGGCCCGATCTGGCGCGGGCGGCGGGCGTGTCGTCGGGCGTCGTCAAGGGCCTGGTCGACGAGGGGGTGCTGGAGGTCATCGAGATCGAGGCGGTGGCGGCCTTCGACCCGCCCGATCCGGATCACGCCCCGGCGACGCTCAATCCCGATCAGGCGGCGGCGGCGCGTGAGTTGGCCGTCGCGACCGCGAAGGGCGGCTTCGCCCCCTTCCTGCTGGACGGGGTCACCGGCTCGGGCAAGACCGAGGCCTATCTCGAGGCGGCGGCGCGGACGCTGAAGGCCGATCCCTCGGCGCAGATCCTGATCCTGCTGCCCGAGATCGCCCTGACCCAGGCCCTGATCGCCCGCATCACCGACCGCTTCGGCGCGGCCCCGGCGGAATGGCATTCGGGCGTCGCCCCGCCGCGGCGGCGGCAGGTCTGGGAGGCGGTGATCGCCGGGCGCTGCAACATCGTGGTCGGCGCCCGCTCGGCCCTGTTCCTGCCCTACGCCAGGCTGCGGCTGGTGGTGGTGGACGAGGAGCACGACGGCTCGTTCAAACAGGAGGAGGGGCTGGTCTATCACGGCCGTGACCTGGCCGTGGCGCGGGCGCGGATCGAGGGGGCGACGGTGGTGCTGGCCTCGGCGACGCCGTCGCTCGAGACGCTGTGGAACGCGCATCAGGGCCGTTACGGCTGGCTGAAGCTGGCGGCGCGGCACGGGGCGGCGGTGCTGCCGGACGTGTCGCTGCTGGACCTGCGCCAGAACCCGCCCGATCCCCAGACCTGGCTGTCGCAGCCGCTGCGCGAGGCCATCGGCGAGACGCTGCTGCGCGGCGAACAGACCCTGCTGTTCCTCAATCGGCGCGGCTATGCGCCGGTGGTGCTGTGCCGGGTGTGCGGCCACCGGCTGACGGCGCCCGACACCGACAGCTGGCTGGTCGAGCATCGCTACACCGGGCGGCTGATCTGCCACCTGACCGGCTTCTCCATGCTGCGGCCCAAACTCTGTCCCGCCTGCGGGGCCGAGGATTCGCTGGTCTCGGTCGGCCCCGGCGTGGAGCGGGTCGAGGAGGAGGTGCGCAACCTGTTCCCGCAGGCGCGCACGGCGGTGTTCAGCAGCGACACGGCGCCCGATGCGAAATCCGCCCGCGCCCTGATCCAGCGGATGGCGGACGGAGAGATCGACATCCTCGTCGCCACACAGGCGGCGGCCAAAGGCCACAACTTCCCGCACCTGACCCTGGTCGGGGTGGTGGACGCCGACCTCGGCCTGCGCGGCGGCGACCTGCGCGCGGCCGAGCGGACCTTCCAGCTGCTGACCCAGGCCACGGGCCGGGCCGGGCGGGCCGACAAGCCGGGGCGGGCGATCCTGCAGACCTGGACCCCCGAGCATCCGGTCCTGATGGCGTTGGCGGCGGGCGACCGCGACGCCTTCGTCGCGGCCGAGATGGCCGAACGCGAGGCCGCGTCCCTGCCGCCGCACGGGCGGCTGGCGGCGATCATCCTGTCCAGCGAGAACGCGGCGGCCGTCGAGAAGGTCGCCCGCGATCTGGCCGAGAACATCCCCAACGCCGAACGGCTGGAAGTCTATGGCCCCGCCGACGCGCCCCTGGCCCTGGTGCGGGGGCGCAGGCGCAAGCGGCTGCTGGTCCGCGCCGATCGCGACGTCGACCTGCAGGGCTTCCTGCGGGCGTGGCTGGCGCGGGTGAAGGCGCCGGGCTCGGTGAGGGTGACGATCGACGTGGACCCGTACAGTTTTCTTTAGGGCGCTTCTCCCTCCCCCTTGTGGGGAGGGATGTCGGCGCGCAGCGACGACAGGGTGGGGGACGTCAGGGCAGCGCAGGACCGTGCGGCGGTTCCCCACCCGTCTTCGCCTTCGGCTCAGCCACCCTCCCCATGAAGGGGAGGGAGAAGACTACCTCGGTCCCGTGAGCCGGATCTCGAACAGCTTCGGCCAGTTCTTGCCGGTGACGAACAGCCGGTGGCCCTCCGCGTCCCAGGCGATTCCGTTCAGGACCGCGTCGGTGGGATCCAGGTTCGACCGGTCCGGCATCAGCCCGCCCAGATCGATCACGCCGGTCACCACGCCCGTGGCCGGGTCTATCCGGACGATATAGTCGGTCCGCCAGACATTGGCGAAGACCTCGCCCTCGACCCATTCCAGCTCGTTTATCTGGCGCAGCGGCCGGCCCTGCGCGGTGACCGGAAGCTCACCCGTCTCGACCATGGTCTGCGGATCGAGAAAACGCAGCGTGGCCGTGCCGTCGGACAGGATCAGCCGCGTTTCGTCATGGGTCAGGCCCCAGCCCTCGCCGGCATAGGCGAACTCGCCCTCGGGCTCGAGCGTCACCGGGTCCCAGATGAAACCCTTGCCGCCCTTCCATGTCAGGGTGAGGACGCGATCGCCGAACACGGTCAGCCCCTCGCCGAACAGGTCGGGGTCGAGCTCGCGCTTCTGGACCACCGTTCCGTCTTCCAGCCTCACCCGGCGCACGGTCGACGGAGAACGGCCGGTGCTCTCCAGCAGTTCGCCGTTGCGGAACACCAGCCCCTGGGTGAAGGCGCCGGGGTCGTGGGGATACGCCCGGACGACCTCGAACCCGTAGACGGGGATCGGGGCCGGTGCGGGGGCTTCCGCGGGGACCGGCGGGGCCGTCGTCTGCGCCGCCGCCGGCAAGGGTGTCAGCAGCGCGGCAAGGACAAGGACCGCCGCCCGCATGGTCACACGCCCGGCTCGGCCGTTTCGGCCTTGTTCAGCGCCGCCTGCCGGGCCGCGAGGGCGGCCTGCTTCTTCATCGATGCGTTGCGTCCCATCATGTTCAGCCCCTCGACCAGGGCCGAGAAGGCCATGGCGGCGTAGATATAGCCCTTGGGCACATGAACGCCGAAGCCGTCGGCGATCAGCACCATGCCGATCATCAGCAGGAAGCCCAGCGCCAGCATGACGATGGTCGGGTTCTTGTCGATGAAGTCGGCCAAGGGGTCCGAGGCGACCAGCATGGCGATGACGGCGATGATCACGGCCACCATCATGATCGGCACATGGTCGGTCATGCCGACGGCGGTCAGGATGGAGTCGATCGAGAAGACGAGATCGAGCAGGATGATCTGGCCGATGGCGGCGCCGACGTTGTTGATGACGACCGCGGTCTTGTTCTTCTCCAGCAGGTCGTCGCCGATGCTGGCGTCCACGGCGTGGTGGACCTCGGTCGTGGCCTTCCAGACCAGGAACAGCCCGCCCGCGATCAGGATCAGGTCGCGCCAGCTGAAGGCCGTGTCCCAGCCGGCGCCCGCGAAGCCGAGGTCGAAGACGGGCCTGGTCAGGCCGACGATCCAGCCGATCGCCGCCAGCAGGCCCAGCCGCATGATCAGGGCCAGGGCGATGCCGATGCGGCGGGTGCGCTGGCGATGTTCGGGCGGCAGCTTGTTCGACAGGATCGAGATGAAGATCAGGTTGTCGATGCCCAGCACGACTTCCATGACCACGAGGGTGATCAGGGCGGCCCAGGCGGCGGGATCGGATAGAAGTGCGGTGATTTCGGTCATGGGACCGGGATATGCCAGCCGGGGAGGCTGCGCCAGAATTTTCCGCTGCAGCAGGGCGCGTCAGGGCGCCGCGTTCGATCGCGCCTCTGGACCCGGCTCGCGGGCTCGCCTAGCCAAGGATGAACTGCATTCGTTTTGTCAGGTGAAGCGTGCCCTCAGGTCTTGCCGCCCTACTCGACGACGTCGCCGCGATCGCCAGGATGGCGGCGGCCTCGGTTGACGACGTGTCCGCCGCCGCCGGCCGCGCCGGCGTAAAGGCCGCCGGCGTGGTGGTCGACGACGCAGCGGTGACGCCGGGCTACGCCATGGGCTTTTCGCCCCGGCGCGAGCTGCCCATCATCGGCAAGATCGCCATCGGCTCGTTGAAGAACAAATTCCTGATCCTCCTGCCCGGGGCCCTGCTGATCAGCGCCTTTGCGCCCTGGGCGCTGACGCCGTTGCTGATGGCCGGCGGCGCCTATCTCTGTTTCGAGGCGTGCGAGAAGCTGTGGGAGAAGCTGGCGGGGCACGGAGGCGGCGAGACCCCGCCAGAAGAGCTGGCCCTGTCGTCCGTCGAGCAGGAAAAGAAGATGGTCGGTTCGGCGATCCGCACCGACCTGATCCTCTCGGCCGAGATCACCGCCATCGCCCTGGCCGACCTGGCCGAACGCCCGCTGGCGACCCAGGCGGCGGCCCTGGCCCTGGTCGGACTGTTGATTACCGCAGCGGTCTATGGCGCCGTGGCGCTGATCGTGAAGATGGACGATATCGGCCTGCATCTGGCCGAGCGCTCCTCGGCTTCGGCCCGCGCGCTGGGCCGGGGCCTGGTTCACGCCATGCCGATGGTGCTGACCGGGCTGGCGACGATCGGCACCCTGGCCATGCTGTGGGTCGGCGGAGGGATCCTCGTCCACGGCCTGCACGAATACCATCTCGATGTCGTGCCCGGCCTGATCCAGGGTCTGGGACAGGCCGCCGGGCGTGTACCGCTCATCGGTCCCGTGACGGAATGGCTGGCGACGGCCGCCGCCTCGGCGGTCGTCGGCCTCGTGACCGGCGGGGCTATCGTGGCGATCCTGCACCTTATCCCACGCGGCAAGCGCGCCGCCCACTGACCGGGTGCGGCAATCCGACGGCCCATGACGGGCCGCTTCGGTTGCGGCACGGAAGTATGAGTGCTATCAGGCGCCCGGCTGAGCCGGAGGGCACGTTGCAAGACGCGTCCCCGGCGTGCTTTCTTCAAGCATTTCAGGCCTTTGATCGGTGCGCACCCCGCCGCCGGTCGCAAACCCGAACGTTAACCCGCGCGGACCTTATAAGTGGCTGACGATTACAGGACGACGGAAGTCGGCGAGCGCTACGCACAGGCGCTGTTCGACCTCTCTGACGAGACGGGCGCCCTGAACGCCGTGCGCGCCGACCTGGCCTCCCTGCGGGCTGCGTGGAACGAGAGCGCCGACCTGCGCCGGCTGGCCCAGTCGCCGGTCATCGCCGCCGAGGATCAGCAAAAGGGTCTGACGGCCATCGCCGACAAGGCGAAATTCCATGGTGTGACGAGGAATTTCCTCGGCCTGCTGGCCCAGAACGGCCGCTCGCGCGACCTGCCGGGCGTGATCGCGGGCTTCGAGGCCTTGTACGCAAAGAAGACGGGCGTCGTCGCCGCCGAGGTCGTTTCGGCCCAGGCCCTGACCGCCGCCCAGATGAAATCCATCCAGACCGCGCTCCGCACCTCGCTGGGCAAGGATCCGGAGATGACCGCCCGCGTCGATCCGTCGATCCTGGGCGGCCTCAAGGTCAAGGTCGGCTCGAAACTGTTCGACGCCTCGCTGAAGACCAAGCTCGACCAGATGAAATTCGCGCTCAAGCGCGCCTGACCCAACCCAGCGCGGCCCCGGCCGTGCCGACAAGACGATAACAGAGAGCCTGACATGGACATCCGCGCCGCCGAAATCTCGGCCATCCTCAAGTCGCAGATCGCCAATTTCGGCGTTGAAGCCGACGTGTCCGACGTCGGCCAGGTGCTGTCGGTCGGCGACGGCATCGCTCGCATCCACGGTCTGGACAATGTCCAGGCCGGCGAGATGATCGAGTTCCCGAAAGCCGGCGTGAAGGGCATGGCCCTGAACCTCGAGCGCGACAACGTCGGCGCCGTGATCTTCGGCCAGGACAACCAGATCGCCGAGGGCGACGAGGTCCGCCGCCTGGGCGAGATCGTGGACGTTCCGGTCGGCAAGGGCCTGCTGGGCCGCGTCGTAAACCCGCTGGGCGAGCCGATCGACGGCAAGGGCCCGATCCAGTTCACCGAGCGTCGCCGCGTCGACGTCAAGGCCCCGGGCATCATCCCGCGCAAGTCGGTGCACGAGCCGATGCAGACCGGCCTGAAGGCCATCGACACCCTGATCCCGATCGGCCGCGGCCAGCGCGAGCTGATCATCGGCGACCGTCAGGTCGGCAAGACCGCCGTCGCCATCGACACCATCCTGAACCAGAAGAGCACCAACGCCGCCGCCACGTCGGAAGGCGAGAAGCTGTACTGCATCTACGTCGCCATCGGCCAGAAGCGCTCGACCGTGGCCCAGATCGTCAAGACGCTCGAGGAGCGCGGCGCCCTGGACTACACCATCGTCGTCGCCGCCACGGCCTCCGAGCCGGCCCCGCTGCAGTTCCTGGCCCCGTTCTCGGGCACGGCCATGGGCGAGTTCTTCCGCGACAACGGCATGCACGCCCTGATCGTCTATGACGATCTGTCGAAACAGGCCGTGGCCTATCGCCAGATGTCCCTGCTGCTGCGCCGTCCGCCGGGCCGCGAAGCCTATCCGGGCGACGTCTTCTATCTGCACAGCCGCCTGCTGGAGCGTTCGGCCAAGCTGAACGCCGACTACGGCTCGGGGTCGATGACCGCCCTGCCGCTGATCGAGACCCAGGCCAACGACGTCTCGGCCTACATCCCGACCAATGTGATCTCGATCACCGACGGCCAGATCTTCCTCGAGTCCGACCTGTTCTACCAGGGCATCCGCCCGGCCGTGAACGTCGGCATCTCGGTGTCGCGCGTGGGCTCCTCGGCCCAGACCAAGGCGATGAAGAAGGTCGCCGGCTCGATCAAGGGCGAGCTGGCCCAGTATCGCGAGATGGCCGCCTTCGCCAAATTCGGCTCGGACCTCGACGCCTCGACCCAGAAGCTGCTGGCCCGCGGCGCGCGCCTGACGGAGCTGCTGAAGCAGCCGCAGTACAGCCCGCTGACCATGGAAGAGCAGGTCGTCTCGGTTTACGCCGGCACGCGCGGCTACCTCGACGGCATCGCTGTGGGCGACATCGGCCGTTTCGAGAGCGAGCTGCTGGCCCGCATCAAGTCCTCCAACAAGGGCCTTCTGGACGGCATCCGCGCCAAGAAGGACCTCACCGCCGAGCTCGAAGCCGAGCTGAAGTCGGTGCTGGACGCCTTCCTCAAGACCTTCGCCTGAGCCCGGCCCGGATAGCGAGAGAGTAGCCCCGGATGGCCAGCCTCAAGGAAATGCGCAATCGGATCGGAAGCGTGAAGTCCACGCAGAAGATCACGAAAGCCCTGAACATGGTCGCCGCGGCCAAGCTGAAGCGCGCCCAGGACCAGGCTGAAAGCGCCCGTCCCTATGCGAAGAAGATGGCCGCCGTGATCGCCAATCTGGCGGCGGGCGTGTCGGGCGACGGCGCGCCGAAGCTGCTGGCCGGCACGGGTTCGGACCAGAAGCACCTGATCGTCGTCGCCACCGGCGACAAGGGTCTGGCCGGCGGGTTCAACACCAACGTCATCCGGGCCGCGCGCGAGCGCATCAAGTCGCTGCTGGCCGAGGGCAAGGACGTGCGGATCATCGCCGTGGGCCGCAAGGTCCGCGACGGCCTGAGCCGCCTGTACGGCGACCGCCTCGTGCGCACCTTCGAGATGTCGGACCACAAGGTCATCGGCCTGCCGGCGGCGGAGCCGGTCGCGGCCCTGATCGCCGAGGAGTTCGAGGCCGGAAACGCCGACGTCGTGACCCTGTTCTACAGCCGCTTCCAGTCGGTCATCGCCCAGGTGCCGACGCCGAAACAGCTGATCCCGGCGGTCGTCGACGGCGACGCCCCGCCGATCGATCTGAACGGCGCCACCTATGAATATGAGCCGTCGGAGGAGGAAATCCTCGAGACGCTCCTGCCGCGCAACATCACGACCCAGATCCTGGCCGCCCTGTACGAGAACCAGGCCAGCTTCTTCGGGGCCCAGATGGCCGCCATGGACAACGCCACGCGCAATGCGGGCGACCTGATCAACAGCCTGACCCTGCAGTACAACCGCAAGCGCCAGGCCCAGATCACCACCGAACTGATCGAGATCATCGCCGGCGCCGAAGCCCTCTGATCCGAACCCCGCCCAGATACGCCACGCACGACCTTCCGAACGGAACGAACCGATGACCGACACCACCGCCAAGAAAACCGCCGCCCCCCGCAAGCCGAAGGCTCCGGCCGCCGCCGCCGCGACCGGCAACGCCGCCTTCACGGCCGGCACCGGCGTGGGCCGGATCGCCCAGGTCATCGGCGCCGTCGTCGACGTCGAGTTCACCGGCCAGCTGCCGGCGATCCTCAACGCCCTGGAGACGCAGAACGTCGACCAGAAGACCGGCCAGCCCTTCACCCTGGTGCTGGAAGTCGCCCAGCACCTCGGCGAGAACATGGTCCGCACCATCGCCATGGACACCTCGGAAGGCCTGACGCGCGGCCAGCCGGTGACCGACACCGGCACCTCGATCCTGGCCCCGGTCGGCCCCGGCACCCTCGGCCGGATCATGAACGTCGTCGGCGCGCCGATCGACGAACAGGGCCCGATCAAGACCACCATGTACCGCCCGATCCACCGCGAGGCCCCGAGCTTCGAGGAGCAGTCGACCTCGTCGGAAATCCTCGTCACGGGGATCAAGGTCATCGACCTGATGTGCCCCTACACCAAGGGCGGCAAGATCGGCCTGTTCGGCGGCGCCGGCGTGGGCAAGACCGTGACCATGCAGGAGCTGATCAACAACATCGCCAAGGCCTACGGCGGTTATTCGGTTCTGGCCGGCGTGGGTGAACGCACCCGCGAGGGCAACGACCTGTATCACGAGATGATCGAGTCCAATGTGAACGTGGACCCGGCCAAGAACGGCGGCTCGACCGAGGGCTCGAAATGCGCCCTCGTCTACGGCCAGATGAACGAGCCTCCCGGCGCCCGCGCCCGCGTGGCCCTGACCGGCCTGGCCCAGGCCGAATATTTCCGCGACGAGGAGGGCAAGGACGTCCTGCTGTTCGTCGACAACATCTTCCGCTTCACCCAGGCCGGTTCCGAAGTGTCCGCCCTGCTGGGCCGCATCCCCTCGGCCGTGGGCTATCAGCCGACCCTGGCCACCGAGATGGGCAACCTGCAGGAGCGGATCACCTCGACCAAGAAGGGCTCGATCACCTCGGTCCAGGCCATCTACGTGCCCGCCGACGACCTGACCGACCCGGCCCCCGCCGCCTCCTTCGCCCACCTGGACGCGACCACGGTTCTGAACCGCGACATCGCCGCCCAGGCCATCTTCCCGGCCGTGGACCCGCTGGACTCCACCTCGCGCATCATGGACCCGCTGGTCATCGGCGAGGAACACTACCGCGTCGCCCGCTCGGTCCAGGAAGTGCTTCAGCAGTACAAGGCGCTGAAGGACATCATCGCCATCCTGGGCATGGACGAGCTGTCGGAAGAGGACAAGCTGATCGTCTCGCGCGCCCGCAAGATCAGCCGCTTCCTGTCGCAGCCCTTCTTCGTGGCCGAGCAGTTCACCAACTCGCCGGGCAAATTCGTGTCGCTGGAAGACACCATCCGCTCGTTCAAGGGCATCGTCGCCGGCGAGTACGACCACCTGCCGGAAGCGGCCTTCTACATGGTCGGCGCCATCGAGGAAGCCGTCGAGAAGGCCCAGAAGCTCGCCGCCGAGGCGGCCTGATCCATGGCTGGCAAGCTCAGCTTCTCTCTGGTGTCGCCTGAGCGCGAGGTCTTCAACGGCCTCGTCGATCAGGTCGACGCGCCGGGCGTCGAGGGCGATTTCGGCGTCCTCGCCGACCACGCCCCCTTCATGACCGCCCTGCGCGAAGGCGTGGTCACGGTCATCGACGGCGGTTCGCGCCGCCAGTTCGAGGTCCACGGCGGCTTCGCCGACGTGACCCCGGCCGGCCTGACCATCCTGGCCGAACAGGCCTCGGAAGTGACGGCGGCGGCCTGAGACTGACCATGGCCGGACCGGGCATGCTTCTGGTCCTGGCTTGGGTCGGCGCGGTCCTCGGACCCATCGTCTGTGCATTTATGATCCGGCGACTGTTTCGCGGTCGCCGGATTTTTCTTGCCTCAAGTCTGGGCGTGATCGCCGCGCTCGGTTGGGGCCTCGGCGTCTGGGCCTTCCTGATCGAGCCGGCCACCCTGACGGTCCGGCATGTGACGGTGGAGAGCGCCCAATGGCGGGGTCCGCCACTCCGGATCGGCGTCATTTCCGATACCCATGTCGCCGCGCCCCACATGGATGTGGCCCGCATCGAGCGGCTCGTCGTGCGCATGAACGCCGAGCGGCCCGATGTCGTCGTGTTGCTGGGCGACTACGCCGGCGGCCATGAGCCGGCGGCCCTGAGGGCCCGGCCGGAGCAATCGAAAATCCTTCGTGGGGTCGAGGCCTTCCGGGGTCTGTCCGCCCCCCTCGGCGTCCATGCGGTGCTCGGCAACCACGATTCCTGGTATGACGACGCAGCCATCAGCGCGGCCCTGACCCGCGCCGGCGTCCGGGTTCTGGACAATCGCGCGGAACGCATCGCCCGTCCGGGCGGCGCCTTCTGGGTAGCCGGGCTGGCGGATATGCATTCGCCGCGCCAGCCGCCAACGGTGTCCGGGACCTTGCGTGACGTCACTGATGCTGCCCCGATCATCGTCCTCACCCATTGGCCGGACCCGTTCCTGGATGTGCCCGACCGGGTCGCGCTCACCTTGGCCGGCCACACCCACTGCGGACAGGTGAACCTGCCGCTTCTGGGCCGACTGGTGCATGCGTCCGCGATGTCGGAGCGATGGGCTTGCGGCCTGTACGACGAGGGCGGGCGCAAGCTGTTCGTCACGGGGGGTGTCGGCGTATCGATCTTGCCGGTGCGGTTCCGGGCTCCCCCTGAGATCGTGATCGTGACCCTGCGCGCCGCGAAGGCTTGACCCTCCGGCCGGAGGTCCTAGATAGCCCCTGCAGACGAGGCCACGTCCTCGCCCCGGCGATCCTGGATCGCGGGCAAAGTCCGGGACGGCCCGGCCCTTTGCAAGGAGGGCCGCATCCATGGCCTGGACCTATCTCATCATCGCCGGCCTGCTCGAGATCGTGTGGGCCTATTTCATGAAGCAGTCCCACGGCTTCACCCGGCTGTGGCCCAGCGTGGCGACGCTCGGCTTCATGGCGGTCAGTTTCGCCCTGCTGTCGCTGGCCATGAAGAATCTGCCGATGGGCACCGCCTATGTGGTGTGGACCGGCATCGGCGCGGTCGGTGCCTTTGTCGTCGGCGTGGTGCTGCTGGGCGAACATCTCAGCGTGATGCGGGTGGTCGCGGCCCTGCTGGTCCTCGCCGGGCTGGTGATGTTCCGTCTGGCCCCGGGCGCCGCAACGCACTGATTATTGCGCGGCGGCGCCTGCCGCGTCAGGATTGCGGCAGGGAGACTCTCATGCTCGAACTGCGCCCCAACTGCGAATGCTGCGACCGCGACCTGCCATTCGACAGTCCTGAAGCCCGTATCTGCACCTTCGAATGCACCTTCTGCGCCGCCTGTGTCGACCGGGTGCTGAAGGGCGTGTGCCCCAACTGCGGCGGCGGCTTCGTCCGCCGCCCCATCAGGCCAGCCTCGCTGATGACGAAATATCCGGCCTCGACGAAACGGGTGCTCAAGCCGCGGGGCTGCGCGGCCGCCTAGACCACCAGCGGCGCGAATACCGTCACGACCTGCTCATAGACGTCGCGCTTGAACGGCACGATCAGGTCCGGGGCGTCGCTCAGCGCGCCCCAGCGCCAGGCGTCGAACTCGATCTCGCCCCCGTTGCCGACATGCGCCTCAAGATCGATCTCGGACTCCTCGCCGGCGAAGCGGAAGGCGAACCAGCGCTGCTTCTGCCCGGCCCAGCCGCGCGCCTGTTTCGAGCCGCCATAGCCCTCGGGAAAGTCGTAGACGATCCAGCCTTCAATCGAGGCGATCAGTTCGGCGGAGACGACGCCCGTCTCCTCGGCCAGCTCGCGGCGGGCGGCGGTTTCCAGATCCTCGCCGTCGTCGACCCCGCCCTGCGGGAACTGCCAGTTATGCGGCCCTTCGGTCCCGGCGCGGCGCCCGTACCAGACGCGGCCGTCCGGGTGGAACAGCACGACGCCGACGTTCGGGCGGTAGCGGGAGAGATCGGTCATGAGGCGGGGGTGATTAGTGGTTAGTGATTAGTGGGTGCAGCACCATCGGCTGCGAGTTAGCGGTGCCGGCCGGGCCGGCCCAACCACTAATCACTAACCACTAATCACTCGTCCGGCGCTACCGCCCCGGCCGCTGCGTCATCGCCGACGCCGGCGCCAGCTGCAGGCCCCGCGCGTCGAGCTCGGACGTCCAGCGCGCCACGGCCTCGACCGTGACCGGATAGCTGAAGCCCGTGCCCAGGGCCTGACCGCGGCCCTTGGCCAGGGCCTCCAGCGCGTTCAACTGGCCGACGATGGCGGCGGGGGTCTGCTGCTCGTCGATGACGCGGTTGGCGCTGGCGCGGGCCCAGGCGCCCGGGCGGCGGCTCATCGTGCCGTCGTCGAGGAAGGCCACACCGCGCTGACGCAGGATGCCGAGGAAGGCGTTCATGCCGGCCTCCGAGTTGGCGAACCGGTCGCCCATATAGTTGGTGACGCCGAAATAGCCGGTGGCCCGGCCCAGCAGCCAGTTCATCTTGGACTGGAGGTCGGCGGGCTGGCCCGAGGCCAGCAGGGTGTAGGGGCCGGGATCATTGTCGGGATAGCCGGTGGGCTCCATCGGCATTTCCAGCATCACCTCATGGCCCTGGGCGCGGGCCAGGTCGATCCAGGTCTGCAGCCCCTCGGCATAGGGCACGAAGCTCAGGGTCACCTCGGCGGGCAGGCGTTCGATGGCGGCGCGGGTGGTGACGGCGTTCAGGCCCAGGCCGCCGACGATCAGGGCGACGCGCGGGCGGCCGTTCGAGCGGAAGGGACGGGCATAGGCCTGGGCCGGCACGCGGCCGTCGCTGGCGATGGTCGGCAGGGGGCCGTTGGGCCCAGGCTGGCTCAGCCCGGCGATGGGGGCGGCGGGCAGGGGCGAGGCCGCCACGCGCGGCGCCGTGACCGGGGCGCCGTTGCCCGAGACGGTGGCGCCGTTCGGCAGGGTGATGACCGCTTCGCCGGTCAGGGCGGGATCGACCACGCCGCCCTCGGCCGCCAGGTCCTGCCAGGAGCCATAGGCGCCCATGGAGAAGGCTTCGAGGCCGGTGGGAACCGGGGCGGCGACGGGAGCTTCGCGCTTCAGCGCCGCGCGGGCCGAAGGGGCTCCGGCGCGGGGATCTCCCAGCACGGTGATGAACAGGGCGGCGGCGCCCAGCAGCATCAGCCCGGCGCCGGCCACGGCGACCGGCGGCTTGCTGAGGAAACGGGTCACGGGCGCGAGGTTTTCGCGCATCGAGCGGCGAACCGGGGGAATTCCGGCGGTGGCGGCCAGGACGGATTGGCGTTTGGCGAACATGGGCAGACTGGACGCTTGATACGGGGGTCCGCGAAGCGGACTCCTTCAAGGACCACAGTGGCGGGCGTCGGTTAAGAAAGCCTAACGCGGTGTTAGGCATGGGACGCCCGCCCCTGGTGCTAGTTCTCCGGCGCGGGCTCCGGCTCCACCGCGGCCAGTGTGGCTCCGGGCTCGGACACCACGATGCCCTCGGGCGCCGCGGCCAGCTGGGTCAGGTTGCCGCCCGCGCGCAGCACGTCGAAGGCGCGCTCCAGCTGGTAGTCCTTATCCTCGTCATAGGTCTCGCCGGGCGCCTCGCGGGGCGTGTGCGGTCCCTTCCGCTCGGCCCCGATCGAGGAGTCCAGCGCCGTGGCGTAGGCCGCCTCGGAATAGATGAAGTTGGAACGCGACACGATCCGCGCCTCGGCCGCCGAGCGCGAGACCTCCAGATCCGGCTCGACGCCGATCTTCTGGATCGAGGCCCCTGACGGCGTGTAATAGCGCGCGGTGGTGATCGACAGCGCCCCGTCGGCGCCGCCGCGCAGCGGTATGACGGTCTGCACCGAGCCCTTGCCGAAGCTGGTCAGTCCGACCAGCGTGGCCCGTTGGTGATCCTTCAGCGCGCCGGCCACGATCTCCGAGGCCGAGGCGGATCCATAGTTGATCAGCACCACCACCGGCAGGCCGCCGGTCTGGTCGCCCGGACGGGCGGAATAGCGCTGGATCTGGTCCGCCTTGCGCCCGCGCTGGCTGACGATCTCGCCGCGTTCCAGGAAGGCGTCGGACACGGCGATGGCCGCATCCAGCAGGCCGCCGCCATTGTTGCGCAGGTCCAGCACATAGCCCTTGATGGCGGGGTTCTCGGCCTTGAGCCGGGTGATGGTCTCGCTCAGCTCGCGGCCCGTGTTCTCGTTGAAGGTCGAGACGCGCAGATAGCCGAACTCGCCCTCGATCCGTCCGGTGACGGATTCGATCTTGATCACCTCGCGGGTCAGGACGACCTCGTTGGGCTCCTCGCCGTCGCGCAGGAAGGTGACCTTGACCGAGGTGCCGACCGCGCCGCGCAGCTTCTCCGACACCTGACTGACCGTCAGGCCCGAGGCGTTCTGGCCGTCGATGGACGAGATGACGTCGCCGGCGTTGACCCCCGCGCGCGCCGCCGGCCCGCCGTCCATGGGCGAGATGACCTTCACCATCCCGGCCTCGGACTGGATGGTCAGGCCGACGCCCGAATAGGCGCCCGAGGTCCGCTCCTGCAGGTCGCCGTAACCGTCGGGCGGCAGATAGTTGGAGTGGGGATCGAGGGCCGTCATCATGCCCTGCAGCGCCGCCTCGATCAGCTTCTTGTCGTCGACCGGCACGACATAGGCCTGTTCGACGATGCCCAGCACGTCGCCGAACAGCCCCAGCATGCGAAAGGCTTCGTTGCGCGGGGTCTGGCCCGCGGCGGCGGCGCTCACGCCCACCATGGTCACGGCGGCGGCGCCAATCAGAAGCAGTTTACGCATGGGTCTCTTTCAACGGTCAGGCGGCGGCCGCGAACGCGGCGTCTTCAACAGATACGGACCGGCGAGCGACCAAATCGTGGCCGACCGGCGATCCGCGGATAAAATCAGCGTCATCGCGGCTTGGGAAGCGGTTTCGCGGGAGGAGTGGCTAGTGGCTAGTGGCCAGTGATTAGTGGTTGGAGTTTTTGCCGACCTTGATCGCACACCGCCACGCCATGGCGCTTTCACTAGCCACTAGCCACTAGCCACTAGCCACTAGCCACTCACCGCAACCACGGCGCCGGATCGATCGGTCGTTCGTCGCGGCGCAGTTCGAAGGCGATCTCGCCGTCCGCGCCCGAGCGACCCAGAACCTGGCCGTCGGCGACCCGGTCACCCGTCTCCACCGTGGCCTCGTCCAGTCCCGATACGACGGCGCGCCAGCCGGGGCCGAGATCCAGGATCACCACCTGACCCCATCCGCTCAGCGGGCCGACGAAGGCGACCCGGCCCGATGCCGGCGCCCGGGCCTCGGTCCGGTCTGCCCGCCAGCGCCAGCCGGTCGAGCCGCGCCCGAACCGCTGCGACGGGGCTCCGTCGACCGGCGGGGTCAGGCTGCTGCGTCCCGCGGGCAGGCGGGCGGCGGCGGGTTCAGCCTCGGCGTCCGCCACGGGCACGGCCGCGCCCAGCGACCGCAGCCGGGCCTCCAGCGCGCGCGTCGCCCGCTCCGCCGTCTGCGCCTCGGCGCGAAGCACGGCCTGAAGCGCCGTCTTGCGCGCGGTCAGCGCCTCGATCCGGGCGCGCCGGTCGCTCCGGGCGCTCTCGGTGGTGAACAGTTGTTCGCTGTTCAGGGCGGCGATGCGGCGGACGCGGTTCACCTCCTCCTGCCGGTCGGCCAGCCCCTGGGCGCGGGCCTGCAGCGTCGGGGCCATGGCGCGGATCAGGATGGAGGCGCGCACCGTGTCGACCGCCTTGTCGGCGGGAACCAGCAGCGGCGGCGGCGGACGGCGGCTCATCATCTGCAGCGCCGACAGCAGCCGGCCCTGCCGGCCGCGCGCCTGCGACAGCTGGGCCACCAGCGCCGCCTCGCGCGCGCCCAGCTCGCGCAGCCGGGCGCGCTGGCCCAGGATCAGCCGGTCATCCTCGCCGACCGAGGTCCGCAGCTGGCCCAGCGACCGTTCCAGCCCCGCCAGTTCGGCCGTCGCCTCGGCCGCCTCGGCCCGAAGGCGCCGCGCCCGTGCCTGTTCATCCCGGAACTCGGCCTGAAGCCGGGCCACGTCCATGGTCGGCGCCGCGCCAACGGGCAGGGCGGTCAGGCTCAGACACAGGATCAGGACCAGCGGGCGCATCAGTCGCGATGATAGGGCGATCCGGCCAGGATGGTCACCGCGCGATACAGCTGTTCCGCCAGCATCGCCCGCGCCAGCGCATGCGGCCAGGTCTGGGGCCCGAAGGCCAGGGTCGACCCCGCGGCGGCGCGGACGCTGTCGTCCAGCCCGTCGGCCCCGCCGATGGCGAAGACCAGCCGCCGCTCGCCGCGGTCGCGCAGCAGGGCGATATGGTCGGCGAACGCCCGGCTGGAGAAGGTCCTGCCGCGCTCGTCGCAGGCGATCAGGTGCGCGCCCTCGGCCGCCTTCAGGATCAGCTCGGCCTCGGGCGCCTTGCCCGGCTTGCGCGGTTCCAGATCGACCAGTTCCAGCGGCCCGAGGCCCAGCGCCCGGCCGGCCAGGGTGGCCCGCTCGGCGTAGTCGGCCGCCAGCACGGCTTCGGGTCCCCGCCCCGGCTTGCCGATGGCGATGACGGCCAGCTTCATGGGTTCAGGACTTGGGGATCAGGAGATCAGGCGCGGGCGTCGACGCGGTGGCCGCTCTCGACCGACCAGATCTTCTCGATGTTGTAGAAGGCGCGCACCTCGGGACGGAACAGGTGGACGATGACGTCCCCCGCATCCAGCAGCACCCAGTCGCAGTGCGGCAGGCCGGAAACCTTGACCTTGCCCAGGCCCTGTTCCTTCAGCGCGCGCTGAAGGTGGTCGGCCAGGGCGCCGACGTGACGGTGCGACCGCCCGGAGGCGATGATCATGGTGTCGGCCATCGGGCTTTTGCCCCTCAGGTCGATGAGGACGATGTCCTGGGCCTTGTCGTCGTCGAGGCGCGACAGGATGGCCGTTTCCAGAGCGGTTGAGCCGACGGGAAGGGGAGCCTGCGGACCGTCTTCTGAGCGGATGGGTTCGAATTCGTCCATCTCGTGCGCCGTGTTGGAAACGGCGGCGTCTTGCGCATCGTGCGCGGGCGAGGGGGTCAGCGGAGGGCTCCGGGGAGATTACTAAAGGCGCAGCCTATCACAAATGGGCGGCGGCGTCACGCGCGGCGCGAAGCGCGGTCGAGGAACGGGGATTAAGCGGCGCCGTCAGATACGTCCAGGCGGGCGCTTCCAGCCCGGGGACCAGTCGGGCGCGGGCGGCCGGAACGCGGGCCGAGGCGAACCGGGCGGCAGCGGGGGCGGTGCGGCTGTCCAGCTCGCTGCCGGGCCGGGCGATCACCGCCATGGGCATCATCCGCATGATGTCGGTCCAGCCGCGCCATCTGTGGAAGCCGGCCAGATTGTCGGATCCCATCAGCCAGACGAAGCGCACGCCCGGATGGCGCGCCGTCAGGGCGCGCAGGGTGTCGACCGTCCATTGCGTCCCGGCGCGGGTCTCGAAGTCCGAGACGACCATGGCCCGCCCGTCGGCCGCCAGCTTCGCCGCCGCCCGCGCCGAGGCCATGCGCTCGGCCAGGGGCGCGCTGTCGCGGGCGTCCTTCAGCGGGTTCTGCGGCGACACCAGCCAGACGACCCGGTCAAGCCCCAGCCGGCGCATCGCCGTCTCGGCCACATGGGCATGGCCGTCGTGGGCGGGGTTGAAGGAGCCGCCGAACAGCCCGACCGCCATGCCGGGCTGCAGGTCCAGTCCGTCGCGCAGGGCGCCGGGGCGAGGCCCCTGGGCTTTTGGCGCGGAACCGGCGTGGAAGAAGGACAAGGCGGCAGGGCTCGCGGGGCTTATGCTCAGGACGGAGCTAACACGCCGCCCTCGCAGTGTCGCCTGCGATCAGTCGGCCGCGATATCCAGGGTCAGGTGCTCGGGAGCGAGCGCGCGCAGGAAATTCGCCGCGTCGAACATCTCGCCCGGCGCCAGGGCGCCGCGCTTCCCGACCCCGCCCGAAAGAATGCGCTGCACGGCCTCCACAATCAGGGGGGCCGTGACCGCATAGATGTCGCGGCCTGATGCTGTCGCCCGGCGGGTCCCGGCGCCCTTGCGCACGATGGCCTCCACCGCGAAGGTCTGGGCCGAGCGCCCGCTGTCGTCCGCCGGCACGGGCGGCGGCGTCCCGGCGTCGCGAAGGTCCCGCAACGGCGCGAGGTTCAGCCAGGTGTGGAGTTCGGCGACCCGCAGGTGCCGCGCGATCAGGATTGTCTCGCTGAAAGGCAGCTCGACCGCCTCCTGCACGCCGAACGGCGGCGAAAACACCCGGGACATTTCCGGCGCCGGCGCCGGCAAGGGCTCCAGCCGTCCCCCGGAGATGAACAGCCGCGGGGCGGTGTTTCGCTGGCCCGTGATCCGCGTACCGCGCGTCGGTCGCCAGCTGTCCAGCGCGATTCCGATCTCAATCCCGTCCGCCGAGGTCCAGTCGCCCATGGCGGCGGTGGCCAGCAGATCGGCCAATCCGCCGTAGAAGGCCATGGCGGGAACGAGGATCACGCCGACGTCCCCGGCCTGGCTGCCCAATCGTTCGAACAGCGCCCGGGCGCTGCCCTGTTCCGCCGAAACGTCCAGATAGGGGATGCGCGCCCGGATCGCCGCGGCCGCCAGCGGCTCTGCGGTGTCGAGGAAGGGGCCGGCGCAGTTGATGACCGCCGCGGCGCCGGCCAGGGCCCGGTCGAGCGACGCCGGGTCCTCCACCGTGGCGACCCTCGTCTCCACCGACCGCCGCGCGAAGCCGGACCCGGCCAGCCGCGCGGCGTCGCGACCGATGGCGATAGGCGCGAATCCTCGCCGCAGAAGCTCGGCGACGACGAACCGTCCGGTGTGTCCCGCCGCGCCGAAAACGGCGACGGCGGCGCCCGGGCCGGAGGGGGAGGTTACTCGATCGGGCATGGGGGTGTATCCTGCGCTACAGACCTGTATGTTTCATGCACTACGAACAGGTCTGTATCGAGTCAAGCGACGATATGGTAGGATGCCGGTCTGGAGATCAGGGAATGCCGCGACACGCCAAGGTCCGCCCCGCCGGCGAACTGACCGACGACCCCGCCGTCTCTCCGATCGAGGTGCGCGACCGCATCCTCGCGACCGCCTCGGACCTCTTCTATCGTCGGGGCGTCCGCGCCGTCGGGGTGGACCTCGTCGTCGAGAAGGCCGGGGTCGCCAAGACCAGCCTCTACCGGCACTTCCGGACCAAGGACGATCTGATCGCGGCCTTCCTCCGCCGGGAGGACGAGGATTTCTGGGCCTGCTGGGACCGGGCCGCCCAGGGCCATGAAACCGACGCCCGGGCGGAGCTCGAGGCGCAGCTGGACTGGATCGGCGAGCGCGTCGGCCGCCCCGGCTATCGCGGCTGTCCGCAGATCAATGTGGCCGCCGAGTTTCCCGACATCGACCACCCCGCGCGCGCGGTGGCTGTCGCGCACAAGCGTGAACTCCGCCGCCGGCTCAAGGGTATCGCCGACCGGCTGGGTGCGAAACACTCCGACGACCTGGCCCTGAAGCTGTCGCTGCTGATCAACGGCGCGTTCGTGAGCACGCCGGTCTTCGCGGAAGGCGAAGCGACGCCGGCGCTCCTGACGATGTCCCGGGCGCTGATCGCCGCGGACGCCCTGGCCTAGGGCGCCCAGCCGCCCGGAGTTTCCATGACCGTCTCGTCTTCCTCGGCCGGGGCGATCTCGCCGCGGTCCTTGCGCACCTCGGTCCAGGCCGCGCGCAGCAGCTCCGTCACGCCCTCGCCCGAGACGCCCGACACCAGCATGGGACGGCGGCCCGCGGCGGCCTCCAGTTCGGCCGCCTTCTCCTCGCGGGCTTCCGGCGTCAGGGCGTCGATCTTGTTCAGGGCCAGCACCTCGGCCTTGTCGGCCAGGCCCGCGCCATAGGCCTCCAGCTCATGCCGGATGGTCCGGTAGGCGCCCGCGACGTCGTCCTGGGTGCCGTCGATCAGATGGATCAGACAGCCCGACCGCTCGACATGGCCGAGGAACCGGGTGCCCAGGCCGGCCCCTTCCGAGGCGCCCTCGATCAGGCCGGGGATGTCGGCGATCACGAACCGCTCGGTCTCCGACAGGTCGACCACGCCCAGGTTGGGCACCAGGGTGGTGAACGGATAGTCGGCGATCTTGGGCCGCGCCGCGCTGGCGGCCGCCAGGAAGGTCGACTTGCCGGCGTTGGGCAGGCCGGCCAGGCCGACGTCGGCGATCAGCTTCAGCCGCAGCCAGACCCAGCGTTCCTGGCCCTCCTGGCCGGGGTTGGCGTAGGCGGGCGCCTGGTTGGACGGGCCCTTGAAATGGACATTGCCCCAACCGCCGTTGCCGCCCTTGAGCAGCATCTCGGTCTTGCCGGCATGGTCCATGTCCAGCAGCACCGTCTCCTTGTCGTCGTCCAGCACCTGGGTGCCGACCGGGACCTTGAGGATGACGTCCTCGCCCTTGGCCCCGTGCATCTGCCGGCCCATGCCGTGGGTGCCGGTCGCGGCCTTGAAATGCTGCTGGTAGCGGAAGTCGATCAGGGTGTTCAGCCCGTCCATGGCCGTGATCCAGACGTTGCCGCCATTGCCGCCGTCGCCGCCGTCCGGTCCGCCGTTCGGAATGAATTTTTCACGCCGGAACGACACGCAGCCGCCCCCGCCGTTGCCGGAGCGGATGTAGATCTTGGCCTGGTCGAGAAACTTCATCGCGGGCTTATGTAGGAAAAGCGCGGCGATTTACAGGCGGGGCTTCGCCCCTCTCCCTCTGCGAGGGGACTGAGCGCACCGCCCGCCCCCTCATCCGTGCATCCCCGCGAAGGCGGGGACCCAGGCTTTAACCCCACCGCCGATGTCAGACTGAGCGCCGGCCCGGCCAGCCAATCGCGTCGCAGATCAAACCCGGGTCCCCGCCTTCGCGGGGGATGCACGGAATTTTATGCGGCAATCCGTTCCCGGCCAGACGACTTCCCGCGCCTAACTCGCTGACTCCATTGGCCGCGTCTGAATAAGCAGCGTCATTTCGTAGCCGCGGGAACAGCCCGTGAGACAATCCGGGTCCGACCTTCGTCTCCGGTCTTTGACAATCGAGTCCTCCATCGAACCGGTCGGTCAGGCGGACGCTTCGGACGGTGTTTTTCCGGGCAGACCCGGTGGACGGAGTAGACGCTATAGACGCTGTAGACTGTGTTTTTCCGCGCACTCGCCGCCCGTCGCCCACGAAAAGGGCCCCGGCGTCGCCGCCGGGGCCTCGGGTTCGTCGCCGCTTTCGGCCCTGTGCGGACCGGCCGTCCGAAATCAGGCCTTGGCCCACACCCCGAACGGATCGCTCCACGGCATGTCCAGCGCCTCGGCGACGGCGGGATAGGTCAGTTCGCCGTTCAGCACGTTCAGGCCGCGGGCCAGATGCGGATTGTCCTTCAGCGCGTCCAGACCCTTGTCCGCCAGCGCCAGGCCGAAGGGCAGGGTGGCGTTGTTCAGGGCCTCGGACGAGGTGCGCGGGGCGGCGCCCGGCATGTTGGCGACGCAGTAGTGGACGACGCCGTCGATGACGTAGGTCGGGTCCTCGTGGGTCGTGGCGTGGCTGGTCTCGAAACAGCCGCCCTGGTCGATGGCCACGTCCACCAGCACCGAGCCGGGCTTCATCTGCTTCAGGTGTTCACGCTTGATCAGCTTGGGGGCCTCGGCCCCGGGGACCAGGACGGCGCCGATGATGACGTCGGCCTTGACCATCTCCTCCTCGATCGCGCCGATCGAGGAATAGCGGGTGATGACGCGGCCGTTGGTGACCTCGTCGATATAGGCCATGCGCGGGATCGAGCGTTCCAGAACCACCACCTCGGCGCCCAGGCCCATGGCCATGCGGGCCGCGTTCAGGCCGACGACGCCGCCGCCCAGCACCAGCACGCGCGCCGGAGCCACGCCCGGCACGCCGCAGAACAGCAGGCCCATGCCGCCGTTGTGCTTCAGCAGGGTCTCGGCGGCCGAGAAGACGGCGATCCGGCCGGCCACTTCCGACATCGGGGCCAGCAGCGGAAGCCCCCCTTGCGCGTTCGTCACGGTCTCATAGGCCACGGCGGCGCATTTCGACGCCAGCAGCCCCTTCGTCTGCTCGGGGTCCGGCGCCAGGTGCAGATAGGTGAACAGGATCTGGCCCTCGCGGAGCATTTCCCACTCGACCTTCTGCGGCTCCTTCACCTTCACGATCATGTCGTTGTCGGCGAAGATGGTCCTGGCGTCGGCGACGATCTTCGCCCCGGCCTTCTTGTAGTCCGCGTCGGTGAAGCCGGCGCCGAGGCCCGCGCCGGTCTCGATCGAGACCGTGTGGCCGTGGGCGACGTATTCGCGCACCGCCGTCGGCGTCAGGCCGATGCGGTGTTCGTTCTTCTTGATTTCCCTGGGGACGCCGACGCGCATGACCGTTTCCTCTGCGAGATGGACGGGCGGTTCTTCGGCCGCTCCGCTTCGGGCGGCAATCTAGCGGCGGTTACGCCGCAGGTTCCTGTTCTTTTCGGCGACTGAACGCCATACACTCGCAGAATCTGCGAACGAGACCTGAAATGAAGACTGTTTCCGCCGTCACCCTCGACGACACCGACCGGAAGATGCTCCGCGCCCTCCAGACCGACGGCCGCATGACCAACGCCGATCTGGCCCGGACGGTGAACCTGTCCGAGAGCGCCTGCCTGCGCCGGCTGCGGGCGCTGGAGGCGGCGGGAGTGATCAGCCGCTACGCCGCCATCATCAACGAACGCGCCGTGGGCCTTCCGATCAGCGTCTTCGTCACCGTGACCCTGTCGTCCCAGGCCGAGGCGTCCCTGACGGCCTTCGAGACGGCGATCGCGACGGTGCCCGAGGTGGTCGAATGCTATCTGATGACCGGCGGCTCGGACTATCTGCTGCGGCTGGTGGTGCGCGACGTCGACGATCTGGAACGCGTGCATTCCCACGAGTTGACGCGGATTCCGGGGGTCACGCGCGTCTCGTCCAGCGTGGCGATGCGAACGGTGGTGAAACGCGGGGCGCTGCCGGTCTAGGATCGGTCGGAACCCACGCCCCGACCGGATCTCATGCACCACAGCGCCTTCCAGACCTGCACCGCCGGCGACCGGATGGAGCGGCACCGCCACAGGGACGCCTACGCCGCCGTGGTGCTGGCCGGGGGCTATGTCGAGGCCGGCGACCGGGGCCGGTTCCACGCCCGGCCGGGCCAGGTCCTGATCCACGGCTCCTGGGAATCGCACATGGACGCCTTTTCGGGCGCCGGGGCGCGGGTGCTGAATCTACCCCTGACGGCTGAGATCGGTTTCGGCGTCGGGGTGGTGGCTGACCCTGACGCGGTGGCGCGGGCGGCCGAGCGGGATCTCGCTGAGGCGGAAGCCCAGCTGCGCGGGACGATTCAGCCGCTGGACGCCGCCCTCGACGACTGGCCCGACGCCCTGGCCGAAGCGCTCCGGCGAGATCAGGGCCTCGCTCTCGAGGGCTGGGCCGAGGCCGCGGGGCTGACGCCGGCGACGGTCAGCCGGGGCTTCCGTCAGGCGTTTGGAACCAGTCCCCGCCGATACCGCGCCGAACAGCGCGCCCTCAAGGCGGCGGCCGCGATCCTGCGCCATGACGAGACCCTCGCCGCGCTCGCCGCCGGTCTGGGGTTCGTGGATCAGGCACACATGACCCGGGCGGTGGCGGCCCTGACCGGGGCCGCCCCGGGTCGGTTGAGGTCAAGTCGGTACAATCCGGCCCGGACTCCTGCGGCTAGGCAGGTGGCATGAACCGTCGCTCGCTGCTGCTCTCCGCCCTCGCCGCCCCGCTCGCCGCCGGCGTCGCCATTCCCGTCGTGGCGCAGGAGCGCCCGCCCATGCGCACCGTCTGGCGGGTGCACGGATCCGAGGGGCAGGACGCCATCGCCTTCCTGGGCCCCCTGTCGGGGCGGGAGCTCTACAGCCGCATCTACGCCGATGACGTGGCCCTGTTCGCGCCGCGACTGACCGAAGATGTGCGCGCCGCCGTCCCGGCCCTCTGGACGAAGGCCGAGGAGGACGGCGTGGGTCTGCTGTCGCCCAATCTGGCGCTGATCCTCTCCCACGCCGACAGCGACGCCACCCTCGACGACGTGCTGGCGGCGCTTGAAAATCCCGAGGCGACCATCCGCCCGACCCTTCAGGCGGGAACCTACTGGAATGAGCACGACTGGACCTGGTTCGTCCGCGAGGCGCCCCGGATAAGGACCGTGTTCGCGGGCCTGAAGGCCGCCGGCTTCAGCCGGTTCCTGCAGGAGCGGGGCGGGGCGACGCTGGAGCAGGGGCTGCAACGGCTGCGCGGCGGCCTGGCGACCTATGACATCATCCGGGTCGAGGAAAAGCTGACGGGCCGGATCTTCGCGCCCGAGATCGATATCACCCTGCTGCAGTTCGTCAAACCGCACGGCATCAAGGTGCGGGGCCAGCGGTTCCTGCAGTCGTCCGACTATGACGTGGCGACCACGGTGCGGATCGCGGCGCACGAGCTGCTGCATCCTCCGGTGCCCATGGACGGACCCGCGGCCCTGGCGGCGCTCGCCGTGCTGGAACAGGATCCGGTGATCCCCCGGATTGTCGCCGAACATGATCCGCGCTGGGGCTACACCACCCTTCCCGGGATGCTCAACGAGGACCTCTGCCAGGCGCTGGACCAGATGGTCAGCGAGGCGCTGGGCGTCGCGCGCAATCCGGCCGACCGCTGGCGCATGGCGGACGACGGCATCCACGTGATCGCGGCGGGCGTCTACGGCCTGCTGCGTCAGGATCGCTGGAACCGGGAGGGCGGCTCGATCGAGGCCTGGTTGGCGGATGCGGTTCAGCGCGGTCGGTTCGCCCCGGCCAATTTCCACGCGGTCGCGGCGGATGTGCTGGAGCGGCCCGTCGACCGGCTGTGGCCTTTGACGCCCGAAAGCTGAGCCGTCAGCCGCCCGCGGCGCCGGCGGCCATCGTGTCCTGGATACTGATGATGGCGGGCGTCAGGATGACGATGAACAGCACCGGCAGGAAGAACAGGATCATCGGCACGGTCAGCTTGGCGGGCAGTGCGGCGGCCTTCTTTTCGGCCGCCGACAGACGCATCTCGCGGTTCTCCTTGGCCATGGTGCGCAGGGCCGAACCCAGCGGCGTGCCGTAGGTCTCTGCCTGGGTCATGGCCGTGGCGACCGATTTGACGCCCGGATGATTGGTGCGTTTGGCGAGACCCTCATAGGCCATGCGCCGGTCGGGCAGATAGCTGAGCTCGGCCGACAGCAGGGTCATCTCCTCGGCCAGATCGATGGACGAGCCGCCGATCTCCTGGCTGACCTTCTGGATCGCCGCCTCGATCGACATACCGGCCTCGACGCAGATCAGCAGCAGGTCCAGCGCGTCGGGGAAGGCCTGCATGATCGAGGTGCGGCGCTTGGAGATGCGGTTGGCCAGGAAGATGTTGGGGGCATAGAAGCCGATCACGGCGGCCACCATGGTGATGGTCAGCCGGACCATGAAAGTCAGACCGAAGTCGTTGAAGATGAACAGATAGAAGGCCGCGATCCCGAGGAAGACGAAGGGCATGGAGAAGCGGAAGAAGTAGAAGGTGGTCAGCGGCTTGGGCCCGCGATAGCCGGCCTGGGCCATCTTGTCGGCGACCTTGGGGTCTTCCAGCAGCTTGTTCAGGTTCAGCCGTTCGACGACGCGCTTCTTGAACCCCTCGTCGGTGTGTCGCAGGCCCTGCGGGCCGGCGTTCTGGGATGCGATGGCCTGACGCGACCGGCGCTTCAGCTCCTCGCGGCGCACCGCGACGGCCTGCATCCGGCTCTCCAGCTTCACCCCGCCGCCGAACGAGCCAGCCAGCGTCACGATGGTGGCGAACACCAGCACGCCCACGCCGAGGCTCAGCAGGTTCTGGACGTTGGTGAAGAACTCAATCACTTGCGGTTCCTAGAACTTGAACGAGATCATCTTCTTCATCACGAACACGCCGAAGGCCATCATCGCCACGGCCACGAACAACATGAACTGCCCGCGCGGGTCGGTGAAAAGCTTGGCCATGTAGGCGGGGGTGGTGACGCTCACGAGGATCATCACGGCGGGCGGCAGCGAGCCGATGATGCCGGCCGAGGCTGTGGCTTCCGATGACAGGGCCTTGATCTTCTCGCCCATCATCTTGCGGGCCCGCAGCACGACCGAGAGGTTGTTCAGCGCCTCGGCCAGGTTGCCGCCGGTCTTCTGCTGGATGGCGATGACGATGGAGAAGAATTTCAGCTCCGGCGTCGGCATGCGCTCGTACATCTTGTCCAGCGCCTGGGCCAGGGTCAGGCCGACACCCAGACCCTCGACCAGTTTCTGGAATTCGGCTCCCAGAGGCTGCGGGCTCTCGCGGGCGATGATCTTGAAACAGTCGTGCACCGGCAGCCCCGACTTGATGCCGCGCACGATGACATCGACGGCGTCGGCGAAATGGCTCGAGAATTTCTTGCGCCGTCGCTTGCCCAGCATCCCGACAAACCAGCGGGGCAGGCCCAGGCCGACGACGAAGGCGAGCCCCAGGGCGATGAAGATGTTCAGGCCGAACAGCAGCGGCAGCAGGAAGGCGAACACGCCCAGCGCGCCGCTGATGATCCAGAAGGTCGAGACCTTGGTGCTCAGGCCGGCCTGTTTCAGCTTGGCCGCCAGGCTGATGCGCGCCTTGCGCTCGGCCCGCTCCGATTCCTGGAGCTGCTGCATGATCTGCTTGCGGCGCGCTTCGGGCGTATTGGCGGCTGCCGCCTTTTTCGAAGCCGCGTTGTTCTGCTTGGGCCCGCCGAAACCTTCGGCGCGCTTCAGCGCGACGTCGGTGGAATCGCCGCCTCCGACGAAGGCCCAGCCCAGGCCGCCGATGGTGATGAAGGCCAGGACGGCGGCGAGAATCGGAAGCATCGTCCGCTACTCCGCCGCGTCGAGGGCTTCCGCCAGCTCGCGCTCCAGCCCGTAATATCGGGCGCGGTCCCAGAAGCGGGGACGGGCGATGCCGGTCGAGCGGTGCCGGCCGATGATCTTGCCGTTCTCGTCCTCGCCGGTGATCTCGTAGACGAACAGGTCCTGGGTGACGATGACGTCGCCTTCCAGCCCCACCACCTCGGTGATGTGGGTGATACGGCGCGAGCCGTCGCGGAGGCGGGCGGCCTGGACGATGACGTCGACCGAGCCGACGATCATCTCGCGGATGGTCTTGGACGGCAGGCCGTAGCCGCCCATGGTGATCATCGACTCCATCCGGCTGATGGCCTCGCGCGGGCTATTGGCGTGCAGCGTGCCCATGGAGCCGTCGTGGCCGGTGTTCATGGCCTGCAGCAGGTCGAAGGCCTCGGGACCGCGGACCTCGCCGACGATGATCCGCTCGGGGCGCATCCGCAGGCAGTTCTTGACCAGGTCCCGCATGGTGATCATGCCCTGGCCCTCGAGGTTGGGCGGGCGGGTTTCGAGGCGCACCACGTGCGGCTGCTGCAGCTGCAGTTCGGCGGCGTCCTCGCAGGTGATGACGCGCTCGGTCGGGTCGATGAAGGCCGTCAGGGTGTTCAGAAGCGTCGTCTTGCCCGAGCCCGTACCGCCCGAAATGACGAGGTTGCATCGGGACGCGCCGATGACGCCGAGCACGCGGGCGCCCTCGGGACTGATGGAGGCGTACTCCACCAGATTCTTCATCGTCAGCTTGTCTTTCTTGAACTTCCGGATCGTCAGCGTCGGGCCGTCGATGGCCAGCGGCGGGGCGATGACGTTGACGCGCGAACCGTCGGGCAGGCGGGCGTCGCAGATGGGGCTGCTTTCGTCCACGCGGCGGCCGACCTGCGACACGATCCGCTGGCAGATGTTCATCAGCTGGGCGTTGTCGCGGAATCGGACGTTGGTCAGCTGGACCTTGCCGCCGACCTCGATGAACACCCGTCCGGCGCCGTTGACCATGATGTCGGCGATGTCGTCGCGGGCCAGCAGCGGCTCCAGCGGCCCGTATCCGAGGACGTCGTTGACGATGTCCTGGACCAGGTGTTCCTGCTCGGCCACCGACATGGAGACGTTCTTGATCGCCACCAGCTCGGCGACGATGTCGCGGATTTCCTCGGATGCCGCCTTGGTGTCGAGCTGGGCCAGTTGGGCCAGATCGATCGTGTTCATCAGGGCGTTGAAGATCGTTGTCTTGGTCGCGTGGTAATAGTCCGACTGTTCGCGGACGATCTCGGCGACGGCCTGGGCTTTCTTCAGCTGTTCAAAACCGGGCGTGGCCTTGGGACCGGGACCCTTCTGGGGCGCTTCGGTCTCGCCGGCGGGCTTGGGCCGCATGGCCAGGGCGTCCAGCCGGTCGGCGGCGGGGGAGGCGGGTTTGGCGGCATAGGACTCGGCCTTGCGGGCCGCGGTCTGGACCTGGTCGGGGGTCTGTTCGCCGCCGAAGGCGAAGGCTTCGGTCTGGACGCCGGGCGGAGGCTGGGTGGCCGGCGTTGGTTGGAGCGCGGGCGCGGCTGGACGCGGCGCCGTCGCCACATTCCCGGGTTGACCTGTGCGCTTGCCGAACACCCGTTACGACTTCTTCTTGAACAGGCCGCTGAACATGGACTTGCTCTCGGCCTTGGCCTTGGGCCCGGCAATCATCGGCAGCTCGCGGCGCGAGACGATCTGGGCCAGGGTCTGGAACGCTTCGGCGGCCTTCGATTTGGCGCCGGCGTCCAGGATCATCTGGCCATTGTTGGCGGCGGCCCCGAACGTCTTGGGATCGAAGGGAATGATCAGGCTCGGATGAACGCCCAGGGCGGCCCCGAAGTCCTTGGCCGGGATTTCCGGGCGTCCGGGCACTCCGACCTGGTTCAGCACCAGTCGGGGCGGAGCGTCGTTGGGGCGGCCCTGCTTGATCAGGTCGATCATGTTCTTGGCGTTGCGCAGCGAGGCGAGGTCCGGCGTCGCCACGATCACGACCTCGTCGGCCGCGATCAGGGTGCGGCGCATCCAGCCCGACCACAGGTGGGGCAGGTCCAGAACCACGAAGGGGGCGGTCGAGCGGATCTGGGTCGTGACTTCCTCGAACGCCTCGGGCGAGATGTCCCAGTCGACGTCGAGGGTCGCGGGCGCCGCGAACAGGCTGAGCTTGTCGGTGCAGCGGACCATCATCCGGTCCAGCAGCAGGGGATCGAGGCGATCCGGCTGGCTGAGCGCGTCCGCCACGCCGCTGAGCGGGTCCTGGTTGAAGTCGAGGCCGGCGGTGCCGAACGGCAGGTCATAGTCGACGATGACGGTATTGGCGCCGATCCGTTCGCTCATCGCATAGGCGGTATTGTGGGCGACCGAGCTGGAGCCGGTGCCGCCGCGGGCGCCGACGAAGGCGATCGAGCGGCCGACGAACGGCTGGGCCGGGTCGGCGAAGAGGCCGCCGATGGCTGCGATCAACTGCAGCGGTTGCAGTGGCGCGACCAGATATTCGCTGACGCCGCGGCGCATCAGCTCGCGGAACAGCAGGATGTCGTTGGTCGCTCCGACGACAACGACCTTGGTGCCAGCGTCGCAGACCTCGGCCAGCTGATCGACTTCCCACAGCAGGGTTTGCGGGTCCTTCATGCACTCGACCACGATCAGCGGCGGGGTCGGTTCGTGTTGATAGGCCTCGACCGCGGCGGCGACGCCGCCGACCCGGATCTGGGTGGTGGCGCGCGACAGGCGGCGGTCCTGGCCGGCGCGTTCGGCGGCGGCCAGGGTGTCCTGGCGCTCCGCGAAGACGTGGATGGCGATGCGAGGGACCGACACCTCGGCGGTATGGCCGCCGCTCAGCGTCGGGGCCGAGAAGGCCGATGCGGCGCCGGCGACCAGTTCGCCCACCGGGTTGAAACCGGCCACCGCCGGAACCGGGGCGTCGGCTTCACGCAGGGGCGCGGCGGGCTCGGCCGGCAGGGCGGCGACGGCCGGAGGCGTGAACTGCAGCGGCGGCCGCTGATCGGCCGGGGACTCGCCCGGAAAGGCGGCGGGCTCATCGACGACCGGCCCGGCGGCGGCGGCCTCGGGCGTCACATAGCCCATGTCGAGATCGAACTCGTCGTCGAACTCGTCAAAGGGTTGGGGGGCGAAGGCGTTGCTCATTACCCTATTCCACGGCCCGGGAGATCTCGCCGCTGACAAGCGGTTCCTGCGGCGTCGAACTGGCCTGCCCCTTGCGGTAGTTGTCGAAGACCACGGCGGCGCGGCCGGAGTCGGCGGGCGTCATGGGCCGGGCGCCCAGGATGTCGCGGGGATCGGCGATCTGGGCGGCCATGTTGGCGGTGATGGCGCAGCCCAGGCTGCTTGTGCTCTGGTTCGAGAAGCGTGGACCCAGATTGTGCGCCGCATAGGCGCAGTTGGGAATGGAAGCCCGCAGCGTCTCGAATCCGGCAAGCACCGGCGCGCGGGAATCCGGAGCGATGTAGGCCGCCATCTGGATCCGGTCGCCCGGCACCCCGGCGGCCTGCAGGACGGCGCGGACGGCGTAGGCCTGCTGGACGGCCGCCGGATCCTCACCGGCCGGGGCCTCGATCTTGATGGCTCCGTGTCCGGACGCGCCATATCGGGCGGCCAGTTGGCCGACCGCGTCACGCTGGTTGGCGGAAAGGCCCTGATCGTGAACCGCCAGGGCGATCCGGTCCAGTCCCGGCTCGACCTGGAGGGCGTAACGGGACAGTGGCGTCATGGGCGCCAGCGGATCGCTGCCCGTCGAGGAGCAACCTGTGGCTCCCAGGCCGAGAGCGAGGATGAAAATCGCGGAAGCGGTTGCGCGCATGGCCGGAATCCTCATTCGATCACATAGCCTACTGGACCGGTCCACCCGGCGTCGGACCCGACGGCGGCTCCACCGGCGGGCCGGTATTGCTGGTTCAGCTGCCCGAACAGCAGGGTCTGGGCGTCATTGGCGATGATCAGGCCATCGGCGGGCGTCTGCATCCGACCAGGCGAGGTCGGGGAGACGATGTAGGCTTCGATGATGATGACCAGTTCCGTCTCACCGGACAGATAGTCGCGCGACCGGAACAGGGCGCCCAGCACCGGCAGGCTGCCGATGCCGGGCAGCTGGTCGATGTTCTGGCGGGTGTCTTCGCGCAGGAGGCCGGCGATCATCATCGATCCGCCCGAGGGCAGCTCGACGGTGGATGAGGCGCGCCGCACCTTCAGGGCTGGAATGACCAGGGCGTCGTCGGCGGTGCCGCCGAGCGTGAACGCGCCTTCCGAGGTCAACTCCGAGACCTCGGTCGACAGCTGCAGCGAGATTCGGCCCTGCGACAGGACGATGGGGCGGAACGCCAGGCGCACGCCGAACGGCTTGAACTCGATGCCGATGGTGACCTGACCTGTGGTGGAGTCCACGTCGCGGCCGGTTGGGACGGGGAACTCGCCGCCCGCCAGGAACTCGGCGTTCTCGCCGTTGACGGACGTCAGATTGGGTTCGGCCAGGATTCGGACCAGTCCGGCGCGTTCGAAGGCGCGGATGCTGGTGTCCAGCCTGTTGCCGTCGCCGCTTTGATCCAGATAGTTGAGGAGGCCGCCACCCAGCTGGCTGCCGGACACGGCGAAGGTCGCCGACTGGGCGAAGGACAGGCCGTCGCCGACGGAGTTCAGCACGGCGTCTACGTCGAGGCCCAGCTGTTTGATCGCGGTGCGCTGCACCTCGATCACCCGCGCCTTGACCATCACCTGATCCGACCCGGAGATCGTCATCATGTTGATGACCTTTTCGGGCGCGGAGACAAAGGCGCGCGCGACCTGGGCGGCGCGGTCGGCCTCGCCCGGGCTGTTGACGGGGCCAGTCAGAATGATGCTGTCATTGACCGCCTCGGCCCGAACCCCTGACCCCGGCATGACCCGGCCCAGCGTGTCCTGCAGCGCCGATACGCCGGCGTCCACGCGAATGCGCAGGGACAGGATGGTGCGGCCGGCGGCGTCCAGGACGACGGCGTCGGTCTCGCCCGGTTGCAGACCGATGATGGTGATGCGCCGCGGCGAATGCAGCATGGCCTCGGCGACCACGGGGTTCGGTACGATCACGTCGCGGGCGTCCGACGGCAGGTCGATCGCCATGGACGAGCCGCGTGGCAGATTGATCAGTTGCGCACCGGCGCCCATGGGCAGGGCGGCGCGGGACTGGGCCTGGGCGACATCCGGCAGGACCGGAACCGCAGCGGCCAGCGTGAGGCCGGCCAGGGCGAGGGCGGCAAGACGCGTCATCGGGCGTTTCATTGGACCACCACCACTTCAGGCGCTCCCCCGCGGAACACGCGGACGGCGGTTGACTGTCGGGCGACCGGCGCGACCCGGCCGGATGGACCGCCGGTGTCGGCGTAGGAGCGCAGGACCAGGCTCAGTTCGCCTTCGGACTTCGCGAGGGCCAGGGCTTCGGCGTCGCGGGGGCCCAGTTCCAGGGTGGCGGTCGCCCCGACCACCGCCTGTTCATCGTCGCCGGCCCGCGTCGACTGGTCGATCGCCAGCACCTTGACGTTCTGCATCACCGTGGAGGAAGCGAATTTGGACCGGTCAGAGTCCTGGGCGCCCGCATTGGCCAGGTTGGTTTCGCGGGTCAGCAGCACATCGACCCGGTCGCCCGGGAGGATGAAGCCGCCCGCGGCCGTCTCGACCGTGACGCGGATGGCCATGGCGCGCATACCCGGCTCCAGATAGGCGGCCATATAGCCGCTGTCCCCGGCGCGGACGATCTTGCGGCTGACGATCGGCTCGCCCGCCAGAATGGGTTCGCGCACGACCGAGCCGACATAGTCCGCCTTCGCGCCGCCGGTCGCCAGATCGGTGGCGGCGCGGGTCACCGAGGCGACAGCGCCTTCGGGCTTGTTCGCCGGCGCAGCGGCGGCTTCGGCGGACGGCACGGGCACGGAGCCATCGGTGATGAAGGCCGGGTTGACCTCGTCGGCGGGCCAGTCCTTCCAGTCCAGGTCGCCTTCGGTCAGGCGTTGGCCGGGCTGCAGGTCCTTGGCGGCGACCAGCACCTTCGCCATCGGCCGCGTGGGAACGGCGGCGGCCGTGGCGACGGCGGTCGGGGTTTTCGAGGGCGATCCCATGGCGCGCACGACCAGGGCCAGGCCGATGGCGGCCACGGCGGCGACGCAGATCACGATGATACGAGCGGGCTTCATCGACGGTCTCCGGCAGGACCGGGCCGGACCGCTGAGTCGGTCCCGTGGCCCCCTACCGTTAACGACCATGCCGGGCGCGGGTTAACGCGGGCCTAAGTCGCTGTTACCCTGCGATGAAGGCCGCCAGCAAAGGCGAGGCCGGATAGGCCATCAAGGCGCCGGCTGCGATGGCCACGCCATAGGGTATGTCGCCCCGGGGCTCCATCAGCTGCACCACCCAGCCTGGTGCGCCGAGCAGATAGGGCCGCGAATGGAAGCGGGCGAACAGCAGCGCCAGGCAGAAGACGCCGCCCATCACCCCGGTCCACAAGAGGAACATGCCGGACCCCGTCAGGCCCAGCCACAGGCAGGCCGCCGCCGTCAGCTTGGCGTCGCCTCCTCCGATCCAGCGCAAGGCGAACATGCCGGCCCCGACCACCAGGGCCAGGGCGGCGATGCCCACATTTGTCGCGACCGTCATCGGGTCGAGTCCCACGACCAGGGCGGCGGGGAAGAAGCCGACCACCAGCAGCCCCGAGATCCAGTTGGGGATCTTCATCGAGGTCAGGTCCTTGAGCCCGGCGATGATGACGAGGGCCGGCATCACGCCCAGAAGGATCAGAGTCACGGTGTCCATGGCCGCATTTCACATGGACGCGGTTAAAACGGGGTTGCCGAGCGTCGCGGCGGGGCCACGCTCTCCAACGCAGGAAGGCCGGGACAATCGTCCCGGCCTTCCGCTGTTTTCATGCTCGTGGCCGCGTCAGGTTCCGGCGGTGCCGCCCATGCCGGTCACGACATCGTTGAACTTGGTCTTGATGGTCGCGCCCAGGGCGGTCACGGCCGAAATGATGACGACTGCAATCAGGGCGGCGATCAGGCCGTACTCGATGGCGGTGGCGCCCGACTCGTCGGACATGAATTTCGAAACGAACTTGGTCATGGCTTGCCTCCCGGGTTTGGGCCGCGGCCATCCGGCGACGCGCCGGGGGCTGATGTGTGACCCTGAACCGGGGGGAGAGTGGTCCCAATCAGGTTAAGCGCCAGCGCACAAAAATGATTACCGCCGGTTTTACCGCAAAGCTTGTTTGCGATGTCGCACAAGCAGAAGGGCCGGGGCGTTTCCGCCCCGGCCCTTCGCCGGTCTCAGGAGGTTCGTCGGAGTGTCAGGTTCCGGCGGTGCCGCCCATGCCGGTGACGACGGCGTTGAACTTGGTCTTGATGGTCGCGCCCAGGGCCGTCACGGCCGAGATGATGACGACCGCGATGAGGGCGGCGATCAGGCCGTACTCGATGGCCGTGGCGCCCGACTCGTCGGACATGAATTTCGAAACGAACTTGGTCATTGGATTTCCTTCTGGATGGAGTGAAGCGAGCTACTCAAAACGGGGGGAGCCGGTAGCCCGCTTGACCCCCAAATGCAGGACCGTTGTCGCCCATGTCGGTTAAGGCTGGGTAGGCGGTCGTGGTTACTTGGCAATTCACCCTGATTATTTTTCACGTCTGCGGAAACGGGCAAGAATCGGGTCCACCCGGGGGAGGGTGGGAAAGCAGAAGGGCCGGGGCGTTTCCGCCCCGGCCCTTCGCCGGTCTCAGGAGGTTCGTCGGAGTGTCAGGTTCCGGCGGTGCCGCCCATGCCGGTGACGACGGCGTTGAACTTGGTCTTGATGGTCGCGCCCAGGGCCGTCACGGCCGAGATGATGACGACCGCGATGAGGGCGGCGATCAGGCCGTACTCGATGGCCGTGGCGCCCGACTCGTCGGACATGAATTTCGAAACGAACTTGGTCATGGCTGAAATCCTTCTGCGTTAAGCGAGCAATCGTTGACACCACCGGGGTCGCGGTTTTGCCCGCTTGACCCCCTTTTACAGTCTCATCATGCCGACTGCCGATTAAGGACGAGTAAAACGCGAATGATGAAATGTGATTTCTTTATTGACGCGCTGTTTACTATAACTGTCCCCGCTGTTGCATGATTTCAGACTTTATTGAGGTTTGCGGGGGCAGTGTCCGGACCACGCTTACGCGCGCGCCCGTTCACTGGAAGTCGACGCCATGACCCGCTCCATTCCATCCGCCGCCCTGCTGGGCGCCGCTCTCGCCGCCATCGCTGTTATGGCTGTTCCGGCAGTGGGCGCCGCACAGTCCGCGCGGCTGAGCGTCGAGATTGATCAGGCCGCGCGGGTGCAACTGCGCGGCCCTGCCGGTTCGGTGATCGTGGGCAATCCCCTGATCGCCGATGTGACGGTGGTGGATTCCAACACCCTGTACATCACCGGCAAGGGTTATGGCGTGACCGAGATCGTGGCTGTCGACAGCATCGGGCGCACCGTCTTCCAGAGCGAAGTCGTCGTCACGGCCGGCTCGGGCGCGGGCCGGGTTCGCGTCTGGCGTGGCGGCCTGGCCACGGAAATGGCGTGCGCGGCCTCCTGCTCCCCGTCGCTGCGCGGGACCAGCGGCGGCGCGCCCACACCGTAAGGAACGGCCTTGCAGATGCGCTTGCGAAAGTCCCGGCCCCCGGCGCTCCGTCGCGGCTTTTTCGCCCGTCTTCTGGCGGAGCGGGACGGGTCGGCGGCTGTCGAGTTCGGCATGGTCGCCCTGCCGTTCTTCATGATGATGTTCGCCATCCTGGAGCTGGGCCTCGTGTTCGTGACGGACTCCGTCCTGGAGAACGCCGCCATCGAGACCGGCCGTCTGATCCGCACAGGCCAGGCCAGCGCCCAGAACATGACCGCGGCGCAGTTCAAGACCTCCCTGTGCAGCCGGATGAGCATCTTCGCGTCTGACTGCGACGCCCGGGCGTCGGTCGATGTGCGGGTCATCCCCCAGTTCGCCGTGACGCCACCCGATCCGATGGCTGGCGGAACGTTCGACACCGGGTCCCTGACCTATGCCAACGGCAACCCGGGCGATCTCATCCTGGTGCGAGTCTGGTATCGGCAACCGCTGCTGACGACCTTCCTGGGTCAGGGGCTGTCGCGCCTGAGCGACGGCGCCGCGATGCTGACCGCGACCACAGCGTTCCGGAATGAGCCGGCATGAGACGCAAGGGGATCATCTCCCGCCTGACGGGCGACGAGCGGGGCGTGTCGGCGGTCGAGTTCGCCCTGATCGCTCCGGTTATGATCGCCTTCTATTTCGGCATGGCCGAGTTCTGCCAGGGTTATATGGCGCAAAAGCGCATGGGCCATGTCTCGGCCATGGTGGCCGATCTGGTGGCCCAGGAAGAGACCGTGGCGACGGCCAACCTGGACGACATCTTCCAGATCGGCGGGCTGATCATGAAGCCATTTTCCACAACGCCGCTACAACAGCGCGTCAGCAGCGTGACGCAGACGGCGGGCGTGGTCAAAGTCACCTGGAGCCGCGGCCAGGGCGTGGCCGGGCGGGCGGTCGATGAAGTCATCGTTCTGCCGGCGGGACTGATCTCCGACGGGGAAAGCATCATCGTGTCGGAAGCCACCTATGACTACGACTCGCCCGTGGACTATCTGATGCCCGCGGTGACGCGGTTCTCCCACATCTATTATCTGCGGCCGCGCACCGTCGACAACGTGGTCTGCTCGGACTGCTAGACACCCGTCAGGGCCTCGCGAAGGGCCCGGATCTTGGCGTCGGTCTCGGCCAGTTCGGCCCGGGGTTCGCTGTCAGCGACGATGCCCGCGCCGGCAAGGGCCCGGAAACTCCAGCCGGCGCCGGATCCTCTGAAGGAGGCTGTGCGGATCAGAACCGAAGCCGTCATCCGGCCGTCGTCCTCGATGTGGAACAGGCTGCCGCACCACGGACCTCGCGGCGGCTCATGGCCGGCGATGACCTTCATGGCCTGGTGCTTGGGCGCGCCGGTGATCGAGCCGGGCGGGAAGGCCGTCGCCAGCAGGTCGGCGGGCCCGACGCCGTCCCGGGCGCGCGCCGACACCGTTGAGACCAGGTGGTGGACGGTCGGATGGCTTTCGACCTCGAACAGCCTTTCCACCGCGACGGAGCCCGGTTCGGCTACTCGCGCCAGATCATTGCGCATCAGATCGACGATCATCAGGTTTTCGGCCCGATCCTTGGCGCTGGCCTCGAGTTCAGCGGCGAGAGCGGCGTCGCGCATGGGATCGGCGTCGCGGGGGCGGGTGCCCTTGATCGGCCGGGTCTCGATCCGGCGGTTTTCCGGGTCGAAGGTCAGGAACAGTTCGGGCGAGTTGGAAACGATCGCCAGGTCGCCCAGCCGCCAGAAGGCGCCGTAGGCCGCAGCCCGGTCGGACAGGCGCAGAACCACATCGAACGGATCGGCCTCCGGCGCCAGCGCGCCTGACCAGGCCCGCGCGATATTGGCCTGAAAAAGCTCCCCGGCGGCGATGCGGTCAACCACATCAGCCACGGCGTCGACATAGGCCCCGGGCGGGGCATCGGCTTCGAATGAGGCGGCCGGGGCGGCGGGCCGCGCCGGATCGCGGGCGGCGGCCAGCCAGACCTCGGCCCGTTCGGCGGCGGCCCGGGCCGAGGCGGGATCGTCGCCCCGCCCGATCACCGTGATCGAGCGGTCGCGATGATCGAAGGCCAGCATGGCCGGATAACGGGCCAGCATCAGGTCGGGCCAGACCTCCGGGCGGGGACCGGTCGCGGCGCGGGCGCCCGCATCATAGGTGATCAGCCCGACAACGCCGGCCTCGAAGGGTGGCGCGCCCAGCGGGCCGAGTCCGCCGTCCGCCGGCAGGGCGCCGATATGGACCTGATCCGGTTCGGCGGCCACGAACGACCAGCGCCCCAGCACGCCCCCGTCCGAGAGCAGGGCCAGCGGGCCGTCCAGATGTCTCAGGCCGTTGGCGACCGCGAGCGGATCACGCCACGGCCTTGTGCGCGTTTCGAGGACCCGGGGGTTCACGCCGCCAGCCGCTCGCGGATGCGGTCGCGCAGCCGGGCGTCGACGCCCAGCGCCTGTTCGAGATAGGCATCGACCGAGCCGTGTCGGGCGGCGATCCCGGCCAGGGCGGTTTCCAGATAGACCGGCTCGACGCCGAGGAAGGCCACGATGGCGTCGTGCGAGGCGGGGCGGCCGGTCATGGCCTCCAGCTGGCGGGCGATCCCCGGCGCGCGCCGTTCCAGATCCACGGCGGTGTTGGTCAGCAGATAGTCGGCGATCATGTCATCCGGGTGGACCCCGAGCAGATGGTGGGTCAGGGCGGCCAGCAGGCCGGTCCGATCCTTGCCGGCGGCGCAGTGGATCAGGACCGGCCCGTCGGTCTCGGCCAGGGCACGGAAATAGCGGGAGAACAGGTCGAGATGCGATGCCTCGAACGGCAGCCGGCTGTAGGTGTCGGTCATGAAGCGCCGCCCGGAGTCGGGCGTCAGGTCGGCGGTTCTCAGGAAGGTGATGTGCGGAGCCTCGCCGCCGTCGTCATGGTCGCTTTCGATCACCGCCCCGGTGAAGCCGGGAGGCCGTTTCGACGGCTGATCCCGCCGTTCCGAAGGCCGCCGCAGGTCGACGATGGCGGCGATCCCCAGCGCGTCCAGACGGTCCAGATCGGCGGCGCTCACCCGCGCCTGATGCGCCGAGCGGAACAGCCGTCCCGGCGCGATGTGGCGGCCGGCGCCGGCGGCGTAGTCGCCGTAGTCCCGGAAATTGTCGAGTGCGTCAAAGCGGTGGATGCGGCCGGTCATGGCCGCCTTCTAGCCGAGGCGCGGCGGTCTAACCACTCTTGCCGACCAGGCCTTGCATGGCGTCGAGATAGGCGACGAAGGCCTTGCGCCCGGCCGGGGTCATCGAAGCCTCGGTCAGGGGCTTGCGGGCCTCGAACCGCTTGGTCACAGCGACGAAGCCGGCGTCCTCGAGCTTGCGCAGATGGACCGACAGATTGCCGTCGGTGGTCTGCAGCCGGGCCTTCAGTTCATTGAAGTTGGCCCGGTCGACCCCGGACAGGAAGGCCATGATGCCCAGCCGGATGCGGCCGTGGATGACCTCGTCGATCCGCGCGATGTCGAAATCATCGGCCACGGTCAGGCCACTTCCGCCGGTTCCTGGCGCATGAGCACGAAGCCGGGCACGAGCGCGGTCGCCACCATGAGCACGGCGAAGACGAGGTAGATGGTCGTGCTGCCGATCAGGGCCCCGGACACGATCGCTCCCGCATAGGCCAACAGGCCGACAAGCGTCATCCAGCGCTGCCCCGTCGCCGCCGCAGACACCATCCATGCCGAGCCATAGGCGGTCGCGACGATGCTGGGCATCGCCCACATCATGGTCCAGTCGCCCGACCGGAATCCGATCGCCATCAGGCTGAGCCACATGACGAAAATGCCGAAGCCGATAGCGGACCAGGCGGCGCCGACGGCCTTGTTGCCGTGCGAGCCAAACCCGGGTTTGCGGCTGGCGCGCCGGATCAGGATGAACAGGGCGAGGGCGAAGACGGCGCCGGCCGCGAGCCAGAGCCACAGCTGGGCCATCGGATCGACCGCCAGCGCGCCGGTCTGGATCGCCCACTGGATGACGTTGGCCGCGCCGAAGATGACGCCCGCCGCGATCATGATGGGGCCGTTCAGCAGCGGGGCCTGGGCCCCGTCCTCGGCGAGCCGGCGCATCCAGGCGATGTCGGCGGCGGGGTCTTCGGTCTTTTCGATCATCGGTCTTTCGTCCTTACAGGCGACGGCCAAGGGCCAGCCAGAGCCCGGGAATCAGGGCCACGAGGGCAAGCGCGCAAACATGGATCAGATAGGGGTCCGGCGTCCCGAAGCGCAGGGCGATCCCCGCGACGCCGGCGAAGGCGATGGCGGCGAGCACGGCCATATTGGCGGTTCCGGTACGGATCGCGGCGATGGCCCAGGCGAGGCCGTACAGCGTCAGGCCGACGGCCGAGGTCCAGCGCATCAGCTCCCAGTCGCCCGCGGCGGCCGACAGGCCGGCCAGGGCCAGGGCCGCGCCGATGTGGATCAGGATGGCGAGGCGCGACCAGCCGGCGACGCGGCGGCCCGCCTCGCCGCCCGCGCGGCGCAGGCGGAACACGCCCGCCAGGAAGACGCCGACGGCGACCGGCCAGCTGAGGCCGAGCACGGCCGGATGCCAGCCGAGGGCACCGGTCATGACGCCCCACTGGATCAGGTTGGCGGCGCCGAAGGCGGCGCCGGCCAGAACGAGGACGCGGCCCGCGCAGACCGGAACGGTGGCCGCGGTGCGATCGGCGGCGAGATCGAAGGCGACGGCGGACATGCGTGAAATCTCCCTGTTCGCCCGATTCTCCCACGGTTACTTTGAAATGTAAAGTGCTTCATTGTGGGCGGGCGATGTCATTGTGGGAGGCGTGGGCGGAGCGTCCGGGCCTTCGCCCGGATGAGAAGATTTGAATACCGTTTCGGCGAAAGACGAACGCTCCGCGCGGTCGGTTTTCGACGGGCACGGACGAAAACCCCCTCTTTGCAGGGTGGTCCGTTAAGCTCGCCACGGGCGGGGACGGCGACGACCGTCTCCCGGACCAGCGCGGGTTCTGACTACCCCGCGCCCTGAGCCGCCGGCTTTCCACCGGTTCGGCTTCCGCTGCCGGGAAAAGGGTCCCGGTGCGGCCCGCTCCTTCCGCTCCCGCCGCCGCTTCGGTTCGCCGGCCGAGCGAGCCTCCCTGCGACGGGACGGGGAGCAGTGTCGCACGGGCCGTTCCTGCGGCTACGAAATGACGCTGGTCTTTCGGGGAAGCGCAGCGAGATCAAGACGTTGGCGTATGCAACTTGTATGGCTGGCGACGGATTGCTCGCACAAATCCTGATCCTTCTCCCGTTGGGAGAAGGTGGCGCGCAGCGCCGGGCGAGGGTCGACTGGCGGACGCGGCGAAGCCGCCCCGGGGCAGACGACCCTCACCCTTTCGCGCAAGGACGACGGCTAACGCCGCCGTGCGCTCAAGCCCTCTCCCAACGGGAGAGGGGCGCTGTCCCTCAAACCGTCCGGATCACCCCGTCGCGCGCCTCGACCGGCCATGGCGTCAGGCGGGCGCCCGCGCAGGGTCCGCCCACGCAGGCGCCGGACAGGGGCTCGAACACGGCGCCGTGCCAGCCGCACAGGATCAGGGATCCGTCCGGGATCAGGTAGCGGTCCAGTTCGATCGCCAGGGGAAAGCCCTGATGCGGGCACCGGTCGACATAGCCGGCCACCTGTCCGGCCCTGCGGACGACGAAACCGTGGAAGAAGGCCTCGCCGATCTGCAGAACGAAGCCGCGCGACCCCGGGTCGGCGATGTCCGTCTCGGCGCACAGGGTCACGTTCGGCGGCGTGGTCCAGACGCGGGGACGCCCGGCGTCGGCGGGGACTTCACTCAATGCCGCTCGACCTTGAGCGGACGCGACAGCAAACTGTCGATCACGGCCCCGACCGTCGTCTCGCCGTTCAGCAGGGCGGCGACGGCGACGGAGATGGGCATGTCGACGCCCATCTTCGTCGCCAGTTCCCGCACGGCCGGCGCGCTTTCGTAGCCTTCGGCCACCGAGCGTTTCCCGGCCAGAGCCTGTTCAACGGTCTGGCCCTGACCCAGGGCGAGGCCGAGGCTCATGTTGCGGGACTGGGGGCTGGAACAGGTCAGGACCAGATCGCCGAGGCCGCACAGGCCGGCGACGGTCTCGGCCCGCCCCCCCAGGGCGACCCCCATCCGCGTCATTTCGGCGAAGCCGCGCGTGATCAGGGCGGCGTGGGCGCTGCGGCCCAGGCCGCGGCCCTCGGACATGCCGCAGGCGATGGCCAGGACATTCTTGATCGCGCCGCCGACCTCGGCCCCGACCAGATCGGACGCCAGGTAGGGACGGAATCCGGGGGCCGACAGCGTCCACATCAACTCCTCGCCCAAGGCCTCGTCAGCGCAGGCCAGGGTGACGGCGCTGGGCAGGCCTCGCGCGACTTCCGCCGCGAAACTGGGGCCGGACAGGACGGCGGCCGGCGCGGCGGGCAGGGTCTCGGCCAGCACCTCGGTCATCAGCTTCAAGGAGCCGCGTTCGATGCCCTTGGAGCACAGGATCACCGGGACGCCCGCGCGGTGATGGGCGGCGAAGGCCGTCAGGGTGGAGCGCATATGCTGGGCCGGCGGTACGGCCAGAATGACGTCGCAGGCGCCGAGGTCCGCCAGGTCGGCCGTGACGGAGACGTGCTCGTCCAGGGTGATGCCGGGCAGGAAGGCCTCGTTCACCCGCCTTGCGCGGATGCTTTCGACCACCTCGGGCTCGCGCGCCTGAAGCAGGACCTCGAGTCCGGCCCAGCCCGCGACCTGGGCCAGGGCGGTGCCCCAGGCGCCGGCGCCGATCACTCCCGCGGTCTTGAACTGCATATGTCTTCCCTAGGCCTTGGCGCCCTTGCGGCCCGGCGGATGGACCGGGTCGGCGAGCGCGCTCTGTTCGTCCAGCGGCCAGCGCGGCCGGGCGGCGGTATCGATGTCGGAGGTCAGCCCCTTCTGCAAGCGTTCGGCGCCGGCGAGGGCGATCATCGCGGCGTTGTCGGTGCACCAGGCAATGGGCGGGGCGAGGAAGGCGAAACCGTTGGCGGCGGCCGTCGCTTCCAGTGTGGCGCGGACGGTGCGGTTGGCGGCGACGCCGCCGGCGACGACGAACAGTCTTTTTCGCCCTACCGCCTCGCCCGCGGGGCCCGGTTGCGTGAGGGCGCCGTCGTGGCGTTCGGCCCAGGCCTTGAGCGCGCGGTCGGAGCGTTCGCTGAGCTGGCGGGCTATGGCGCTCTGGACCGCATCGGCGAGGTCCGCGCGGTCCTGATCCGTCTCGCAGGCCTGGGCCAGGCGCGAGGCGGCGGTCTTGAGGCCCGAGAAGGAGAAGTCGCAATCCTTGCGGCCCAGCAAGGCGCGCGGCAGATCGAAGCGGGCGCCGTCGCCGGTCGCGGCCAGCTTTTCAAGCGCGGGCCCGCCCGGATAGCCGAGGCCCAGGGCCTTGGCGATCTTGTCGAAGGCCTCGCCGGCGGCGTCGTCGATGGTGGTGCCCAGCCGGGTCATGTCGCCGACGCCGCGCACCTCCAGAAGCTGGCAGTGGCCGCCCGAGACCAGCAGCAGCAGAAAGGGGTAGTCGACCCTGGCGCCCAGCCGGGCCGAGACGGCGTGACCCTCCAGATGGTTGACGGCGATCAGCGGCAGGTCGCGGGCGAGGGCGACGGCCTTGCCGAAGCTCAGGCCCACCATGACGCCGCCGACCAGCCCGGGTCCGGCCGTCGCCGCCACGCCGTCCAGCGCGCCATAGTCGAGGCCGGCCTCCTGCATCGCCCGGCGGACGACGCCGTCGATCATCTCCACGTGACTGCGGGCGGCGATCTCGGGGACCACTCCGCCATAGGCCGCGTGATCGTCGATCTGGCTGTGCACGACGGACGACAGCACGGTCGCTTCGCCATCGGGCGACAGGCGCACGACCGAGGCGGCGGTCTCGTCGCAGCTGGTCTCGATGCCGAGGACCGTCAGGGCGCCGCCCACGGCGAAGGACGGGGCGTCGGTTGCCCGGCTCCCTTCGCTGCTATAGTCGGCGGGCCTGTCCATCGGGTCGAGGTAGCGACCCCGTTCATCCGGCGCAACGACTCTCATGGCTCACCTCGTCCGCATCGGCACGCGCCGCTCCAAATTGGCGATGACCCAGTCGGGCATGATGCAACGCGCCATCGGCCACGCCCTGGGGGTCGCGGAGGCCGATCTGGCCGAGGCCGTGCCGCTGGTCGAGATCGTCACCACGGGCGACCGGGTGCAGGATCGCCGCCTGATGGAGATCGGCGGCAAGGCGCTGTTCACCAAGGAAATCGAGGAGGCGCTGGCCGACGGCCGCGTCGATGTGGCGGTTCATTCGATGAAGGACGTGCCGGCCGAGCAGCCGCCGGGGCTGTGCATCGCCGCCGTGCCGCCGCGGGAAGACGCGCGGGACGCCTTCGTCAGCCAGACCTTCGCCACGTTCGCCGAGCTGCCGATGGGCGCGCGGCTGGGAACGGCCTCGCTGCGCCGTCAGGCCCAGGCGCTGGCGTTGCGGCCCGATCTGGCCGTCGAGATGCTGCGCGGAAACGTGGACACCCGATTGCGGCGCGCGGCCGACGGCGACTTCGACGCCATCCTCCTGGCGGTTTCGGGATTGAACCGGCTGGGGTTCGAGGGGGTGATCCGCGAGCGGTTGTCGCTGGACGACTTCCTGCCGGCTCCGGGGCAGGGCGCGCTGGCCCTGCAGATGCGCATCGACGACACGGACGCCGCCTGGGTCGCGGCGCTGAACGACCCGATGACGGCGCTGGCCGTGGCGGCGGAACGCGGCGCGATGACAGCGCTGGAGGGGTCGTGCCGCACGGCCGTCGGAGCCTATGCCCAGGTGATCGACGACCGGCTGCGCCTGACCACGGAAATGCTGGCTCCCGACGGTTCGGCGCGCTGGCGCCGGACGGCGGACATGGCCGACATCCAGGGAGCCGACGCTATGGGGCAGGCGCGGGCCATGGGGCTGGCGCTGGGGGCCGAGGTTCACGCGGCGGCGGGCGATCAGAGGACTCCGTCCTGACGCCGATCCGGCGGGTCTGGGTCACCCGCGCCGAGCCGGGCGCCACGCGCACCGCCGACCGGTTGATCGCGCTCGGCTTCGAGCCGGTTGTCGCGCCGTTGCTGGAGGTTCGGCCCTTCCCCGCCGTGGTCGCGCTGGACGGCGTCACCGCCCTGGCGTTCACTAGCCGGAACGGGGTCGACGCCTTCTCCGGCCTGAGTTCCGAGCGCGCGCTGCCGGTGTTCACCGTCGGAGACGCGACGGCCGCCGCCGCACGGGCCCAGGGGTTCGGAAGCGTCCGATCCGCGGACGGAGCCCTGGCCGATCTGGCGGACCTTCTGATCGCCGAGGCGCCGAGACAGGGGCTGGTGCTGGTTCCCGGCGCGCTGGAGCCGGCGGGGGACCTGTCAGCCTTGCTCGCGCGCCGCATCAGGGTGCGGCCGCTGCCGATCTATGAAGCCGTTGAAACCGGCGCCGCGCCGCCAGGGGAATTTGACGCCGTCCTGATCCATTCGGCCCGCGCCGCCCGCGCCCTGGGGGCGCTGGGGCCATTCTCGGGGGAGGTGGCCGTCGCCCTGTCCGCGGCCGTCGCGGGCGGTCTTGGCGACGGAGCCGGTCTGGAAATCCGAAGCGCGGCCGCTCCCGATGAGTCCGCCCTGCTCGAGGCGCTTGGCAAGCCCGCGCACCGCGTATAAAGAGCGCCTCTCGCGCGGACCGAGGTCCACCGCGTCAAGGCCGCTTTAGCTCAGCTGGTAGAGCATCGCATTCGTAATGCGGGGGTCAGGTGTTCGAGTCACCTAAGCGGCACCATTTTTCCAAGCCCCGAAAAACAAAGATGATCTGGACGGCTTATCCGGAACGTCATAGCTAGACCGTAATATTTGGAGCGGTCATGTCCCAGCGGCTCAGCGCGCGGCAGGAAGAATGTCTGAGGTTGACCGCCTTCCTGACCGACAAGGAGATCGCGGGCCGGCTCGGCCTGTCGGAGGCTACGGTCAAGAAACACGTTCACGAGGCGTGCCGCCGTCTGGACGTCAATCGGCGCAAGGCCGCGCTGGCGATTCTGGAACGAAACGTACCAGACCCTACGAAAGACCCCATGGCGAAGACGGCCGGGGTCGGTGTCAGTAACTCCCCACTCACGGAGTCTGACGATGGCATCTCAAACCAAGACGCTTCCGCACTGGACGTGGGAAGATCTGGAAGCGGCGCTCAACGGGTTCAGCCCCCTGGGAGCGAACGATCCCGTGAGAGCGCATCTGATGCGCGGACTGGCGGACGACGCGGAACGGGCGAATCCCCGCGAACTGCTGCAGCAGGTGCTGAGCGCCGGCTGGGTGATGGCCCAGGTGGGAGCCCAGAGGGACGGCTCGGGTACCGACCTCCCCCGCGCGGTTGGGGCCTCCGTCTCCTGATCCTGCTGCTGACCCTGGTTCTGGCCGCGGTCATGATCAAGGCCGTCGCCGATCTGGTGGTCGCCTATACCGGACAGGCCCGGGCGATCGACCGCGCCATCCGTCCTGACCCTCAGCCCGGGGCCGCCGGTTGAGGCGACAGCCCCGGAGGCGCAGACCATGACTCCAGTCCAGCTCGGCGCCCTGTACTTCACGATGGCCACGATTCTGGTCGCCTGGATCAGGGGCGGACATCCTGAACGCCTCGGCGCCTGTGCGACCCTGATCTGGATGACGACATTGATCGCGACGCCGGCCTGGCTGCACAATGTCATGGTCGGCGACCTTCCCCTCTTCGATGTCGCGCTCGAACTGGCCCTGCTGGGCATCTTCATCCGGATGGCGCTGAAGGGCGGTCGATGGTGGCCTTTCGCCGCCTCCGCGGTGGTGACGTTGAGCGTGCTCGTCTACCTGGCCATGGCCCTTGTTCCGGAGTTCGACCGGCGCGCGGAAATTTCGGCCCACCTGGGTCTGGTCGTGGCTCTGGACCTCGCCCTGTTGGCGGGCGTCGGCGAGCGTTGGCTGGCCGGTGAGCGGCCCGTCAGCGAGAGCGCCAACTGGGGTGGTCGAACAGCAAGGCCATGACGTCGGGCCGGGACCAGTATAGATTTTCCGGGCCCGCGGCCTCCAGCCAGACGCACGGTAGAGAGTGGAGGCCCGATATCTCGCCGTTTCAGATCTTCTATTACAGCTTCAGCGTACTGGTTTTCGCCCTCGCATGGCTCAAGGGGGGACATGCCGAGCGTTTTGGAGTGACGGTCCTGATCATCGCCTGGGTGGTGTCGTTCGCGCCGCCCGTGATGATCGGTCGGCTCCACGCGGATCACGCGGTCGAGGACGCCCTGCTGATGCTTGTCTTCGGCCGGCTGGCGCTGAAAAGCGACCGCTGGTGGCCTTTGGCGATGACAGCCACGATGGTGCTGACCGTACTGGTGCACGTCTCCATGGTGATGGTCCCTGATCTGGATCACCGCGCCGATATCGCCGCGCGGCTGGGACTTGGGGTCCTGACAACCCTGTCGCTCCTGCTCGGCGTGCTGGAGCGCTGGCTGGCGGGTGAAAGGCCCGTGAGCGAGAGCGCTCGCTGGCGCCGTGTCGAGCGTGCGCCTTGAACATATAAACATATCCTTATATGTCTGCCGGCCTTCCCATGCCGCCGGAGCTCAACCTTGTCCCGTTCGTCGTTCCTGTTCACATCTGAAAGCGTCTCCGAAGGCCATCCCGACAAGGTCGCGGACCGCATCTCCGACACCGTGGTGGATCTGTTCCTGGGCAAGGATCCCTATGCGCGGGTGGCCTGTGAAACCCTGACGACGACCAACCTGGTCGTGCTGGCGGGCGAAATCCGCGGCCAGGGCATCATGGACACGGACGGAAACTGGGCCCCGGGCGTCCAGGACGAGATCGAGGCCGCCGTTCGCGCCGCCGTGCGCGACATCGGCTATGAGCAGTCCGGCTTCCACTGGGACAGGTTCGAATTCATCAACCGCCTGCACGGCCAGTCGGCCGACATCGCCGTGGGCGTCGACGCCGCCGGCAACAAGGACGAGGGCGCGGGCGACCAGGGCATCATGTTCGGCTACGCCTCGAACGAAACGCCCGAGCTGATGCCGGCGACCCTGCAGTACAGCCACAACATCCTGAAGCGCCTCGCCGAGGTCCGTCATGGCGGCGACAAGCGGCTGGAGCCCGACGCCAAGAGCCAGGTGACGATCCAGTACGAGGACGGCAAGCCCGTCCGCGCCACCTCGATCGTTCTGTCGACCCAGCACGCCGCCGGCCTGTCGTCCGCCGACGTCGCGGAGATCGTCAAGCCGCACATTCTCGCCGTGCTGCCGGAAGGCTTCACCGACGAGAACACCGTCTGGCACATCAACCCGACCGGCATCTTCGAGATCGGCGGCCCGGACGGCGACGCCGGGGTGACCGGTCGCAAGATCATCGTCGACACCTACGGCGGCGCGGCCCCGCACGGCGGCGGAGCCTTCTCGGGCAAGGACCCGACCAAGGTCGACCGCTCGGCCGCCTACGCCTGCCGCTACCTGGCCAAGAACGTGGTCGCCGCCGGTCTGGCAGACCGCTGCACCATCCAGATCTCGTACGCCATCGGCGTGGCCAAGCCCCAGTCGATCCACGTGGACCTGCACGGCACGGGCAAGGGCGCCATCACCGAGGCGGTGCTGGAGGCGAACATCCTGGGTCTGATCGGCGGCGCCACGCCGCGCGCCATTCGCGAGCACCTGGGCCTGAACAAGCCGATCTACGCCCGCACCGCCGCCTACGGCCACTTCGGCCGCGCGCCGGACGCCGACGGCGGGTTCAGCTGGGAGAAGACCGATCTGGTCGACCAGCTGAAGGCGCTGGCCTGAACGGCCGGGCGCGTCTAACAGGCGCGCCCATGGCCTCCTCCGACGAACCCAGACACCCGCCGCTCCGCTCATTCGGACGCATAAAGTCGCGCGCCATCAAGCCGCGCCAGGCGGCGCTGTTCGACACCTTGCTGCCGTCCATCGCCGTACCGGACCCCAGGGCGGGGCCGATCGATCCGTCGAGCTTGATGGCGGAGGCGGTTGGCGTCTGGCTGGAAATCGGCTTCGGCGGCGGCGAGCATCTGGCCGAACAGGCGAGCCGCCATCCGGACGTGCTGATGATCGGCTGCGAGCCGTTTCTCAACGGCGTCGGCTCGGCCCTGCGCCACATCGACGAGCGCGGGCTGAAGAACGTCCGCCTGCACGCGGATGACGCGCGCGACGTGATGACGGCCTTGCCGGACGCCAGTCTGGACCGGGTCATGATCCTGTTCCCCGATCCCTGGCACAAGGCGCGGCACAACAAGCGGCGGCTGATCCAGGACGAGACGGCGGCCGGGATCGCACGACTGCTGAAGCCGGGCGGCCGGCTGCGTTTCGTGACGGACTGGACCGACTATGCGGAATGGGCGGTGGAACGGTTCGAGCGCACGCCGGGTCTGGTCCGGCAGCTCGACCCGGGCGTTGACTGGTTCACGGCGCCTGACGATCACGTCGTCACCCGCTATGAAGAAAAGAAGCTTGGCGATACACCGCCGATCTTTATGGATTTCGTTCGCGCGGCCTGACGCAACGCTGGTCGAACCAGGGGATCGCCTCATGATTCTCGCCCTCCACGACATCGCCGCGCCCATGTTCCTGCGCGGCCTGAACGCCCTGTCGGGTCTGGTCGACAGGGCCATCGCGTCCGACCTGGATGAAGCCACGCTCATGGATGCGCGTCTGGCGCCCGACATGAAGCCGTTTCCCGACCAGGTCCGCATGGCCTCGTTCTCGGCCCGCAGCTGCGTGGCGCGGCTGACTGGCCAGGAATGGCCCCGGACGGACGACGCCGAGGCGACCCTGGTCGAGCTGAAGGAGACGATCGCCCTGTCCATCGCCTTCATCGAGGCGACCGATCTGCGGGCCTTCGAAGGCGGCGAGACGCGCCGCGTGGAGTTGCGCTTCCCCGGCGTCGAGCTGGATTTCGAAGGCGCGGGCTATCTGACCAGCTTCGCCCTGCCGAACTTCTATTTCCACATCAGCATGGCCTATGCGGTCCTGCGCAATGCGGGGATCGAGTTGGGCAAGCGCGACTATCTCAGCCAGCTGGAGCTGGTCTGATGGCGGCGGCCTCTGACGACAGGGGCTGACAAAGGCGTTTGGGGGAGCTATACGCCCTCCCACATCGTTAGACCGGCGTCCTAACGGCGCCGTTTGAAGCGGCGGCCGTCGGGCCCGCCGCTTTTTGTTTGGACCAAAGCCTTTGAAGGCCAAGACCGCCGAAGACCGCGCTCTGCTGGAGCTGATCGAACCCGTGGCCGAGAGCCTGGGCCTCGATATCGTGCGCGTGCGGCTGATGGGCGGCACCCTGCGCCGCCGCCTGCAGATCATGGCCGAACGGCCGAGCGATCACGACATCGCCGTCGAGGAATGCGCCCGTCTGAGCCGCGCCGTGTCGGAGGTGTTCGACGCCGCCGACCCGATCAACGGCGAATATCTGCTGGAGGTGTCGTCGCCGGGCGTCGACCGCCCGCTGACCCGGCTGTCGGACTTCGATCTGTTCGAGGGCTATGAGGCGCGGCTGGAAAGCGATCGCATGATCGAGGGCCGCAAGCGCTTCAAGGGCGTGATCGCCGGCACCGACGGCGACAATGTCGCCATGGACCTGGAGGGGGAGGAGGACACCGCCCTGATCCCCTTCGAATGGCTGGTCGACGCCAAACTGGTGCTGACCGACGAACTGATGAAGGCGGGCGCCGAGAAGCGCGCCGCCCGTAACGACAACTCTATCGAGACCGAGGAATAACAGAATGGCTGTCGCCGGCGTTTCCGCGAACCGACTCGAACTGCTTCAGATTGCTGACGCGGTCGCGCGCGAAAAGAACATCGACAAGGAGATCGTCGTCGAGGCGATCGAGGAGGCGATCCAGAAGGGCGCCAAGTCGCGCTACGGCGCCCATCACGACATCCGCGCCAAGATCGACATCAAGTCGGGCGAAATGGCCCTGACCCGCCACGTCACCATCGTGCCGGACGACTGGCAGCCCGAGGACGAGCTGGAAGAGTTCAACGACTCGGCCATGGTCCGCCTGACCGACGCCTCCAAGCGTGATCCCGAGGCCTTCGTCGGCAAGGAATACATCGAAAACCTGCCGCCGTTCGAGTTCGGCCGCGTCCAGACCCAGATGGCCCGCCAGGTCGTGACCGGAAAGGTCCGCGAGGCCGAGCGCGCGAACCAGTACGAAGAGTTCAAGGACCGCGTCGGCGAGATCGTCAACGGCACCGTGAAGCGCGTCGAATACGGCAACACCGTCGTCGACCTGGGTCGGGGCGAGGGCATCATGCGCCGCAACGACTCGATCCCGCGCGAGGTGTTCAACATCGGCGACCGGATCCGCACCTACATCTACGACGTCCGCGCCGAGGCCAAGGGCCCGCAGGTCATGCTGTCGCGTTCGCACCCCGGCTTCATGGCCAAGCTGTTCGCCCAGGAAGTGCCGGAAGTCTACGACGGCGTGATCGAGATTCGCGCCGCCGCCCGCGACGCAGGCTCGCGCGCCAAGATGGCCGTGCTGTCCAATGACTCCTCCATCGATCCGGTCGGCGCCTGCGTCGGCATGCGCGGCTCGCGGGTTCAGGCGGTCGTCGCCGAACTGCAGGGCGAGAAGATCGACATCATCCAGTGGAACTCGGACGAGCCCACCTTCATCGTCAACGCCCTGGCCCCGGCCGAGGTGTCCAAGGTGGTCCTCGACGAGGAAGCCGACCGCGTCGAGGTCGTGGTGCCGGACGAGCAGCTGTCGCTGGCCATCGGCCGCCGCGGCCAGAACGTCCGCCTCGCCAGCCAGCTGACCGGCTGGCAGATCGACATCATCACCGAAAGCCAGGACTCCGAGCGCCGTCAGCGCGAGTTCAGCGAACGCACCGTCCTGTTCCAGGAAGCCCTGGACGTGGACGAGGTCATCGCCCAGCTGCTGGTCACCGAAGGCTTCGCCACGGTCGAGGATCTGGCCTTCGTCGAGCCGTACGAAATCTCGGACATCGAGGGCTTCGACGAGGACACGGCCGAGGAACTGCAGGCTCGCGCCCGCGACTTCCTGGACCGTCAGGCCGCTATCCTTGACGCGAAGCGCGTCGAGCTGGGCGTGCTGGACGAAGTCATGGCCGTTCCGGGCGTGACCGGCGCCATCGCCGTCGCACTGGGCGAAGGCGGGGTGAAGACCGTCGAGGACCTGGCCGACCTGGCCACCGACGAAATCCGCGGCGGATACGAAGTCAAGAACGGCGAACGGGTCAAGGTTCCGGGCGTGCTGGAAAGCTTCAACCTGGCCCAGGAAGAGGCTGAAATGCTGATCCTGCAGGCGCGCGTCGCCGCCGGCTGGATCGACGCCTCGGAACTGCCGCAGCCGCCCGAGCCTGAGTATGAGGAAGAGCTGCCCGAGGGCGAGTACGACGCCGAAGCCGTCTTCGCCGCCGCGCCGGAAGGTGACCAGGCTGAAGTCGTCGCCGACGAAGACGCCGACGCGGAGGTCCTCGCCGGGGACCCCGAACAAACCCCCGACGCGTGATGGGAGACCGGATCGTTCATGAGTCTGCGCGAAGCGACGATCGATAGAGAGCGACGCGACCTCGTCACCCACGAGGTCATGGACGAATCTCGCCTGATCCGCTTCGTCGCCGCTCCGGACGGTTCGGTGGCCCCCGACCTGGCGCGCAAGCTGCCGGGGCGCGGCCTGTGGGTCGCCGCGAACCGGGCCTCGATCGAGACGGCGGTGAAGAAGAACCTGTTCTCGCGGGCGGCCAAGGCGCCGATGAAGCCGGCCGCCGACCTGGCGGACACGGTCGAAAACCTGCTGCTCCGGCGCTGTCTGGACCAGCTGGGGCTTGCCCGCCGCGAAGGCGTGCTTATCTCCGGCTTCGAAAAATCCCTGGCCAATGTCCGGTCGGGCAAGGCCGCGTGGATCATCGAGGCGGCGGACGGTTCCGCCGACGGTCGCGGCAAGCTGCTTTCGCTGGCGAAACACATGACGCCGCGCCCGAAAGTCTGCGGCGTCTTCACGGCGGACGATTTGAGTTTGGCCCTTGGGCTGGAAAATGCGATACACGCCGTCCTGCTTGAGAGCGGGCGGGCCGATCGCTGGACCATTGAGGTCGAACGACTGGCGGGATTTCGACCGCTTCTGCCCCCGGAGTGGGGCGGAGAGCCGGCTGAGATGCCGAACAAGGTTTTGGACGGGCGGGGTTCTGCTCCCTGATTTGGGGGCAGGGCGACGCGCGGCTTTTTGTGTTTGAACGAGACGACGGCGGATCATCCGCTGTCACAAGTAAAGCGACCGGATGACTGACGAGAACGACAAGACCAACGACGGCGCACCACAGGCTCCGACCGGGACTCCGTCCACGACGGGCCCGCGCGCGCCGCTGAGCCTCAAGCCCCGGCAGGCGGGATCGGTTTCGACCGGCACCGTGCGCCAGAGCTTCAGCCACGGCCGCACCAAGACCGTGGTGGTCGAGACCAAGCGCCGCGCCGGCGCCGTGCCGGGCCATCAGCGCCCGCAAGGCTTCGACGTCGCCGCCCGTCCGCGCACCGATGCGCCCGCGCCCCAGACGCCGCGTCCGGCCGCGCCTGCCGGTCCCGCCGGCGGCCGCCTGTCGAACGAGGAACAGGAAGCCCGCCGCCGCGCCATCGAACTGGCGAGCCAGGCCCAGGCCCAGCGCGCCCAGGCCGCCGCCGCCGAACAGGCGCGCCGCGACCAGGCCGCGCATGAACAGGCCGCCGCCACGGCCCAGGCCGCCAACGCCGCCCAGGCCGAGGCCGCCGCCGCCCGCGCCGCCGCCGAGGCCGCTCGCGCCGAGGCCGCCAAGCTGACGGCCGCCGCGCCCGCGCCGACGCCGGCCAGGCGCGCTCCGGCCGCCGCCGCGCCGACGCCGGCGCCGGCTGCACCTGCCGCGCCGGCCCCGGCTCCGGTCGAGGCGGCCGCTCCGGCTCCCGCTCCCGCCGCTCCGGCCCGTCCGGCCCCGCCAGCGCGTCCGGCGGTCAATTTCGGCCAACGCGTGCCCAAGGCCCCGAACCCCTCCCGCGCGCCCGCCGGTCCCGCCTTCGGCGGCCGCTCGGCCCGTGAGGAAGCCATGGGTGGCGGTGAACGCGCCTATTCCGACCGTCCCGCCGCTCCGGCGCGCCCGACCGGCCGTCCGGCCGAACCGGTCCGCTATTCGGCCCTGACTCCGCGCCCCGCGCCGGGCGCCGCCCGTCCGGGTCCGCGCACCGGCCCCGGCGGCCGTCCGACCCCGAACGCGCCTCCGGCCCAGGCCGAGGTCGCACGGCCCAGCCGCGCGCCCGGCGGCGGCTTCGCCCGTCCGCTCAAGCCCGAGGATGATCGCGACAAGCGTTTCTCGGACGCCGGCAAGGCCGTCAGCCGCACCCGCGGCGAGCCCAAGCGCCGCGAAGGCCGCCTGACCATCCAGTCGGTCGCCGGCGACGGCGACACCGCCGAGCGGATGCGCTCGCTGGCCTCGGTCCGCCGCGCCCGCGAACGCGAGAAGGAAAAGCGCAAGGGCGGCTCCACCGATGCGCCGAACCGTCCGCGCGAAGTCGTCATCCCTGACGTCATCACCGTGCAGGAGCTGTCCAACCGGATGGCCGTGCGTGGCGTCGACATCATCAAATTCCTGATGAAACAGGGCCTGATGATGAAGATCAACGACGTCATCGACACCGACACCGCCGAACTGGTGGCCGACGAATTCGGCATGACCGTCCGCCGCGTGTCGGAATCCGACGTCGAGGCCGGCTTCCTGTCCGACGCGATCGACGACGAGGCGGTCACGCCCCGGGCGCCGGTCGTGGCCATCATGGGCCACGTCGACCATGGCAAGACCTCGCTGCTGGACGCCCTGCGCACCACCGACGTCGCTTCGGGCGAGGCCGGCGGCATCACCCAGCACATCGGCGCCTATCAGGTTCGCCTGCCCAGCGACGACCGCGTCACCTTCCTGGACACCCCGGGCCACGCCGCCTTCTCGGCGATGCGCGCGCGCGGCGCCAATGTGACGGACATCGTGGTCCTGGTCGTGGCCGCCGACGACGGCGTCATGCCCCAGACGATCGAGGCCATCCAGCACGCCAAGGCGGCCGGCGCCCCGATCATCGTGGCGGTGAACAAGATCGACAAGCCGGACGCCAACCCGCTGAAGGTCGTCAACGAACTGCTGCAGTACGAAGTCATCGCCGAGAGCCTGGGCGGCGACACCCAGATCATCGAGGTGTCGGCCAAGGAACGGACCAACCTGACAGGGCTGATCGACGCCATCCTGGTGCAGGCCGAGGTCATGGACCTGAAGGCAGATCCGGAACGCTCCTCGGAAGGCGTGGTCATCGAGGCCAAGCTGGACAAGGGCCGCGGCCCGGTCGCCACCGTCCTGGTCAAGCGCGGCACGCTGAAGCGCGGCGACATCGTCGTGGCCGGTTCGGCCTGGGGCAAGGTTCGCGCCCTGCTGAACGAGCGCAACGAGCAGCTGACCGAAGCCGGCCCGTCGGTGCCGGTCGAGATCCTGGGTCTCGACGAGGCTCCGAGCCCCGGCGATCCGTTCGCCGTGGTCGAGAACGAGGCCCGCGCCCGAGAGCTGACCGAATACCGTGACCGCATCAAGCGCGAGAAGGCCACCGGCGGCATCAACCAGGTCAGCCTGGTCGACATGATGTCCAAGCTGCAGTCCAAGAAGGTCTCGGAACTGCCGGTCATCATCAAGGCCGACGTGCAGGGTTCGGCCGAGGCCATCGTCGGCTCGCTGGACAAGATGGGCAACGAGGAGGTCCGCGCGCGCACCGTCATGTCGGGCGCCGGCGGCATCACCGAGAGCGACGTCCAGCTGGCCAAGTCGGCCGGCGCGCCGATCCTGGGCTTCAACGTCCGCGCCTCGAAACAGGCCCGCGACCTGGCCGAGCGCGAAGGCGTCGAGATCCGCTACTATGCGATCATCTACGACCTGCTGGACGACATGAAGGGCGTGCTGTCCGGCATGCTGGCGCCGCTGCAACGGGAAACCTTCCTGGGCAATGCGGCGGTGCTGCAGGTCTTCGACATCTCCAAGACCGGCAAGATCGCCGGTTGCCGGGTGTCCGAGGGCGTGGTCCGCAAGGGCGCCAAGGTCCGGATCATCCGCGACGATGTCGTGGTGCTGGAACTGGGCACGCTCACGACGCTCAAACGCTTCAAGGACGAGGTCAACGAGGTTCCGTCGGGCCAGGAGTGCGGCATGCATTTCCAGGGCTTCCAGGACATCAAGGCAGGCGACTACATCGAGTGCTTCACGGTCGAAGAGATCAAGCGCACGCTCGACTAGGGTTTTCGTAATGCGTCTCCCTCCCCTCCGGGGGAGGGATGTCGGCGCGCAGCGACGACAGGGTGGGAGGGGCTCGGCGACACAAGCGCCGGCGTTTGCTCTTGCTTAGCCGTCCCCACCCGGTCGCTTCGCGACCACCCTCCCCCGGAGGGGGAGGGAGAGGGCCGCGCCGCCTTTTCGCCTTACCTGTCGGAGATCAAACCGCATGCGCCGTTTCCTGATCGCCGTCCTGACCCTGTCCGCCCTCACCCAGGCTGTCTGGGCCGGTCCCGTCTCGGCGGAGACGCGTTATCTCGCCTACAACGCTTCCGATCGGGTCACCCAGGCCCTGACGCGCGGCATCACGCTGGAGGCCGAGCGGGGCCTTTTCGGCGCGATCAGCGTGCGGCGCATCATCTCCACCTCCAATCGCGGCCAGGCCGATATCCGGCGCGGCGGCCCCGACGCCGTGCGACGCGCCCTGCCGGCCGGCTCGACCGAGTCGTCTGTCTATTCGATCGCCCCCGAGGGCGGCGGTCGGGCCCTGGGCCGCGCCCTGTGCCCCGGGTCGGAAGAGGCCTGGATGGTGCTGGGCCGGGTGCGGCTGGCCCGCCCGCTGGCGGTGCACGCCGTCGGGCGCTGGCCGGATGGAACCTACCGCCATTGCGTCCAGCTGTCCTACGACTGGCGCGGCGAGTGGGCGGTCCCGGGTTCGAGCGGCGTCGCGGACGATCCCAACGCGCCTGTCGCGCGATAGGCGTTCACCTCATCGCATCGCCTCGCTAAGGTTGCGGCGATGCCCGCCGCCGCCGCGCCCCGACAGACCGGACTGAAGCGCCTTGCCGCCGCGCTGGCTTTCCTGTGTCTGGTGCTGTTCCTGCTGGCCATCGAGAACCGCCACGCGATCGAGGCATGGCGGGCCCTGCGCGATGAGGCCGCTCCGGCGGCGGGTCGGGTCGCTGATTGGGCGGCCAGGCTGCCTTCAGGAACCGCAGACGGCCTGTCAGGTCTGAAGACGGCGATCGCCGCCGACCCCAGGGTCGTGGCGGCCGACGCCGGGGACGTGGTCCTGACCGGCGAGTTCAGTCCGGCCGATGAAGCGACACGTCTCGCCACCGGCGCCGTCGCCTTCGTGGGCGCCGACCTGCGTTTCGACACGGGCCACGCCCTGCACACCCGGCCTCTTCGTATCGCCGCCGGACGGGAGTCCTTCGTCGCGGGTCAGACCTTCGCCGATCGCTGGAACGCTCCGGCCGATGCCCAGATCGAACTGCGCCGCATCGTGCCCGCGGCGCGCAATCGGCCCGTTGCGGCGTCCGCGTCCTGCGACGGCGAAATCCCCGGCGTCGCCGCCCTGCTGCACCGTCGTGACCGGGTAGACATGATGGTGTTTCGCGCCCGGACGATTGTGGGCCCCGATGCGCCGCCGTCCGCTCTGTGCGGCAGCTGGAGCTATCGTCAGAGATGAGGCGCCGTCGACAATCCTGGGGCCTGAAGAGGTTTCTGGCCGTCGCCATACTGGCGACCATCGCGGCTGTCTGGACATGGACGGCCCCCGGCGACCCCGGGCTCTGGCCCGCCCGCGCCGGCGAGCCCGGGGTTGAGGTCCACCTGCTGGACAACGGCTTTCATACCGATCTGGCGGTTCCTCGCCGCGCCCTTGAGGCGCGGCCCGGGCCCCTGGCGGATGCGGTGCGCGGTCTGGCTCCGGGCGAGTGGATCCTGATCGGCTGGGGCGATGCGAAATTCTACGTCGATCAGAGCCCGATGGAGAGTCGGCTGCCGGACGGCCTGCGCGCGTTCTTCCGGCCCGGCAACGCCTCGGTGATCATGCTGGACCCGGCCCAGCGCGACCCCCGCGCGGCCTTCGCCCCTGGAACCCGCCGCACCCTGCGTCTCTCGCGACCCGGCTTCGACGCCATGGCGGATCATATCCAGGACTCCCTGGACCTGGCCGGCGGCGGCCCCCGGATTTCAGCGGCGCGCGCCGGCGACGATGCGCGCTTCTTCGCCAGCCGCGAGCATTTCTCGATCGCGCGCCTCTGCAATCACTGGAGCGCGGGCGTTCTCAACGCCGCGGGCCTTCCTGTTCGCCCGATCCGTTCGATAACCTCGGCCGAGGTTATGGCCACCATCGACCGCGCCCAATTGGACACCGGGCCTTCGCGGGACTAGACCCCGCCCCTTCGCTTTTTCAAGCCGGGTCCGATCCCCGACAGGCGACAAGGACAAAGCATGAGCAACCGCAAACCCAGGAAGCCCGCCGCCAAGGCCGGCACCGTCAGCCAGCGTCAGCTGCGCGCCTCCGAAATGATCCGCCACGCCCTGGTCGAGGTCATGCGCGAGAACGAGATTCGCGACGACGCCCTGACCGGTGTTTCGGTCACGGTCACCGAGGTGCGGTTGTCGCCGGACCTGAAGCACGCCACCTGTTTCGTCGAGCCGCTGGGCGCCGGCGTCGAGACGGCGCCGGTCGCCGGTCACATCGATGAGATCGTCAAGGCGCTGAACGTCCACGCCAAATTCCTGCGCGGGGCGCTGGGGCGGCATATCGACATGCGGTTCACCCCCGATCTGCGCTTCCGCCACGACGAGAGCTTCGCCGCCGCCGAGCGCCTGAACCGGCTGCTGGACGACCCCCGGGTGCGGGCCGACGTCTATGTGTCGCCGTTCGCGGATGACGACGTGGAAGAGGACGGCGAGGCCTGATGGGCCGCCGCAAGAAGGGCGAGATCGTCAACGGCTGGGTCTGCCTGGACAAACCCTACGGCATGGGATCCACCGACGCGGTCTCGAAGGTCCGCCGCCTGTTCGACGCCCGGAAGGCCGGCCACGCCGGCACGCTCGATCCGCTGGCCAGCGGCATCCTGCCGATCGCCCTGGGCGAGGCGACCAAGACCGTGCCCTTCATGATGGAGGCGCAGAAGGTCTATCGCTTCACCATCAACTGGGGCGTCACGACCGACAGCCTCGACCGCGAGGGCGAGATCACCGCCCGGTCGGACGTGCGCCCCGACGTCGAGGCGGTGCGCGCGGCGTTGGAGGCCTTCGTCGGCGAGATTGATCAGGTTCCGCCGCAGTTCTCGGCCATCAAGGTGGATGGCCAGCGGGCCTATGACCTGGCCCGAGAGGGCGCCGAATTCGAACTGGCCAGCCGGCGGGTGACGATCCACGAGGCCGCGGTGACCGACGCGCCGGACGCCGACCATGTCGAGATCACCATGCGGACGGGCAAGGGGGTCTATGTCCGCTCGCTGGCGCGCGATCTGGCGATCATGCTGGGCGCCGAGGGGCATGTTTCGGCCCTGCGCCGCGAACGGGTCGGGCCGTTCTCGACGGAAAACGCCGTCACGCTGGATTTCCTGACCGATCTGGTGCATAGGGACGCCGCCTCGGAAGGCTTGCTTCCCGTTGCGACCGCCCTGGACGACATCCCGGAGCTGGCCGTAACGGACCAGGACGCCTTCTCGCTTCGTCAGGGACGACCGATCGTTCTGCTCCCCCGACAGGTCGAAACGCTCAAAGGCCGCCTTCGGGACGGCTCCAGAACCGTTTCAGCCTTCCAGGGACAGACCCTCGTCGCTCTCGGTCAGTTGCGGGCCGGCCGGCTGGAACCCGACCGCGTATTTAACCTCCAATAGGAGCATACCGATGTCGATTACTGCTGAACGCAAGAACGAAGTCATCGCCGATAACGCCCGCACCGCTGGCGACACCGGCTCGGCCGAGGTCCAGGTCGCGATCCTCTCGGAACGCATCGCCAACCTCACCGAACACTTCAAGACCCACAAGAAGGACAACCACTCGCGCCGCGGCCTGCTCAAGATGGTCTCGCAGCGTCGTCGCCTTCTTGACCATCTGTCGAAGGTCGATCGCGAGCGCTACACGGCGCTGATCGGCAAGCTGAACCTGCGCCGCTAAGGCGAAGGGGACGAGCGGAAGAGTTTTTCGAGGCGCGGGCCATGTCCGCGCCTCGTTCCGCATCCAGAACCACCCGCGCGCCTCGGGATTTCAGGCGCATGACGCGAGGGCTGGATACCGGTCCTCACCACTCCCGGGCGGTTCGCGATGGCGCGGACGCCCATGGACCGAAGGACTGAACGCCCGACGCTCCACCCACTGATGGGACCCCGCGCGGAATCCGCCCGCGGGATACGAAAGACGAAACATGTTCGATATCAAACGCAAGACGATCGACTGGGCCGGCCGCCCGCTGACGCTGGAAACGGGCCGCATCGCCCGTCAGGCCGACGGCGCCGTTCTGGCCACCTATGGCGAGACCGTCGTCCTCGCCACCGTCGTCTACGGTCGCGCGCCCAAGCCGGGCCTGGATTTCTTCCCGCTGACCGTCAACTACCAGGAAAAGACCTTCGCCGCCGGCAAGATCCCGGGCGGCTATTTCAAGCGTGAAGGCCGTCCGACCGAGAAGGAGACCCTGGTCTCCCGCCTGATCGACCGCCCGATCCGCCCGCTGTTCGTCAAGGGCTTCAAGAACGAGACCCAGGTCGTCGTCACCGTGCTGCAGCACGACCTCGAGAACGACCCCGACATCGTCGGCCTGGTCGCCGCCTCGGCCGCCCTGACCATTTCGGGCGTGCCCTTCATGGGCCCGATCGGCGCCGCGCGCGTCGGCTATATCGACGGCGAATACGTCCTCAACCCCACGCTTGACCAGCTCCCGGACAGCCAGCTCGACCTCGTCGTCGCCGGCACCCAGGACGCCCTGATGATGGTCGAATCCGAAGCCAAGGAGCTGTCGGAAGAGGTCATGCTGAACGCCCTGATGTTCGCGCATCGTGGCATGCAGCCGGTGATCGACGCCATCATCGAAATGGCCGAGCACGCCGCCAAGGAGCCCTTCGACTTCCAGGCCGACGACGTCTCGGACATCGTCACCTCGATCCAGACCATGGTCGGCGACGACATCAAGGCCGCCTACACCCACGCCGGCAAATACGAGCGCCGCAACGGCGTCGACGTGGCCAAGAAGGCCGCCGCCGCCAAGCTGGTGAAGACCGACGAGAACCCGGACGGCGTCGATTCCGCCCGGTTCGGCGTCGCCTTCAAGGAATGCGAAGCCCACGTCCTGCGTCGCGACATCATCGACAACGGCCACCGCGTCGACGGCCGCGCCCTCGACAAGGTCCGCGACATCGTCTCGGAAGTCGGCGTCTTCCCGCGCACCCACGGTTCGGCCCTGTTCACCCGTGGTGAGACCCAGGCCATCGTGGTCGCCACCCTGGGCACCGGCGAGGACGAGCAGTACGTCGACTCCCTGGCCGGCACTTACAAAGAGAAGTTCCTGCTGCACTACAACTTCCCTCCCTATTCGGTCGGCGAGACCGGTCGGATGGGCGGCGCGGGCCGTCGGGAAATCGGTCACGGCAAGCTGGCCTGGCGGGCGATCCGTCCGATGCTGCCGTCGTCGGAAGACTTCCCCTATACGATCCGCATCGTTTCGGAGATCACCGAGTCCAACGGCTCGTCCTCGATGGCTTCGGTGTGCGGCGCGTCGCTGGCGCTGATGGACGCGGGCGTGCCGCTGGTTCGCCCGGTCTCGGGCATCGCCATGGGCCTGATCCTCGAGCCGTCGGGCGAGTTCGCCATCCTGTCCGACATCCTGGGTGACGAAGACCACCTCGGCGACATGGACTTCAAGGTGGCCGGCACGCGCGAGGGCATCACCTCGCTGCAGATGGACATCAAGGTCGCGGGCATCACCGAGGAGATCATGCGCAAGGCGATCGCCCAGGCTTCGGCCGGCCGTCTGCACATCCTCGACGAGATGGACAAGGCCATCGACGGCGCCCGCACCGAGCTGGGCGAGTACGCGCCCAAGATCGAGTCGATCAAGGTTCCGACCGACAAGATCCGCGACATCATCGGCACCGGCGGCAAGATCATTCGCGAGATCGTCGAAAAGACCGGCGCCAAGATCAACATCGAGGACGACGGCACGGTGAAGATCGCCGCCTCGGATCAGGAGAAGATCGACGCGGCCAAGGCCTGGATCACCTCGATCGTGTCCGAGCCCGAGCCCGGCATGATCTACACCGGCAAGGTCGTGAAGGTCGTCGACTTCGGCGCCTTCGTGAACTTCTTCGGGGCCAAGGACGGCCTGGTCCACGTGTCCCAGATCGCCCTGGAACGCGTCGCCAACCCGGCCGACGTCCTGACCGAAGGCCAGGAGGTCAAGGTCAAGTTCCTGGGCATGGACGATCGCGGCAAGACCAAGCTGTCGATGAAGGTCGTCGATCAGGAAACCGGCGAGGACATCACCGACAAGATCAACGCCGAACGCGCCGAACGCGGCGAGCCGGCCCTGTCGGACGACACCGGCGGCCGTCCCAAGCGTGAAGGCGGCGGCGGTGACCGCGATCGCGGCCGCAGCCGTCGCTAAGCGGCGGCGACTTCGGTGAAATGGATGAGGCCCCGGTGGTGACGCCGGGGCCTTTTTTCATGGGCGGGCGGAAAAAACACGGTGCGAAGCGTGCACTGGGTGCGCTGCGTGCGGGGCGGAAAAACACCGTCTACACCGTCTACAGCGTCTCATCGGGCGGTCGCGGAAAACACCGTCCCGAAGCGTCCGGATCGTTCGCCCGGGCGGGGGTTCGGTGGCGGGATGCGATTGTCAAAGATCGGCGGCGAAGGTCAGGCCGGCAGTGTCGCACGGGCCGTTCCTGCGGCTGGGAAATGACGCTGTTCCTGCGAGGGAAGGCCGCGCGATCAAGGGGTTGGCGGCGCGAAGTCGTCTGTCTGGCGGCGGATTGCTCGCATGAAAACACCGTGCATCCCCGCGAAGGCGGGGACCCAGGCTTTGGCCACGCCAAACACCGTGCATCCCCGCGAAGGCGGGGACCCAGGCTTTGGCCACGCCGCCGGTGTTGGACTGAGCGCCGGTTACCCCAGCCAGCCCTGCCGTCGCTCAAACCCGGGTCCCCGCCTTCGCGGGGATGCACGGATGAAGACCGTCCGCGCTTCACCGGGACACAGGGATGGTTGGATCAGCGGGCCACCCGATCCAGCAGATCATGCCAGCCGGGGTTCATTTCCTCGATCATCCGCAGCTTCCACAGCCGGTTCCATTTCTTGATCTGGCGTTCGCGTTTGAAGGCCGCCGCGCGGGTCTCATGCCATTCGTACCAGACCAGCCGGGCCACGCCGTGCCGGGCGGCGAAGCTGTCGGGCCGGACCTTGTCGCGGTGCTGAAAGACCCGCGCGATCAGGTCATCGGTCGAGCCGGTGTACAGCGTCCCGTTCCTCTGGCTGGCGACGATGTAGGTGTAGAAGGCCAAGGGAGTTGACGCGCGCTATGAGTGTTATGTCACACGCGGATAAGATATCCGCGCCTCGCGCCCGGTCAACCAGCCCCATCAATCCGTGCATCCCCGCGAAGGCGGGGACCCAGGCTTTAGCCTTACCGCCAGTGCTGGATCGGGCGCCGGTTCGTTCAGACACCGTCGCCGCCGCTCAAACCTGGGTCCCCGCCTTCGCGGGGATGCACGGAGCCGGGGGGCGTGCGCGGAGTCCCATGAGGCGGCGGCGCGGCTGTTCGAGGGCCATCCGCATTGCACGATCTTTCCGTGCGACGCGGTGGAGGTGATGCCGCTTTTGGGGGGGTGAGGGAGCGTGAGCGTCTTCAAAACCGTTCCTTGCATCACGCTCCCGCGTTGTTGCCGGCCTCTGGCGGGAACTGTTCCCCTTCACGAACCTGCGTCACCCAATGGAATCTGGCATCCGCCTCACTATCCGGCGGCCGTTGAGCGACAAACGTGACGAATGGGCCGAAATTTCGAACGTTACGATCGCAGCATATCGCTAAGACGAGCTCGTATGCCGCGATCAGTTGGCCGAGCCTAACCTCAAGATATTGACTGACGTCGGTTCGATCGACGGCCCAAGCGGGGTGCATGATCTCAATCGTTGGGGCTAGCACCTTATCGTTTGGGGAGAGCTCATGATCCAAACACCGAACCCACTTCATCTTGTCCGGATGAACCGCAGCATTTCGGTGCTGAATGGCGCTCTCGAGATCGTCCGCAATCTCGCCAAAGGTCGCCAGAAACGGATCGTCGGCGGGAAGATGCCGATGAAGGGCTCCTTCCAGCGCGGCTCGCCACGGTAGGTTAGGCCTAGCTCGCGGGTAGAAAAGCTCACCAATGGCGATGATGTTGAGAGCAGCCTGTCGGGCGTGTGAGAGCGCCTGTTCGGTGCGACCCCGGAGGTTTTGCGTCCGAGGAATGAACGCTCTATTCCAACGGCCAGCGGCTAGTCCCTCGTTGACCTCTTTCTGTTTGCTGTGAAGCCAACGGATTTCATCATTAATAGCGGCCAACTCCTGCGCGGTTTCTAGAGCTAGCGCCTGACTTCTGGCGATGTCGAAGCCTTCAGGGAGATGCGGCGCACCATTCTTCAGCAACTCATCAGTGATCGAAACCGTGCCTCGGACGAGGTCGTCGTCCGCCCCGTATGCTAGCTCCTCCTGCTGAACCACTTGAGGAATCGCGCTGTTCAGCCTTTCGGGGTCAATTTCATCGGCAAGTTTGGCGGCAAAGATTGAGCTGGGCGTCATGAAAAACAGGCGATCCGCAAAGACGAACATGCGGATGATCGGTTTGCCGTCGGGTACGGAAGCTTGAGCTCCTCCTTCCCTCTGAAGATCAATTGGTCGCTTCATTCAAACCTGCTGGCGCTTCGTTCAAAAACTAATGCACCCGTGCCTTCCCGATCTCCAGTCCGCTTTCGTCATCCTCCGGCGAGCGCAGCGAGACCGGGGGACCCAGCGGCGCGCGTGAGCGCGAACCTGACGGGAGCGCGGCTGGACAGGTCGCCTTCGGCGCCGCTGGGTCCCCCGGTCTGCGCCGCGAAGGCGCGGCTTGCCGGAGGATGACGAAAGGGATGGGGCGGGCCCTAATGCACCCGCGCCTTCCCGATGCTCAGCCCGCCATCCCCCGCTGACACGGCGATCACGCTCCCGTCCTCGATCTCCCCCGCCAGCAGCTTCTTCGCGATCGGGTCGACCAGATCCTTCTGGATGACCCGCTTCAGCGGCCGCGCGCCATAGACCGGGTCGTAGCCCTTGTCGGCCAGCCAGGCATAGGCGCTGTCGTCGAGCGTGATCGTCAGGCGGCGGTCGGCGAGCAGTTTCTCGAACCGGGCCATCTGTATGCGGACGATCCCCGCCATCTGGTCGCGCCCCAGGCGGCGGAAGAGGATGATCTCGTCGATGCGGTTGAGGAACTCGGGGCGGAAATGGCCGCGGACCTGTTCCATGACATAGGGCCGCACGGCCTCGACGTCGTCGCCCTCGCCCTGATTGGCCAGGGCCTCGGAGCCGAGGTTGGAGGTCATGATGATCAGGGTGTTCTTGAAGTCGATGACCCTTCCTTGCCCGTCGGTCAGGCGGCCGTCGTCCAGCACCTGGAGCAGGACGTTGAAGACGTCGGGGTGGGCCTTTTCGACCTCGTCGAACAGGACGACCTGATAGGGGCGCCTACGGACAGCTTCGGTCAGGGCGCCGCCCTCGTCATAGCCGACATAGCCGGGAGGGGCGCCGATCAGGCGGGAGACGCTGTGCTTCTCCATATATTCCGACATGTCCATGCGGGTGATGGCGGCCTCGTCGTCAAACAGGAAGGCGGCCAGGGCCTTGGTCAGCTCGGTCTTGCCGACGCCCGTGGGGCCGAGGAAGAGGAAGCTGCCCAGCGGGCGGTTGGGGTCGTTGAGGCCGGCGCGGGCGCGGCGGACGGCGTCGGCGACGGCGGTCAGGGCCTCGTCCTGGCCGACCACGCGGGCGCGCAAGGCGTCCTCCATGGCCAGCAGTTTCTCGCGCTCGCCCTCCAGCATCTTGTCGACGGGGACGCCGGTCCAGCGGGAGACGACCTGGGCGATCTGTTCGGCGTCGACGACCTCGGGGGTCAGGGGGCCCTGTTTGTCGGCCTCATTGGCCTCGGCCTCGGCCAGCTGTTTCTCGATCTGCGGGATCTGGCCATAGGCGATCTCGGAGGCGCGGCCGAGGTCGCCGGCGCGCTGGGCGGCGGCCAGTTCGGCGCGCAGGCGGTCGAGGGTTTCGCGCAGCTGGGCCCCCTGGCCGACCTTTTCCTTCTCCGACTTCCAGCGCGTGGTCAGGTCCTCGGATTCGGCGTCGAGGTCGGCGATCTCGTCTTCCAGTTTTTCGAGTCGGGCGACCGAGGCCTTGTCGGTCTCCTTCTTCAGGGCCTCGCGCTCGATCTTGAGCTGGACCAGGCGGCGGTCGATCTCGTCGAGGGACTCGGGCTTGGAGTCGACGGCCATGCGCACGCGGCTGCCGGCCTCGTCGATCAGGTCGATGGCCTTGTCGGGCAGGAAGCGGTCGGTGATGTAGCGGTGGCTGAGGGTGGCGGCGGCGACGATGGCGCTGTCCGAGATGCGCACCCCGTGGTGGACCTCATACTTCTCCTTGATGCCGCGCAGGATGGAGACGGTGTCCTCGACGCTGGGCTCCTCGATGAAGACGGGCTGGAAGCGGCGGGCGAGGGCGGCGTCCTTCTCGACGTGCTTGCGGTACTCATCCAGCGTGGTGGCGCCGACGCAGTGCAGCTCGCCGCGGGCGAGGGCGGGCTTGAGCAGGTTGGAGGCGTCCATGGCCCCGTCGCCCTTGCCGGCGCCGACCAGGGTGTGCATCTCGTCGATGAACAGGATGATGCCGCCCTCGGCCGCGGTGACCTCGGCCAGCACGGCCTTGAGCCGCTCCTCGAACTCGCCGCGGTATTTGGCGCCGGCGATCAGGGAGCCCATGTCGAGGGCCATGACCACCTTGTCGCGCAGGGATTCCGGCACGTCGCCGTTGACGATGCGCAGGGCCAGGCCCTCGACGATGGCGGTCTTGCCGACGCCGGGCTCGCCGATCAGGACGGGGTTGTTCTTGGTGCGGCGGGCGAGGACCTGGATGGTGCGGCGGATCTCCTCGTCGCGGCCGATGACCGGGTCGATCTTGCCGTCGCGGGCGGCCAGGGTCAGGTCGCGGGCGTAGCGCTTCAGGGCGTCATAAGCGTCCTCGGCCCCGGCGCTGTCGGCGGTCTTGCCCTTGCGGACGTCGGCGATGGCGGCGTCGAGCTTGTCGGGAGTCGCGCCGACCGATTTGAGGACTTCCGCCGCGACGCCGCCCTCGCGGGCGATGGCGCTGAGCAGGCGTTCGGTGGTGACGAAGGCGTCGCCGGCCTTTTTCGAGGCCTCCTCGGCGGAGGAGAAGACGCGGGCGGTGTCGCCGTCGAGATAGATCTGGCCCGAGCCGCCGGTGACCTGGGCGCGTTTCTTGAGGGCGGTTTCGGTCGCGGCCTCGGCCTTGGCGGGGTCGCCGCCGGCGGCGGTGATCAGATTGCGGGCGAGGCCGTCGCGCTCTTCCAGCAGCACCTTGAGCAGGTGTTCGGGGGCGAACTGCTGGTGGCGGCGGGCCAAGGCCAGCGACTGGGCGGACTGGACGGCCTGTTTGGCGCGGTCGGAGTAGAGGTCGAGGTTCACGGCAGTCCCCTGTCAGGCGGATTGGAGCCACAGGCGCCCTTTCCGGAAGCGGCGCCTTGATATGCCGCAAACTTGGGTGTGGCGGACGGGGCACACAAGGGGTGACGGGCCGCGCCGGCCCGGCCTAGGGTGGCGGCTCGAGGAGACGTTCGTGATCCCCCATTCCGCCTGGCCGGTCGATCCCGGCGTCATCTTTCCCTTCCTGCTGGCCGTGGCGCTGATCGAGCTGACGCCGGGGCCGAACATGGGCTGGCTGGCGCTGGTTTCACTGGCGCGCGGGCGGCTGGCCGGGTTCGCGGCGGTGGCGGGGGTGACGCTGGGGCTGGCGGCGTGGATGCTGGCGGCGGCGTTCGGCCTGACCCAGGTGCTGCTGATCTGGCCGCCGCTGTATCAGCTGATCCGCTGGGCCGGGGTGGTGTTCCTGCTGTGGCTGGCGTGGGAGGCGTGGCGCGGCGACGGGGATCCGGCCGCCGGCGACGGGGCCGATCACCGGACCGTGCGCGGCCTGTTCCTGCGCGGCCTGACGGGCAATCTGCTGAACCCCAAGGCGGCGGTCTTCTATGTCGCCCTGCTGCCGACCTTCATGCGGCCGGACCACGGATCGCCGCTGGTGCAGGCGCTGACCCTGGGCGGGCTGCATCTGGTCGTGGCGGTGGCGATTCATTCGGCGATCGTGCTGGGCGGGGCGGGCGCCAGCGGCCTGGTGCTGACGCGGGTGCAGGGGCCGGGGCTGCGCGCCGCGATAGCCGGCGGTATCGCCATCGTGGCCCTGTGGATGGCATGGGAGACGCGGGGCTGAGGCGGTTGTGGACAGGGTCCGCGCGGGCGGGCTAGCGTCCGCGCCGAACCTGTCCGGAGCCCCTTGATGTCCATCCGCCTGACCCGCCGCGCGGCGCTGATTTCGTCCGTGGCCGGAGTGGCCGCCCTGCCGACGGTCGGATGGGCGCAGGCGGCGGCCAATGACAGCGCCTCGCTGGCGGAACAGGTCGACGCCTTCGTGAAGCGGGCCATGGCGGCCTTCCCGGACCAGCCGGCGGTTTCGGTGGCGCTGGTGAAGGGCGGCGAGGCTTTGCTGACGCGCGGCTATGGCGTGCGGGCCATCGGCGGGGCGGCGGTGGACGAGCACACCCTGTTCGCCATCGCCTCCAACACCAAGGCGGTGACCTGCGCGGCGCTGGCGATCCTGATCGACGAGGGCAAGGTGAAGTGGGACGAGCCGGTGCGGACGTACCTGCCCGGTTTCAGCCTGTCGAAGCCCGAGCTGAACGACATGGTGACGGTGCGCGATCTGGTCAGTCACCGGATCGGGTTCGGGCTGGGCGCCGGGGACCTGCTGTTCTGGCCCAACAGCGACCGGACGCGGGCCGAGATCATGGCCGCCATTCCGCATGTGCCGATCGAGGACAGTTTCCGGACGAGCTATCACTACTGCAACCTGATGTTCGTGGCGGCGGGCGAGGTGGTGGCGGCGGCCTCTGGCGTGGCGTGGGAGGATTTCGTCCAGACGCGGATCCTCGACCGGCTGGGGATGAGCGAAACCCTGCCGCTGATGACCGGCGCGGATCCGGCGAAGTCGGCCCTGCCGCACGGGCGGATCGGGCCGCCGCTGCGGTACCAGGGCGAGATGCAGACCATTGGCCGGTCGATCCAGGAGGTCTGGAACTGGTCGTCGGCCGGGGCGGCGGGCGGCTTCGTCACCACGCCGGTCGACTGGGCGAAATGGATCGCGGTGCAGCTGGCGCGCGGCGCCCTGCCCGACGGGACGCGACTGTATTCGGAAGCCCGCGCCGACGAGATGTGGCGGCCCAATATCATCATCTCCAACTCGGCGGGACCGACCGAAACCCTGCCCGGGCGGGCCATCGCCTCGACCTATGCGACCGGCTGGCAGGTGCAGGATTACCGCGGCGAGCGGATGGTCACCCACGGCGGCGGGGCGCCGGGCTTCGTCTCGGGCACGGTGCTGATCCCGGGGCGGGACGCGGGGTTCTCGTATTTCACCAATGCCGAGGAGGGCTTCCTGACGCGGGCGTTGCGCAGCGGCATCACCGACATCCTCATGGGCAAGACGGACTTCGACTGGATCGCCGACGGGGTGCGGCTGAAGGCCGAGGGCGATGCGAGGTCGATCGCGGCCGCGGCGGAGATCGACGCCAAACAGGCGGCGGGCGCGGCGCCGTCCCTGCCGCTGGCGGCCTATGCCGGAACGTGGCGCGATCCCTGGTATGGCGACATCACCATCGAGGCGCGGGACGTGGTTCTGTGGCTGAAATTCAGCCGGACGCCGGCGCTGCAGGGGCCGCTGGAGCCGTACGACGGCGATACCCTGAGGACGCGGTTCACGGACCGGCGCGAGGAGGATGTGTTGATCACCTTCAGGGTCGAGAACGGGGTTCCGGTCTCGGCGACGATGAAGGCGGTCAGTCCGGATGCGGACTTCTCGTACGACTATCAAGACCTGCGACTCACCAGGGTCTGATCCCGGAGGTCGCCGGAACCATCGGCGCGTGGGGTTCGTTTCGCCCCCGCGTGTCCGGCGGGGGCCCGGGAGAGGCGTGAATGGCGAAGGCAACGGCGGGAGAACCGGTCCACGACGACGATCGCTACCGGCTGCTGGTCAATGCGATCACCGACTACGCCATCTACATGCTGGACCCCGAGGGCCGGGTGGTCAGCTGGAACGCCGGCGCCGAGCGGTTCAAGGGCTATACGTCGTCCGAGATCACCGGCGAGCATTTCTCGCGCTTCTACACCCCCGAGGATCAGGCTGCCGGCGTGCCCGCCGAAGCGCTGAGGCAGGCCGCGACCGAGGGGCGTTTCGAGCAGGAGGGGTGGCGGATCCGCAAGGACGGCACCCGGTTCTGGGCCCATGTCGTCATCGATCCGATCCGGACCCCCGAGGGCGAACTGATCGGTTACGCCAAGATCACGCGCGACCTGACGGAACGGAAGCTGGCCGCGGAGGCCCTGCGCAGGAGCGAGGAGGAGTTCCGCCTGCTGGTCCAGGGCGTGATCGACTACGCCATCTACATGCTCGACCCCGACGGGCGGATCACGACCTGGAACCTGGGGGCCCAGCGGATCAAGGGCTACCGGCCGGAGGAGGTCGTCGGCGGCCATTTCTCGACCTTCTACACCGAGGAGGAACGCGCCGCGGGAGCGCCGGCCCTGGCCCTGGCCGTGGCTGAGGAGGAGGGGCGTTTCGAAACCGAGGCGTGGCGCGTTCGCAAGGACGGCTCTCGCTTCCGGGCCCATGTGGTGATCGATGCGATCCGCGACGAGCAGGGCGTCCTGCTGGGGTTCGCCAAGGTCACGCGGGACGTGACGGAGCGGATGGAGTCGCAGCGCGCGCTGGAGAGCGCCAGAGAGGCCCTGTTCCAGTCCCAGAAGATCGAGGCGATCGGCCAGCTGACAGGCGGTATCGCGCACGACTTCAACAACCTGCTGATGGCGGTGCTGGGCAGCCTGGAACTGGTGCGCAAGCGGCTGGACTATGATCCGCGGATCACGCCGCTGCTGGAGAATGCGATCCAGGGTGCGGAGAGGGGCGCGGTCCTGACCCAGCGGATGCTGTCGTTCGCCCGCAAACAGGAACTGACCTTCGTGGCGGTGGACATTCCGTCGCTGGTGCGGGGGATGTCGGAGTTCATCGAGCGGACCATCGGGCCGAGCATCGACGTTTCTGTGCGCTTTCCGCCCGGCGTGCGCAGGGTTCACACCGATCCCTACCAGCTGGAGGCGGCGCTTCTGAACCTGGTCGTCAATGCCCGGGACGCGATGCCGCACGGGGGCAATATCACGATCACGGCCGAACCAGACGCGAGCCCGGACGGCGCCGCCTTCGTGCGGATCAGCGTCCGGGACACCGGCGAGGGGATGGACGAAGAGACGCTGAAACGGGCGACCGAACCCTTCTTCACCACCAAGGGCGCGGGCAAGGGCACGGGACTGGGCCTGTCGATGGTGCACGGACTGGCGGAACAGTCGGGCGGCCGTTTCGGCCTGGTCAGTCCCGAGGGACAGGGCGTCACCGCCCACATCTGGCTGCCCGTCGCCGTCGCGGGTCAGGATCAGGAGGCTCCGGACAACCGGCCGGTCGGCGCGCCCGAATGCCGCGGCCTGCGAATTCTGGCGGTGGACGACGACCGGCTGGTGCTGACCAACACCGTCGCCATGCTGGAGGACATGGGCCATTCGGTGATCGCCGCGGCGTCGGGAAAGGAAGGTCTGGACGAGGTGCGACGGCATCCGGACATCGACCTGGTCATCACCGACGAGGTCATGCCCCGGATGAGCGGCTCCCAGATGGCCGTGGAGATGCTGAAGACGAGACCGGACCTGCCCATCGGCGTGGTCACCGGGTACGCCGACATGGCGAACCGGGACAGCCGGCTGAGCCTGGGCCTGCCGCGACTGGCCAAGCCGTTCACCCTGGCCGCCCTGGCGGCCTTCGTGGATCAGCTGATGCTGGCGGAGGCCGCGCCCGCCTGACGCGGCCCGCGGGCGGCCTCAGCGCGTCAGTTCGAGAATCTCGAGCTTGGACTCGACCTTCGGCCACGGAATGACGAGACGCCAGCGACTGGAGCCGATGCGTTCGAAGACGCCGACCTGATCGCGGACCGGCTGCTGGCCGTAGCGGGGGAAGGTCGTCTCATCCATGCCCCAGGCCTGGGCGCCGACGAAGACCATGCGACGATCCGTGTCCGGATAAAGCAGGCCCCGCGTGCGCTGGGAACCAGTGGTCCTGGTCAGGATCAGGTCGCCGCCCGGTGTCAGTTCGATGGTGCAGCGGAACCACGGATACTCGAGATAGCCCGGGCCGCCGGGTTTGTGGGTCCCCAGTTTGATCGTCCGGCATCGATAGGTACCGGGCGCCGGTTGCAGGCGGCCGGCCTGACCCGCGGCGGGATCGACCAGCGGCCCCAGCGCCTCGACCCGGGCGGCGAACCCCCCGTCCTCGGCCTCGGCCCGGCCGAGGCGCCAGGCCTGGTCGAGCCGGCCGAGGTTCGAGGCGTCGGCGGCGGAGGCCGCCTTGCGCCAGTTGGCGGTCCCACCCTGTTCGCCTCCGGCCGGCGGAGCGGGAGCCTGCCCCGGAATGGCAGGCGTTTCGGGGGCCGGCGGCGTCCTGGCGTCGACCGCGGACGTTGCGGCGGAGTCGCCGACGGGCGCGCCGGCGTCTCCGCAGGCGGAGAGCAGGGCGAGCGAGGCGACGGCGACGAGGGTTCGCATGGGTATTCCCTGGCGGCTGAGCCGTTCAAACGGCTGCGGCGAACAGGAGTTCAGCCGCCGTCGCGTGATCGGGGGTCCAGCAGCACGCCGGCGACCGTGGCGGCCAGCAGGCGCGGGGCCAGAGGCAGGCGCGCGACCTTGCCCAGCACATGGTCGCGGACCCAGGGCAGGAGGCGGCCGTCAGCCTGGTAGAAGGGGGTGAAGCCGAGACTGAGCGCCTGATACAGCCGGACATGCCAGCGGCGGGCGCGAGCATAGGCGTTCAGCGCCGTCGGCAGGTCGGGGTGGCGGGACAGGGCGTCGGCCAGGGCCTGGGCGTCCAGCAGGCCCATGTTCACGCCCTGGCCCAGCTGGGGGCTGGTCGAATGGGCGGCGTCGCCCAGGACGGCCAGCCGCTCGCCCACGGGCCGGGCGAGAGTCTGGTGGCCGTAGGAGGCCAGGGTCATCTGTTCGCGGTCGGTGATGGCGTCCAGAACCGGCGTCAGCTCGGGCCAGAGGCGCAGGCAGTGATCCTTCCACGTCTCCAGCCCGAGGGCGTGCCAGTCGGGCCAGACCTCGGTCTTCAGGCTCCAGAAAAAGGTCGCCAGCGGCGCGGCCGGGGCGCCGGGAAGGGCGCCGCAGGGCAGGACGCCGAGCATGCGGCTGGCGCCCAGATAGACCTGTTCGAGCGCCGTCGGATCGAAGGGCGCGCCGGGCCAGGGGACGGTGGTCCAGAGCGCGCCCCAGGCGAGGTCGCGCCGCTCCGCCCCCATGCCGGCGGAGATGGCCGAGCGGGCGCCCGAGGCGTCGATGACGAGATTGAACGGGGCGCTGCGGCGGCCGGCGCTGTCGATCAGACGGCCCGCGTCGGCGGCGACGATCTCGCGGTCCGTCTCGAAGTCGACCCCGGCCTCGACGCAGGCGTCGTGCAGGATGGAGAACATGGCGGCGCGATGGATGCCGATGGCCTGTCGCGGCTGCTTCAGGTCGCTGTAGCGAACGTCCAGAACCACGCGGCCCTGACGAGCCTCGCGGCCGAAGATGTGGTCGATGCGCTGGCCGCAGGCCTCGATCCGGGGCGTCAGGTCCAGACGGTCCATCACGTGCAGACCCGTGGGCTGGAGCATGAAGCCGGCGCCCACGGGACGGGGCGTCGCGAACCGCTCGTGGACCATGACGCGCCGTCCCTGCCGGGCCAGCATCAGGGCGACGGCGAGGCCGGTGGGGCCGGCCCCGACGACGGCGATGTCGGCGGGGCGCGGCCGGCGGGGCGGCGGGGGGATGTCGAGCGATTGCTCTTTGGGGGGGCGCGGTCGTCGGCCCTTCGGGACCTCCCGATCCGACGCAGCTTCTTTCTCTGGCTGCGGTCGTCGGCCCTTCGGGACCTCCCGATCCGACGCAGCCCTGGCCCGCGATTTGCGGGGTTTCGGGACGGGCTTGTCCGTCACGCGGGGACGAGTTCGATCACGTCGAGATTGGACTCGGCCTGGGGCCAGGGCAGGACCAGGCGCCAGCGGCGGTCGCCGATTCGCTCCAGCACGGCGATCAGGTCGCGATCCGGGCGCTGGCCGTAGGAGTTGGCGGCGGGCTCGTCGGCCAGGGCCAGGGAGCCGAGCAGGATCATCTGGCGGTCATTCTCGGGGAACAGCAGGCCGGCGGGCCGCTGGCTGCCGGTCAGTTTGGAGAATTTCAGGCCGCGCGGCGTCTGTTCGATGCGGCAGGCGAACCAGCCGTAGACCACATAGCCGAGGCCCTGTTCGCCGCCCTGCGAGCCCAGTTTGACGGTGCGGCAGCGATAGTCGCCCGGCGGTGGGGCGACGGGCGCGCGGCGGATCCCGGGGTCGATCAGGTCGCCCAGGGCGCGCAGGTCGCCCGAGCCGGTCTGGCGGCGGGCCTGCTGCAGGGCCAGCGACCAGGCGGCGTCGCGGCGGGCGTAGCGGTCGCGGTCGGCCGAGGTGACGATGCCGCGCCAGTCGCGCAGGGCGGCCCCCGAACCGCCCGGCGGGGGCGGGGGCGGGGGGGCGCTGGCGCAGGCGGCGAGGGTCAGCGTCGCGATGGCGATCAGGGCCGTGGATCGCGACAGGCGGGACATGGACGCTCCGGTTCGGGTCGGACGCTCTTTGGGCCAGTCCGCGGCGGCGGCGTCAAGCGCGCCGGCGTCGCGGTTGGAACATCAGTCCCCGGCGGGGGCCTCGACCTTGCGGCGCGGGGCGCGGCGCTTGGGCGCGGGAGCCTCTTCGGCCGCCGCGGCCTCGGCCGGGGCGGGAGCCGAGGGGGCCGGAGCGGTCGGGCGGGTCAGGAAGCCCGGCAGGGCCGAAGGGCCGTCCTCGGTGGCCACGCCGGCGTCGCGTCGCGGCCGGCGTTCGGCGCGTTCGGCGCGGGCGGGGCGTTCAGCGCGTTCAGGACGATCCGCCTGTTCGACGGTTTCAGCGCGGACCTCGGAGTTCTCGTCAGACGCCGGCGGAGCATCGCCCTCGGGGCGTTCGCCGCCTTCGCGGTCGAAGCGGGCGCCGCGTTCCAGCTGACGGCGTTCCCAGCGTTCGCGGCGGGTTTCGCGGCGGCTGCCGTCGGCGTTGGTGGTCGCCTCGCCTTCGGGGCGCGGTTCGCGGGGTTCGCGTTCGGGACGGGGCTCGCGCTCGGCGCGGGGCTGGTCGTCGCGGTCGCGCCATTCGCGGCGCGGCTGCTCACCCTGACGGTCACTGGAGCCGCCGTTCTGGCGCTCTTCGTTCTCGCGCTGGCGGGCCTCGATCTGGGCGATGCGGTCGGCCTCGACCTTTTCGGCGGCCATGATGGCGGCGGCCTGGGCGCCGGTCTCGTCCTCGAAATCGATGTCGAAGCCCTGGCCGGCCAGTTCGCGCTGGGCGATCTCGGAGACCGGACGCGAGGGCTGCAGGGCGCGCAGGACGCGGAAATAGTGTTCGGCGTGCTGGGTGTAGTTCTCGGCCAGAACGCGGTCGCCGGCGGCCGAGGCGTCACGCGCCAGCTGCATGTAGCGCTCATAGACGGTCTGGGCGTTGCCGCGGACCTTGATGTTTTCCGGGCCCTGGGAATCCCAGGACCGGTTCGGATTGGTGGCGTTGGCGTTGTTGTTGCCGCCGCCGCTGCTCCCGGGCTTTCTGTTGCGTCCGCGCTGACGCTTCATGCCCTTGAAATCTCTCATCGGACGCTACCGTGCTTTGTATGAGGGACAGTCCGGGGCGAAGGCCGCCGGCGCCGTCCGTCTGGTCGTTCCGCTTCGTTCCGGGGCCAATCCCCGCTGACGATGTGATCGGAAATCCGTTGTCGCCCCCGGACCATTCAAGAATGGTCCGCTCGACACTGGGGCGGAAATCTGAGTTCAGATGCAAGCGCATCTGAACCGATTTCCTCCCGGTCCGCCGGGCGACCTGGCCCGACCGTCACTGCCCTGATGCGCGCATGGATGGGCCAGAGGAGGACCAAGGCGTGCGTTTTGGGTGGGAGACAGTCAGAGACTTAGCGCGGGCGGGGCCGGTTTCCAAGGGGAAGTTTCGACCGCCTACATCTTCGGAATGGGATTGGTGCGCGGGTCGGGCCCGTTGGTCACAACCCGGTCGCGGTCGGACAGGTCCTTGACGACAATGACGTGCTCGAAACCGGCGGCCTCGAACAGGGCCCTGACCTGCGGGCCCTGGTCCCAGCCGATCTCGACGGCGAAGATCCCCTCGGGCCTGAGGATACGGCGGATTTCGGGGGCCAGTTCGCGATAGGCGGTCAGGCCGTCGGGGCCCCCGTCCAGAGCCAGAAGGGGGTCGTGATCGCGGACCTCCGGGTCGAGGCCGGGGATGTCGCCCGAGGGAATGTAGGGCGGGTTGGACACCACCAGATCGAAGCTGTGGTCCCCGAAGCCGGCGGCCCATTCGGTGCGCAGGAAGGTCGCGCGGTTGTCGAGCTCGAGGTTGGTGGCGTTCTCCTTCGCCACGGCCAGGGCCTCGAAGGAGATGTCGGTGCCGACGCCGCGCGCGCCGGCCCGTTCGGCCAGGGTGGCCAGCAGGATGGCCCCCGAGCCGGTGCCCAGGTCGATCATCTCGAAGGCCCGGTTTGGCGGGAAGGCCAGCATGACGACGTCGAGGATGGCCTCGGTGTCGGGGCGGGGGCTGAGGACGTCGGGGGTGACGTTCAGCATGATCTTCCAGAAGCCCTTCCTGCCGAGGATGCGCGAGACGGGTTCGCGGCGCAGGCGGCGTTCGACGAAGGCGTCGAGGGCGGTCTGCTGGTCCGGCGTCACCACCCGGTAGGGGTCGGTGAGGATGTCGGTGCGGGTCGCGCCCGTGGCGACTTCCAGCAGCAGGCGGGCGTCGATCGAGGGGCTGTCGATGCGGCCGGCCTTCAGCGTCGCGGTGGCGGCTTTCCAGGCGGCGACGAGGGTGGGGGCGGGGGCGGTTTCGGTCATGCGCTGGCATTGGCGCGGCTTTGCGGGGATATCAAGCGGGACGGCGCGGGAACGCGCGTCGGATGGAGCCGTTGTGGGCGGGATGCGAAGACAGTCGGGAGACAAGGGCGGTCTGGGCCCCTGGGGCATGATCGGGGCGATCATGGGCGGCCTGGCCGCCGGGGCGGGCGCGGCGCATCTCGTCTATTCGCGCGGCCACAAATTCGGGCTGGAGCTGCGCAGGGAACGGCCCGCGCCGCTGCCGCCGCGCGCGCCGACGCCCGAGGATTTCGACGCGAAAGAGCCGGGCCGCGGCCGGCTGGCGCAGCGGCCGGAGCATATTCCGCACAAGGGCTGGGTCGACATCTTCTGGCGTCTCGGCATGTCCTATTTCGGCGACCGGATCGGCTTCCTGGCCGGAGGCGTGGCCTTCTTCATCATGCTGTCGCTGTTCCCGACGCTGGCGGCCTTCGTGACCATCTACGGCCTGTTCGCCGATCCGGCGGACGCCGCCTCGCGCATATCCTTCGTCTATTCGGTGATGCCATCGGGCGTGGCGCAGTTCCTGGCCGACGAAATGAACCGGCTGGCGGCGAACTCGAACACCCAGCTGACCTTCACCCTGATCTGGACCCTGGCCCTGTCGCTGTGGACCGCGAACGGGGCGATCAAGGTGCTCTTCTACGGCCTGAACGTCGCCTATCACGAGGTCGAGAAGCGCAACATCGTGAAGTACAACCTGATGTGCATGGCCTTCACCGTCGGCGGCCTGGCCTCGATCCTGCTGACGGCGGCCCTGATCGTGGGCGTGCCGCTGGTCCTGGGGGTGTTCGGCTGGGCCGCCGAGTGGAGCCACCTGGCGCCGTTCCGCTGGCCGGTGCTGCTGTTGGTCTACGGGGCCGCTCTCACGCTGATCTACCGGATGGGGCCATGCCGCCAGAAGGCGCGCTGGCGCTGGCTGACGCCCGGGGCGATCTTCGCCGCCCTGCTGAGCCTGATCCTGTCGCTGATCTTCAGCTGGTATCTGCAGACCTTCGTGCGCACGGCCTCCTACGGCCCGCTGGCGGCGATGATGGGCTTCCTGCTGTGGACCTGGCTGAGCGTGCAGATCATCCTCATGGGCGCCGAGCTGAACGCCGAGATCGAGCACCAGACGGCGATGGACACCACCACCGGCGATGACCGGGCGATCGGCGAGCGCGGGGCGGTGGTGGCCGATACGGTCGGGCCCAAGCGCGGATCGCCGGCGGCCCTGGCTTTCACGCTGAAACACGCCGAGGCGCTGTCGGACCGGCTGCTGAAGCGGAAGATCAGGGCGGGAAGCTGACCGCTCTCCCTCCCCCTCCGGGGGAGGGTGGTCGCGTAGCGACCGGGTGGGAAGGGTTCGGCGACGAGAGCGCCGGCGTCCGGCTCGCCGAGCCGCCCCCACCCCGTCGCCGCTTCGCGCCGACGACCCTCCCCCGGAGGGGGAGGGAGAGTCCGCAGGATCAGCCGAATTCGGCTTCCAGATCGGCCAGCCGCGCCGCCTGGTCCTCGGCGATGAGGGCGTTCAGAAGGGGGTCGATGTCGCCCTCGAGGATCTGCGGCAGGCTGTGCAGGGTCAGGCCGATGCGGTGGTCGGTGACCCGCCCTTGCGGGAAATTGTAGGTGCGGATGCGCTCGGAGCGGTCGCCCGAGCCGACCTGCGACTTGCGGGCGTCCGAACGGGCGTTGTCCTTCATCTGGCGCTGCATGTCGTAGAGGCGGACGCGCAGGTTCTTCATCGCCTTGTCGCGGTTCACGTGCTGCGACTTCTCGGACGAGGTCACCACGATCCCGGACGGGAAGTGGGTGATGCGGACGGCGGAATCGGTCTTGTTGACGTGCTGGCCGCCCGAGCCCGAGGCGCGGAAGGTGTCGATGCGGATGTCCTTGTCCTGGATGTCGATCTCGACGTCCTCGACCTCGGGCAGGACGGCGACGGTGGCCGCCGAGGTGTGGATGCGCCCTTGCGCCTCGGTCGAGGGCACGCGCTGGACCCGGTGGACGCCGCTTTCGAACTTCAGCCGGCCGAAGACGCCGTCGCCGGTGACGGTGGCGATGATCTCCTTGTAGCCGCCGGCGTCGCCCTCGGTGGCCGAGTCCAGCTCGACCTTCCAGCCGCGGTTGGCGGCGTAGCGCGAGTACATGCGGAACAGGTCGCCGGCGAACAGGGCGGCCTCGTCGCCGCCGGTGCCGGCGCGGACTTCCAGCACGGCCGAGGCGTTCTCGTCGGCGTCGCGCGGGGCCAGCAGCAGGGCGACGTCCCGCTCCATGTCGGGCAGGGTTTCCTTGAGGACCTGCAACTCGTCGGCGGCCATTTCGGCCATTTCCGGATCGGCCGCCATGGCTTCCAGATCGGCCATCTCGGCGCGGGTCTTCGCCAGGGCCATGACCGCGTCGGCCACCGGCTTCATCTCGGCGTGTTCCTTCGACAGGCGCACGATCTCCTGCCCGTCGCTGGCCGCGCCCATCCGCGCCTCCACCTGGTGGAAGCGGTCGAGCACCTGATCGAGCCGGGCCTGGGGCAGTCGCAAGGGGGAAAGGTCCTGAAATCCGAACGGGCCGGACGCATAGCCCAGTGCATCCCCGGCTGTCGAGGAAGCCGCTCGCGGCGCGATGGCGGGATCGTGACCCGGCCTCACAACCCTGTCAGCCAAGGTTTCGCCGGCCGGCCGGGGCGCCTAGCTGAACACCGGGCAACAGGCGGAGGGCGCATGTTTGACGGAACGCTGAATTCGACGATCGGAGATGGAGCCGAACTGGACCGGCTGCGGGCGAGATACGACGGCCTGCTGGCCGACCCGCCGACTCCGCCCGGAGCCGAGGCGCTGGCGGAGCTGGCGGGCATGGCGCGGATCTTCGACCTCGACGGGTCGCGGGCGCCGGGCGAGGTCTGGCGCGACCTGCGCGCCGTGCTGACGCGTCACGCGGGTCCGTCCGGAGCTACGCCGGGCGAGGCCCCGGCGCACCGGCCCCTGACGCTGATGGTCGTCGAGGACGATCCCGAGATGGCCGCTGACCTGACCGAGATGCTGGCCGGGGCGGGCCACGGCGTGGTCGGCCCGTTTTCGGATGCAGGTGCGGCCGCGACGGCGGCGGGTCTGCACGGGATCGACCTCGCGTTGCTGGATATAAATCTCGCCGGGGAAGGCGACGGGGTCGAACTGGCGAGGACGCTGACCCGGACCTGGGGCGTTCCGGTCATCTTCCTGACAGGGAATGTCGAGGCGGCGGCCCGGCATGCCCGGCTGGCGACCGCCCTGGTGCTGAAGCCCTATGGCGGTCGGGACGTGCTGGATGCTATCGCCCGAACGGTCGCAAGCGGAGCCGTGGCGTCCTGACGGCGCAACCAAAGGCGCCACAAAGCTTTGCGGAAGAGACGTGGCTGTTCGATCGGGCTGAATGGAAACCTTTCTGCTGTTCTTCGTCGTCGGCGTGGCGGCCCAGTCGGTCGATGGCGCTCTTGGCATGGCCTATGGCGTGATTTCGTCGTCGGTGCTGCTGGCCTTCGGCGTGCCGCCCGCCATGGCCTCGGCGAGCGTCCACGGGGCCGAGGTCTTCACCACGGCCGCCTCGGCCGGCAGCCATATCGCGCACCGGAACGTGGACTGGCGGCTGCTGGCGCCCCTGGCCATCGCCGGGGTGATCGGCGGCTGCGTCGGCGCCTATGTGCTGACCGGGATCAAGGGCGATGTCATCAAGCCCTTCGTCGTCGCCTATCTGGGGCTGATGGGGGTCTACATCCTGTGGCGGGCGGGCCATGAGATTCTGCTTCGCCACATCCCGTCGTGGGTCACCTGGCCGCTGGGACTGGTCGGCGGCTTCCTCGACGCCGCGGGCGGGGGCGGCTGGGGACCGACGGTGTCCTCGACCCTGGTCGGCGCCGGGCAGGAGCCGCGCCGGGCGATCGGCACGGCCAATACGGCCGAGTTCTTTCTGACGGTGGCCATCAGCGCCACCTTCGTCTGGGCGCTGTTGACCGGGCACTGGGCCGACGCCGGAGCGTTGGAGCACCATGCTGCGGCGCTGGCCGGGCTGGTCGTCGGCGGGCTGATCGCCGCGCCCTTCGCCGGGCTGATCGCCAAGCGGGTGCCGCGCAAGCTGCTGACCTATGCGGTCGGCGCGGTCCTGCTGGTGCTGGCGGTGTTTCAGGGGCTGCAGCTGGCGGGGGTGGTCGCGTAGCCGCTCAACAGGGCGAGCCAGCTCAACCAGGGCGAGAGGCTCCAGCTGGACACTCGCGGAGCTAGTGGCTATCGCAGCGGAGGAACTCGCGTGTTTGCGGGTTGTTCCTGAGGGGGAATTCCAGTGAATAAGATCGCTCTGGCGCTATGCGCCACGATGGCGCTTGGCGCATGCACGACTACGACGAAGGTCAGTCCGACCCAGCCGGGCGATCGCCTGATGACCTGTTCCCAGCTTCGAGAAGAGTTTTCCAAACTCGACACCATCAAGGCCGACGCCCAGAACGACCAAGGCGTGAACGTCGCAAACGCCGCGGCCTTGGTGTTGTTCTGGCCGGCCATCGCCGGGAACTATCTGAGCGCCCGCGATGCGATGCAGCTGCTGGAACAGCGCCGCACGCACCTGATGGGCTTCTACACCGAGAAGAACTGCGACAATCCCGCGAACGCCAATCTGAGCTTCATGGTCCCCGAGGTGCTGCTGGCGCCGATCGCGCGCGGCTCGCACTAAAGTCTGCGGGCCGCCGCGTCGGCGGCCTTACCAAACAACAAACGGCGGCTCGAAGGGCCGCCGTTTTCCTCCATCCGTCCGGTCAGCCCGGTCGGGTTTCCGCGAAGCTCGGCCGGGTCTCGATCGCCTCGTGCAGGGCGACCAGATTCGGTCGTCCGGCGCGCCAGTCGAAGCCGGGGTGGCGGAAGCCGATCCAGGCCAGGGCCACGCCGGCGGTGATGACGCCCATGTCGAGTTTGTCCGCGTTCGGAGCGGCGGCCTCGAGGGCGTCCAGCGCGCGGGCCATGTTCTGCGTCCAGCGGGCGATCCATGACGGCGAGCGTTCGCTTTCGGGGCGGCGCATCTCGAGCACCAGCTTGACCCCCATCTCCAGCGCGGCGTCCGCCAGGGTCTCCATGCGACGGACGGCGAGACGTTCGGCGCCCTCGGCCGGCAGCAGGCGCGGTCCCGAACCGAGGGCGTCGAGGTATTCGCAGATCACCGGGCTGTCGCTGATCGGCAGGCCGTCCTCCGCGATCAGGGTCGGGACCTGGACGATCGGGTTGGCCGCCAGCAACTCGGGCGCATTGGCGTAGGGATCGACCGCGATCTCCTCGATCCGGTCGATCAGGCCCTTTTCACGCGCCACGATGCGGCATTTGCGGGCGAAGGGCGACGGGACGGTGATGTAGAGTTTCATTTCGCTTGTCGCCTGTCCGGGAAGCGGGTCATGGGTATTTCTGGCTGGTGTGCAGGACGTTCACGATCCGCACCAGCTTCCCTTCCACGCGATAGACCAGAATGTAGTTGGGATGAACGACCATTCCCGCGTGCCGGATCTGCGGCCGGCTCGCCATGCCAACGGAAACCGGGCAAGTCGCTCAGCGGAGGGCTCGAGATGGTCTCTCAGGGTCTCGGATGCGTCGGGATTTCGCTCGGCGATATAGGCGAGAATAGCGCGCAGGTCGGATCGTGCATCCTCGGCCCACGTGACGCCCAGCAAGACTATTTCCGGTAGCTGTCGATGAGAGCTTTCATTTCAGCCATGACCTGCTCATGCGGAATCGGCGGGCGAGGATCGGCCAGTGATCGCTCGACCTTCGCCCGGAACCAGGCGTCATAGGCTTCGGCCTCCTCGGTCGAGGCGAACCCGGATTCGATAGGGGACGGGGCGGCGGGCATGGGCGGAATATGCGCCTCGTGCCGCACAGCCGCAACCGGTTGCTACTCCGCGGCGACCAGCGGCGTGGCTTCAACCGCCCGCGCGGCGTCCAGCTCGGCGGCCTTCTGTTCGACGAGGTGGACGATCTGGTCGATCATCCCCTCATTGGCCTGTTTGTGGGCCATCCTGCCGTTCAGATAGACCATGCCGGCGCCCTTGCCGCCGCCGGTGAAGCCAACGTCCGTGTACAGAGCTTCGCCCGGGCCGTTGACGACGCAGCCGATGATCGACAGCGACATGGGGGTGGTCACATGGGCCAGTTTCTCTTCCAGTATGCCGACCGTCTCGATGACGTTGAAACCCTGCCGCGCGCAGGACGGGCAGGCGATGATGTTGACGCCCCGGTGGCGCAGGCCCAGCGACTTGAGGATGTCGAAACCGACCTTGATCTCTTCCACCGGATCGGCGGCGAGGGAGACGCGGATGGTGTCGCCGATGCCGGCCCATAGCATGTTCCCCATGCCGATGGCCGACTTGATGGTGCCCGAGCGCAGCGGGCCCGCCTCGGTGACGCCGAGGTGCAGCGGGCAGTCGATGGCCTCGGCCAGCTGCTGGTAGGCGGCGACGGTGAGGAAGGGGTCGGACGCCTTCACCGAAATCTTGAATTCGTGGAAGTCGTGGTCCTGCAGGATGCGGGCGTGGTTCAGGGCGCTCTCGACCATGGCCTCGGGGCAGGGCTCGCCGTATTTCTCGAGCAGTTCGCGCTCCAGCGAACCGGCGTTGACGCCGATGCGCATGGAGCAGCCGTGGTCCTTGGCGGCCTGGATGACCTCGCGCACCCGGTCGGGCGAGCCGATGTTGCCGGGATTGATGCGCAGGCAGGCGGCGCCGGCCCGGGCCGCCTCGATGCCGCGCTTGTAGTGGAAATGGATGTCGGCGACGAGCGGGACGCGGGCCTCGCGGGCGATCTGGCGGAAGGCGGCGGTGGACTCCTCGTCGGGGCAGGAGACCCGGACGATGTCGGCCCCGGCCTCTTCCAGCTGGCGGATCTGGTCGATGGTGGCCGCCGCGTCCGAGGTCGGCGTGTTGGTCATGGACTGGACGCTGATCGGCGCGTCGCCGCCCACGGGCACGGAGCCGACCATGATCTGGCGGCTCTTGCGGCGCTCGATGTGACGCCAGGGACGGATATGCGAATGGTCAGCGCTCATGACGGCGCAACATAGGCTTTCGATTGCGGCAAGGCCACGACATGCGCTGTCGCGATCAGCCCCCGGCAGCGACGACCATGGCCGACTGGACGCTCGCGGCCCGCGTCTGGGCCTCGGCCTGGGCGGCCCGGGCGCGGGCGGCGACCTCGGCAGCCGTCTGACGGGCCAGGGCCTGGGCCCGCGTGTTCAACTGGCTGAGCGGCGTCTGTTCGGCGGTCAGCGTGCCGCCGTGCTCGCCATTCAGATAGACGTCGAAGTCCGCGAAATCCGAGGAGGCGTCGACCACGGCGACCACGCCGGCGGGCGCGCGCCAGGCGTCGCCGGCGGCCAATTGCCGCGCGAACAGCACCCGGCCGTCGGCCATGCGGACCACCAGGCTGGCGGCCTTGCGAGCCTGGATCACCACCTGGGAGGCGCTGGCCGGGGCGCCGTAGATGGCGCCGCGGGGGTTGAAGGCGCGCTGGACCGGCGAGTTGGATGACGCGGCCGCGGCGAGGCCCTCGGGCGAGGCCGGGTCCACGCCCGTCAGCTCGGCCTCGAGACCGGGGGTGACATAGAGGGCGGGAATGGTCTGGTCGGGCGGGGCCGGCTGCGGGGCCGACAGCCGCAGGGACTGACCCGGGACGGCGCCCAGGGTCCAGCTTTCCGGCACGGAGGCGATGTCGAACGGCTGGGGCGCGCGCATCAGGCTGACGCGCTGGAAGACGTTCCAGCCCACCACGGCGAGCACGAGGGCCAGGCCGGCGGCGATCACGCGCGGAGAATAGCGGCGAACCTCCTCGAAGGCGACGCCGACCGGCGCCTGAAGGGGCACCGAGGGGTCGGGGGTCTCGCGCTTGAACCGTTCGACGGCCAGTTGCTCGTCGAGGCCGAGGGCGTCGGCGTAGGCGCGGACATAGCCGATGGAGAAGACGCGGTTGGGCAGGGTCGAGAAGTCGTCCTGTTCCAGCGCCGTCAGATAGCGGGCGGGAACGCGGGTCACCGCGGACAGTTCGGCCAGCGACCGGCCCGACTGCTCGCGGGCCACGCGGAGGCCGTCGCCGAGCGTCGGCGCGTCCGTGATGGAGGGAGCGACGTCCTTCCATTCGGGATTGGCCCGGAATTCGTCGGACCCGTTCCCCATATCCAGCGCCATGGCGTCTGACCCCACACTCGGCTCGCAGGGGGTGTCCCCATGCGGCGCCGTACTCGAACCCGGGGCCTGTATCATATCGGGATGACAGTTCGGGCCTGCCCCCGCAGACCACCCGGTTCCGGCTTGTGGATAACTCATTAGGGCTGACCGATCAACGATTTATTAGGCGTACCGGCCAGTTCTGGCGCGGGACGATCAGATCGTGACGTTCAACTTTCGGGCCAGGGATTCCAGCTCGCCCCGGATCGATCCGGCGGATGAGCCGAGCAGGTTGGTCATGCTTCGCCGCGCGGCGGTCAGGTCGGCCGACAGGATCATCCGTTTGACCGGCCCGACGCCCCCGGCGGGAGCCGACAGCCGGGTATAACCCAGCGTGAGCAGGGCGAAGGCCTCCAGCGGCTTGCCGGCCAGTTCGCCGCACACCGAGACGGGGGTGCCGGTGTCGGCGCATTTCTTCTGGATCTCGGCCAGCGCCCGCAGCGCGGGGGGCGACAGCGGGTCGTAGCGTTCGGACACCAGCGGGTTCGTGCGATCCGCGGCGAACATGTACTGGAACAGGTCGTTGGAGCCGACCGAGACGAAGTCCGTCAGCGGCAGCAGGGCGTCCAGGTGCCACAGCAGACTGGGGCATTCGATCATGGCCCCGACCCGCAGCAGGGCCGGCAGGGCCCGCCCCCGGCGCCTGGCCCAGGCGCATTCGACGTCGACCAGCTCGCGGGCGGCGCGGAACTCGTCGACGGTGGCGATCATCGGGAACATGACCCGCAGCTCGCGGCCGGCGGCGGCGGCCAGCAGGGCGCGCAGCTGCAGCCGCAGCAGGCCGGGCCGGTCGAGCCCAAGGCGGATGGCGCGGCGGCCGAGGGCCGGATTCTCCTCCCGCTCGGTCTCCAGATAGGGCAGGACCTTGTCGCCGCCGATGTCGAGGGTGCGGAAGGTGACCGGCCGGTCGCCGGCGGTATCCAGCACCAGCTTGTACAGGGCCGTCTGGCTGTTCAGCCGGGGCAGCTCTTCCGACACCATGAACTGGAATTCGGTGCGGAACAGGCCGATGCCCTCGGCCCCGGTGGCGTCGAGGTTTTCCAGATCCACGGCGAGGCCGGCGTTGGTCAGAAGGGTGATGCGGGTCCCGTCGCGGGTCACGGCGGGCACGTCGCGCAGCTTGGTGAACTCGGCCTGGCGCTCGCTGCGCACCAGCATGCGGGACTGGACCGCGGCCAGCATGTCGGGCCGGGGGCGCAGATAGGTCTCGCCGCTCTCGCCGTCGACGATGACGAGGTCGCCCTCGGACAGCCGGTCGCGCAGGCCCATGATGCGGCCGACGCAGGGGATCTGCAGGGCGCGGGCGACGATGGCGGCGTGGCTGGCGGCCGAGCCCTCCTCGAGCAGCAGCCCCCTCAGCTTGTGACGCGGATATTCCAGCAGATCGGCCGGGCCGAGGTTGCGGGCCACCAGAATGGCGTCGTCGGGCAGGTCGCGCTCGCCAGGCTTGTCACCGGCCAGCACGCGCAGCAGGCGGTTGGCCAGATCCTCGAAGTCGTGCAGCCGTTCCTTGATGTAGGGATCGCGGGCCTGGGCGAAGCGGGCGCGGTGTTCGTTGCGGACGCGGTCGACGGCGGCCTCGGCGGTCAGGCCGGTGCGGACGGCCTCCTCCAGCGACCGGTTCCACCCCCGGTCGTCGGCGAACATGCGGTAGGTTTCCAGCACCTCGAACGACTGGCCGGCCAGCTTGCCCTGGCCGCCGCCGTCGAGGATGGAATCGATATTGGCCTTCAGCCCGATCAGGGCCTCGCGCAGGCGGATTTCCTCGACCTGCTGGTTCTCGGCCAGCAGGTTTTCCGGCGGCACCGGCGCCTCGTGCAGGATGACGTGGCCATAGGCCAGGCCCTCGGCGAAGCGCTGGCCCTTGAGGCGTTCGGGCCGGTGCGGCGCCACCTCGATGTCGCGTAGCTCGTCCTGGGCCAGCAGTTCGCCCGAGGCCACGGTCTCGGCCAGGACCATGGCGATGGTCTGGATGTCCTCGACTTCCTCGTCGTCATAGCGCCGCTCGGAGCGGTTCTGGACGACCAGCACGCCGATGGCCCGGCCGCCGCGCAGCAGGGGGGCGCCGAGGAAGGCGTGATACGGATCCTCGCCGGTTTCCGGGCGGTAGGCGAAGCTGGGATGGGACGGGGCGTCCGACAGGCTGATGGGGGCCGCGCTGCGGGCCACCTCGCCGACCAGACCCTCGCCGGGATGCAGCCGGGTCTTGTGCACGGCCTCGGGGTTCAGGCCCTGGGTGGCGAACAGTTCCAGCTCGCCCGAGGCGCGGCGCAGATAGATGGAGCAGACCTCGGCGACCATCGACCGGGCGATGATGCGCACGACCATGTCCAGCCGCTCCTGCGCCGGAGCCGCTCCGGCCATGGCCTCGCGGATCTGGCGAAGGAGGTTGCGCGGCCCCCTCGTCGTCAATCCGCCAACCGGCATGGCCCCTCCGATACGTCAGCGCTCCAGATGGGCGCCGTAGAGCTTGTTTCCTAGACCGCTTCCAGTCCGTAGGCCGAATGAAGCGCACGAACGGCGAGTTCCGCATAGGCCGCATCGATCAGCACGCTGATCTTGATCTCGGAGGTCGAGATGGCCTGGAACTTCACGCCCTTGTCGGCGAGGGCCCGGAACATGGTCTGGGCGACGCCCGCATGGCTGCGCATGCCGACGCCGACGACCGACACCTTGGCCACGTCCTCGTCGACGCGCAGCTCCTCGAAACCGATCTCGGCTTGCGCCGCGCGCATCAGTTCGGCGGCGCGGGCGGCGTCCCTGCGGCCGGTGGTGAAGGTCAGATTGACCGCCCCCTCGCTGCGCGCCTGCGACTGGACGATCATGTCGACGTTGACGTTGGCCTCGGCCAGGCGGGTGAAGACGTCGGCGGGGGCCTCGACCCGGTCGGACAGGCCCAGCAGGGTGATGCGGGCTTCGTCGCGGCTCATGGTGACGCCGGACACGATGCGTTTTTCCACGATTTCCTCCTCGTCGCAGATCAGGGTGCCGGCGTTTGCGGGCAAGGCCCCGTTCTCGTCGGGTTCGATGAAGCTCGATAGCACACGCAGCGGCACCTGTTTGGCCATGGCCAGTTCGACCGAGCGCGTCTGCAGCACCTTGGCCCCCAGCGAGGCCATCTCCAGCATCTCCTCGTAGGAGATCTTCTCAAGGCGGCGGGCGCGGCTCTCGATGCGGGGGTCGGTGGTGTAGACGCCGTCGACGTCCGTATAGATGTCGCACGGGCAGTTGAGCGCCGCGGCCACCGCCACCGCCGAGGTGTCCGAGCCGCCGCGGCCCAGGGTGGTGATCCGGCCCGAGCGGCTGACGCCCTGGAAACCCGGGACGACCGCGATCTCGCCCTTGTCCATGGCGGCGCCGAGCACATCGCCGGGAACATCCTCGATGCGGGCGCGGCCGTGGGCGTCGTCGGTCAGGATGGGAATCTGCCAGCCCATCCAGGTGCGGGCGTTGAGGCCCATGTTGCGCAGGGTCAGGGCCAGCAGGCCTGCCGTCACCTGTTCGCCCGAGGCGACGACGACGTCGTATTCGTCGTCCGACGGTTCGATCCCCTGGCCTGGCCGGCCGGCGCCGTCGGTCCAGGCGACCAGCTCATTGGTCTTGCCGGCCATGGCGGAGACGACGACGGCGACCTGTTTGCCGGCGGCGGCCTCGGCGGCGACGATGCGGGCGGCGCGGCGGATGCGCTCGAGGTCGCCCATGGAGGTGCCGCCGAACTTCATCACCAGTCGCGTCGTATCTGGCCGCGTCATCGTGGCGGATCGCCCCATCTTGCGTGGAAGGCCGCGCGGGTTCATCCCTCGGCTCATGGTCGCTTCTAACGGCACGGTATCGGCGCGCAAACCCCAAAGCCGCCCGGAATTCAACGATCAGGCCGAGGGGCCGTCGATCGATCCCGCCGACGTGGCGCGCTTTTCGGCCCAGGCGGCGGAATGGTGGGACGCGCGCGGGCCCTTCGCGCCGCTGCACAAATTCAATCCGGCGCGGCTGGCCTTCGTCCGCGACCGGGCGGCGGAGCGGTTCGGACGCGACGCGAGGACCCGGGCGCCGTTCGCGGGCCTGACCCTGCTGGACGTCGGCTGTGGCGGGGGGCTGATCGCCGAGCCGATGCGGCGGATGGGGTTCGAGGTCACCGCCATCGACGCCTCGGCCGAGAACATCGGCACGGCCCGGGCGCACGCGGAGCAGCAGGGGCTGGACATCGCCTGGCGCGCCGCGACCGTGGAGCAGATGGAGGCGGAAGGGGCGGGGCCGTTCGACGTGGTCCTGACCATGGAGGTGATCGAGCATGTCGCCGATCCCGAGGCCTTCGTCCGCGCCTGTTCGCGGCTGGTGAAGCCGGGCGGGATGATGGTCGTGGCGACCCTGAACCGGACGCTGAAATCGCTGGCGCTCGGCAAGATCGCGGCGGAGTACGTCCTGCGCTGGGTCCCGGCCGGGACGCACGACTGGAACCAGTTCCTGAAGCCCGACGAGATCCGGCTGATGCTGTCACAGGAGCCGGTGGCTGTGACCGGACCCTTTGGTCTCGCCTATGATCCGTTCACGGATCGCTGGAGCGAGAGCAGCGACGCGGGGATAAATTACATGATGATCGCCACCCGGGACTGATGTCGCAGGCTTACGGCGAATTCATCCACCTTGCAGGGATGTAACGGGACAGGCGAAGCTTCACGGTGGGATGAGGGATCATCCCCGAAACGGAGCCTCCTGATGAAACGCCTTCTGATCCTTTCCGCCCTGTCCGCCGCCCTGATGACCTCGGCCTGCGTCACCGTGATCGACGCCACCGACGGCGACGATTTCGGATGGCACGGCGAGAACGCCCAGCCGTTCGACGCCGCCCGTGACGCCTGCCGGGCCTCGACCGGCCACGGCCAGCGCAGCGAAGCCTTCCGCGAGTGCATGGCCGCCAAGGGCTGGACCCGCAGCTAGGCCGTCAGGTCCCGGACCATGTAGCGGGCGCCCGGCCCGTAGCTGGCCAGTCTGGTCGTCATGGCGGGACTGTCGACCACGGCGAAGCCGCGCCTTTCCCAGAAGGGCGCGGCGTCGTTGACGGCGACGAGGGTCAGCGCCGGCCAGCCGGCGTCGCGGGCCTGACGGGCCAGACGCTCGACGACGTCACGTGACCAGCCGCTGCCCCGGACCTCGGGGTGCAGGGCCAGGTCGTGCAGATACATGACCGAGGCCTCCGCCGGGATGGCCTCGATCAGGGTGTTCAACGCCGGCGCCGCCCCGGCCCGCCACGGCCAGGCGACCATATAGCCGCGCGGTTCGCCGTTCGCCTCGGCGAGGACGAAGCAGCCGGACGGATTCAGCGCCAGCCGGTTCCCGAAACAGTCCCGGCCCTCGAAATGGTCCGGAAAGCCGATCGCCGCGATGTGGGCGACGGCGTCCAGATCGGCCGCCGTCATCGCCCGCCAGTCCAGAGGCATCAGTTCAGCTTGTCCGGTGTGGGCGGCAGCGGCGGCAGGCGCGCGCACGGGACGCCGTCCTCCTTGAGCTTTCTCACCTCGGCAGGGGTGGCTTCGCCGTAGATCTCGCGCTTTTCGGAGCGGCCCTCGTGGATGTCGCGGGCCTCGCGGGCGAAGGCGTCGCCGACATAGTCGAAATTCCGCTCGACATGGCTGTGCGCCTCGCGGGCCGCCTGCATCACCAGGGTCTGCATCTTCGCCAGATCGGGCGTCGCTTCGCGCTTCCTCGTGCCGGAGACGGCGGGGGCCATGATCTGTTTGGAGACCGCGTGCGAGCCGCACAACGGGCATTCGACCAGGGCGCGGGCGACCTGGTCGTCATAGTCGGCCGAGGCGCTGAACCAGGCCTCGAAGCCGTGATCGTGTTCGCACTGAAGGGCGTAGCGGATCATTCCGGCCCCGCGAATTCGCGGTCGTGGGTCAGCTGGGGGATGGCGGCGCGGGCGCGGGCGACGGCGTCGAAATCCAGCGTCGCGAACAGCACGCCTGGCGTGTCGTGATCCAGCTTCGCCGCCACCTCGCCCCATGGCGCGACGACGGTGGAACGGCCCCAGGTGCGGCGGCCGTCGTCGTGGGTTCCGGCCTGTGCGGGCGCCAGGATCCAGCAGCCGGTCTCGATGGCGCGGGCCCGCAGCATCGTTTCCCAATGGGCCTCGCCCGTCGGCACGGTGAAGGCGGCGGGCACGGCGATCATCACCGCCCCGGCCTTCGCCAGGGCGCGATACAGATGCGGGAAGCGGATGTCGTAGCAGATGGTCAGGCCGAGCTTGCCCCAGGGCGTGTCGGCGACAACGGCCTCGCTCCCGGGCCGCACCGTGGCGCTCTCCCGCCAGCGTTCCCCGGTCGGCAGGTCGACGTCGAAGACGTGCAGCTTGTCGTAGGTCGTGACGATCCCGCCCTGGTCGTCGATCAGCAGGGACCGGTTGGCGGCGCGGTCGTCGCCCTCATGGCCCGAGCGGACGATGGCCGAGCCGATCAGCAGCCAGACGCCGAGCTCCCGGGCCAGATCGCGCAGGGCGGTCACCGCTTCGTCCCGGTCCTGGGTGGTCAGGGCGGCCTCGCGGCGATCCTTGTCGCGGATCATGAAATTGGTCGCTTCCGGCGTCAGGATCAGCCTGGCCCCGCCCGCCGCCGCCTCGCGGATCAGCGGCTCGACATGGGCGAAGGCCGCCGCGGGCGTGGCCGGGGTGCGGGTCTGGATCAGGGCGATCGGAAGCGTGGCCATCAGGCCTCCAGCAATGCGTCCAGCGCGCCTTTCCGGTCAAGCGCGTGCAGCTCGTCGGAGCCGCCGATATGTTTTCCGTCGATGAAGATCTGCGGGAAGGTCATGCGTCCTTTCGACCGCTGGATCATCTCCTGCTTCCTGGCGGGGTCGCTGGAGGCCACGATCTCGGTGAAGTCGGCCCCCTTCTTGTTCAGCAGGGCCTTGGCGGCGTGGCAGTAGCCGCAACCGGGCTTGGTGTAGATGACGACGTCGGCCAAAAGAGTCTCCTGAAAATCCGTCCGGGCTATGTAGGCATTTCACGGGCGGTTCGCACCCGGGCGACGACCGCGAGGTCCACGGCGCGCGCGCCGGCGTCCAGCAGGGCGCGGGCGCAGGCCTCGGCGGTCGCGCCCGTGGTCAACACGTCATCGACCAGAAGGATGCGGCGGCCCCGGACCCGGCGGCGACCCTCCGCCGGGACAGTGAAGGCCTTGCCGACATTCAGGCGTCGGCCGCGCGCGGACTTTCCGCCCTGGCTGGCGGTGTGGGTCTGGCGGATCAGGGCGTCGGGCAGATAGTCGAGGCCGGCGTGGCGGGCCAGCGGCCGGGCGATCTCGGCGGCCTGGTTGAAGCGGCGCGACAGCAGGCGCAGGCGGTGAAGGGGCACGGGGGCGACGGCGTCCGCCTCGGCCAGCAGCGGGGCCGCCGAACGGCTGACCCAGCGGGCGAACAGGGGGGCGAACGGCTGGTGGTCGCCGTGCTTGAACTGCAGGATCAGGCCGCGGGAGGCGGCGTCATAGACGCAGGCGGCCCTGGCCCGATCGAAGGCGTAGGGCTGGGCCACGCAGGCGGCGCAGCGCGGCGATGCGAACGGGCCGCCGTCCATGTCGAACCCGGCGCCGCAGCCCTCGCAGACGGGGTCCTCGAGGAAGACGACGCGGCTCCAGGCCTCGGGGGTCAGGCCGGCCGAAGCCGCGGCCTCGGGGCTGTCCCAGGCCAGGGGCGGCAGCAGCAGGTCGGTCAGGCCGCGGCCCAGCGACCGCGCGCCGCGCGTGATCTTCTGGCCGCCCGCTTTCAATCGGTCGCGCCAGCCCCCATCCTGCAGGTTCATGAGCGCCTCCTCCCTTCCTCCTGTCATCTTCGATGTTCCGCGCCGTACGGCAAGGCTTGCGCGCAGTGAGCGGACGATCGGTCGCGCCGATTTCCTGCACGCCCGCGCCGCCGACAACGCCGTGGGCAGTCTGGAAGCCCTGCTGCGCGACTGGCCGAATGTGCTGGACCTGTCTGCCCACCCCGGCGCCTTTGCCGAGGCGCTGAAGGGCAGCGTGGCCGAGGGACGGGTCGGACCCGTCGTCACGATCGGCGACCGGGCGCACCGGGCGGGTCCCGGGACCGCGCCGCCGGGCGTGGCCGACCAGTCGCAGGACCTGATCGTCTCGCTGATGAGCCTGCACTGGGCCAATGACCTGCCCGGCGCCCTGGTCCAGATACGCCGGGCGCTGAAGCCGGACGGGCTGTTCCTGGGGACGCTGCTGGGCGCCGGGACGCTGAAGGAACTGCGCGCGGTGCTGACCGAGGCCGAGCTGGAGGCGCGCGGCGGAGCCCAGGCGCGGGTGTCGCCCTTCGCCGACGGCTTCGACGGGGCGGCCCTGCTGCAGCGGGCGGGTTTCGCCCTGCCGGTGGCGGACGTGGACCGGGTGACGGTGCGCTATCCGGACATGCTGGCGCTGGTGCGGGATCTGCGGGCCATGGGCGAGACAAACGTATTGGCGGGGCCGCTACGACCGCTGACGCGCGGCATCGCGGGCCGGGCGGCGGAACTGTACGCCGAGCGGTTCGGGGAGGCGGACGGACGGATCCCCGCGACCTTCGAGATCGTCCATCTGGCCGGCTGGGCTCCGCACGAAAGCCAGCAGAAGCCGCTGCCGCGCGGCTCGGCGAAAATGCGGCTGGCAGATGCGCTGGGGGTCAGGGAGCAGACGGGCGAAGATCAGGACGACTAGCCGCCCATCGCCGCCCGTAGCTTGTCCATGGCCCCGTTGAAGACGCCGCTGCCCGTCGCGCCGAACGCCTGCAGGGCGCCGAGGATGACGAGGAACATCAGGGCCAGGATCATGCCGTATTCGATGGCCGTGGCCCCGTTCTCGTCGCGCGCGAGGCGGGAAAGGAAGCGTCGCAGCATCGGCCCCCTCCTTTTCGGCGGCTAGAGCAGGTCGCGCAGCCAGGCGACCAGGGGTTCGTCGGCCGGAGGCATGGGCCAGTCCGAAAGCTGGTTCGGTCTCACCCATTTCAGCGCCGCGTGCTCGCGGTTCTGAACCACCCCCGACCAGCGTCGGCATAGCCACAGTGGCATCAAGAGGTGAAATGAATCGTAAGCGTGGCTGGTAAACACGAACGGGGCCAGGCAGGCCTCGTTCACGTCGATGCCCAGTTCTTCCTTCAGTTCGCGGATCAGCGCCGCCTCGGGCCGTTCGCCGGGCTCGACCTTGCCGCCGGGGAATTCCCACAGGCCTGCCAGCTGTTTGCCCTCGGGCCGCTGGGCGATCAGCACCCGGCCGTCGGCGTCGATCAGGGCCACGGCGACGACGAGGATGGTGGGAAGCCCCTCGCTCACGAGCGATAATCGCCGTTGATCTCGACGTAGCGTTTGGTCAGGTCGCAGGTCCAGACGGTGGCCGAGGCGCGGCCCGAGCCGACGTCGACGGTGATGTCGATCTCGGCGTTCTTCATATAGGCGCTCATCTTCGCCTCGTCGTAGGTCGGCGACGGAGCGCCGTCGACGGCGGCGACATGGGGGCCGAAGCGGATGGCCAGACGGTCGCGGTCGACCGGCTCCTCGGTCTTGCCGACGGCCATGACGACCCGGCCCCAGTTGGCGTCCTCGCCGGCGAGGGCGGTCTTGACCAGGGGGCTGTCGGCGATCGACTTGGCCAGTTTGCGGGCCGAGGCGGGCGAGGCCGCGCCCTCCACCGTGACGCGGACGAATTTGGTCGCGCCCTCGCCGTCGCGGACCAGCTGGTGGGCGAGGTTCAGCATGACCTTGTCCAGCGCGGCCGAGAATTCCTTCAGCCTCCGGTCGCCGACCCGGCCGATGCGCGGCGCTCCGCTCGCGCCCGTGGCGAACAGCAGGCAGGTGTCGTTGGTCGAGGTGTCGCCGTCGACGGTGACGCTGTTGAAGGTGGTGCGAACGTGCAGGCCCAGCAGGGCGCGCAGCACCGGCGGAGCGATGGCCGCGTCGGTGACGATGAAGCCCAGCATGGTGGCCATGTCGGGGGCGATCATCCCCGAGCCCTTGGCGATGCCGGCGATGCGGACCGTGTGGCCCTCGATTCTGCACTCGGCGTATGCGCCCTTGGGGAAGGTGTCGGTGGTCATGATGCCCTGACCCGCGCGCGCCCATTGCTCGGTCGGGTGAGTGTCCGCATCAAGGGCCGTCTCGATGTCGTTCAGACGGGCGGTGATCTTGCGGTCGTCCAGCACCACCCCGATCACCCCGGTCGAGGCCAGCATCACGTCGCGCTGGCGGCAGCCGAAGCGTTTGGCCAGTTCGGAGGCGGTGCGCCGGGCGGCGTCGGCCCCGGCCTTTCCGGTGAAGGCATTGGCGCAGCCGGCGTTGACGACCAGGCCGCGGACGTCGGCGCCGCCCCCGGTTCCGTCCAGCTGCCGCTTGCACCAGTCGACCGGCGCCGAGCCGATCTTGTGCCGGGTGAAGACGCCGGCGCAGGTGGTCCCGCGGGCGAAACGGAACACCACCAGGTCGTCACGCTCGTGCTTGTAGAAGCCGGCGCGGGCGGTGGCGATCTCGACCCCGCCGATGGGCGGAATGGTCGGGAAGGGCACGGCCAGCGGCGATATTTCGAGACCGGGCTTGCCGGGCGCGGCGGGCGCCGCCGGTTTCGGCGTCGAGGTGGTGGCGCGTTTCAGGGCCGTGGCCAGCGGATCCAGGGCCTTTTCCAGCGCCTGTTCGAACTTCTGGCCGGTCGAGGCGCGGCCCTCGGGCGGGCGGTTCACGACTTTTTCGCCGCGACGGGAGCGGCGGCGGCGGGAGTCGGAGCGGCCGGGGCCGGCGTGGCGGCCGACGACCGCGGGGCCGAGGCCGGTTCCTGCGAGCCGGCGGCGTCGCCCTCGAGCAGGATGTCCACCTTCGCCTTGCCGCGCAGCTGTTCCAGCAGTTGGCGCACGCCCTCATAGGTCAGATAGCGCACGATCTGCGGCCGGGCCTGCTCCAGGGTCGGCGGCGTTTCGCGGCGACGGTCCTCGACCCGCAGCACGGCCCAGCCGCCCTCGGTCTGGAACGGGCCGACGGTCGAGCCGGCGGGCTTGTCGCGCAGGGCGTTGGCGTAGGCTTCGGGCATGACGTCCAGCGTCCGGTAGCCCAGGTCTCCGCCGGAATAGCGGGTGGCGTCGTCGATCGAGCTTTCGGCGGCCACGGCCTCGAAGGCCGCGCCCTGCGCCAGTATGCCGATGACCGCGTCGGCCTCGGGCCGGGTTCGCGACAGGATCAGGCGCACGCGGATCTCCTCAGAGGTCTGCGCCAGCCGGACCTGCTCCTGATAGATGGTCTCGACCGCGCGGTCCGAAATCGTGCCGTTGACGACGGTTTCGACCAGCATGTCGCCCAGGATGCGTTCGCGGGTCGCCTCGAGCCGGCGCTGGGCCAGGGCCGAGTTGTCCAGACCGCGGCGGTCGGCCTCGGCGGCCAGCAGCTTCTGGTCGATGACCTCGTCCAGCACGCGGCGGAACAGGTCCGAGGTGACGTCCAGCGGCTCGCCCTCTCCCACCAGACCTTGAGCCACCGCCTCGCGCTTGACGTCGGAGGCCCAGATGGTCTGATCCTGGACCTTCGCCACGGCCCGGTCGCCCGGCTCGGGCGGACGGTCGGAGCCGGCGCCCCGGCCGCAGGACGCCACGCCCAGCGAAAGCGCCAGACAGGCGGCGATCAGGACCGGTGCGAAGGGGGTGGAAAGCCTCATCGGGGGCGCGCTCCGTCACGGGGCGGGAGAGGCCCTCGCGTTGACAGGGATAAGGTCGGTGCTTAAGTCCCGCCTGCGCCCAAGTCGAGGGGTTTTCGAACGTTCGCGCGGCCCTCGCGCGCGCCTGTGTAGCAGGGCGCCGGGCCGACGACGCCGGGAACCTCCGGGCGAAGTCGCCGCCGCTCCTTCGAGACCTTCCAGTACCAGAGCCCCTGTCGCTCGCCCGCCTTCGGATCATCCATGCTCGGCATCGCCAAGAAGATTTTCGGCTCCTCCAACGACCGCAAGGTCAAGGACTTCATGGGCCGGGTCCAGAAGATCAACGCGCTGGAGGACAAGTTCGCCGCCCTGTCGGACGACGAGCTGCGGATGATGACAGACGCCTTCCGCGATCGGCTGGCGGCGGGCGAGACCCTCGACAAGATCATGAACGAGGCCTTCGCGGTCGCCCGCGAGGCGTCCAAGCGGGTCCTCGGCCAGCGTCAGTACGACGTCCAGCTGGCCGGCGGCATGATCCTGCACGACGGCGGCATCGCCGAGATGCGCACCGGCGAGGGCAAGACCCTGGTCGCCGTGGCGGCCGTGTATCTGAACGCCCTGTCCGGCAAGGGCGTGCACGTCATCACCGTCAACGACTATCTGGCGCGGCGCGACGCCGAATGGATGGGACGCGTCTACCGCTTCCTCGGCATGGAGGTCGGCGTCATCGTCAACGGCCTGTCGTCGGGCCAGCGCCAGGCGGCCTATGCGGCCGACATCACCTACGGCACCAACAACGAATTCGGCTTCGACTATCTGCGCGACAACCTGGTCTATGACCGCAAGGAGATGGTGCAACGGCCGCACCATTTCGCCATCGTCGACGAGGTCGACTCCATCCTGATCGACGAGGCGCGCACGCCGCTGATCATCTCAGGCCCGACCGAGGACCGGTCGGACCTGTATCTGATCGTCGACGGCATCATCAAGGAACTGATCCAGGACAAGACCACCTTCGACCTCGACGAGAAGCAGCGTCAGGCGCTGCTGACCGAGGAGGGTTCCGAGAAGATCGAACAGATCATGGAGGAGCGCGAGCTGTTCGCGCCCGACACCACGGGTCTGTACGACGCCGCCAACATCACCCTGGTGCACCACATCAACCAGGCCCTGCGCGCCAACACCCTGTATCAAAAGGACAAGGACTACATCATCAAGGCCGGCGAGGTCATGCTGATCGATGAGTTCACGGGCCGGATGATGACCGGGCGCCGCCTGTCCGAAGGCCTGCACCAAGCCATCGAGGCCAAGGAGGGCGTGAAGATCATGCCTGAAAACCAGACCCTGGCCTCGGTCACGATCCAGAACTATTTCCGCCTCTACGAGAAGCTGTCCGGCATGACCGGCACGGCGGCGACCGAGGCGCAGGAGTTCCTCGACATCTACAAGATGGACGTGCTGGAGGTGCCGACCAACCGGCCCGTCAAACGCATCGACCACGATGACGAGATCTTCCGCACCGAGGCCGAGAAGAACCTGGCCATCGCCGCCCTGATCGCCGAATGCCACGTCAAGGGTCAGCCGATCCTGGTCGGCACCGTCTCGATCGAGAAGTCCGAGACCCTGTCCGAGCTGCTGAAGACCCACGAGTACGAGGTCACGCTCAAGACGCTGAAGCCGCAGCACGCCCATCTGATGGAAATGGTGGTCAGCGAGGACGAGAAGGTCCGCCGCGAGGCCAAGAAGGCCTACGCCGCCCTCAAGGACGAGGACTTCGACATCGAGGTCAAGCGCGGCAAGGGCATTCCGCACAGCGTGCTGAACGCCCGCCAGCACGAGCAGGAAGCCTATATCGTCGCCGACGCCGGCCTGCCGGGCGTGGTGACCATCGCCACCAACATGGCCGGCCGCGGCACCGACATCCAGCTTGGCGGCAACCTGGAAATGCGGCTGCAGAAGTGGCGCCAGGAAAACCGCAACATGGCGGTCGAGATCACGCCGGAGATGGAGGCCGCGGAAGAGGCCCGTCTGAAGGCCGATATCGCCGTGCAGAAGCAGAAGTCGCTGGCCGCCGGCGGTCTGTTCGTGCTCGGCACCGAGCGCCACGAAAGCCGCCGTATCGACAATCAGCTGCGCGGCCGGACCGGCCGTCAGGGCGACCCGGGCACGTCGAAATTCTTCCTGTCCTGCGAGGACGACCTGCTGCGCATCTTCGCCGGCGACCGTCTGGACGCCATCATGCGCAGCTTCGGCGTGGCCGAGGGCGAGGCCATCTCGCACCCATGGCTGAACCGCGCCGTCGAGACCGCCCAGAAGCGGGTCGAGACCCGCAACTACGACATCCGCAAGAACCTGCTGAAGTACGACGACGTCGTGAACGACCAGCGCAAGGCCGTGTTCGAGCAGCGTCAGGAGTTCATGGACTCCGAGGACCTGTCCGAACTGGTCGGCGAATTCCGCAACGACGTGATCTCGGACCTGATCGAAAAGCATATGCCGCCCAAGGCCTATGCCGAGCAGTGGGACATGGACGGGCTGGACGAGAAGATCCGTTCGACCCTGGGTCTGGAGCTGCCGCTGCACGACTGGGCGGCCGAGGAGGGCGTCTCCAACGAGGAGATCGAAGAGCGGGTCGTGGCCGCGGCGGACGCACGCGCCGCCGAGCGGATGGAGCAGATCGGCGCCGACCAGACGCGCGGCCTGGAGAAGCAGTTCCTGCTGCAGATGATCGACATGCAGTGGCGCGAGCACCTGGTCCACCTGGACCACCTGCGCGGCGTCATCGGCCTGCGCGGCTACGGCCAGCGCGATCCGCTGAACGAGTACAAGACCGAGGCCTTCAACCTGTTCGAGACGCTGCTGTACGAGCTGCGCCACAACGTCACCCGCTGGCTGATGACGGTCGAATTCCGCTTCGAACAGCCGGCCCCGATGGAGATGCCCGAGTTCCAGGAAATCCACCTGAACCCCGGCACCGGCGAGAACGAGATGTCCAACCCGCTGGCCCAGAACCCGGAAGGCCAGCTGACCGGCGACGACCGCGCCCGTCTGCCGGTCGATCTGCTGGCGGCCGGCTGGGAACGCACGCCCCGCAATTCGAACTGCCCCTGCGGCTCGGGCCGCAAGTTCAAACACTGCCACGGCAGTCTGATTTAAGGGCGCTGCTTGAGCGCGGGGGAGGGGGCCGCTAACCACGGTCTTTGCTGAACCCGCGCCGGAGCTTCCCATGAGCCGCAAGGACCTGTTCTCCCGCGCGCTGTCGCTGGACCCGGAGCGGCTGCATTTCGCGGCGCACAGCCATCATCTGTGGCCCGACGCCAGCTTCGACGGACAGGTGCAGGCCTGGGTCGAGGCCAACCGGTTCGCCGACCGGAAATGGGACCTGATCTTCGGCGAGGTCGTTCCACGGGCCCAGGCCGAGGTCGCGCGCGAGCTGAACCTGCCCGATCCGAACACGGTGGTTTTCGCGCCCAACACCCACGACCTGCTGCTGCGCGTCTTCTCCGGCGTGGCGCACAAGCCCGTCCGCATCCTGTCGACCGACGGCGAGTTCCACTCGTTCCGGCGTCAGGGCGAGCGTTGGGAAGAGGCGGGCGAGGCCCTGATCACCCGCGTGCCGCTGGAGCCGTTCGACACCTTCGAGGATCGGTTCGTGGCGGCGGCCCAAGCTGGTCAAGACGTGGGCGGCGGTTTCGATCTGATCATCGTCAGTCAGGTCTTCTTTCGCACCGGACAGGTGTTCGGCGGCGTCGCCGACCTGGCCGCGCTGGCGGACCCGGCGGGGCCGTGGGTGATCATCGACGGCTATCACGGCTTCATGGCCACGCCGACCGACCTGGCTGCGGTCGCGGATCGGGTCTTCTATCTGGCGGGCGGATACAAATACGCCATGGCGGGCGAAGGGGTCTGTTTCCTGCACGCGCCGGGCGGCTACTGCCCGCGGCCGGTGATCACGGGCTGGTTCGCCGAGTTCGGGGATCTGGCGGGGCCGCCGGGCGGGGTGCAGTACCGCGGCGACGCCGGCCGGTTCTGGGGCGCCACCTTCGACGTGACGCCGCTGTACCGGTTCAACGCCGTGCGGGAGATGCTGGACGGGGCGGGGCTGGGCACGGCCGATGTCGCCGCCCATGCGCGGGGGTTGATGCAGCGGTTCCAGGGTGCGGTCGCTGACGGCGAGACGGGCAGGCTGGGCGAGGCCGAACTGATCAATCCGGTGACGGACGATGGAGCCCGCGCGCGGTTCCTGGCCTTCCGGCACGACAAGGCCGCGGGATGGAAGGGCCGGCTGCTGGACGCGGGCGTGGTCACCGACGTGCGCGACGACGTCATCCGGTTCGGCTTCGGCCTGTACCAGGACGCGGCCGACGTGGAGCGGCTGATCGCGGTCTGCAAGCGGGTGCTCTAGGTCGAAATACATACCGTGCATCCTCGCCTTCGCGGGACGCACGGATTTATGGGCCGGGTTCCCCACTCGGAGGCCGGATCAGAAGAAGGTGGTGTCTTCCGTCTGCTTCGCCTCGGGCGCCTTGCGTGGAGCGGGCGGGGTCGCGGGACGCGGAGCGATCGGAGCGGTTCCCGGCGCCGGAGCCGGCGAAACGCCGTCCACGGCGGGCGGCGTCGCCGGGACGTTCGGCCAGGGCAGGCTCTCGGGACTGCCGTCGCCCGGGTATGTGGAGGGCGCGGCCTGATCGCCGGGAGCGACCCCCGGGGTCTCGATCCGGTCCGGCGCGTCGAGGTCGTCGCGGATGAAGGTCCACGACCGGGAGTCCGAGCAGGCGCAGGCCTTCATGAAACCCTCGCGGTCGCGCCAGATGATCAGCGGATAACGGGTCTGCAGGCCTTCCTGATTCAGCTTCTCGGCCAGGCTGGCGACGAAGCTGCGTCCGGCCTCGACCACCGCGCCGCGCGCCAGATTGCCGTCGGCGGCGGGAATGCCCGCGGCCGTCCAGTTGCGCACCGGGGTCGCGGTCCAGCGCTGGTACAGGGTCCAGTCCCGCGTCAGCCACAGCTCGGCCACGCTGGCGCGCTCGGCGGCGGTGGATTGCGCCAGCCCCTCGCGGTCCGGCCGGGCGAACAGGATGATCCGGGCCTCGACGCCCGCGGCGCGGAGTTTGGGGACCTCCTCCATCTCGTAGCGTTGCATGGCGGCGGAGTCGCGGTAGCCGATGATGTAGAGGGGCTCGCCGCCGCCGCCGGCCGAAACCCACGAGGACTCGTCCAGCAGCCGCTGGATCGAGGCCTGATTGCGCTGCACCGTCACCGGCTGGAAGCGGGCGTAGAAATGCTGATAGGCCCAGAAACCGCCGATCGCGATCACGAGGCCGATGACGGCCGCCAGGGCTGACCAGACGAAAAATCGACGCATGCGGGGGAGCGCTCCAGCTTCACTGTCCGAACAGATAACGCTTACCATCGAATTACGTCGCTTTCGAACAGGATACGCGCCTGACGCGTCCGCGCCGGCCGGTCGGCGCTTGCAGCGGCCCGCGCCCTCGGTTCCTGTTCTCGCCGGTCCCGGTCCGGAGAAGCAGGCGATGGGTGTTCAATTGAGGGGGTTGAAGATGCTGGCGCGCGCCCTGGTAATGGCGGCGGTCCCGCCATGGCCCAGAACTCCGTCGAGGTGGCTCCCGGTGTCATGCTGAACGTCGTCGAGGCCGGCGAGGAGACGGCGGCCCCGGCCCTGGTTCTTGTTCCGGGATGGAGCATGGGCAGCGAAGTCTGGCGGACGCAGATCGACCATTTCGCCCGCGATCGCCGGGTCATCGCCATCGATCCGCGGTCCCAGGGGGATTCCACCAAGACCGGCTACGGGAACACGCCGGAGGTCCGGGCGCGCGACCTGCACGCCCTGCTCACCGCCAAGGGCGTGCGCCGGCCGGTGCTGGTGGGCTGGTCGCAGGGGGTTCAGGACATCGCGGCCTATGTGACCCTGTACGGGACCGACCATCTGGCGGGGCTGGTGCTGGTCGATTCCGCGCTGGCGGGCGGTGCGCGCTCCATGACGCCCGAGAACGCCGAGGCCAACACCGTCACCTTCGTTCGGATGGCGATCTATCAGGAATATCAGGCCGAATACGTGCAGGGCTTCCTGGAGGCGATCATCACGCAGCCCCAGCCGCAGGACCGGCTGGACCGGCTGGCGGCGGACGCCATGAAGATTCCGCCGGCGATCGGCGTGGCGATCATGATCGCCGACCTGTTCGGCGAAGACCTCAGGCCGGCGGCGGACCTGATACGCCGCCCGACCCTGATCATCGCCTCGGACAGTTCGCCCGAACTGGCCCGGCAGCGGGAACTGGCCGAGCGGATTCCGGGCGCGCGCTTCGAGGTTCTGGCCGACGCCGGACACGCGGTGTTCGTCGATCAGCCCGAGCGGTTCAACGCCCTGCTGACCGAATTTCTCGCCTCCCTGCCGGCCGAACCGGAGGCCTGAGCCTCCGGCCGCCGTGCGGGCGCGTCAGCCCATGGTCGGGATGACGAAGCTGGAATCCGCGTGTTCCAGATCGCTGTCGGGCCAGCGGGCGGTGACGGTCTTGACCTTGGTCCAGAACTTCACGCCCTCCATGCCGTGCTGGTTGGTGTCGCCGAACGACGACCGCTTCCAGCCGCCGAAGGTATGATAAGCGACCGGCACCGGGATCGGGACGTTGATCCCGACCATGCCGACATTGACCCGGGCGGCGAAGTCGCGGGCCGCGCGGCCGTTCTGGGTGAAGATGGCGACGCCGTTGCCGTACTGGTGCTTCGACGGCAGCGACAGGGCCTCCTCGAAACTGGCGGCGCGGACGATCTGCAGCACGGGGCCGAAGATCTCCTCCTTGTAGGATTCCATCTCGGGCGTGACGTGGTCGAACAGCGACGGGCCGATGAAATAGCCCTTCTCGTGGCCCTGCAGCGAGAAGCCGCGGCCGTCGACGACCAGTTCGGCGCCGTCTTTCACGCCCTGGTCGATCCAGCCCTCGACGCGGGCCTTGTGCTGGGCGGTGACGACGGGGCCGTAGTGGGCGCCGGCGTCGGTCGAGACGCCGACCCGCATGGTCGGGATCTCGGCGATCATCCGTTCACGCAGCTCGTCGGCGGTTTTCTTGCCGACCGGCACCACGACCGGCAGGGCCATGCAGCGCTCGCCGGCCGAACCATAGGCCGCGCCCGACAGGTCCTTGATCACCTGGTCCATGTCGGCGTCGGGCAGGACGATGCCGTGGTTCTTGGCCCCGCCCATGGCCTGGACCCGCTTATGGTTGGCCGCGCCGGTCTGGTAGACATAGTGGGCGATGTCGGACGAGCCGACGAAGCTGACGGCGTGGACCAGCGGATGGGTCAGGATGGCGTCGACCGCGACCTTGTCGCCATGCACGACGTTCAGCACGCCGGCGGGTGCGCCCGCTTCCATCATCAGCTCGGCCAGACGGACCGGCACGGACGGATCACGCTCGCTGGGCTTGAGGATGAAGGTGTTGCCGACGGCGATGGCGACGCCGAACATCCACATCGGGATCATGGCCGGGAAGTTGAACGGGGTGATGCCCGACACCACGCCCAGCGGCTGGCGCATCGAATAGACGTCGATGCCGGGGCCGGCGCCCCAGGTGTATTCGCCCTTCAGCGCATGGGGGATGCCGCAGGCGAACTCGATCACCTCAAGCCCGCGCTGGATGTCGCCTTTCGAGTCGGCGACGACCTTGCCGTGCTCGGCCGACAGCAGTTCGGCCAGCTCGGTCATGTTGGCCTCGACCAGGCGTTTGAACTCGAACATCACCCGCGCGCGGCGCTGGGGGTTGGTCGAGGACCAGCCGTCGAAGGCGTGCCGAGCGGCCTGGACGGCGTGGTCCATCTCGGAGACCGAGGCCAGCTGCACCCGGGCCTGGACCTCGCCGGTGTTGGGATTGAAGACGTCGGAGAACCGGCCCGAGGCGCCCGTGAAGCTGGCGCCGTCGATGAAGTGATTGATGTCGCGCATGATCGGAAACGGTCCTGGAAAACGAAACAGTCTGTACGGATGGGCAGCGGTTTAGCCCCTGACCCGCGCGGGCGCCAGCGGCTCTAGACCGCTGCGTCGAACAGGGCGTCGCGGGCGACGTCGACCTTGAGCATGGGGAAGAAATGGGTCCCGCCGGGGACTGTCTCGACCGTGACCCGGGGCAGGCCGCGCGGAGTTTCCGTCAAATGGCAGGTCGAACCGTTTTCGGCCCTGAGGATCCGCACCGGCCTGTCGAGGCGCTCGAGGGCCCGCCACGGGTCGTGGCCCTGGGCGGCGTAGTTGGAGGCCTCCCAGGCCGGGTCGCAGGTGAGGGCGAAGCCGGCGTCGGTCTCGATCAGGCCGTCGGCCAGATAGTCGGCCAGCACCATCTCAGGCCAGCCCTTGAAGGCGCCGCGGCCCGAATAGGCGGCCATGGCCTGGGCGCGGCTGTCGAACAGGGCGCGTCGGCGCAGGGCAGCCTTCACCAGAGGGATGCGCGAGGCCAGACGGTCGAGCAGCGGCAGGCGAAAGGCCGCCACGGCCCAGCGGCTCCAGATCACCGGATCGAACAGGACCAGGCCGGCGACCCGGTCCGGCCGCCCGGCGGCGGCCAGCAGGGCGGAGGTCGCGCCCATGGAATGCCCCGCCAGCACGACCGGCGGGCCGTCCAGCGCCTCCAGCAGGGCGATCAGGTCGTCGCGGTGGTCGTGCCAGTGGCGGCGCCCGGCGCGATCGGTCGGCAGGGTTGTCCCGCCATGGCCGCGCAGGTCGGGCGCCCAGATCCGCAGGCTGCCCGACAGGGGGGCCAGCAGGGTGCGGTAGGTCATGGCGTTGAAGCCGTTGGCGTGGACGAAGACCATGTCGACGGGCCGGTTGGCGTCGCCGAAGTCCAGCACGCTCATGCGTCCTTCGCCCCAGCGGTTCGAGACCGGCAGGCTCAGGCGACGGGGCGGGGAGAGCCGGATCGCGTCCATGCAGGGCAGATAGGCGATCGCAGGGGGCCGCGCCAGTTCACCCGGGGTAAACCTCAGCCGTTGACGCAGGCCGGACAGCGGCCGTGAGCCTCGATGGTGGTGCGGGCGATGGCGTAGCCGGCGGCCTCGGCGGCGCGGCCCAGATCGCCGGCGACCGGAGCGGACACCTCCTGCGTCGCCCCGCAGCAGTCGCAGATCAGGAAGGCGGCCGCATGGTCGGCGCTGCCCGAGGTGCAGGCGACATAGGCGCTGATGGAGGCGATGCGGTGGGCCAGACCCTTGCGCTCGAGAAACTCCAGCGCGCGATAGACGGTGGGCGGCTTGGCGGGCTGGCCGTCGTCGCCGAAGCGGGCGATCAGGTCATAGGCCTTCACCGGCTCGCCGGCGGCCAGCAGCAACTCCAGCACGCGCAGGCGGGCAGCGGTCATCCGCTCGCCCTCGGCGGTCAGGCGGCGGTCAGCCTCACCCATCGCGCGGGCGACGTCGGCGGCGGCCGGAGGACCGTCGTCGTGATGGTGATGGCAGTGCTCGCTCATGCGCCAGAGCTAAGCCCTCGCCGCGGTCGTCGCAACCAGAGCCGCTTGACGATATGTGATGTTATCTCGTAACACCAAATCATTCCTTCTGTACCGGATCACTCCATGTCGCTTTCTCTTGTGTCGCGCGCCGCCCTGACCGCCGCCCTCGGATGGGGCGCCCTGGCCGGCGCGGCGACCGCCCAGTCCGTCACGCCCGCGCAGGAGCCGGAGGCGGTTCTCGATGACGTCATCGTCACCGGCGCGCCCTATGGCATCAGCGCCCGGGCCACGACCATCGCCACCACGGTGATCGACGCGGAGGCCCTGGCCATGGCGCCCGCCGCTTCGCTGGGCGACCTGGTCGCCGGCCTGCCGGGCATGCGGTCGACGGACTTCGCCCCGGGCGCCAGCCGGCCGGTAATCCGCGGCCTGTCGGGTCCGCGGGTGCAGGTGCTGACCAACGGCATCGGTCTGATCGACGCCAGTTCGGTGTCCCCCGACCACCAGGTCGCGACCGACCCGGCCGAGGCCAGCCGTATCGAGATCGTGCGCGGCCCGGCCACCCTGGCCTATGGCGGCACCGCGATCGGCGGCGTGGTCAATGTGCTGGACAACCGGATCCCGACGGAAATGCCCGAGGGCGTCGATGGCCTGGTTTCGGCCCAGACCTCCAGCGTCGACCAGGGCTGGTCGACATCCGCCCGCGCCACCTTCGGCCTGGGGCCCATCGCGATCAGCGTGGACGGAGTGAAGAAGGCGGCCGACGACTACGACATTCCCTCTCCCGCAATTTCGCAGCGGCTGGCGGACGCCGAGGGCGTCGCGCGCGGATCGGGCGGGAGCCAGCCCAACAGCTTCTCGGAACTGGAAAGCTGGGGCGTCGGCGCCTCGTGGATCGGATCGCGCGGCTTCATCGGCGGGTCGTACAAGGACCTGTCCAGCACCTATGGCACGGTGGCCGAGCCGGACGTCTTCATCCAGCTGGAACAGACCCGCGAGGATCTGCGCGGCGAGCTGCGCTTCGACGGCGGGCTGTTCCAGAAGCTGACCGGCTCGTACGGCCACGCCGACTACACCCACACCGAGTTCGAGGGCCCCGGCAATCCCGGCACAGTCTTCCAGTCGGACGGCCAGGAGGCGAGGGCCGATCTGGTGCAGCGGACCCGGGATGGATGGAACGGGGCGTTCGGGGTGCAGGCCCTGTCGCGGACGTTTGCAGCCATCGGCGCCGAGGCCTTCGTGCCGAGCAGCGATATCGAGGAGGCGGGGATCTACACCGTCCAGCGGCTGGATCGCGCCGGCTGGGGGCTGGAGGGCGGCCTGCGCTATGATCGGCGCACGGTGACGGCTGCGCCGCTGTCGGGCGGACCGGAGATCGAGCGCGACTTCGGCAACTGGTCGGGCTCGGCCGCGGCCTTCGTCAAGCCCACGGCCAACCTGTTCCTGGGCCTGAGCCTGGCCCACAACGAGCGCGCCCCGTCCGAGGTCGAACTGTTCTCCGACGGCCTGCACGTGGCGACCGGCGTCTATGAGCGCGGCGACACGACGCTGGACAACGAGACGGTGACGACGCTGGAGGGGACGGTCCACTACGCCGTCGGCCGGTTCCAGGGCGACCTGCACGTCTATGCCTCGAAATACGACGGCTTCATCGACGAGCGCGACACGGGCGCGGTGTTCGTGGACGGCGGCGAGAGCTTCCCGATCTTCCAGTTCGTCCAGACGGGGGCGGACTTCCGCGGCTTCGAGGTGGAGGGCGAATACGATCTGTGGACCAGCGGAGACCGCTCGCTGAGCCTGGAAGGGGCCGCCGACTTTGTCGACGCCCAGACCGACCAGGGCCCGGCGGCGCGCATTCCGCCGTGGAGCGCGACCGCCCGGCTGGTCTGGAACTCGACGCCGTTCGACGCCTCTCTGGAGGTCCGGCATGTCGGCGAACAGGACGAACTGGCGGCTCATGAGCTGGGCACGGACGGCTACACCATGGTCAATCTTTCGGGCTCCTGGCGGCCGTTCGCCGACAAGGCCGTCACCCTGTTCGCCGAGGGTCACAACCTGACCGACACCGAGGCGCGCGAACACGTCAGCTTCCTCAAGGATGTCGCCCCCCTGCCGGGTCGGAACCTCAGGGTCGGCGTCAGCTACCGGTTCTGAGAAGGGCTGTTAACCGCGTCCGACGCGCCGGGGGCGAGGCGGTTTGCGGCTGTCTGGCGACTAGGCTAGAAGCCCCCTTCCCTTATTTCAGAGCCTGATCGCGTTCATGACCGATACAACCGCCGCCTCGCCCCTGTCGGGCAATGTCCTGTTCTACGCACAGCCCGAACCACTGTCGCTCGAGGCCCATGGCGCACTGGGCGTCGACGCCGTCGACAAGCCCTATTCCTTCGTCGCCCAGACCAATCTGGTGCCGGTGATGGTGACCGAATTCGCACCCGCGGCCCTGTCGTATCCGGTGATCTTCGTCGGCGAGAACAAGCAGCCGGTGGCGGTGATGGCGCTGCGCGCCGGCGAGAACCTGTTCGTCAGCGACGACGGCGAGTTCCGCGCCGAGGCCTACATCCCCGCCTACGTCCGCCGCTATCCGTTCGTCTTCGCCAACGACGACGCGCAGAGCCGGATGATCCTGTGCGTCGACCGCGCCGCGCCGTTCATAAAGGAAGGCGGCGCCACGCCGCTGTTCGTCGACGGCCAGCCCTCGCCCTATACCCAGCAGGCGATGGAGTTCTGCAACAATTTCGAGCAGGAGCGCCTGCGCACCGAGTCCTTCCTGACCCTGCTGAAGGAACTGGACCTGCTGGACACGCGCGAAGCCATCTTCACGCCGCGTAATCCGGACGGCACGGCCGCCGCCCCGCAGAAGATCGCCGAATATTTCGCCGTCTCTGAAGAGAAGCTGAAGGCCCTGCCGGCCAAGAAGCTGGCCGAGCTGCGCGACAACGGCGCCCTGGGCCAGATCTACGCCCATCTGGTGTCGCTGCTGGGCTGGGATCGTCTGATCGCCATGGCCTTCCAGAAGGCCGCCGCCTCGCAGCCGGTCGCCGGCAACGCGTGAAGTAGTGATGAGTGGCTAGTGGCTAGTGATTGGCTGGATATCCTGCCTGCCAATGGGTTTGACAGGCCGTCCGCCGCATGCACGCCCACTAGCCACTAGCCACTAGCCACTAGCCACTAGCCACTAGCCACTAGCCACTAGCCTCCAGCCGCCAGCCACTCCCGGCGCATCAGCGCCGGGCCAGCAACGCCCGCGTCAGGCACGAGAACACCAGCCGCCCCGCCTCGTCGAGCAGGTCGTGCTGGGCGATGACGATGCCCTTTTCGTCTCCGACCGGGTCCTTGCCCATCACGGTCATCCGGCCGCGCATCAGCTCTCCGGGCGGGGGATTGCGCATGAAGCGCAGGCCGTCGACGGCCAGCACCTTGGACTGGGCCCAGCCGGCGGCCTTGTCGGCGAAGATGCGGCTCCACAGGGCGTAGACCATGGCGTCGGGCGCGCCGTACGACACGTCCCAGCCCGGCGAGAACCGCTCGACGAAGACATCCAGCGCCGCCGGGTCGACCATGCAGGCGCCCAGTGAGATGACCTCGCCGACCCCCATGTCTTCGAAATGGACGTGCAGGGGTTCAGTCATGTCGGATCCCGTCAGCCGGCCGGTTCTTCGGATACGCGGACCAGCAGCTTGCCGTCATGGTCGCCCGTGAACAAGCGGTTCAACGAACCCAGGGCGCCTTCCAGCCCGTCGTCGACATGGACCTTCCACTTCACCGTGCCGTCAGCCAGCCACGGACCCATTTCGGCGACCATCTCGCGACCGCGGTGGGCGTAGTCGAGGACCAGGAAGCCCTGGATGTTCAGGCGGTGGGTGATGATGCGCGAGAAGTTCGGCGAAGGCGGCATTTTCGTCGCGTTATAGGCCGAGATCAGGCCGCAGACAGCCATGCGGCCGTGGGTCTTCAGCCGGTTGAACACGGCGATCATGATATCGCCGCCGACGTTCTCGAAATTCAGGTCGACGCCGTCGGGGGCCAGCCGGTCCAGCGCCTCGCCCACGTCCTCGTTCTTGTAGTCGATGGCGGCGTCGAACCCGAGTTCTTCGGTCAGCCAGCGACATTTGTCGGGCCCGCCGGCGATGCCGATGACGCGGCAGCCGCGCGCCCTGGCCACCTGGCCGGCGATCGAGCCGACGGCTCCGGCGGCGGCCGAGATGACGAGGGTTTCGCCGGCCTTGGCCTTGAGCACGTCGGTGACGCCGAAATAGGCGGTCATGCCGGTCATGCCCAGGACGCTGAGGTTGGCTGTGAGGGGCATGCCGGGCGCGCGATGCACGGGGCGCAGCTCCATCTCGCCGACGACGGCGTAGTCTGACCAGCCGCCCGACAGAGGGGTGACCACGTCGCCGGCCCGGAACCGGCTGGAGCGGCTTTCCTCGACCACGCCAAGCGTCAGGCCGCGCATCACGCCGCCGATCGGCACCGGCGGCAGATAGCCTTCGGCGTCGTTCATCCAGGTGCGATTGGTGGGGTCCAGCGACAGATAGACGGTGCGGACCAGGACCTGGGATTCCTTCAGCGCGGGCACCGGCGCCTCGACCAGTTCCAGATCGCCGGATTTGATCAGGCCCCTGGGCCGCTGGCGCAGCACCCACTGACGATTGACGCGAGCCATGACGATCTCCGGGTTTTCTTTCTGGACCCGCCCATAGTCAGCAAGCGAGGGCCCCTGTCCAGCGGGGCAAGGAAAAAGGCGGACCGTTTCCGGTCCGCCTGAAGTCGCATCATCGAGAATGAGGCGCGGAGGCGACAGACTGACTTTCGTCAGTCTCAAGTCGGGGGGGCGTCGCCGCCTCCGCATTCTGATAACGGGGCCTCCGCGCTTCGGTTCCGGGCGGGCGAAGGATTTTTTCGCGTCGGCGGCGAGTCCCGGAACGGCCACGCTGGACGGCGCGTTCATCAGGCTGATCCCACGCCTCGACGGAGCCGAGCCATGACCCATGAATCCCCCCACGACAAGGCCGCCGACGCCGTCCATGAGGGCCGCCCCGTCGAGGCCCAGTATGTGCGCGGCGGGCGCGGCGGCGTGCGCATCCTGACCCTTCTGGTCATCTCGCTGGCCGCCGTGGCTATCCTGCTGCTGGGCATGTGGTTCGTCAGCCAGGGCGGCTTCGCCAACACCAACGCCAACAGCGGCCAGCAGGCGGTCGACGTTCAGGCCTTCCAGGGCGACGCGGCCACGCCCCCGACGGCCGATGGGCCCACCGCCGCCGGTGGAGAGCCGATCAGCCCGCCGGCGGCCGGCGAGACGCCCGCCGTCGATGCGCCGGTCGAGCCGGAGGCCACGCCCCACTGAGGCGAGGCGAAAAAAAGCCCCGGTCCTGCGACCGGGGCTTTTTCCTTGTTCGGGGAAGAAGACTTACGCCGCCGCCTTCTGGCGCGACGGATGGAAGAACAGCGCCTGGCTGATCGCCGCCTTCACCGTTTCCGGCTGGAAGGGCTTGGTGATCAGGAAGGTCGGCTCGGGCCGCTCACCGGTCAGCAGCCGCTCGGGGAAGGCGGTGATGAAGATCACCGGCACGTCGATCCGCTTGAGGATGTCCTTCACCGCGTCGATGCCCGACGAGCCGTCGGCAAGCTGGATGTCGGCCAGGACCAGGCCCGGGCGGTGACGGGCGACAGCGTCGACCGCTTCGTCGTGGGTGGTGGCGGTGCCGGTCACGCGGTGACCCAGTTCCTTCACCAGGCTTTCGATATCGGCCGAGATGATGGCCTCGTCCTCGATGATCAGGACGTCGGTGGCCAATTCGGCGTCGATGTCGGACTGGGCCTCGCCGATCAGGCGCTCCACGTCAAAGGCGTCGGCGTCCAGGATCTGGGCGGCCTCGGACGGGGTGAACCCTTCCAGCGCCGTCAGCAGGAAGGCCTGACGCGAGCGCGGCGCGATGCGCATCAGGCGGCGCGAGGCGTCGTCGGTCCGGGTGTCCAGACCGCTCTTGTCTTCCAGCTGGGCCCCGGTGGTGGTCCAGATGGCGTGGAACACGTGATAGAGGGCGACCCGCGGCGTCATGTCGGCGGGCAGTTGCCGCTCGCCGGCGGCGAGCGCCTCGAGAGCGACGCGGACATAGTTGTCCCCGGTGGTCTGATCGCCGGTCAGCGCCCGTGCGTAACGGCGAACATAGGGCAGGTGCGGCGCAAGGCGGGCCAGCAGACTCATTTATCAAAATCCCCGACAGGGAGGTTCCAACCATTTGAACCTCGGCAGTTCCGGTCAACGTATCAAATGCGCCACGGTTCCCGCCTTGACCAGCAAGCTTGAGCATTAATCGTCCGTAACCTAGGAACCGGCCCTGCTGAGTGGCGTTTGGCCAGTCGCAACAAGTATTTTGTCAGGGTGGCGGCCGTTTTTTCAATGACAGACAATTCCAACCCTCCGGGCAAGGGCCCGCCCAAGGGCGGCGCAAGTCTGGAAGAGGCCCGACTTCGTCAGCAGGCGATCGGCGTCAAGCTGCGTCATATGTTCGACGAGATCGTGAACGAGCAGGTTCCGGACGAGTTCCTGGACATCCTGCGTCGCGCCGACGAGCGGTCGTCTGGCGGGAGCGGCAAATGAGCGGTGCGACGAACCCGCCGCCCAAGCCTCCTTCAGCCGATGACGATGCTTTCAAACGGGAGCTGGTCGCGCTGATTCCGCATCTGCGCGCCTTCGCCCGCACGCTGACCGGCGACCCGACCGCCGCCGACGACCTGGCGCAGGACGCCATGATGAAGGCCTGGGACGCCCGGGCCAGTTATCAGATGGGCACCAACATGAAGGCCTGGACCTTCATGATCCTGCGCAACCAGTTCTATTCGGAAAAGCGCCGGTCCTGGCGCCAGTCGCAGCTCGACCAGGAAGCGGCCGAACGCACCCTGGTCGCGGTCGATGATCCGGAATCGCCGGTGGCGCTGGACGAACTGCGTCTGGCCCTGGCCACCCTGCCGGAAGAACAGCGCGAGGCGCTGATCCTGGTCGGCGCGGGCGGCTTCGCCTATGAGGAAGCCGCCGAGATCTGCCAGTGCGCCGTGGGTACGGTGAAGAGCCGCGTTTCCCGCGCCCGCAAGGCCCTGCAGGCCACGCTTGAACGGGGCGGTTACGCCCGTGACGGACGCGCCGCGGGTGACGCAATGCGCTCCATCCTCGCCGCCGCTGATCGCCTGAGCAGCGTCCGGCAGGACTGACCGGGTGGGCCGGGTAGGGCGAGTGCTGGCCAGACGGATGGGCCGCAACCTGGGCCCGCCGCAGTTCCACGGCATCCGCTTCCGTCTGGGCTGGGCGATGGCTGTCGCCCTGCTGCCCATACTGGTGCTGGGCGCCTTTCAGACCCAGTCCGCGTTCCGGGCCCAGGATGTCGAGCGGCGCTCGGACCTGCAACTGGCGGCCGAGCGGACGGCGGCCAACGCCAAATCCCGTCTCGACAGCACCGGCGTGCTGCTCCAGGCCCTGCGCCCGGAGGCGCTTGAGGTGTTCTGCGAGCCGCGCCTGACCGACCTTGTCGAACGGCTCGAGGATCTCGACGGCCTGGCGCGGCTGACCGCCAACGGGACGACGGTCTGCGCCTCGCGCGGCCTCCGCCAGGCCTCGCCGGTTTGGCTGGCCCAGGCGCCCTCCAGTCCGTGGTTCCTGCGGCTCAGGGGCGGGGAGAGCATGGTTCTGGCCCGTGCGCCCACCGTCGCCGGCCGATCGCCCGGCCTGATCGTGGCCATCCGGCTGGAACGTCCGCTGGGGACCTTCGCCGGCGTCATGACGGCCCTGATTCCTCTGTCCAGCCTCGAGCCCGATGTGGATGATCCCGCCCTGCCGGAGGGGTCCCAGGCGGCCCTGACCGATGGCGACGGGCGTCTGCTGACCGCCAGCGACGCCGGCGCCTTCACCCTGTCGGGCGGCGAGAGCCTGACCGGCTGGGTCGGGCGCGCCCGGTCGGGCGCCTCGGCGATCTTCGAGGCGGACGACGCTCATGGCCGCCACCGCGTCTACGCCGGCGCGGCCCTGGCCGGGCGGGACGTGTACGCCCTGCTGTCCGCGCCCGCGCCCGGCCTGTTGTCCTGGGCCCGGCTGAACCCGGTCGGGGCGCTGCTGGTGCCGCTGCTGGCCTGGTTCATCGCCTTCGCGGCGGTGATGCTGGTGAGCGAGCGGATCGTCATCCGCTGGCTGAACTATCTGGAGCGGATCGCCGCCATCTACGCCCGGGGGCGGTTCAACGTGCGTCCGCTGCAGGCCATGAACGCGCCGGCGGAAATCCGGGTCCTGGCCCGGACCCTGGACGAACTGGCCGAGTCCATCGTCACCCGCGACGCCGCCCTGATCGCGTCGCTGGCGGAGAAGGACGCGCTGATGCGCGAGATCCATCACCGGGTGAAGAACAACCTCCAGATCATCTCTTCGCTGCTGTCGATGCAGCAGCGGGCGCTGACCGATCCGGCGTCCAAGGCGGCGGTGGGCGACACGCGTCAGCGCATCTCGGCCCTGGCCCTGATCTATCGCACCCTCTACCAGAGCGATGACCTGCGTTACGCCGACGCACGCATCTTCCTGACCGAACTGGTGGGCCAGCTGGTGGCCAGCGAGTCCGGGCGGGGGATCGTGGTGACTTCATCGGTCGAGGCGGATTCCCTGGTCGTCGATCCCGACAAGCTGGCGCCGCTCGCCCTGTGGCTGGTCGAGGCCGTGACCAACGCCCAGAAACACGCCTTCGCGGGCCGGGGCGGCGCCCTGCAGGTCCGCTTCAACGTCCGCGGCGACAAGAGCGTGCTGGAGGTGCAGGACGACGGGCCGGGGGTCAGCGAGACCTTCCGCGCCGGTGTCGGACGCACCCTGATGGGAGCCTTCGCCAAACAGCTGAGGGGCGAGGTGGAGATGGTTTCCGCGCCCGGCGGCGGGACGATCGCGCGCCTGACCTTCGCCACGCCGGAAGCCGTCGTGCCGACGGATCCATCGGATCTGGGAACCGGAGCCGGGGCGCAACGTTGATTGGGCAAGACGCCGCCTCCCCGGCCACTGGAGTTCACGCCATGCGCAAGATTTTTGTTCTGTTCGCCGCCGCCGCCGCCCTGACGACCGCGGCCTGCAACACCGTTTCGGGCGTTGGTCGCGACGCCTCGGCCGCCGGCAGCGCCGTGACCACGGCCGCGGAAGACGCCAAGAACTAGATTTCGAGTTCCCGACCGCGCTTCCCCCCCCGACACGCGGATCGGTTGAAGAAGGCCCGTCAGCATCCCCCGCTGGCGGGCTTTCGCTTGTCTGGACCCCCGCCCCGGCCGTTCCGGCCCTTGCGCGCCCGGTCCGGGCGGTTAGCATCGTGGCGCAGGCGTCCGCAGAGACGCCGGACCGACACGCGGGGAGCGATCGATGACGGATGCGGCGGAGACCCGGGCAGGACCCGGCCTGAAGACCGTGGTGACCGCCTCCGCGGCGGGCACCGCGTTCGAATGGTACGATTTCTTCGTCTTCGGCTCGCTGGCCACCGTCATCGCGCGGCATTTCTTCGCCGACGCCGGCGAGACCGTCGCCTACATCATGGCCCTGCTGACCTTCGGCCTCGGCTTCGTGGTCCGGCCGCTGGGCGCACTGGTGTTCGGCTGGTTCGGCGACCGCACGGGGCGCAAGACCACCTTCCTGGTGACCATCACCCTGATGGGTGTGGCGACCGTGGCGATCGGCCTGTTGCCCGACTATGGCCAGATCGGCCTGGCGGCGCCGATCCTGTTGCTGATCATGCGGATGCTGCAGGGGTTCGCCCTGGGCGGGGAGTATGGCGGGGCCGCCATCTATGTCGCCGAGCATTCGCCGCCGAGGCAGCGCGGCCTGATGACCGGATGGATCCAGACCACGGCGGCCTTCGGCCTGATCGGGGCCCTGTCGGTCATCCTGATCACCCGCCGGATCGTCGGCGTCGAGGCGTTCGACGAATGGGGCTGGCGCATACCCTTCCTGCTGTCGGCCCTGCTGCTGGCGGTGTCGCTATGGATCCGGCTGAAGCTCAACGAGAGCCCCGCCTATCAGCGCATGGAGGCCGAGGGCGGCGAGCGGCGCGCCCCCTACAAGGAGGCCTTCTTCCAGTGGGGCAACGGCCGCTTCGTGCTGATCGCCCTGTTCGGCATCATGATCGCCCAGGGGGCCGTCTGGTACTGCGGCTATTTCTACACGCGGTTCTTCATGGAGCGGGTGCTGAAGGTCGACACCAACACCGTCGACCAGCTGGTGCTGGCCGTGACGGTGGCCTCGGCGGGGCTGTACGTCTTCTTCGGCTGGCTGTCGGACCGGGTGGGGCGCAAGCCGGTGATGCTGTTCGGCATGCTCCTGGCCCTCGTCGCCTTCTTCCCCGGCTTCCACGCCCTGACCAGGGCGGCCAATCCGGCCCTGGCCGAGGCCCAGGCCTCGGCGCCGGTGACGGTGATCGCCGATCCCGCCACCTGCGCCCTGCAGTTCGATCCCATCGGCAAGGCGGCCTTCGCCAGCTCCTGCGACATCGCCAAGAACGTGCTGTCGAACGCGGGCGTATCCTACGGCAACGCCGAAGCGATCGCCGGCTCGGTCGCGACGGTCCGCATCGGCGCCGCAGAAGTGGCCTCGGTCGAGGGCGCGGGCATGAGCCCGGCGGACCTGAAGACGGCGCGAACCGGGGTCGAGTCGCGGATCAAGGCCGCGCTGGCCGAGGCCGGCTATCCGGCCGGGGCCGATCCGGCGCGGGTCAACATGCCGCTGGTGTTCGCCATCCTGATGATCTTCATGGTCGCGGCCACCGCCCTGTACGGACCCCAGGCGGCGGCCCTGGTCGAGCTGTTCCCGACGCGGGTGCGCTACACGGCCATGAGCCTGCCCTACAACATCGGCACAGGCTGGGTGGGCGGACTGTTGCCCGCGGCCAGCTTCGCCCTGGTGGCCTGGTCGGGGAACATCTATTTCGGCCTGTGGTACTCGGTCGGCTTCACCATCGTGGCGGTGATCGTCAGCCTGCTCTGGCTGCCCGAAACCAGGGGGCGCGACCTGGACCGCATCGGGACCTGACCGTCAGGCGAAAGCCCACGCCCCGTCGGAATCGTCAGGCGCGGGCCGCCGTCGACCGCCGGGCCGGGGCGCCCGGATCGCCCGGACAGCGTCGCGCCGCCGCGCCGTCAGCCGCGTCATGACCTCCGCCGCGCGCGCGACGATCGCCGCCCGCATCGGGCGAAGCCGCGTTCCGGCCGCCAGCAGGCTGATCGCCATGACGGCTTCCAGATAGACCAGCACGTCGCCGGCCAGCAGCAGGGCCATCTCGAGCGGCAGCAACTGGATCAGCATCAGCGCGCCGACGACGATCAGGACGGACCGCACGGCTGAACCGGAGAAGGCCCGGAGGAGCTTGTCCATGACCTGGCCGCGCGTCGGCGCATGGAGAGCGCAGGCCGCGGCGATGACGCAGAGCAGGGCCGGGATGAATGGCAGGCCGTGCGCCGCCAGACCGGACAGGGTCATCAGGGCCAATCCCGCCGCCGCCAGCAGCCACAGGGCCGTCGTCTTCCAGCTGTCCATTGGTCCCCCCAGGCGTCGCTTTCGTTACGCAGATGGCGGCGGGCCGGGACGGGGGCAAGGGGTCAGGCCTCGGCGGCGGCCTTCCAGGCGTCGGCGACGGCGTCGACGGAATGGCGCAGGCGGGCGCGGTGCGTGTCGAAGAACATCTCGCCGCGCAGGCCCGAGAAGATGAAGCCGTTGGCGGCGATGCAGGCGTTCGGCTCGTCCAGGGGCTGGATCTCGAAATAGCGCACCGACCGCGACCACAGGCCCCGGTTCTCGGTCCAGACCAGCTGGGAATAGGGCTGCCAGTCGCCGACGCGGGCCGCGACCCGGCGTTCGGGCAGGCCCTTGATCGTCTCCGTCAGGCTGATGCCGGCCCCGAAGGCGATGGCGCCCTCCAGCCCCGTCTCGATCGGGTTCCAGCGGCTCCAGCCGGGCAGGTCGGCGATCAGGCCCCAGATATGCTCGGGCGTGGCGCGCACGCCGATGCGGCGTTCGATACGGGCGGTTTCCATGGCTCCGATCTGCCACGGCTATGGGACGGAGAAAAGGCCGGGCTCAGCGGTTCCCCTCGGGACCGGGCTGGGAGGCGGGCGGAGTATCGGGCGAAGGGGTCTCGTCGCGATCCGGCAGGTCGGGCGGTCCGGCGCGCAGCCGGGCGCTGACGAAGCACAGGGCCGTGGCGGCGGCCAGCATGACGGCGTTGGCGATGAAGGGCCCGGGCTCGGCCAGTTCGTACAACGCTACCCCGATCACTGGCGGGCCGAGGAAGCTCAGCCCGGCCAGCGACATCATCAGTCCCGCGACCGCCCCCTGCTCGTGCGGCCCCACCGACAGGGAGGAGCCGGCGGTGAAGCCGGGCCGGGCGAAGCCGACGCCCATGGACACAACCGCATAGCCGACCACCACGCCGTAATAGCCGGGCGAGGCGATGCTCATCAGGTTTCCGACCAGGGCCAGGCCCGCGCCCCAGCGCATCAGGTCGCGCGGCTGCAGCTTCAGCAGCGGGATCAGCCCCCACTGCGCCATGAGGGTGGCGGCCGCGCCGGCCAGCATGGCGATGCCGATGAAGGGCTGGGCTTCGCGCGTCGCGATCCCGGTCGCCCCCAGCTCGTCGATGATGTGGAAGCCGAGCACGGAAATGTTCACCGCCTGGGCCCCGGTGACCAGCAGGCCGTACAGCAGATAGTCCCGCACCCGCGGGTCCTTCCACAGCCCCTTGCCGGTCTCGCCGCGATGGCCGCCGGGCGAGGGCAGGCGCACCACCTCGCCGCTGGGCAGTTTGCGCCAGACGATGAACAGCACCACCGCGCCGAACAGGGCGAAGGCGTACATGGGTCCCGCCAGCCCGATCAGCGGCAGGACGAAGAACGGCGCCAGCGCCGGCCCGACCACCGTGCCCAGCCCCTGGGCCGAGGCCAGCAGCGACATGGCCTGGGTCCGCTGTTCCGGCGAGGTCCGGTCCGCCACATAGGCCTGGGACGCGATCGGCGCGGCCGAACCGAACACGCCATAGACCGAGCGCGCCACCGCCATCAGGGTGAAGGCCAGGCCCGCGCCCAGCCATCCCTCCAGCCCGGATGTCGCGGCCAGGCCGAAGCCGCTCATGGATACGACGAAGCCCGACAAGCCGATCAGTATGACGCGCTTGCGCCCCAGGGTGTCCGACAACCGCGCCCAGAACGGCGAGGCGAAGGTCCACATCAGGGCCGAGATGGCGAAGGCGCCCGCGACCAGGGTGTCGGACAGTCGGAACTCCCGCCCGATCGCCGGCAGCACCGACTGCAGCGCCATGTTTCCCGCCGCCGCGATCAGGCTGACGGAGAACAGGATGGCGAAGGCGGGCGAGCGGAGGTTCACGGACCGAACCTAGGCTGGTCGTCGCCCGGCGTCATCCTCGCGTTCGCGGTTCGCCGATGTTGTCCGATTCCCGCCAGACCGCGGTCGCGGACGGGCGCAGGGTCGGCCTCGACAAAAGGAGTTTCCGCATGGCCTCGAACCGTATTGAACGCCTCATCGACGCCCCGGCCGGACAGGTCTGGGACGCCATCCGCGACCTCGGCGCCTTGCACACGCGTCTCGTGCCCGGCTTCGTGGTCGACACCGTTCCGGAGCCGGGCGCGCGGGTCGTCACCTTCGGCAACGGCATGGTCGTGCGCGAGGTGGTGGTCGATGTCGACGACGCCCGCCGCCGGTTCGCCTACAGCGTTCGGGCCGAGGGGTTCGAACACCACAATGCGTCGAACGAGATCCTCGACGAAGGCGAGAACCGGTGCCGGTTCATCTGGATCGCGGACCTTCTGCCCGACGCCCTGGCCGCCACGGTCGGCGAGATGATGGGCCAGGGCGCGGACGTCCTGAAGGCGACCATGGAGAAGGCGGCGGGGTCTCTTCTCAACAAGGATTGAGCCTCCCCCCATCCGCTCATCCCCGCGAAAGCGGGGACCCAGCGCTTTGGGCTACCGGCGAAACCGGCTTCGCGCTGACATCAGTCCCACGCACCAGGCCTTACGAAAGGACCGGGTCCCCGCTTTCGCGGGGATGAGCGGTTGAAGCTGTGCGTCACCCTTCGCCGACCACCCTGAAGCTCGGCTTCAGCCGGCGGTCGTCGTCCAACCCCAGCCGCGCCTTGACCTCGAACAGGTCCGCGCCGGCCGGCACGATCAGCAGGGCCTTGGGGTTGGCCGCGTTGACGGCGACGACCGCATTCTTCGGACAGATGTCGAAACAGTTGGTCTCCTTGACCACCAGCTCGGCCTTCCTGCCCTTTCCGGCCTTCAGATATTTGCGCAGGGCCTTCTTCAGCGTCCTGTCGCCGTCTGGGCCGAAGCCCTTTCCATTCAGACGCTTCGAGCATTTGCGGCAGACCAGCACCATGTCGCGCCACTGGGTCTTCGCGGTCTTGATGGCCATGCGCGCCAGTTTGCCTGGCGCGCGCCCTTGCGCAAGAGCGGCGGCTTTGCGCACCCTGCGGCCTTCCAGCCATCGGGGACGCCATGACCATCCGCCGCCTGCTTGCCGCCTCCAGCCTGGCGCTGGTCCTGTCCGCCGGCCTGGCGCATGCCCAGACCGGCCCGATCGCCCTGGAGCGGGTCGAGGCGGCGGTGACGGCCGAGACGCCCCGGGTCGTCGCCTGGCGCCGCGATCTCCACGCCAACCCCGAGCTCGGATTCGCCGAAACCCGCACCGCCGCCATGGTCGCCGCGCATCTGCGCGCGCTGGGGATGGAGGTCCGCACGGGCGTCGGCAAGACCGGCGTCGTGGGCGTGCTGCGCGGCGGGCGGCCGGGCCGGACGGTGGCCCTGCGCGCCGACATGGACGCCCTGCCGGTGCTGGAGGCGACCGGCCTGCCCTTCGCCTCGACCGCGACCGGGACCTATCAGGGCGATACGGTGCCCGTGGCCCACGCCTGCGGCCACGACGCCCATGTCGCCATGCTGATGGGCGCCGCCGAGGTGCTGGCCGGCCTGAAGGCCGACATCGCCGGGACCGTGGTCTTCATCTTCCAGCCGGCGGAGGAGGGGGCCCCTCCGGGCGAACCCAAGGGCGGCGCCGCCCTGATGATCGACGAAGGGGCGCTGGAGAATCCCACGCCCGACGCCATCTTCGGCCTGCATGTCGTACCGGGCCGGCCGGGCACGGTCTTCTACCGGCCGCAGGGATTCATGGCGGCCTCGGACCGGATCGACATCGTCCTGCACGGCCGCCAGACCCACGGCGCCTGGCCGTGGAAGGGCGTCGACGTCATCGCCGTCTCGGCCCAGATCATCCAGACGATCAACACCCTGACGGCGCGAACCATCGACCCGACGACGACGCCGACGGTCTTCACCATCGCCACGGTGGACGCGGGCGTCCGCTACAACATCATCCCGGAAGAGGCGACGCTGTCGGGCACGCTGCGCACCTTCGACATCGCCCAGCGCGATGATCTGGTGCGGCGGGCGGGCGTGGCCATCGACAATGTCGCCGAAACCTTCGGCGCCACGGCCGAGTTCTCGGTCCGCCAGAACGCGGCGCTCACCTACAACAACGAGGAACTGTCAGCCTGGCTGGCCCCGGTCCTGACCGAGGCGGCGGGGGCGGCCAACGTCAACGCCGGCAGCCCGCCGACGACGGTCGCCGAGGACTTCAGCTATCTGTCCCAGGTCGTGCCAGGCGTCTTCTATCACCTGGGCGGTTCGAAGGACGGGGCCGATCCGGCGGCCTCGCCGCCCAACCATTCGCCGGGCTTCGACGTCAATGAATCGATCCTGCCGCTGGGGGTGAAGACCCATGTGCTGAGCGCGCTGCGGTTCCTGGAACGCCCGGCGCCCTGAGCCGAGGCAACCACGTTTCTCAACACCCCGGCAAGAACGCGGGCGCATCCTTGCCTGTCCTTCAGGGAGGGTGTGGTGCGGGAATTGCCAGTCCAGATGCCGCCGATGCGGCTTGAGCGGCGCGGCGGGACGCTGCGGGAGATTTTCTGGTTCCTCGTCGCCTTCGGGGCGATGTTCGGGGCCGCCATGCTGGGGCTGGACCTGCTGATCTAGGCGCGCTGGAAAAACGTTCCGATCACGCCGCGATAGACTTCGGTCAGGGCCTCGATCTCGGCCACCGGCGCCCGCTCGTCGATCTGGTGCATGGTCTGGCCGACCAGACCCAGTTCCAGCACCGGGCACATGGCGCGGATGAAGCGGGCGTCCGAGGTGCCGCCGGTGGTCGAGGCCTCGGGCCGTCGGCCGGTCGCGGCCTGGACGGCGTCCCGCACCCCCTCGATGAACGGGCCCGGCCCGGTCAGGAAGGCGTCGCCCGAGCACAGATGCTCCAGCTCGATCCGCAGGCCCGACGCCGCCTGGGCCTCGCCCGCCATGGCGTTCAGCCAGGCGATCAGATCGTCGCCGGTGTGGCTGGGATTGAACCGGATGTTCAGCCGCGCCCTCGCCTCGGCCGGAATGACATTGGTCGCCGGATTGCCGATGTCGATGGTGGTGATCTCGAGATTCGACGGGGGAAATTCCGGATAGCCGTGATCCAGCCTGTGGTCGTCCAGCCGGGCCAGCAGCTTCGCCAGCACCGGCGCGGGATTGGAGGCGCGATCCGGATAGGCGACGTGCCCCTGCTTGCCGTGGACGGTGATCCATGTGTTCAGCGAGCCGCGCCGCCCGACCTTGATCATGTCGCCCAGAACCTGCGACGATGACGGCTCTCCGACCACGCAGGCGTCGATGACCTCGCCCTCGGCCATCAGGGTTTCGACCACCCGTCTGGTGCCGTGCAGGGCCGGGCCTTCCTCGTCGCCGGTGATCAGGAAGGACAGGCTGCCGGGGACCTCGCCCTCGGCCAGAACGTGAGAGACCGCGGCCACCCAGGCCGCGATGCCGCCCTTCATGTCGACCGCGCCGCGACCATAGAGGACGCCGTCCTTGACCTCGGCCTCGAACGGGCCGGACGACCAGGCCTCGGTCGAACCGGTCGGCACCACATCGGTGTGGCCGGCGAAGCAGAGATTGGGGCTGGCCGTCCCCCGCCGCGCGTACAGGTTCTCAATCGTGTCGAACCTCATTCGCCGGCAGTGAAAGCCGAGGTCCGTCAGCACCTGCTCCAGCACGTCCATCGCGCCCGCGTCGGCGGGGGTGACCGAGGGTCTGCGGATCAGGTCGCGGGTCAGGGCGACAGGATCGATAACGGGAGTTGATGCGACGCTCATAAGGCTATGCTTTACGGGGTTCGAACGATTGCGAGAAGGCTTCTCCCCATGCCGAAGATCGACATCGACGCCGCGCCCACGGGACACGGAACGGGCTATCCCGAGGAGTTCGCCGGCCCGTGCAAGCCGCGCCGCCGCTGGCGGCTGGGCGACGCGGTCGGACTGGACCAGTTCGGCGTCAACCTGCTGCGGCTCCCGGCCGGCGCCTGGTCGAGCCAGCGTCACTGGCATGAGGGCGAGGACGAGTTCGTCTGGGTCGTGTCGGGCGAGGTGGTGCTGGTCGAGGGCATGCCGGGCGAGGCGGGGGACGAAACGGTGCTGCGCGCCGGCGACTGCGCAGGCTTCAAGGCGGGCGTGCCCAACGGCCACAAGATCGAGAACCGGTCCGACGCCGAAGCCGTTCTGCTCGAAGTCGGCACGCGCACGCCCGACGGCGACGCGGGCGACTATCCCGATATCGACATGGTCTTCCGGGAGGGCGGCTATTTCCACCGCGACGGAACCCCGTATCCGAAAGTTGACCGGCGCACGTGACGCAAACCATCGAGACCACCGAACCGGTCCAGCCGCCACCGCCGCCCGAGGGGCCCGCCAGTCCCTGGTCCATCCGCGACTTCCGCCTGCTGTGGGTCGGGCGGGTCGCGGCGGTGCTGGGCATCCAGATCCAGTCCTCGGCCCTGCTGTGGCAGGTCTATGAGATCGCGCGGCGCGACCATCCTATCGCCGAGGCCAGCCTGTATCTGGGCCTCGTCGGCCTGTGCCAGTTCCTTCCCCTGCTGGCCCTGACCCTGCCCGCCGGGGCCATGGCCGACCGGCGCGACCGCAAGAACACCGTCACCCTTTCCGTGATCGTCGAGGCCGGCTGCGCCGTCGGCTTCCTGCTCATGGCGCTGCACGGAAACCCGCCGCTCTGGGGGCTGCTGGCGGTGGCCGCCGTCTTCGGCGCCGCCCGCGCCTTCCTCGCCCCGGCCAGCCAGGCCTTCCTGCCCATGGTGGTCGGCCGCCGCGCCCTGCCGCCCGCCATCGCCGCCCAGTCGATCGCCTTCCAGACCGGAGCCATCGCGGGCCCGGCCCTGGGCGGACTGATCGTCGGCCTGTCCGTGCCCCTGGCCTATGCCTCGGCCCTCGCCATGTTCGCGGTCGGTATCGGCAGCCTGCTGCTGATCCGCACCAGCGGCAAGCCGGCCCCGTCCCCCACACGCATCCCGGTGGTGGAACAGGTCAGGGAAGGTCTGGCCTATGTCTGGAATACGAAGATCGTGCTCGGCGCCATCTCGCTGGACCTGATCGTGGTGCTGCTGGCCGGCGTCGCCCTGCTGACCCCCATCTTCGCCCGCGACATCCTGCACGTCGGCCCCGAAGGCTTCGGCCTGCTCCGCGCCTCGTTCGGCGCCGGGGCGTTGCTGGTGGCGCTGTATCTCAGCCGCTTCCCGATCGTGAAGCACGCCGGAAAATGGATGTTCGCATCGGTCGCCGTCTTCGGCGTCTGCACCCTGACCTTCGGCCTGTCGACCAGCGTCTGGCTCTCGGGCACCGTGCTGTTCCTCGGCGGGGCGGCCGACATGATCAGCGTCAACATCCGCCAGACCCTGATCCAGCTGTCCACGCCCGACCATATGCGCGGCCGGGTCAGCTCGGTCTCCATGCTGTTCATCGGCGCCTCGAATGAATTGGGCGAGGCCTATTCGGGCGTGGCGGTGCGCTTCCTTGGGCCCATCGGGGCGGCGGTGTTCGGCGGCATTGGAGCGCTGACCGCGACGGGGTTATGGGCGAAACTGTTCCCCGATCTCCGGAAGGCGGATCGGCTGGAGTGACGAGTGTGTTCTCCCTCCCCCTCCGGGGGAGGGTGGTCGCGAAGCGACCGGGTGGGGAGGGCTCGGCGACGAGAGCGCCGGCGCTTGTCTCGCCGAAGCGTCCCCACCCCGCCGCCGCTGCGCGGCGCCGACCCTCCCCCGGAGGGGGAGGGAGAGCCAAGGGTTACCTCACCCCCACGGCCGGAAATGCTTCGACAGCTTCAGCCCCTGCCGCTGGTAGTGGCTGCCGCCCTCGCCATACAGCCGCGTCGGGCGTTCGGTCAGCGGCTCATAGACCAGCCGGGCGACGATCTGGCCGTGCTCCAGCAGAAAGGGCGTGTCGTGCGTCCGCACCTCCAGCACGCCCTTGGAGCCCGCCCCGTGCGCCTCGTCGGTGCCGAAGCCGGGATCGAAGAAGCCCGCATAGTGGACCCGGAATTCCCCCACCGACGGATCGATCGGCGTCATCTCGGCGGCCTGGTCGACCGGGATCTCGACGTCGTCGCTCGAGGCCAGGATGTAGAATTCGCCCGGGTCCAGCAGCAGTTCGCCACGACGCAGGGTCAGCGGCTCCCAGAAGTCGCGCGGATCGTGGCCGTCGATGTTGTCGAGGTCGATCACCCCGGCATGGCGCCGCCCGCGGAAGCCGACCACCGCCCCGTCGCCGCCCTGAAGCTCGACGCCGACGCTGCGGGTCTCCAGCTTCGGCGGCTCGCCGGCCTTGAGCCGCAGCTGGTTCAGCCGCGTCCCCGGCCGCACCAGGATGGGGAAGGTCTGGGGCGAGATCTCCAGATACAGCGCCCCCTCATAGCCCTCGGCCACGTCGTCGAAACTGGCCCCCCGGTCGGTCAGCAGGCGCACGAACACATCGACCCGACCGGTCGAGCTCTTGGGGTTGGCCCGCGCGATCAGACCTTTCGGCAGGCTCAGCCGCTCCTGCAGCCGGGCGATATAGACGCAGCCGCGCTCCAGCACGACGCCGCCCGACAGGTCGATGCGGTGCATGGAGACGTCGGCGATGCGGTCCTCGACCGTCCGCTTTCCGGGCAGGAACGACGCGCGCACGCGCCACGCCTCGTCCGACAGCCGCAGGTCCAGACTGGCCGGCTGCACCTGATCGGCGTCGAAGGGGGTGTCCGAAGCGATCGCGCCGCCGGCGATCAGGGCCTCGATGGACTGGCACGGCAGGATGCCGGCTACGGAGAGGTCGAAGGTCTGCATCCGTCCGGCTTACACGATTTTTCGCCGCGTCTCCCCTGTCCAGCGACGCACGGCGGCGCTTGACGCGGGGACGGGTTGCACGACCATTGCCGAATGCATGACGCCCGCGCCTATGAAGCCGAAACCGAGGGGATCGTGGTCCGCGTGCGGCCCAGCTATCTGGCCGGCCAGTCCGATCCCGAGGGTGGGCGCTGGGTCTGGGCCTATCAGGTGGAGATCGTGAACCTGAGCGGCGTCCCGGTTCAGCTGATGGCGCGCCGCTGGGAGATCACCGACGCCCTGGGCCATGTCGAGGAGGTGCGCGGCGCCGGCGTGGTCGGCGAACAGCCCACCATCCAGCCGGGCGACAGCTATTCCTACGCCTCGGGCTGCCCGCTGGGCACGGCCTCGGGCTCGATGGCCGGCGGCTACTATATGACCGACCCGTCCGGGCGCTCGTTCGAGGTCGCCATTCCGGCCTTCAGCCTGGACGTGCCGGGCGATCGCAGGGTGCTGAACTGAGTGGCGAGTGGCTAGTGATTGGCGAAGCGGGCGCCGCCGCAGGATTCCCACTAGCCACTAGCCACTAGCCCGAGCGCTCGCGGATGCTCCAGGCAGGGAAGGGGGCTGCGTCAACCCGGAAAAGCGCAGCCCCGCCCCAGCGATCAGGGCCGCATGCGGGTGCGGCCCTGAGGCGGAGGGCGGCTCTCTAGGAGCCTATGATGACAGCCGTGTGGCTGAATGGGGTCAGATGTAGCGCCGCAGCGAGCGCGCCAGGTCCGTCGCGCCGCGCTTGACCTGCGGCTGATAGGCGACGCGGGCGTGCTCGACGCAATAGACGCCTTCCGAAGAGCGGCGGCCGCAGAAGCTGAACTCGTTCGACGACGGATCGCCGATCGGCCATTTGCACATGTGGGCGCCGAGGGTCATCACCGTGGCCGTGCCGGGCAGGTCGGGCATCGGGGCCGGGACCGACTGGGCCGTGGTCACGGCGCGCGGCTGAACCGCCTCGATGCGGCGCGGAGCCGACGGAGCCTGGGTCGGTTGCGTCGGGCGCGGACGCGACGGGCGGAAGGTGGCGCGCGCCGGCTGCGACGGAGCGGCCCGGCCCGACAGGCCGAGGCGGTGCACCTTGCCGATGACGGCGTTGCGGGTGACGCCGCCGCCCAGCTGTTTGGCGATCTGGCTGGCCGACTGGCCTTCCAGCCAGAGCTTCTTCAGCGCGCCGACGCGGTCTTCTGTCCAGCCTGCGGTCATAGCCAACCCTCCGGGTCTCGGATTCAATATATGGGGTCCAGACGTCCCTCCCGGGGCCTCGACCTACCACTAATCGTAAACGAGCCCTTACCGGACGCAAGATGTGCGAATCAGTCCGTCCACAGGAACCAGATGTAGGGATGGTTAACGAGGGCGGCTTCGTCGAGTGGCTAGTGGCCGTGACGTGGCTCCAGTACCCACTAGCCACTAGCCACTAATCACTCTCGCCCTTGCATCCGCCCCCGCCACCCCGCATCTCCCCGCCCATGACCGACCTGACCTCGACCCGCCCCGCCGGCCTGCGGCAGCCCCGCAGCTACGACGGCGTCAACTGGATCGGCGTCCGGACGCTGTACCTGCGCGAGGTGCGGCGGTTCTGGAAGGTCGGGGCCCAGACGGTTGCGGGGCCGGTGGTCACCACCCTGCTGTACATGCTGGTCTTCGTGGTGGCCCTGCGCGGCACGCGCCCGCCGCTGCACGGCACGCCCTTCGCCGAGTTCGTGGCTCCCGGCCTGATCATGATGGCCATGCTGAACAACGCCTTCGCCAACGCCTCCTCCAGCCTGATCCAGGCCAAGGTGATGAACACGGCGACCGACTTCCTGACCCCCCCGCTCAGCCCGCTTGAGCTGACCATCGGCTTTTCGCTGGGGGCCGCGACGCGCGGTCTTGTGGTCGGGATCGTGACGGCGATCTGCGTCATGCCCTTCGCCCGGCTGGAGGTCGCCAATCTCGGACTGATCCTGTGGTTCGGTCTGCTGGCCTGTCTGATCATGGGCATGCTGGGCGTCTTCGCCGGCCTCTGGGCCCAGAAATTCGACCAGCTGGCCGCGGTGCAGAATTTCGTCATCATGCCGATGACCTTCCTCAGCGGCACCTTCTACCTGGTGGAGAATCTGCCCGAGCCGTTCGCGACCATCAGCCACTTCAACCCGTTCTTCTATCTGATCGACGGCTTCCGGGCCGGCTTCATCGGGGTCGGCAACGCCGAGGGGAATCTGCTGATCGGCGCTATCATGAGCGGCCTTCTGACCGTGATCATGGCCTGGGCCTGCTGGGCGGTGTTCAAATCGGGCTGGCGGCTGAAGAGCTGACACAGAAGTAAGGTGCGCGGTCGGCCCGACCGCGCTAGCCATGGCGCCTCGTCTCAAGGGGGTTCCATGCTGTTCCGTTCGATCGCCGCCGCCGCGGCCCTCCTCGCCGTCTGCACGCCCGTCGCGGCCCAGGACCTCGACCTGCGCGCCCAGGTCGCCGCCTACATCCAGCCGACCAACCAGGCCCGCGCCGATGTCGTCGTCGCCCAGCTGCGCGCCGCCGGCTTCGAGCCGACCGTCGAGACCTTCATCGGCGGCAACCGCCAGACCGGCGAGATGGAAGGCCGCAACGTCGTCGTCACCCTCGGCGAGGGCGAACCCGAACTCCTGCTGACCGCTCATTATGACGCGGTGAAACTGCGCGACGGGACGATGTCGCACGGTGTCGTCGACAACGCAGCCTCCGTGGTGGGGGTCATCGAGGCGGCGAAGATCCTGCGCGGCAAGGCGCTGAACCATCGCATCCGCGTCATCCTGTTCGACCAGGAGGAGCTGGGCCTGATCGGCGCGACGAAGTGGATCGAGGCCCACGGCCTGGCCAATGTCGCCGCCGTCGTGAACTCCGACGTCGCCGGCTATGGCGACACCCTGATGTACGGCCTGAACAACGGCTCCCAGTCGGCCGGGGTAGTCCGGGCCGTGCGCGAGGTCTGCGCCGAACGGGCCATGTCCTGCGTCGGCTTCCCGGTCTATCCGCCCTCGGACGATCGCGTCTTCTCCGGGGCCGGTCTCGGCGGCGGGACGGCTCCTGCCGCTGTGGTCCCGACCGTTTCGCTGGGATTCCAGGATCACGTCGGCGCCCACCAGATGTGGCTGGCCTTCAACGGCGGCGAGACCCATGGCCTTGCCGGGGGCTTCGTGCCGCAGGTGTTCCGCCTGATCCACTCCAGCGAGGACACCATCGAGCACGTCGATCCGGCCACGGTCCGGCTCGCCGGCGACACCTATGCGGCGGTGGTGGAACAGCTGGACCGTCAGCTGTCGCGGTAATTTCCCGCCCGGTCCCGTTGGGAGAGGGCTTGAGCCCACAAGCACACCCGCCTGTCGTCATCCCGGCGAAAGCCGGGACCCAGCGGCGCGCGCGAGCGCGAACCTGTCGCGGATACATCTGACCGCCCCGGTGTGCGTGAACAGATCGCCTCCGGCGCCGCCGGGTCCCGGCTTTCGCCGGGATGACGACGGGAAGGATGTCAGCCTCTTCTCTAACCGCCTCGGCCCACCCCGGTGTTGACTAACCCCGCCCCTCGTCCGACAAGGTCTGACCCTTTTTTCAGCGGTCCCGACGCTTCCGGCGCCGGGGCCGTCTCGCTTTTGGAGGCCTGCCCCGTGTCCACTGATCATCTGATGGGTGTCTACAACCGCGCGCCGCTCGAGGTGGATCGCGGGCAGGGCGCGCGTCTGTGGGGCAAGGACGGGACCGAATACCTCGACTGCGTCATGGGGATTTCGACCAACGCCCTGGGCCACGCCAATCCGATCCTCGTCCAGGCGGTCAAGGACCAGGCCGAAAAGCTCTGGCACGTCTCCAACATCTTCAAGATTCCGGGTCAGGAAGCTCTCGCCGACGCCCTGTGCGAGAAGTCGTTCGCCGACGTGGTCTTCTTCACCAACTCGGGGACCGAGGCGGTCGAATGCGCGCTGAAAACGGCGCGCAGATATCATTTCGCCAACGGCCAGCCCGAGCGGATCGACGTCTACGGCTTCGACGGCTCGTTCCACGGCCGCACCTACGGCGCCATCAACGCGGCGGCCAACCCCAGCTACACCAACGGCTTCGGCCCGCCGATGGAGGGCTTCCACCAGCTGGTCTGGGGCGATCGCGAGGCGCTGGAGGCGGCGTTCCGCAGTCCGACCACGGCCGCCGTCATCCTCGAGCCGGTGCAGGGCGAGGGCGGTTGCCGCGCGACGCCGGACGAGGATCTGCGCTGGATGCGCCAGATGGCCGACGAGAACGGCGTCCTGATCATCTTCGACGAGGTCCAGTGCGGCATGGGCCGGACCGGCAAGCTGTGGGCCCATGAATGGGCCGGCATGACGCCCGACATCATGGCCATCGCCAAGGCCCTGGGCGGCGGCTTCCCCATCGGGGCCTGCCTGGCCACGGCGAACGCGGCCACGGGGATGACCGTCGGCGTGCACGGCTCGACCTTCGGCGGCAATCCGCTGGCCATGGCCGTCGGCGGCGCCGCCTTCGGCGAGATCTCGAAGCCGGAGACCCTGGCCCACGTCAACGAGATCGCCGGCTATCTGAAGCAGCAGCTGCATGGCCTGGCCCAGCGCTTCCCCGACGTGATCGTGGACGTGCGCGGCAAGGGCCTGCTTCTGGGAGTCAAACTGATCCCCAACAACCGCGAATTCATGGGCTGGGCCCGCGACGAACATCAGCTTCTGGTCGCCGGCGGCGGCGACAACTGCGTGCGCATCCTGCCGCCCCTGAACCTGACGCTGGAAGAGGCCCGCGAGGCGGTCGAACGCTTCGAACGCACCTGCGAGGCGGCTCGCGGGAAGATGGCGGGCTGATGTTTTTCAAATCCGCTCATCCCGGCGAAAGCCGGGACCCGGTTCTGTCCAGCTTGACGCCGGCGAACAGGGATGAGCGGGTGAGTCCCTCCGGGTAACAATCATCACCCAAAGCACTGGGTCCCGGCTTTCGCCGGGATGAGCGGAGATCAAAATGGTTCGCCATTTCCTCGACATCCACAAGCTCGAAGCCGAGGAGTTGCGCGCCATCCTCGACGACGCCCACGCCCGCAAGGCCGCGCGCCAGGGCTGGCCGAAAGGCCGCGCCGACGCCGACGGCCCGGCGAAGGATCGCGTCCTGGCGATGATCTTCGAGAAGAACTCCACCCGCACCCGCTTCAGCTTCGACGCCGCCATCCGCCAGCTGGGCGGGGCCTCCATCATCGCCAACGCCGGCGATATGCAGCTGGGCCGCGGCGAGCCGGTCGAGGACACGGCCCGCGTCCTGTCGCGTATGGTCGACGCGGTGATGATCCGCGCCAACAGCCACGAGGACGTCGAACGCTTCGCCCGCGTCTCGACCGTGCCCGTGATCAACGGCCTGACCGACCGCTCGCACCCGTGCCAGATCCTCGCCGACATCATGACCATCGAGGAGCATCGCGGCCCGATCGCCGGCAAGACGATCGCCTGGGTCGGGGACGGCAACAACGTCTGCCACAGCTTCATGCACGCGGCGCCGAAGCTGGGCTTCCATTTCAACGTCGCATGCCCGGCCGACTACCACCCCGATCTGCACGATCTGGCGCGCGGCGGCGATCACGTCACCCTGACCAGCGACCCGCGCGAGGCCGTGGCCGGGGCCGACGTGGTCGTCACCGACACCTGGGTGTCGATGGGCGACGGCGACTATGAGGCGCGTCTCGAGGCCTTCGAAGGTTACGGCGTCGACGACCGTCTGATGTCCGGCGCCTCCAGCGACGCCGTCTTCCTCCACTGCCTCCCCGCCCACCGCGGCGAGGAGGTGACCGACGCCGTCATCGACGGCCCGCGCTCGCTCGTCTGGGACGAGGCCGAAAATCGCATCCACGCCCAGAAGGCCGTGCTGGCTTGGTGCTTCGCAGGCTAGGCGTCAGTTCAGGCTGACGTCCACGACCCCGCCCGAATCCGGCAGCGTCTTCGTCACATTGGCCTTCGCGATCTCGAAGGCGAAGTTCAGGAAGCCGCCCTCGTTGACCCAGATGCGGCCTTCGTCGGCGTCGAATCGAAGCAGGGTCAGGTGAGGGTCGTCCTTGCCTCCGGGATACCAGGCGGCGAGGATCGGGTTCCAGTAGCGGTCGATCTTCTCGCGTTCGTGTGCGACCGACAGCTGGCCGTGGATGCAGGCCCAGACCTTCTGGTCCTTCGAACCGTAGTGGAACATGGCGCTCTGGCCGCCGCCGATCGAGACGTCCCTGGCCAGATCGGTGTCGTCGCGGGTGAAGAACCAGATGGTCCCGGTCTCCTCCTCGCGGAAGGCGGTCATCGGCTGGGCGTGATAGCCCGGCTGGTCCAGCCCGAGCATGCCGGTGTTGGAGTTCTTGAGGTGGTCCCAGAATTCCTTCTCGGCCTCGGCGGCGGTGAGGGTCTTGTCGCCCATGACAGGTCTCCTTGATCGTCGGGTCGATCAGGAATGGCCGGGCAGGGGTGCGGGTTCCGCCTCAGTACGGCCTTTGCGGCACGCCCAGCAGGGTTCCGACATGGATCACCAGGATGAAGACGCCGGCCCCCGCCAGCAGCATGATCAGCCGCCACGGGATCATCCGCACGCCGCCCCTTGGATCCCACGGCCGGGAGCCGCGCCATCCGGCGAAGATGGCCAGGGCGATGGCGGCGGCCGTCAGGGCCAGGGTCAAGGTCATGTCCACCGGCGCGAGGTGGCGCGGCCGGCGGGTTTGCGCAAGCCCGCAGTCCTTTCCAACAGGTTAATCTTCACGCCTCGTTAACCCCTTGGGCACGAGAATCCTTCCGGTGTCGGCGCTTTCCACAGGAAGATGGAGCCGCCACCATATCTTGGGGTTAACCACGCGTTTACACGCATCATCTTGGCGTCTAGCGTTCGGCAAGTAGGTCGGGAGGCGAATCAGTGAGCGCAGCCGCGCCGTGGAGCGTAAAGGGCATCGAGCCCAAGGCGCGCGAGATCGCCAAGGACCTCGCCCGTCGCTCCGGCATGACGCTGGGCGAGTGGCTGAACACGATCATCATGGAGGACGGGGACGACGACGAGGGTGTCGTTCCGCTGTCCCGCCGTCCGCACGCCGCCGAAAGCTATGAACGCCGTGGCCGCAGCCGCCGGATGGACGACGCCTACGGCGGAAACGACGACCAGCTGGGCCGCCTGGGCGCCTCGATCGACGCCATCGCCGCCCGGCTTGAGGCCGCCGAGCGCCGCTCGACCATCGCCATCCAGGGCGTGGATCAGGCCGTCTCGGGCCTGGTGCGCCGGCTGGACAGCCAGGACCAGAGCGACAAGTCCCACGTCCGTCGCATCGACGACATCGCCGAGGAGCTGCGCGAGGGCCATCGTCGTCTGCGCCGCTTCGAGCAGGAGGTCGGTCCCCAGACCGCCGAGACATTCGGCAAGGTCGAGGCGACCATGGGCGCACTCGCCGGTCGCCTCTACGACATCGAGGAGCGGCAGCGTTCGGGCGTCAACGAACTGCGCCAGCGGATGGACGCGGTCGAAAAGGCCGCCGGTCCCGGCATCGGCGCTGATCTGCTGGCCCAGGTCGGTCAGCGGCTGGATCAGGCCCAGGCTCGCACCACCGAGGCCCTGCGAGGGTTGGAACGCTCGTTCGCCGGACTGGACCAGCGCCTGCGGGCGACCGAAGGCCGGATCGAACCCGAAAGCGCTCGCGAGGCGGCTCGATTCGAAAAGCTGGCCGAGACCCTGAGCCGTCAGGTCGAGGGCAACCGCGCCGAGATGATGCGGCGGCTCGACACCGCCGAGACCGAAGGTCGGATGGACCGCATCGAGCGCGCTGTCCTGGCCATCGGCGATCAGGTCAAGTCTTCCGAGGAGCGCTCGGCCAAGGCTGTCGAGGCCATGGGCCGCGAGGTCCTGCGCATCGCCCAGAATCTGAACGGCCGGGTCCAGACCATCGAGAGCGCCGCTCCGATGCAGCTGGATGTCATCAGCCGAAAGGTCGAAAGCGACATGGGCCGGCTGGCCCAGGGGCTGGAGCAGAGGCTGACCGCCGCCGACGATCGCCACGCCCTGGCGCTGGAGAAGCTGGGCGGCGAGATCACTCGCATCTCGGACCGCCTCAGCGAGCGGATCGCCCTGTCCGAGCGCCGTTCCCAGCAGGCGCTGGAAGACATCGGCCGGCGGCTGGCCGACAGCTCCAGCAAGATCGAGCAGGGCTATGATCGGGCGTCCGGCGAACTGGCCGAACGCATGCGTCTGTCCGAGGAACGCACCGCGGCCCTGATCGCGGAAGCGCGCGGCAACATCGAGCGCCGGGCCGAGCCCGCGCGTCCCGCCGCAGCGGAACCGGACTGGCGTGCGGCCGCCTTCCCGGATGCGGCCTTCCCGGATGCGGGATTCGCCGAAACTGCCTTTGACGATCCGGTCTATGCCGAGCAGCAGGCCTGGTCCGCCGATCTGGCCCCGCCCGAGACCGGGTTTGAACCCGAGCCAGCGGCGCCCCGCGAAGAGGTGCTGAACGCCGACGCCATCTTCGACGCCGTGATGCGCGGTCCCCGGACCGACGTTGAGGCTCCCGCGGTCTCGACCCCGTTCGGCAGCCGTCCCGCAGAGACCCCGGCGATCGAGGCCTCCGCCGAGCCCGCCTTCACCCAGGCCGTGGAGCTCGCGCCAGCCGCGCCGGCGCCGCAGCCGGCCGCATTCGCCTTCGGCCAGGGCTTCGGCGGCGCCGACGTTTCGGACGCGCTGCAGGCCACGGCGCCGGACGGCTTCGAAAGCGGCCCGGATGATTTCGCCGGCGAGACCGACTTCGTCGATCCGCGCGCCCTGCGCGCCGCGGCGGCCCAGGGGCGGGCCTCCTCGACCCGCCTGGCCATCGACGCGGCCCGCGCCGCCATGGCTTCGCCGGAAGCCGCTGACCCTCCCGCCCGCTCCGGCTTCGGCCTGAAGAAGGGCGGCAAGTCCAAGCTTCAGGAGCGGCTGGACAAACAGGCCTCGCGCGGGGGCGGCACGGTGCGCAAGGCGCTGGGCGCCTCGGCCATCGCCGTCCTGCTGACGGGCGGCGGCGCCTATGCGACGGGCCAGCTGACGGGTTCGGGGCTGAACATTCCAGGTCTGACCACGGCGCCCGAAGCGCACCCCATCGCGGCCCTGGCGGTGCTGCCGAACGCGCCGACGGCCGGCGACCTGGAGCGCGGAGCCGACCTGTACCAGCAGGCGATCGAGCTTCTGGACGCGGACGCGGCCAGCGGCGTCGATACGCTGAAGCGCGCCGCCACGACCGGCTACACTCCGGCCCAGTTGCACCTCGCCAGCCTGTACCAGGACGGCGCCAAGGGGGTCGCAGTGAACCTGCGCGAGGCCCGGGTCTGGGCCCGCCGCGCGGCCGACGGCGGCGACGCCAAGGGCATGCACGCCTATGGCATGTATCTGTTTGAAGGCGTCGGCGGGGCGCAGGACCAGGGCGAGGCCCTGGCCTGGCTCGAGAAGGCGGCCGAACGCGGTCTGGTCGACAGTCAGTTCAACGTCGCCAAACTGTACGAGACCGGCGACGAGGCCATCCAGCCCGACCCGGCCATGGCCTACAAATGGTATCTGATCGCGGCGCGCGCCGGGGACGGCGACGCCCAGGCGGCAGTCGAGCGGCTGGACAAGGCGATTCCGGCCGCGACCCGGACCCAGGTCCGCGCCGAGGCCGAGCAATTCCAGGTCGAACCGCTCGCCTGATACGGGACGGCCAAGCTTTTCAGGCGCATCGGGTGGCGGGGGCCGTCGGGTGGGTCTAGGACAACCAGACTTCCATCGTCGCCTATCCGGCGCCTGACTTCAGTTCCAGCCGAAGGCGCGTCCTTTGGATATCTATCTGCCAATCGCCGAGGTTTCGGTGAACTGGCCGCTCCTGGTCCTGCTGGGGGCGGTGGTCGGATTCGTGTCCGGACTGTTCGGCATCGGCGGGGGCTTCCTGATGGCCCCGATCCTGATCTTCATGGGCATTCCGCCCTCGGTCGCGGTCGCCAGCCAGGCTAGCCATGTCGTGGCTTCCTCGACCTCGGGCGTGATCAGCTACACCAGCCAGAAGGCCGTCGACTACAAGATCGGTCTCGTCATGGCTGGTGGGGGGGTGTTGGGCGCGCTGCTGGGGGTTGAGCTATTCCGCTATTTGCGCCTGCTGGGTCAGGCCGATCTGGCGGTGGCCCTGTCCTATCTGCTGTTCCTCGGCGCCATCGGCACCCTGATGCTCTACGAGAGCCTGGGCCAGATCCTGCGCCGGGTGCGCGGCGAGGTGGCCCCGCACAAGGAACGCCGGCGGCCGCTGTGGCTATACGGCCTGCCGCTGAAGATGCGCTTTCCCCGCTCGGGCCTCTACATCAGCGCCATCCCCCCTTTCGCCCTTGGGACCTTCGTCGGCGTGATGTCGGCCATCATGGGAGTGGGCGGCGGCTTCATCCTCGTGCCCGCCATGCTCTATGTGCTGCGCATGAAGGCCGGCGTGGTGGTGGGCACCAGCCTGTTCCAGATCATCATCGTCACCGCCATGACCACCATCCTGCAGGCGGGGCGCAACCAGACTGTCGACATCGTCCTGTCGATGCTGCTGCTGCTGGGCGGCGTCGTCGGGGCCCAGTACGGGGCCAGATGGTCGGGCCGGTTCCGGGCCGAGGAGCTGCGGGCGGTGCTGGGCCTGATCGTCCTCATGGTCGGCATCCAGATGGGGCTGGAGCTGTTCGTGCGGCCGTCCGATCTGTTCGCCTTCGCCCCCGGCATAGCAGAGTGAGGGTGACCCGGTGATCGCCGCCCTGCCGCCGCCCCCGCCCTCCATCTCCGCGCCCGCGCCGGAACGCTCGGCCGGCACGACGGACCAGGTACGGGTCGCAGCCGCCCTGACCGACGCGCGGGTGAGGGTCGACTCCAGTTTCCAGGGCGCGTCGATCGTCCTGTATGGCGCCGTCTTCAATCCCGGCGACCAGCCCGCCGATGTCGTGGTGGTGGTGCGCGGGCCGGACAGTCCCGTGCGGCTGGTCAAGAAGACGCGCAACACCGGCGTGTGGCTGAACAGCCGGCCCGTGCTGTTCGAGGGGGCTCCCGGCTTCTACATGACCGCCTCCACGCGGCCCTTGTCGGACATCGCCGATTTCGGCCAGTTGCGCCGGCTGGGGGTCGGCGTCGATCACCTGCGGATCAACGCGCCGGAGGAGAGCCGCACCGTCACCCGATACGGCGTTCGCGACGTTGTCGTCAGCCGGCTGGGCGAGGACTATCTGGACTTCCGCCGCGCGGTGATCCGGCTGCGCGAGGCGGCCGCCCTGTACAATACCGACCCGGAAGGGGTGGAGTTCGTCGACCGGGGGCTGTTCCGGGCCGAGGTCGAACTGCCCGCCGTCGCGCCCACCGGCCAGTATTTCGCCGAGGTCTGGCTGTTCCAGGATGGCGAGCCGGTTTCGGTCTCCAACCTGACCCTGACGGTCGAAAAGGTCGGCATCGAGCGCGACATCTTCGAGTTCGCTCACAACCGTCCCTGGACCTACGGCCTGCTATGCGTCCTGCTGGCCGCGTTCACGGGGTGGGCCGCCAGCAGGATTTTCAGGCGTCAGTAGTCAGCTTGCCGCGAACTCGCTGAGCGCATCGATCACCGCGCGGTTCTGGTCTTCGGTGCCGACGGTGATCCGCAGGCAGTCCGGCAGGCCGTAGCCGCCGACGGGGCGGACGATGATGCCCTTCGTGTTCAGATAGTCGTTGGCGGCCGCGGCGTTGTGGGCTTCGTCGGGAAAGCGGACCAGCACGAAATTGCCGGCGGACGGGAAGACGTCGAAGCCGAAGCCCCTGATGGCCTGGATCAGGCGCGGGCGCCAGGTTTCGACCAACTCCCGGGAGGCTTGCTGGTGGGCCTCGTCGCCGAGGGCGGCGACGGCGGCCTCGATCCCGGGCACCGAGACGTTGAAGGGCAGGCGGATGCGGTCGACCGCTTCGGCCACCTTCAGCGGGGCGTAGCCGAAGCCGATGCGCAGGCCGCCCAGGCCGTGGATCTTGGAGAAGGTGCGGGTGACGACGATGTTCCGGCTGTCGCGGGCCAGTGGGAAACTGGTCTCCCAGTCGGGTTCGGCGACGAACTCTGCATAGGCCTCGTCGATGACCAGCAGGACGTCGGGCGACAGGCCTTCGTGCAGACGGCGGATTTCCTCGGCGGTGTTGTAGCTGCCGGTCGGGTTGGAAGGGCTGGAGACATAGACGATGCGGGTGCGGTCATCGACCTCGGCCAGAATGGCTTCCGGCGTCAGGCGGAAGTCGGGTTCGGGCGCCAGCTTGACCGAGGCCTGGTTGGCCAGGGCGCTGATACGATAGGCGAGGAAGCCGTATTTGCCGCTGACGATATTGTCGCCGGGCGTCAGATAGGTCTGGTTCAGCAGGGCGAAGACCTCGTCCGAGCCGTTGCCGAAGATCAGCCGCCCGGGCTCCAGGCCGTGGTGTTCGGCGACGGCGTCGCGCAGTTTCGTCGCCCGGCCGTCGGGGTACATATGGATGTTGGCGACCGAGGCCTCATAGGCGGCGCGGGCCTTCTCGCCTGCGCCCAGGGCGTTCTCGTTCGACGACAGCTTCATCGGCGTGGCCACGCCCTCGATGCGCGACTTGCCGCCGACGTAGGGGGCGATGTCAAGAATGCCGGGTTTGGGGGTGGGGGCGTCGGTCATGGGTGCTTTCAGAACAGGGGGGCGGCGCCGATGACGCCGCTGAGGCCGCCGGGCGCGGATGAAAGCCGCCCGTCCTCGGCCTGCACATAGCCCGCCAGCATGAACAGCTTCAAGCCGCCCGCGGCGATCAGCGGACTGGCGGCCAGGCCGGCGGCGGCGAGCGCTTCCACGATCGTGGCCGCCGGGGCGGCGCTGTCGGTGGTCCAGAAGGTGCGATCATCGCCGGTCGGGCCGGGCGGCGCCTGCTGGATCAGCAGGGCCCGGGGGACGCCGAGGCGATCGTCGGGCAGGGCGGCCACGACCCGCAGGGCAGGCTCGGCGAGCAGACGGCCCCACCATGCCGAGGCCGGCGTCAGATCCATCAGGGCGCGGGCGCCGTCGCGGACGACGGCCAGGGCCTGATCCGGGTCGGACGCGGTGCGGGCGGTCAGGCCATACCGGTCGGCGGCGAGGGTCTGGCTGGCCGACCCCCATACAACCAGCGGCGCCCCGGAGGCCGCGTCAATGCGGCCCAGCACCGCCCGAAGCACGGCGGCCCCGGCAGGGGGTTCGCCAGCCAGTGTCTGCCGCAGGGCGATGGCGTCGGCGTCGGGCCTCGGACGCGCGCCGGCAGCCAGACGGGCCCGAACGGCGTTCGCCACCGCCCGGTCGAGGGTCAGCCGGTCGGCGTCTTCGTCGGGCTCGGTCAACATCAGAACAGCTTCGGCGCCGGAGCGAGGGCGAAGGGCCCCAGCCAGGTGCGGCCGTCACGGAAGCGGATGACCAGATCGACGCCGCGGTCCCCGGAAACGGCGGTCGCGGCGGCGGCTCCCGCCGCGCCGAGGCGGTTGACGGCGCCCGACTGCGAGCGGGCCAGGCCGGCGATGGCGGCTCCAGGTTGTTCGGCCCTGAGGGAGACCTCGCCCTCGAGGCGGCCCCCGGCGTCGGCGGCCAGGGTCTCGCTTTCGATGCGGGCGCGGCTTTCGCCCGCGGCCAGCTCGCCCTTGATGGCGGTGAAGCGTCCGCCCGAGGCGGTCCAGGCGGCGAAGACGCCGGCGCTGTCCATGCCGCCGAGGCGGCCGGCGTTGACGAGCGTGCCCTCGATCCGGGCGGTCAGACGGCCCTGTCGCGTGGCGCCTTCGACCGGGCCGCCGGGACGGCCGCGCGCATCGACCAGTTCGAAGGCCACGTCCATCTCGTCAGTGGCCGCGCGGCCACCCGTCAGGTGCGGGCGGACATTGAGCAGTATCCGTTCGGCCGAGGCGATGGGGAAGGGTTCGGCGCCCTGATGGGTCGTGAAGCCGGGACGGATCATCTCGGCGCGCAGGTCGGGAAACCGTTCGCGCAGATGGCTGACGCTCAGGCGCAGGCCATCGCCGGCGATGCCGACCTTGCCCTTGCCGGCGCGGGTCAGGGTCAGGCCGTCCGGGGCGATCACCACCCAGCGGTCGGGGTTGTAGGCGTTGGTCTCGGCGATCAATTCCGGCGCCGCTATGCCGTGACCCGAGGGGGCCATGATCTCGGCGTGGGGGATCGACACCCGCGCCCGGAACGGCCAGCCGGTGGTGGTCCGGGAGGCGTAGCTGATCTGCCACCCGTCCTGCCGCATGGCCGCGACCTGGGCGTCCAGCCGGGTCTCGATCTGTTGCGTCAGATAGAACCACCAGCCCGTCCAGGCGCCCAGCAGCACCCCCGCGATCACGAAGGGAACCAGCAGGCCGCGGCGACTATGGCGGGGTTCGGCGGTCATCGAGGCTCCGGAAAAACGGGGTCTGGCAGGTTGAACGTCTGAAACCCGGAACCGGGCCGAAAAACACAGTCTACTGCGTCTACTGCGTCTACCCGGTCCGCTTCGAGCGAAACCACACAGCCGCCCGGGCGCCCGATATGGTGAAGCCGGAAACCGGCGGCAAGCCCCGACGTGGGAACACCGGGCGGGGTCACCCGGGGCGGTCCCCCGCCCGATTCGCAGCGTTCATGGGGAGGGGAGGTCAGGCCAGGAACGCTCCCACCTGCTCCACCGCGTCAGCCAGTCCCATGCGCTGCACCTCCGTGCCCGGCGGAAGGCTGCCGAACAGGCGGGTGGGGGCGGCGGCGTCGAGCATGACGAAGACGCCCTTGTCGTCGGCGCGGCGGATCAGCCGGCCGAAGGCCTGGGCCATTTTGGCGCGGGCCAGGGCGTCGTCGAAATTGCGGCCCCCGGCGCCCTCGCCGCCGAAGCGCAGACGCCGCGCCTTGTGCAGCAGGTCAGGGCGCGGCCACGGCACGCGGTCGAAGGCGAGGATGCGCAGGCTGCGGCCCGGCACGTCGACGCCGTCGCGCACCGCGTCCGTGCCCAGCAGGCAGCTGTCCTGCTCGGCGCGGAACACGTCGACCAGGGCGCCGACCTCGAGCGGATCGACGTGCTGGGCGTAGAGGGGGATGCCGTGTTTCGCGAGGTCGGGACCCAGCCGCTCATAGACCGCCTTCAGCCGGCGGATGGCGGTGAACAGGCCGAGGCCCCCGCCGCCCGCGGCGAGGAAAAGTTCGCGCATCGCCGCCGCCGTCTGACGCGTGTCGTCCTTGATCAGATCATTGACGACGATAACCCGGGCGTTGGCGGCGTAGTCGAACGGGCTTTCGACCTTCAGCGTCCTGGCAGGCTCGATCAGCCGGGCGGAGCCGGTGCGCAGGCGGGCCATGTCGAACGGGTCGTCGGAGTTGGGGTCGGACAGGGTGGCCGAAGTCACCAGTACGCCGTGGGCCGGCATGATGACCGCGGCTTCCAGCGGCACGGTCGGATCGATCCAGTGGCGGCGCAGGGCCACGTCCATGATCCGGCCGAAGGCAGCCTCGGCCGACAGCCAGTCGAGGAAGTCGGGGTCCGGCTCGTCGGATGATACTTCCAGCGCCGCCAGCATCGAGCGCCATCCCGGCAGTGTCATGCGGGCGCGGCGGTCAAGACCGCGCAGGGCCCCCTCGATGCGGGCGCGGGAGGCGCCGTCCAGGTCGGAGGCCTCGTCGTCGAGGATGTCCTCCAGATGGCGGGACAGGGCCAGCAGCGGGGCCTCGACGGCGGCCAGGGCCCGGGCGGCTTCGCGCGCGGCCTCGAGCACCGGTTCGGTGACGGGGCGCAGGGAGCATTCCATGCCGAATTCGGTCCCGCCGCCCGAGGCGTTTTCGGATGTCCGTGCACGGAGCTGTTCCAGTGCGGCCAGCAGGAAGCGTTCGATCGGTCCGACCGGATTGACCTCGCCCGAGGCCGGGGCGATGCGCCCCGACACGCCTTCGCCGGGCAGCTGGGCGGCGGCGCGGACCGCGTCCTGCAGCGCCTTCGTCGCCGCCTCGTTGTCGGCGCACAGGTCGCCGAGCCGCTGTTCCAGACCGCGCCCGCGCCGGCCCCGGCCTTCCGGTCCCCGCAGCCAGCGGCGCAGCTCGGCGGCCTCCTGGCCCGAGAGGCAGGCCGAGAAGGCGCTGTCGGCGGCATCGAACAGATGGTGGCCCTCGTCGAAGACGATCCGTTTCAGGGCCGCCGTCTCGCCGTCCTGTTTCAGGCCGCGCGCCGACCGGGCGCCGTCGAAGGCGGCCTGGGTCATGACCAGGGCGTGATTGGCGACGACGAGATCGGCCCGGCGGCTGGCGCGGATGGTCTTTTCGACGAAACAGGTCCGGTAGTGGGGGCAGGCGGCGTGGACGCATTCGCCGCGCCGGTCGACGAGGTTGGCGGCGCTGGCCTGATGGCTCGGTCCCGTCGCGAACAGGCCGGGCAGCCAGCCGGGATAGTCGCCACCGGTCATGTCGCCATCGCGCGTATGCATGGCCCAGCGGCTGGCCAGGGCCATGCCGACCAGGTCGCCGTTCCCCAGTTGCGCGGCCTGCACCATGTCCTGCAGGTTCAGCAGGCAGAGGTAGTTCTCCCGCCCCTTGCGAACCACGGTCTTCTTCTTGCGCTCGACGGGATCGGGCCAGAGGGCGGCGCTCTCGCGGTCGATCTGGCGCTGCAGGGCGCGGGTGTAGGTCGAGACCCAGGCGGCGCCCTGATTGCGCTCGGCCCACAGGCTGGCGGGGGCGAGGTAGCCGAGGGTCTTGCCGGTGCCGGTGCCGGCCTCGGCCAGCAGGAAGCGGGGACGCCCCTCCTCGTTGCGCGGCGAGAAGGCGTAGGCGGCCTCGGCGGCGTAGTCCGATTGGGTCGGGCGGGTCTCGTCGAGGCCCGAGGCCTGAAGCAGTTTCTCGAGCCGGATGCGGGCGGATTCGGAATCGACCGGGGCCGAGCCGGCCTCGCCGCGCGGCGCCTCGTCCTCCCATTCCGGCAGGCGGGACCAGGCGTCGAGGCCGCTGCCGCGATGCTGGCGTTCGCGGACCGGGTGGTGCTGCAGGGCGCCGGACACGCGCCACGCCCACGACCAGCCGGCGCGGCCCAGGGTCTCGGCGAGGGTGAAGGCGGCCTCGCGGTCGGGGTAGGCCGGGTCGGCCAGCTCCTTCAGCAGGCCGGCGGCGGCGTCCATCAAGGCCTGGGCCTGGGCCTCGGCCCCCTTGGGTTCGCTCATCCCCATGGCCAGGGCCAGACCGCTGGGCGAGGGGGCGCAGAAGCGGGCCGGGCGGACGAAGGCGAACAGCTCCAGCACGTCCAGCAGATTGACCGAACGCGGCGGCGGGGCGATGCCGAGACGGCGCGCGGTCAGGCTGGCGTGGGCGACCATGACCGGGGCGGTGGTGAAGGCCCCCTCGGCCGCGCCGCGCCCGATCTTGCGCGCGCCTTCGCCGTCGCAGATCGCCCCCGCGCCCGGCGGGATGGCGAGCGCCGGCGGCAGGGCCAGCCATGGCTCGGCGCCGGTCAGGGCGGCGCCTCCGTCAATTCGACCGTCGGCGATCACCTTGATCGCTTCTTGTCTTTCAAGGTTTTCGCGAGCTGACGAAGCTGATCCTCACCGGCCGTCTCGGCCTCCAGACGTCTCAGGTCCTTGTAGGCCTTGATCTCCTTCGACGCATGAGCCGCAGCTTTCGCACGGCTCACGGTGGTCGCCGCTCCCCAAGGCTTCAGCGGGCGTCCGTCCAGTTTGATCAGGTCTCGCAGCTTGATCTGGAATTCGCCCAAGGTCGTCGTCCGGCGCTGTTCCGCCTGACTGTCGAAGAACTCCAGCATCAGGCTCGTGATGTGGTTGAGCGCCTTGATCTCGGGCTCGTGGAGCAAGTTTTTCGCGGTCGTGGCTTCATCGACTGTGGGCATCTGGCCCTTGAAGGTCACGACCCCGGCGGCGTCTTTTCGGTGATCGACCCGTTCAACGATCAGCTCGCTGGCCGTCTTCTGAAGGACAGCCCAGTGAAGCGTGTTCTGGATGTCGGCGAAGAACCCAGTGTGCTGGCTCTGGTCGTGGGGATCGTAGTCCACGCAGAACGACGCAAGTTCAAGGATGCGGGTCCACATCCTCTTTTCCGATGACCGGATGTCGCGGATGCGATCGAGAAGTTGGTCGAAGAAGTCCGGCTTACCATCCGGATTCTTCAGGCGCTCGTCGTCGATGACGAACCCTTTGACGAGGTAGGCCATCAACACCTGCGTCGCCCAAATGCGGAACATGGTCCCCAAGCGCGAACTGACCCGATAGCCGACTGCGATGATGACATCGAGGCTGTACAGGTTGGTCCGATAGGTTTTCCCGTCGGCGGCAGTTATCCAAGATTCTTGGACAACTGAATCAGCGGCCAATTCGCCCTCTGCGAATATGTTCTTGATGTGGTTGCTGACGCTGCGGACATCGACGCCGAACATGTGCGCCATCTGCGCCTGGGTCGCCCAGAAGGTGTCGCCCACGACGCGGAGTTCGGCGCGGACGCCATCCTTAGAAACATAGACGAGAAAACGATCGCCCGTGTCGCCGTCCTCCCGGAGGGTGACCGGTCCGTTGTCGTGGGAATCGGGGAGGTGGTCGTCGTTCATGGGTCGAGGCTAGCATTCGCGGGAGTGAAACGGAACGGGAACATGCTATAGGCGCGATGTGACGCCGCCGCCCGCTCCTGCAACGCTTTCGCCCCTCTTCGCCGACTGGTTCGCGTCGCGCGGCTGGTCGCCGCGGCGGCATCAGCTGGAGATGATCGCGGCGGCCGAGGCGGGGTCGCACGCCCTGCTGGTGGCGCCGACCGGGGGCGGCAAGACGCTGGCGGGGTTTCTGCCGTCGCTGGTGGAGCTGGCCGGGCGGGGGCCGAGACCGGAGTTCGGGCCGGGCAGCGGGGTCCACACCCTTTATCTGTCGCCGCTGAAGGCCCTGACCACCGACGTCGAGCGCAATCTGATGACGCCGATCCGCGAGATCGGGCTGAACATCCATGTCGAGAGTCGCACCGGCGACACCAGACAGTCGAAGAAGGCGCGGCAGCGCGAGTTCCCGCCGGACATCCTGCTGACCACGCCGGAACAGCTGGCCCTGTTTTGCGCCTGGGACGGGGCGCGGTCGTATTTCGCCGACCTGAAATGCGTGGTGCTGGACGAGGTGCATGCGATCTGGAGCGGCAAGCGGGGGGATCTGCTGTCGCTGGGACTGGGGCGGCTGCAACAGTTCGCGCCGGGGATGCGAAGGGTGGCGCTGAGCGCGACCGTGGACGATCCGGAGATGATCGCGGACTGGCTGAAGCCGGGGGCGGACGCGGATCCTTCTCCCCTTGCGGGAGAAGGTGGCTCGCGAAGCGAGACGGATGAGGGGTCACACCAGCGCGAGCCCGTTCAATCGCCCGTGGACCGCCAATCGGAAGAGTCCGCGAGACCCCTCATCCGCCCCTCCGGGGCACCTTCTCCCGCAAGGGGAGAAGGGAAGGTGAATATCGTCCGAGGCGACCCGGGCGCGCCGCCGGTGGTGGATGTGCTGGTCAGCGAGGGCAAGGTGCCGTGGGCGGGGCATACCGGTCAGCACGCGATCCCCGAGGTCTATGAGGCGATCAAGCGGTCGGGGATGAGCCTGATATTCGTCAACACCCGCTGGCAGGCCGAGTTCGTTTTCCAGCAGCTGTGGGCGATCAATGACGACAGCCTGCCGATCGGCCTGCACCACGGCTCGCTGGCGGCGGAGCAGCGGCGCAAGGTCGAGGCGGCGATGGCGCGCGGCGAACTGCGGGCCGTGGTCTGCACCTCGACGCTGGATCTGGGAATCGACTGGGGCGACGTCGATCTGGTCATCCAGCTGGCGGCGCCCAAGGGGGCGTCGCGGCTGGTGCAGCGGATCGGCCGGGCCAACCACCGGCTGGACGAGCCCTCGCGCGCCCTGATGGTGCCGGCCAGCCGGTTCGAGATGCTGGAGTGCCAGGCCGCGCGCGAGGCGGTGGCTGAAAACGCCTTCGACTGGGAGCCGGTGCATACGGGCACCCTCGATACGCTGGCCCAGCACGTCATGGGCTGCGCCTGTTCCGAGCCGTTTGCGATGACGGATCTCTATGACGAGGTGACCGGCTGCGGTCCCTATCGCGACCTGACGTACGAACAGTTCGAGGAGGTGGTCGATCTGGTGGCCACCGGCGGCTACGCCCTGCGCACCTATGAGCGGTTCGCGCGGATCGTGCGGACGCAGGACGGGAAGTGGAAGGTGCGCAATGCTGTGACCGCCCAGCGGCACCGGATGAACGTCGGGACCATCGTGGCGGCCGCGACGCTGAACGTGCGCATCGCCTCCCGACGCGGCGGGGCGGCGAAACAGCTGATCGGCGGGCGCAAGGTGGGCGAGGCCGAGGAGAGCTATTTCGAGCAGATGACGCCGGGCGACACCTTCATCTTCGCCGGTCAGGTCTGGGCCTTCCAGGGCATCAACGGCATGGACGCCCTGGTCAGCCATGCCCAGGACAGGGATCCGAAGATCCCGTCGTGGGGCGGGTCGAAATTCCCGATGTCGACCTCGCTGGCCGACCGGGTGCGGGCCATGATCCAGGACCGCGACCACTGGCGTGTTCTGCCGCCCGACGTGCAGGAATGGCTGGAGCTGCAGGAGGAGCGGTCGATCATTCCGGATGCGCAGACCATGCTGGTCGAGACGTTTCCGCGCGGCAGCCGGCATTTTCTCGTCGCCTATCCGTTCGAGGGCGGGTTGGCGCACGGGACCCTGTGCATGCTGCTGACGCGGCGGCTGGACCGGCTGGGGATCGGGCCGCTGGGTTTCGTCTGCACCGACTATTCGCTGGCCATCTGGTCGATCAAGCCGATGGACGGGCTGGACCTCGACCGGTTGTTCGAGCCCGACATGCTGGGCGACGATCTGGAGAGCTGGCTGGAGGAGAGCTTCATGATGAAGCGCAGCTTCCGCAATTGCGCCCTGATCTCGGGCTTGATCGAGCGGCGCCAGCCGGGGACCGAGAAGACGGGGCGGCAGGTGACCTTCTCCACCGATCTGATCTACGACGTGCTGCGCCGCCACCAACCCGATCACCTGCTGCTCAAGACCGCCCGCGCCGACGCGGCCGCAGGGCTGCTGGACGTCGCGCGTCTGGGCCAGATGCTGGCCCGCATCCAGGGCCGGATCCGTCATGTCAAACTGGAGCGGCCTTCGCCCTTCTGCGTGCCGGTGCTGGTCCAGATCGGGCGCGAGCGGGTCGGCGGCGGTCAGGCGGCGGAGATGATCCTGGACGCTTCGGCCTATGGATTCGACGAGGCCGATCTGATCGCGGAAGTCATGGCGGACGCGCCCCCTGAAATGGCGGGCGCGGAATGAACGCGGCCCTCAGACAGGCGCTGTCCCCGGCGCGGCATCCGTGCGGCGGCCTGCGGGTCCATATCGAGGGCGAGCCTTGCGTGCTGCGCTGTTCGGGGGCGCTGTGGGTGCTGAACCATCGCACCCTGATCGCGGCGGACCTGCATCTGGAGAAGGGCTCGGCCTTCGCCGCCCGCGGCCAGATGCTGCCGCCCTATGACAGCCGGGCGACGCTGGACCGGCTGGAGGCGGAGATCGAGGCGCTGCAGCCGGCGGCGGTGGTTCTGCTGGGCGACAGCTTCCACGACGCGGCCTCGGTGGGGCGGATGGCCGCCGACGACAGGGCGCGACTGGACCGGCTGGCGGCGGGCCGCGACTGGATCTGGCTGGAGGGCAACCACGACATCGCCACCCTGGCCGGGGCGATGGACGATCTGGTCGGCGAGGTGGTCGAGACCATGGAGCTCGGTTCGCTGCGCCTGATCCACGAACCGCAGGCGGGGGTTCGTTCGGGCGAGATCGCCGGTCACCTGCATCCGGCGGCGCGGGTCGCCGCCTATGGCCGAGGCGTGCGGCGGCCCTGTTTCGTGACGGACGGACGGCGGGCGGTGTTGCCGGCGTTCGGGGCGTTCACGGGGGGGCTGGATGTCAGGGACCCGGCGATCGCGGGCCTGTTCGCGGAGCCGCCTATGGCCGCGGCGCTGGGACGGGACCGGGTGCATGCGCTGGTATGGGAATCCCTGCGATAGGGTCCCGCGCCAGCAGGGCGTTCGACGCCCCCTCGAGCCGCTCTTCCAGAACCGCCATGAACTCCGCCCGCTTCAGTCCCGCCGGGATCGCCGGCAGGAATTCGTAGACGATGGTCCCCGGATACCGGCGGAAGCCATGCGCCGGCCAGTGAACGCCGGAGTTGGTGGCCATCGGGGTGCAGGGGCAGTCGAGATCGCGGTAGAGGGCGGCGATGCCGGGCTTGTAGTCGGCGGGGGCGCCGACGGGCGCGCGGGTGCCTTCGGGGAAGATCAGGATCTGGCGGCCCTCGGCGTGGCGGATGCGGGCCTGTTTGACCATGTCCTTCAGCGCCCTGGAGTGGGCCGAGCGGTCGACGGCGATCATCCGGGTCTTGGTGGCGAACCAGCCGAAGAAGGGCAGGGGGGCCAGCTCCTGCTTCATGATGAAGCAATTGTCGGGCAGGACGGCGAACGGCGCGATCACGTCCAGCATCGACTGATGCTTGCCGGCGATCAGGGCAGCGCCGGTGGGGCGATGCTCCAGCCCGCGGAACTCGACCTTGACCCCGGCGATCCAGCGCAGGCCGAACAGGCAGAATTTCGACCAGCTGCGGACGACCCACATGGCCTGGCGGTAGGGCATCAGCAGGGCGGGCGACAGGCCGACGGCGAACAGGGCCATCGACAGATAGAGCCAGGCGACGAACAGCAGCGACCGGATCGTGGTCACGTCAGGCGGCCTTTTCGGCGGGCGCGTCGGCGGGTGGGGCCTCGGTGGCGGGGCGGCCTCCGCCGACCGTGGCGCGGGCCAGGGCGGCGAGATATTTCATGTATTCGAGGGTCATGCGGCGGGCGGTGACCGCGGCCTTCCACCAGCGCGAATTGTCCAGCGACGGCGTCTCGACCGCATAGGGGGTCAGGCGGACGCCCGGGGCGGCCGCCCGGATCTCGGTCAGGGCGCGGGGCATGTGATAGTCGGAGGTCACCACAATCAGACTGTCATAGCCCTTGGCGTCGGCCCAGGCGGCGATCTCCTGGGCGTTGCCCAGGGTGTCCTCGGCCTCGAAGCCCAGGTCGACGCAGCAGTTGAAAAGCTTGTTCGAGCCCGGCGTCAGGGCGCGCAGTTCCTGACGGCGGACCTCGCGGTTGACGCCCGAAATCAGGACGCGTTCGCCCTTGTCCTGTTCCAGCAGGCGAATGGCGGCGTTGACGCGTTCGGCGGACGGACCGGTCAGGGCGACGATGGCGTCGGCGCGCTCGGGCTCGGGCGCGGGCGTGAAGCCGCGCACCCGATCGGCGAAGGCGAACAGGCCGATCGCCCAGATCAGCGCCAGAATCGCGATGAAAGTCAAAAACTTCATGCGGTTAACCTAGTGACGCCCCTTCAATCGCGCCAGCGCCGTGAAGCGCGCTGCCGCAAGCGCCACCGTAGCCGCCAGCAAGGGGCATGGCGAGAGGATCAGGACGTCGGTCCACATCAGCGGCAACGCGGGGGTAACGCCTTCGGCCCCACCGAGAAACCGCAGGCCCGCGACCAGGATCATGGCCACGGCGGCCCCGATGCCGCCCGCGACCGCCGCCACAAGGCCGTAGCGGACCTGATAGAGGGCGGCGATGGCGCTGTCGGACGCGCCGTTGAGGCTGAGGGTCTCGATCACTCCGGTCTGGGCGGCCATTCCGGCGCGGGTGGCGTAGGCCACGGCGGCCCCCGCCGCGCCCGCGGTCAACAGGAAGGCCGCAAGGGCCAGGACGGTGATCAGGGCGGCCGACCGCTCAACCTCGCCACGCCACAGGCTGTGATCGTCGACGGTGGCGTCCAGCCCGGCGGAGGCGAGGGCGCGGCTGAGACTGACGGCGCTGGCGGGGCCCGCCTTGTCCAGCCGCACGGTGACCAGATGGGGGATGGGCAGGTCGGGCAGGACGGCGTCGCCGAGCCAGGGCCGCAACAGGGCTTCGGCGGTCTTGCGGTCCATGGCCTCGGCCTCGGCCACGCCGGGGACGCCGGCCAGGGTCTCGGCGGCGCGGGCGGCGGCCTCGGCGCCCGTCTCGCCGACGCGGGGGCGGACCTGGACGGTGGCCTCGGACCGCAGTTGCCGGGCCCAGCCGTGCGCCGCGCGGTCGGCGGCGACCGCGCCCACGGCGGACAGGCAGGCGAGGAAGCACAGGACGGCGATCAGCGAGGCCAGCCAGCGCTCGCCGCCGGCGTCGCGCGGCAGCAGGGACGCGCGACGGGAGAGCAATCGGCGGATCACGTCTCGCCCCCGCTCAGGCGTCCGCCGGCGAGGCGCAGGACCGTGGCCCCCGACCGTTCTGCGAGGGCCTCGTCATGGCTGGCGATCAGGACGGTGGCGCCCAGTTTGTTCAGCGACTGGAACAGTTTCAGCAGCCGCTCGCCCATTTTTGCATCGACGCTGCCGGTCGGTTCATCGGCCAGGATCAGGTCCGGTCCGGCCACCACGGCGCGGGCGATGGCCAGCCGCTGCTTCTCGCCGCCCGACAGCGAGGGCGGCAGATCGTTCATCCGGTCGCCCAGACCGACCCAGTCCAGCATCTCCTCCACGTCGGTGGCGTAGTCGACCTGCCTGCCGCCCGCGAGCCGCAGCGGCAGGGCCACGTTCTCGAACACCGACAGATGGTCCAGCAGACGGAAATCCTGGAACACCACGCCGATGCGGCGGCGGAAGTCCGGCAGGGCCCGGCGGGGCGCCATGGTGGCGTCCTCGCCGAACAGATGCAGGGTTCCGACGTCAGGTCGCTGTTGCAGGGTCAGCAATTTCAACAGGGTCGACTTCCCCGCGCCGGACGGCCCGGTAAGGAAGTGGAAAGAGCCCGATGGCAAGGTGAGGTTAACGTCCCGCAGCGCGCGGTGCGTCGCCGCATAGCCGAAACCCACGCCGGACAGGCGGACGGTGTCGGTCGCGGGGGCGGATCGTGTGGCGCGGCGGGGCTGGACGGACATCGATTTTGGGTCAGGACGCGGTTTCGAACCGCGACGGGAGGGGGCGAAGAGCCTCGCAGTCAGCCGACATGATACTGACCTGCCCGTCCTGCGCCACCAGCTATTTCACCCCGGATGAGGCGATCGGGCCCGGCGGCCGCACCGTGCGCTGCAAGGACTGCAAACACACCTGGCGGGCCACGCTTGACGAGCCGCTGGAGCTGTCCGTCCCGTCGAAACCGGTAGAGGCTTCCAGTTTCGCGGCGCGCGACGAGCCTGAAACCGAATCGCTGGCCGAAACGCCCGCCCCGGAACTGCCCCGCGCCTTCCGCGCCCGCGCCGAACAGCAGCGCCGCCTGCGCCGCGCCGCGACCCACGGCGTGGTCTGGGCCGGCATCGCCTCGGGCTTCGCCGCCCTGCTGGCCAGCGCCTGGCTGTTCCGCGTCGAGGTGGTCGAAATGGCCCCGCGCGCGGCCCAGGCCTATGCCGCTGTCGGTCTGACGGTGAACCCCACGGGTCTGGATTTCGAGGCCATCAGCGCCAGACCCCTGCCCAGCGATCCGGGCAAGGTGCTGGTCTCTGGAGCCTTGCGGAACGTGCGCGACAACGAGCGAACCGCCCCGCCGGTGCGGGTGGCCCTGCTGGACGCCCAGGGCGCCGAGATCGGCCACGCCGTGGTGCGCATCGACGCCGCCCCCGTGCTGCCGGGCAAGGTCCAGGGCTTTGCCGCCGTGATCGCCGATCCGGGCGCGCGCGGTCAGGGCATCGGCGTCGACTTCGTGCTGGATGCGCCCGAAGCCCGTCGCGAACCAGCGCCCGCCGCGCCGGTCCGGGCTGACACCAGCCGTACAGCCCCCGCCGCCGTCCCCGAGCCCGCCCTTCGCGAGCCGGCGTCCGCGCCATTGCACGAAGCCGGCGCCGGCGGCCTGCGCCCGGCCCTGTCGCCGGATTCCCCGGCGCCGATGAACATGCAGCCGATCGACGCGATCCCGGTGGTGGACACGCATGGGGTCGAGGCGGTATCCGCCTCGAATGGCTGAGACCCCCAGGCCCACCGTTCTTCTTCCCGAAGCCGAGGTTCAGCGCATCGTCGCCGAACTGGCGGCGCAGATCGCTCCCGTCATTGATGATGAGACCGTCGCCGCCGTCCTGCTGACCGGCGGCCTGTGGTTCGCGGCCGACCTGACCCGCGCCCTGTCGCGTCTGGGCCGCAACGTCCGCTTCGACGCCCTGTGGCTGGCCTCCTATGGCGACGAGAAGGAAAGCCGCGGCCGTATCGACGTCTATGCGCCGTTCCAGCGGCCGGTCACGGGCCGCCGCGTCCTGATCATCGACGATGTCTTCGACACCGGCCTGTCGCTGGCCGAGGCCGTGCGGATCGCGGGCGAGGCCGGCGCGTCCGAGGTGCTGACCGTCGTCTTCGCCAAGAAGCCCTGGCCCCTGCCGCGCGCGCCCGAGCCGGACTTCGTCGGCTGGGAGGCGCCGAACCGGTTTCTGGTCGGATACGGGCTGGACCACGCCGGCGCCCTGCGGGGCCTGCCGGACGTCTGCGCGCTGGACTAGAGCCAGTCGGCCCGGGGTTCGCGGGCCAGCATGTCTTCGTAAGTCGGCCGCCCACGGACGATCGCCCAGCGGTCGCCATCGATCAGCACTTCCGGGACCAGCGGTCGTGAGTTGTACTCGCTGGCCAGCACCGCCCCGTAGGCGCCGGCCCCCATGAAGGCGACCAGATCGCCGGCCCGCAGCGGCGGCGACAGCCGGTCGCGGGCGAAGATGTCGGTGGACTCGCAGATCGGTCCGACAAGATCATAGGCCACGGGTTCGCCGTCACGCGCGCGCACCGGGACCAGGTCGTGGAAGGCGTCATACAGGGCCGGTCGCATCAGGTCGTTCATGCCGGCGTCCAGCACGGCGAAGCGGCGGCCGTCGCCGCGTTCGTTGATCTGGATGACGCGGCTCAGCAGGACGCCGGCGTTTGCGGCCAGCAGCCGGCCGGGCTCGAACGCGGCCTCGACGTTCAACCCCTCCAGCACGCGTGCGGCCATGGCGACATAGTCGGCGATCGACGGCAGGTCTGACTGGCCATGATAGGGCACGCCGAGACCGCCTCCGAGGTCCAGCCGTGACACCGCCAGCCCCTGGGCCCGCAAGTCGAGCGTCATCGCCTTCAGGGCGCGGAAGGCGGCCTCCAGCGGCGCCAGGGTCGTGATCTGGCTGCCGATGTGACAGGCGAGGCCGAGCGGCGTCACATGGGGCGAGGCGGCCGCGCGGGCGTAGAGGGCCGGGGCGTCGGCGAAGGGCACGCCGAACTTGTCTGTCGCCCCGCCCGTGGTGATCTTCGCATGGCCCCCCGCGCCGACGTCGGGATTGACCCGGATGGCGATCTCAGGCGCCGCACCCTTGCCGGCGGCCACGGCGATCAGCCGGTCCAGTTCGACGGCGCTCTCGATATTGATCTGGCGCACGCCCGCCTCGATGGCGAAGGCCAGTTCCGCATCGGTCTTGCCGACGCCCGAGAAGACGATCCGGTCTCCGGGAACGCCAGCCTTCAGCGCCCGCCGGATCTCGCCCTCAGACACGGTATCGGCGCCGCAGCCCAGCCGCGCCAGGGTCGCCAGCACCGACAGGTTGGAGTTGGCCTTGACCGCGAAGGCGATCAGGGCGTCTCCCAGCGCGCCGGGATGGGTGTCCGCGGCCTCGCGCAGCAGGGCGTAATGCCGCGTCAGGGTCGCGGTCGAATAGACATAGACGGGCGTGCCGACGGCTTCGGCCAATGCCTCCAGCGGCACGCCTTCGGCGTGGAGCGCGCCGTTGATCCGGTCGAAATGGTGCAAGAGCCTAGTGGTTCGGCTGGGCGCCCGGGCCATTGTAGGGGCTGCTCGGACCCCCGTCGATCGGCTGGGTGCTGGGTGGACGGTAGACGGTGGCGGGCTCGGGCAGTCCGGGCGCCCGGCCGTCGCGCTGGCTGCGCTCGGTCTTCTTCGCGGGCGGGGCCTCGAGGTCGGCCATGCGGCCGCAGCCGGCGGCGGAGAGGGCGAACAGGGCGAGGACGCCCAGGCTGACGATCTGTTTCATCCCAATCCCCTACGCGAGACGCGTCTTCCATTCGGCGATGCGCGCGCGGACCTGTTCCGGCGCCGTGCCCCCGAAACTCTGGCGGCTGGCGCAGGAGGCCTCAGGGGTGAGCACCTTGTAAACCGCTTCCGTGACGCCCGCTTCAAGCGATTGCAGTTCGGCCAGGGGCAGTTGCGACAAATCCACGCCCAGCGCTTCCGCCCGCTTCACCGCGGCGCCGGTGACATGGTGCGCCTTGCGGAATGGCAGGTTCAGCTCGCGCACCAGCCAGTCAGCCAGATCGGTGGCGGTCGAGAAGCCGGAGCCGGCGGCGGCGCGCATCCGCTCCGTGTCGGGCTGGAGCGCCGAGACCATGGCCGTCATGGCGCCCAGCGCCAGGGTCAGGGCGTCGAAGGCCTCGAACACCGGCGGCTTGTCCTCCTGCATGTCCTTGGAATAGGCCAGCGGCAGGCCTTTCATCACCGTCGACAGGGCGACCAGCGAGCCCATGATCCGGCCCGTCTTGGCCCGCACCAGCTCGGCGGCGTCGGGATTGCGCTTCTGCGGCATGATCGACGAGCCGGTGGTCAGGTCGTCGGGCAGGGTGGCGAAGCCGAACTGGGGAGTCATCCAGACGACGATCTCCTCGGCCAGCCGCGACAGGTGGCCGGCGGCGATCGAGGCGGCGGCCAGACTCTCGAGCGCGAAGTCGCGGTCGGACACGGCGTCCAGCGAATTGCCCATGGGCCGGTCGAAGCCCAGTTCCGACGCCGTCATGTGCCGGTCGATGGGGAAGGGCGATCCGGCCAGGGCCGCGGCCCCCAGCGGGTTCTCGTTCATCCGCCTGCGGGCGTCCGCGAAACGACCGGCATCGCGGCCGAACATCTCGACATAGGCCATCAGATGGTGGCCCAGGGTCACCGGCTGGGCCGGCTGCAGATGGGTGAAGCCGGGCATCAGGTCGCCGGCGTGCTGTTCCGCCCGGACCAGCAGGGTGGACTGCAGCCCCTTCAGCTGTTCGATCGCCCGGTCGCAGGCGTCGCGGACCCACAGGCGGAAATCAGTCGCCACCTGATCGTTGCGGCTGCGGGCGGTATGCAGCCGGCCCGACGGCTCGCCGATCAGCTCGGCCAGCCGCGCCTCGACGTTCATATGGATGTCTTCGAACTGGTCGCGGAACGGGAAGGAGCCGTCGCGGATCTCTCCCTCGATGGCGTCCAGCCCGTTCAGGATGGCGTCGGCGTCCGCCCGGGTGACGATGCCGCGCGCCGCCAGCATGCGGCAATGGGCCCGCGATCCGGCCAGATCCTGGGCCCACAGACGGCGGTCCACGCCGATCGAGACGTTGATCGCCTGCATGATGTCGGCGGGCCGGGCCGAGAAGCGGCCGCCCCACATGTCTTGACCTTCCGCGTTCGGTTCGGCTTTGGTCGGGGCGGGGGACGTTGGATCGGACATGAAGGTCTCGAAGTCGGTTCTGGGCGTGTTGGCGGGCGTGCTGCTGATCGGCGTGATCGGCGGCGCCGCGCTGCTATACGCCAAACCCGGCGCGATCGACAAAGCGCCCGCGCCGGCCGCAGCGAAAAGCGAGCTGGGTCGGTTCGCCCGCGGCTCGATCGCCTCGCTGGAGACGCCGGCGGTCCTGGAACCCGCACCGGCCTATGTGTTCAAGACGCGCGACGGCGCCGACGCGCGGCTGGCGGACTTCCGCGGCAAGGTGGTGGTCGTCAACGTCTGGGCCATGTGGTGCCTGCCCTGCCGTACCGAGATGCCGACTCTCGCCCGTCTGGCCGAGGTCTATGCGGGGCAGGATCTGGTCGTGCTGCCGGTCAATGTCGACAATGAGGCCGACAAGATCGCCGACGCCAGGAGCTTCATCGACGTGCACGAGCCCCTGCCGCTGTACAGCGATCCGAAATTCCAGCTGCCGTTCGAACTGCCCGGCAAGGGCAAGATGCCCCAGACGGTCCTGCTGGACCGGCAGGGCCGGATACGCGCCCATTTCTCGGGCGAGGCCGACTGGGCCAGTCCGGAAGTCCGCGCCCTGATCGACGCGCTTCTGGCGGAAGGACGCCCCGCCGCCGGGTGATCGCCGATGGCCGGGCGCGGAAGGGTCAGTTGCCGCGGGTGTCGGTGGCGGTCTCGACCTTCTGATCGTCGGCCTTTTCCGCCAGCTTGTCGGTCGCCTCGTCGACCTCCTGCGCCACCTCCCCGGCGCCCGCGGCGATGGCCGAACCGACCTGTACCGCCTCTTCCTTCAGCGCGGAACCGGCCTCTTCGGCCGCCTCGCCCGTGTCGGCGGCGGCTCCGTTGGCGTTGGCCTGGGCGTTGTCCTGTTCGGCCTGATTGCAGGCCGCGAGGCTCAGGGCGGCGATGGCGGCGAGCGTGATGGTCTGGATGCGCATGGGAATCCCCTCCGGCGTTGAACCTTGGCGATAAACGCGGCGAACCGGGCCCGGTTGCACCTCCGACCGCCCCACTAGGACGCGGCGTCGCCCCAGACCGCACGCAGCCGCGCCGCCCGGCCGCAGAACCGGCTGTATCCCGCGTAGCGCTCGGGGTTCAGCCGGGCGAAGTCCTGATGATTGGCCCCGGCCGGCCAGAAGCGCGCGGCGTCGCGCACCGGCGTCACGAACCGCGCGCCCCCGATCCGCGTCGCGGCGGCGCGGCGCGAGGCCTCGGCGGCGGGCTTCTGCGCTGCGGTAGCGAAGGCGGCGGTCGCATAGGACGGGCCCTGGTCGCAGAACTGGCCGTCTGGATCTGTGGGGTCGATGGTCAGCCAGAACCGGTCGACCAGCTGCCGATAGGTGACGCGGGCCGGGTCGAAGGTGACCTGCACCGCCTCCAGATGTCCCGTTCCTCCACGCACCACCTGCTCATAGGTCGGCGCCGCGCCGCGGCCGCCGGCGAAACCCGATACGGCCGAGACCACGCCGGGCATGTGTTCGAAACTGGCCTCCGTCGACCAGAAACAGCCACCGGCGAAGACGGCGACCTCCCGCCGGCCGCTGTCGCGAGCCTGGAGCGCGGACGCGGAGGGCGCGCTCTCGGCCGGGTCGCCCGGCGAACAGGCGGCGATGGCGAAAAGGACCAGGCTGGCAATGGCGCGACCCGACATGGGCGATCTCCGGCGGCGCAGACGGCGCCCTGTCCGGAACATACGACCTCGGCCCGGTCGCGGTTTCAAGGCGCTCCAAAGCAAAAACCGCCGGCCCTCTTTCGAGGACCGGCGGCTGTTGTTGTCTGGCC
>NZ_JAQSDY010000023.1 GCF_029946145.1 Brevundimonas sp.
CAGGAGCCCATGCTCCCGCAGGGGTGGAGAGCCGTCCACAGCATCAATTGCGGACGTTGAAGCTGATCGTCACTGTCAGGCTAGTGGCGGGGGGCCGGGTATGTTCGACTTGCTTCTGATCGACCTGGTCGTCTTTTCGATTGGCTTTGGTGTGGGACTTCTAACCCGCTGGCCTTGGCGAAAGACACTGATCGTCGCCGGACTCCTTGGAGCCGTTCCCGCAGCGGCTTACGCTGTGATTTCCTTCCCTGACGCAGCAGCAGTGCCGCGCGAGTTTGCGGTCTTTCTGGTCTTGGCAGTCTTTTGGGCGTCGGCCTTTGCCTTGGTCGGAGCATCGATTGCCGTCGGCCTGCGAAGGCTATGGCGTCGCTTCATGTGAGGAGCGCGGGCGTGATGTCTGCCTCCCCAACCTCAAGCGACAGTCTGCTCCCGACCCTTATCGGACCTTGGAAGTGTCGGGTAAGAGGCGACGCCGATATCGACGACCAACGTATCCCGCCAAGAGGAAGAGTCCGACCCCTAGAAGGGTAAAGGCCGTGCCGGCTGCGAGGTTTAAAAGGCGGGTCGAAGCGTCGGCGGTCTTCAGCCATGACCAGTTTGAGATCGTGATCCCAACCGCCATGATGCCGATGATCAGGCTCGACCAACGCACTTGGGCAACGACCGACAAAAGGAATTTCTGGTTCGATGTCATGCCGAGGACGCTAATGCGCCTCTGGTCCGCTTTCCACCCATAGCCGACCTCCGGAACGTCCCGGTTCGAGCGACGCACCGCGTCGCTTCCCCGTCAGCCGATCAGCGATCTCGCCGCGGCCCGCGCTTCATCCGTAATCACCGCGCCTGACAGCATCCGCGCGATCTCTTCACGACGCGCCTCGTCGTCCAGCGCATCGACGGTGGTGGTCGTCAGGCCGCCGGCGTCGGCCTTGCGCACCTTCCAGTGGGCGTGGCCGCGGGCCGCAACCTGGGGACTGTGCGTCACCACCAGAACCTGCGCCCCGTGCGACAGCCGTTGCAGGCGGGCCCCGACGGCCGAGGCGACGGCGCCGCCGACGCCCTGGTCGACCTCGTCGAAGATCATCACCGGCTGGCGCTGGTCCGCGCGGCCGGCCAGGGCCGCCTTCATGGCGAGGGCGAAGCGGGCCAGTTCGCCCCCTGACGCAATGGCGTCCAGCGGGCCGAAGGCGGTTCCGGCGTTGGTGGCGATCTCGAAGCGGACGGTCTCGACGCCCAGCGGTCCGCGACGGCCCTCGGCCACGGGCTCGAAGGCGACGCGGAAACGGGCGCGGTCCAGTTTCAGCGGGCCCAGTTCGGTCATCACCGAGGCGGTCAGGCGGTCGGCGGCGGCCTCGCGCGCCGAGGTCAGCAGGATGGCGGCGACGTCATAGGCCTCGCGCGCGGCCGAGGCGGCGCGTTCGGCGGCGGTGATGGCCTCGGCCCCGTCCTCGATCAGCCGCAGCCGTTCGCGGAAGCGGACACGCAGCACCGGCAGGCTGTCGACCGAGGTGTTCAGCTTGCGGGCGGCGGCGCGCAGGGCGAACAGACGCTCTTCCGCCTTGTCGAGCCGGCCCGGCTCGAAGTCGAAGGCGTTGGCGGCGGCGTCGACGCAGGCGATGGCTTCTTCCGCCTCGACCATGGTGCGGTCGATGGCCTCGGCGGCGGCGGACAGTTTCTGCAACAGGGGGTGTTCGGGGTCCGTGCCCGCCTGCCCCGCCCGGGTGCGCGCGTGCTCGACGGCGCGCAGGGCGGCCGACAGCTTCTGGGACAGCTTGTCCCCGCCCAGCTGGGTGCGGGCGTCGGCCAGATCGCCGATGGCCTTTTCCGCCGCGCCGAGGATGGCGCGTTCGCCGGCCAGTTCGGTCTCCTCGTCGGCGCGGGGATCGAGTTCGTCGAGTTCGGCGAGGTTCTGCGTCAGTTCCTCGGCGTGGGCGGCGGCGTCGGCGGCGGCGGCCTTGAGGTCGGAGACGGTGCGTTCGGCGGTTTTCAGCTTTTCGGCGGCGCCGGCCACTCCGTCCAGCTGGGGCTGCAGCCCGCCGTAGATGTCGAGCAGGGCGCGGTGGGTCTTCCAGTCCAGCAGGCCGACGGTCTCTTGCTGGCCGTGCACCTCGACCAGGGCCTGGCCGATCTCGCGCAGGGCGGTCACGCCGGCGGGCTGGTCGTTGACGAAGGCGCGGCTGCGGCCGTCGGCGGCGACGGTGCGGCGCAGGATCAGCTCCTCGCCCGGCGCCACGTCGAAGCCCCGCTCGCTGATCATGGCGATCAGGGCGGGGTCGTCGGGGGCGGTGAAGACGGCGGTGGCCGAGGCCTGTTTGGCGCCCGCCCGCACCAGACCGGCGTCGGCGCGCGCGCCCAGCGCCAGGCCCAGTGCGTCGAGAATGATCGACTTGCCGGCCCCGGTTTCGCCGGTCAGCACGGTCAGCCCGCCCTCGACCTCGAGGTCGAGCGCGTCCACCAGCACGATGTCGCGGATGGAAAGGGCGGTCAGCATGGGCGCACACACCGTCCGTCACCCCGGGGCTTGTCCCGAGGGCCCATTTGTCCGGGGCAAGAGAGGTGGGCGTAGGACAAAGCGAATCGTTTCACCGGCGACGCCGGAGAATGCTGACCAATGGGTCCCCGGGACAAGCCCGGGGATGACGGGTGGTTGAAGATCAGCCCGGAATGATCCGGCGCAGCCAGCTTTCGCGCTGGCCGGTCGGCGTGACGCCGGGTTGGCGGCCCTCTTCCGACAGCAGGGCATAGGCCTCGGCATACCAGGGGCTGCCCGGATAGTTGAAGCCCAGAACGGAGCCGTTGCGGGTCGCCTCTTCCTTCAGGCCCAGCATCAGATTGACCTCGACCAGACGGTACAGGGCCTCGGGCGTGTGCGAGGTGCGCTGGTAGGCCTCGTTGTCGATCACCGCCTTGTAGCGGTTGAGCGCCGCCAGTGGCTGGCCGGCGCGCTGGTAGTAGCGGCCGATCGCCATTTCCTTGCCGGCCAGCTGGTCGTTGACCATGTCGATCTTGACCGCGGCGTCGCTGGCGTAGGAGGTCCCGGGATAGCGGCGCTGCACATCCCTGAGGCCGTCGAGGGCCGCCTGGGCGTAGCCCTGGTCCCGGCCCACGTCGGTGATCTGTTCGAAATTGCACAGGGCCTTCATGTAGAAGGCGTAGGGCGCGGACGGATTGCCGGGGAACAGCTGGATGAAGCGGTCCGACGCGGCGATGGCCTCGGCGTAGTTGTTGTTCTGATAGTAGGCGTAGATCTGCATCAGGATCGCGCGGCGCGACCACTCCGAATACGGATGCTGGCGCTCTACCTCCTGGAAATAGTCGATCGCGTCGGCCCAGCGCCTGCTCTGCAGGCGCTGATAGCCGGTGTTGTAGAGCGCCTCGACCGGGCGCTCCTCATAGGCCAGACGGGGACGATCGCCACGGCCTGCACAGGCCGACATCGTCAGGGCCGAGGCAGCCACGGTGGCCAGGATCAGGCCGGCGCGGAACTTGAAAGCAGGCAAGGACGACCTCAAAATGCAAGCCGGCGGGCGCGAACCCGTCGGCGCCCCCGAAAACGAGACGCGATCTCTACACCAGCGGACTTGTCTGCGCCAATGCGCGAAACAGCCGTTAAAAAGACGCGTCGCGCCTTGTGGCCGGGCCATCCGCTGGTATGTAGCGCGCCAGCGCCACGGCGGCATTCTCAGCCCGGCGATGACGGCGAAAGGATGACCGGACATGAAGCTGCTCTCTGGCAACTCCAACCGGACCCTGTCCCAGGCGATCGCGGCCCACCTCGACATGCCCCTGACCAAGGCCCAGGTGAAGCGGTTCGCCGACAACGAGGTCTTCGCCGTCATCGAGGAGAACGTCCGCGGCGAGGACGTCTTCATCATCCAGTCGACCAGCTATCCGGCCAATGACAACCTGATGGAGCTGCTGATCATGACCGATGCGCTGGTGCGCGCCTCGGCCAGGCGGATCACGGCGGTCATGCCCTATTTCGGCTATGCACGGCAGGACCGGAAAACCGGCGGCCGCACGCCCATCTCGGCCAAGCTTGTGGCCAATATGATCACCCGCGCCGGGGCGCACCGGGTGCTGACGATGGATCTGCACGCCGGCCAGATCCAGGGCTTCTTCGACATCCCGACCGACAACCTGGTCGCCACCCCCGTGCTGGCCCAGGACATCAAGGACCATTATCCCCGCGGCGACGACCTGATGATCGTCTCGCCCGACGTCGGCGGCGTGGTCCGCGCCCGTTCGCTGGCGTCGCGCCTCAACGCCGACCTGGCTATCGTCGACAAGCGGCGGGCCCGGGCCGGCGAGAGCGAGGTCATGAACATCATCGGCGACGTCGAGGGCCGGCGCTGCATCCTGTTCGACGACATCGTCGATTCCGGCGGCACCCTGGTGAACGCGGCCAAGGCCCTGATGGACAAGGGCGCGACCGAGGTTTCGGCCTATATCAGCCACGGCGTCCTGTCGGGGCCGGCTGTCCAGCGCGTGACCGACGGGCCGCTGAAGGAACTGGTCATCACCGATTCCATCGAACAGCCGCACGAAGTTTTGACCTGCGGCAAGATCCGCACGGTCTCGGTCGCACCGTTGATCGGCGAGGCCATCCGGCGGATCGCGAACGAGGAATCGGTCTCCAAACTGTTCGATTGACCGATTTGCCGCCTCAAATTGGCCGGGAGCGCGTTCTCTGCTCCACGACGGACAGTTCGAGGAGATTTCATGCGTTCGGGAATGATGCGACGCGGCCTTTCGCTGGCCGCCCTGTGTGCGGCCGCCGTCCTGGCGGGCTGCGCTTCGGGCCAGGCCGAAGCTGAAGCGGAGGCCGCGCGGGTCGCCGAAGCCGCGGCGCTGGCCGCGCGGACGCCGCCGCCGATCACCCTGTCGCAAGGCGTCGCCCAGGACGCGGCTGTCTATCTCGCCTTCGCCCGCGACATCGCCACCATCCGGGGCGGGTTCGAGAGTCCGGAAGCCATCCAGGCCGCCCTGCGCCAGGGCGCCGCCTATGACCCGGGCCAGATTTCCCGGGGCCTGGTCGCCTATGCCTCCATCGTCGCCCTGCAGTCGCCGGCGTTCGTCACCGGCGTCAATCAATACGGGATCAATCCGACGGGCCGGCAGAAGATGATCGCCGACATCGTCGCCGACCCGCGCGTCGCCTCGTACATGCCGGGGGCGGATGAGGCCGCGGGCCTGATCATGGCCGCCCTGAACACCGAGATCGACGCCCTGAGCACCGCGGCCAATTCGGTGGAGAACGACGCCTATGCCGCCCAGGCCGACGGCCGCCGTTCCTGGGCGATCGCCCATATCGCCGACCGCGAGACCCGGCTGGCGGGCGCCAAGACCCTGTCTGGCCAGACCATGCTGCCCCCGGCCGCGGAGTCGGCGCGCCTGTTCGCGGCCGCCGGCAACGGCGCGGGCCTGGGAGTCACCGGCGGACGCCGCCGTGAGGGGCGACCCTATCCGCCCGTGGTGACGAACGCCCTGGCCCTGGCGGCCCTGGCGGCCCTCGGCGCCGCCGGCGAGGACGCGCGCGCCAACACCGCCGCCCTGCAGTCCGAACCAACCAGTCAGACCTGCCTGCACGAGTCCAAGCTCAACCTTTACCAGTGCCTGGCCGCCTCGCGGCCCAGCTATGAGGACATGTTCTGCCTCGGCCGCCACATCGTGCGCGACCTTGCGACCTGCACCCGGAGTTCGGCCCTGCCGGCTGCGACCGTCACGGTCTCCGATCCGGTCGCCGCGGATCCGCTGCCTCCGGTCATCGTGACCGTGCCCATCGATCCGCCCCTGCGCACGCAGGCCTCCCCGACCGAGCGGCTCAACATGGGGACCGCCGCGCCGATCCCGGTCATCCCGGGCGGCTGACCGCGCCAGGTCGGTCGTCGATCCTGCTGGCGGATTAGTGATCGGCAAACGATTCGCGGGGCGTTATAAGGACGTTGGTGTTTCGGCGTCCCGCGAAGGCGCCGTGCGTGTTCTGGGGAATCTCGCATGATCATGGCCTATCCGCGTCGCGGCCTGTCGGTCGCCGCCGCCGCCGCCGCCCTTGTTCTGGCCAGCTGCGCCACGCCCGAGCCCGAACCGGCTCCCCCGCCGCCGCCGCCGCCGCCGCCGCCCGCCGTCAGCCTGAACGAGGGCGTGGCCCAGGCCGCATCCATCTATGTCGCCTTCATGCGCGAGGCCGGCTCGATCAGTGCTGGCTTCGACAGCGCCGAGGCCATCCAGGCCGCCATCCGGAAGGGCGCCTCGTATGAGCCGGCGCAGCTGTCGCGCGGCATGATCGCCTATGGCTCGATCCTGGCGTTGCAGTCGCCCGAGTTCGTGCAGGGTGTCCGCACCTACGCCGTCGATCCCGCCCAGCGTCAGCAGATGATCGCTCGCATCCTCGCCGACCCCGCCACCGCCGCGACCTTCCCCGGCGCCGCCGCCGCCGCCGGCCTGATCGTCGACACCATCGGCCGCGACTCCGCCGCCATGCTGCTGATCGCCGAGGCCGTCGAGGAAGACGCCTATACGATTCAGGGGCGCGGCGATCCGCGCCGCCGCTGGGCCACCGTGCACATTTCCGACCGCGTCACCCGGCTGGAGGGCGCCAAGTCGCTCTCGGCGGTGCAGATGCTGCCGTCGGCCGAAGAATCCGCCCGCCTGTTCGCCGCCGCCAACAGCGGATCTGGACTGGGCATGGGCTCGGCCCGCTCGGGCCCGCCCTACACCCCCGCCGTGGTCCGGTCGCTGGCCGTCGCCGCCCTGGCCGCCCTCGGCGCAGGCGGCGAGGACGGCCGCGCCAACACCGAGGCCCTGACGGTCGAGCAGAACAGCGAATTCTGCCTCAACATGTCCAAGCTGATGCTGTTCCAGTGCCTGGCGGCCTCGCGCCCCAGCTATGAGGACATGTTCTGCGTCGGACGCCACGTGGCGCGCGATCTGGCCACCTGTACGGCCCAGAACATCACCCCCGCCCCGGTTGAAGCGCCCCAGACCGCCGTGGCGGGTGGGGCCCCCGAACAGACTCCCGTCGCCGCGGAAGCGGCCGCGGTATCCACGGCGGCGACGGCGGCGCTGAACAACGGCGGCTGAACACGTTCGCTGCGCCCGGGCTGTTGCGTCCGGGGGTTCTTGCGTGTAATGACCCGCGCTCTTGAATTCAGGGTCCCTAGACCCCGCCGCGAGGGCTGACTGGTCAGCGCGGCGTTTGTGTTGTTGAGGCGAGGCGATGGCCGAGATCATTCTGAACGTGGACGTCCGTGATGGCGTTGGCACCGGCGGCGCCCGCGCCGCGCGTCGCGCGGGCATGGTCCCGGGCGTGCTGTACGGCGGCGACAAGGCCCCCGTGGCCATCTCGGTGAACGAGCGCGACTTCCGCAAGTCGCTCTACACCGGCAAGCTGCTGGGCCACCTGGTGACGCTGAAGTACGGCGACGAGAGCCAGCCCGTCATCGCACGCGACGTGCAGTTCGACCCCGTATCGGATCGTCCGCTGCACTTCGACCTGATGCGCGTCAGCGAAAAGCAGACGATCAAGATCGACATCCCGGTTCACTTCATCAACCAGGACCAGTGCGAAGCCTTCCGTCAGGGCGGCTCGCTGGAAGTCGTCCGTCACTCGGTCGAGGTGAAGGTCCGCGCCGACCACATCCCGGAAGACCTGATCGTCGACCTGTCCGGCCACAAGATGGGCGACACCATCCGCTGGACCGACCTGAAGGGCACGAAGGACGTCGAGCCCACCATCACCGACCGTGACTTCGTGATCGCCTCGATCAAGACGTCTTCGGCCGCCATCTCGGCCGCCGCCGACGAGGCCCAGGACGCCGAAAGCGCCGCCGAGGCCGCCGAGGTCGAAGCGACCGAACAGGCCGCTGCCGACGAAGCCGCCGCGGAAGACACCGCCGAGAGCTGATCGCCCCCGACAACCTGCTGCTGGAACGGCCCCATCCGGCGACGGACGGGGCCGTTTCCTTATCCGGACCTGAGCCATGATCATCATCGCCGGCCTGGGCAATCCGGGCCCCAAATATCAGGGCAACCGCCACAACATCGGCTTCATGGCCGCCGACGAAATCGCCTCGCGCTGGCGGTTCGGACCCGAGCGGGCCAAATTCCAGTCCGTGATCCGCGAAGGCGAGGTGCCGACCTCCGCCGGGAATGTCCGCGTCCTGCTGATGAAGCCCCAGACCTTCATGAACGAAAGCGGCCGGGCTGTCGGCGAGGCCGCACGCTTCTACAAGGTCAAACCGTCCGAGGTGATCGTCTTCCATGACGAGATCGACCTGGCCCCGGGCCGATTCCGCATGAAGACGGGCGGTGGCGCGGCGGGGCAGAATGGTGTGCGCTCCCTGATCAGCCACCTGGGAGCCGACTTCCGGCGCGGGCGGATGGGCGTGGGCCATCCGGGCGAGAGCCATCTGGTCATGCCGCATGTGCTGGGCGACTTCCACAAGGCCGACCGGGTCTGGCTGGATCCCATGCTGGCCGCCGTCTCGGACGCCCTGCCCTTCGCCCTGGCCGGAGAGGACGAACGCTACCAGGCCGAGGTCATGCGCCTGGCCCCCGCGCCCAAATTCAGCCCCCGTCAGGCCGCGCGGGGCGACGACTAGACGCACCACCTTGTCCGCGGCGGACGGCGCGGATAGACCGCCCGAACCCGGAAGGAACTTCCATGAACCGCGCCCTCGTTTCCGCCGCCGCCCTGTTGATGCTGGCCGCCTGCAATTCCGGCGAACGCGCGCCCGAGCCCGGCGCGCCGACGGTAATGGTCGCCGACGCCCTGTGCCGACCGACGCCCAAGGGCCGCAAGATGACCGGCTGTTACATGACGCTCACCGCCAGCGGCGCGGACCGGCTGGTCTCGGTTGAAAGCCCTGACGCCAACATCGTCCAGATCCATGAGAGCCGCATGGAGAGCAATATGATGATGATGCGGGAGCTGAGGGACGGTCTCCCGCTGGCCGCGGGCCAGGCGACCGTGCTCGCGCCGGGCGGCAATCACCTGATGCTGTTGGGCGTGAAGGAGCCTCTGGTTGCGGGCGACACCGTCGCATTGAAACTGACTTTCGAAACCGCCACCCCGGTCGAGGTGACGGCGACTGTCGGCCAGCCGGCGACCCCGGAAAACAATCAGGCCACGGCTCACTGAGCGGTCGAACCTGACAAACGGAGCGCGACCCGCTAAAGGCTCGCGCTCACCACTCCGCTTTGCCGCCTCTTGCGGACGGAACCCGCGTCCGTCCGCTGAAGAGGCTTCAGGAACCGCCCAAGCCCATGGCTCTTAAAGTCGCGATCGTCGGCCTGCCCAACGTCGGCAAGTCCACCTTGTTCAACGCCCTGACCAAGACGGCGGCGGCCCAGGCCGCCAACTATCCGTTCTGCACCATCGAGCCGAACACCGGCGACGTGGCGGTGCCCGAGCCGCGGCTGGAGGCCCTGGCGGCCATCGCGGGCTCGAAGGAAATCATTCCCTCGCGGATCACCTTCGTCGACATCGCCGGACTGGTGCGCGGCGCGTCCAAGGGCGAGGGCCTGGGCAACCAGTTCCTGGCCAACATCCGCGACTGCGACGCCGTGGCCTTCGTGGCCCGCTGCTTCATCGATGACGACATCACCCACGTCGAAAATCGCATCGACCCGATCAGCGACCTCGAGATCATCGAGACCGAGTTGATGCTGGCCGACCTCGAAAGCCTCGAAAAGCGGGTCGTCAACGTCGAGAAGAAGGCAAAGGGCGGCGACAAGGACGCCCAGCAGACACTGCGCCTGATCAACATGGCCCTGACCCCGCTGCGCGCCGGCAAGCCCGCCCGCGTGGTCGAGGTGTCGAAGGAGGACGAGAAGGCGTGGCACATGCTGCAGCTGCTGACCTCCCTGCCCGCCCTCTATGTCTCGAACGTCGATGAAAACTCGGCCGACAAGGGCAATGAACTCTCGGATCTGGTCGCCGCGCGCGCCGCCAGTGACAACGCCAAGTCCGTGGTCATCTCGGCCAAGATCGATTCCGAACTGGCCGTGCTGGACGCCGACGAACAGGCCGAATTTCTGGAGAGCCTCGGTCTGGCCGAACCCGGCCTGAACCGCCTGATCCGCGAGGCCTACGTTCTGCTGGGTCTGCAGTCCTATTTCACGGTCGGCCCCAAGGAAGCGCGCGCCTGGACCATCCCGATCGGCGCCACCGCGCCCCAGGCCGCCGGCGTCATCCACACGGACTTCGAAAAGGGCTTCATCCGCGCCGAGACCATCGCCTTCGACGACTTCGTCGCCCTGAAGGGCGAGGCGAAGGCGCGCGAAGCAGGCAAGCTGCGCGCCGAGGGCAAGGCCTATGTCGTCAGGGACGGCGACGTGATGAACTTCCTGTTCAACTAGGCGGCCTGACCTCGCCCGGGGCCGGACAGCGGACAAGGCTGACGACCGCGCTGTTGCGGTTCAGCCAGGTCAGCCGCATGGCGTCGCCCTGGACGTTCATGCGGACCCGCTCGCGGGATGTCTGACCCTCGGCCGAGCACGCGAGGGCGGCTTCATAGCCGTCGGCGACCTGGGTGACCGACAGGATGCCACAGCTGTTTTCATAGCCTTCGAACCGGATGGTGCTGATCTCGATGGGGCGTTCGGCGCCGCGCGGGTTGGCGCACCAGGCCTGGTTGGCGGCCCACCGGCCTACAAAGGTCTGTGGGCCCGATCCCGGCATGATCGAACCGACGCCCGGCGGCGGGGTCGGGGCCGGAGCTTCGGCCTCCGGCGTATTGATCGGCGCCGCGGGGTCCGTGGGCGGATTGGTCTCTGACGGACCGCAGGCGGCCAGCGCGAAGAGAGCGAACGGGGCAAGGCGATGCAGGGTCATGACCTTACAACGCGGTTCCTGGACGAGGGCTCCCGATCTCGCCTCGATCACGAATTCGCGGTCACGCTTGCATCCACCGCAGGATTTTGCGACCGCTTCGCTTGTGTCGAGAACAGGGGGACATCCCGCATGACTCAGAACACCAATCCATGGGCGGCCCAGGTTGATCCGCTGGCGCAAGACATCGCCGCGGTGCTCAAACGCATGGGCGGCTCGGCCCACCAGCGCGACGTGGTCCAGTGCGTCGCCGCGATGAAGCGACAGCGGGGCGAGACCGTGGCCCAGGACCTCGCCAACCGGATCGTCGAGGTGTTCGAGAAATACCGCGACCTGTTCTTCAAGCCGTTCGGCGAAGGCTCGATGCGCTGGGCGCTGCAGCCGGGCGTGGCCTGATCCACCAAACTCAAATGGCGAAAAGGCGCGCCTCCGCAAGGGGGCGCGCCTTCGTCGTTTCGGGAACCGTCAGCCTTTAGAAGCGGCGGACGTAGCTCAGGCCGTAGGTGTCGAGTTCACCGCCGTTGTCGTCGGTGAAGTCGCGGCGGGTCCAGTCGGCGCGGACGCCGTTGCGACCGTCGAAGAAGTAGTTGGCGCCGGCGCCGTAGTTGACGCTCTCGCCGTCTTCGGTGGCGGTGAAGCCCGCGACGTCAGCCTTGATCTGGGTCGTGCCGTAGCCGACGCGGCCGAACACTTCGAGGTTCGGGCTGATCGGCAGGGTGCCGACGACATAGGCCGCGGCGTCGTACTCATGGGACAGGTCGCCCGTGACGCCGCCGACGGTGATCTCGTCGTCCTTGACGCCGAACGAGGCTTCGCCCTCGACGCCGACGTAGCGGTTGAACTTCGCATTCAGGCGGCCGGTGACGGCGCCCAGGTCGGCGTCGTCGCCGTCCAGCTGGGTGTAGCCGATGGAGCCGGTGACCTGGGGATTGGAGACGGTCTGCGCCATCGCGGGAGCGGCGAGCAGAGTAAGAGCGGCGGTAGCGAGAAGAATGTTACGCATTGTTTCTTGTATCCTCTAGATGCGGCAACCATCGGCTGCCAGCCCCATCCAGCGAGGACACAAATGGGCGGTCGAAAGCGGCGTTCCAGTGGCGCTCGAATACATAACGATAACTGTGTGACTCGAGGCACAGACCGCGTTACCCCAAGCAAGACAGATTTGTGGCGGTCCGATCACTGCTCGCTCAGCGGTCCTTCTCTCGTTCGGTTCCGGCGCGGGCGTGCAGGGCGGCCTGGGCGGCGGCGAGGCGGGCGATCGGCACGCGATAGGGCGAGCAGCTGACGTAGTCGAGGCCGACCTCCTCGCAGAAGGCGATCGAGGCCGGGTCGCCGCCGTGTTCGCCGCAGATGCCCATCTTGATCCCGGGCCGCGCCGCCCCGCCCCGCTCGGCGGCGATTCGGATCAGGTCGCCGACGCCTTCCTGATCGAGGCGGACGAAGGGATCGGTCTCGAAGATGCCCTTGTCCATATAGGCCTGCAGGAAGCGGCCGGAGTCGTCGCGGCTGATGCCGAAGGTGGTCTGGGTCAGGTCGTTGGTGCCGAAGGAGAAGAACTCGGCGTATTCGGCCAGATCGGCGGCGCGCAGGGCGGCGCGGGGCAATTCGATCATGGTGCCGACGAGGTAGTCGACCCGGTCGTCGGCCTCGGCGAAGACCGCCTCGGCGGTGCGGTCGGTCAGCTCGCGCAGGTATTTCATCTCCAGCCCGAGGGCGACCAGCGGGTGCATGATCTCGGGGATGGGGGCCTCGGCCGCCGTCTGCTTCACCTCCAGCGCCGCCTCGAGGATGGCGCGGACCTGCATCTCGTAGATCTCGGGATAGGCGACGCCGAGCCGGCAGCCGCGGTGGCCGAGCATGGGGTTGGTCTCATGCAGCTCCTTCGCCCGGCGCTTCAGCTTGGCGGCGTCCAGCCCCTGGGTCACGGCGAGGGCGTCGATCTCGGCGTCAGTGTGGGGGATGAATTCGTGCAGCGGCGGGTCCAGCAGGCGCACCGTCACCGGCAGGCCGGCCATGATGGTGAACAGCTCGACGAAGTCGGCCTTCTGGAACGGCGCAATTTTGGCGAGGGCGGCGCGGCGGCCGGCCTCGTCGTCGGCCAGGATCATCTCGCGCACGGCGGCGATGCGGGCGTCGTCGAAGAACATGTGCTCGGTGCGGCACAGGCCGATGCCCTCGGCCCCGAAGCCGCGTGCGGTCTTCGCATCGAGCGGCGTCTCGGCGTTGGCGCGGACGCGCAGGCGGCGGACCTTGTCGGCCCAGGCCATCAGGGTCTGGAAGTCGCCGGTCAGTTCGGGCTCGATCATCGCAACAGACCCATCGAGCACCTCGCCCCTCGAGCCGTCGATGGTGATGATCTCGCCCGCCCTGAAGACGCGGCCGCGGGCGGTGAAGGTCCCCGCCTTGTCGTCGATCGACAGCTCATTGATGCCGCAGACGCAGGGCCGACCCATGCCGCGGGCGACGACGGCGGCGTGGCTGGTCATGCCGCCGCGGGCCGTCAGGATGCCGCGCGCGGCGTGCATGCCGTGGATGTCCTCGGGCGAGGTCTCCTCGCGCACGAGGATGACGGCGTCGCCCAGCTGGTTGAGACGCTCGGCCTCGTCGGCGTCAAAGACGATCTTGCCCGTGGCCGCGCCGGGCGAGGCGGGCAGGCCGGCGGCCACCACGGTGCGCGTCGCGTTCGGGTCCAGGGTCGGGTGCAGCAGCTGGTCCAGCGCCGAGGGCTCGACGCGGGAGACGGCCTCCTCCTGCGAGATCACGCCTTCGGCGGCCAGATCGACGGCGATCTTCAGCGCCGACCTGGCCGTGCGCTTGCCGTTGCGGGTCTGCAGCATCCACAGCCGGCCCTGTTCGACCGTGAACTCGATGTCCTGCATGTCGCGGTAGTGGCTTTCCAGCCGCCCGACGACGTCGACGAACTCGGCGAAGACGACCGGCATGGCCTCTTCCATCGAGGGGGCGGACTCGCTCATCTCTTCCCGGCCCGCCCGGGTCAGAGACTGGGGCGTGCGTATGCCGGCGACGACGTCCTCGCCCTGGGCGTTGATCAGGAACTCACCGTAGAGTTTGGCCTCGCCGGTCGAGGGATTACGGGTGAAGGCGACGCCGGTGGCCGAGGTGTCGCCCATATTGCCGAACACCATCGACTGGACGTTGACCGCCGTGCCCCAGCTTTCCGGGATGTCGTGCATGCGGCGATAGAATTTGGCGCGGTCGTTCATCCAGCTGGCGAAGACGGCCGAGACGGCGCCCCAGAGCTGGTCATTGGGGTCCTGGGGGAAAGGCTGGCCCAGGCGGTCCTCGACCACGGCCTTGTAGTCGGCGACGACCTTTTCCCAGTCCCTGGCGGTCAGGTCGGTGTCGATGGTGACGCCCAGACGCTCCTTGTGGTCGTCCAGCACCTCCTCGAAGTCGTCGTGGCTGAGGCCGAGGACCACGCTGGAGTACATGGTGATGAAGCGACGGTAGCTGTCGAAGGCGAAGCGGCGGTCGCCGGACAGGGCGGCGAGGCCCTCGACCGTCTGGTCGTTGAGGCCGAGGTTGAGGACGGTGTCCATCATCCCCGGCATGGAGGCGCGGGCGCCCGAGCGGACCGAGACCAGCAGCGGGTTGGACGCGTCTCCGAAGGTCTTGCCGACGACGGCCTCGACCTTTTTCAGGCCGGCGGCGACCTGGGCGGTCAGGGCGTCCGGGTAGCTCTGGCCATTGGAGAAATAATGGACGCAGGCTTCGGTGGTGATGGTGAAGCCCGGCGGCACCGGCAGCCCGAGCGAGGACATCTCGGCCAGGTTGGCGCCCTTGCCGCCGAGGAGGTTCTTCATCGACGCATCGCCGTCGGCGGATCCGCCGCCGAAGCCGTACACCCACTGAGTCATCGCATGGTCCCTGAAGCCTGGTCGCACCGTCCGGCCTGACTAACGTGCTGCGCCCGCGAAGGCGAGACCGGGGCTGTAACAAACCGTGAGCAGGTGTGGCGGTTCCGGGTCACGGGGGCGGGAGTCTCCGCCGGACCCGAAAAATGCAAAAATGGAGACACTGGAGACATTCGCCCTCTGCCCTTTCCCGCCCGCTTCGTCGAAGTCGGGGCGCCGGCCGGGCGGCGCGCCCTGCTGAAACGGTGCGTATCCTTCATGACGTCATTCAAGCATGGGGCTGCGTCAGAATCGGACGGAGGAGGTCTGGCGACGGAATTTATGGGGTGAGAGTCTCCGAAAACGGGGGCGAAAAGGGCGGATTGAAGGGGGCGGGAGTCGCGACTTCACGGCCGGAGGCCGGGGCAGCTACTGGCCTCCTGCTGCATAGGGGGAGCGTCAGATGAGAGACGCCGCGAGCAGTCATCGTCGACGTCGCTTGAGGGTGGAAAGCGGACCCGCCTATGGTTCGTAAACTGCGATAACGGCGTCGAGTCGCGAGACGACATCCCGCTCCCGGGAACGGGAGGCCCGCATTGCGCGCGCCTCGGTCACAAGCTCCTGCCCGCACCGAAGCTTGTCCATTTGCGCGTTCAGCCATTGGTCCCGCTCGGACCCGTCCCCGCCGAACTCGCCGGAATAGTACTGACAATGGACTCCCCGATACTCCAGGGCCTCCAGAGGGTCGGAGGGCTCCGCCTCAACCTGCCGATAGCGCTCCTCGGTAGCCGCCCAGGACATCTGCGCGGGGGTCTGGGGAGCGCTCACTGGCGCAGCTGGCGCCGGGACTGGCTCTGGCGCGGCGCTTTCCGCGGTCGGGGTCTGATCCGGCCCGCAGGCAGTGAGGATCAGGACGGTGAGTCCAATAACGACAGTGCGAGACATGCGGCGCCCTCCCGGGACAGGGTGACTATGCTGCGTGCGATGGCCAAGGCGTCAAGAGCGAGCGGCAACGGAACCAGAGCCTTGCGCTCAGGTCGCTTCGCGAAGCGCGATAATGGCCGGGAAGTTGTCGTCCATGACAGTGCCTTCATTATCAAGCTGGTCGAGCGTACCCATCTGCACCTCCCAAGCCTTGTCGGTGACCCCGGCTGCCAAAGCCTGGCCTTCAAACCAGGGCGTGCAGAGCTCGGCGGAGCACATCACTTCATTCGCTTCCCCACCGTCGATCGGCTGGATTCGGAGATAGCAGTTGTCGCCACAGGTCAGACCGGTGATCCTGATCTTCGTCCAGGCTCCCGCAGGGTTCACGGCGGTCACACTGGCGGGCGCCGTGGGCGCTGGCGCGGCAACTTCGGGGGCCGACGTCTGATCCCCAGGCCCGCAAGCGGCGAGCATCAAACTGGTCAGTCCAATAACGACAACTCGAGACATGGTCCCTCCCCGGGGCATGTGAAATGTGAGTGAAGCGGCGAAGAAATTGAGGTCGGGCGCGCCTGTGAACGACCGCCAATGGGCACGCTAACCCGGCGTGTCAGGAATCGGAAATGGAGAGCCAGGACCGTCCCGCCTACCCGCGCAGGGCGACGGGACAATGTCTGCCTCGGGTCGGGAGCGGACATTGACGTAGCTAGTGCATCGCACCGACTGGCAGGTGATCCTTATCGTGCTTCCCCACCCGGTCGATGAGCGATTGACCCGTTTCGTTCATGCCGACGACAGCGACCTCTGCCCCCTGACGGCGGTATCGGAAGACCACCTTGTCGACTGCCGCGACCCCGGTCAGGTCCCACAAGTGTGCGCCCGTCATGTCGATCTCGACCCGCTTCGGGTGGCCGTGATGCTCGAAGGCGGCGGCGAACACATCCGCTGATGCAAAAAAGAGCTGACCCGTGACACGATAGCGCAAGACGCCATGCTCATGTGTGGGGATCTCCTCGACCGCTACTGTTTTGCCGACCTTCCGCATGAAGAAGATTGCGGACAGGATCACTCCCAGGACCACACCCTTGGACAGGTCGTGCGTGGCTACGACCGTTACCGTTGTGGCGATCATGACGATGGAGGACTGGATCGGCGTGGACCGCAGTTTCATCACCGAACCCCAGTCGAATGTGCCGACCGAGACCATGATCATGACGGCGACCAGAGCGGCCATCGGGATTTGAGCAACCCACTCCTGCAGCACCAGCATCAAGAATAGCAGGAAGAGCCCAGCCCACAGCGTTGAGAGCCGACCGCGCGCCCCTGACGTGACGTTGATGATCGACTGGCCGATCATCGCGCAGCCCGCCATGCCCCCAAACAGCGAGGCGGCGATGTTGGCGATGCCCTGACCGCGTGTCTCACGATCCTTGTCGGACGGCGTGTCGGTGATGTCGTCGATGAGGTTGGCGGTCAGCAGGCTTTCCAGCAGGCCGACGAAGGCCAGGGTCGCCGAGATGGGCGCGATGATCAGGAGAGTTTCCCACGTCAGCGGAACGGCGGGGATGTGGAACATCGGGAGCGTGGAAGGCATCTGGCCCATGTCGCCGACGGTGCGCACGTCCAGCCCCGACCAGATGACGAAGCCGCTGAGAAGCACGATGGCAACGAGCGGCGATGGGACGGCTTTTGTGAAACGCGGCAAGCCGTAGATTATGACCAGGGCGGCGACGACGAGGGCGAAGGTCTGCCAGTTCGCGCCGATCAGCTCCGGCATCTGGGCGAGGAAGATCAGGATCGCCAGCGAGTTCACGAACCCGGTCATGACCGAGCGAGATACGAACTTGATGTATCTGCCGAGCCGGAGGAGTCCGACCGCAATCTGGAATACGCCGGTCAGCAATGATGCTGCGAAGAGATATTCGAGGCCATGATCGCGGACGAGCGTGACCATCAACAAGGCCATCGCCCCGGTCGCCGCCGAGATCATCGCAGGTCGTCCGCCGACGAACGAGATCGTCACAGCGATGATGAAACTGGCGTAGAGCCCGACGGCGGGGTCGACCCCAGCGATTATCGAGAAGGCGATGGCTTCGGGGATCAGGGCCAGCGCCACGACTGTTCCGGCCAACAGGTCGCGGCGAGGATTGGCGAGCCATTGCTGGCGCGCGGATGCGATTATGGACATTTGAACTTCAACTGGGTGAGCCGCGCGGCGGCTCGATTTCCTGACGGATAGGCGGTCAGGATAGCCACCGCCTCCTGCATTGCAGGGACAGTCCGAAGTGAAGGCTGCCTCATGCCTTCAAGCGGCTGTGTGGGCAAGACCTCATGTCCGCAATTGATGCTGTGGACGGCTCTCCACCCCTGCGGGAGCATGGGCTCCT
>NZ_JAQSDY010000024.1 GCF_029946145.1 Brevundimonas sp.
ACATGACGTCCCTGATGACGACCGATCCAGAAAAGCTGGTTAGGTGGAGGTCGTCCACACCATCACGTCACGGGCTGAACGCGTTTGTCAGCCATGCGATCATCTTGGGGTGTTTGTGGGTGGCGTAGTTGTCGAGAATGGCGTGGATCGCCTTCCGTCCCACCAGCGTCGCTCGGTCACGAGGCGTTACGCTGGTCCGCTCTGGCCCTGTACAGGTCGGCGATCTCGAATCTCTGGGCCACCGGCTCATTGCCCAATCGGCTCACGATGTAGTCGCCGGACAAGTGTTTGACGCCTGCGCCCCAGGCGCCGATGACGAGACTTCTGGAGCGCACGCCATAAAGGCCTGCCGACAGGCCCGCAGCCTGTGCCCGCATGACAAACACGGCTAACTGTTTCAACGTCTCCTTTTCGGCTCGAGCCGCGCCTGCGGCTTCGAGGTCGTGAACCACGCCCATCGCTCCCGTTCTCGCCCAGGAGCCGAGATCGCAGTTCAGCGTTCCGACCCGAACCAGCACGGCCCGGGCATAGGGCCGTACCTGAGCGAGAGCCTCAGACAGGCGGCTTTGTGGCAAGGCGTCGGGAACATGGTCCAATTCGATGATGAGCTTGTGCCGCTGCTCGCCCTCCACCAATCGCCGCAGTTCGCTGAGCACCGACGTTCGGGTTCCGGAGTAGGACAGGCAGGTCATTGATATCGGCACGTGGACCACGATCGCCAGCCCGGGGGCCGCTTCCGATCCGAGGAGTTCGCGAACGAACACGAGGCGCTGGATGGTGAGCGCCGCAGCGGCGCCCGGGGCCAGTTCCCCAGTGTCGCAAGGCTCGCTGGCGCCGTCCGGCGTTCTCTGCACGCAGACCGTTCGCACCAGAAAGGAGACTACAGCGCCCCGCGCCACATGCCAGACCGGCTCGAGATAGAACACCGTCTGGATGTCCGCCCCGTCCGGCCGGCGGATCGTTACCGCCTTGCGGGGCGGACGGGGCACTCCAAACCGCTCCCAAGGGGCGGATCCGTCGAAGCTCTGGGCCAGATCGAGGGGCCGTTCCTGGGCGGCCCTCGCGATCTGTTCGGCGGACGCCCGAGTGGTCTCCAGCCCCTGCTCGCCAATCCGGTCGACCACGGAGATGTTGATATTCTCGGCCTCGACGGTGCCGAGGAAGAAGGTGAGCGTCTCGCGCAATAATTGGGAGGAACGGCTGAGTGCAGCCATCGGGGTGCGCCCCGGCTGAATCAGCAGAAAGTCGGTGTCGTTGACCGGGACGATGAAATCGTCCTCACGACCGTTTCGCGCGAAAGCGCGCAGAACGAAATCCTCTACCAGCGACTGGTGCCGCCCCCAGCGCTCACCCACGGCATCCCTGACCGCGGTGACGCTGACGATGTGGACCAAGCCCTCGGCGGCTGCGTCGTTCGCGCCGGTGTGACGCAGCATATCCGTTATGGAGCTTGAGGCGGGGGCGAGCATGACAGCACGTTAGGGTGGGAAGCTTAAGGGGCCGTGTCCGGAGCCGGTGCGGGTTGGGAGGACAGGTCTGTAACGGGGCCGGGCAGGATGAGCCGGACGGTGACGCCTATCCCTGAAGTAGTCGAGACCTCCGCCCTGCCGAGGGTTTCGGCCATCGCCGCGCGCAGGAATTCGGGCCCGAGGCCGGACATGAGGATTGGCCCGGTGGTGAAGAAGCGATCGGAAAGCGGCAAGACCGGAGCGGGCCCCGGCACCTGCCCGTCGTCCCGAATGGTAATCTCCGCCTCGCTCTGACCCGGCAGGTGCGCCGCAGACATGTCTATGCGGGCGGCGCCCCTGTCGAGAGCGTCCTGGACCACAGCCATCACCATGGCGGATACGATTACCGGATCGGCGTGAACAACCACGGAGGAGCAGTCCTTCGCCATTCTCAGCCCCGTCTGCCGAGCGGCGTAGTCCCGCAACAGTTGCGACACGTCGAAAGGTTCGAGCTCGGCAATCGGCAGTCCGGCCAGCACCGATAGCCGCCGAACGACGCCGGCGCCTTGTTCGGCGGTGGACATGAGCAATTCGAGTTCCGCGCAGGCTTCCGCATCGCCGGTCACCCGGTCCAGCACCAGTTCAGCGGATCCTATGATCCTCCCAAGCAGGTTGTTGAAGTCGTGGCCTGCGGCTGCCGCCACCTTTCCAAGAATGGCGACGCGACTGACTGCCAGAAGGCGCGCACGAAGGGCGCTGAGGCAATCACGGTCCCGATCAGCCTCCAGCAAGGCACGCACGACCGCTGCCGTCTCCAATAGACTCAGCGAACCGGGTGGCGGCTGTCGCCAGACGAGCGTCAGGCGGTAGCGCCGCTGGTCAATCGCCAAAGCCTCAGAGGACCAGGCCGCGACGGGAATGAAACCGAACGCCTGAAGGATGTCGGCCGGAAAGAACGACGCCGGCACAGCGGCCGGACACTGGCCCCCGTGGGCTGCGGGGGCGTGGCGGAAGTCGCTGGAGCATTCCACGGCGCTCGGTGCTCCGGCCCAGAGCGCCACACCTTTCTGGGCGTCCACGTCCTCCAGCAGAGCCCCGTCAGCCTCGACGGCGCGCGCGCAGACCGCTAAACCGCCGGCAACCGCGTCTCCAGGAAGAATCGGGACAGGGAGAGAGCTGGTCGGCAGGACCCTGCCTGAGGTCTTGTAGTTAAGCATCAGATGCCCCCTTCCTGGGGCGCTCGCCTGTGACGCCACGAGGCGTTAATCGTCCGCGGAAGCGGCCGGCGCGATCAGCCGCCTGACGACGTCCAAGACCTCCCCCGAACGAAACGGCTTGGTGAGGACAGCATCAGCGCCTAGCCGATGCGCAAGGTCAAGGACCGTGGTGGCCCCCAGAACGCCACCGCCGGAAATGGCGAGAATCTTGACGTCAGGCGCTCTTTTCTTCATCGTCAGAATGGTCTCTACACCCTCACGGTTCGGCATGAGGATGTCCGTGACGACGATATCGGGCCGCAGCCGGTCGAATTTGGCCAAGCCTTCTTCGCCGTCCTGCGCCGGCAACACTTGGCAGCCAGAGACGCGGAACCCGTGGCACAAGGTCCTGAGCAGGGTGGGATCGTCTTCAATGATCAGAATGATCTTGCCGTAAAGAGGATCAGTCAGTTGGTCCATTCGGAGGATGCTCCACGAGAGTCGGCCAAGTTAAAGTGTAGCACAGGAAAAGTTTTACCAAAATATTGGCGCTTTTCGGCCAGATATTCGGGGTCGCGGATTTTGTCCAGAACGTGTCGGATCTTCGCCGCCAAGGCCCCGCGCGGGTAGGACTTGGAGAGCAGGTGAACGCTCCGGCCGAGCCTGCCATGGTGGACGATGGCGGTCTCGGTGTATGCCGATGTGAATAGAATCCGCACATCTGGTCTTTGGAGGCAGACAGCCTCTGCCAATTGTCGTCCGTTCATGCCCCCCGGCATGACGACTTCGGTGAAAACATGTCGAAGTTTGGCGTCTCGGGCAGGCGGGCCAGAGCGCCTGGCCCGTCGGACGCGACGATCACGCGGTAGCCCAAACGAACCAGAATGATTTCCACATAATTTCTGACGGAGTCATCGTCCTCCACCACGAAAATTGTGTGGATAGGCGTGCAACAGGGCCCCACCATTTCGATGGATTAGGCGCGATGGCCAAGGTTTTCCTCCAGATGATCGGGATCGGAGATATCGATGGTGGAGACGATCGTACGGATCCGGCGGGAGTACGCGTCGGGCAAGCCGAACAAGACCCTGTAGCCGTCGTCGCCGAGCCCCACCATCTTGATGGGCGCGGCGCTTCTGGTTGCCCAAAAGCGCCTGAGCACCATCAATTAGGCCCGCAAACAACGGATGCGGCGGGCTGGCGCCACTGCGGAGCTGGCTTTTGGCAAGACGTCGGACGGCATTATGGGTCAGGCCGCTCTGTGAATAACTCTTCTCATTTGGACATGGAATGGTTCACACCCCGCTAACGTTCATGCGCACGCACCAAGCGGCCATCCGCCCCGTCACCGCCCGACCGCAGCAGAGGGTGTGCGCATGAGCCGGCTCGTTTGACGCTTCTTTCGCGACGACCGGAGCACTGCCGCAGCGTTGATCCCCTCAACTCTATGGCTCAGCAACCCTGCGACGGCAGGCCGCCGTCGACCAAGCCGTCTCAGGCCGTCGAATCCAGAATGGCTCGCACCTTCTCCGCGAGTTCATCGCCACGATACGGCTTGCGCAGCATATGCGTCGATCTCTGCGGATCGTCACCATCGGGGTTCTGCACCTTGGCGTAACCCGTGGTAAAAAGAACTTTCAGCGAGGGCTGACGTTGTTCCGCCAATTTCGCCAGTGCATAGCCCGAAATACCGTCAGGCAGGCCGATGTCGGTAAAGAGCAGGTCGAAACGCTCCCCCGAATCGAGGATTGCCAGCGCGGTCGGGCCGTTCTCCGCTTCCTGGCATTTGTAGCCAAGACCGGTCAGCCGGCGCACCGCCATCCGGAGAAGCTCGGAATTGTCATCGACCACCAGAATCAACTCGCCGCCCCGGACGAGGTCGCCGCGGTCCGACGCCGCGGCCTTGCCGACGTTATCGGCGTCCTCGGTTCCCGCCTTGGGTAGATAAAGCCGGACGGTCGTGCCCAGACCCACCTCGCTGTAGATGCTCAAATGCCCGTCGGACTGTTTGGCGAAGCCGTAGATCATGCTCAGCCCAAGGCCGGTGCCCTTGCCCTCCGGCTTTGTGGTGAAGAAGGGTTCGGTCGCGCGAGCGATGACCTCTGGCGGCATGCCGACGCCGGTGTCGGTCACCGACAGCAACACATAGTCGCCAGGAGTAATTTCGGAGAGCGCCGCCGCGAAACTGTGCTCCACCACCACATTCGCTGTTTCTATGGTCAGGGAGCCGCCGTCCGGCATGGCGTCACGGGCGTTGATCGCCAGGTTGAGGAGCGTGTTTTCAACTTGCGAAGGGTCAGCCCGCGCCGCCCATAAACTGTCGGCCAGGGACGTGTTTATATGGATGTCCACGCCCAGCGTGCGCTGCAGCACCGCCACCATCCCCGGCAGGCGTTCATTCAAGTCGATGACGCGGGTCGAAAACGGTTGCTGACGGGCGACGACGAGGAGGCGGTTGGTCAATTCCGCGCCGCGCAGCGCTGCGTTCAAGGCATCGTCAGCCAGTTCGGCCTGGATCGGATCGCCGCGCAGCATCTCGATCAGCATGTCGAGATTGCCGATGATCACGCCCAGGAGGTTGTTGAAGTCGTGGGCGATACCGCCTGTCAGCTGGCCGAGCGCTTCGACCTTCTGGGCCTGCCGCAGATGATCCTCGACCACCCGGTGGTCGGCGCGCAGCGCCGCCTCACGCAGCTCACGCTCGATGGCCGGAAGCAGACGGATGAACTGGCCCTTGGGCATGAAGTCGCACGCGCCGGCTCGCATGGACTCGACCGCAACGTCTTCACCGACAGTTCCCGAGACGATGATGAACGGCAGATCCAGCCGCGCCTCGCGCACAAGATCGAGCGCGGCCGGCGCGCTGAAGCGAGGCATGGAATAGTCCGAGATCACCATATCCCAGGACTGGTTGGCGAGCGCCGCGCCCATAGCCTCGGGCGTATCGACCCGCTCGAAGGACAGGTCGTAGCCGCCGCGCTTCAGCTCGCGCAGCAAAAGGGCGGCGTCCCGATCATTGTCCTCGACGATCAGTACACGAAGCTGCTGTCCCATACGGTCCTACCTCTCAAACGCCTCCGGTCATCCACCGACGTGAGGCGGCGGCTCGTTCAGGACGAGCCAATACAGGCCCAGCTGGCCGACCGCTTCGGAGAACTGGACGAAGTCCACCGGCTTGCGGACGTAGCTGTTGGCCCCGAGCCGGTAGCCGTTCAGCCGGTCCTGGTCCTCGGAGGAGGTTGTGAGGATGACCACTGGCAAAAACCGTGTGCGCTCGTCGGCGCGGATGTGCTTCAGCACCTCGAGGCCGTCGATCTTGGGCATCTTCAGGTCGAGCAGCACCAGTTCCGGCAGCGGCTTTAAGGTCCCGTCGGTGGCCGCCGAGAAAAGATAGTCGAGCGCTTCGACGCCATCGTGCGCGACGATCACCGTATTGAGGATATTGCCCTTCTGCAGAGCCCGCAGCATCAGCGCCTCGTCCTTCGGGTTGTCCTCGACGAGCAGGATGACTTTTTCTCTCATGCCTCGTGGCCTCCATGAGCACGGGGGTGGCCGCCTTCCAGGGTGAAGAAGAAGGTCGCGCCGCAGCCGACTTCGCCTTCGGCCCAGACCCGGCCGCCATGACGGTGAATGATACGCTGCACCGTCGCCAGCCCGATGCCGGTGCCCTCGAACTCGGCCGAGGAATGCAAGCGCTGGAAAACGCCGAACAGCTTGGCGGCGTAGGCCATGTCGAACCCGGCCCCGTTGTCGCGCACGAAGAAGGCGCGGCGCGCGTTGCGATCGACGACGCCGACCTCGATCGTCGCGTCCGCCCGTTTGCTACTGAATTTCCAAGCGTTGCCGAGCAGGTTTTCGAACACCACTGTCAACAGACGGGCGTCTCCTTCCCCCAAGAGCCCGTCGGCGATCACCACGCTGACAGCCTGCTTAGGGTTCTGCCGCCTGAGCCGCCCGGTCACCTCATGGGCGATGGACGTCAGATCCAGGGGGCCGCGCACCAGTTCTCTGCGCGTGATGCGCGACAGATCGAGCAGGTTGTCGATCAGCTCCGCCATCTGCTGGGCCGATTCCCTGACATAGCGCAGGTACTGCTGGCCCATATCGTCGAGCTTGTCGGCATAGTCCTCCAGCAGCGCCTGGCTGAAACCGTCGATGCTGCGGAGCGGCGCGCGCAGATCGTGCGCGACCGAATAGCTGAAAGCGTCCAGCTCCTTGTTCTTCAGCTCCAGTTCCTCGACCAGGGCCGCGCGCACCTCGGCGACTTCCTTGGCGGAACGCGCCTCCGTCGCCTCAAGCTCTTTCTCCAGCAGCTGTTCACGGAACAATCGGTTCTCGTCCTCGAACTGCTTGCGCCGCAGCTGGGCGCCGACGCGGGCGTGCAGGACGGCGAAATCGCTCGATTTGGAGATGAAGTCATCGGCCCCCGCGCCAAGGCCTTCGATCATCGTCTCGCGGTCCTCGGCGGCGGTCAGCATGATGACGGGAATGTCGCGCAGGATGACGATGGACTTCAGCCTACGGCAGGTCTCCAGACCGCCGAGACCGGGCATCATCAGGTCCAGGAGGATGCAATCGACCGGCTGCACCGCGAGCAGTTCCAGCGCCTCCTCGCCCGAACGCGCCAGCACGACGTCGTAACCGTCCTGCGGCAACGCGTCTGCGAGCGCCTGGAGGTAGGTTTCACTGTCGTCGACGGCGAGGATCTTCTTCGGCCCAAGGAGGCTGGCGGTGTCCCGATCCGGGACCTGCACGCCCGCGCTGCGCAGCATCGCCTTGAGCTTGGCCAGGATCACCGCGAAGTCGTCGGCCTTACGGACGAAGGCGTCAGCGCCGGCTTCGAGCGCCTTCACCTCCGCGTCGCGCTCGTCGGACGCGGTCAACAGCAGGCAGGGTATGCGTCGCAGCGCCGCGTCGAGCCGAATGCGTTGAATGACCGTGCCGCCATCGATGCCCGGGAGATCGCCATCCACGATCATGGCGGCGGGCCGCACATGCGCCGCCTGGCGCAGCCCCTTCTCGCCGGTGCTCGCGACGGCCACGCGGTAACCGGCCTCCAGCAGGACGGCCTTGAGCGCCTCGCGGAAGGTGATGCTGTCATCGACGATCAGCACGGTTTCCTCCGCGGCCGCGCCAGTGTCCTGCCCGCGTCGGACCAGTTCGTGCGCGCGCGCCACGACGTAGCTGGGGTCATAGGGCTTGCCGATGTATTCGTCGGCACCGGTCTTCAGGCCACGGATTCGGTCACGCACTTCGGTCTCGGTCGTCAGCAGCATCACCGCCGTGCCGGCGGCGGACGGATTCGCGCGAATTTCCTTGAGCAGTTCGATGCCGTCGGTGTCCGGCAGCAGGATGTCCAGGATAGCCAAGGCGAATCGCGTTTCGGACAGCGCCTTGCGCGCCTCCGCCCCGGTGGCGCAGGCCACCACGGGAAAATCCGCCGCCTCAAGCATCTCCACGAGGCTCATCCTGACGGTCAGGCTGTCGTCGACGACGAGCACGGCCCGGTTCATCGGCGAGCCTCGCTGCTCTCGGCGGCGAGTTCGGGGCCGATCTCCCCGAGCGGAAGGATCCGATCGGCGGCGCCCAGTAGGACCGCCTCGTGCGGCATGCCATAGATGACGGAGGTCGCCTCGTCCTGGGCGATGGTGAGGCCCCCGGCCTTGCGGATCTCAAGCAGGCCGGCGGCACCGTCCTTGCCCATTCCGGTCAGCAGCCCCGCGGCGGCCCCCGAGCCATATTCGTGGGCCACGGATTCGAACAGCACGTCGATCGACGGCCGGCACGAGTGCCGCTCGGGATCGCCCGTCAGCCGCAGGCGCCGGTCGCACACGACGAGGTGGTGGCCGGCCGGCGCCATGACCACGCGGCCGGCCGCCGACGCGACGCTGTCGCCGTCCTTGGCCAGGGCCACCCGCCGCGGCGTCTGCCCGTCCAGCCAGTCCGCGAACGCCATCCCGAACGGCTCGTTGATGTGCAGGACGAACAGCACCGGCAGGTTGAACGAGGCCGGCAGGCCGCGCAGCACCTCGACGATCGCGGCGGGGCCGCCGGTCGAGGCCCCGATGGCGACCACCTCGCGCCGGCGTTTTGGTCGCGCGGCGCCGGAGGGCGTCGCCGGCGACGGGCGAGGCGGCCGGTCGAGCGACATCAGCCGGCCGCGAGGATGGGTGATGACGCGGATCTTCGCGACCAGCTTGGTCGCCGAGACGAGATTGCGTTCCCACGCTCCATCCGGCTCGGCGGCGCCGCCCTTGTCGAACACGTCGACAGCGCCCGCCGCCAGGGCGTCGTAGGTCTTGAACAGTTCGCCGCGATTGATCGACGACGACACCACCAGGATCGGCGTCGGACAGTGGGCCATGATGTATTCGGTGGCGGCCAGGCCGCTCATCACCGGCAACATCATGTCCATGGTGATCACGTCCGGCCGGCGCGCCAGGCAAAGCTCTATCGCCTGCCGGCCGTCCTCGGCCTCGCCAACCACCTCGATCCCCGGATCGGCCGACAGGGTCGCGGCGATGTGCTTTCGCACCGTCAGCGAGTCTTCGACCACCAGAACGCGGAGCTTGGCCATCACCTATCCCACCAGCCGACGGATCATCGTCAGGAGTTCGGCCTGATCAAACTGGCTCTTGACGATATAGCCCTGGGCGCCGGCGTCGCGACCGCGCTGGAGGTCTTCGGGCGCGTTGCGCGACGTGACCAGGATCGCCGGGATGTCATGCAGCACCGGATCGAGCCGGATGCGCTCGACGAAGGTGAAACCGTCTATGCCCGGCATTTCCACATCGACCAGGAACAGGGCGTAGCTCTTGCGGCGCGCGAACTCGAGGGCCTCTTCGCCCGAGGTGGCGAGCTCGACCTCGTAACCGGCCGATTCGAGGATGCTCTGCTCCAGCATGCGGGTGGTCAGCGAGTCGTCGATGATCAGCACGGGAAGGCGGCTGGCCGTAGGTTCCGTCCCCGCGAGGTCCCCTTGGCGAGCCTTGGCCACAAGACCGTCGGGGTCCAGCACCAACTGCGGATTACCTTCGGCGTCGAGCGAAGCACCCGCCACGATGGAGCTGGCGAGCGCCAGTTCGGGGAGCGGCCGCATGACCACCTTGGCGGAGCCGAGCAGGCGATCGACGCCGACCGCCGCCAAGCCGCCGTCACCGGCCACGACCACGGCCGGCCAGCTGCGCCCGCGCGGGGACGACAGGCCATGCAGCGCCTTGGGCAGAGGAACGAAGGGGATCGCGACCTTGTCGTGGACGATGGTGGCGCCGGCGGCGGTATGGGTGATCTCGCTCCCGGCCACCAGCATCGAGCGGCGCACGGCGTCGAAGGGGATCGCCGCGACCGAAGCGCCGGCTTCGACCAACAGAACCTCGACGGCGGCGAGCGACAGCGGGACGACGAGCTCGAACGCCGCACCGGCGCCTGATTCCGTGCGCACGACGACGACGCCCGACAGTTTCTCGACAGCCTCGCGGACCACGTCCAGGCCGACGCCGCGGCCTGAGGTTTCGGTCACTGCCTCGGATGTGGTGATGCCGCCGCGCATCAGCAGCCGGATCAGGTCCTCGGCGCCCAGCCGAGTCGCCCGGGCGTTCAGCAATCCGCGCTGGGTGGCGATGCGCCGGACCGCCTCCAGGTCCACCCCGCGCCCATCGTCGCGGCATTCGAAGACGATCTGACGGCCGCGCCTGGAGACCTCGATCGTCACGCGACCGGCCGCGGGCTTGCCGACGGCGCGGCGCTCGGTCTCGGACTCGACGCCGTGGGCCACCGCGTTGCGCACGATCTGCACCAGCGCTCGCTGGATCGTCCCCAGCACATAGGCGTCCAGGCGGATACCACCGCCCACGCCCACGAAGATCACCTGCTTGCCTAGGGCCTGGGCGGTATCGCGCGCCGTCCGTTCGAGCACGCCAAAGAGATCGCCCGCCGAAACCAGGCGCAGTTGCTCGGCTGCCTGGCGCAGTTGCCGCAGCTCCCGATCCATCTGGTCGATCGCCGTACCGAGGCTGCGCTCGACGCCGCTGAAGCAGTCCCACAGCGCCTCGGCCGTCGCGTGCGCCCGGTCAGGCGCGGCGCCACGCGACGCCAGCTGCTCCAGCAAAAGATCGGACAGGTGCTGGCCCCGCTCCATCGCCTGGGCGGCCGGCCGCAGGCCGTTCAGCAGGGTGTGGGTTTCCGACACGCCTGCCAGCAGCGCGTCCATCTCGGCGATGTTGGTCCTGATCGTGCGGAGCTCTTCGTCGGGCGAGTCGAGGGCGGGGACCGTCGCGTCCGCGTGCTCAGCCGGCGTCAGCGCCCCAAGCTGGCCGCGGATCTCTTCGAGACGCTGTAGAACCGCCTGGATTCGCTCGCGCGGCACGGCTTCCTCCGCCTCGCGGAAGGCGGCCAGCTCGTCCTCAATGGCGTGGCTGTGGTCGGCGATCTCGCCCAGTTTGACGACCCGCGCCGCGCCCTTGAGCGTGTGCGCCAGACGCAGCAAACGCTGGACCGCCGGCGCGGCTCTACCGCCCCTCTCGAGGGCCAGAACCGCCTCGCTGAACTGGTCCAGCAGTTCGCGCGCCTCGAGCCGGAAATATCTGTAGGGGTCCGGCGCCATGGTCCTAGGCGGCCTTCGGGTGGACGATCCGCATCAGCTGCTTGGAGAGCGCCGCCAGCTGTGACGCCGTAGCCAGCACTTGTCCGGAACTGGCTTCGGTTTCCTTCGAGGCCTGGGCGACGTTGACGATGGCGATATTCACCTGTTCGACTGCGGTGGTCTGCTGCTTGGTCGAAAGCTCGATCTCCCGCGCCGCCTCGGTCGTGGTGGTGACCAGGCCCGAGATATCGTTAAAGGCCACGCTGACGTCGCCGAACTGGCGTGATCCCGCATCCACGGCCTTCGATCCGGTCTCCGTCGCCATCACTGTGGTGTTCACCGCGCTGCGCACGTCGTCGATCAGCGTGCGGATCTCCTTGGTCGAGCCGCCGACCCGGTCGGCCAGTTTGCGGATCTCGTCGGCGACGACGCCGAAGCGTAGGCCGGCCTCGCCCGCGCCCACCGCCTCGATGGTGGCGTTGATCGCCAGGATGTTGGTCTGCTCGGCGAGCTCGGAGACGATGTCCAGCACGGCCCCGATTTCCTGGGACTTCTTGCCCAGTTCGAGCATGTCGGCGACGATCTGGTCGACCTGGCGGCGGATACCCGCCATCGACTCGCGGGTCAGATCGACCATCCCCTGGCCGGAGTGGGCGGCCACGGCGGTCTGGCCGGCGATCTGCGCCACCCTCTGCGCGCTTTCCGCAATCTGCCGCGAGGTGGCCAGGAGCTCGCTTATGGTGGTGGTGATCTCGCTGGTCGCCGCTGACTGTTCCTTGGCCCCCGTCGCCTGCTGGGTAGCTGCCGCCTGCAGTTCCGTCGACGAACTCTCGACCTCCCCGACGGCCGAGCCGATCTGCTGCGACAGGGAGCGGGTGATAAACCAGCCGATCACCGCCACCAAGACAACCCCCGCCAGGCCGCCCCAGACGGTGATCGTCGTCGCCCATCGCGCGCTCTCTTCGACCTTTTGGGTTCGGCGGGCGACCAGCTGAGCTGTGACGTCTCTGATCTCCGCGATAAGCGCACGCGCCTGGTCCATCTCTGCCTTGCCGACGTTGGTCGACATAAACCCGGCCGCCGACGCGAAGCCCTCGGCGCGTCGGAGGTCGATTCCTGTTTTCATACTGCTCAGACGTTGGTCGATCACAAGCGACAGGGTCTCCAGCCGTCTCTGCTGGCCTGGATTGTCGGCGGTGAGCTGGCGCAATTCCTCCTGCGTGGTGAGAATCGTGCCGAGCGCCGCCTGATACGGAGCCAAATAGTTTTCGTCGCCTGTGATGATGAAGCCGCGCTGGCCGGTTTCCGCGTCAACGAGTTCCGTGAGCAGGCCGCCGAGCTTGGCGTCGACCTGGAGACTGTGGCCGACGAGGCCATTGTTCTCCACCAGGTCGGTGGTGTTCCGGAAGCTGACGAAGGCGATTACCAGGAGAACAAGGCCAGCCAGGCCGAACCCCACAGCCAACCTTCTGCCGAATGTCCAGCTATTAAACATCACTCATTGCTCCTCTGCCGCATTGGATCCGGGTCTCTGGTTCAGGATGGTTTCGATGACGGATGGAAGGTGCACGAGCGGCCGGACCAGCCCGTCCACCGACGCGACCTCGCGCACCAGGCGCTGGGATTGGGTCTCACCCTCACGGGCCATGATCGCCGCGCGCGGGACCCGCAAATGGCCTTCGAAGATCTCGAGGGCGAACGCCACCGAGGCACCCGACGCGATCGCCAGCCAGCGGGGCGCCTCGGACGCGCCGCGGCCCAGCAGCACGCGAAGGTCGTAGACCGGTACGATCGCGCCGCGGAATCCAGCGAAGCCCAGCAGGGCGACGACGCCGCTGGGCGCCCGGGTGACTTTCCGGTCGACGAACACGCCGCCGATCTCGGACAGCCGCAGCGCATAGGGTTCCGACGCCAGGCTGAACCCGATCAGGTTCTCCATCGGCGTCGCATCGCCCCGCCGCGGCTCGGCGAAGGCCCGGTCGAACGCCAGCTTCAGGTCTTCGGCGCGTCCTGTCAGGCCTGAGGTCGCCTCGCTCATGGCTGCCCGCCACAGGCCAGCAGCGCCGATCTGCACAACGCGACCAGCGCCTCGCGGTTGAAGCCGCCGGCGAACAGCAGCAATCGGGAGGCGTCCTCGCGCTTGAGCAGGACCAGGGCCTGCGCCAGTTCCCGGCGCGCGGCGGCGCGGTCCCCGGCATGGCGCGCGAGCAGCCCCAGATGCAGCCGGGGCATGGCGAAGGCTGGATCCAGATACACCGCCACTCGGTCGTGTTCGGCCGCGCCTTCGCGGTCGGCCACGCCTTCGCGGCACAGCGCGAGCGCATAGTGGGCACCCCCGTTCAGCTCGTCGATCGCGAGCAGCCGCTGGCACACCGCCTCCGCCTCGGAGAAGGCGCCGCCGTGCGCGAGCAGCATCGCCTGCAGCAGGAGCGCGTCAGGGTCGCCATCGGATTCGGGCGGAAGCTGGCGCATCGAGGCGAGCGATTCGGTGAAGCGTTCCCGGCGCATCAGGTCGAGCGCCGGGCCGAGATCCCACGCCGCGCGCGTCGGCGTGCGGCGTGGCCGGGCGGCGCTCTGGGCGCTGAGCGCCTCGACCCGCTCGCTGGCCTGGCGAATGGTGTCGAACCAGGCTTCGTTGAAGGTCTCGATGCGCGTGGCGGGCGCGATCGACCCGGCCGGGAAATAGGGCTCGCGCGCGACGGCGGGTTCGATCTCGTCCTTGCGTTCGTAGTAGAAGGTGCCGTGCGTATGCCGCAGGTGGAAGGCGTCCGAAATGCCGCGCAGCGTCTCGGCATGGCCCAGGAAGAGGTAGCCGCCCGGAGCCAGGGAACGAGCGATGCGCGCGATCGTGGCGCGGGCCTGCTCCGGCGAGAAATACATCAGGACATTGCGGCAGAAGACCACGTCGTAAACGTCCGGCCGCCACAGGTCGTCGTCGTCGACCGCGAGGTTCCTGATCTCGAAATCGACAGCCCGCCGCACCGTTTCGTCGAGGATCACCTCGCGGCCCTCCTGGCGGAACAATTTGGCCCGCGCCTCCGGGGTGGTTTCCCTCAGCGCCCAGGTCGAGTAGCGCGCGCGGCGGGCCTTCTCCAGCGCGGCCGGGTTGACGTCCACCGCCCGGATGGAGACGCGCCACGACGGGTCCGCGATGGTCTCCCGCACGACCGCCGCGATCGAATAGGGCTCCTCGCCCGAGGCGCAGGCCGCGCTGAGGATGCGCAGCGCGCCAGCCGCGCCTTGAACGCGCATACGGTCCGGCAGCGCGACCTCGGCCAGCGCGAGGAACTGTTCGCTGTTGCGGAAGAAGTAGGTCTCCCCGACCGTGAGCTCGCGAGCGAGGCACCCGAGCTCGGCTTCCGCCGCGTCGGAGTCCAGCATCCGCAGATAGGCCGCCACCGACCCGCCCCGGGCCTCGAGCCGACGCTGCAGGACTTCGGCCAGGAAGCCGAGCTTGGCGTCTTCGAACTGAAGGCCCAGCCGGCGCGTGATGGTTTCCGAGAACCGCTCGATATCACGGGGCGCGGTAAGCCCGATCATGGGACTGTGCCCTGGGCGTCGATGCTCTCGAGCAGGCCTTCGGGCACGATCCGGGCGGTGTTCAGGAACATGAGGAGTTCGGCGTCGAGGACCCCGATCGCGCCCACGGTGTCGCTGTCGGCGTCCCGCAGCAACGGCGGCAATTCCGCGCCGGCGTCCAGCCCGATCGAACGGAGACCGATGACCTCGTCGAACGCCATCACGACCACCTGGCTTCCGATCCTGATCGCCACGAACCGCTTGGGTTGAGCCAATCGCTCTCCGAAAATCAGCCCCGTGTCGAACACCGGCGCGGGAATTCCCCGATGGATGCACAGTCCAAGTACAAATTCCGCGGACCGCGCCAGCGGCTCGATCGGAAGCGGGCGCATCGTCTCGATCACATTTTCAAGCGGCAATGCGTACAGCCGTGAATCCAACCGGCATACCAGCCAATTCTTGGAGTTGGTGTCAGCAACGTTGACCGGCATTTTCGCCTACGACCGTCGCTACGACTTTTTGCCTGATTCTTTGAATTGAACGCAAAAATGCCTTCCGTCCAACACTATAATTCTCCGGTATAGCGCGACACCGGCCCCTCGCTGGTTGACCGACCGACAACGCCTTCACCGAATTATTCGAGGTGTGGGCCGAGAGCCCAATCACGGCGCGGTCCTCGACCCACACGCATTGGCAACCCGTGCCACTGCGGCGATATCGATAATTTCCATGTTGGGATTGGTTGGGGTCTCGAAGAAGACCACCCGCGTTCGGTCGCTTATCACTTCCGTTATTCGATCGAGTTCAGCCCCCAACTCGAAGTTTTTGAATTGGCGGGCCGGATACCGCGCGACATACGGCCTCGATTCAAAACATGCATTTGACAGAATATTCACTATGCGCCATATATCGCCATGACTTGGAGAGTTCAGTTCCACGCCGACTTCGCGCCCGAGGCGGATGCTCTGTCAGAAGCCGTGCGTGTCGAGTTGATCGCGGGGATCAGGTTGCTTGAGCATCTTGGACCCAGCCTCGGTCGGCCCGCTGTTGACACCCTGAGTGGCTCCAAGCACGCGAACATGAAGGAACTGCGTTTTCGCGCCGATGGTGGTGTGTGGCGCATCGCCTTCGCGTTCGACCCCGAACGAGCCGCTATCCTGCTGGTTGGCGGGGACAAGTCAGGCGTCAGTTCGGGCCGTTTCTACAAGGGACTCATCAAGCGGGCTGACGCCCGCTTCGATCAACATTTGGAGGCGCTGAAATGACCTATCGCACCATCGACGCTGACGACTGGATCGCACGGCAACCCAAGACCGTTCAGGAAGCCGGCGAAGCTCGCGGAGAGGAGCTCATCCGCGAAGTCACGCTCCGGGAGGTCCGGGAGGCGGTAAAGCGCACCCAAGTCGAGGTCGCCGCCGCCATGGGAACATCGCAGGATCGGGTATCCAAGCTGGAACACGGCGATGACGCGCTCGTTTCGACGCTGCGCCGACACATCCGCGCACTCGGCGGCGAGCTGCGATTGATGGTCGAATTTCCAGATCGGCCATCAATGGCCATCGACCTTCACGGCGACAAGCCCGTCGCCAAGAGCGTCCGGGCTATCGGATCGGTCTGAGGATCCCGGTGAGGGTAGTCGCACCTATTTCGAACGTCGGATCGAATAGTCGCAACTGGTTTTGGCCTGAATCCCGTGCTGTGGGGTCAGTCGCAGCTATTTCGAAATCTAACAACCGGCCCTAGCAGGCTGTTGAAGAAGTTTCTCGGCGGGCGATGAAGTTGTCTTCGTTAGTGCGATGCGGGCAGATTTGGCCTGTGGTGGGTCCGCCGAGCGGTCCTTTGGTCCGGCTGGCGCTGTGATCGTTGTCGCGGTGGGGATGATCGTCGGTTTGATCTCGCATCTCGACGATGCGCCACCTGCCCAGGACGCTCATGCCGGGGCCGCCAGGAGCTTGGGCAGGCGGATCAGGTTGTAGGCCGCCAGGCCCAGAGTGAAGGCGGCATCGACCTTGGCGCGGCCTCGCAGCTTGATCCTCGCAAGACCGGCCGCGCTCTTCATCCAGCCGAACACCTCCTCGATGCGCTTGCGGCAGCGCTGGCTGATCGCGTAGCCAGCGTGGCGCATGGTGCGTGGGCCGACGGCGCTTTTGCGACGCTTGCCGGTCTTGGTCAGGTGGTCGTTGACGGCGACGTGCGGGGTGACGCGGCGCTTGCGCAGGTCGCCGATGAAGGCCTCGACGTCCCCCGGGTCCAGCCTCCGGCTGGCCCGAGGACAGGCTCCGGCCTTGTCGGCACCCAGGGTGATCCGGCGCCGGCGCGGCCTTCGGTCGAGCATCGCCAGCGCCGCCTCGCGCTCGGCCGTGCCGGTGGCCAGGGTCACGCCGCCGTCCACCGCCAGGCCGTGGCGGTTCTCCATCAAGGCATGGCCCAGGTAGCAGAGCCTGGCCGGCTGGCCGTCGCCCTTCCTGTAGAGCCGGGCCTCGGGATCGGTGGTGCTGCGGTGGGTCTCGTTGGAGCGCTTCTCCTTGTGGAAGCCGCGCTCGGCGTTGCGGCCGGGCCCATCCGGATCATTGTCGCTCCCGTCGGTCCTGCGGAAGCTCTTCAGCGAGGCCCAGGCTTCGAGCAGTGTGCCGTCCACCGAGAAGTGGTCCGATGAGATCAGCCGCTTCACCCGCGGCTGGGCCAGCACCGCGCGCAGGAACTTGGCGGCGATCTCTCCCGCCAGTAGCCGGTCGCGGTTGGTGCTGAAGCTGGAATGATCCCAGGCCGCATCGTCCACTCCCAGACCCACGAACCAGCGGAACAGCAGGTCGAACTCCATCCGCTCCATCAGCTGACGCTCCGAGCGGATGCCGTAGAAGGCCTGCAGCAGCATCGCCCGAAGCAGCCGCTCCGGCGGCACGGACGGCCGCCCCAGTCGCGGCGGATACAACGCCGCAAAGTCCTCGCTCAGGTCCAAAAGAGCCGCGTCGGCGATCTGACGGATCGGCCGCAGCGGATGGTCCCGCCGCACCCGAGCCTCCAGATCAACATACGAGAACAACGACCCCGTCCGCCCGTCCGATCCACGCATCCCACGCCCTCAAGCTGCCGCCTGACGAAGTGAATCATGCCGAGTCCGGCTCCGCTACCGACTTCTTCAACAGCCTG
>NZ_JAQSDY010000025.1 GCF_029946145.1 Brevundimonas sp.
GTTGCAGATAGTTCGATTACCCCTTGCCGACGGAGAGCCGTCCACACAGGGTCGACAGCGGATGAAATCGCCCTGTCGTGGGACGAGGTCGCTGGATTGATCGCCTGAAGAAACTCGCCCGTGGGATGCGGTGGCTAACCCGCCCTTAACCGCGATGATTCACCAATCGGTCCTCAAGCTGTACGGGGCCGCGTTTTCATGTCCGATCTTAAGACCGACGTCGTCATGAGGGGCGACTGCATCGAGGTGTTGCGGTCCCTGCCCGACGCCTGCGTCGACATGGTCTTCGCCGACCCGCCCTATAATCTGCAGCTGGGCGGCGACCTGCTGCGGCCGGACAACAGCCTGGTCGACGCGGTCGACGACGACTGGGACAAGTTCGACAGCTTCGCCGCCTATGACGCCTTCACCCGCGAATGGATGACGGAATGCCGCCGGGTGCTGAAGCCGGAAGGCTCGATCTGGGTGATCGGCAGCTATCACAACGTCTTCCGCCTGGGCGCGGCGATCCAGGATCTGGGCTTCTGGGTGCTGAACGACATCATCTGGCGCAAGTCGAACCCGATGCCGAACTTCAAGGGCACCCGCTTCACCAACGCCCACGAGACCCTGATCTGGGCGGCGCGCAGCCGCGACCAGAAGCGCTACACCTTCAACTATGACGCCCTGAAGGCCTTCAACGAGGACGTCCAGATGCGGTCCGACTGGACCCTTGCCCTTTGTACAGGGGAGGAGCGGATCAAGGATGCCGACGGCAGGAAGGCCCATCCGACCCAGAAACCCGAGGGTCTGCTGCACCGGGTGCTGATGGCCGCCACCCGGCCCGGCGACGTGGTGCTGGACCCCTTCTTCGGCACCGGCACCACCGGCGCGGCGGCCAAGCGGCTGGGCCGCCATTACATCGGCATCGAGCGCGACGAGACCTATGCGAAAGTGGCCGAGAAACGCATCAAGGCCGTCATCCCCGCCGCGCCCGAGGACCTGGTGGTCATGGGCTCGAAGCGGGCCGAGGTGAAGGTGCCGTTCGGGGCGCTGGTCGAGGCCGGCCTGCTGTCGCCGGGCGACAAGCTGTACTGCCCGCGCGGCGACCGCGAGGCGCGGGTGCGGGCCGACGGTTCGCTGGTGGCTGGCGAGCTGAGCGGTTCGATCCACAAGCTGGGCGCCCTGTTCGAGAATGCGCCGGCCTGCAACGGCTGGACCTACTGGCGATTCAAGACAGATCAGGGACTTAGATCGATCGACACCCTGCGCGCCGAGGTTCGCGCCGGGATGCAATGACCGGAAGCCGACACTGAAACAACGGTAACCCCCGCAGTTCCCACAGGAAAAATCAGCGTTCGGGGAACTTCGCACATGCGAGATGGTTGATATTTCGACGCCCCCTCCCCGGGGTGTCGGGAGCCACGGCCATGAAGATCGCGCAAGTCACGCCGCTGTATGAAGCCGTGCCGCCGAAACTGTACGGCGGCACAGAACGCGTCGTGGCTCACCTCACCGACGCCCTGGTCGACCTGGGTCATGACGTCACCCTGTTCGCCTCGGCCGACGCCGAGACGCGGGCGCGCCTGATCCCCGTGCGCGATCAGGCCATCCGCCTGGATCCCGCGCCGCTGAAGTCCGATCTGGCCGCCCACATGACCCTGCTGGCCGAGGTGCTGAAGCGCGCCGACGACTTCGACGTGATCCATTTCCACACGGACATGATCCACTTCCCCTTCTTCTCGCGCTGCGCGGACAAGACGGTCACGACGCTGCACGGCCGGCTGGACATGAAGGACATCGGCGGCGTCTACGAACGCTGGCCCGAGTTCGGACTGGTCTCCATCTCGGACGACCAGCGCCGCCCCCTGCCCATGGCCAACTGGAAGGCCACGGTTCACCACGGCATGCCCGGCGAAACCTATCGCTTCTCGCCCGGGTCGGATGGCTACCTGGCCTTCCTCGGCCGCATCTCCCCCGAGAAACGCCCGGACCGGGCCATCCAGATCGCCACGGCGCTGAACAAGCCGCTGAAGATGGCGGCCAAGGTCGACGCGGCCGACAAGGTCTATTGGGAGACCGTCATCAAGCCGATGGTCGACGCCAACCCGCTGGTCGAGTTCGTCGGCGAGATCGGCGATCATCAGAAATCCGCCTTCCTCGGCGGGGCCGAGGCCCTGCTGTTCCCGATCGACTGGCCCGAACCCTTCGGCCTGGTGATGATCGAGGCCATGGCCTGCGGCACGCCGGTGGTGGCCTTCCGATGCGGCTCGACCCCCGAGGTCATCGAGGATGGCGAGACCGGCTTCCTCGTCGACACCCTGGAACAGGCCGTCGCGGCGGCCGGTCGCGCGCGTCTGCTGGACCGCGAGGCGATCCGCGCCCGGTTCGACCTGCGTTTCTCGGCCACGGCCATGGCGCGGCGCTATCTGGACGTCTACGGCGACCTGCTGGCCAAAAGACCCTATGCCGAGGAGCCGCTGGACGACGTGGTGACGCCGCTGCGCGGCCTCGAGGGCCGGAGCTTCGCCGCCAACGTCTGATCATGGCTGAACCGCCCGCGGCTTCGTCCATTACCGTACGGAGGCGCCATCAAGCGCCCGTATTCGGGTGAAAGGTTCGGGCGATCCTGATCCGCCGCCCCCGGGAGCCTTCATGGACGACGCCTACTCGGTTCAGACGACCGCCGCCGACACCTCGGATACCGACGGCCTGGAACGGCTGATGGCGCTGAAGGACGCGGACACCTTCGCGGTGGCCGACGGCTGGGGCGACATGAAGGGCGGGGCCGACGGCCTGTTCGACCATGACACGCGGCTGCTGTCGCGGCTGGTTCTGACCGTCGGATCGGCGCGGCCCTCGCGGCTGAGCTCGGGCGTCAGTCAGGACAATGTCTATTTCACCTGCCATTCGACCAACCGGCCCCTGCCGCCGATGGGCGGGCGCTCGGCGCCGGCCGGCGTCCTGCATATCGAGCGGCGGCGGTTCGTCCGGGACCGGCGGATGTTCGAGCGGGTGCGGATGGTCAACCACGGCATCGAGGACATGCTGCTGCCGCTGGCGATCGATTTCGCCGCCGACTTCGCCGACATCTTCCAGGTGCGGGGCACGCTGCGCGAGAAGCGGGGGACGACCGAGACGCCCAGCCATGACGGACGACGGGTGACCTTCGGCTATGTCGGGCTGGATGGCGTGCGGCGGATCAGCTGCCTGGCCTTTTCGGAACCGCCCGCACGGCTCAGCGGCTCGCGCGCCGAATTCATGTTCAGCCTGCCCAGGGGCAAACGCTGCGACCTTTATATCGAGTGTGGCGCCGACCGCTGCGACCAGCCCGACGAGGCGCGGTTCCGGGCCAATGCGGTGGCGGCCCGGCTGGCCATGCGCACGCGCCGGCGGCGCGGCGCCTCGCTGCGGGGGCCGCGCAGCCCGCGCTTCAACGACTGGCTGGACCAGAGCCGCGCCGACGTGGCCCTGCTGACCACCGACCTGCCGACGGGCCCGTATCCGTATGCCGGCGTGCCGTGGTTCTCGACGCCGTTCGGGCGGGACGGGATCATCACCGCCTGGCAGATGCTGTGGCTGGACCCCTCGCTGGCCAAGGGCGTGCTGACCTATCTGGCCATGCGTCAGGCCACGGAGTTCTCGGCCTTCCAGGACTCGGCGCCGGGCAAGATCATGCACGAGACCCGCGGCGGCGAGATGAGCGCGCTGGGGGAGGTGCCGTTCGGCCTCTACTATGGCGGGGTCGACACCACCTGCCTGTTCGTGGCCCTGGCCGGGGCCTATGCGCGGCGCACGGGCGACTTCGCCCTGATCCGCAAGCTGTGGCCCAATCTGATCGCGGCCGTTGGCTGGATGAAGGATCACGGCGACATACAGGGCGACGGCCTGATCAGCTATCAGCGCGGCGCCGAGACCGGTCTGTCGAACCAGGGCTGGAAGGACTCCGAGGATTCGATCTTCCACACCGACGGCCGCTTCCCGAAAGGCCCGGTCGCCCTGCTTGAGGTGCAGGGCTACGCCTACGCCGCCTGGCAGGCGATGGCCGAACTGGGCGCGTCGCTCGGCGATCCGGGAGCCCTGGGCTGGGCGGCGGAGGCCGACCGGGTCAGGGCCCTGGTCGAGGACCGGTTCTGGATGGAGGACGAAGGCTTCTACGCCATCGCCCTGGACGGCGACGGCGAGCAGTGCCGCTCTATCGGGTCGAACGCCGGCCATCTGCTGTTCACCGGCCTGCCGTCGCCGGACCGGGCCAGGCGGGTGACGAAACGGCTGCTGGGCGCCGAGTTCCGCTCGGGCTGGGGCGTGCGCACCCTGGCCACGGGTCAGGCCCGGTTCAATCCGATGAGCTATCACAACGGCTCGGTCTGGCCCCACGACACGGCCATGGCGGCGGCCGGCATGGCCCGTTACGGCGAACGACAGGCCGTGGCCCTGCTGCTGGGCGAGATCTACGCCTCGGCGGCCCATTTCCAGCTGCGCCTGCCCGAGCTGTTCTGCGGCTTCGAACGCCAGCCGGGCGAGCCGCCGATCGCCTATCCGGTCGCCTGCCTGCCCCAGGCCTGGGCGGCGGGGTCGGTGTTCCTGATGCTGCAGTCGGCGCTGGGAATCGGCATCGATGCGATCGCCGGGGTGGTCGAGATCGACGACCCGGTGCTGCCGGCGGGGATCGACCGGCTGAACGTCACAAATCTGCAGGTGGGGGACGGGGTCGTCGACCTGGGCTTCCAGCAGATGGGCAATCATACCGTGGTCATTCCGCAGCGGCGCGACGGCCCGGTGTCGGTGCGGACCGTGCGCTAGGCGAGGCCGCGTTCCAGCGCCTTGCGGAAGACGGTCGGGAGGGAACGCAGCGCCTCATCCGGATCGGTCCACAGGAAGTCGCCGGCGCCGGTCGCCGCCCGCACCGACAGCGTCAGCGAGAAATGGGTGAAGACGTGCTCGACGGACCCCAGGTCGCGCCATTCGGCGGCGACCGGGGGCGCGGCGGCGGAAGCGGTCTCCGACCAGTAAGAGGTGGGCAGACCCGTCATGCCGCCCAGCAGGCCCTTGTCCGGCCTGCGCACCAGGGCCACCCGTCCCCGGTCGTCGCGCAGCACCCAGGCGGTTCCCGTCCGGTGAGGGCGCTCGGCCTTCTTCATCTTCAACGGCCAGCGTTCCGGCGCGCCGGACCGGTAGCCGGCGCACCATGCGGTCAGCGGGCACAGCTCGCACAGCGGCCGGCCCGGACGGCAGACTGTGGCCCCGAGGTCCATCAGGGCCTGGGCCCAGTCTCCGGGGCGATGGTCCGCCACCAGCGATCCGGCCAGCCGGCGCAGCTCGGGCCGGGCCGCCGGCAGGGGCGTTTCGACTGCGAACAGGCGCGCCATGACCCGCTCGACATTGCCGTCGACGACATTGGACGCGCGTCCGAAGGCGATGGCCGCCACAGCCGCCGCCGTGTAGGCGCCCACGCCCGGCAGGGCCAGCAGCCCGGCTTCGGTATCGGGAAACAGGCCGCCGTGGTTCGTAGCCACCGCGCGGGCGCAGGCCAGCAGGTTGCGGGCGCGGGCGTAGTAGCCGAGGCCCGCCCAGGCGGCCATGACGTCGCTGTCGTCAGCCGCCGCCAGTTTGGAGACGGTGGGCCAGCGGGTGGTGAAGGCCTGGAAATAGGGCGTGGCGTGCGGCGTGGTGGTCTGCTGCAGCATGACCTCGGACAGCCAGACCCGGTAGGGATCGGGGGCCGCCGCGCCGGGCGGGCTGCGCCACGCCAGCGTGCGGCCGTGGGCGTCGTACCAGTCCAGCAGCGCCGCGCGCATCTCGGACAGGTCGGCGGGCGGGTGAACCGGGACGGGAGGCATCGACCGCGCTATAACCCGGAAATGCCCCGCACGCTGCCCACCGACGCCGAGGTCCGCGAAATCCTGTCACGCCGGCGCACCCGTCCCGCGCCCCGCCCCGCGCCCAAGGCCGGCCGGGCGTTGCAGGGGCTGATCAAGGAATTGGATGCAAAGTTCGGCCGCGGCGCCCAGGCGCTGGAGCCGCGCTGGCGCGAGATCGTCGGCGACCGGCTGGCCCGGGTCACCCGACCGCAGAAGCTGACCAAGGGACGCGGCGGCGCCGGCGGAACGCTGGAGCTCCGCGTGGCAGGCCCCGCGGCCCTGCTGGTGCAGCATCAGTCCGAAGACATCCTGGCGCGGGTGAACCTGTTCCTCGGAGCAGGCAGCGTCGACAAGCTTCGCATCGCCCAGGGGCCGGTGAAACCGCCGTCCGACATCGCCGCCCCGCCCAAACGCCGGCCCGCCGCCCAGCCGCTGGCGGCCCAGGACGAGGCCGCGCTGAAAGCCTCGGTCGCCGAGGCGCCCGACATCCTGAAAGGCCCGCTGGAACGGCTGGGCCGCGCCGTTCTGGGCGATCCCGAAAAGGGCCGCGACCGCGCGGGCCGTTGACAAAACTTCGCCGTTTCTGTTCTCGAAGGTGTTGATGCGCGCGCGATCGCAAGGAATCGCGCGATGCTCCGCCAATTCCCGCCGCCAGTTGAGGACGATCCCATGAGCGCCACCACCCGATACGCCGCCATGAGCCGCCGCGCGGCGATGACCGCCGCCGCCATGGCCGCCATGGCCACACTGGCCGGCTGCGGCGCGGGCGGCACGAGTGGAGCCGCCGAAGGCGACATGGCCCTGGGCGCGGCCGAGGGGGCCAAGGTCACCGTGGTGGAGTACGCCTCGGTCACCTGCCCGCACTGCGCCGCCTGGCAGGAAACCACCTGGCCGGCGTTCAAGGCCGCCTATGTCGACACCAACAAGGTTCGCTACGTCTTCCGCGAACTGCCGACCCCGCCGGCCAATGTCGCCGTCGCCGGCTTCATGATCGCCCGCTGCGCCGGCGAGGACAAATATTTCGACGTCATCCACGGCATCATGGCCAGCCAGAACGAATGGCGGGCGGGCGTCAATCCGCGCGACACCCTGTTCCGCGTCGGCAACGGCGCCGGCCTGAACAACCAGCAGATCGAGGCCTGCATCAAGGACCCCGAAAACCTGAAGGCGTCCGAGGCGCGTTCGGAGGCGGCCATCAAGGCCGGCGTGAACACGACGCCCGCCTTCTTCGTCAATGGCGTTGCGATCGTCTCGCCGGGCGAAGAGGGCGCCACCATGGCCGACCTGTCGAAGGCCATCGACGCCGAGCTGGCGAAGGGCTGATCGCGCCGGTGCGGCCGCCGCGTCTCCTGCTGATCCTGGCGCTGGCGACGGCGGCGCCCCTCGCCTCGGCCTCGGCGCCCGCGGTCGCGACCGAACAGGTCGCGCCGGTGACGGCGGGGGACCGCAGCATCGGTCGGGCCGACGCCCCGGTGACGGTGATCGAATACGGCTCCTTCTCCTGCCACGTCTGCGCCGACTGGCATGAGCTGGTCTATCCGACCTTCAAGGCGCGGTTCATCGACACCGGCCAGGTGCGGTTCGTATTCCGCAACCTGCCGACGCCGCCGGAAGAAATGTCCCTGCCGGCGCACGCCCTGGCGCGATGCGCGGCGCCCGCCAGATTTTTCGACGTCGCCGCCAGCCTGATGCACGGACAGGCGGCGGTGCTGCGCGGCGGGACGCTGGACGCCTGGTACGGCCCCGCCATCACCGCCAGCGGCCGGACCCGGGCCCAGATCGACGCGTGCGCCGCGACCCCGGCCACCCGCGCCGCCATCAACCGCGATATCGACAGCGCCATCGCCGCCGACGCCATAAGCACGCCGGCCTTCTTCGTCAACGGGCGCCGGGTGACGGACCGCTCGCTGGGCGGACTGGAGGTCGCGATCCGGGCGGCCGCGGCCGGCCGTTGACCGCGTAGGAACCCATGCAGTTCCAGCGCCTCCGGCTCGTGGGCTTCAAGTCCTTCGTCGACCCCGCCGAGGTGCATATCGAGCCCGGCCTGACCGGCGTGGTCGGACCCAACGGCTGCGGAAAGTCCAATGTGCTGGAAGGCCTGCGCTGGGTCATGGGCGCCAACTCGGCCAAGGCCATGCGCGGCCAGGGCATGGACGACGTCATCTTCGCCGGCGCCGCCGACCGCCCGCCGCGCAACCACGCCGAAGTCCAGCTGACCATCGACAACGCCCAGCGCCGGGCGCCGCAACCCTTCACCGACAGCCCCATGCTGGAGGTGTCGCGCCGCATCGACCGCGGCCAGGGCTCGACCTATCGCATCAATGGCAAGGAGGTGCGGGCGCGGGACGTGCAGCTGCTGTTCGCCGACGCCTCGACGGGGGCCAACAGCCCCGCCCTGGTCCGGCAAGGCCAGATCAGCGAACTGATCGCCGCCAAGCCGCAGAACCGCCGCCGCATCCTCGAGGAAGCCGGCGGGGTGGCCGGCCTGCACACGCGTCGGCACGAGGCCGAGCTGCGGCTCAAGGCGGCGGAAGCCAATCTGGAACGGCTGGACGACATCGGGCGAGAGCTCGAGGCGGCCCTGACCCGGCTGAAACGCGAGGCGCGGCAGGCCGAACGGTACAAGAAGATCTCGGCCGAGATCCGGGCCCTGCAGGCGGCCCTGCTGTTCGTGCGCTGGAACGACGCGCGCGTGGCGGCGGAAGGCGCGGCGGCGGAGCTGGCCCAGGCCGAGCGGGCGGTGGGCGAGGCGACGGCGGCCTCGAGCCGGGCCCAGACGGCGGCGCTGTCGGCGCAGGAGGCGCTGAAGCCGGCGCGTGAGGAGGATGCGGTGGCGGGGGCCCTGCTGCACCGCGCCTCGCTGGAGCGGGACCGCCTCGACATGGCCGAGCAGGCGGCGCGGGCCGAGGTCGAACGGCTGACGGCCGAGACGACCCGCATCGCCGCCGACATCGCGCGCGAAACCGCCATGGCCGGCGACGCCGAGGGCGAGCTGGCCCGGCTGGGCGCCGCGCTGGAGACCCTGACGGCCGAGATCGCCGCCGCCCCGGCGCGGGGACCGGAACTGGAAGCGGCGCTCTCCGCCGCCGAGGACGCGCGCAAGGCCGCCGACGCCGAGGTCGAGCGGGTGGCGGGCGCGGTCGCCTCGGTCGAGGCCCGGGTCAACGCCGAAAACGCCCGCAAGCGTGACGCCGAAGCGCGGGTGGATCGGGCCGAGGCGCAGCTCGACTCGGCCCAGGCGGAACGCGCCGGGCTGGGCCCCCTGCAGACGCCCGAGATCGAGGCGGCGACGGCAGCGCTGGATACGGCGCAGGCCGAACTGGCGGCCGCCCGGGCGGCCGTCGAGGCGGCGGAGACCGAACGCGGCGACCGGGCGCGAGCCGAGGCCGAGGCGCGGACGGCGGCGCGGGCGGCCGAGGACCGGCTGGGCCGGCTGCAGACCGAGGCGCGCGGCCTCGCCCAGCTGCTGGTCCAGGGCAAGCGCGAGTATCCGCCGGCGCTGGACCGGGTGCAGGCCGAAAAGGGCTTTGAGGCGGCGCTGGCTGCGGCCCTGGGCGACGATCTGGACGCCGCGGTCGATGCGCGGGCGTCGGCGTACTGGGCCGGGGCGGATGTCCCCTCCCCGGCCTGGCCAGAGGGGGTCGAGCCGCTGGCGAACCATCTGTCCGCGCCGGAGCAGCTGGCCGCGCGGCTGGCGCTTTGCGGCGTGGCGGCGGCGGGCGAGATCGAACGACTGGCCGGGGCCCTGCCCGTCGGCGCGCGGCTGGTGACGCGCGAGGGCGATCTGTGGCGCTGGGACGGTTTCGTGCAGCGCGCCGCGGCGCCGCGTCCGGCCGCCGTGCGTCTGGCTCAACGCTCGCGTCTGGCCGAGCTGGAAGCCGAGATCGACGCAGGCAAGCCGGCGCTGGAGGAGGCGCAAGAATCGCAGAAGGCGGCGACCGACGCCTTCCGGGCCGCCGAGGATGCGGTGAAGACCGCGCGGGCCGCCCCCTTCCCGCTGGACAAGGCCGTCACCGCGGCGCGCGACCGGGTCGAGGCGCTGGGCCGGGAGCAGGCGCGCAAGGAGGCGCGGGCCCAGGCGCTGGACGAGACCATCGCGCGGCTGACCGCCGAGGTCGAGGCGGCGCGGGCGGCCCTGGCCGAGGCGCAGGGGGCCGACGCCCCGTCGGAAACCCTGCACGGCTTGCGCGCCGAACTGACGGCGGCGCGGACGGCGGCGGACGCGGCGCGCGGGGCGGCGGCGACGGCGCGGGTCGAGCGCGACGCCGAGGCGCGCGAGATCGCCGGCCGTCAGGCGCGGCTGGAGGGGCTGACCCGCGAGCGCGACGGCTGGGCGGCGCGGGCGAAGGATGCGACGGCGCGGATCGCGTCTCTGGAGAAGGACGCGGAAAAGGCGGCCGCGCGGCTGAAGGCGGCGGGCGACGCCCCGGCCCAGCTGGCGGCGCAGCGGTCGTCCCTGCTGGACGCCCTGACCGCCGCCGAGACGCGGCGCAAGGCGGCGGGCGACGCCCTGGCCGTGGCCGAGGGCGCGGCCGGAGAGGCCGATCGCACGGCGCGGGCGGCGGAAGCGACCGCCTCGGCGGCGCGCGAGGCCCGGGCCGGACTGGCGGCCCGGTCGGAAGCGGCGGCCGAACGGCTGGCCGAGGCCACGGCCAATGTCCATGAAACGGCGCAGATGTCGCCCGAGGAACTGGGCCAGAAGCTGACCGATGACGCCATCGCCCGCCCACCCGACGCGGCCGGCGCCGAGAGCCTGCTGTACGGCCTGGAGCGCGAGCGCGAGGCCCTGGGCGCGGTCAATCTGCTGGCCGAGGAAGAAGCGCTCGAATACGGCGACCGGCTGAACACAATGAGGGTCGAGCGCAGCGACCTGACGTCCGCCATCGCCAGGCTGCGGGACGGCATCGACGAGCTCAACGCCGAGGGCCGCGAGCGGCTGGTGGCGGCGTTCGACGTCATCAACGACAATTTCAAGAGCCTGTTCGAGGCCCTGTTCGGCGGCGGCCAGGCCGAGCTGAAACTGGTCGAGAGCGACGATCCGCTGGAAGCCGGGCTGGAGATCTACGCCTGCCCGCCCGGCAAGCGGCTGGCGGTGATGAGCCTGATGTCGGGCGGCGAACAGGCCCTGACGGCGGCGGCCCTGATCTTCGCCGTCTTCCTGGCCAATCCGGCCCCGGTCTGCGTGCTGGACGAGGTCGACGCGCCGCTGGACGACGCCAACGTCGACCGCTTCTGCCGCATGCTGGACGAGATGCGCAAGCGGACGGACACCCGCTTCATCGTCATCACCCACAACCCGGTGACCATGAGCCGGATGGACCGGCTGTACGGCGTGACCATGCCGGATCGGGGGGTGAGCCAGCTGGTCAGCGTGGACCTGAGCCAGGCGGAAGAGATCGTGGCGGCCTAGCGCGAGCCCATGAGCTCGGTGCGCACGAACCAGCCGAAGATCGCCGGCCCCTCGATGACATAACGGCGGAACATCCGGCGGGGCTGGCTCAGCAGGCGGTGCAGCCACTCCAGCGACAGCTGCTGGAAGATGCGCGGGGCGCGCTGCTGGCGGCCGGTGAGGAAGTCGACGGAGGCCCCGACGCACAGGGCCACGCCCGTCTTGCGACCGGCGGCGCGCAGGGCGTGGGCGAACAGCTCCTGTTTGGGGAAGGAAACGCAGGCCAGCAGCACGTCCCATTCGGCGTGGGCGGCATGTGCGACGGCGGCGCGCCAGGCGAGGGTGCCGGGAACCAGCATGGGCGCCTCGAGGAATTTCAGGGTCTGGCGCGGATAACGGGCGGCGAGTTCGTCGAAAGCGGCGCGGTCGGGGCCGAAAACGGCGATGACCAGACCCTCGGCGGCGGGCGAGGCCAGCAGGTCGGCGGTCAGGTCCGAGCCCGGATAGACCGGCAGGCGAACGCCGCGCAGCCGGGCCAGATGGGCGAGGATGCGGCTGTCGCAGACCTTCAGATCGGCGCCCTCATAGACCTCGCGGGGGACGCGGCCGTCCATCAGCTTGATGACGTGGTCGACATTGGGCGTGACGACATAGCCATAGGCGCCGCGCGCCATGCCGATGACGCGGTCCAGCATCGCGGGCCGGTCGCCGCCGGCGAAGTCGAGCGTCATGAAGCGCGTCATGGCGATCAGCCTAGTCGCATCCCGGTCAACGCGCGGTTACGATGGGGCATGAAAACGCGCCTGCACGCCGTCGTCCTGACCGCCGCCCTGCTGGCCGCGCCCGCCTGCGCCCAGCCCACGGAGCCGCCCGAGGGCCATCGGCTGGTCCTGACCGGCGTGGGCCGTTTCGCCGTGCTGGCCGACCTGTCGACCGTGTCGCGCGACGGCGACCGGGTGCGGATGCGCAGCCTGCAGGTGACCGAAGAGGACTTCCAGGCCGGCGGCCAGACGTATTGGGGCGGCTGGTCGTGGTGGGCCTTCGACTGCCGAGCGCGGACCGCCGACCGTCTGGACTTCGCCTCGGTGCGCGAGGGCGGGGCCGAGGGGCCGGCGACGCCGGACCCGGCCCCGGCCTATGCGGCGGCGGCGGGCGGCGACGCGGCGGAACTGCTGGCCGTCGCCTGCGACCCGGCCTCGGCGGGCGAGGCCGACGCCGACAACCTGCAAGACGCGGTGCGGATCGGCCGCGCGGCGCTGGCCGGCGTCGACTGAGGGAATCTCCTCCCTGTCGCGCAGCGATGGGGAGGTGGCGCGGCGCGGATACGCGCCGTGACGGAGGGGGCGACGCCGGCGTCAGCCAGTCATCCGAAAACCCCTTGTCACCGAGCCGCCCCCTCCGTCTCGTCGGCTGAACGCCTCCGAGCCACCTCCCCATTCGCGACGCTCATGGGGAGGAGACTTCAGGCCGCCTCCACCATGTCGGCCAGCGCCCGGGCGGCGTCCGGCAGGGCGGCGGAGCGCGCGCCCGCGCTCATCGCCGACAGGCGGGCCGGATCGGACAGCAGGGGCGCCAACGCCGCCGTCAGAGCCTGAACCGTGACATCGTCCTCCAGCATCACCTCGGCCCCGCCGGCCTCGGCGAGGCTGAGGGCGTTGAAACGCTGGTGGTCGTCCATGGCGATCTTCAGCGGGATCAGCAGCGAGGGCACGGCGGCCACGGCCAGTTCCGAACAGGTCGAGGCCCCGGCGCGCCCGATCACCAGATGCGCCGCCGACAGACGCCGGGCCATGTCGCGGAAGAAGGGCGCGACCTCGGCCGTGATCCCGGCCTCGAGATAGATTTGCTGCGCGGCTTCCAGGGTTTCGGCTCGGGACTGCTGTTGCACCTTCAGCCGGGCGCGGATCGTCCCGGGCAGGGCCGCCAGGGCGCGGGGAGCGGTCTCGGCGAGGATGCGGGCGCCCTGACTGCCGCCGGTGACCAGCACATGGATCGGACCGTCCGGCGAGGGCGGGCTCCAGACGCGGTCGTACAGGGCGCGAATGTCCGGCCGAACCGGATTGCCGACCAGCGACACGCGCGCGCCCAGCCCCTGCGGGACCTTCTGCAGATGGGGGAAGGACGAGGCCACCGCCCCGACATAGGGGGCCAGCCAACGGTTGGTGCGGCCCAGCACCGCGTTCTGTTCGTGCAGCAGGGTTGGCCGCCGCTGACTCAAAGCGGCGATCAGGGCGGGCGCCGAGGGATAGCCGCCGAAACCGACCACTACGGCCGCGTCCAGCCGCTTCAGCGCCTTGCGGGCCTTGAACACGCCGCGCGCGATGGCCACGCCGGCCTTGGCCATGCCGATCGGCCCGCGTCCGGTGGCGGCGTCCAGCGCCATCCGCTCCTCGGCCGGGAAGTTGTGGGCATAGGCCTCGCCGCGATGGTCGGTCGCCAGGACGATGCGCCAGCCGCGCGCCTGAAGCTCGCGCGACAGGGCCTCGGCGGGGAACATATGGCCGCCGGTCCCCCCGGCGGCGACGACGCAGACTTTGCTCATGCGGTGTGTTTGCCTCAACCGAAGCCGCCCTTCCATCCCTGTCGGCGAGATCGCTAGGGCAGGATGCGCCGGCCTTGCGGCAGGCTGGCCCCCGGCTCGTAGGCGCCGGGGCGGCGGCGGGTCAGGGCCAGGGCCAGGCCCATGGTCAGCCCCATGGCCAGCATGGACGAGCCGCCATAGCTGATGAAGGGCAGGGTCATACCCTTGGTCGGGATCAGGTTCAGGTTCACCGCGATGTTGATGCAGGCCTGCAGCCCGATCAGCATGAACAGGCCCGCCGCCGCCGTCTGCTCGAACGGGTCGGTCAGCTTCATGGCCCGGCGCATGCCGCGGATGACGATGAAGGCGTAAAGGCCGATCATGGCCAGCGACAGCACCAGGCCGAACTCCTCGGCCCCGACGGAATAGATGAAGTCGGTGTGCAGGTCGGGCACCGAGCGTTTCATCACCCCCTCGCCCACCCCGCGGCCGACCAGGCCGCCGGCGCGGATGGCCTCGGAGGCGCGGTCGATCTGGTGAGTGTCGGTGGTCTCGGGCGAGAGGAAGCGGCTGAGACGGTCGCGCATGTGGCTGAAGGCGAAATACAGGCCGACGACCCCCGCCATGCCGGCGGCGGCCAGGGCGGCGACCCATTTCAGCGGCACCCCGGCCATGAAGAAGACCGCCATGAAGGTGGTGGTGATCAGCAGGGTCTGGCCGATGTCGGGCTGGATCAGCAGCAGACCGACCGTCAGCGCCCAGGCCCCGAAGGCGATGCTGACGCCGGGCACGCCCTGCCCCTTCTGGGCTTCGGAGAACATCCAGGCGGCGAAGACGATCAGGCTGGGCTTGGCGAACTCGGACGGCTGCAGGCTGAACGGCCCGAGGTTCACCCAGCGGGCCGCCCCCTTCACCTCATTGCCGATGAACGGCAGGGCGGCCATGACGACGATGGCCCCCGCCAACGCCAGCAGGGCGATGCGCCGCACGCCGCGTGGCGACAGCAGCGAGGCCAGCAGCATCATCACCGTGCCGCCCGCCGCCCAGACGATCATCCGCCAGGAATAGTGGAAGGGGTCGCTGATCGACTGGTCCGCCAGAATGGCCGCCGGGCTGGAGGCGAAGCTCAGCGACACGCCCAGCGCCACCAGCGTCAGCGCCGCGGCCAGCAGGCCGCGGTCGACGGTCCAGAACCACTTCGCGATCGGGCTCTGGTCGTTGCGCGAAAACGCGGGGCTGTAGTCGGTCATGTCGCGCTCGCGGCGGTCGCACCCAAGGCGAGGACGGCGGCGCGGAAGGCCTCGCCCCGCGCCTCGAAGTCCGGATACTGATCGAAGCTGGCGGCGGCGGGCGACAGCAGCACCACCTCGTCACGGCCGGTCGCGGCGGCGGCCTCGGCGGCGGCCTTCACGGCGTTGGCCATGTCGCCGCTGATCCGGTGCGGCGTCTCGCCCAGCCGGGCGGCGAACGGCCCCGCCGCCTCGCCGATCAGGAAGGCCTCGACGACACGGGGGAACAGGTCCTCCAGATCGTCGATCCCGCCCGCCTTGGCGCGTCCGCCGGCGATCCAGAAGCTGCGCTCATAGCTGGCCAGCGCCTGCCGCGCGGCGTCGGCGTTGGTGGCCTTGGAGTCGTTGACGAAACGGACGCGGCCGAGGCTGGCGACGTGTTCCATCCGGTGGGCGAGGCCGGGGAAGGTGAGGAGGCCCTCGACGGCGGCGACGCGGGTGACGCCGAGCGCACGAGCGGCGGCCCAGGCGAAGGCGGCGTTCTGGGCGTTGTGCCGGCCGGGGAGCGAGCGGGCGCGGGCCAGTTCAACCTCGGGCTCGCCCTCCACCTTCAGCACCCCATTGCCAGCCTCAATTCCGTGCATCCCCGCGAAGGCGGGGACCCAGGTTTTGGCCTCACCACCGCTGTCGGAGAGCCGTTCAATCGTATGGCCGGCGCCGGTGTCGCCGCTCAAACCTGGGTCCCCGCCTTCGCGGGGATGCACGGGTGTGGAGACAGTCGTTATGTGGCGGCCAACAGAGGCAAGGGTGCTCGCAATCCCCCGCCCCCAGCTCTCATCCACGCCCACCAGCGCCAGCCCGTCCGGACCCTGCGCCTGGAACAGCCGCGCCTTGGCGGCGACATACCCCTCCATGTCGCCATGGCGTTCCAGATGATCCGGGCTGACATTGGTCAGGATCGCCACGTCCGGCGCGAACCGCGTCGTCAGATCCAGCTGATAACTGGACACCTCGATCACATAGACCGCCCCCCGCGTCGGGGCCGGAAGCGCCAGCACGCCGATGCCGATGTTGCCGCCGACGTGGACCGTCAGACCGGCCCGCTTCAGCACCCAGCCGAGCAGGGCCGTCGTGGTCGACTTGCCGTTGGTGCCGGTGATGGCCACGACCTTCGGGCGCTCCACCTCGGGCAGCGCCGCGATCGCGCGGGCGAACAGTTCGATGTCGCCAAGAACCTCGACCCCCGCCGCCTTCGCCTTGTCCACCGTCCAGTGCGGCTTCGGATGGGTCAGGGGCGCGCCCGGCGACAGCACCAGGGCGGCGAACCCCGACCAGTCGGCGCCGGTCAGGTCCTCGACCGCGAACCCTTCCGCCTCGGCCTGCATGCGGCTGGAGACGCTGTCGTCCCACAGCACCGGCAGCGCCCCGCCGGCTTTCAGCGCGCGCGCGGCCGTCAGTCCCGACCGTCCCAGGCCGAAGACCGCGATGCGCCGCCCTTCGAAACCGGGGACAGGGATCATGGCTCTATCGCAGCTTCAGGGTGGCGAGGCCGAGCAGGGCCAGCATGGCCGAGACGATCCAGAACCGGATCACCACCGTCGATTCCGGCCAGCCCATCTTCTCGAAATGGTGGTGGATCGGGGCCATCAGGAAGATGCGCTTCTTCGTGGCCTTGAAATAGGCGACCTGGATCATGACCGAGGCCGCCTCGATGACGAACAGGCCGCCGACGATGCCCAGCACCAGTTCGTGCTTGGTGGCCACGGCGATGGCGCCGAGCGCGCCGCCCAGGGCCAGCGACCCGGTGTCGCCCATGAAGATCTTGGCCGGCGGGGCGTTGTACCAGAGGAAGCCGGTGCCCGCGCCGATGATGGCGGCGCAGAAGATGGCCAGCTCGCCCGCCCCCGGCACGTGATGGACGCCGAGATAGTCCGAGAAGATGAAGTTGCCGACCAGATAGGCGATGAGCCCGAACGCCGCCGAGGCCATCATCACCGGCACGATGGCCAGGCCGTCGAGGCCGTCTGTCAGGTTCACCGCGTTCGAGAAGCCCACCAGGGTGAAGGCGGCGAACAGGACGTAGAACCAGCCCACGTTCAGCAAAACAGCCTTGAAGAAGGGGAAGGCGATCGAGGTCTCGAGGTTGGGCGTGGTCGGCGAAGCCGTCATCCACAGCACGGTCATCACCCCGGCGATGACCGAGACGATCACCTGGGCCACCAGCTTCTGTTTCGAGGTCAGTCCGGCCGAGGTCTGTTTTGTCACCTTGGCGTAGTCGTCGATGAAGCCCAGCACCCCGAAGGCCGCCGTCACGAAGCTGACGATCCAGATGTAGGGGTTGGTCAGGTCGCCCCACAGCAGCACCGCCACCGCAATGCCCGCCAGGATCATCAGCCCGCCCATGGTCGGCGTGCCCACCTTGGACAGGTGCGAGACCGGGCCGTCCGAGCGGATCGGTTGGCCCTTGCCCTGTTTGAGCCGCATCCAGGCGATGAACCGGCTGCCCATGGCGACCGAGACGATCATGGCCGTGGCCATGGCCAGCGCCACCCGCACCGTCTGGTACTGAACCAGATTCAGCAGGGGATAGTCCTGCGCGATGTCGGCGTAGTGGAGATAGAGCAGATAAAACATCAGGACGCTCCTCCAAGCGCGGCGAGGGCTTTCGCGACCAGCGACGCCTTCGATCCGTTCGATCCCTTGACCATGACCACGTCGCCCGGCGCGACCAGAGCCGCGGCCTCGGCGGCCAGTTCGGCGGAGGTCTCACGCCACAGGCCGCGGCGGGCGGACGGCAGGACGTCGTGCAGGCGCTTCATCTCCGGCCCGGCCGTATGCACCAGGTCCAGCCCGGCGGCGTCGATGGCGGTGGCCAGGCCCTCGTGCAGGGTCCGGGACTGGTCGCCCAGCTCCAGCATGTCGCTCAGGACGACGACCCGCCGCCCGCCGGCCGACACCGGCTTCGCGCCGAGGCTGCGGAAACCCGCGGCCATGGACAGGGGATTGGCGTTGTAGCTTTCGTCGATCAGGGTGAAGGCGCCGCCCGGCGCGGCCACCGCCGTGGTCTGCCCCCTGCCAGCCAGCGGCTGGAAATCCGCCAGGGCGCTGAGGGCCGTCGCCAGCGGCACGTCCAGGGCGTCGAGCATCAGCAGGACGCACAGGCTGTTCAGGCCCCAGTGGGGGCCGGACTGGCTGAGCGGGAAGTCAATGGCCTTGCCGAACAGTTCGGCCTTCACCCGCGCGCCCTGGGCGACGGGCTCGAAGTCGATCAGACGGGCGTCTTGGCCGGCGCCGGTCCCGAAGGTAACCCGACGGGCCCCGGCCTTGCGCGCGGCGGCGTCCAGCAGCACTGAAAAGGCCGTGTCGCCATTCAGAACCGCGACGCCGTCGGGGGCCAGACCCTCGAAGATCGACGCCTTCTCCGCCGCCACTCCGGCTTCACCGTCGGCGAAAGCCTCGATATGCACGGGGCCGATGGTGGTGACGCAGGCGGCGTGGGGCCGGACCATCCTCGACAGGGGTGCGATCTCGCCCGGCGCGTTCATGCCGATCTCGAACACGGCGCGCTCGGTCGAGCGCGGCATCCGGGCCAGCGTCAGCGGCACGCCGATATGGTTGTTGTAGCTCTTGATCGAGGCGTGGGCCGGGCCCGCGAGATCGAGGCCCGCCTTGACCGCCTGGGTGACGCTGGTCTTGCCGACCGAGCCGGTGACCGCGCCGCGCCGGGCCTTCGGGCTGCGCTCGCGCGCCGCGACGCCGAGGGCTTCCAGTGCACGCAGGGTGTCGGCGGTGATCACAGACGGCCCGCCCTCGACGGCGTGCTCGGTGATCGCCCCGGCGGCCCCGGCCGCGAAGGCGGCGGCGGCGAACTCATGCCCGTCCCGCGCGCCCCTCAGGGCCAGAAACAGGTCGCCGGGGACGATCTCGCGGCTGTTGTAGGTGATGCCGTTCGCCTCGAAGGCCGGGCCGGACAGATGTCCTCCCGTCGCGGCTTCGATTTCAGCGGAGGTCCAGAGAGGCTGGGTGTCAGGCATGGAGACGAAGGGCTTCGGCGGCGACGGTTGCGTCATCGAAGGGGTGAGTGGTCCCGCCGATGATCTGTCCCTGCTCATGCCCTTTTCCGGCGATGACCACCACATCTCCGTCGCCCATCATTTCGATGGCCTGTTGAATAGCCGCGCGGCGATCGCCGGTTTCCCGGGCGGTCGGGCAGCCTTCGCGCACGGACTTGCGAATGGCGGCCGGGTCCTCGGAACGCGGGTTGTCGTCGGTGACGATGGCCACGTCGGCCAGACGGCCGGCGATCTCGCCCATGAGGGGGCGCTTGCCCTTGTCGCGGTCGCCGCCGGCGCCGAAGACCACGATCAGCCGGCCCTTCGCGTGGGGCCGCAGCGCCTTGAGCACCGTCTCGAGTCCGTCCGGCGTGTGGGCGTAGTCGACATAGACCTCGCCGCGCGTGGAGCCCGGAATACGCTGCAGCCGCCCCTGTGCGCCCGTGATCTTCTCCAGCCCGGCCAGCACCCGCTCGGGGGTCTCGCCCGCGGCGATGCACAGGCCCGCCGCGACCAGGGCGTTCGAGGCCTGGAAGGCGCCCGCCAGCGGCAGCATCACTTCATGCAGGGTCCCGCGCGCGTCGATGGTCAGGCGCTGGCCTTCCGGCGTCGCCTGACGGGCGACCAGCGACAGGTCCCGCCCGCGTTCGCCCACGCCCATGACGCCCAGGCCCGACATGATCGAGGCGGCGGCGAAGCTCGAATAGGCATCCGAATCGGCGTTCAGCACGGCGGTCCGGCCGCGCGGCAGCAGGGTCTCGAACAGACGTAGTTTGGCGGCGCGATAGGCCTCCATGTCGCCGTGATAGTCGAGATGGTCCTGGCTCAGATTGGTGAAGGCCGCCGCCTTCAGCGACACCCCGTCCAGGCGCCGCTGGTCGATGCCGTGCGACGAGGCTTCCAGCGCCAGATGGGTCACCCCCCCGGCGGCCAGATCGGCCAGCATGCGGGCGGCGTCGGCGGCGTCCGGGCTGGTCAGGCCGGGGCCCGTCAACTCCCGGTTAACGTTACCCATTTGTGCTAAAACCCCAAGGGTCCCCATGCTCGCGGCATGAAGGTCCAGGGACGCCCAGATCTGACGGCAGAAGGCGGCGACCGAGGTCTTGCCGTTGGTGCCCGTCACGGCGACGCAGGTCGCGGGCTGTGCGCCGTAGAAGCTGCGCGCGGCGATGGCGTAGGCGCGGCGGACATCGCCGGAGGTGACCAGCACCGGGGCCATGGCGCCGTCGGTGCCGGCGGGAGCCAGGACGGCTGCGGCCCCCTGCGACAGGGCCTGGGGAATGAAGGCGCGGCCGTCGGCGGCCGTGCCCGGCAGAGCGACGAACAACGAACCCGGCGCGACCTTGCGGCTGTCGGCGGTCACTCCGGTGATGACGGGGTCCGACGCCACGTCGCGGCGCAGTAGTTCCGACAGTTTCACGGGAGCGGGCGCGGCGCTCATCGACCGTCGCCTTCCTGATCTTCAAAGGCCGGGATGACCTTGTCGCCGACGGCGGTGCGGTAGGCGTCTGCGCGGCGCTGCACGTTCAGGAACGGCGCGATGCGGTCGGCGATCCGGCCCACCGCCGGGGCGGCGACGAAGCCGCCCGTGCGCGGATAGGTCTGGGGCTCGTCGATCAGCACCAGAATCTGGTACCGGCGCGCATTGACCGGCCCGTCGGCGGGGAAGACGGCGGCGAAGGTGCCGACGGCGTGGGCGGTGGAATAGTGGCCGTTGACCGACTTGTTGGCCGAGCCGGTCTTGCCGCCGACGCGCAGTCCCGGCGCCTCGGCCCGGCCGCCCGAACCCCGCACCACATTGCGGCGCATCAGGTCCAGCATGGTCAGGGAGGTTTCGGGCGAGATCACCTGCCGCGCCTGCACATCGGGCCGTCCGCCCTTGCGCAGGGTCAGGGGAATGTAGCGCCCGCCGTTGGTCAGGGCCTGCATCGCCGCCGCCATCTGCAGCGGGGTGATGGAAATGCCGTAGCCGAACGACAGGGAGGCCAGGGTCGAGTCCGACCACTCGCGCGGACTGATCGGCATCTCGGACGCGATCTCGAACGGCGCGCGCGACAACAGGCCGAAGCGCTCGAAATAGTCGCGCATGACCCGCGGCCCCATCTCGGTCGACAGGCGCGAGGTGCCGATGTTGGACGAGTGGAGATAGACCTCCTCCAGCGTCAGCACCTTGTTGGTGGCGTGGAAGTCGGTGATCCGACGGTTGCCGATCTGCAGCGCCTCCGAAGCGTCCAGCAGGGTGTTCATGTCGGCCCGGCCGGTGTCGATGGCGGCGGCGACCGTGAAGGTCTTGAACACCGATCCCATCTCATAGGTCGCGGCGGTGGCCAGGTTGCGCGAGTTCGCGCCCGGCCAGCTGGCCATGCCCAGAACCTCGCCCGTCTGGACGTCGGTGATGATGCCCACCGCGCCTCTGGCCTGGGTCCCGGCGGCGGCGGCGGCCAGTTCGTTCTCGAGAATGCCCTGGATGCGCAGGTCGATGGAGACCTGGAAGGTCTCGCCGCGCGCCCCGGCGGCCCGGATCTCGTCGTTGAAGGCGCGTTCGGCGGCCGACAGGCCGACCCCGCCGGTGTCGACGTTGCCGACCACGTGCCGGGCCGACTGACCCAGCGGATAGACCCGCACGTCCTCGGGTTCGAAGGCCACGCCGCCCAGGGCCAGGCCGTGAACCGCCACCTTCTCCTGCGGCGTCAGACGGTTGATCACCAGCAGACGCCGGTCGCCGTTCAGCACCCGGTTCAGCTTCGCCATCGAGACCCGCGGCAGGGCGCGCTTGATCTGCTCGGCGGCCGCCTTGCGATCCCAGACCTCGGACGGATCGATATAGAGGCCGTAGTGGGTGATGTTGGTGGCCAGCAGGGCGCCGTTGCGGTCCACCATGTCGGCGCGGACCACCGCGTTCGGATGGACCGCCGATCCGACCCCGCCCCTGGCCGTCAGCAGGGCGGCGTGGGCGGCGCCCACGGCCAGCAGGACGAACACCGCCGAGAATAGCGACAGGATGACGAAGATGCGGACCCGCGTGTCTTCCTCGGGCCGGGCGTCGGCGTGGGCGCGGCCGAATGAATGCTCGACCCACCACATGGCCTCGGCCAGCCAGCGCCACGACGGCATATAGCGCCGCCCGCCGTATGGGAGGGAGCGGCCTCCGGCGATGGGATCGTGCGCGCTCACCGCGCCGGCTCCGCAGGCGGAGTGGCGGGGACGGCGGGCGGCGCGGCGACCGGAGCGGGCGGCGGCGGCGCGGGCACGGCCGTCAGGGTCGCCAGACTGGCCTCGGTCGCCTGACGGTGCACGTCAACAGGTCCCAGACCCGCGCCGCGCGACAGGGCCTCCAGCCGGCCCGGCTGTTCCAGACGGGCGACCTCGGCGCGCAGCAGGCGGACCCGCTGACCGTTGTCGGTGATCTGGCGCTCCAGATCGGTGATGCGGGCGCTCTCGCGGGCGGCGGCGGCCTTGGCCAGATAGACCGAGAAGACCATGGCCGCGACCAGCATGACGCCGATGATCTCGACCCAGCGCACGCCGCGGATCTTCCACGCATACAGCCGGTTCAGGGTGGCGACGGCCGGGCTCATGCGGCGATCCTCCCCCCAATTGGGCCCCACGGCGCGGCATCGGTGCGGACGGCGGCGCGCAGCTTGGCCGAACGGGCGCGCGGGTTGGTCGCCAGCTCGGCGTCGCCCGCCTCGCGCGCGCCCTTGAACGACAGGGTGAAGCTGGGCTTGCGGGTTTCGACCGTGACCGGGGCGTGCCGCGAGCCGCCGGGCGCGTTGCCGGTGCGCTCGGTCAGGAACGCCTTGACGATCCGGTCCTCCAGCGAATGGAAGGTGACCACGACCAGGCGGCCGCCCGGCGCCAGCGTCGCCTCGGCCGCCTCCAGGCCGGCGCGCAGCTCGCCCAGCTCGTCATTGACCGCGATGCGCAGGGCCTGGAAGACGCGGGTGGCGGGATGGATGGCCGCGCCGCGCCGGCCGCCCAGCGCCTTCTCGACCACGGCGGCCAGATCCAGCGTCCGTTCGAACGGCTTCTCGACCCGGCGGCGCAGGATGGCGGTGGCGACCCGGCCCGACTGGCGCTCGTCGCCATAGAGCTTGAAGATGTGGGCCATCGGCCCGTGATCCCAGGTGTTGACGATGTCGGCGGCGGTCTCGCCCTCATCGCTCATCCGCATGTCCAGCGGCCCGTCGCGCATGAAGGAGAAGCCGCGCTCGGCCTGATCCAGCTGCATGGACGAGACGCCGATGTCGAAGACGACCCCGTCCAGCCTCGACTCGCCCGACTGCGCGAAGGCGTCGGCCAGACCCGAGAAGGGCGTGCGGATCAGCCGGAACCTGCCGGGATAGTCATTCGCCACCGCATCGGCGTGCGGTTGCACGGTCGGGTCGCGATCCAGACCGATCACCGTCGCCCCGGTCGCCAGAATGGCGCGCGTATAGCCGCCGGCGCCGAAGGTGGCGTCGATGATGACGTCTCCGGCCTCCGGGGCGAGGGCCTCGATCACCTCATCCAGCAGGACCGGGGCGTGGGGGCTCATGCGCCCTCCCCGTTTCCGTCGTCGCCCAGCATGACCTGACGGGCCAGGGCGCGGCGGGCGTCGCGGCGCGCGTTCCAGCGCGCGCGGTCCCAGATCTGGAAGCGCGGTCCCAGGCCGACGATGACCACGTCCTCGCCCAGACCCGCGTCCTGGCACAGGCTTTCCGGCAGGGTGATACGGCCGCCGCCGTCGTACGACAGGGGCCGCTGACCCGCGTAGAAGGTCTCCTCCAGCGCGGTGCGCCGGTCGCTGCCGAACGGCAGGGCCTCGATGCGGGCGACGTATTCGGCCATCAGCTTGTCGCCGCCGGCCTCGAGGCAGTCGGACGCCATGGAGAAGAAGCAGAAGACGCCGTGCTCGGCGCCGTTGTCGGCGGTGCGGAACTCCTGCGGAATCAGCAGGCGTCGCTTCCCGTCCAACTGTTTCTCATAGGTCGAGAGAAACACGCCTGCCCCAAACTCGGATCTTGCGATCCGCCCCTCTGTTCCCCTGAACACCCTCAGAAGGAATGGGATAGCATGGGATCAACTGGGTCTCAATGGGATTAGTTGACGAAGGTTAACCTCGAAGGAGGTTGAAAACGCTGTAACGGACAGAACATACACAGAACATCAGAAGTATAGACAGGCTGTGGACTGATGTTGCGCCGCAATGCGGGCCAAGGGGTTAATCGGCGAACGCGGGTTTCCCCCCACGCAGTGGGGAGGTGGCGCGGCGCGGCTTCGCGCCGTGACGGAGGGGGCGACGCCGGCGAGGCCAGTGGATCGCCAACCCCTCCGCATCGAGTCGCCCCCTCCGTCTCGTCGGCTTTCGCCTCCGATCCCGTCGTCGGATCGCGCTGCGATCCTTCCTCCACCCCATTCGCGATGCTCATGGGGAGGAAAGCGGGCCTCAAGCAGCGAGCGACCGCGTCGCGAGCGTAGGCCTCTCCAAAAAGATAAATGTCAGACGGCCTGTAAGCCGGGTTCTGTTCCCGCCGAAGCGGGCGACGATCATTCCTCTGGACCGCCCCTCGCGGAACGGTTCTCGCGACCTACCCGGACGCCTCGGGCGATGAACCCTGCGGCCGAAACCGCGCGACGTCCCTATTCGGTCTTGCTCCAGGCGGGGCTTGCCATGCCGTCCCTGTTGCCAGGCACGCGGTGGGCTCTTACCCCACCCTTTCACCCTTACCGGCCTCGCGAGGCCGGAGGTTTGCTTTCTGTGGCGCTATCCCTCGGGTCGCCCCGGGCGGGAGTTACCCGCCGCCTTTTCACCGTGGAGCCCGGACTTTCCTCGACAGGGGCATAACCCCCGCCGCGACCGCCCGGCCGTCTGACGGGGCTCAATTGCGCTGCAAGCGGATCGGGGTCAATGATCACCTCGTGACCGAAGAAAAGCGCCTGCTGATTTCGAACTGCCTGTTCATAGTCGCCCTCGGAACGGGGGTGCTCATGATTGTACTCAGGCTGCCGTTCTGGCCGAGTTTCCTGGTGGCGATGGGCTTTCAGGTCGCCGCGATCTGGGTCAGGGCCAGCAGCTGAACTAGTTCAACACCCCCGTGACGCTCTCCGCCGTCGCCAGCTGCAGCACCCCCATCAGCGTCGCCCGCGTCTCGCCGTCGGCGATCCCGTCCACCTTCGACGGCCGCCAGTGCCGCTGGAAGGCCTCGACGGTCAGCCGGGTCGCCTCGTCATAGTCGCCGCCCGGCGTCAGGGCGTAGCCGAGACGGTGCAGGCCTGCGCGCAGCACCACCACGCCCAGCCCCTCGTCGCCCACGCCCAGCGGCACGCCCAGCGCCGCCGTCCGCTCCGGCGCGGGCTCGAACCACAGGCCGTGCCCGACCGAGGCCAGCCGCTTCCATGGGAAACGCTCGCCGGGATCCTGCTTCCGCTCGGGCGCGAGGTCGGAATGGGCGATGATTCGGGCGTCGGGGATGGTCCACCGTGTACGAATGTCCGAGATCAGGCTGATCACCGCGTCGATCTGCGAGTCGGGAAAATCGCGATAGCCGAACTCATGGCCCGGATTGACGATCTCGATGCCGATGGAGGCGGCGTTGCAGTCGGTCTCGCCCTGCCAGGCCCCCCTGCCCGCGTGCCAGGCGCGGCGTTCCTCCTGCACGAGGCGCAGGATGGAGCCGTTCTCCTTCACCACATAGTGGGCCGAGACCCTGGCTTCGGCGTCCTGCAGCCGGGCGATCGCCTCACGCGCGGTCCTCATGCCGGTATAGTGCAGCACCAGCATGTCGGGCGGGGCCCGGCGGGCGTCGAAATTGGGAGACGGCGCGTCCTTGACGACCAGCACCGTTGGCGTCCCGGCCTAGCGTCCGGTCCGCTCCCAGCCGTAGGCGACCCAGGCGCCGTCGACCTTGCGGGCCTCGATGACGTCGTCGGTGCGGCGGGCGCGGACGGTGACCTTGCGGCGGGCGCCCATGGCCAGTCCGGCGAAGAAGACCAGCACGGCGGCGAACAGGGCGATCACGGCCACGGCGGCGGCGGTGAAGACGGCCAGCACCGCGCCGACGGCCATGGCGACCAGGGTCGCCACCAGACCGCCGAGCCAAAGGATCGAAGCCACGAAACCATTGGCCGGACGGCGCGAACCGGGGCCGAAGATCAGACGGTCGGACTGGGTCATGACTTCACCTTCACAGACGCTGCGTGCAGCGCCGAACTCACAATGTCGGTCCATGAGGCTGAACGGTCAATGACCGGCCCCTTCACAGGCGAGTGTTCCCGCCGCACTACCAGGGCTGATCCGCCAGCACGGACGCGCCCGAGGCCCGGGCGCGGTCGGTCTGGATGCGACGAACCGTCGCCTCGGCGGCCGGGTCGTTCATGACCCCGCCGATGCCGACCAGGACCCGCGCGGCCTCACCCGAGACGCCGAACATCTCTGACAGGGCCTCGAACGGCGATTCCGGCGTCGGATAGCGTTTGAAGCGCACGGACTCGTCGGCGGGAATGCGGGCCAGTTCGCGCGCCTTGGCGATGGCCTCCTCCAGGCCGCCCAGCTGATCGACCAGACCAAGCGTCCTGGCCTGGGCGCCGGTCCAGACGCGGCCGCGGGCGATCTCGCGCACCCGGGCGGGCGCCAGGCGACGGCCGGTCGAGACGCGGGTGATGAACTCTTCGTACGTCCGGTCGATCTGGGCCGCGAAGGCCGCCCGCTGCGCCGGCGTGAACGACTGCGACGGCGAGAAGGCGTCCGAATATTCGCCGCCGACCGACAGGTTGCGCATGTCGACGCCGAACCGTCCCAGTGCATCGGCCAGCACGAACTTGCCGCCGAACACGCCGATCGAGCCGGTCAGGGTCGAGGGCTGGGCCACGATCCAGTTCGCCTCCGAACTGATCCAGTAACCGCCCGAGGCCGCGTAGTCGCCCATCGACACCACCACCGGCTTGCCCGCCGCCCTGGCCGCCCGCACCGCGGCCAGAATCTGTTCCGACGCCTCGGGCGAGCCGCCGGGCGAGGAGACGCGGAAGACGATGGCCTTGACCGCCTTGTCCTCGATGGCGTCGTAGAGGGCCTCGGCCAGATCGTCCGACATGATGGACGACCCGCTCCCGAACACATCGCCGCCGCCGGTGCCGGTGTTGATCGCGCCTTCTCCACCGACGATGGCGATCGCGTTCCGGCCCGTGCCCGCGCGTTCACCCTTCGCCGAGGCATAGTCCGCGAACTCGACGATCTCGGCTCCCCGGCCGGCGCGACGCCTGGCCTCGGCCTCGGCCTCCTCGACCTGGCCGATCTTGTCGATCAGGCGCAGCCGGCGGGCGTCGGCGGACGAATACGGCCCGGCCTCGATGGTCGCCCGCAGCGCCTGCGGGGTCAGCTTCCGGTCCTGGGCCGCATTGGCCAGGGCCGAGACATAGATCGACGTCATCCACGCCGTCATCGCCTCGCGATGGGCGGGGGTGAAGTCGCTCTCGGTGAATTCATTGACGGCGTTCTTGTACTCGTAGCGCTGCTCGAACTCCGGCGTGACGCCGTATTTGTCGAAGGCCCGGCCCAGGAATATGCCGTCGGACGAGAAACCCGCCAGCTGGAAGCTGGCCGTGTTCTGCATCCACAGTTCCGACGCCGAGGCGCCGACCATATAGCTGGACACCGCGGTTCCGACCGGCTGGAAGCCCTGGCTGTGGGCGATCACGACCTTGCCCGAGCGGCGGAAGCGGCGGACCGCCTGGCGGATTTCATCGGCCGCGGCCGGGGTGATGCCGCCCTCCGGCAGACGGATCAGCAGCGCCTTGACCCGGTTGTCGGTCTCGGCCTGGGCCAGGGCGTCGACGACCTGCAGCGTCGACAGCCCGCCGCCGCCGAAGACCGCGAACGGATTGGTCGGCGTCTGGTCCGTGATCCCTTCCCTCAGGTCCAGTTCCAGAACCGTGTGGGAGGGCGTCGGCTCCTTCGAGGACGCCGAGCTGATCGCCACGGTGATCAGGATGAACGGCACCACGATCAGGAACAGGAAAAGCCCGGCGAAGACGCCCAGCACGGTCAGGAAAAACTGCTTCATGGGACGGGACGTAGTCCGGATCGCGGGCCGGGTCATGGCCACATCCGGACCATAGGGCGGCCGGCCTTCCCGTCAAATGAACGTCCCGTAACGGCACTTATATACTTGACAAAGCAGCCTTGTAACCGCTAGGGTTTTCAGACTGGAGCGATACGATGAACCTGACCGACCCGATCTTCACCGATGCCGACAAAGCCAGAGCCCACCTGGAGCAAACCCGCTGGCCGCATGGCCCGGTCTGCCCGCACTGTGGCGTGGTCAATGAGGCCACCGAGATGAAGGGCCGCGCTCACCGTGCGGGCCTGTATCAGTGCAATGCCTGCCGCGATCAGTTCACCATCACAGTCGGAACCGTGTTCGAGCGCTCCAAGGTGCCGCTCAACAAATGGCTGCTGGCCACCTACCTCATGTCGTCCAGCAAGAAAGGCATCAGCGCCCACCAGATCGGCCGTACGCTGGGCGTCACCTACAAGACCGCTTGGTTCATGTGCCACCGCATCCGCGAGGCCATGACCGAGAACAACCCGGCTCCGCTGGGCGGTCCTGACCGCACCGTTGAGGTCGACGAAACCTACGTCGGCGGCAAAGAGAAGAACAAGCACTCCAAGGCGCGCGGCAAGAGCCCCAAGCACGCCGTGGTGACCCTCGTTGAGCGCGACGGTCGCGCCCGTTCATTCCATGTCGCCAACGTCACCACGAAGACCCTGCGCCCGATCCTCGTGACCGCCGCGCACCGCTCCAGCCACCTGATGACGGACGGCGCCAAGTTCTACATTCGCCCCGGCGAAGAGTTCGCCAGCCATAGCGCCGTCGATCACATCCGTGGCGAATACGTCCGCGACGGCCACAAGCATTCCAACACGGCGGAAAACTTCTTCTCGATCCTCAAGCGCGGGATCATCGGCACCTTCCACCACGTGTCGGAAGCCCACCTGAAGCGCTATCTGGCTGAGTTCGACTTCCGCTACTCGAACCGCGTTGGCCTCGGCATCAACGACACGATGCGCACCGACGAAGCCCTGCGCGGCATCGGCGGAAAGCGCCTGATGTATCGGCGGGCTGGTGAAGCCGCTTACGCGTAAGCAGAAAGCTAGGCGCATTGTTCGGCTTCGCGCTAGCCTTCGCAGAACGGAGGAAAGCGATGACTGATCCGATGACGGTGATGAGCGGTTTAACCGCGATAAAGACCGCGCTCGACATAACCAAAACGCTGTCGGATGCGCGCGACGCGTCCAAGTTGCTGGCGGTGAAGCTCGAACTTCAGGGCCTCCTGCTGGAGGCCCAAGAGGCCCAATCTGCGCTGGCCGGCCAGAAACGCGAGCTTGAAGAACGCGTCCGACAACTTGAAACATGGCACTGCGAGAAGGAGCGCTACGAGCTTCAGCAAATCGGGCGCGGAACCTTCGCCTACACGCTGAAGACGGAGGCCCAAGGAGCCGAACCGCCTCATATGATCTGTCCAAACTGCTTTGAGCATGGGCGTAAATCCATTCTTCAGGCGGCGGAGGCAGCGAGGGGCCAGCGCATCCATCGGTGTCCCGCTTGCAAGGCAGAGGTGGCTGGAAATATGCCGCCGTCGCAGCCCCTACCGGCCCGCTGCATCACCGGGATCGTCTGACGGCTTCTTCTTCTCATGCGGCTTGTGCGGCGTGTTCACGAGGTTCCGCAGAACCCGCTCGAACTCGGCATCGTCTTCTGGCGATTCAGGCTTAGGGTCTTCGGTCATGAGCGACACAATACCCCCAAATACGACCGCTTTTGAAATCCCGCTTACCGACAGGCAACTGATGCACCTGGGCCGGATCACCGCGACATGGGCTCAGGTCGAGTTCTTTATCGACCGCCTGCTCATGCTGGCGCTCGATCTATCGCCGCCAGAGTTCAACAAGGCTTATTCCGCCATGATGGTCGGCGGCCGACTCGACAGCCTAGACCTTGCGGGCCAGTCCGTTACCGCCCCGGATGAGGCAGACGCCCTGAAGGGATTTGTTGCCGCCTGTCTCAAAATTAAGCAGCCCCGCAATCATGCCGTCCACGGCCTTTGGGGCCTGAGAGTCAGCAGGGACAAAACATTCGCTGCTGCCCGCCACCGCAAGTCTCCGGGCTCGCCCATGAGGGCAGAGCGCCTAAAAAAGCTAGAGGCCGACATAGCCCACGCGTCTCTGCTTGGGGCAAACGCAGTCGGGGTTTGGACTGGCTCTAGGCTTCTCGTTCCGGGCCGACTGCACTTTGGTTCTGCGGAGAAGCCGCCAACGCGGCTCGGAGAATCTTACCAACTCGTTCGCGCGCGTCGTCCCACTCAGGGTCATAACTGAGGAAGGGCTCAACCCCCGCCTCAATCATAGCGGGGGTCACCTCGATCTCAGTCGTACCGGCCTGTCCAGAATCTTCTACCAACTTGGGCCTGCTTTGTCAGGTATATAAATGCCCCCGTAACGGGCGAATGCGCCGCAGCATCGGATGGTGCGCCGCAACGAGAACGATTGATGGCCCCCTCGCGAACCCCTATATGAGCGGTCTGCGAGCGGGGGCCTATCGCCCCGCGTCATTTCCGGACCGCACTCCCCATGCTGGTCACCCTGATGAAGGCCAAGCTGCACCGCGCCACGGTGACCCAGGCCGATCTGGACTATGAAGGCTCGATCGCCATCGACGCCGACCTGCTGGACGCCGCGGGCATCTTTCCGCACGAGCAGGTCGATGTGCTGAACATCACCAACGGCGCGCGCTTCACCACCTACGCCATCGAGGCCCCGCGCGGCTCCAGGGTCATCGGCGTCAACGGCGCCGCCGCCCGGCTGGTGCAGAAGCACGACAAGGTCATCATCGTCACCTACGGCCAGCTGCCGCAGGAAGAGGCGCGCCAGTGGTCGCCGACCGTGGTGCTGCTGGACGACCGCAACGAGATCAAGCACGCGGCTTGACGGCGGCCCGCGCCGGGCCTTCCCTGTCGTTCAGGGAGGACACCGATGGCGCGTACGATCCAGTGGCTGACGTGGGGCCTGTTCGGCCTCTACACCGTCGCGGGCGCGGTCGCCCTGATGCTGGCGACGCCGGGCGGCCTGCGCGTGCTGGGCCCTGGCGGACGGCATGGTGTCCTTCATCCCGGCGAAAGTCCTCGGACTGCCATGGAGCCTGCCGCTGCTCGTCATGGACGACGGCCCGGTCACCGCGCTGGCGGTGCTGGGCATCTGCTACGGCCTGAACGTCGGCGTGGGACTGATGCTGCTCCGCTCGCGAAGCTGAGGTGGCCAGTGGCCAGTGGCTAGTGGCTAGTGGCTAGTGGCTAGTGGCTAGTGGCAGGAGATTGGCAGGCGCGAGGACCGTGCGCCCGCCACTAAACACTAGCCACTAGCCACTCATTCTACCGCGCCAGATCGTAGACGCCGGTGATGTCGATCCGCACGGTCAGCTGGCCGGCGGCCACCGGGGTCGAGCCCGCGTCCGTGGCCATTTCGGCCCGGGCGTACTGCAGCATCGGCTGCGGCTGGGGCGAATAGCCGCCGCCCTCCGACAGCGAACGGATGCCGCCCAGATTGACGCCCAGGGCCTGGGCGTAAAGCGCCGCCTTGGCCTGCAGATTGCGCACCGCCAGCTGGCGCGCCTGGTTCTCGGCCGAGGTCGGGTCCTTGAGGCCGAACGAAATGCCGTCGATCTGGTTGACGCCCGCGGCCACCACGGCGTCGGCGGTCGTGCCGACGGCGTCGAGGTCGTTGATGATCACCGTCACCCGGTTGTTGGCCTGATAGCCGCGCAGCCGGGGTGGCTCGTTCTGGACGTAGTCGTACTGGGCCGACAGGTTCAGGCCCGAGGTCTGGACGTCGCGCTCGGCGATCCCGGCGCGGCGCAGGGCGGCCATGACCTCGTTCATGCGCGTCGCGTTCAGTCGCATGGCCTCGGCGGCGGTCGTGGCCTCGGTGACGACGCCGAAGCTGATGGTGGCCATGTCGGGCGCGGTCTTGACCTCGCCATAGGCCGACAGGTTCAGCGCCGGGCGGTCGGCGACGGCGTGGATCATCATTGGCGCGCCGCCCTCGGGCTGGGACTGGGCGCGGGCGGCGGGGGCGGCGAACAGGGCGGCGGCGGCCATCACCGCGCCGCTCATCAGCAACAGGCGGTTGGACATGCCGGCGACGGGGGCGGGCGCGGCGGCGGCGCGGGCGGCGGGACGGTTCATTGCGTCGAATCTCCTGGAAGCGGCGGGGCCGTTCACCCGAAAGTGGGTGACGACCATGGCCGCACCTTGACCATTGGCCGCTGAATGAACGCCACGAAGGCTTGGCAGTTTCCGTTCATCGCCATGAAATCGGCGACAGGTCGGCGGCGGGCCGATGACGGGCGTGCGGCGCTTGGCAAGTCGCCGCCCCGCCTGCTAGGCCACGCCCACGGCGGGCGCGTAGCTCAATGGTTAGAGCCGACCGCTCATAACGGTCTGGTTGGGGGTTCGAGTCCCTCCGCGCCTACCGCCGTCGGCAGCCCGAGTAGAGGGCGCTGGCCGGGTGCATTGCTGGAATCCGCTGGCAAGCCATCTTGCTCGAACGGCCAATGTGGTCGCTCAAGGAGCATTCAGATGACATCCCACACGTTCGCGCTGATCACCCCATCCAACACCCACTATGTCGACGTCGATCGTTCTGACGGCGATGAGCGCTCCTGGCGTGGCATCGTTCTCGAGAAGGGGCTGCAGGACGGCTTGGTAAGCTCAGAAGAAATGAACGCGACTTCGGTGTTACCCGCCGTTCGGCCAGCACCGCCTCATGCTCATTGGCGCTAAGCCCTCCTACCGCCCCCACATCCCGCCCCGGCCCCACCGGTCGTCGCCCCGGTAGCGGCTGTCCGGGATGTATCGCCCGTCGCGGTCGTACCAGCCCTGGCCGTCCTGATAGTCGCCATAGCCGTCCGGCTGATAGCCGTCGTCCTGATAGGGCAGGCCCAGCAGGCCGTCCTCGTCGTCCCACCAGTCGCGCGGGTATGAGTTGGTCTCGCAGGTCCAGCCCTCGCCGGGGCGCCAGTACGGCTCGTAGCGGCCGCGGTAGCGGTCGCGGAACTGGGGCCGGCAGGCGTATTGCGACCAGACGCGGTTGCCGCTGGCCTCCACCGTGGCGCGGGCCTCCTTGTAGATGACCTCGCGAACGCCGGCGAAGACGTTGTTGACGATCACCGCGTGACCCGAGGCGGCGGCGACGCCGACCGTGGTGGCGCGAATGCGGCTGTCGGCGAGGCGCAGCTCGCCGTTGTAGAGCACCACCCCCTTGTCCGAACGGCCGATGCGGCTGTTGTGGATCTGGACCGAGGCCCCCTCGACGGCGACGCCCTCGACATAGCCGACGATGGCGGTGTTCTCGATCTCGACCCGGCCGTACTCGCGCGCCGAGCGCACCACCACCCCGATCGAGCGTGGTCCGAAGGAATTGGGCGCGCCGGTTCCCTTCAGGGTCGTCGAACCGATGCGCGAGGTCTGCCCCGCGCCGGGGATCAGTTCCAGTCCCGACTGGGCGCCGGTGACCACCATCTCCCAGGCGGTCAGGACCGCGCCGTCGGCGACGATGGCCGGGGCGATGGTCTGGGCGTCGATCACGGCGTTGCGGATGTCCAGCAGGCCGCCGTCCATATAGATGGCCGCCTCGTCCCCCGCATGGCGGAAGCCGACGCGGTTCATGACGATCTCGGCGCCATAGCCGACGATGCAGGCGGCGTCCCCCGCGCGCGGCGAGGCGAACATCATGTCGCGAATCTCGACCCGCACCCCTTGAGCCACCGTCATGCACGGCAGGCCATCGGGCGCGATCAGGCCCGGCGTCGGATTGCGGTCCCAGTCACGCGGGTCAAAGCCGCCCTCGCCGATGATGGTCAGGGGCTTGTCGATGTTCAGCCAGCCGACGCAGGCTCCGCCGCGCGAACGGATGACCAGCGTCCCGCCGGGCCGCACCCGGCGCACCGCGTCCTCGACCGCGCCGGAGCCGGGATTGCCGCCGCAGTCGACCAGCACAATCTCTTCCCCGCGCGGATAGCCGCCCGGATAGCCGGGCCGCCAGTCGGGCCGGTGCCGGCCATAGTCATAGCGCCGGTGCGACGAGCCGCGGTTGCGGTAGCTGCGCGTCGGCGGATCCAGCAGAATGCCGAAATTGGGCCGCGTCTGGCTTTCCACCTTGGCGGCGACCTGGGCCCGCGCGGTCGGGGCGTCGGTCAGGACGAAGGCGCCGACGGCGGCGGCGATGACGAACGCGCCTCCGATGACGCTGGCGATCCGGGCGAAGGGCGTGGGGCTGGTCATGATGCTACGCCCTCCTTAGCGGCGCTGCTGCGAACGGGAGACCTGGGCCAGCACGGCCTGCAGGCGGCCGGCCGACGGGCCAAAGCCCGAAAGGGCGGAATCGATCCTCAGGGCCACGGCCTGGGCCTTGTCCTGATCGGCCACGCCCGAGACGCCGAGCGCGAAATAGCTCGACATGGCGAATTTGGCCTCGGGGCTGCCCTGGCGCGCCGCCTCGTCGAACCATCTGAAGGCGCGGGCGTAGTCGGCGGGCAGGCCGATGCCCTCGGCATACATCACCGCCAGCACCAGCTGGGCCTCGGACGAGCCGTTGATCGCGGCCATCTGAATGGCCCGCACCCGCTCCAGGTATGACAGCCGGCCCTCCATCGGATGGCCCAGCATGGCCTCCAGCGTCTCGATCTGGCGCTTGGACAGATCCTCGGGCCGGGCGACGGCGGTGTCGGTGATCCCCAGATAACGCAGGGCCCGGCCGACGTGGATGAACGGCAGTTCGCTCGCCATCCGCCCCAGCGCATATTCATAGGCGTCGCCGCGCGGACGGCTCTCGTCCGAGAAGGGCACGCCTGATTGCGGCGCGCTGTTGGGATAGAATTCGAACGGCGGCGTCCACTGCCTCGCCTTGGTCTCGACGAAGCGCTGGTACTGGTCGCGGCTCGGGGCCGAGCGCTCGAAATCCTTCAGCAGGACATAGGCCCCGACGTCGCCCGTCTGCACCGCCAGATAGTTGTACAGATAGGCGTCCACGTCGTTGCGCTGGAACAGGTTGGTGGCCGAGTAATAGCCGCGCCGGTTGCGGTCGCGGCCATTGCCGTTCTGGCCCCGGCCCCAGGCCTCGCGCGCCTCGCGATTGTCCTCGGGCTCGCCGAACGGGCCGTACAGGCCGTCGTGCAGCCGCGCCAGGGTGCGATAGCCGTCGGCGTCCTGGGTCGACAGCACATAGATGACGCGGTCGCGGACGGCCTCCTGCTCCTCGCGGGTCATCTGCCCCAGCTGGCGGTCCAGCCGCTGATAGGCCGCGTGGCGCTCATACGCCCGGCAGTCGTCGTATTTCGACAGCGGCCGCCAGCCGCCGAAGCCGCCGCGGTCGACCCGGTTGATCGGCGCATAGCCCTCGTCGTTCGAGAGGGCCAGGGCGTACCAGGTCGCGCTCTCGATCGGGTCTTCGATATTCTTGTCGGTCGCCCGCACGGCGGCGTAACGCGCCCCCAGCTCCAGCTGGGCGAAGAAGTCGCCGCGGAAGGCCGCGCGGCGCAGGGCCCGCAGCCCCGTCTCCTGGGCGTTGAACTCCGACCCCGTCAGCGAGGCCGGACGCGGACAGGCGTTGCTGGCCGCCCCGCCCGCCGGTTGCCAGAAGCGCACCCCGTCGCGATCGCCGCACGAGACCATGCCCAGAGCGGTCAGGGCGAGGACGCCCGCCACCGCCGCTATGGCGATCGGACCCCGCCGGCCGTTCGAGCGGGGCTGGTCGTCATGGTCCGATTGATCGCTGCGCATACGCCCCCCTTCGATCAAAAGCCGACAGCCCCGGGGCCCGCACGCTGAAGCTTGCGCAAGCGGGACAGTCCCGTCCAGTTAACCATCTGTCAAGGTTAACGCCGGTTTGCGACAAAGCGTTGCCGCAGCATCGCCCTTTTGTGTCCGAAGCCGTACTTATCCCCACGAATCAGTGGCTTGCCGACTCGCCCGTGAGGGGAAAACGGCCCCCTCGCCAGCGAGGGCGGCCATTCCTATATGCATCGGCCAGACCGCCGGAGCCCTGCATGTCCTACCTCGCCCGCGACGACCGTCCCGCCGACAAGGCCGCGCGCTATGCCGAACTGGAAGACGAGATCCTGGCCGTGCTGGACGGCGAGCCCAACCGCGTCGCGCGCATGGCCACCGTGGCCTCGATGCTGGCGGACGCCTTCCCCGTCTTCTTCTGGACCGGCTTCTACGTCGTCGACCCCGACAAGGCCGACGAACTGGTGGTCGGCCCCTATCAGGGCACGCTGGGCTGTCTGCGCATCGCCTTCGGCCGCGGCGTCTGCGGCGCGGCGGCCCGGGACCGGACGACGCAGATCGTCGACGACGTCCACGCCTTCCCCGGCCACATCGCCTGCGACAGCCGCTCGGCCAGCGAGATCGTGGCGCCGGTGTTCGACCCGTCCGGCGCCCTGATCGCCGTTTTCGACGTCGACGCCACCGAGAAGGCCGCCTTCGACGCGGTCGACGCCGAAGCGCTGGAGCGTCTGCTGGGCCGGGTGTTCGCCCAATAAACCCCGTCGTCCTCGGGCTTGTCCCGAGGACCCATCGTTCAACGGCCCTTGACCTCAGATCAGGTGAGAAGGCGCTTGGGTTGTCAAAGTCCTCGACCCGTGCGGCGGACAAATGGGTCCTCGGGACAAGCCCGAGGATGACGGGTATGGGGTAAGCGGATTTGGGAGAGACATCATGTCGGAACGGGTAATCGCGATCACGGGCGGCCACGGGGTTCTCGGCCGCGCCGTGGTCGAGGCGGCCCTCGTCGACGGGCTCAAGGTCGCGGTTATAGACCACGCGGCCGGCCAGTCCGTCCCCGAGGGGGTGCTGGAGCTGGGCGGCGTCGACCTGACCGACCCGGCCTCGGCGGCGAAGGCCATCGACGCCGTCGCCGCCCGTTTCGGCCGCCTCGACGCCCTGCTCAACATTGCCGGCGGCTTCGTCTGGCAGACGACCGACGACGCCGATCCGGCCTGGGCGAAGATGTTCGCCCTCAATCTGACCACCGCCCTCAACGCCAGCCGCGCCGCCCTGCCCCACCTGAAGCGCTCCGACGAGGGCCGCATCGTCAATGTCGGGGCCAATGGCGCGCTCAGGGCCGCGGCCGGCATGGGCGCCTACGCCGCCTCCAAATCCGGCGTCCACCGCCTGACCGAGGCCCTGGCCGAAGAACTGAAATCCACCTCAGTGACCGTCAACGCCGTCCTGCCCTCGATCCTCGACACCGACCAGAACCGCAAGGACATGCCCGACGCGGACCCGGCCACATGGGTTCAGCCGTCGGACCTCGCCCGGGTCATGCTGTTCCTCGCCTCGCCGGACAGCCGCGCCATCACCGGCGCCCTTATCCCCGTCACGGGCCGCGTCTGATGCAGCTGACCCGCTCGGTCCTCTACCTGCCGGCCAGCAATCCGCGCGCGATCGAAAAGGCCCGCGGCCTGAACGCCGACGCCGTCATCCTCGACCTTGAGGACGCCGTCGCTCCCGACGCCAAGGCCGAAGCGCGTCAGGCCGCCGTCGAAGCCCTGTCGGCCGGCGGCTTCAGCGGCCACGTCGGGGTCCGGGTCAACGGCCTCGACACGCCCTGGGGCGCGGACGATCTGACGGCCCTCTGCATTCACAAACCCGACTTCGTCGTCGCCCCCAAGATCGAGAGCCCGGAGGCCGTGCGCGAGGTCGCCGCCCTTCTGCCCGCCGACGTCGCCCTGTGGATCATGATCGAGACCCCGCTGTCGGTCCTGCGGCTCGACGCCATCGCCGGGGCCGGCGCGCCGCTGGCGGCCCTGATGCTGGGGATCAACGACTTCGGCGAGCGGATGAACCTCGTCCTCGGTCCGGACCGCGAGCCGCTGAAGCCCTGGCTGGCCGCCGTGGTCGCCGCCGCGCGCGGCCACGGCCTGCTGGCCATCGACGGCGTCGTCAACGCCACCGACGACGCCGATCGGCTCCGGATCGAATGCCTGCAGGGCCGCGCCTTCGGCTTCGACGGCAAGAGCCTGATCCATCCGGCCCAGATCGACGCCGCCAACGCCGCCTTCTCCCCCTCGCCCGAAGAGGTGGCCAGAGCCCGCGAGGTCGTCGCCGCCTTCGCCGCCGCCGACGCGCAGGGCAAGGGCGCGATCCGGGTCGGCTACCGCATGGTCGAACGCCTCCACCTCGACGCCGCCCACCGCCTGCTGGCGCGTCATGAGGCGGCGGCGACCCGCGACCGATGACCCGTCTCGACCGCCGCGACGGACAGGCCTATCAAGACCGTACTTCAATGCAACGGACCGCTCCCCAAACAGCGAGGTCCGCACGTCATCCCCGCGAAGGCGGGGAGCCGAGCGATAGGGAAAGAAGAGTTTGACCCACGCCGTCATCGCCGCCACCGGCCTGTTCACCCCCGAACAGTCGATCTCCAACGCCGAGCTGGTCGCCGCCTACAATGCCTATGCGGAACAGTTCAACGCCGACCACGCCGCCGAAATCCTCGAGGGCGACGTCGCCGAACTGACCCCTTCCTCGGTTGAGTTCATCGAGAAGGCCTCCGGCATCAAATCGCGCTACGTGCTCGACAAGACCGGCGTCCTCGACCCCGCCCGCATGGTCCCGAACATCCCCGAACGCCCCGACGATCAGCTGTCGGTCATGGCCGAAATGGCCGTCGCCGCCGCCCGTCAGGCCATCGCCGCCTGGGGCAAGCCGGTGTCGGAGATCGGCGCCGTCCTGTGCGCCGCGTCGAACATGCCCCGCCCCTATCCGGCCCTGTCGATCGAGGTGCAGCAGGCCCTGGGCATCGACGGCTTCGCCTTCGACATGAACGTGGCCTGTTCCTCGGCCACCTTCGGCATCAAGACGGCGGCGGACTTCATCGCCTCGGGCTCGGTCAAGGCCGTGCTGATGGTCAACCCCGAGGTCTGCTCGGCCCACCTGAACTTCAAGGACCGCGACAGCCACTTCATCTTCGGCGACGTGGCCACCGCCGTCATCATCGAGTCCTCGGACCAGGCCGGGCCGGGCGGCTGGGACATCCTCGGCACGCGGCTGAAGACCGTCTTCTCCAACAACATCCGCAACAATTTCGGCTTCCTCAACAACGCCGCGCCCGAAGGCATCGGCGCGCCCGACAAGCTGTTCATCCAGCAGGGCCGCAAGGTGTTCAGGGATGTGGTGCCGATGGTCTCGGACATGATCATCGACCACGCCGCCGAACTGGGCGTCGATCCCGCGACCCTGAAGCGGATGTGGCTGCACCAGGCCAATATCAACATGAACCAGTTCATCGGCCGCAAGGTGCTGGGCCGCGAGCCGACGCCGGAGGAGAACGTCATCATCCTCGACGACTACGCCAACACCTCTTCCGCCGGCTCGATCATCGCCTTCCACCTGCGCCAGCAGGACATGGCGCCGGGCGACGTCGGCCTGATCTGCAGCTTCGGCGCCGGCTATTCCGCCGGCACCGTCTTCGTCAGGAAGCGCGCATGAGCATCGACCGCAGCGATATCGGCGCCGTCGTCGACGCCATGTACGCCTGCATCTCCGGACCGGCGGGACCGCGAGACTGGGCGACCCAGCGCGAGATCTTCCATCCCGACAGCCGTCAGGCCCGCACCGGCCTCGACGCCGACGGCCGCCCGACCATGATCGTCATGGGCCGCGAGGAATACCAGGCCAACGTCACCCCCTTCTTCGAGGCCAACGGCTTCTTCGAGGTGGAGATCAGCCGCCGCATCGACGTGTTCGGGAACATGGCCCAGGTCTGGAGCGTCTACGAAGCCCGCACCGCCCCCGAGGACGCCGGGCCCGAGCGCCGCGGGATCAATTCGATCCAGCTTTGCCGGGGCCCGGACGGCCTCTGGTCCATCCTGCACATGATCTGGGACAACGAGCGTCCCGGTCTCACGGCGTCGGCCTAGCCTCGACTGCGGGCGGAGGCGCGGCGGCCGGCCCGTTGGCCGGATGCGTCGCCTTCCATTCCATCGCCCGCCGGATGCGGTTCTCGACCGAGGGGTGGTCGTAGAAGATGATCTCCTCGATCGCCGAGGGCGACGGCGCGCGATACTCCGCCGTCTTGATCAGCGCCTTCGACAGCCCGTCCGGCTCATTGGCGTGAACCAGCGAGAACTGGTCGGCGTCGGCCTCGATCACCCGGATCAGCGTTGTCTGCAGCGGGGTCGACAGCAACCCCAGCACCGCGCCGATGGCAGCCAGCACCGGCAGGCCGGCAGGGTCCGACACATCCCCCACCCGATCCGCTCCCAGCAGCCGCTTCGCCAGCGGGAACAGCCGGTCGACCAGCCAGAAGCCGATCGCCGCCAGAATGATCATGATGCCGGTCATCCACAGCGAATGCATATGGACATAGTGCCCCATCTCATGGCCCACGACGCCGCGCACCTCGGCCAGGTCCGCTCCCTTGGCGAACATGACGTCGCTCATCGCCACCCGCGCCGAGCCGAACAGCCCCGAGACATTGGCCGTATACCGGTCCGACTGTTTCGAGCCGTCGTAGATGAAGATCTTGTCGTCGGGCGTGCCCGTGCGCTGCGCCAGCTCGACCACCGAATCCCGCATCGGCCCGTCCGGCGCCGGGGTGTAGTCGTTGAACAGCGGCTCGATGAAGATCGGCGACGCCACCAGCAGCACGACGACAGCCACGGCGGTCAGACCCGCGCCCCAGGCCCACCACAGTCGGCCCGCGCGCCGGATGATGAAATACAGGGCCACGATCAGCACGCCGAAGAAGACCGTCGAGATCGCCGCGTCCAGCGCCGCCTCGCCCAACCAGCCGGCCAGGGGCTGTTGAGTCAGGCCGTACCGGGTCTCCCGCCACCAGCCCTGATAGATGGCCCAGGGCAGCATCAGCACGGTGTCCATCAGCAGCCAGACGACCCCCACCACCAGCGACACCAGCTTGGGCCGCTTGCGCCGCCGCTCCAGCCTGTCGCGGATGCCGCTCAGTATCCCCGTGCGGATGATGATCCAGGCCACGACGATGCCGACGATCGCCCCCCACAGCAGCAACCAGTGGCCGCCCCGCGTATAGGCCACGGCCCGCTCCATATCCTCGGGCGAGATGGTCGCCAGCCAGCGCGCGGTCTCGGCCGCGGGGTCGATGCTCATGATGGGTCCCTCCCTGACCCGGCCAGATGATCCGGGTCAGGGGAAGTTGTCAGCTTAAATCGCCGTCATGCGGCGCGGACCAGCCAGCCCCGATAGCGCACCAGCCGTCCGATGAGCGGCACCCAAATCTCGACGTCGAAGACAAATCGCCCCTCAGCATCGACTTCCTCGTGCGCCCGGGTCGATTGCCCCAGCGAACGCGGAAGCGGGATCAGACCCAGCCGCCACCCCTCGACGCGATAGATCAGGCGCTCGCCCTCGGGCGTGAGTCTCAGGTCCATGCTCAACGGTCCGAACCGCTCCCGCACCCGACCGCCCGCGCCTGGATGGGACAGCACGCTGGCGAAGGCGTGGCCGCCAATCCGCCGCCGCCACACAGACCGGTCGCCGTCGGCTTCGATCGCCACCTCGACCGGACAGGCCTGCCGCGCCTTCGGGAAGCCGACGATCCGGGCGACAAGCGCCGCCAGCGGCCCCGACGCGCCCTCGGTCGCGGCCTCGCCCCGCCACTGCGACCGGCCCGGCGCCTCGTGCAGAGCCCGTATCGGCGCCGGCAGGGCGTCGAACGCCGGGCCGATGGCGCGGGCGTAAATGGCCCCGCGCTCGATCACCGTCTCCGTCGCCAGCCCATGCGGCGCCATCTCGGCGACGATATCCTCCAGCGACAGCACCCCGACGCACGCCCGCGCGCCGGGCGCGATCCGCCCCGCTGCGATGGCCTTGATCGCCGCCAGCGCCGGCAGGCCGGGCGTGACCGGCCCCTCTCCGGGTTCGGCGACCAGCCGCCACACCGCGCGAACCGCCCCGCCGTGCCGGTCGACGCCGTACGCCTCCACCCGCATCGCCCCGCGGTCCGAGCCGAAGACGGACGCCCAGCGTGACAGGATCACGAGGGCCCTGGCCAGGGGGACCGGATCGAACCCGAACGCCCGCACGACGCCGCCGAGGGCCCACGCTCCCACATGCGCCGGCCAGGGCTCCAGCCCGGCCAGGAACAACCCTCGCCCCCTCGGCTGGAATCGCGCGGGAAACAGATCGAGGTCCGGCGTTTCGCACAACGACACGCGCCTGCGCCCGGCGCGTCCAAAGTCGCGCCGATACAGCCCGCTCCAGCCGCGCCGGGTGGTCCATTCGCCGCCGTCGAACACCCTCACCGGCCGTCCCAGCCACGACAGGATCGCCCGCATCACCGACAGGCCGCGCGGCGCCCGCGCGCCCGGCGAGATCGCCGCCTCGACCGAAACCACCTCGCGCCAGCCCTGGGTCAGCCGGTCGAGCACGGCGTTGGACAGGGCCGGCGTCGAGCTGCAGCCCGTCAGGGCGACCACCCCCGCCGCCCGCGCCGAGGCGTCCAGCGCCGGAAACGCCGCCACGAAACCACGGCCGTCGGCCAGATCGACACAGGACAAACCCGCCGCAATGGCCGCCCGCGCCGTCGCCGGCTCCGCGCCCTGGAACGGCCCGGCGGCGTCGGCGACGATAACCGCCCCCGTCGCGATCAGATCGCCCGGCGTCAGGGTCGCCGTGTCCAGCACCGCGACCTCGGTCCGCCCGTCCGGAAACGCCGCCCTCAGCCGCGCCGCCACGGCCTCCGCCCGCGCGCGGTCACGTCCCGCGACCACCACCTCGAACCCGTTTCTCAGCAGGCCTTCGCACAGGCGCGAGCCGAACACCCCGCCCGCCCCGATCACGAGCACCCGGGTCATGCGAGGAATCGCGCCCGGTCCTCGGGCGACGGAACCATGCAGGTCTCCGTCCGCCCGAAGATCGCGTACCGGTTTCGCGCGACCACGTCATAGACAGGGTCGCGCAGGGTCCGCGGCACGGCCTTGAGGCCCGCCAGCGTCCGCGTGCCTGACAGTTGACCCAGCACGGTCAGGGCCGCGTCGGACTTGAAGAATATCCGTCCGCCCCACACCACGGCGTTGGTCTGCGGGGCTTCCGGATCGATCCCGTGGCGGGCCGCCAGTTCCCGTCCTGCCCCGGACTGGATGGCGAGGAACCGGAACAGCCGTTCCGGATCGCGCCCGATCACGAACCGCACCCAGCGCGAGCAGAACACGCACACTCCGTCGAACAGGATCAGCCCGTCGGCTTCATCCGGGGCGGGCTGCGGCGACCAGCGGCTCATGCGGCAGACAGTGCGGCCTTCGGCGCCGGCCCGCAACGCGTCAATGGCGCACGCTCACGCCGCCGCGACCGCCTCGATCTCGACCAGCCAGGCTTCGTCGAAGAGGCCGGTGACGATCACGGTCAGGGCCGTCTGGCGTCCGCCCAGCCGCCGGATGCGAACCTCGCGGTTCTCCAGCGCATGGGCCCGGTCCGACAGGAAGGTCGTCACCTTGACCAGATTGTCCAGCGTCATGCCCGCGGCCTCCAACTGGGTCTGGACATTGTCCCAGACCTGCTCGCACTGGCCCGTGAAGTCCGGAGCCAGAGAGCCGTCAGGCGCGACCGGAATCTGGCCGGACAGGTAGAGCCACCGGGTCGCCCCGGTGACTTCCGCCGCCTGCGCATAGGCGCCCTCCGCGGGCGGCGACCCGTCTCCGGTCAGGGGGCGAATGATCGCGGTCACCGGCGTCTCCGCCCTACTGTCGCGCGGCGTCCGAGCGGGCGCGCACGACGGCGAACTCCGACGTCGGCTTCCAGCCCGGCCAGTCGCTACTGTTCGCGAGGTCGAGACCCAGGTGGTAGAACAGGGTCAGGTTCTCGACCGCCGAGGTCAGGTCCCAGTCCGCCGACCACTCGTCCGAGGCCCTGTGATAGTCGGCCGCGAATTTGGCGCGCCACGCCGCCTCGCCCGCCGCGCGTCCGCCGTCGACCCAGTCCCAGCCGTGCCACGGCATGATCGCCGGCACGCCCATGCGGGCGAACGGGAAATGGTCCGAGCGATAGTAGAACCCCTCCTCCGGCATGCCGTCGTCCGAGACATAGCGTCCCAGCGGCGCCGCCAGCGCCTGCAACCGGTCTTCAAGCTCGTTCTGCCCCTTGCCGAAGATCGGCACGTCGCGGGTCGGGCCAGACAGCGGCAGCATGTCGATATTGATGTCGGCGACCGTCGTCTCCAGCGGCCAGACCGGATTGGCGGCATAGCCATAGGCGCCCATCAGGCCCATTTCCTCGGCCGCCATGTGGGCGAAGACGATCGAACGTTTCGGCGCGGGCGCCGCCTTGATCTGGCGCGCCATCTCCAGCACGCCGATGGTGCCCGAGGCGTTGTCCCAGGCCCCGTTCCAGATCTGGTCGCCCGTCACGGTCGGATGCTGGTCGACGCCGCCGACGTGGTCCCAGTGGGCCGAATAGATGATCGTTTCCTCAGGGTGTTCCGTCCCGGGAATCCGGGCCAGCAGGTTGTGGGTCGTCAGGGTATCGATGGTCTCGGCCACATCGACCGACAGGCTGACGCCCGGCAGGGTTACGGCCTTGAACGAGCCGTCGGCGATGTTCGGCAACTGGCTGATGTCCAGGCCGGCGGCGGCGGCCCAGGCGGCGGCCGTGTCGTGCGGCATGGCGCCCGAGAACTCCAGATCGGCCGCGCCGGGCGTCAGGGTGCGGGTGCGGCCCGCGCCACGCAGGGCGCCCTGCCACATCGGCGAAGCAGCGGCCTGGGGAACCAGGGTGATGATCCCCACCGCGCCGCGGCGGAAGGCCTCGTCGGCCTTCCAGGCGCCGGACTGGTAGTTGGTCGCATATTCGCCGTTGAAGCGCTCGCCGTCGGGCTCGCCGCCGACCACCACCACCACCTTGCCGCGCACGTCGACATCGCCATAGTCGTCCCACTGGCGTTCGGGGGCATGGATGCCGTGGCCGACGAAGATGACGCCGGCATCCCGGATCGAGGCCCGGCCGTCATTGGTCACGGCGCGCAGGACGATGTCGGTTCCCGGCGTCAGGGCGTGAACCTGGCCGTCCGCGCCCTTCCAGCTGGCGGTCGCGCCGGCGACGGGGGTGTAGCGTTTCAGTTCAACGGGCTGCAGCCACTGGCCGTCCGGTCCGCCCGGCTCGAAGCCCATGGCCTCGTACTGGGCCTGCAGCCAGCCCAGCACCATCCGTTCGCCTTCGGTCCCCGGATAGCGGCCCTGGTATTCGTCGGCGCTGATGGTGCGGATGTTGTCGCTGATCCGGGCGGCCGAGAAGTCCTGGGCCGAGGCCATGCCGGCGGCCAGAAGCACGGCGGCGACGGCGACGCCGCCCATCATCTTGCGAAACATAGGTATGGGCTCCATCCCCGGATTGATGGCGCGCACTCTAGGGAGCCGTCCGGACGGCGTCCCTTAAGTTTTCGTCATGTCCTGGGGCGGCCTCTCCCTCCCCTTCATGGGGTGGAGGAAAGGTCGGCGGAGCCGACCTGACGACGATGTCGACGCGAAGCGGCGACAGGGTGGGGTACATCCGCCATTCCCCACCCGGTCGCTGCGCGACCACCCTCCCCATAAAGGGGAGGGAGAACTCGACGCCTTACCGCCGCTGGTTCGCGCTCGGAGCGCGCGCCGGGCCAAATTCCGAACCCGGCATCCATTCGGGCCAGTCGCGGCTGTTGGCCAGGTCGCGGCCGATGTTGAAGATCAGTTCCAGATCCTCGACCTGACCGCGCAGGTCCCAGTCGGCCGACCATTCGTCATCGGCCTGGTGATAGCGGCGCGCGCCGTATTCCGACCGGGCCGCGTCGCGCGCGGCGACGGGCTCGTCACGGAAGGCGCCGCCGCCGTCGACATAGGCCATGGGCACGCCGCGCTTGGCCAGGGGGAAGTGGTCCGAGCGGAAATAGCTGCCCGAGGCCGGATTGCTGTCGGGCCTGGCGGTGCGGCCCTGACGCATCGCCTCGGCGGTGACGCGGGCGTCCAGGTTCGACTGGCCCGAGCCGATGATGTCCACGTCGGCCACGCGGCCATAGACGTTCATGGCGTCGATGTTGAAGCCCGCCACGGTGGTGGCCAGCGGCCAGACCGGATTGGCGGCGTAGAATTCCGAACCCAGAAGCCCGCTCTCTTCACCGGTGAAGCTGATCATCACGATCGACCGCTCCGGGCGTGGACCGGCGGCCCAGAGGCGCGCCAGCTCCAGCAGGCCGGCGGTGCCCGTCGCATTGTCCACGGCGCCGTTGAAGATGGCGTCGCCGTTGGCGTCGGGCTCGCCCACGCCGATGTGATCCCAGTGGCCGGTGTACAGGATCGTCTCTTCCGGATGGGTCGTGCCCGGCAGGCGGGCGATGACGTTGCGGGTGGTGACCCGGCTGGTCGCCACGTCGAACATGGCGCTGAAGGTCGCGCCGGCCAGTTCGACCGGTCGGAAGTCGCGGCCCCGGGCGCTGGTCTTCAGCGCCTCAAAATCCTGACCCGCGCGGCGGAACAGGTCCACCGCGACGTCGCGCTGCATCCAGGCTTCCACCGGCACGCGCTCGGCGGCGGCGTTGGCGCGGACGATGTCGAACTGCGGACCCGACCAGCTGTTCTGGACGGTGGCCCAGCCGTACGAGGCCGGCGCCGCTTCGTGCACGATGATGACGCCGGCGGCGCCCTGGCGGGCCGCCTCCTCGTATTTGTAGGTCCAGCGGCCGTAGTAGGTCATGGCCCGGCCGTTGAAGGTGTCGAGCGCCGGCTCCTCGAAGTCGGCGTCATTGACCAGCACGACGATGACCTTGCCGCGCACGTCCACGCCCTTGAAGTCATCCCAGTTCCGCTCGGGCGCCTTGATGCCATAGCCGACGAAGACCAGCGGCTTGTCCATCAGCATGACGTGGTCGCCCGGCAGGCGGGTCGAGATCGTGATCTGCTGGCCCTGGTTCAGCGGGATCGATGCGTCGCCGACCTTGAACTGCGCCTGGACGTTGGAGGCGGTAAAGCGGTTCAGCGCCACGTCCTGGGTCCACGATCCGTTGGCGCCGCCGGGCTGGAAGCCAGCCGCCGCATACTGTTCGCTGAGGTAGCGGACGGTCATGTCCTCGGCCGGCGTGGCGATGCCGCGGCCCTGATATTCGTCGCTGGCCAGCACGCGCACATGCTCGGACAGGCGGGCCGTGTCGAAACTGGCGGCGGGCGGGGCGGCGGCCCCTCCCTCCATGGTCGCGCAGGCGGACAACAGGGCGCCGGCGGCAAGCACGGCGGCGGTCGGGAACAGACGCATGGACGGATACACCCTCGGTCGATGACAGGACGGGGCGGACCCTAGGGCGCCGTCCGAGGGCTGTCGATGCGGCCGCGCCCCGCCGGCGCCGGAGCGGGTCCTGGCGCATGAAAAACCCGCCGGAGCGCGAGGCTCCGGCGGGTCCTTCCGGTGTCGGTGTCGGCGGGCCCTAGTGGGCGACGCCCTTCCAGATCCGGCGGTAGCTCACATAGGTGATCCCCGCGAACAGGAACAGGAAGATCAGCACGCCCAGACCGGCCTGCTTGCGCTGGACCTGCTTGGGGTCCGAGGCCCAGGCGATATAGGCCGCCACGTCCCGGGCCATCTGGTCGACCGAGGCGTTGGTGCCGTCGTCATAGGTCACCTGGCCGTCCATCAACGGGTTCGGCATGGCGATGAAGCCGCCCGGCGGCACATGGGCGCCGTCGGGCATGAACGGCGTCAGGTCGCCGGCCATGTAGACGTTGTAGTATTGTCCCGGCCGGATCTGCAGGCCGGTCGGGACCGCCTCATAGCCGGTCAGCAGCGAATAGATGTAGTTCGCGCCGCCATGGCGGGCCTTGGCCATCACCGACAGATCGGGCGGCGCCGCCCCGCCGTTCGCCGCGGCCGCGGCCGTGGCGTTCGGATACGGACTGGGGAAGCGGTCGGCGGCGGTGCCGTCGCGCATCACCGGCTCGCCGGTTTCGGTATCGATGTCCGCGATCTGGACCTCTTTGGCCAGCGCCTTGACGTAGCGGTTCTCGGCCGGATTGGCCTGATGCGCGTCGAAGAAGGGCCCGCCCGGCTCGGCCAGGGTGCGGAAATGCATCAGGTTCATGCTGTGGCACGAGGAACAGACCTCGCGGTAGACCTTGTAGCCCCGTTGCAGCTGGCCCTGCTGGAAGGCGCCGAACGGACCATCGAAGCTGAAGCCGCCGTCGCGCAGCTTGTGAGCGGCGCCTGCGGCCATCGCCGGTTGGGCGACAAACGCCAGGCCGGCGGCCGCTGCGATCAGGACCAGGGTCTTCTTCATGGCGCGGATATTCGTCTGGAGGGTCATGGTCGCGATCAGCCCTTCTTCTCGGGCGAGGCCGGGGCCGCCGCCGTCATGGCGTCGCCGCCCGACAGCACCGGTTCCGAAATCGTCGCCGGAATGGATTTCGGCGTCTCGCGCAGGCCGACCAGCGGCATGATGATCAGGAAGAAGGCGAAGTAGTAGAGCGTCGCCAGGCGGGTCAGCCACAGATAGCTGTTCAGGTCGCCGTCGATCAGGATGAAGGTCTTGAAGGTGCCGATCACCGGCGCATCAGGCAGCTGCGCCCCGCACCAGCCCAGGATCAGGCCGACCGCCACGAAGATCAGGAAGAAGACCTTCATGGTCGGACGATAGCGCATCGACCGGACCTTGGACGTATCCAGCCAGGGCAGCACGAACAGCACGCCGATCGAGCCGAACATGGCCACCACGCCGCCGAACTTGTCCGGAACGGCCCGCAGGATCGCGTAGAACGGCAGCATGTACCACTCGGGCACGATGTGCGCCGGCGTCACCAGCGGGTTGGCCGGAATGTAGTTGTCGGCGTGACCCAGGGCGTTCGGCATGAAGAAGACGAACACGGCGAACAGGATCATGAACAGGATGATGGCGAAGCCGTCCTTGACCGTGAAATACGGGTGGAACGGGACCATGTCCTTCTTCTCCCGATCCTTGGGGATCAGGATGCCGACCGGGTTGTTCTGACCGGCCGCGTGCAGGGCCCACAGGTGCAGCACCACGCAGCCGGCGATGACGAACGGCAGCAGATAGTGCAGCGAGAAGAAGCGGTTCAGGGTGGCGTTGTCGATCGCCGGGCCGCCGCGCAGCCAGATCAGGACCGGCTCGCCGACGACCGGGATGGCCCCGATCAGATTGGTGATCACCTCGGCGCCCCAGTAGGACATCTGGCCCCACGGCAGGACGTAGCCCAGGAAGGCGGTGGCGATCATCAGGAAGAAGATCAGGCAGCCGACGATCCAGATCATCTCGCGCGGCGCCTTGTACGAGCCGTAGTACAGGCCGCGCAGCATGTGCAGATAGACCGCGATGAAGAACATCGAGGCCCCGTTGGCGTGGGTATAGCGGATCAGGTCGCCGCCGTTGACGTCACGCATGATGCGCTCGACCGAGGCGAAGGCCATTTCGGTGTTGGGCACATAGTGCATGGCCAGGATGACGCCCGTGGCGATCTGCACGACCAGGCAGAGGGCCAGGATGCCGCCGAAGGTCCACCAGTAGTTGAGGTTCCTCGGGGTCGGCAGCGACATGTAGTCGGCGCCGAAGCGTACGATCGGCAGCCGGGTGTCGAGCCATTTCTCGATGCCGGTCTTGGGGACGTAGGTGGATTCGTGATCGCTCATCGGTCTCGCCCTCAGCCGATCTTGATGCGGGTGTCGGAGAGGTAATCATACTCCGGCACGACGAGGTTCTTGGGCGCGGGTCCCTTACGGATGCGGCCCGAGGTGTCGTAGTGCGAGCCGTGGCAGGGGCAGAACCAGCCGCCGAAATCGCCCGAACCGAAGGTGGGGATGCAGCCCAGGTGGGTGCAGTTGCCCAGCAGGACCAGATATTGCTGGTGACCGGCCTTGATGCGGTCGCCGTCGGTCTGCGGGTCCTTCAGGGCCGACAGCGGCGTCGCCACGGCTTCCTGGATTTCCCGGGGCGTGCGGTAGCGCACGAACACCGGCTTGCCCTGCCATTTGATGACGACCTGCTGGCCTTCCTGGACCTTGCTCATGTCGAACTCGATCGACGCCAGCGCCAGGGTGTCGGCGGCGGGGTTCATCGAATTGATCAGCGGCCAGACCAGCATGGCCCCGGCGCCGACGGCGGCCGCACCGGCCGCGATGTGGATGAAGTCCCGGCGGGAGGCGTCGCCGCCTTCACCGTTCTCAGTCACGACCGATTCGGCCACGTCTTACTCCTCGTGCGCCGTGATCCGCGCCCGGAAAGGGGTGCGGCGGGGACGGCATGGATGCTTTAGCGGCTTCCCTTCGGTCTGGCCCGGCCCGGCGTTGCGGCTCATCGCCGCAAACTGGACCGCCTCCTTGAGAAACAGTCGCAATTCGAGCCGCGACAGACCCCCAGGCCGCGCGTATGAGGGCCTTAGAATGCGTCTCGCCCTTTTTCAACCAGCCATTCCGCAGAACGTGGGCGCCTGCATCCGTCTGGGCGCCTGTTTCGGCGTGGAATTGCACGTCATCGAGCCGACCGGCTTCCGTTTCGACGACCGGGCGATGAAGCGCGCGGCGCTGGACTACGGCCCTCTGGGCCACATGACGCGGCACGCCGGCTGGGACGCGTTCCAGCGCGATCGCGGCCCCGGCCGCCTGGTCCTGTTCACGACGCAGGGGGCGGCGCCCCTGAACGATTTCGCCTTCCAGCCCGACGACACCCTGCTGTTCGGCAGCGAACCCTCGGGCGCCCCGGACCATGTGCACGCGGCGGCCGACGCGCGCGTGGTGATTCCCATCCAGCCCGGGGCCCGCTCGCTGAACCTGTCGGTCAGCGCCGGCATCGCCCTGTGGGAAGGGCTGCGCCAGACCGCGACCGCCTGAAACAGCCCGTCATCGCAGGCGCGCGATCCCGGCGTCGATCTGTTCCGGCGCGATCTCGCCGACATGAGCCCTGGCCAGCCGGCCGTCCGGACCGAGGAACAGGGTGACGGGCAATCCCGCCGTGCCGTAGTGGCGCGGCACGGCCATGGCCGGATCCAGCAGCACATTGTCGACCTCCAGCCCGGCCTCTTCCAGCCAGCCGGCGACCTTCGCCGGTCCCTCGCCCTGGTTGACGAATAGGAAGCGGACGTCCGGATGGGCGTCCTGCGCCCGCGCCAGCGCCGGCATCTCGCGACGACACGGCGGGCACCAACTGGCCCACAGATTGATGACGGTCGGACGCCCGTCGACGGTTGCCAGATTCACCGCCCCGCCCTCCAGACGGGCCAGGGTCATCGACGGCGCCGCGACCGGCTCCGTGCCCGACGTCAGCCGCTCCGTCGCGGTCCAGGCCAGGGCGCAGGCGATCACCGGCGCCGCCGCCCACAGCATCAGCCGCCGCTCGCGCAGCATGACGACCGCGGCCACGGCGACCGGCAGCAGCGCCCAGGGCCAGATGAATCCGCCCTGCCACACCGCCGCCGCCCTCAGCGGGTCGTCGGCGAAATAGCTCCAGTGGGTGATCACATGGGCCAGCCGCGCCGCGCCCAGCCCGCCCAGCGCCGCCGCCGTGCTCCATCCATTGAAGCGCGGGCTGACCCGGCTCGCCAGCACGCCTGTCCCCAGCAGGAAGACGGCCACGCCGACGATGATGGCGAATCGTTCGCCCGACAGGACCAGCGGCCCCAGTTCGATCGCGTTCATCCCGCCGTCGGCTTTCGCTTCATCGCCACCAGGTCGATCAGGGCGGACGGACCGACGTGGCCCGACCCCTCCGCGATATCCGCGTCATAGCTGGCCAGGGAAACCACCTCCATGTCGGCGAAGGCGTCGCGCAGCAGGGCCTCGGTGTAGAGGTTCTCCACCTGCCCCGGCCCGCCCGTGCCATAGGCCAGCTGTTCCGGCCGATAGCCCTCGAGCAGCAGCAGGCCGCCCGGCTTCAGCGCCTGCTTCATCCGGGCGAACAGCCGGTCGCGCATGTCGGGCGGCGCGAACTGGATGAAGACGCCGACCACCACGTCGAACGCCTCCACCGGCCAGTCCCACGTCTCAAGGTCGGCCAGCCGGGCGTCGACCTCGACTCCGTGACGGGCGGCCAGAGCCCGCGCCTTGGCCACCGCCCGCGGCGAGATGTCGGTGCTGGTCACCGTCAGCCCCTGGCGAGCCAGCCAGACGCCGTTGCGGCCCTCGCCGTCCGCCACCGCCAGCGCCGTCATGCCCGGCCGCAGCCGGTCCGCCTGTCGCGGCAGAAAGGCGTTCGGCTGCTCGCCGAACAGATAGGATTCGTCGCCATAGCGGCCGTCCCAGAAGGCGCGGGCCTGTTCGGGGGTCATGATTGTCCTTTCCGGATCGAGCGGCGCCGGTCGCCGCGGTCTCGCACGCTCATCGCAAGGCCGCCTTCAGCGTCACGAACGCCCCGCGTCCGGCGCCGGGCAGGCGCTCGCCCAGGGCGACGTCGGAGTCCGCCACCCGGTTCCGTCCCGCCAGATGGGCGCGATAGTCGCGGTCGAACAGGTTTTCCACGCCAGCCTCCAGTTGCAGACCCGACCGCGGACGCCACTCGCCGCGCAGGTTGACCAGGGCATGGCCGCCGCTCGGCGTCTCGTCGTTGCCCGCCGAGACATGGGTCTGGCGCAGCGTTCCCGCCACCTCGGCCCCGACGGACCAGTCCGTCTCGTCCCAGGTCGCGGCCAGCCGCAGGGTCGGCGGGGCGATCCGGTACAGGTCGTCGCTCACGTCCCGGCGCTTGCCGCGCACGAGGCTGGCGACCCCGTCGAGGCGCAGGCGGTCGGTGACCTGCAGGCCGAAGTCCATGTCGAAGCCGTACAGCGCCGCATCGACATTGGCGAAGCGCAGCGGCGTGGGGTCCCCGCTCATGGCCGCGACCATCTCGAGCCGCGTGTCGGCCACGCCCGGGGTGGCGTCGAACGGCACGCCCTGGATGTAGTCGTCGACCCGGCGATAGTAGATCGTCGGACGGGCCCAGGCCGCCCCCCGCAGCCAGTCGAACCCGCCCTCGACGATCCACGCCGTCTCGGGTCGAAGGGTCCGGTCCCCGACGTAGATGTTGCCGTCCGCCAGGCCGCCGCTCGCCTCGGTCGGCATCCACGAGAACCGCTCGACCGCATTCGGCGCGCGCGTCTTGCGCGCCAGGGTCAGGCGCGGGGTGAAATCGCCGAGGTCGCGCCAGAAGCGGGCGGCCAGGTCCGCGGTCCCGCCGCCCCAGTCCCGGTCGCCGGCGTTGAAGGCGGCCGCCAGAAGGGTCGGTCCCGCGGGCACGGCGGATCCCGTCCAGGCTTCGCCGGCCGAGGCCCGGTGCGCGTCCGCCCTTACGCCCAGTTCCGCCTCCACGCCCCTGACGGCGCCGCGCCACTCCAGGTGGCCGCCGAGGCGGGACACCTCGATCCCGGGCAGGGAGCCGACCACGAAATCGGGGTTGTCCGGATGGGTGATGACCACGGACTTGTCTGCCTGTTCAAAGTCCGCGCCGACGCTCAGGCTGCGCGTGGGAGACCCGAAGACCAGCCGCGCCTCCCCGACCACGGTCTCGGCGTCGGCCAGCGACAGCCGGCGCATCGAGGCCATGGCCGGCGCCGGGCGCAGGCTGAAATTGTCCATCCCGTGCTCGACCCGGACATGGCCCAGCGACGCCTCCAGCCGCACCGTCGACTCCGCCGGGCTGGCGAAGCTCAGGCGGGCGAAGTCGGTGTCGAAATAAAGGATGTCCAGGGCGAACGGCGGCGTCCCGGTCGGGCCGGTCTCCTGCGCCCGCAGGTCCAGCCCCAGTTCGTCGTGCGCGCCGCGCCAGCCGGCCGAGAGCCCCCAGGTGTCCCGCCGGAAGCCGCTGTCGCGGACCACGCCGCCCGGGAAGCGCATGTCGCCGCCGGTCTCCCGGGCGCCCAGCAGGTTCACGCGGAAGCGTTCGCTGGCCATCCCGGCCACGCCGCCGAAGCTGCGGCTGTCGTCGACCGAACGATAGCCGGCGGTCAGGTCATACGCGGGCGCGAACGCCGCCCCCTCGCCGAAGCCGACCTCCTTCAGCCGCGCGTTGACGCCGCCGGCCAGGGCCGGGCCGTTGCGCACCGGGCTGATCCCGCGGTCGACCTCGACGCTGGCGACCAGCGGCATCGGCGCATAGTGCAGCGGCGGGTCCATGGCGTTGGGTCCGCCGCTGTGGAAGCGCTGGCTGTTGACGCGGGTCAGAACCCGCTCGCCGAACAGGCCCCGGTACTGGACCTGGCCGGACAGGCCGCCGTTGTCGATCAGGGCCGCGCCGGGCAGGCGGGCGACAAGACCGGCGCTGTCGGGCGCCGCCGCGGCCAGGCCCTCGGGCCGGATGGCGTGGATCGCTGTGTCGGTGCGAACGCCGGTGACGATAATCTCGTCGAGCAGGGCGGCGTCCTGCGCATGGGCGGGAACGGCGGCCATCAGGGGCGCGCCAAGCAGCAAGGCGCAGGCCCCGGGGGTCATTCTCATGGTTCTGGACTCGATCTGAAGGTCGCCGGTCTGGCGACAGAAGGCGCCGCGCATCCGTCAACGACGGGGCGGCCCGGCAGGGGTGCAGGCTTCAGATCGACAGGGGTGGCGCGCGCGCCGGCGGAGGTGGTCCTTCGGAACGGTCGGCCGCCGGCGGGTCGCGAAGGACGGACGCGGACTCGCGGACGATGGCCATGACCACGGGCCGCGGCAGCGGCGGCGGATCGGCCGGACCCGCGACCGATCCCGTCGCGGCGAAGGCGCAAACCGGCGCCGGGCCCGCGGGCCCCTCGTCGTCAGGCCCGCCGCCGGCCCCGGCCGGCGCGGCCGGGCCGCAGATCACGAGATGGAAGCTGTCGCCGCCCGGGTCCGGCATATAGCCGGCGGGAATCAGGGCCCGCAGGGTGAACGTGAACAGCAGGGCGAGCAGCGTCGCCGCGAATCCTGCTGTATGGCGTCCCCCGGAATACATGCCTCGCCATCGCCGCCCGGCTACGGCGAGGCAACGTGGCAGGTCGTCGCGCGCCCGCCCTAGTCGGGCGCGCCGTCCGCGGGCAGGGCGGCCAGATTCGGCCGCTCGCCCTTCCTGCTCTCCGCCACCGCCTCGACCGCGCGCATAACGCGCAGGGCGTTCTCGCCCGCCAGCTTGCGGATGTCGGCCTCGGTCCAGCCGTTGGCCATCAGGGCCGCCAGCAGGCGGGGATAGCCGTCCACGCCTTCCAGCCCGACGGGCAGGGCGTCCACCCCGTCGAAGTCGCCGCCCAGGCCGACGTGATCGATCCCGGCCACGTCACGGACATGCTGGATGTGGGCCACCACGTCGGCGATCGTGGCCACCGGGATCGGATGCGCCACCTGCCAGGCCGTCAGACCCGCCGCCGCCGCCGCCGGATCGCCGGGGTTCAGCGACTTCAGCCGCGCGTCTTCGGCTGAGCGGGCGCTGTTCCACGCCCGCACCGTCTCCGAGATGAAGCCCGGCACGAAGGTGACCATCACCACCCCGCCGTCCTCCGACATCAGCCGCAGCACGCTGTCGGGCACATTGCGCGGATGGGCCGTCACCGCCCGCGCCGAGGAGTGGGAGAAGATCACCGGGGCGTCGGACACCCGCATGGCGTCCAGCATCGTCTCTTCGGACACGTGGCTCAGGTCGACCATCATCCCCAGCCGGTTCATCTCCTTCACCACCTCCTCGCCGAAGGGTGACAGGCCGCCCCATTTCGGCGCGTCGGTGGCGCTGTCGGCCCATGAGGTCGTCTTGCTGTGGGTCAGGGTGATGTAGCGCGCGCCGGCGTCGAAGAACTCGCGCAGCAGGCCCAGGGAATCGTCGATCGAATAGCCGCCTTCCATGCCGATCAGGCTGGCGATCCTGCCGCGGCGGTGGATGCGCTCGACGTCGGCGGCGGTCGTGGCCAGTTCGAACGCGTCGGGATGGGCCGCGACCAGACGCTTGACCGTGTCGATCTGCTCGAAGGTGGCCACGGCCGCATCCGGCGGGGTCATCGAGGCCGGGACATAGACCGACCAGAATTGCCCGCCGACGCCGCCCGCCCGCAGGCGCGGGATATCGGTATGCAGACCCGTCGAGGCATCGAGATTGGCTGTCAGATCGACCGCGTAGGGATCATTGCCGTGGCTCTGACGCAGCGCCCACGGCAGGTCGTTGTGTCCGTCGATCAAGGGCGTGCGCTCCAGAATGCGCCGCGCCCTCGCCTCCCCCGCGACGTCCGGCGCCTGGGCCAGAACCGGCCCCGCCATCAGAACGGCGGCAACAGTGGTCAGAAGGACGGTGCGGATCATGACGGGGCTCTCCGGAACAGCGACGCCGGACAGTGGCAGACGGGGCGAGCTTGGCAAGCGCTGCTCTCTCCCGTCGGCAGCGGGCGACGCCCCGCCGTCTCCTCCCCACATCGTGGGGAGGGGGACCGCCCGCGCGACCCGGCGCGGGGGGTGGAGGGGCGACTCGATGTGAGAGGATCGGCGATCCACCGGAGCCGCCGGCGTCGCCCCCTCCGTCTCGTCGGCTCCGCCTCCGATCCACCTCCCCATCTGCGCCGGGGAGGAGACATCACGCCCACGCCGTCCGTGCATCCCCGCGAAGGCGGGGATGCACGGTGATTATCGGCGCCAGGAGTTCGCTGTGAAACAGACGATCTACCGCTGTTAAACAGCTGATATCGCGGCGCTTACCCACCACAGTAGCGTCATTTGCCAGCCGTATGTCTTCTCCCCTGCGGGCAGACCCGGTACAGGACCCCGCATGACCGACGACACCGCCCCCTCGCTGGATCAACGCAAGGCCGAGACCCGCGCCTGGTTCGAGACGCTGCGCGACCGCATCCACGCCGGTTTCGAGGCGCTGGAGGACGCGGCTCCCGCCGACCTCTTCCCCGGCGAACCCGGCCGCTTCGTCCGCACGCCCTGGGCCAGAGTCCAGGAAGATGGGCCCGAAGGCGGCGGCGGCGTCATGGGCATGATGCACGGGCGGCTGTTCGAGAAGGTCGGAGTCCACGTCTCGACCGTCCACGGAACCTTCCCCGCCGACTATGCGAAAACGGTGCCCGGCGCGGCCGAGGATCCCCGCTTCTTCGCCACGGGCATCAGCCTGATCGCCCATCCGGTCAGTCCGCGCGTGCCGGCGGTGCATATGAACACCCGCTTCATCGCCACGACAAAGGCCTGGTTCGGCGGCGGCGGCGATCTGACGCCCGTGCTGGACGTCGACCGCCGCGCGGACGCCCCCGACACCCTCGCCTTCCACGCCGCCATGAAGGCCGCCTGCGACGCCCACCATCCGGACTGGCACGCCCGCTTCAAACCGTGGTGCGACGAATATTTCTGGCTGCCGCACCGCAACGAGCCGCGGGGCACGGGCGGCATCTTCTACGACCACCACGACAGCGGCGACTATCAACGCGACTTCGCCTTCACCCGTGACGTCGGGGCCCGCTTCCTCGAGGCCTATTCCGCCATCGTCGCGGGCCGGATGGCCGAACCCTGGACGGCCGAAGAGCGTGAGGAACAGCTGATCCGGCGCGGCCGCTATGTCGAGTTCAACCTGCTCTACGACCGCGGCACGATGTTCGGCCTCAAGACCGGGGGCAATGTCGAATCGATCCTCAGCTCGATGCCGCCCGTGGTGAAATGGCCCTAGGGCTCAAGCCGCCTCGCGGTGCGTCCCGCCGTCGAGCGCCGAGGCGATGGCGTCGAACAGGCTGACCAGGGTCACCGGCTTGGTCAGGTGGCCGTCGGCCCCCGCGGCGCGGCCGGACGCCACGTGTTCGGCCATGGCGTTGGCGGTCAGCATCACGATCGGCGTCCGCGTCAGGCCCCGCTCCGCTTCCAGGGCGCGGATCGCGCGCGTCGCCGTCAGCCCGTCCATGACCGGCATCTGCATGTCCATCAGGACGAGATCGAACTCGCCGGCGGCGAATACCTGCACCGCCTGCTGTCCATCCTCGACCGCCGTCAATTGCATCGCCGTGGCGGCCAGCATGATCTCGACCACCTTGCGGTTGGCCGGGTGATCGTCGGCCAGCAGGATGCGCAGCGGCGTGGTGGTGATGTCCCTCGCGGCGATCGGTTCCACCCCGCTCGCGATCCCGCTGACCCGCGGCATCGGAATCTCGAACCAGAAGGTCGAGCCCGTGCCCGGCGTGCTGTCGCAGTCCAGCGCCGTTCCGCCCATCAGTTCGACCAGGGCGTTCGAGATGGTCAGCCCCAGGCCGGTGCCGCCGTAGCGGCGCGTGATCGAGCCGTCGGCCTGCTGGAAGCGGCGGAAGATGCGGCCCTTCTGATCGGGATCGAAGCCCACGCCCGTGTCGGTGACCCGGAAGACGGCCCGCCCGTCCGGCGTCGACATCACCGACAGTCGCACAGAGCCCGAGGAGGTGAATTTCAGCGCATTGCTGACCAGGTTGGTCAGCACCTGCCGCAGGCGCACCGTGTCGCCGAGGACCAGGCCGGCCAGCGCCTCGTCGAACTCGACCACCATGGCCACGCCCTGGTCCTCGGCCTTGACCCGCCACAGGGCGGCGACGTCTTTGACCGACTGCTCCAGATCGAAAGGCGCCGGCTCGAACGTCAGCTGGCCCGACTCGATCTTGGCGCTGTCGAGAATGTCGGACAGCAGCCGCTCCAGCGTCGCCCCGGACGACCGGATCAGGTCGACCATCTCGTGTTCTTCCGGCTCCAATTCACGGCGCGCCAGGGTGTCGGCCATCGACACCACCCCGTTCAGGGGCGTGCGGATCTCGTGGCTCATATTGGCCAGGAATTCGCTCTTGGCCCGGTTCGCCTCTTCCGCCCGGCGCTGGGCCACGCGCAGACGCCGGCCCTGCCGGGACTGCCAGATCAGGGTGGCTCCGGCGAACAGCAGGAAGATCACGCCGATGCCGATGATCGCGCGCTGCAGGCCGGTATTGGACCGCGCCGTCTCCAGCTGGCGCCGGCGCTCGGCCAGCTGCTGCTGCATATCGCCCGTCACCTGGTGAATACCGGCGCTGTAGCTGCGGGCCGCGGCGATTTCGCTCTCCAGCATATGCGTTCTCAGCATGCGGAACGCCGCCTCGTGCCGGCCTTCCGCGAACAGCACCTCGGCCTCCACGTGGTCGACCTCGGACTGGATGCCCGTCTCGACTTCAAGCCGGCGCAGTGCGTCCACGTCGCGACGGGCGCCCGCGATCTGCCCGGTCCGGGCCCGGGCGATCGCCCGCAGAGGCAAGGCGTCCGCCGCCACGAACGCGGCTTCGCCGAGAGATTCGCCGTACGGCTCAAGACAGGCCAGGACCGCGTGGGGCTCGTTTCGCGCGTTGGCGACCGTGGCGCAGAGGCTGGCGTCATACACCGACAGCGTCGTCAGTCCCGCCCGCTGGGTCAATCGGTGATGCGCGGCGAAAAACCGGGCCGCGCGATCTCCGTCGCCGACCTTCACCGCCATCATGGCCAGGTTGTACAGGCTGTCAAAATCCGGACGGGGGTAGGCAGGATTGGAGTAGTCGATCTCGAATTTGCGGAACGCATCCGCCGCCCCCGTGACATCATTGAGCTGCTTCAGCCCCATGCCCGTCACTTCCCAGATCCCGGCCTGGGCCGTCGCGGCGAAGGGATCGTTCTCCGGAATATTGGCCTGCGCCTGGGCCAGCATTTCCAGCCCCTCCCCGACCTTGCCCTCGTCGATAAGGGCCAGGGCCGTCAGACGGGCGGCGTGGGTGCTGACAAACCAGTCCTCGCCCGTTTCCGCCGTCCTACGCATCTCGGCCGTAACGCTGGCGTCGCCCTGATCATAGCGGATGGCCAGGGCGTTGAGGCGGGCGATGTCCTGGTACCGGTCGTCGCCCTGACGCTGCGCCGCTTCGGTCAGCCGACGGTTCCAGAGGGAGGCCTTGTCGAAGTCGCCCTGGTTCAGGATCGTCCAGGTCACGTGGTAGAGCCGGTTCAGCCCTTCACGGTCGGTCCGGCGCATGGCGGCCTGGCCGAACCGGTCCAGCGCCGCGAAGTCAGTGGATCCGGCCCGCGCCTCTACGAATCGGGCCAGCCGCAGGGCGTCGTCGGGCGCGGCCTGGGTTGTCGACACGGCCGGCTGGGCCAGCACGGCTGGCGCGCCGCCCGAAACGACGGCTGCGGCCAGAAGCGCGACAACGACACGGATAGGCAACATACAAATTCCGACTGCGTCCCCCTTCGTCGCACGGCATGTGTTGAGCAAGGTTTAGCGAACGACGATTCAGCCAGGACGCGCTGTCGCGGGCCGCTCGCCGCGCCCCGAATGGCCCCGGACCGAGACCGTGAGACTCTTCGCTCGCGATCCGCTAGACGCCCGCCATGTCCGACAAAGATCCCGTGGTTCTGATCAACGTCTATCGCTGCGAGCCGGCGAAGATGGACGTGCTGATGGAGCTGCTGACCGTCATGGTCCGCACCCAGAGAGGAGCCCAAGGTTTCCTGTCCGCCACTCTGCACCGCGGTCTGAACGGCAAGGTGGCGGCTGTGCACGCCGTCTGGCGGACCCGCGAGGACTGGAAGGCCATGACCCGCCTGCCGGCGGTCAACGCGGCCATGGAGCCGGTCATGGCCATCGCGACCTTCGAGCCTCACCTGTACGAGGCGGGCGAAGTCTTCGAATAGACTCAGGTGAACCAGACGTCGGCCCTGGCCCCGGCCTCGCCCAAGGTCTTCACGACCCAGCCACAAACCTCGCGCGCCGCTGCCTCGGCTCCGGCCGGAGGGTTCAGGATCACCACCGCGCAGCCGTTCATCCGCATCGGATCGGTCAGCGGGCGCAGGCGCGCCTCGGCCACCAGCACGCGCTGGGCTCCCGCCTGGTCGAGGCGGCGCAGGAAGCCGTCAAAGGTCTCCAGATCCTTCAGCGGCGTCCAGATCGCCACCGTGGCCCGGGCGTCGGCGCGGACGATGGCGGCGCCCGTGTCGGCGGCGCGGAGATAGTCGTCGGGCTTCTCGAACGGCGGATCGATCAGCACCAGCGGCCCGGTCGCCTCGGCCGCCCAGGCCCGCGCCTGGTCATAGCCGTCCCCGCCCTCGGCCGCCGCTTCGGGGAAGGGCTCCAGCGCCGCGATCAGCAGGTCCAGCACCGGCGGGTTCAGTTCGAAACCGACATAGCGGTCGTCGTCCCTCAGCATCCGGGCGACCAGCAGGGGCGAGCCGGGATAGAGGGCCGCTCCGCCCTGCGGGTTCAGCCGCGCCACCGCGGCGGCCAGGGCCTCGATCAGGGGTGGCCGCCCCTCGGCCGCCATCAATCGGGCGATCCCGGCCTCGGCCTCCTTCGAGCGAGCCGCGTCGCCGGTCAGGTCGTAGAGACCCGCGCCGGCATGGGTGTCGATGACCGTCAGGGGGCCGTCGGCCTGTCCCCGTTCGAGCAGCCACAACAGCAGGGCGTGCTTGACCAGATCGGCGAAATTTCCGGCGTGAAAGCTGTGGCGGTAGTTCATGGGGCCTCCGTCCTCCGCTTGGCCGCCGCGGTCAAGGGCGGGCGGGAACCGTCCGCGCCCGTCCGTCGTTCGGCGACGCGACCCGGAGTGAAGAATGATCGCCCATCCCGTCCTGTCCGACCGCCGACGCAAGCCGCCCCGGGCCGCGGCCGGGGGCGTCTGCAGGGGGCTCGACCCGCGCGAGGTCGAGGCGTGACCGCCACCGATGCGACGCGCGAGATTCCGCGAGGCCTGACCTGGTGTAGCGACGAACATCCGGGCATCCGGCGCACTGCTTCGGGCAAGGGTTTCAGCTATCATGACGCCAGCGGCGTGCTGATCCGTGACAAGCCGACCCTTGCGCGTCTTCGAGCCCTCGCCATTCCCCCGGCCTGGACCGACGTCTGGATCTGCCCGCGCGCCTCGGGCCACATCCAGGCCATGGGGCGGGACGCAAAGGGCCGCAAACAGTACCGCTATCATGAGGGTTGGAGCAGCCACGCGTCCGAGACCAAGTTCGAACGCCTCCCGGTTTTCGCCAGGGTCTTGCCGCGGCTGCGCAAGCGGGTCGAGTCCGACCTGAACAGGCGCGGCGTGTCGCGGGACAAGGTGCTGGCCACCGCCGTCCGGCTGCTGGAGATCACCCTGATCCGGGTCGGCAACGCCCAGTACGCCAGACAGAACCGCTCCTATGGCCTGACCACGCTGAACAAGCGGCATCTCGACGTCGACGGCCACGCCCTGACCTTCGCCTTCAAGGGCAAGAGCGGGGTTGAGCATGAGGTGAAGGTGCGGGACCGCCGCCTCGCGACCGTGGTGCGGTCGCTGCGGGAGCTGCCGGGCCAGCAGCTGTTCAAATACCGCGACGCCGACGGCCAGCTGGGCGCAATCACTTCGGACGACGTGAACGCCTATATCCGGGAGGCCATGGGGGACCAGTTTTCGGCCAAGGATTTTCGCACCTGGGCCGGCACCGTCTCGGCCGCCCGGGCGCTGCGAGAGATGGAGCCGCCTGCTTCTCCGACCGAGGCGAAGCTCAAGGTCACCGTCTGCGTGAAGGCGGTCGCGGGTCTGCTGGGCAATACGCCGACGGTGTGCCGGTCGTCCTATGTCCATCCGAAGGTGTTCGAGCTGTTCGAGAGCGGTGAACTGGCCGGCAACCTGCCCGGATCTGACGCCGCGGGGTTTGAAAAGGCCTTGATCAAGACATTGACCTGACGACGTTGTAACTAGGATTCGGGGAAAACGGCGGTTTATGAAACCGCCCTTTGTCGGAGGGATCCAGGCTAATGTCAGTTTCGAATAATTTTCTGCGCCTCGGCGTATTGTCGGCCCTGGTCGGCATGTCGCTCGGCGTCTGGATGGGCGCGAACCAGGACTTCGTGCTGAGGCCGGTGCACGCCCACATCAACCTGATCGGCTTTGCGTCCATGATGCTGTTCGGCCTGTTCTACCGGTCGTTCCCGGCGGCGGCGCAGGGCTGGTTGCCCAAGGTGCATTTCGTCCTGTCTGTGCTGGGCTTCCTGATTCTGATGCCGTGTCTGAGCCTGATGCTGCTCGGCAGGCCGGTTTTCATGCCGGCGATGATCGCCTCGGAGATCATGCTGGTCACGTCGATGCTTCTGTTCGTCATCATCGTCTTCATGGCGACTCTGAGGAAGGGCGAGCCGGCAGCCGCCTGACGCTTCAGGCCGTCATCCAGTAGCCGCGGCTGCGGGCGCTCACCGGCGCCCGGGTCGTCTCGACCCGCGACAGGATCGCGGCCTTGAAGGCGTCCGCCTCATTGTCGCCGACCAGCAGCCTCAGCGACCGGATGATCCGGGTGATCCGCAGGTGGTTGTGGTCGTTGGGCATCAGCCAGTCGTGGGTGGCGCGGTAGAAGGCGTCCATCCGGTCCGTCGCGGCGGCGAGGGCGATCTGGGCCATGCCCGACTCCCTGATCGTCTCGACGTCGGCGTCGGTCAGCACGGGCGCATCCGGCACGGCCCGCGAAGGCTCCCGCAGCGGGAAAAGCCACTGGATGAAGTCGTGGTGGCTCTCCAGCGCGGCGTTGTCCATGGCCAGGACGTCGAACAGGGTTCGGCCTCGCGCGTCCCGACCCTCGCCTTCCAGAAAGGCCGTGATGACGCCGGGGGCGGACATGGGTTGGAGCCCTAAGCCGCCTTGTCCCAGTTCAGAACCACCTTGCCGGACTGGCCCGAACGCATGGCCTCGAAGCCCTCCTCGAAGCGTTCGTAGCTCATCTGGTGCGTGATCAGCGGGGTCAGGTCCAGGCCGGCCTTGAGCAGGCCCAGCATCTTGCGCCAGGTGGTGAACATCTCGCGGCCGTAGACGCCCTTGATGGTCAGGGCCTTGAGGATGATGGCGCCCCAGTCGGTTTCCATCGGCCTGGACGGAATGCCCAGCATGGCCATGCCGCCGCCCATGATGAGGGTGTCGACGCACTGTTTGAAGGCGATCGGCGAGCCCGACATCTCCAGCGCAACGTCGAAGCCGACCTTGAGACCCAGCTCGTGCATGACGTCGTGCAGGTCCTCCCGTGTCGTGTTCACCGTCCGCACGCCCGGCGCGACCTTCTGCGCCAGTTCCAGGCGGAAGTCGTTGATGTCGGTCAGAACGACGGTGCGGGCGCCGGCGTGGCGGGCGACGGCGGCGGCCATCATGCCGATGGGGCCGGCCCCGGTGACCAGCACATCCTCGCCCAGCAGGTCGAACTGCTGCGCCGTGTGCACGGCGTTGCCGAACGGATCGAGGATGGCGCCGATCTCGAAAGGCACGTCGTCGGGCAGTTCGATCACATTGAAGGCCGGTGCGACGACGAACTCGGCGAAGGCGCCCTGGCGGTTCACGCCAATGCCGCGGGTGTCAGGGTCGAGGTGGAAGTGACCGGCCCGGGCCGCTTCCGAGTTCAGGTCGATGACGTGACCTTCGGCCGAGACCCGCTGACCAAGCTTGAGGCGGCGGTCGACATCCTTGCCGATGGCGACGATCTCGCCCGAGAATTCATGGCCGGTGATCATCGGCACGGGCACGTTCTTCTGGCTCCACTCGTCCCAGTTCCAGATGTGGATGTCGGTGCCGCAGACGGCCGTGCGCCTGACCCGGATCAGTACGTCCTCATCGCCCGCGACGGGGATCGGGGCGTCGATCAGTTCGAGGCCGACGCCGGGCTTCGTCTTGGCCAGGGCCTTCATGGTGTCCGCCATCAGATAACTCCCAATTCCCTGCCGGCCGTCGTGAACGCCGCGACCGTTTGATCAATCTGTTCGAAGGTGTGCGCCGCCGACATCTGGGTGCGGATGCGGGCCTGGCCGCGCGGCACCACCGGGAAGCTGAAGCCGATGACATAGACGCCGAGCTCCAGCGCCCGGGCGGCGAAATCCTGGGCCAGTTTCGCATCGCCCAGCATGACCGGAATGATCGGGTGCTCGCCCGGCAACAGGGTGAAGCCGGCCTCGGTCATGGCGGCGCGATAGCGGACGGCGTTGGCGAACAGCTGTTGGCGCAGGGCGTCGCCCTCGTCGCCGCCGGCGATGCGGATGGCCTCGAGGCTGGAGCCGCAGACGGCCGGGGCCAGGGCGTTGGAGAAGAGATAGGGCCGGGCCCGCTGTTTCAGCAGAGCCACGACCTCGGCCGTCGCGCAGATGAATCCGCCCATGGCGCCGCCCAGCGCCTTGCCGAAGGTGCCGGTGACGAAATCGACCTCGACCCCGTGGTGGGCGTATGAGCCGCGGCCTTGCGGACCCATGAAGCCGGTCGCGTGGCAGTCGTCGACCATGATCAACGCTTCATACTTGTCGGCCAGCGCCCGAATGTCCTTCAGCTTTGCGATATAGCCGTCCATCGAGAAGGCGCCGTCGGTGGCGATGACGATGTTGCGGGCCCCGGCGGCGCGGGCCTCCTTCAGCTTCGCCTCGAGGTCGTTCATGTCGGAGGTCAGGAAGCGATAGCGTTTCGCCTTGCACAGCCGCACGCCATCGATGATCGACGCGTGGTTCAGGCTGTCGGAGACGATGGCGTCCTCTTCTCCGAACAGGGGTTCGAAGATCCCGCCGTTGGCGTCGAAGGCGGCGGCGAACAGGATCGTATCCTCGAAGCCGAGATAGTCGGCGATCGACCGTTCCAGCTCCTTGTGGATCTCGAGCGTGCCGCAGATGAAGCGGACCGAGGCCGTGCCCGCACCCCACCGCTCCTGCGCCGTGATTCCCGCCCGGGCGACGCGATCGTCGCCGGCGAGGCCGAGATAGTTGTTGGCGCAGAAGTTCAGAACCTCGCGGCCGCCGACCCTGATCACCGGGCCCTGTCGGGAGGCGATGATCCGCTCGGGCTTGGTCAGCCCCTGGGCGTCGATGTCGGCGAGTTCCGCGCGCACGCGGTCGTAGAAGGTCGCTGTCATGGGCGCTCCGCTAGGCCAATTTCGTCGCGGCTTGAAGCCCGGAAATCATCGAGATGGCCGGACGGAGGCCTGGCATGGTTTTGCGAAAACGGGGCGCCAAACGCGCCAAACCGCGCCAATCCCATCTCCGGTCTGTCTTCACCACTGCCCATGTCCCTATTCTAGCCCCGGCCCGGGCACTGCTGGATAAAAAGGCGAGATGGCGAGAAATCTTCAGCCTTAACAAGGATGAATGACCTCTCGCCATGCGAGGTTGGCGCGCCGCTCCGGCGCCCGGGGCCTCAAGGCGTCGGCGTCGGTTCGGCCACCGCCCGGAAGGGGCTGACCTGAACGCGGCGGCCGCACGGAGTGAAGGTCTGGGCCAGGGTCGCGGGCGAGGTGTCGCCCGGCGCGACGGCGCGGATGCGGGTGGCGTTCGGACAGACCGTCTCGCCCAGCGTCTCGTTCGGAACCACGGTCCAGGCCAGGTCGAAGAAGGCCTTGGCCTGCGGCTGGAGCGTGACCGGCGTGGGCGACTGGCCCGCGCGCAGATAGCTGCCGGGGTTCTGTTCCGAGCGGACGGTCGTCAGGTCGCGGCCGCGCGCATCCTGCAGCGTCACCGTCGGATAGCCGGTCAGGCTGCAGACCTGGGCGCCGACGTTCTGCACGCCCACGATCGTGACACGGTGACCCATGCCGGCATCGCCGCCGTCCGCCGACAGCTTCAGCTGCGGCCCCTTGCAGGGCGCGGCCGCGGGCGGCAACGGACCGCCGGGCAGGGTGTCGCCGACCGCGACAGGGCCGGGCGCGACCGGGCCCGACGACGGGCGGCTGCAACGCTCCAGCACGGCGACGCCGACGTCCTGATTGGGGCCGAGGCGGCTGAGGGTCGCGCTCTCCTGCCCCGCTGCGGTGGCAGTCTGCCATTCCATGCCGGAACCGGTGAAGCGCGCCCCCGAGGCAGCCTGGACAGTGCGGAGCAGGTAGGTCTGCCCTCTCCAGGTCAGTTGAGCCGTCGCCGTGTCAGGATAGGCGACGGTAACCGGTTGGCCGCTTTCGCAAGCATAGCTGATCGGGGCCGCCATGGGTCCGGCGGGCGCGGGAATCGGCTCCACGGGAGCGGTGGGCGGAGCCTCGGCTTCCTGCGTACATCCGGCGGCGGCGATCAGGGCCAGGGTCGAGACGATCGTGCAGGCGTTGCGAAGACGGCGCATGGAAGCTCCACGGTTGGGTCCGACGGTAACGCCAGCCAAGGCCAAAGGCTCCGCTTGCGCAAGGCCGCCCGCCGGCGCCTAGGCCGTCAGCAGGCGAGGCAGTTTGAAGGCGACGGTCTCGCGTTCGCCATCGTCCTCCACCACCGTGGCGTCGAAGCGGGCGCGAACAGCATCGATCAGTTCCTCGATCAGACGTTCGGGGGCCGAGGCGCCGGCGGTGATGCCGAGGGTCGAAACGCCGTCCAGCCACGACCAGTCGACCTGGGCCGCGTCATCGACCAGACGCGCGTCACGGGCCCCGGCCCGCAACGCCACCTCGACCAGTCGCACGGAGTTGGATGAGTTGGCCGACCCGACCACCAGCACCAGATCGCATCCTGCGCCCAGACGCTTGACCGCCTCCTGGCGGTTGGTGGTGGCGTAGCAGATGTCTTCCTTGTGCGGATCGGGCAGTTCGGGGAAGCGGCGCTTCAGGACCGAGAGGATCTCGCTGGTGTCGTCGACCGACAGTGTGGTCTGGGTGGCGTAGGCCAGCAGAGCGTCGCCGGGACGCTGGAAAGCCTCGGCGTCGGCCACGGTTTCGACGAGGCTGATGGCGTCCGGGGGCAGCTGACCCATGGTGCCGACCACCTCTGGATGGCCGGCGTGGCCGATCAGGATGATGTGGCGACCCGCGGCGTGGTGGCGTTCGGCCTCGACATGAACCTTGGAGACCAGCGGGCAGGTGGCGTCGAGATACAGCATCTCGCGCGCCCGGGCCGTGGCCGGAACCGACTTGGGCACCCCGTGGGCCGAGAAGACCACCGGCCGGTCATCGGGGCAGTCGTCCAGCTCCTTGACGAAGATCGCGCCCATGGCTTTCAGCCGCTCCACCACATGGCGGTTATGGACGATTTCGTGCCGCACATAGACCGGTGCGCCGTATTTCCCGATCGCCCGCTCGACGATCTGGATGGCCCGGTCGACGCCCGCGCAGAAGCCGCGCGGCGTGGCCAGACGTACGGTCAGGGCGCGCTTGTCGGCCGGGCGAATGGGCGTGTGAACGATCATGGCCGGAACCTAGTCGTTCGAGGCCCTCGCCGCCACCTGCATCCGGGCCCGGGTTTCCGAGCGGGCGGGTTTGCCGCGCCTCTGTTTAGCCGCTATCAGCGGCGAGCGTGCCGCCCGGCGTCGGGCTGTCGCCGCACCTCCTCGTTTCCGGAAGACCACTGCATGCGTCGCGTCCTCAAGGTTTCCCTGGCCTCGGCCCTCGCCGCCGCCGCGATCACGGTCGCAGCCGCGCCGACGGCCGCCAATGCCCAGTATTCGTCCGGACAACAGCCGGGGCAGGCCGGCCGGCCTGGTCAGGACCAGCCACAGGCGGGCGAACAGGACGACAAGCCGCGGCCGCCCCGCATCGCGCCGCTGCGCCAGCGCGCCGCCGCCGGCCCCTGCCCCTATGTGAAGGTGCTGTACGACGCGGCCCGCTATGTCGAGCTTACCGGCGACCGGGTGGCCGCCGCCAACGTCGGCTACACCGGCGAGATCGAAGGTCTGGTGTCGGACTGCGGCTACCAGAACGACGAGCCGATCACGGTCGAGATGCGCGTCCTGTTCAACCTGGGCCGTGGACCGCAGGCCCAGGGGGACGGCCGCACCTATCGCTACTGGATCGCCGTGACCGAGCGGAACCGGGCCATCCTGGCCAAGGAATATTTCGACCTGCCGGTGGACTTTGACGGCGCCCAGACGGCCACGGTGACCCAGGATCAGACCATCGTCATCCCGCGCGCCGAAGCCACGACCAGCGGCGACCATTTCGAAATCCTGGTCGGCTTCGACGTGACGCCGCAGATGGCCGAGTTCAACCGCTCGGGCAGCCGGTTCCGCGTCAATGCAGGCACGCCGGCGACCACGCCTCCCCCGGCCCAGTAAAATGACCGACCTCAGAACTGTCCTGGGCGAGGCGGTCGGGACCGCCTTCGCCGCCGAAGGCGTGGATCCCTCGCTGGCCCGTGTGACCCCCTCTGACCGGCCGGACCTTGCCGACTTCCAGTCGAACGGGGCCCTCGCCGCCGCCAAGGCGCTGAAGGCCAACCCGCGCGAGCTGGCGACCCGGGTCGCCGAGCGGCTGGCCGGCGACCCGCGCCTGGCCTCGGTCGAAGTGGCCGGACCGGGTTTCATCAACCTGAAGCTGGCGGACGCCGCCCTGTCGGCGCGGGCCGCCGAGGTCGCCGCCGACGTGGACCATTCGGGGGCGTCGACGGTCGCCGCGCCGCGCAAGGTCGTCATCGATTTCGCCGGGCCCAACGTGGCCAAGCCGATGCACGTCGGCCACCTGCGTTCGTCCATCATCGGCGAAAGCCTGAAGCGGCTGTTCCGCTTCCGCGGCGACACCGTCTGGGGCGACGCCCATTTCGGCGACTGGGGTTTCCAGATGGGTCTGCTGATCGTCGCCGTGGGCGACGAGGGCAAGGCCGCCGGCTTCCTCGCCGGGGGCGACGGGCCGTTCCCGGCGGAGAGCCCGGTCACGCTCGAGGATCTCGAGCGCCTCTATCCCGCCGCCGCGGCCATGGCCAAGGAAGACGCCGGCTTCAGGGACCGCGCCCGCAAGGCGACGGCGGAACTTCAGGGCGGACGTCCCGGCTACCGCGCCCTCTGGGCCCATTTCGTCGCCGTCAGCAGGACGGCGCTGGAGCGCGAGTTCGGGGCCCTGGGCGTGACCTTCGACCTGTGGAACGGCGAGAGCGACGCCGACCCCGTGATGGCCGAGATGATCGCCCACCTCGAGAAGACCGGTCTGCTGGTCGAGGACGATGGCGCGCGCGTGGTGCACGTCGCCCGACCGGGCGAGACCCGCAAGAAGAAGCTGGCCGACGGCTCGGTGATCGAGGCGCCCAGCCCTCCGCCGCTGCTGGTGATCAGCTCGGAAGGCTCGGCCATGTACGGCACGACCGACCTGGCCACCATCCTGGACCGCCGCAAGGCCATCGACCCCGACCTGATCCTGTACGTCGTCGACGAGCGCCAGGCCGAGCATTTCGAACAGGTGTTCCGGGCGGCCTATCTGGCAGGCTACGCCGCCGAGGGCTCGCTGGACCACCTCGGCTTCGGCACCATGAACGGGCCGGACGGCAAGCCGTTCAAGACCCGCGCGGGCGGCGTCCTGAAGCTGCACGACCTGATCACAATGGCTGTGGAGAAGGCACGGGAACGGCTGCACGAGGCGCATCTGGGCGAAGACCTGAGCGAGGCCGGGTTCGAGGCCATCGCCCACAAGGTGGCGGTGGCGGCGCTGAAGTTCGCCGACCTGTCGAACAGCCGGACCACCAGCTACGTCTTCGACCTCGACCGCTTCATCAGTTTCGAAGGCAAGACGGGCCCCTATCTGCTGTACCAGGCGGTGCGCATCAAATCCCTGCTGCGCAAGGGCGCGGACCAGGGCGCGACGCCCGGGCCCATCGTCATCGCCGAACCGGCCGAGCGCGATCTGGCCCTGACGCTGGACGCCTTCTCGCAGGCGGTGGCCGAGGCCTATGACAAGCGGATGCCGCACGTCGTGGCCGAGCACGCATACCGTCTGGCGCAGAGCTTCTCGAAATTCTATGCCGCCTGCCCGGTGCTGATCGCGCCGGACGAGGCGACGAGGGGTTCGCGGCTGGCGCTGTCGAAGGCGGCGCTGGACCAGCTGGAGACGGCCCTGCGTTTGCTGGGCATCGAGACGCCGGAGCGGATGTAGGCTAGTCTGCCGGCCCGTTCCCGGAGCCGTCCATGTCGCTCGACGCCTATATCGCCGGCCTGCCCAAGGCCGAGCTGCACCTGCATATCGAGGGCAGCCTCGAGCCCGAGCTGATGTTCGAACTGGCGCGGCGCAACAAGGTCGCCATCCCGTTCGACAGCGTCGGGGCCGTGCGCGCGGCCTATGATTTTTCGAACCTGCAGGACTTCCTCGACATCTATTACGCCGGGGCCGCGGTGCTGCAGACCGAGCAGGATTTCCACGACCTGGCCTTCGCCTACTTCCGCCGGGCCGCGGCCGACAACGTCCGGCACGCCGAGATATTCTTCGACCCCCAAACCCACACTGATCGCGGCCTGCCCTTCGGCGTGGCGGCGGACGGATTGTTGAGCGGGATGAAGGCGGCCGAGGCCGAACTGGGCGTGAGCTCGAAACTGATCCTCTGCTTCCTGCGGCATCTCGACGAGGCGGCCGCCATCCGCACGCTGGAGGCGGCGGAGCCGTGGCTGGACCGGATCGCGGGGGTGGGGCTGGATTCGTCGGAGGTCGGGCATCCGCCCTCGAAATTCCGCCATGTGTTCGAGCGCGCCGGCCATATGGGGCTGAAACGGGTGGCGCACGCCGGCGAGGAAGGCCCCCCGGCCTATGTGTGGGAGGCGCTGGACGTGCTGCACATCGACCGGATGGACCACGGCAACCGGTCGATGGAGGATCCGCGCCTGGTCGAGCGGCTGGCGGACGAACGGATGACACTGACGGTGTGCCCGCTTTCGAACCTGAAGCTCTGCGTGGTCAGGGACCTGAAGGACCACCCCGTGCCGGAGATGCTCCGCCGCGGTCTGCACGTGACGCTCAACTCGGACGATCCGGCCTATTTCGGCGGCTATGTGAACGAGAACTATCGCCAGCTCGCGCAGGCCGTCGGCCTGACCCGGGACCAGGTCACCCTGCTGGCGCGCAACAGCTTCGAGGGCGCGTTCCTGACCGAGGCCGACAAGGCCGCGCGAATCGCCGAAGTCGAGGCATACGCCGCCCGTTCCGCTTGACAGCGACCCGGAGTCGGGGCCTAGGTCGCGGCGCTCTCGCGGGAGAGATCGGAGCCCTTTCGAGGGGTCCGGAGCCGAAGGCGCAACCGCCCCGGAAACGCTCAGGCAAACGGACCGCGAGGACATACGGACGCTGGAAAGTCGCTCCCTGCGAGCGCGCCGACGGAGCAAGACGCCTCACTTCAGGCGCCGGAATCTCTCAGGCTTCAGGACAGCGGGGGCGCGAGGACGGCGGAGCTTTCCGCCTCAAGACGCGACCGCGAAGGCCTGAACATGACCGACGAAATCCTCAAGACCACGCCCCTCAACGCCGCGCACCGCGCCCTGGGCGCCCGCATGGTGGGCTTCGGCGGCTATGACATGCCGGTCCAGTACGAAGGGGTGCTGGCCGAGCACCGCTGGACCCGCGAACACGCCGGCCTGTTCGACGTCTCGCACATGGGCCAGTGCAAGATCACCGGCGAGGACGCCACGGCCCAGTTCGAGCGCTTCGTGCCCGGCGACTATGCGATCCTCAAGGCCGGCCGGCAGAAATACAGCCTGCTGCTGAACGCCGAGGGCGGGATCATGGACGACCTGATGGCGGGTCGCCCCGACCATGACGGCCTCTATGTCGTGGTCAACGCCGGCAACAAGGACGCCGACTTCGCCTTCCTGGAAGCGAACCTCCAGGGCGACGCAAGGCTGACGGTGCTGTCCGACCGCGCCCTGATCGCCATCCAGGGTCCCGAGGCCGCCGAGGTGATGGCCGCCCATGAGCCGGTGCTGGCCGAGTTCGGCTTCATGGACTGCGCCCGGCTGGTGCTGTTCGGGGTCGACTGCTTCGTCTCCCGCTCGGGCTACACCGGCGAGGACGGCTATGAGATCTCCGTGCCGAACGCCGACGCCGAACGCATCTGGAACACCATTCTCAAGGACGCCCGCGTCAAGCCGATCGGCCTCGGCGCCCGCGACAGCCTGCGGCTGGAAGCCGGACTGCCGCTGCACGGTCATGACATCGACGCCTCGACCAGCCCGGTCGAAGGGGCCCTGACCTTCGCCCTGTCGAAGTCGCGCAAGGAGCGCGCCGACTTCAACGGCGCCGACCGCATCCTGAAGGAACTGGCCGACGGCCCATCGAGGGTCCGCATCGGCCTGAGCGTCAAGGAAGGCGCCCCGGCGCGCGAAGGCGCCGAGATCGCCGACATGGACGGCAAGGTCATCGGTCAGGTCACCTCGGGCGGACCGTCCCCGACGCTGGGCCGCAACATCGCCATGGGCTATGTGCCGCCGCAGTTCGCCGAACTCGGGACCGACCTGAAGGTCCTCGTGCGCGGCAAACCCGCCGCGGCCGAGGTCGTCGCCATGCCCTTCGTCGCCCAACGCTACTACCGCAAACCAAAAGCCTGAGGACTGGATCGATGCATTTCTCCAAGGATCACGAGTGGGTTCGCTTCGACGGCGATGTCGCCACCGTCGGAATCTCCAAACACGCCGCTGACGCTCTCGGCGACGTGGTGTTCGTCGAGACGCCGGACGCCGGCAAGTCGGTTTCCAAGGGCGACAGCTTCGCCGTCGTCGAGAGCGTCAAGGCGGCTTCGGACGTCTACGCCCCGGTGTCGGGCGAGGTGATCGAGGGCAACGCCGCCCTCGCCTCCGCGCCGGAAACCGTCAATGCCGATCCCGAAGGCGAAGGCTGGTTCGCGAAGATCAAGGTGTCCGACGCCTCGACCGAAGGCCTGATGGACCGCGCCGCCTACGACGCCTTCCTGGCGACGCTCTAAGCCCCTTCCCTCCCGCACGGATCTCCCCGCCATGCGCTACCTCCCGCTCACGCCCGACGACCGCTCCGCCATGCTGGCGGCCATCGGGGCCAAATCCATCGACGACCTGTTCGTGGACGTGCCCAAGGCCGCCCGCCGCGACGGCTTCGTCGACCTGCCGCGCGTGGCGGGCGAGCTTGAGGTCGAGCGGGCGCTGGGGGCCATGGCGGCGAAGAACGCCTCGGCGGGCTCCGTGCCATTCTTCTGCGGGGCCGGCGCCTACAAGCACCACGTCCCGGCCACGGTGGACCATGTGATCCAGCGGTCGGAGTTCCTGACCAGCTACACGCCCTATCAGCCCGAGATCGCCCAGGGCACGCTGCAGTATCTGTACGAGTTCCAGACCCAGGTCGCGAACCTGACCGGCATGCCGGTGGCCAACGCCAGCCTTTACGACGGCTCGACCGCCATGGCCGAGGGCGTGTTGATGGCGACCCGCGTGACCCGCCGCAACAAGGCCGTGATCTCGGGCGGGGTGCATCCGCACTATGTCCGCGCCACCGAGACCGTGGTCCACGCCGTCGGCGTCGAGACCGAGGTGCTGGCCGCCGCGGTCGACGCCGAGGCCGACGTCATCGCCCGCATCGGGCCCGACACCGCCTGCGTCGTGGTCCAGACCCCGAACGTTTTCGGCACGGCGACGGACGTGACGAAAATCGCCGAAGCCGCCCACGCCGCCGGCGCCCTGCTGATCGTGGTGGTCACCGAGGCCGTGTCGATGGGCCTGCTGAAGTCGCCGGGCGAGATGGGGGCCGACATCGTCGCCGCCGAGGGCCAGTCGATCGGCAACGCCCTCAACTACGGCGGCCCCTACGTCGGCCTGTTCGCCTGCCGCGAAAAGCTGGTGCGCCAGATGCCCGGCCGCCTGACCGGCGAGACGGTCGACGCCGACGGCGAGCGCGGCTTCGTCCTGACCCTGTCGACGCGCGAGCAGCACATCCGCCGCGACAAGGCGACGTCGAACATCTGCACCAACTCGGGCCTGTGCACCCTGGCCTTCACCATCCACATGAGCCTGCTGGGCGAGACGGGGCTGCGCAAGATGGCCTTGCTGAACCACGAGAAGGCGCTGGCGACGCGAGACGCGCTGGCGGCGATCCCGGGCGTCAAGGTCCTCACCACGCGCTTCTTCAACGAGTTCGCCGTGAAGCTGCCGAAGCCCGCCGCCGAGGTGGTCGAGCAACTGGCGCAGCACCGCATTCTCGCGGGCGTGCCCTACAGCCGCCTCGCGCCCGAGGCCGGCATGGATGACGTCCTGCTGGTCGCCGCGACCGAGATGACCATGGACGGCGACATCAAAATCCTGGCGAGCGCGCTCGCCAAGGTCTGCGCGTAAGGAGCCGGGAACATGAGCACGATGAACACCGTCGGCCGCCCGACCACTCCGAACGCGGTCCAGTCGAAGCCCGCCACCCTGACCGGCGGCCGCGGCTTGCTGCAGAACGAGCACCTGATCTTCGAGAGCGACGGCTGGGGCAAGACCGGCGTCGATCTCCCCGAGCCGAAGACGGACGGCTCGGATCTGGGTGACCTGGTTCGCAAGGACCCGATCGGCCTGCCAGGCCTTTCGGAGCCCGAGGCCATGCGCCACTATGTGCGGCTGTCGCAGAAGAACCACGCGATCGATCTGGCCATCTATCCGCTGGGCTCGTGCACGATGAAGCACAACCCGCGCCTGAACGAGAAGATGGCGCGCCTGCCGGGCTTCGCCGACATCCACCCGTTGCAGCCGACGTCCACCGTGCAAGGCGCGCTGGAACTGATGGATACCCTCGCTCACTGGCTGAAGACCCTGACCGGCATGCCTGCAGTCGCGCTTTCTCCGAAAGCCGGCGCCCATGGCGAGCTGTGCGGCCTGATGACCATCCGCGCCGCCCACGAGGCCTCGGGCCAGCATGAGAAGCGCCGCAAGGTGCTGGTGCCGACCTCGGCCCACGGGACGAACCCGGCCACCGCCGCCTTCGTCGGCTACACCGTGGTGGAAGTGGCCCAGACCGAGGACGGCCGCGTCGACGTAGCCGATCTGGCCGCCAAGCTGGGCGACGACGTCGCCGCCATCATGGTGACCAACCCCAACACCTGCGGCCTGTTCGAGCGCGACATCCTCGAGATCAGCCGCCTGACGCATGAGGCCGGGGCCTACTTCTATTGCGACGGGGCCAATTTCAACGCCATCGTCGGCCGGGTGCGTCCGGGCGACCTGGGCGTCGACGCCATGCACATCAATCTGCACAAGACCTTCTCGACGCCGCACGGTGGCGGCGGACCGGGCGCGGGTCCGGTGGTGCTGTCGGAGGCGCTGGCGCCGTTCGCCCCGGCTCCGTGGGTGGTTCACGATGCGGATGGCTACCGGCTGATCGAGCGCGAGGAAGACGAGGCCGCGCAGGCGTTTGGCCGGCTGTGCGCCTTCCAGGGCCAGATGGGGATGTACACCCGGGCTCTCAGCTACATGATGAGCCACGGCTCGGACGGCCTGCGTCAGGTCGCCGAGGATGCGGTGCTGAACGCCAACTATATCAAGGCCCGCCTGTCGGACCTGATGAGCCCGGCCTTCCCCGACGGTCCGTGCATGCACGAGGCCCTGTTCGACGACGAATGGCTGAAGGGCACGGACGTGACCACGCTCGACTTCGCCAAGGCGATGATCGACGAGGGCTTCCATCCGATGACCATGTATTTCCCGCTGGTCGTCCACGGGGCCATGCTGATCGAGCCGACCGAGACGGAGTCGAAGCAGGAGCTGGACCGCTTCATCGAGGCGATGCGGGCCCTGGCGACGGCGGCGAAGGCCGGCGACGTCGACCGCTTCAAGGGCGCGCCGTTCCATGCGCCCCTGCGGCGTCTGGACGAGACCCGCGCGGCCCGCTCTCCGGTGTTGCGCTGGACCGCGCCGGAAGGTTCGAACATCGCCGCCGAATAAGGTTCCGGCTTCGCATCTGCGAAGCACGGCAAAGTGAACGCCGCCTGTTTCAGCAGGCGTATGCTCTCCCTTGCGTAGTCTGAGCCACAACAAGCGTTTGGGAGGCGCTAACGGTCATGATGTCACGCGTACAGAAGGGGTTGGTCGCAGGTTTCGCGGCCACCATCGTGGTTTCGGTGCTTGAGATCGCGAACTTGATGCTGGGGCCCTGGGCCGCCAGTTTCCCGAGGCTGCTTTCAGTCATGCTTCAGATGCCGGACACCATGGCGGTGGGCTGGGTCGCCCACTTCCTGGTCGGGACCTTCGTGCTGGGCCCCGCCTTCGGGGTTCTGTGTCCCCGGCTGCCGACGGACACGCCGGAATCCAAGGGCATCGTCTTCGCCATCGGGGCCTTCATCCTGATGGGGCTGACGGTGGCGCCCGCGGTCGGCGCGCTTGGAGGCCGGCCCGTGGGGATGTTCTTCATGCAGGCCGGGTTCGGGACCTTCGCCTGGATGATCGCCACGCATGCGATCTACGGGATCGTGCTGGGCAACGTCTACGGACGGATGGTCCAGCGCGACAAGCGGGTCGGTGCGATGCCGGGCGCGGCCCCCGCGCACTGAAAACGACAACGCCCCGCCGGAAGCGGCGGGGCGTTTTTCTTTCCGGGGCTGACGACGCCTAGTTGAGGCGTGAGCCGATCTGGGCGATGGCGGCGTCGAGCAGGGGGTCGGACTTCTGGCCGGCCAGGCGCGCGGTCAGGATCTGTTCGGCGGCGCGGGCGGCCAGGTCGGCGGCGGCGGCCTTCACCTCGGCGGAGGCCTGGACCTCGGCCTGGGCAATGCGGCGTTCAGCCAGTTCCTGCCGGCGCTTGAGGGTTTCCTCGAGCTTGACCCTGGCCTCGGTCTCCATGACGCGGGCGTCGGCCTCGGCGGATCTCAGCATTTCAGCGGCCTGGGCCTCGGCCTCGGCCTTTTCGACGCGGATCTGGGCCAGCAGGGCCTCGGCCTCGGCGCGGAGGCGGGCGGCCTCGTCGAGCTCGGACTGGATCTTGGCGGCCTTGGCGTCGAGCTGGCCGGCGACCAGTTTCGGCACGCCGACGAAGACGCACAGGCCGAGGAACAGGAACAGGCCGGCGGCGACCCAGAGCTCCGGGTTCGCGAGGTCGTAGAGATGCGGATTGAAGAATTCCATCAGGCGGCGCCCTTCACAGCGGCGGAGGCTTCAGCGGCGCTGGGCGCCTTGCCGGTCAGGCGTTCGACGATGGCCGCGGCCGTGTCCGAGGCGATCGAGCCGACATTGGTCATGGCGGCGTCGCGGGTCTTGCCGATGGCGGTCTCGGCCTCGGCGATGCGGGCGTTGACGACGGCTTCTTCCTCGGCGGCGCGGGCGTTGGCCTGTTCGGTGACCCGCGCCTTGGCGGCGGCGGCCATCGAGCGGGACGAGGCGCGGGCGGCCTCGACCTCGGCCTTGGCGGCCTCGGCCTGGCCGGCGGCCTCGGCCTGGACCTGACGGGCGGCCGAGACGGCGTCGGAGATGGTGGCGGCGCGCTGGTCGATGACGCCGCGCAGACGCGGCACGAAGACCTTGGCCATCAGCCAGTAGAGCAGGGCGAACAGGAAGATCAGCCAGACGATCTGACCGAACCAGTGCTGGAACTCGAACTGCGGCAGGCCGCCCCCGCCTTCGCCGTGGGCGGCTTCGGTCGAGGCGTGCGTGTCCGCGACGGCGACCGAAGGCGGCGCGTCGTGAGTCACTGCGGGTTGAGCGGATACGGTCATCTGTCGCCTGAAGTTGGAGCGGTCTTTACGTCAGTCAGCGAACGAGGCGGCGATCCGGCCGGAACCGGACCGCCCCCTCGATCAGAAGGACGAAATCAGCTCGCCGACGTCCAGAGCAGGATGCCGATGACGAACGACAGGATGCCCAGGGCTTCGGCCAGGGCCGCGCCGACGAACAGGTTGCCGATTTGCGAGCCGGCGGCCGACGGGTTGCGCAGGGCGCCCGAGAGGAAGTTGCCGAAGATGTTGCCGACGCCGATGCCGGCGCCGATCATGCCGGTCATGGCCAGGCCGGCGCCGATGGCGTTGCCGGCCGAGACGATGGCGGCGGCGTTGGCGGCGGCGATTTGCGGATCAACCATGGTGTTCAGTCCTGTGAGAGTTGGTTGGTTGGAGAAAAAGCGGGTGGATTAGTGATGATCGCCCAGGTTGACCACGTCGTTCAGGTAGACGCAGGTCAGCACGGCGAAGACGAAGGCCTGGAGGAAGGCGACCAGGAACTCCAGCGCGGTCAGGGCGGTGACGAGGCTGAGAGACAGGGCGGCGCCCGGCAGGCCGAGGTAGCCCCAGCCGCCCGCGGCGGCCATGGCGCCCAGCGAGACGACGAAGCCGGCGAAGACCTTCAGGGCGACGTGGCCGCCCATCATGTTGCCGAACAGACGAAGGGTGAGGGTCAGGGGACGCAGCAGGAAGGAGAAGAACTCGATCAGGCCGACGATCGGGCGCATGACCAGCGGCGCGCCGGTCGGCCAGAACAGGGCCAGGAATTTCAGGCCGTTCTTCCTGATGCCGATAATGACGACCAGCAGGAAGGTGATGACGCCGAAGGTGGCGGTGACCGCCAGCTGCGAGGTGGCCGTGAAGCTGAGGAACAGGCCCAGCAGATTCATCGCCAGGATGAAGGTGAAGACGGTGAAGACGAACGGGAAATATTTCTTGCCGTCATGGCCGATGATCGACTCGGCGATGCCGTCGATCATGCCGAACAGGGTCTCGCCCACGGCCTGACCGCGGCCCGGAACCACCTTGGCGCCCGAGGTGACCAGCTGGAAGAAGATCACCACCACGAGGAAGGCGATGGTCATCGCCAGGTGCGAATTGGTGAAGGCCAGATGGACCGTGCCGACGAGCGGCAGAGTCACTTCGCCGAAGTCGAGACCCGGCAGAGGGGTAACCTGGAACTGGTGTAGCGGATCGGCCATCGGGCGATCAGACTCCCTGGTCTTCGTCGTCGTCGAAGGGAACCGACTGAGGCTCCCCATGCTGTTTCGCTTCGGCCATCAGACGTTGCGCCGTGCGCCACGCCATCCACACCGATACGGCGAAGCCCAGAAGGACGCCGCCGATGATTCCCCAGGGCGTCGTGCCGGCGAACCGGTCGATCCCGAAACCGATCGCCAGACCGACGAAGACGCCGCCGAACAGATCGGCGAGAATCTTCCAAGCCTGTCCCGCCGCAGCCTGACCGGCGGCCTCGTGAGAGATCTGCCGGGCAGTGCGCGCCTCCAGATCGGATGCGCTCGTGTTGAGGCGTTCGATCGCCTCTTCGCGCGATTCCGTTGGCAGGGACATGATGGCCTCAGCGCCTCGATGCTGGCGCCGGAAGGCGGGCCTCGAAGGGGGTCTGAATTCGGCGCGGAACCTATAGGCGAGACCCCCGCAGGTCAAGGCGGTGCAGACGTGCTGTATGGCGTTGATTTTCCGCATGTTTATTTCGCCTTTCCAGGGGCGTGGCGAAGGGTCGCTGGGGATGGGCGGAATCCGGGCATGGGTTCGCGAATTCTCCCTCCCGCTTGAGGGAGGATGTCGGCGCGGACGACCCGTCCCGCTCATCCCGGCGAAAGCCGGGATGACGACAAGCGGGTGTGCTTGTGCGCTCAAGCCCTCTCCACAACGGAGAGGAAGCCGTTGATCAGGAGCCCGAGCCTGGAGCGGGGGCGGCGTCGGACGGCGTGGCCGGCGTCGGGCCGGCGGCGTCGGCGAGGGCCTGGCAGTCCTGTCCGGCGTAGAGACCGTTCAGATAGAACCACCGGTGACGCACGGCGGCGACCTCGGCCTCCTTGCGGTCCCGGTCGGGGCGGGTCAGGGCGTCGACACCGGCGATGGCCAGTCCGGCGCCGGGAATCAGTATCGCCGCTCCGGCCTGGGCCACGCCGGTGACGGCGCTGAGGAAGCCGTTGCCGGGGGCGCCGCCCAGCTCCTCGCTCAGCTTCGCGGCCTCTTCTGAAATCTGGGGGCAGGTCATGGCCGTGTCACTGACGCGCATGATTTCAATGGGGCCGTCAGCGGGGGCCGCGGCCTCCTGGGCCATGGCGGGCGGGACGACGGCCATGGTCAGGACGGCGACGGCGACGGCGGTCAGGATACGCGTGTTCATTGTACTCAACCCTCAAAGCCCCGCGACAGAACGGCTGCGGAAGGCGGGGGTTGCACTCTCCCTCCCCTTCATGGGGAGGGACGGCGAGGCGTCAGCTGAGCCCGGTGGGACGTACGAAACTGGCGCCGAACGCGGCTGAGGTTGCGTTACCCCACCCCGATCGCTTCGTGATCGACCCTCCCCATGAAGGGGAGGGAGAGGCGTGGTCAGGCCCTGACGGCCCGCGTGGCCTCGACGCCCAGGGCCTGGAGGGCGGCGGCGGCGATGTGTTCGGCGTTCAGGCCCGCCGTGGCGTACATGGCGACCGGGTTGTCCTGGTCCTGGAAGACGTCGGGCAGGCACAGGGTGCGGATCTTCAGGCCGGCGTCCAGCGCGCCCTTCCCGGCAAGAAGCTGGAGCACGAAGGCGCCGAAGCCGCCCATGGCCCCCTCCTCCACCGTGATCAGGCATTCGTGCTCGCGGGCGAGGCGCAGGATCAGGTCGGCGTCCAGCGGCTTGGCGAAGCGGGCGTCGGCGACGGTGGCCGAGACGCCGCGGGCGGCCAGGGCCTCGGCCGCCTTGAGCGATTCCTGCAGCCGGGTGCCGAGCGACAGGATGGCGACGGTCGTGCCTTCGCGGACGATGCGGCCCTTGCCGATCTCCAGCGGAGCGGCCAGTTCCGGGATCTCGACCCCGACGCCGTCGCCGCGCGGATAGCGGAAGGCCGAAGGGCGGTCGTCGATCTCGAGGCTGGTGGCGATCATGGCGGCCAGATCAGCCTCGTCGGCGGCGGCCATCAGCACCATGCCGGGAAGGGCGCCCATGAAGCCGATGTCGAAACTGCCCGCGTGGGTCGCCCCGTCGGCGCCGACCAGACCGGCGCGGTCCATGGCGAAGCGCACCGGCAGCTTCTGGATGGCGACGTCGTGGACGACCTGGTCGTAGCCGCGCTGGAGGAAGGTCGAATAGATGGCGCAGACCGGCTTCATCCCGTCGGCGGCCAGGCCGGCGGCGAAGGTGACGGCGTGCTGTTCGGCGATGCCGACGTCATAGGTGCGGGTCGGGAAGGCCTGGCCGAACAGGTCCAGACCGGTGCCCGAGGGCATGGCGGCGGTGATGGCGACGATAGTCGGGTCCAGATGGGCGCGCTTGATCAGCTCGGTCCCGAAGACCTTGGTGTAGCTGGGGGCGTTGGAGGCGGCCTTGGCCTGCTTGCCCGAGACGACGTCGAATTTGGCGACGGCATGCAGTTTGTCGGCGCTTGATTCGGCCGGGGCGTAGCCCTTGCCCTTTTGCGTCACGACATGGACGATCACCGGACGATCGGTGATGGCGGCGGCGTTCCTGAGGATGGGGACCAGATTGTCCATGTCGTGCCCGTCGATCGGGCCGATGTAGTAGAAGCCCAGCTCCTCGAAGAAGGTGCCGCCGACGATCATGCCGCGAGCGTATTCCTCGGCCTTGCGGGCGGCGTCGCGGAACGGGCGCGGCAGGTGTTCGGCGACCGATTTTCCGAAGCGGCGGAAATTGCGATAGGCGCCGCCCGAGACCTGTTTGGCCAGATAGGCGCTCATGCCGCCGACGGGCGGGGCGATCGACATGTCGTTGTCGTTGAGGATGACCATCAGCTGGCCATCGGTGGTTTCGGCCGCGTTGTTCATGGCCTCATAGGCCATGCCGGCGGACATGGAGCCGTCGCCGATGACGGCCACGACGCGGTTCTTCTCGCCCTTCTGGTCGCGGGCGGCGGCGAAGCCGAGGGCGGCGCTGATCGAGGTCGAGGCGTGGGCCGCGCCGAAGGGGTCGTATTCGCTCTCGGAGCGCTTGGTGAAGCCGCTGAGACCGCCGGGCTGGCGCAGGGTGCGGATGCGGTCGCGGCGACCCGTCAGGATCTTGTGCGGATAGCACTGGTGGCCGACGTCCCAGATCAGGATGTCCTTCGGCGTCTCAAGGATGTGGTGCAGGGCCACGGTCAGCTCGACCACGCCGAGGCCGGCGCCGAGATGGCCCCCGGTGACGGAGACGGCGTCGATGGTTTCGGCCCGAAGCTCGTCCGCCAGCTGGCGCAGCTGGGAGATGTCGAACCCGCGCGTGTCGGCGGGGAGATGAACCTGGTCGAGCAGCGGGGTGTCGGGCATGAAAACTCTAAATCGCGTGGGGTCTCTTTGATCCACTCTTACCGCGCTGTTACCGGGACGCGAAGCGGTCAGGACCGCCGCTTTAGCACGAAGTCCACACTGGCCTTGAGGATTTCGGCGTCGGAACCGAAGACGTCGAGGTGGGCGCGGGCCTGATCGGCGAGGTGGGCGACACGATGCCGCGCGGCCTCGACGCCCAGCAGGGTGACGAAATTGGTCTTGCCCTGGGCCGCGTCCTTGTTGGCCGCCTTGCCGAGGATGTCCTCGTCGCCCTCGACGTCCAGCAGGTCGTCGACGATCTGATAGGCCAGGCCGATGTCGTGGGCGAAGCTGATCAGGGCCTGGGACTGGGCCTCGCGGGCCCGGGCGATGATCAGGGGAATCTCGAAGGCGTAGGTGAACAGGGCGCCCGTCTTGAGCCGCTGCATGCGGGCGACGCCGCCCAGGTCGTCGCGGACGCCCAACAGGTCGATCATCTGGCCGCCGGCCATGCCGCGCGCGCCGCTGGCCAGCGACAGGCGGGCGGCGAGCTCGCAGCGGACCTCCGGGTCGTCGTGGGTGTCGGGGTGCAGGATGATGTCGAAGGCGGCGGTCTGCAGGGCGTCGCCGGCGAGGATGGCGGTGGCCTCGTCATAGGCGCGGTGCACCGTGGGCCGGCCGCGGCGCATGTCGTCATTGTCCATGGCCGGGAGATCGTCGTGGACCAGGCTGTAGGCGTGGACGCATTCCAGGGCGCAGGCGGCGCGCAGCACCGGACGCTCCTCGATGTCGAACAGATTGGCGGCTTCCATGGCGAAGAAGGGCCGCAACCGCTTGCCGGGACCGAGGGCGGCGTAGCGCATGGCCTCGGTCAGGCGCGATTCGGGTCCGCTGGCGCGCGGCAGAAGCTCGTCGAGGGCGACCGTGACCAGGTCGGCGATCTCGGCCACGCGGTCGATGACGCCCTGTTCGGGGGAGTTGGCGGCGTGGGCCTGGGGCGGGTGAAGGGTCAGAACAGCCTCCCCCCGATCTCGACCTCGCGGTCGACGCCGACAAGGACGACCTCGCCCGCGGCGTCCGGGAAGCCCAGCGTCAGGACCTCGGACATGAAGGGGCCGATCTGGCGCGGCGGGAAGTTGACGACGGCGGCGACCTTGCGGCCGACCAGTTCGTCGCGCGTGTAGTGTGTGGTGATCTGGGCCGAGGACTTCTTCACCCCGACGTCGGGGCCGAAGTCGATGGTCAGCTTGTACGCCGGCTTGCGGGCCTCGGGGAACGGATCGGCGGTCAGGACCCGGCCGACGCGGACATCGACCCGCATGAAGTCGTCGAAGGCGATCGGGGCGGCCGGGGCCGGCATCAGTCGAACTCGGCGGGTTCGACGCCTTTCGCCTGGCCATCGGGGCCGACGACGATCTTCTCCACACGCAGCTGGGCGGCTTTCAGGCGGTTCTCGCAATGGGCCTTGAGGCGCGCGCCCTCCTCATAGAGGGCGATCGATTCCTCGAGCGGCGCCTGTCCGGACTCGAGTTTGGACACGATGGCCTCAAGGCGCTGCAGGGCGTCCTCGAAGCTGAGATCGGCGGGAATTTGGGCGGCGTCAGTCATGGCTGCCGACCCTAGAGGCGGCGGCGTTGTGTCTCAAGCGGCGAGCCGACATTACCTACTCCAGGACACGGCGCGCGGAGATGATCCGGATGCGCGGGTCCAGCATCTGGCCGCGCATGAAGCCTTCACCCTCGGTAGGGGATCTGGGGGCGGCGAGGATCTGGCGGACGACGTCCATCCCTTCGACCACCCGGCCGAAGACGGCGAAGCCGGGGTCGCCGGGCGCGGACTTGCCGGCGTCCAGCGAACTGACATCGCCGACGATGATGAAGAAGTCGCCGGTCGCCGTGCCGGGGTCGAAGCGGGCCATGGACAGGGCGCCGTCGGTGTGGCTGAGGCCCGTTTCGCTGGTCGGTTCGTGGGCGATGGGCGGCAGGACCCGTTCCGGCGCGCCGCCGGTCCCGCCCTGGATCAGGCCGGCGGCGGGGCCTAGGACCATGCCGCGGTAGAAGGTCGTCCCGTCGAAGCGGCCCTCGTCGACATAGCGCAGGAAGTTGGCCGAGGTGACAGGCGCGCGTGGATCGGTCTCGGCCAGGATGGTTCCGACGCTGGTCTCGATGGCCACCCGCACGGCGGCGACGGGGGCGGGGTCCCGGGCGGCGGCGAGGGTCGGCGCGAGCGCGAGGCAGAGGGCGAGAGAAAGCAGGGACCGTCGGATCATCGCCGTCTCCTTGCGGTCAATGCTTCTCGTAGCGGCGCTGGGACCAGTATTTGAAGCCCTGGTTGTGGACCAGATCCCAGCCGTCGGCGCGCAGACGCTTGCCGACCATGTGGTTGAAATAGCCGTGGGCGAGGACCAGCACGTCCTGGCCGCTCTCGGCGCGGGCGATCAGGGCCTGGGCGGCCTTTTCGGCGCGGCCCTCGGCCTGGTGACGGGTTTCCTGACCCTCGTGATGATTGAAGGCGTGCCACCAGATGCGGGCGACCACGCCCCAGTATTTGGGCGGCAGCTTGAACCATGACGGAAAATGCGGCGGCGGCAGGGGCGCCTCGATGAACAGGGCGTCCGACATGACCTCGCGGCCGGCGGCGATGGCGACGGCGGTTTCCTGGGCGCGGGGGCGGGTCGAGGCGTAGATGGCGCCCGCGCCCTCGGCCGTGGCCAGCAGTTCGGGCGGCGGGGTCTGGCCGGCGCGCAGGCCGCCGACCTCGTATTTCGCCCACCAGTCGCGGTACTGGTCCGAGGTCAGCAGGCATTTGCGCGACAGGGCCGGCTCGCCGTGGCGGGCCAGGATGATGGCGCCGGGACGCACCGAGACAAGGGCCGCGCGGCGCGGCGGGGGAGTCACGGGAAGCGGCGGGTCTGCCATCAATGAGTCTCGGGCGGGGGCGGGCATGATTTGCGGAGGATAAGCCTTTGGCGAACCGTCCTTATTCCTCCCCCAAGGCCTGAACGTGAGCGACCGCGGAGCGGCCCAGCCCCTCTAGGTCGTAACCGCCCTCGAGCGAGGCCGCAACCTTGCCCCCGCAACACGAACGCGCGACCTCGAGAACGGCGCGGGTCGCCCAGGCGAAATCGTCCGCCTCCAGACTTTGATGGGCCAGCGGATCGCGGCGGTGGGCGTCGAAGCCGGCGGAGATCAGGATCAGGTCCGGACCGAAGGCCTGCAGCGCCGGCATCAGACCGCCGGAGAAGGTCGCCCTCCAGGCCTCGCGGGCCGCATGGGGCGGGACGGGAGCGTTGACGATGTTGCCGACGCCGGTCTCGGACGCCGCGCCCGTGCCCGGATAGAGGGGCGCCTGGTGGATCGAGCCGAGGAAAAGGCTGGCGTCGTTCTCGAAGGCGGCCTGGGTGCCGTTGCCGTGGTGGACGTCGAAATCGATCACGGCGACGCGGGCCATACCCTCGGCCTGGGCCACGCGGGCGGCGACGGCGACATTGGAGAACAGGCAGAAGCCCATGGCCTGGTCCGGCTCGGCGTGGTGGCCGGGCGGGCGGACGGCGGCGAAGGCGCGGGTGATCTCGCCGCGGGCGATGGCCCGGACGGCGTCGACGACGGCGCCGGCGGCCAGGCGGGCGGCGCGGATACTGCCGGGCGACAGGACGGTGTCGGCGTCCAGCTGGTTCAAACCGGCGGCGGGCGAGGCGCTGAGCAGACGGGCGACGTAGGCGGCGGGGTGCAGCCGTTCGAGGTCGGCGACGGCGGCCTCCGTCGCGGCGCGGCGATCGAGGGACAGGCCCGAATCGTCGAGGGCGTCCAGCACGGCCCTCAGCCGCTCGGGGCGTTCGGGATGGCCGAGGCCCGGGCGGTGTTCGATCATGTCCGGATGGGTGAACAGGGCGACGCTCATGATGGGGAGGATAGAGATGTCCGACCTGAACCCCAACCTCCGATCATCCCCGCGAAGGCGGGGACCCAGTGCTTTCGCGGGGCAGACTGCGTGGGACGACGAGCCGCGTAAAACCGGCGGCGCCGATCGCCCAAAGAACTGGGTCCCCGCCTTCGCGGGGATGCACGGAGGGGGTTGAACCCTGAGCCACGATGGCTGAAAGCGGCGGGATGACCAACGCCGTGATCCGCCCCGCTATCGAAGCCGACGCCGAAGCCCTTGGCGTGCTGGGCCGCCAGACCTTCGTCGACACCTTCGTGGACGGGTTCGCCATCCCCTACCCCGCCGATGACCTGAAGGCGTTTCTGGACGCCAGCTTCAGCGCCGACACGATCCGGGCGAAGCTGAAGGAGCCGGGCGCGGCCTGGTGGGTGGCCGAGCGGGACGGCGAGCTGCTGGCCTTCGCCAACACCGGGCCCAACACCCTGCCCCATCCGGACGCGCGGCCCAGCCACGCCGAGCTGCGGCGGCTGTATGTGTCGAAGGCGGCGCAGGGGTTGGGTCTGGGCACGAAACTGCTGACCGTGGCGCTGGACTGGATGGAGGCCAACACCGACGGTTCGCTGTGGATCGGGGTGTGGAGCGGGAATCTGAAGGCGCAGAAGCTGTATGCGGCGTACGGGTTCGGGAAGGCCGGCGAGTACCAGTATCCGGTCGGGCGCTGGCTCGACGACGAGTTCATCTTGCGGCGGGACTGAAACTATAGCTGTCTGCTGGTGGATTAAGCGCGGGGTGATCTGATGGTGATTGCGTTGATGTCGCTGGTCCTTGCGGCCAGCCTCGTCGATCCGACAGGGGTCAGCGATTTTCAGGCGCCGCCGCCAGCCATTGACGAACCAACCGGCGACTTCGAGCCAGCCCGCTGGCTCAATCTGCCTTCCGTCGATGAAGCCATGCCGGGTTTCGCAGCCAATATCGGCATCTCCGGCAGAGTGGGATTGAGCTGCTGGGTAGAGGAGCAAGGTCTCCCCCAGGGATGCGAGGTCGTGAATGCCGCGCCGGAGGGACTGGGTTTCGAGGCGGCGGCCCTGGAGGGCGCCCGCACGGGGGTCTTGCGTCCGGCGATGCTGAATGGCGTTCCCATCCGCCGAACGGTCGCCTTCAACTTCAGATTCTCGGTCGACTCGATCGAGGATTCACCTTGGCAGTCCACGCCATACGAGGGGTCTGATCCGACGCCGACCGCCCTCGCCCTTGCCCGCCAGATTGTCCTCCAGGGCCTGGAGGAATCCATGCGATCTGAAGAGGAGGTTCTGCTGGATGGCCTTGCTCCCGACCGCCGCGAGATTGTCCGGGCCTGGCTCCGGGAGTTGAGACCGCTTGGCGGTGAGGATTTCATCCGCAACCAAACGCTGATGATCGCACGTCTTTCGCCGGAGGCGGAAATGGCGGCATATCTTGCAAATGGCACGCTGCCGTCGTCGCCTCCTCCGACCCCAGAACAGACTGCGGTGGCGACATCAGATATCGGGAGCGCCGACGACGAGGCCATCTGGATCGAAGTGAGAAATCGTTATTGTGCGCGATGGTCTTGCGCCATTCCCGAAATGTCCGACTGATGCTCCTGCCCTTCTTCACCGCCCTGAGAGACGCGCGCGTGCCCGTCTCGATGAAGGAATGGCTCCATCTGATGGAGGCCATGGACAAGGACGTGGCCGGGCGGAAGGTCGATGACTTCTACCACCTGTCGCGGGCGGTGCTGGTCAAGGACGAGAAGCACTACGACCGGTTCGACCAGGTGTTCGGCAAGGTGTTCGCCGGGATCGAGACCGTCGGGGCGGGCGATGAGCCGTCGCTGGACGTGCCCGAGGACTGGCTGAAGCTGCTCAACGAGAAATACCTGACCGACGAGGAGAAGGCGCAGATCGAGGCGCTCGGTGGCTTCGACAAGCTGATGGAGACGCTGAAGCAGCGTCTGGAGGAACAGCAGGGCCGGCACGAGGGCGGCAACAAATGGATCGGCACCGGCGGGACCAGCCCGTTCGGCCACGGCGGGTATAATCCCGAGGGGGTGCGTGTCGGCGGGCCGGGGAAACAGGGCCGCGCCGTCAAGGTGTGGGAGAAACGCGAATACCGGAACCTGGACGACCAGGTCGAGCTGGGCACGCGCAACATCAAGGTCGCCCTGCGCCGTCTTCGCCGGTTCGCGCGGCAGGGGGCGCAGGACGAGCTGGACATGGACGCCACCATCGACGGCACGGCGCGTCAGGGCTGGCTGGACATCCACATGCGGGCCGAGCGGCGCAATACGATCAAGGTGCTGCTGTTCCTCGACATCGGCGGGTCGATGGATGCCCATGTGAAGATGTGCGAGGAGCTGTTCTCGGCCGCGAAGACCGAGTTCAAGCATCTGGAATTCTTCTACTTTCACAACTGCCTCTATGAGGGCGTGTGGAAGGACAACCGGCGTCGGCACGAGCAGAAGATCCCGACCTGGGAGGTGCTGAACAAATACCCCGGCGACTGGCGCGCCATCTTCGTCGGCGACGCCACCATGAGCCCCTATGAGGTCACCATGCCGGGCGGCTCGGTCGAGCACTGGAACGAGGAAGCCGGCGCCGTCTGGATGAAGCGGGCCACGCAGCAGTGGGACAAGGTGGCGTGGCTGAACCCGTCGCCGGAGCGGTACTGGAGCTATTCGGCCTCAGTCGGGATGGTGCGGGAGCTGGTCGATGAGCGGATGTATCCGCTGACGCTGGAAGGCCTGGAGAAGGCGATGCGGGCGCTGGCCAAATAGGTTAGGCTGGTCGGGGTTTCCCGGAGGGTTCAGCCATGCTCGCCATCGTGTTCGCCGTCATGCTGCAACAGGCCGCCCCGATGCCCGCGACGGGCCAGGTCGTGTGGGAGGCCCCGCCGCCGCCGCCGCCCGCCGCGCCGGTCGAGATTCCCGCCATCCCCGACAGCGCCCGAGCCGATCCCTATGGCTATGAACGGGCCGAATGCAGCCCGCTGATCCGCAAGGCCGCGGAGTCGATGGAAGCTTGCCAGGCCCGGGTGCGGACCGCGTTGGCGGCCAATCTGGGGGCCGACCTTCCGCCCGGCCTGGCCCCCGCGGGCGCGCCCGACGAGTGCCGGCTGGCGGCGGCGGGCGATCGCTACGCCCTGCAGTGCGGCGCGCCGGATCGGCCTGTCCGCGCCGCCGTCACGCCGCAGGAACAGACGTGCGAATCCCGCCCGCGGGCCCGGCCGCAGGGCGGCGTGGCCTGGACCGAGGAATGCCGGCCCGCCGACGGCCGGGCGCCGACGCAGGAAGGCCTCAGGATCAAGCTGGGCGGCGATTGACAACCAGACAAGCAAACGCCGCCCGCAATGCGGGCGGCGTCGTTGTCATCGGGCGCGCGAAGTCTACTTGTCGCCGCGGAGGGTGTCCTTCAGACCGCCGACGGCGTTCTGAACCTTGCCCTCGACCTGGTCGGCGCGGCCTTCGGCTTTCAGTTTTTCGTCGCCGGTGACCTTGCCGGCGGCTTCCTTGACCTTGCCGCCCATGTTCTTGGCGGCGCCTTCGATGCGATCGTGATCAGCCATGGGTGTCTCTCCTGACAGGGCGCGGCCGAACTGGCGACGCTTCGTTGGAAAGAGCGGTTCCGGGTCCGGGCCGTTCCGTATGGCTCAGCTGCCATGACGCCGCAGCCACACCGTCACGGCCCAGGCATGGGCGTCGTGGCGCAGTTGGGCCGCGGCCGTGTGCGGATGCAGCCAGACCAGTTCGTGATCGGCCTCGACCTTGACGGCGGGATCGAGCGACAGTTGTTCCGCGATCCAGAAGCCGCCGTGGTTGTTGATCGGCGATCCGTCGGACTTGAGGAAATACTGCGAGGCCTCGGCCACGCGAACCAGGGGCCGGACGGACATCCCCGTCTCCTCGATGAACTCGCGGATCAGGGCCTGCTCCTCGGTTTCGTCACCGTCGACGGCGCCGCCGGGCAGGTCGAAATAGCTGCCCTGGCCACGATCGACGCGGACGCAGGCCAGTTTCGCGTCATGGAACACCAGGCCGAACGCCGTGGGGCGCCAGCGGTAGTCGAGGCCGGGTTCGGCGGTTCCGAACTGAAGGTGGGCGGCCATCGTCAGAGGTCGAAAATCAGGCGGGCGCGCACGCCCTTGTGCGCCTTGTCGAACTCGACCGACGACCTCAGGCCCGAGGCCATGGCCGAAATGATCTTGCCGCCCAGACCGGTGCCCTTGACCGATCCGTCACCCATGCCGGCTCCGTCGTCCTCGACGGTCAGGATGGCCCGTCCGTTCGGACCCTGGGCGAGGCTGACGCGAATCTGGCCCGGATGCTCGGGGGCATAGGCGTATTTCACCGCGTTGGTGACAAGTTCGGTGACCACCACACCGAGCGACACGGCCTGGTCGGTGGAGACGCGCATGGGCGTGGACGTGAGATGGATGGAGCAACCGCCCTCGTTCGGGCACAGGGATTGCGACAACTCGTCGATCAGCCCTTCCAGATATTCGTCCATGGCGACCGAAGACATGTCGCCGGACGTGTAGAGCCGGCGGTGGACGTGCGCCACGGCCTCGATCCGGGCCTGGGATTCCTTCAGGGCGGCGCGGGCGCCCTCGTCGACCAGATGCCGCAGCTGCAGCGACATGAAGCTGGACACCAGTTGCAGGGAATTGCCGACACGGTGGTTGACCTCGCGCAGCATGGCCTCGGCGCGGTCGCGGGCGAGGCGGACCTGTTCCTGGGCCTCGTCGTTCTCGCGCTGCAGCCGGCGGCGCGACACCGCCTCCTCCAGAGCGTTGCGCAGCAGCGCCGTGAAGTCCTCGGACACGTCCTTGATGACATAGTCGGCGGCGCCGGCGCGCAGGGCGGCGACAGCGATGCGGCCCTCCTGGGCCCCGGTGACATAGACGACGGGCGGCGGGTTCGGGAGGGCGATGATCTCGGGCAGGACGTCCAGACCCTCCCGGCCCGGCATGTAGTGGTCCAGGGCGACAACGTCGAAATCGGCGGCGCGGGCGGCGAGAATCTCCAGACCCGAGTCTCCATCGGAGGCGCAGGCGACGGCGAAGCCGTGGCGGCCCAGCTCCTTTTCGACCAGCCGCGACAGGCCGCGGTCGTCATCGATATAGAGCAGGCGTATGACCTGTCCTTCGGTCCTCAATGTGCGCTCACTCGATGTCCGGGGCCTGCATGACCGACAGGAACAGGCCCAGCTGGCGGATGGCCCCCGCGAAGCTTTCGTAGTCGACCGGCTTGGTGATGTAGACGTTGCAACCCAGGTCGTAGCAGCGCTGGATCTCGGTCTTGTCGTCGGTGGTGGTCAGGACCACGACCGGGGCGCGGCGCAGGCGTTCGTCCTTCTTGACCCGCTCGAGAATGTCGGTGCCCGACATGTCCGGCAGGTTCAGGTCCAGCAGGATCAGCATCGGCCCGTTCAGCCGCACCTCCTCGCTGAACAGATACTCCATGGCCGAGCCGCCATCGGCGAAATGGGCGATGTCGTTGGCGATATTGGCGCGCCGGATGTTCTTTTCGATCAGCTTGGCGTGACCGAGATCGTCCTCGACCATCACGATCTTCACGGCATTGCTCATCAGTACTCTCCGGCGTCCGCGAGGACGAGGCGTGTGGGGAATTTCAGTATGAATGTCGAGCCCTTTCCAAGCTCTGACTCTACGGTGATGTCGCCTCCCAGGCGGCGCACGCTGTTGCGCACGAAGGCCAGGCCGAGACCTTCGCCCGCCCGGTCCTGCTTACCGGAACGGCGGAACAGTTCGAAGATGCGTTCGTGATCACGGTCGGAAATGCCGCGCCCGTTGTCGGCGATACGGTAGACGACCCAGCCGTCGCCGGTCTCCCGGCCCGAGACATGAATGCGGCCCGGCCGGGCCGGGTCGAGGTATTTCACGGCGTTGTCGATCAGATTGCCCAGCACCTGCTCCATCGACAACCGGTCGCTTTCGACCGAGGGCAGGGGTTCGACGACGATCTGGGCGTCCGAGGTCTCGGTCTGGTGCCGGACGCTGTCGGCCACGCCCCGGGCCATGGCGGTCATGTCGAGCAGCTCGGGGACCAGGTTGCGGCGCCCTTCGCGCGAGAGCTTGAGGATGGCGTTGATCAGCCGGTCCATCTTCCCGGTCGAGGCGCGGATGAAGCCGATGGCCTCGGGCAGGTCCTCGCGCACCGCGGTCAGGGCGTCCTGTTCGACCAGTTTGGGAGCCCGGGTTTCGACCGCCGTCATCTGACGGTCGATGATCCTGCCGGCCTGCTCCAGTTCCGAGGTGAACCCCATGACGTTGACCAGGGGGGCGCGGAGATCGTGGCTGACGATATAGGCGAAGCGCTGGATCTCGTCGTTGGCGCGGGTCAGTTCGAAGGTGCGATCGCGGACCTTGGTCTCGAGCCCGGCGTTCATGGCGTCCAGGGCGGCCCGGGCCTGCTGGATGTCGAGCACATAGCGCCGGATCAGCCAGCCGCTGACGCCGGCCAGCGCCAGGATCAGCAGGGCGGCGACGGCATTGACGAGAACCGTCGCGCCGGCGGCCCACTCGGTCTGGCGGGTGGCGAACTGAAGGCGGGTCTCCTGCACCTCGTCGATCGCGGCGGTTTCGGCGCGCACCTGGTCCATCAGGCGCTTGCCCGACCCGCTGCGGATGATCTCGACCCCGTCCTCGATACGGCCCATGCGCCCCAGGGCGATGGTGCGGTCGATGATGTCGAGCCGTTGCTGGGACAGGCCGCGCAGACGCTCGACGCGCGGCGACAGGTCCGGATCACCCGCCGTCAGCCGCGCCAGCTCGTCCAGACGCTCGGGCAGCCGCGTCAGGCTGTTGGTGTAGGGTTCGAGATAGTTGGGCCGCCCCGTCAGCAGGAAGCCGCGCTGCCCCGTTTCAGCGTCGATTGACAGGCTCATGACTTCGAGCGCGGCCAGTCGGATGCGCTGGCCGCGCTCGACGTTGTCGTTGAAGTCGCTTGTCCGCTGCAACATCACGAAGACGCCGACATTGACGACCAGCAGCAGGCCGATGGCGCCCGTCAGCAGCGCCACCACGGACCGGCTGAGCGACGGCGTGCGCAGGAAGCGGCCAAGGGCCAGAAGCGTGGGACGCAGCGCCGGTATCATCGGACGCGAGCATTAGCGGCGCGTTCGGCCCTGTCCAGTCGCGTCCCGGGAGAAACCCTGCCCGCTCCGGCGATTTAGGGTAAAGGTGCGTCCGTCAGGATCGGGGGAGAGTGGCATGGTGTGGTGGTGGTGGATCGTTCCGGCGGTCGTCGGGCTGATCGGGGCCGTCCTGTTGATCAAGGGCCTGGGCGCCCTGTTCAGGGGGCGCATCTTCAGCGGCTTCCTGGTCGGCGCCGGCGGCGCGGGCTTCATGGCGGCGGCGGTCATCGCCTCGCTGCTGGCTCTCGACATCCAGACCTATGGCCGGCTGACCTATGAGCGGCCGGTGGCCACGATCCAGACCCGCCAGCTGGGACCGCAGTTTTTCGAGGCGACGGTGATCCAGCCCGACCGGGGCGAACACGCGCCGGCGGCGACCAATCTGTATCCCCTGCATGGCGACGAGTGGCGCATCGAGGCCCAGGTGCTGAAGTGGAAACCGTGGGCCAATGTCCTGGGGCTGGACGCACAGTACCGGCTGGACCGGCTGTCAGGGCGGTACGCCTCGATCGAGCAGGAGATCAACGCCGAACGCAGCGTTCATCCGCTGTCGGGCGGCGACACGTCCCTCACCTGGCTGCCGTGGAAGATCAGCACCTGGGACACGGCGCGGCGCTATCGACGGTACGTTGACGCGGTCGACACCCTCTACGGCGGCGGCGCCTATATGCCGATGGCCGACGGCGCGAAATACGAGGTCTGGATCACCCAGTCCGGTCTGGTCGCACGCCCCGTGAACGACGCGGCGCGCACGGCGTCGTCTGGCGGCTGGACCGAGGTTTCGTAATACGCTCTCCTCCCCACTTGTGGGGAGGTGGCGCGGCGGCGCAGCCGACGTGACGGAGGGGGCGACGCAGTGGCTGACGGAAAGAGCTACGAACGCGCCAAAGCTTTCCGCAAGGCGCTGACGCCACCGGAAGCCCGGCTGTGGTTGCACCTGAAAGAGCGCAAGCTGCGGGCCCTGCGGTTCAGAAAGCAGCATCCGATCGGGCCGAACATTCTCGACTTCTTCTGCGCCGAGGCCGCGCTGGCTGTCGAAGTGGATGGTTCGGGTCACGAACACCCTGAGCAGGCCGTGCATGACCGGCGGCGGACGGTGTGGCTCAACGCGCGGGGCATTCGCGTTGTTCGGATCGCGGCGCGTGATGTTCTGGGTGAACTGGAAGGCGTGCTCGGCTTCATCGCCCAGGTTTGCGAGGAACGACTGCCGTCGGAGTCGCCCCCTCCGTCACGGCGGCTGCGCCGCCGCGCCACCTCCCCATCTGACGATGGGGAGGAGATTGGCTAGACCGTTCCGATCGTCCGCAGCCGCGCCCGCGGGTGAACCTCGTTCTGGCTCATGACCACCGTCTGGCCGCGGAAGCGTTCGATGATCGAGCGGACATAGGGGCGGATCTGCGGGCCGGTCAGGAGGACGGCGGTCTCGCCGGCCATGGCGGCGCGTTCGAACACGTCGCGGACGGCGCGGATGAAGTCCTGGAGCCGTGACGGGGCCATGGCCAGCTGGCGGTCCTCGCCCTGACCGACGAGGGCGTCGGCGAAGGCGGCCTCCCATTCCGGCGACAGGGTGACGATCGGCAGGGCGCCGTCGTCGCCCTTGTGCTGCCAGCACAGCTGACGGGCCAGGCGGCCGCGGACGTGTTCGACCAGGGTGGTGACGCTGGAGGTGTGCGGCGCGGCCTCGGCCAGGCCTTCGAGGATGGCGCCCAGATCGCGGATCGAGACCTTTTCGCGCAGCAGGGTCTGGAGCACGCGCTGAAGCGTGGTCACGGTGACGACCGAGGGGATCAGTTCGTCGACCAGCTTCTTCTCTTCGGTCCCCAGCTCCTTCAGCAGCTTCTGCACCTCGGCGTAGGAGAGCAGGTCGGCCATGTTCTCCTTGAGGATCTCGGTCAGGTGGGTCGTCAGCACCGTCGAGGGATCGACGATGGTGTAGCCGCGGAAGGTCGCTTCCTCGCGCAGGCTTTCGTCGATCCAGGTCGCGGGCAGGCCGAAGGCGGGCTCCTTGGTGTGTTCGCCCGGCAGTTCGACCTGACGTCCGGCGGGGTCCATGGCCATCAGGGAGCCGAGACGGACCTCGCCCTGCCCGGCCTCCATCTCCTTGATGCGGATGGCGTAGCCCTGGGTGCCCAGGCGCATGTTGTCGAGAATGCGGACCGACGGCATGACGAAGCCGTACTCCTGCGCCAGCGAGCGACGCAGGGCGCGGACCTGATCGGTCAGGCGGCGCCCCTCCAGATCGTTGATCAGGGACAGCAGGGAATAGCCCAGCTCGATCTTGACCTCGTCGATGGTCAGGGCGGTGCCGATCGGCTCCTCGACCTCTTCGCGGGGCCCCGAGGCGGTGGCGGCCATCTCGGCCTCGGTGGGCTTGGGCTTCAGCCGTTCGCGGCCCAGTTTCCAGGCCATGAAGCCCGTGCCGAGGGCCAGGGCGGCGAAGGGCAGCAGGGGCATGCCCGGGATCAGGCCGATCAGGGCCGAGGCGCCGGAGACGACGCCGAGGCTGACGGGGTTTGTGGCCAGCTGGGCGACCAGGGCCTTGTCGGCCGTGCCCTCGACGCCCGCCTTGGACACCAGGAAGCCGGCGGCGATGGAGATGACGATGGCCGGCACCTGGGTCACCAGACCGTCGCCGATGGTCAGGGCGACATAGGTGTCGGCCGCCTCGCCGATCGGCAGTCCGTGCTGGATCGTGCCGATCAGGATGCCGCCGATGGCGTTGATGAAGACGATGATCAGGCCGGCGACGGCGTCGCCGCGGACGAATTTCGAGGCGCCGTCCATGGCCCCGAAGAAGGTCGATTCCTGCTCCAGCTCCTTGCGGCGCAGCTTGGCCTGGTCCTCGGTGATCAGGCCGGACGACAGATCGGCGTCGATCGCCATCTGCTTGCCCGGCATGGAGTCGAGGGTGAAGCGGGCCGAGACCTCGGCGATCCGGGTCGAGCCCTTGGTGATGACGACGAAATTCACCACCAGGATAATGGCGAAGATGATGATGCCGATGATGAAGCTGCCGCCCATCATCAGGGCGCCGAACGACTCGATCACCTGACCGGCCGCGCCGTGGCCTTCGTGGCCATGGGTCAGGACCAGTCGGGTCGAGGCCAGGTTGAGGCCCAGCCGGAACAGGGTGGTGACCAGCAGCACCGTCGGGAAGATGGCGAAGTCCAGCGGCCGCTTCATCATCACGGCGGTCATCAGGATCAGCACGGACGAAACCAGCGAGATCGCCAGCAGCAGGTCCAGCAGGAATTTCGGCACCGGCAGGATCAGCAGCAGGATCACGCCGATGACGCCGATGGCCATGGCCACCTCGCCGCGCGCGACCCAGCCCATCATGTCGCGGCCGGTCGGACGGGCGTAGCCGTCCTTCATCATCACCGAGGCGGGGACGTCGGTCATGCGCGGCCGAGGGCGGAAAGGGCCTGTCGGGTCGCGGCGGCGATGACGGCCTCGTGGCGGGCCGCAGGCCCGGCGGCGGCCGCGTGATAATAGGCGGCGATGATCACGGGCGCGCCGGCCGGCGGATAGAGGACTCCGATGTCGTTGGTCGGACCGTAGCCGCCGGTGCCCGTCTTGTGGGCCACCGTCCAGCCGGCGGGAACGCCCGCCCTGATCCGGGCCAGGCCGGTGGGGGTGTCGGTCATCCAGCGCAGCAGGAGCGCCTTGTGCTGGGTCGAAAGGGGCGTGTCGCCGGCGATCAGCAACCGATTGATGTTGGCCGCCGACTGCAGGGGCGTGATGGTGTCCTTGTCGCCGTCGAGCCGGTTCATCTCGGGTTCGAAACGGTCCACCGTCGTGCTGTTGTCGCCGAGCGAGCGATAGAAGGCCTGCATGGGCGCGATGCCGCCCAAGGCCTTGAGCAACAGGTTGGCGGCGGGATTGTCGCTGACTTCGACCGTGCCCTTCATCAGGGCTTCGACGCTGAGCGAACCGCCGATCGCCGGCTCTGTCACCGGGGCATGGTTGACCATGTCCGCGACCGTGACCGGGATTTGACGGTCCAGCCGTTCCTGCCGCGCCTGCACGCGCAGGAAGGTGGCCGCGGCGAGATACATCTTGAACGTGGAGCAGTAGACGAACCGTTCTTCACCGCGCCACGCCAGCCTGCGATCAGAGCCGGTATCGTGAGCAAGGAAACCCAGTCGGCCGCCGTTGTCCCGCTCCAGCGCGGAGAGGTCGAAGGCTTCCGGAGTCGTCGGGGCGGCTTGCGGCGTCTTCGGTTCGGCGGCGCCCACGCAGCCCGCCACGCCCAGCGCGCCGAGGCCGGTCAGAACGCTTCTGCGGTCCGTTCCAGGGGTCATGCTCAGGCGGCCGCGTAGCCGACGGCGGCGATGCCCGATTGGGGCGCCGGTATGCTGGTCCCCTCGTCGGCGTATTCGTTCAGCTTGTTGCGCAGGGTCCGGATCGAGATGCCCAGGATGGTCGCCGCGTGGGTGCGGTTGCCGAGGCAGTGCGACAGCGTATCGAGGATCAGGGTCTTTTCCATCTGCGCCACTGTCTGGCCGACATGGGCGCGGGTGACGGCGTCGGCGACATGCGCGGCGCGGCCGGCGACACCGACGTCATGGGCGGCGCCGTGGCTGCCCATCGACAGGGGCTGGCCGTCCGGCAGGCGGATGGCCTCGACGTCGATCTCGGGTCCGACCGCCAGCAGCACGGCGCGGTGCATGGCGTTTTCCAGCTCGCGGACGTTGCCGTTCCAGCGGTGGGAAACGAGCGCCCGTTTGGCGTCGACCGAGATCGGGCGGACGGGCACGCCGTTGGCGGCGGCGTATTTCTTGACGAAGTGGTCGGCCAGGACGGCGATGTCGCCCGGACGCTCGCGCAGGGCGGGCAGGCGCAGGTTGACGACGTTCAGGCGGTACAGCAGGTCTTCGCGGAACGTCCCCTCGGCCACGGACTTGGCCAGGTCGCGGTTCGAGGTGGCGATGATGCGTATGTTGACCGGCACCGGCTTCGTCCCGCCGACGCGGTCGATGACCCGCTCCTGGATGGCGCGCAGCAGCTTGGCCTGCAGGCGCACGTCCATCTCGGAGATTTCGTCCAGCAGCAGGGTGCCGCCATCGGCTTCCTCGAACTTGCCGATCCGTCTGGCCATCGCGCCGGTGAAGGCGCCCTTCTCGTGCCCGAACAGCTCGGATTCCAGCAGGTTGTCGGGGATGGCGGCGCAGTTGACGCTGATGAAGGGCCGGTCGGCGCGTTTCGAACCGGTGTGGAGGTAACGGGCCATCACCTCCTTGCCGACGCCGCTTTCGCCGGTGATCAGGATCGAGGCTTCCGAACGCGCGACCTGGTCGGCCAGCATGACCACCGCCTTCATCGACGGGTCGGCCGAGATCAGGGGACGGTCGTCGTCGGCCACGGCGGACAGGACGGCGGCGATCAGGTCGGCTTCCGGCGGAAGCGGGATGAACTCCTTGGCCCCGGCGCGGATGGCGTTGGCCGCGTCGGTCGCATCGGCGTCGACGCCGCAGGCGACCACCGGCACATGAATGCGTTCAGCCTCGTTGGCGGCGATCAGGGCGGCGATGTCGATGCGATAGTCGACCATCAGGAGGTCGGCGCCCTGCCCGCGGCGCAGCTGTTCCGTCGCCTGATCGCCGCGCTCGACGTGGCTGACCTTGGCGCCGTGCGCCATGGCCATCTTCACCGCCGTCGCCAGCTGTCCGCTGAGCCTGCCAACCACCAGAAGCCGCATGGGCCTTCTCTCCTAATCTCTACCAGGCTTCGCCGTCAGGCGTTGCTGTCTTCGGTCTTGATGATTTCCGTCATGGTCACGCCCAGACGGTCCTCGACGACGACGACCTCGCCGCGGGCGACCAGACGGTTGTTGACGAAGATGTCGATGGCCTCGCCGACCTTGCGGTCCAGCTGCAGCACCGATCCGCGGTTCAGTTTCAGCAGCTGGGCCACCGACATGTGGGCCTTGCCCAGCACGGCCGAGATGTTGACCGGCACGTCGAAGACGGGGGCAAGGTCGCTGGCCGTCTTGTCGGTCGCATCGTCGTTGACGGTGATCGCGGTGGAGTCCGGAAACTCCTCCAGGGACATGGTGTCGGACGCCATTACGGCCTCTCTTCCAGCGGGATTTCGGGGGTCAGGGTTTCGGCGTGACCGGCTTCGGCGGCCAGGGCGGAGTTCAGGGCATCGCTGATGCGGCCGAAGGCGTCGGCGGGGTCGAAGGCGGCGCGGCCGTCGGCCCATTCCAGCTGGAAGGCCGCGGCGGGCATCATCGGCTCGTTGCGGAAAGCCACGACGCCCGAGAAGCCGGCGTCCGTGCACAGCTGTTCGATGCGGGTCCGCGTCGCGTCGTCCAGATCGCCAGTGCGGATGACCAGGCGCGGCGAGGCGTCGACTTCCTGGCCCAGGGCTTCCAGCGCGGCCTGAAGCGGCGCGGCGGGGAACCGGTCCAGCGCCGAGGCGGCCACGACGCGGGCGGCGGACAGCGCCAGATGGGCGGACTGTTCGCGGTGGGCCTGGGCCACCTGGGTCAGGGCGGGGATGGCGGCGTCCAGGGCCTGGCCGATGGCGGACAGGGCCATGGCCTGCACGTTCGCGCTCTCGGCCAGGGCCTCGGTGCGGGCCTCCAGCCGGGCCTGGGCGATCAGGGCGTCGACCTCGAGGGGGGCGTAGGACCGCTTGGTCGGGCGGAAGGACGAGGCGTGGACGACCACGCCCGAGGCGTCGAACTCGGTGTCGAAGGCGAAGGGAGTGCTGAGGGGCTGATGGGTCATGTCAGTAGATCAGCTCGTCGTCGCCGCCCTGGCCCACCAGCATGATCTCGCCCTTGGCGGCGAGATCCTTGGCGACCTGGACCATGGCCATCTGGGCCTGATCGACGTCCTTGAGGCGGACGGGGCCCATCGACTCCATGTCCTCGCGCATGATCTTGGAGGCGCGCTCGGACATGTTGGAGAAGAACAGTTCGCGCAGGGATTCCGACGAACCCTTGAGCGCCAGAGCCAGGGAGTCCTTCTCGACGCCGCGCAGCAGGGTCTGGATGCCGCCCGGGTCCAGCTTGGCCAGATCCTCGAACACGAACATCAGGGCGCGAATGCGCTCCGCGGCCTCGCGGTTGCGCTCTTCCAGCGCGCCGATGAAGCGGGCCTCGGTCTGGCGGTCGAAGCTGTTGAAGATGTCGGCCATCATCTCGTGGCTGTCGCGCTTGGAGGTGCGGGCCAGGTTCGACATGAATTCGGTGCGCAGGGTCTGCTCGATCTTGTCGAGGATCTCGCGCTGGACGGGCTCCATACGCAGCATCCGCTGGACGCATTCGAGGGCGAAATCCTCGGGCAGGCTGGTCAGGACGCGGGCGGCGTGATCCGGCTTGATCTTGGACAGGACCACGGCGACCGTCTGGGGGTATTCGTTCTTCAGATAGTTGGCGAGGACGGCCTCGTTCACATTGCCGAGCTTGTCCCACATGGTGCGGCCGGCGGGGCCGCGGATTTCCTCCATCAGGCCTTCGACCCGGTCGGAGGGCATGAAGGAGGCCAGCAGGCGCTGGGTCTGTTCGAAGCTGCCCATGACCGAGCCCGAGCCGCTCATGCCCGAGACGAACTCGACCATCAGCTCCTCGACGACGGAGGAGCTGACCGAGCCCAGGCTGGCCATGGCCTGGGAGATTTCCTTGATCTCCTCGTCGTCCAGGCTCTGCCACAGGCGGGTGTGATCCTCGCCCAGGGACAGCAGGATGACGGCGGCCTTCTCGGGGCCGGTCAGCTTCCTGGCGTCCTCGACGGCTGGTTTCTTGGAGACCATGCGCGCCGCCATCAGCCTTCGTGCACCCAGCTGCGCAGGATCGAGGTCGATTCGTCAGGATGTTTCTCGACGAAGTCCGCGACCTTCTTGACCGACGACGCCTTCACCTGGCCCTCGATGCGGGCGATGTCCAGGCGCTGCTCCATCTCGGACGGGGGGCCCGTCAGCTGATGCATGGGCGCGCCGCCCATTACGGTGGTGGTCTGCAGGGAGGTGACGGCCCCGCCGCCCGGCAGGGCGCCGGCCAGCTGCATCGGGCCGCCGCCGGATGCCGACTTCAGCAGCGGGCGCAGGACGAAGAAGATCAGCAGGACGCCGGTGATCAGCAGCACCAGCAGCTCGACGCCGCGCATCAGATCGTTCTTGGTGAAGTCGAACAGCGAGGATTTGGCCTCCTCGCCGCCGACCACGGCCAGGTCACGGTTGAAGCGGGCGTTCAGCACCTCGATCTTGTCGCCCCGCGTCAGATCGATGCCGACGGCGGCGGAAACGAGGGCCTTGATCTGCTCGATCTCGGCGGGCGTGCGGGCGGCGTAGGTCGGGGCGGCTCCGTCGGCGCCCGGGGTCCATTTGCCGTCGACGGCGACCGAGACGGCCAGGCGTTTGATCTCGCCGGCTTCCTTCACCGTCGTGGTGGTGGTGTTGGAGATTTCGTAGTTGGTCGTCTCGGTGTTGGCGGTGTCGCGGGATCCGGCCGTCCCGGTCGCGGGCGCCTCGGCTCCGGGAATGTTGTTCGTGGCCGTGGCGCCGCCGTCCGACGTGGGGGTCGTATCGCTGGACTCCGTGCCGTTGGTCGAGGTCGAACGCACCACCTGGCCGTCCGGATCGTAGCGCAGCTCCTGGGTGGTCGAGCGGCTGTGGTCGATGTCGGCCGTGACCTGCACCCGCGCGGCGCCGACGCCGACGACGCCCTCGACGATGTCCTTGATGCGGGCCTGCAGCCGGGACTCGGTGGTTTCCTGCGCGTCCTGGGCCGAGGCGGCGCTGAAGCCCTCGGCGTCCGAGCCGGCCGCCAGGGTGCGGTTGGAGGTGTCGGTCAGGGTGACCTTTTCCGGCTTCAGGTTCGGCACGGACGAGGCGACGACGTTGCGGATGGCCTGGACCTGGGCGGCGGCCAGCTGGCCGCCGGTGACGCCGACGACGATCGAGGCGGTCGGGGCGGCGGCTTCGGACTGGAACAGCTCGCGCTGCGGCAGGGCGATCATGACGCGGGCGGAGTTGATGCCGCGCATGCTCATGATGGTGCGTGACAGCTCGCCTTCGAGGGCCCGCTTCGCATTGAGGTTCTGCTGGAACTCGGTCTGGCCCAGCACCGACTGGTTGTCGAAGATTTCGTAGCCGACGCTGCCGGAGGTCACGAGCCCCTTGCCGGCGATCAGCATGCGGGCCTCGCCCACCTCGTCGCGGCTGACGAAGATGGTCGAGCCGTCGCCCTTGGAGGAATATTTGATGCCGGCGCCGTCCAGGGCGCTGGTGACCTCGGAGGCCTCGCGCAGGTCGAGATGGGAATACAGCAGGGCGTCCGGGGCCTGACCCACCCGCATCATGATCAGGATGAGGGCGATCGTGATGCCGGCGGCGACGCCCAGCACCACGGTCAACCGACCGATCCCGAATCTCTGCAACGCCGCCGTGAAGCCGCCCACGCGTCCCCGCCCCGAAATACTCACGGGTCCTTACAGACGCCCGCCAGGCAGAAAATGCCGGGCGCATGGTAAATGGGGGGTTAAGACCCTTGAACGATCAACGCTTCTTCCGCTTCTGCATGACGAAGCCGATGACCTTGGCGGCCGCCTCGAAATGTTCGCGGGGAATGGTCTCGTCGACATCGACGGCGGCGTAGAGGGCGCGGGCCAGGGGCACGTTCTCGACAATCGGCACATTGTGTTCGCGGGCGACCTCGCGGATGCGCATGGCCAGGGCGTCGACACCCTTGGCGACGCAGATCGGCGCCGGATCGCCCTCGCCCGGTTCGTAGCGCAGGGCCACCGAATAGTGGGTGGGGTTGGTGATGATGACCGTGGCCCTGGGCACGTTCTGCATCATCCGCTGACGGCTGCGCTGGGCCCGGATCTGCTTCAGCTTGGCCTTGACGTGCGGGTCGCCCTCGGACTGCTTGTAGTCTTCCTTGATCTCTTCCTTGGTCATCTTCATCCGCTCGGCGAAGCGGAATTTCTGCCAGAGGAAGTCGGCCCCGGCGGTGAAGCCGAGCAGGATCAGCGTCGCCACCACCAACGCCAGGATCATGTCGCGCGCGACCGGCAGGATCATGGCCGGCGGCATGGCGGCCATGTTCTCCAGGTCGCGCAGGTGCGGCTTCAGCACCATCCAGCAGATGAACCCGACCGCCAGCAGCTTGATGAAGGTCTTGATGAACTGCACCAGGCCGTCCGGGCCGAAGATGCGTTTGAAGCCCTTCATCGGACTGACCTTGGACCAGTCGGGCTTCAGCTTTTCGGGGCTGAAGATCAGGCCGGACTGGGCGACATTGCCGCCGACCCCGCCCAGGATGGTGGCCAGCATGACCACGCCGAGGAAGGGGGCGACGGCCCACAGGGCGATCGCCCCGATCTCGACCCCCGCTCCGGCTTCCAGCCCGCCCAGCATGAGATGCGGCGCGGCGATGAAGGGCAGAAGCTGCTCGGCCATGGAGGTGGCGAAATAGCCCCCCGTCATAAGGATCGCGGCCGCCGCGCCGGCCAGCGACAGGGTCGAGGCGACGTCCGGCGACTTGGCGACGTCGCCCTTTTTTCGGGCGTCCTCGAGTTTTCGGGGTGTCGCCTCTTCTGTCTTCGACTCGGGATCGGCGCCTTCAGCCACCGGCGCCCCCCGCGAAGATCTGGGCCAGGGCGCGGTAGCGGTCGATGAAGACCGTACCCACCACGCCGAGGCTGAGAGCGAAGACCGACAGGCCCAGGATGATGCTGAGCGGGGCGGCGGCGAAGAAAACCTGGAACGACGGCATGACGCGGCCGATCAATCCCGAGGCGATGTTGAAGATCAGGGCGAAGACCAGCAGCGGCGCCGACAGCTGGACGCCCAGCATGAAGGCGTCGCCCAGGGTGCGGATGGCCAGTTCGGCGAAATCGCCGGTCACCAGGGGCCGCGCCGGGGCGATCAGCTCATACGAGCCGACCAGTCCGGCGATGAACAGGTGATGGGTGTTGGTGGCGAAGATCAGGGTGGTGCCGAGCAGCATCAGGAAGGCGGCGATGGTGGAACCCGGCTGGGCCTGCATGGGGTTGGCGGTCTGGGCGAAGGCCAGGGTGGTCTGCAGGGCCACGATCTCGCCCGCGGTCGAGAGGGCGGCGGTAAAGCTGCGCAGCAGGGCGCCGATCATCAGGCCGACGATGACCTCGCGGATGATCCAGCCGGCCATGCCGCCGACGCTGGCCGGCAGGGCCGGCAGCACGCCGGCGATCACCGGCCACAGGGCCAGCGACACGACCAGGGCCAGCGACAGGCGAATGCGCGGCGGCACATAGCTTTCGCCGATGCCGGGCAGCATCATCAGCACCGCGCCGATCCGCGCGAAGATCAGCGCGCCCTGCCAGACCTGGTCCGATGTGGCGTAAGGCTCCATCCCCTACCCCGTCATCCTCGGGCTTGACCCGAGGATCAGAGGCGGAAGCGCCCTGGCGTTCTGGCGATGGCTCGCCAGCCCGCGCCCCATCGTCCTTTGACGCGCGCCGGACAATCCGATCCTCGGGTCAGGCCCGAGGATGACGATGACGGAGGCCGTCATCGTCACATGCCGGCGATGCGGGCGGCGATCTCGCGCATGAAGCCGCCCAGCAGGGCGCCCATCAGCGGCAGGAACAGAAGCAGCGAGACGAAGATGGCGATGATCTTGGGCGCATAGATCAGGGTCTGTTCCTGGATCTGGGTCAGGGCCTGGACCAGGCCGATGACCACGCCGACGACCAGGCCGACCAGCAGAACGGGCAGGCACAGCTGGATCGTAAGCCACAGGGCGTCGCGCCCGACATCCAGAACTTCCGCGCCGTTCAAAATCGTACTCCCGGACTTTACACTGGGCCTGTCGGCCTTCGGCCTGCTTGAGGCCGGACCGGGCAGAAAATGCCGGGAGCGTGGTTAATGGGGCGTTAGCGCCCGCGCCGGGTCAGCGGCCAACCCTTCCCTGGACATAGTCGACCCCGGGAGTCCGGAAACCCATGGCGGCCCAAGCGGCCAGGAGTTTCCACATGAATCCCGGCGTGTGAGTGGCCGCGGAGGGAACGGCGTCATCCAGCCGAACTTCGGGTCCAAGATCGCCGGTCATCGTCCGCATCTCCAGAGGCGGCCGGGCCTCAGGGTCGAACCGGTCCCGGTAGAGGCTGAGCCAGTGGCCGTGCTCGAACTCCAGGAACATCGGCGAGTTGCAGCATCCGGCGACAACGCGGCGGGTCTTCGCGTCCGCACTCAGCCGATGCTCGCCCAGGCGCCCGGCTCCTGCCGCCGGGCGCACCCGGTCCTTGCGGAAGAGGAGGAAGTCCGTGCCGCCGTCCGCGCCGAGAACCGGCGGCGCTTCGGGCAAGGCCTCCAGCTCGGCGGCGGCCTTGCGGCAGCTGTCGCAATAGCAGGCGACCGTCAGGATCGGCCGGCCTGTCGCTTCCAGCGCGACCTGACCGCAGCGGCACCGGGCGACGATGGTCGGGCTTGGGTTTCGCATCACAGAGTTCCAGTTTCGGTGATTAGACTGGACGGTCCAGTTCTATAAGTCAAGAATCATGCGGTCGGACGGCGGCGTGTGCTTCCTGACGGCTTGCGGATCTGAGCCATCCGGGGCTGGAACTCCCCTGCGCTTCACGGTCTAAGGGGCGCATGACAAAGTCCGCCATCTCCCAGGCCGAAGCCGAAGCCGCCGTTCGCACGCTCATAGAGTGGGCCGGCGACGACCCCGCCCGTGAGGGTCTTCTGGACACGCCGGCCCGCGTCGCGCGCAGCTACAAGGAGCTGTTCGCCGGCTATGAGGTCGAGCCGCGTCAGTATCTGGAACGCACCTTCGAGGAGGTCGGCGGCTACAACCAGTTGGTCGTGCTGAAGGACATCCGCTTCGTCAGCTTCTGCGAGCATCACATGCTGCCGGTCGTGGGCGTGGCCCACGTCGGCTATCTGCCGACCGACCGGGTGGTCGGCATCTCCAAGCTGGCGCGGGTGGTGCGCGGCTACGCCCGGCGGCTGCAGATCCAGGAGAAGATGACGTCCGAGATCGCGCTGGCGATCGAGGAGGTGCTGCGGCCCCAGGGCGTCGGCGTCGTGGTCGAGGCCGAGCACAGCTGCATGACCCTGCGCGGCGTCAACGCGCCGGGCGCCAGCCTGACCACCAGCCACCTGAGCGGCGTGGTGCGTGACGACCCGCGGACGCGCGAGGAATTCCTGCGGCTGGTGCGGGGCTGAACGCTGGTCTTCGGCAGCGCGATCGACCACTGTCCCCTCGACAACGAACGGGGGACGACCATGGGGCTTTTCGATTTTCTGACCGGAAGCAAGACGCCGCCGGCCGGCGCGGTCCGTCAGCCTGTCGCTGAGCTGCGCAAGAGCCTGATGGACGTCAACCGGGCGACGGCGCCGTTCGTCATCCGTGACGGGAAGAAGGAGGGCGTCGACATGGTCGCCGAATGGCGGATCGTGGACGCCAGATGGTACGAAATCTTCGCCAAGGCCGGCATCAAGAAGGTCTTCAAGGTGCTGATGAAATTCGACGAGGCGAAGGGCGAGGTCCGCGCGGTCGACGAACTGTGGGAAGTCGAATGGCGCGCCGGCGTGCCGACGCTGAGCGCCAGCGGCTCGGCGTCCCGGGGCCAGAAGTGGGAGAAGAGCTTCGAGACCGTCTACGCCTTCCGCGAGGATGGATCGTACGGGCAGATCTACGACTACCGGTTCGACACCAGCGAGATCAAGGATCCGATCCGGGCCGCCGTCCTGGCGGCGGGCTGGGGCTGGCGCGGGGTCGCTTTCAGCAAACTGTAGGGCTCCATCGTGGCCCGGTCCTTGCGGAATTCGCCTCGAAGGAGGCCTTTCCGATGGCCTGGACGGCGATATCGACCCGAAATGAAACAACGCCCATCGTTCGGGGCGGGTGGCTGGACGCCCTGCGTTTCATTGTGGCCGCGCTGATCATCCTGCATCACTTCCAGGGTGCGGGCCCCGTGCCGCTGGCCGAGAGCCTGCATCCGGTGTTCGAGCGTGGCGGTTTCCTGCTGACCAACTTCTTCCTGATCGACAGCGGCTATGTGCTGATGCGCGTCTACGGCGCGTCCGTGGCCGGGGGCCGGATGTCGGCCGGGGACTTCTTCGCCAAACGCTTCCTGAGGGTCTGGCCCGCCCATATCATGATGGGCCTGAGTCTGATCGTCCTGGTCCTCGGCAGCGCCGCGCTCGGCTTCGGACCACGGGCGCCCGAGTGGTTCGACTGGAGCCAGCTGCCCGCGCAGATGGGACTGGTCCAGGCCTTCGGCGTGCCCGGCGGCTATGGCTGGAACGCGCCCAGCTGGTCGATCTCGGCCCTGATCGGCTGCTATCTCGCCTTCCCGTGGATGCTGAAGGGACTGGTCCGGTTGGGGCCGTGGAGCGTGCTGGCCCTGGGCGTCGGTCTGTACCTGCTGGCCAACCAGCTGACCTGGAGCCTGTTGGGCTACCCCGTCTACCAGATGCCGATGGGCTTCGGCTTCTTCCGGGCCCTGCCGCTGTTCTTCCTGGGCATGGCGCTGGCCTGGTTCGCGCAGAAGGTCTGGATCGCGCCGAAGCTGGCGGGCTGGGCCGGAGTCGCGGCGGCGGTGGGGCTCGCCGTGGCCCAGTATTTCGACAAGAACGCGCTGATCTCCCTGGTCTGCATCTCGACCATCATCCTGGCGGCCGGCGCCATCCCCACGCCGCGCCCGTCGAAATGGATCGAGAAGGCCGCACAGGTCTCGTTCTCGATGTTCATCACCAACGAGGTGGTGCGCATCGCCTGGTTCGGCATGGCCAATGTCGCCATCACCCGGTTCGCCCTGCCGGTTTCCGCCCAGTGGGCGCTGTGGATCGCGGGCGTGGCGGCGGCCTTCGTCTTCGCCTGGGCGTTCCACGTCGCGATCGACACGCCGATCCAGAACCGCATCCGGATCTGGCTGAAAGGCCGGTCACGGCGCCCGGCGACATTCAGCCAGCCGGTCGTCTCGCTCGAAGGCTAGCGGGCCCGCCGTCAGCCCGTGCAGTCCCCCGCCGAGCCGACCTCGACGCGCCCGCCCTTCATCACCAGCCGCGGCGTCCGCAGAGGAGCCAGCGTCGCCGTCGGATCGCCCCGGACCGCGACCAGGTCGGCCCAGGACCGGCTCTTCAGCACCCCCAGGCCGTCGTCGCCGAGCAGGCGTCCCGCCTCCCACGTCGCCGTCCGAAGCGCCTCGACGGGTGTCAGTCCCGCCTCGACATAGCCGTCCATGGTCGCCCGCGAGCCGGCGCCGCGTCCAGGCGCATAGGGGAAGTAGAGGTCCGAGCCCATGGCGATGCGCACGCCCAGCCGGTGCGCCCGCATCAGCCGGTCGCGGCCGCCCTGCAGATGGCGGTCGACCTCCTCGCGCGGCGGCTGCTGCGGCCATGAGGCGACGAAGGTGAGCGCCATCTCCAGCGACGGGTCGGTCGGCACGAGCCAGACCCCCTTCGACGCCATGAGGCGCAGTGTGTCGTCGGACACCTCATAGGCGTGCTCGATGGAGGTCACGCCCGCCTCGACCGCCTCGCGGATCGCCTCGTCCCCGGTGGCGTGGGCGGCGACGGGGATACGGTGACGTTTCGCCTCCGAAACGATGGCGGCCATCTCCTCGACGGACAGGCGGGTCCGCTGGGGCGTGGCCTCGGGATACATCTTGATGACGTCGGCGCCGCGGGCGATGGCGTCGCGCACGGCGGCGCGCGCGTCCTCCACGCCGTTGACGACCCGGTACTCGCCCGCGACCAGGCCGTGCGGATCGGCGGGCTGGGGCTCCAGCTGGCCGCCCGCGGGGGCCAGACCGGGACCGGAGCCGTAGATGCGCGGCCCGGCCACGCGGCCGTCGTCGACGCCGCGTTCCAGCATCAGATCCAGGAACTGGCCCGAATTGCCCAGGTCGCGCACGGCGGTGAAGCCGGCTTCCAGATACTGGCGCGCCCGCTGCGCCCCGGTCAGGGCGCGATAGATGTCGCCCTGTACGCCCCGGTCGCGGGCGGCGGCGTCGGACAGGCCCTCGCCGTTGCGCTGCTCGAGCAGCAGATGGGTGTGGGCGTCGATCAGGCCGGGGATCACCGAACAGCCGCGCAGGTCCAGGACGGTCGCGCCTTCGGGCGCGGCCAGGGACTCTCCGACCTCGGCGACGCGATCGCCCCGGATCAGGATGTCGCGCGGTCCGACCATCCGCCCGGCCTCTGAATCGAACAGGTTTCCGGCGTGAACCAGCACCATGGGCCGCGGGGCGTTCCGGGCGACGGCGGCGAACGGCAGACAGGCGGCCAGCAGGGCGGCGGCCGAGGCGGCGAGGGTCAGGCGGGTCATGCAGTCTCCGATCCGTTGCGCCGGGGAGAGGCTGACAGAACACCGATCGGATGCGAAGCGGTCTGTGAATTCTTCGTAAGCTTGGCCCCTCCCCGTGTCCGACCTAGAACGGAAGCGTGAACACGCCTGTCGACACCGATCCGTCCGCACTCGCCCGCGCCGCCGAAGCCGGCGACGGCGCGGCGGCGGCGCGTCTGGCCGTGCTGACCGGCATGGGGCTGGGCGTCGCGCCCGACTGGAATCGGGCGATGGAGTTGCTGGCCCGGGCCGCGAACCTCGGGTTCGAACCCGCGCGGGATCAGACTGCCCTGCTGGCCGGAACCTCGGCGCCGGACGACTGGCTCAAGGCAGCCCGGGACGCTGATATCGCCGGCTGGCTGACCGCGCCGCGCCCGCGCGTGCTGTCAGAGGGGCCGGCGATCTTCGCCATCGACGGATTTCTGGCTCCGGCGGTCTGCGACTGGATGATCGCGCGGGCCCGGGCCTTGGCGGAACCGGCCCTGGTCTATGACCTCGCGACCGGCGAGGGACGGCGCGAGAGCGTGCGCACAAACACCGCGGCGCAGTTCGACCTCGGGCGGATGGACGTGGTGCTGGCCCTGGTGCGCGAGCGGATCGCGCGGGCGGTGGGCCTGCCCGTGCCGGGGCTGGAGTGGACCCAGGTGCTGCACTACGCCGTGGGCCAGACGTTCGACTGGCACGTGGACTGGCTGGATCCGGCGACGCCCGGATACGCCGCCGATCTGACCGCGGGCGGCCAGCGGATCGCAACCCTGCTGGTCTTCCTCAACGACGATTTCGAGGGCGGCGAGACCGCATTCGAGGCCGGCGGCCTGCGCCACCGGGGCCGCAAGGGCGACGCCCTGCTGTGGGCCAACACCCTGCCCGACGGTTCGATCGACCGGCGCACCCGGCACGCGGGTCTGCCGCCGACCAAGGGCGAGAAATGGGTGCTGTCGCAGTGGCTCAGGGGACGGGCGCGCAGGACCTGACGGGCGTCAGATCGGCATCCGCATGATCTCCTGATAGGCCTGGATCACCTGGTCGCGGACGGCCATGACGGTTTCCAGCGAGGCCTCGGCCGAGGACACGGCGGTGACCACGTCGATCAGACTGCCCTGCCCCTGCACCGCCGAGGCCATCTGGGTCTCGGCCGCGCGCGAGCTTTGCGTCATGTCGCCCATGACGCTGGTCAGCATGTCGGCGAAGCCGGACTGGCCGACGTTCGCGCCGCCCCCGACCGGCGAGGCGCCGTCCTGGATCGCCGCATAGGCCTTGGCCGCCATCAAGGGGTTCATCGCTCAGGCCCTATTTCTTCAGCAGGTCGAGGGTGCGGCTGTCCATCGAGCGCGCGGTCTCGATGATGTTCAGATTGGCTTCGTAGGCGCGCTGGGCCTCGCGCATGTCCATGGCCTCGACCAGGGTGTCGACGTTGGGACGCAGCACATAGCCCTCGGCGTTTGCCGCCGGATGGCCCGGATCGTATTCGGTGCGGAAATCGCCCATGTCGGGCCGCACCTCGGCCAGGGTCACGCCCGTGGCGCCGTTGATCTCGCGCGCCTGGAAGACGGGGATCTGGCGGCGGTAGGGCTGGCCGCCCGCCACCTGCGCCGTGGATTGCGCGTTGGCGATATTCTCGGCGATCACCCGCATGCGCGACTGCTGGGCCTTCAGGGCGCTGGCCGCGACGGCCATGGCGCTGTTGCGCGGGGGGATGGGGTCAGGCATCGGTCAGCTCCTCATCGGCCGGGCGCGCGGGCGGCCATGCGCAGCATCTGCATGGACTTCTGGTAGAAGCCGATGGCCGCATCATAGGCCATGCGGCTCTCGGCCATCTTGAGCATCTGCTCCTCGACCACGACGGAATTGCCGTCGAGCGTGGTCTCCGAATCGGGCGCGGACTGCGTCTGGAAGCGGGCAGTCTGGCCCGCGGGGGCGATGTGCATGGCGCTGGTGCGGGTCATGCGGACCCCGCCGCCGCCCTCGCGCATCGCCGCGGCGAAATCGGTCGGCTGGTTCAGGTCGCGGCTGACGTAGCCGGGCGTGTCGGCATTGGCGACATTCTGGGCGATGACCCGTTGACGCTCGTCCAGCCAGGACAGGCGGCCCTTGATCTGGCCGAGCAGCGGCAGGTCGGTGAAACCCACGTTTGGCGCCCCTTGCAAGCGGACCGGGCGCCGACCGCCCACAGTAGATAGGCAGTAACTGCCGCGTGCATGGTTAACGGGACGTTATCTCAACGCGGCGTTAACCATGATCGCCGAAGGCTGGGGCATGAATTTTCTCGACCTGCTGCGAGCCCTGTTCGCGCTCGCCTTCACCCTGGGCATCATCGGCCTGGCCGCGTGGGCGGCCCGGCGGTACGCCCCGGCGCTGCTGGCGCGCCTCAGCGCCGAGCGCGGCGAAAAGCGCATGAAGGTGGTCGAGACCCTGATGCTGGACCCTGCCCGCCGGCTGGTGCTGGTCTCGGTCGACGGCGAGGAGCGGCTGCTGATGCTCGGCGAAGGGCGCGAGCTGATCGAGCCGCGCGGGGACGCCAAGTGAAACGCACGGACGTTCTCCCTCCCCTTCCGGGGGAGGGTGGTCGCGCAGCGACCGGGTGGGAGGGGCTTGGCGACACGAACACCAGCGGCCGCCTCGCCGAGCCGTCCCCACCCCGTCGCCGCTGCGCGCCGACGCCCCTCCCCCGGAGGGGGAGGGAGACGCAGGCGCTGTTCGTCCTGCCCACCCGCGCCGAACTGAAGCGCGCGGCCCTGCTGTCGCTGATCACCACCCTGGCCTGTCTGCTCTGGCCGCTGGCGGCCCTGGCCCAGGACATCGCCGCAGCCGGCGGACCCGGCGCGGCCATCAATGTCGACCTCGGCACCGGCGCGGGCCTGACCGAGCGCGTGGTCCAGCTGGTCGGCCTGATGACCGTGCTGTCGCTGGCGCCGTCGATCGTGATCATGACCACCAGCTTCGTGCGAATCGTCGTGGTGCTGTCGCTGCTGCGCACCGCCCTGGGCATGCAGCAGTCGCCGCCGAACGCTGTTCTGGTGTCCCTGGCCCTGTTCCTGAGCGCCATCGTGATGGCTCCGACGTGGCAGGACGCCTATGATTCGGGCATCCGACCCCTGCTGGATCAGCAGATGGAGCTGCCCCAGGCCTTCGATGCGGCGTCGGAACCTGTGAAGACTTTCATGCTGGCCCAGGTGGACCGCGACGACCTCGCGCTGTTCGTCCGGCTGTCCCGATTGGAGGCCCCGACGGCGGCCGCCGACCTGCCCCTGAGAGTGGTCACGCCGGCCTTCATGATCAGCGAGTTGAAGAAGGCCTTCGAAATCGGATTTCTCCTTTTCGTTCCGTTCCTTGTGATCGATCTGGTGGTCGCCAGCGTGCTCATGTCCATGGGCATGATGATGCTGCCTCCGGTAGTGATTTCCCTCCCGTTCAAGCTGATCTTTTTCGTGCTCGTGGACGGCTGGAGATTGGTGGCCGGAAGCCTCGTCGAAAGCTTCCAGAGAGCGTCCGGTACCGGGTAAATCCCCAGCCCGTGGGGCTTACAGCCGCGAAGTCGCTTGCCAAGGGAATAAAAAGCGGCGTCAATCCGTCCGTCATCGCCCCTGAATCGGGGCGAGCTTTCATCGGGAAACGACCCACATGACCACCCAAGCAGAACTCATCGCCTCCGTCGCCAAGGACGCCGGTGTCAGCCAGGCCGACGCTGGCCGCATGCTCGACGCCCTCGTCAAGAACATCCACAAGTCGCTGACCGGCGGCGGCGACGTGCGCATCTCCAACCTCGGCGTGTTCGACACCGCCGCCCGCGCCGCCCGTGAAGGCCGCAACCCGGCCACCGGCGCGACGATCAAGATCGCCGCCTCCAAGGCCGTGCGCTTCCGCGTGTCGAAGCCGCTCAAGGATGCGGTGAACAAGTAAGAACCGTCAGGTTCAGGCGGCGGGCCTCGCAGGGGCCGCCGCCGCAGCTTGAGGACGGGCGGGGGCCGCGGCGCGGTTCCCGTCCGTTTTCGTTCTGAGATCGCTCTTCATGGCCGTGACCCAACCCGCGAAGGTGTCTGCCGAGGCGGCCAGGCCCGCGAAATCACCGGGCGCGACGCCGTCGTCGTCCAGGGCGACCGACAGGGCCGATTTCGCACGCGCGCCGGCTATGAACGGGCGATAGTTCCGCGACAGGCGGTTCAGGGCCGCGCCATCCCGGCCCAGCGAATAGCCAATCCCCGCGCGCAGCAGGCGCGCCTCCTCTTCGGCCGTGAGGGGCGCGGGATCGGCATGGCGCTGGCCCAGGCGGGCGTCATACAGGGCCGCGGCCTCGATCCATTTCTGCTGCTTCCAGAAGATCTCGGCGCGAACGTCGCGTCCCTCGGGCGAGGCGTCGCCGCCCAGCACTTCGAGCGCGTGATCGTAACGTCCCAGCTGGGTCAGGGCGCGGGCTTCCAGCGCGCGCCGCTCGGCGTTCAGGGCATTGGGCAGGATGGTGGTCCGCGACCCCCAGATCGCCTGCAGCGCCGGTTCGGGCTGGCGGTCCATCAGATAGACGGTGGCCAGATCGGTGGCGACCTGGGCCTTGGCCACGCCCTCCAGCCGGTTCTCGACCTGGTATTTCAGAAGTTCGGCGGCCTGGTCCAGCAGGTCGACATCGACCAACCGCCGGGCCAGACGGCGCACCATCTCGTCACCGTCGGCGCCGATCGGGGTCAGTTCGCGGAAATCATAGAACAGGCCCAGGGCCTGCACGGGCTGCAGGCCGTCGGCCCCGCCCTCGAGGAACAGCATGCGGAAGGCCGCGCCCAGATCGGCCTGGATGTCGGCGGCGCCTTCCAGCCGGTTCAGGCCGGGTCCGGCCCCCTTCAACGCGGTCAGGGCCTCGCGATACAGGCCTTGCGAAAGATAGAGCTGGCCCAGCTGCCGGATGACGGCCAGTTCGGTGGCGTCGCCCCGCCAGCGCCAGCGCAGGGCCTCCAGTTCCGTCGCGGCGTCGCCGGCCTTCATCTTTCCCTTGGCGAGCGACAGGCGGACGACGCCCAGCTTGGCGGGAACGGACACGGCGTCCAGTGGCGCACGGCTGACGGCGGTATAGACGGCCAGGGCGCGATCCGACTGGCCGTCCAGTTCCAGCAGCCTGGCCTGCACGAGGTGGGCGGTCAGCTGATCGGCGGCGGGCGCGTCCTGGCTGAAACTGTAGGCCAGCAGGGCGCGGGCCGAGGGCAGGTCGCCGGTTTCCAGCGCCGCCAGCGCGTGGGCAGCGCCAAAGCGGGCGCGCCAGACGGCGGGGAAGGCGTCGGCCGCGACCGCCCCGGCGGCGAACGCCTGCCGGGCGGCGGCCCAGTCGCCCTGGGTCGAGGCGATATAGCCGCGCCACATGGCGGAGGCGGGGTCGCCGGCCACGGCGGAGGCGGCGAAATCGCCTTCCGCCTCCTCCATCCGGCCGATGGAGGCGCGGGCCGCGCCGCGCAGGCCGCGCAGCTCCGGCTCGCCGACCATATTGGGGGCCCTGGCGACGATGGTGTTGAGCACGCCGACGGCCTCGTAGCCGAGGCCCGAGCCGACGAGGAACCGGGCCAGGGCGAAGCGCGCCTCGGCTGGCGCGCGCGGATCGTCGCCGGCCGCCATGGCTTCCCGGGCGGCGGCGTCCTGAAGCTGGCGATAGCGGGCGGAGAAACCGGCGTGGCCGACATCGGCCCATTCGGCCAGGATCAGGGCCGGGAATTTCGCCTTCCGCGGAGCTCCGCTCTCATCGGCGGCGGCGTCCAGCGCGGCCGACGGCGGCGACAGGATCAGACCGTTGGGGCGGCTGAAGATGACCCGATCGCCCTCGGCCTGAATGCCCAGATCGGCGGACGTGGTCTCGACCGCCATTCCCTGGGCGGTGGGCAGCAGGGCCAGATCCACGGTGCGGCGGCGGTCAGCGAAGCCCTTGCCGGGCGCCAGGGCCGTGACGGCGGCGAACCGGTCTCCGGCAAGCGGGTCGGTCAGCCAGACGGCGCGCGTGGCTCCGGCCATGCGAGCGACCAGGACGGGCTCGCCGGTGTCGTCGCGGTCGACGGCCACGCCCTCGACCGCGACGGGCTGGCCGCCGATGACGACGGTCCAGTTCGAACCCTGGGCGACGGCGGAAACCGCCAGGCCTTCGGGCGCGGCGATGCGGACGGCGACATGGTCGGGGCCGGCGGTCCAGTGTGCGTCCGAGACGGGACCCAGCTGCCGGGCGCCGGACATGTCGAGCCGCGCGGGCGTGTCGAACACGACCCAGACCGCCGACCCGCGCCGGAAGACGGCGGCGCCGACCGGCCTGTCCCACTGGAAGGTCATCGAGACCTTGGCGGGGGTGGATCGGGCGACCACGGCCACGGTCTGCGCCGGGGCGGCGGGCGGAGCGGGCGCGTCCGGAGCCGAGGCGAACAGGTTCAGATAGACGGCGCCGTCGGCCGAACCGCTGCGGAAGTCTGCTCCCTCGGCCAGGGTCAGGACCAGTTCGGTCGCGCCCTGAACGGCGCGGGTCTCGACCTTGTCCACGCCCTTGGGCGGATCGACCTTCAGCCGCGATACGTCGGGCGCGGCGGTCGAGCCGATGCGGACGATGACGTCGCGGCCCTCGCGGCGGACCCGCGACCGCGCGCCGATGACGCCGGCGAATTCGATGCGGGTGAACTCGGCGTTGGCGCCGATGCGGATCGAGATCGGATCGACGGGGACGCCGGCCTCCTGGGCCAGCGGCGCCATGGGCGCGAACGCGACCGCGCCCGCCGCGGCGGCGGCCACGGTGGTTCTGAGAACGCGCTTGCTGACGGGGACCCCGGACATACGCGCGCACCCTCGCGCGACCGGCCTTACAACGCGGTTAACGGTTGGTGACCGACGCCCGGTCAGTCGGGAAGCGCGTTCCGCATCATCCGCAAGGCGACGCGCAGGCACTCAAGCCGCACCGGCCCACGGCCGATGTCGCCGAAATGATGCTCCTCATGCACCGTGGGCGCCCCGGCCGCCGCGAGGGCGAAATGCACCCGTCCCGGTTCGTCGTCCGGCCCGGCGGGACCGGCGAAGCCCGTGACCGAGACGGCCACGCCGGCGCGCGAGTCCCTCAGGGCGCCCTCTGCCATGGCTCTCGCCACAGGCTCGGAGACGGCGCCGTTCTGATCGATCAACCGGCGGGGGACGCCCAGCTCCTCCGCCTTGGCCTCGTCCGTATAGGCGACGTAGCCGCGCTCGAAGGCGTGGGACCGGCCCTCGACGTCCGTCAGCATCGAGGCGACCAGGCCGCCCGTGCAGCTTTCGGCCGTGGCCAGGGTGACGCCGTGGTCAGAGGCGGCCTTCAGCACCGCATCGACCAGCGCCTCGATGTCGGCGGGTACGGCGGATCCCAGCGTCTCGGTCATGGGCGGGAAACGGCGAGGACCGCCCGGTGTTCCCCGCGCCCCCCGGGGTTCCCCGCGACAATGCGCCGGTTGCATGCCGACCCCCGCGCGCCGACATCAAACCCCACGGCTTCCTGTCAGGACCCAGATCGTGCCCGATATCGAGTATCCACGCCTGAACACCCTTTCCACCGGCCTGCGCTGCCGCTGTCCGCGATGCGGCCAGGGGCCGTTGCTGAAGGGCTTCCTGACCATCCGGGAGGCCTGCCCCGCCTGCGGCCTGGACTACGGCTTCGCGGAACCGGCCGACGGCCCGGCCTTCTTCGGCATGAGCCTGGTCGGCGTCCTGGGCATGGTCCTGTTCATGTGGTTCGAGTTCAGCGCCCACCCCCCGATCTGGGTGCACCTGGTGGTGACCATGCCGCTGCTGGTGCTGGGCTGCCTCGGCGTGCTGCGGCCGCTGAAGGGCTGGCTGGTGTCCGAGCAATATATCCACAAGGCCGCCCCGCCCGAGTTCGAGAGCATAGGCGGACATGGCGAAGGGTCGAAGTGGCGCTGATCGCCGTTTGACTTCGGACGCGCCGGCGCGCTCCGTGCGCGGGCCTCGAGGAGGGGCGCGCCATGGACGTCGAGCGAATACTGTCGTGGCTGCTCGTTCTCGTGCCCGTCGTCGTGCTCGGCATGAGCGTCCGCATGATCCTGACGCGCAAACGGAAATAGGCTTCCGGGCTAGAGCGTCCTCGGCTCCAGGACCGAGAAGACGGCGTGGGTGGCCCCGGCCGCCTGGGCCGCCAGGGCGCGATCCGGCCGAAGATTGACCAGCAGCAACTGACTGCAGATCTGCCGCGCCACCGCCACCAGTTCAGCCGCGCTTAGCCAGTCGCGGGCGCCTTCGTGCGCCACCCCGGCGAAATCGATGGCCAGGCAATGGGCGCGGACGCCGTTCAGACGCCGCGCGGTGTCGATGTCGGGCGCGATATGCAGCACGACCCCGCGCGTCCGGGTCTGGAAATGCGCCAGGGCCTCGTCGATGATGTCCACGGGCGTGTGTTCGAGACCGCCGAACACCTCGATCAGAAGGCTTCCGGGTTCCGAACTGTGCTGAACCGCGGCGCATTGCAGCGCATAGGGACCGCGTCCGGCCGTCAGTGTCCGCCAGAAAGCCGGCACGATCCCGGTGTCGCCCGGCCCCAGCCGCAACAGACGCATGCCGTGCTCGATGGTCAGGACGTCGATCTGGTGGAGGTCGTCGAGCTCCAGCGTCTTCCGTTCAAAGATCGAGCGTTCGCCACAGCGCCGGATGGTGCGTTTCAGGCGCTGGCTGATCGGCGTCGAGGACGCAAGGTCGAACACCGGCTGCGAGGCCAGGGTGACGGTCAGCTCACAGCGTGAGCGGGTCGCCGTTGAAAAGGTGATGCTTTCGTACGGCGTGCCGAAGGCCCGCCGTTGCGGGGTCGCCCCCGGGTCCGCTTCCTCGCGCAAACGCCCATACCCGCCGTCGCCCCGTCCCACATGCATGTCCTGCCAGCCCCGATTTGAACCTTTCCGTCACGTCTCAATGAACGCTGATAGATTAACTCAAACCTTACCCGTCTGGTTAAACGACGACATTAATACAGTAATGATATTTAAAAATACGTAAATGACTACAATTTTCGATAAATTTTTCGGTCGGCCCGGTCAATTTTACAGTGATCGATTCAGATATCGCTCTCGTATTTTGGCAGTAGAATCAAGTTTGCTAGCAGGCGGCGACGCATTTACTTCTATAGAGAGCAAATATAAAGCGCGAAACTATCAATCAATCCATAAAACTATCACATCTCCAAGGCGACAACTTCGCCGCCGCTGAGAAAAGGTGAATGGAGACGCGCTGAAAGATAGAAAACTATACTTATCTCTACCGGAACGTGCGTAATGACGGGCCTGTCGCGCAAAGTCCGGTAAACAGGGAAACCATTTTCAGCCGACCAAAACCTGTGGATGGTCGACGCCATCCAGCCGGCGGGTTTCGCGAAATGGAAGAGGTGTCGGAACCGCGCCTTACCGGGATGTCATGACCGAGGATTAACTGGCGCCGCCGGCGCTCCCGCTCATACAGGGTCCCTGGGGTCGGCTGGATCTCGCAGATGTCCGATCCCGTCATGAGCGACACGACCCCGTCCCTGCGCCTTGAAGACGTTTCGAGGCGGTATGGCCGCAAGCCGGTGCTGCAGGACGTGAGCCACACCTTCCCCCGTGGCCTGACCCTGCTGACCGGGCCCAGCGGCGCGGGAAAATCGACCCTGCTGCGGCTCTGCGCGACGGCGGAAAGGCCCAGCGCCGGCACGCTGTACTGGGAGGGCAAGGCCCTGCCGGGCGCCCGCGGCCAGCTGCGGCGTTCGCTGGGTTACGCCCCGCAGGCGGTGGACCTGCCGGAGGATCTGACCGCCCGCGAATTCGGCCTGCACATGGCGGCCCTGAAGGGCCTGAACACGCGCGACGCCGACGCCCAGTTCCGCATGCTGCTCGACGCGCTGAACCTGGGCAGCGACGCCAACGGCAGAATCTCGACCTTCTCGGGCGGCATGCGCCGGCGGCTGGTGTTCGCCCAGGCCCTGCTCGGATCGCCCCGCCTGCTGGCGCTGGACGAACCCACGGCCGAACTGGACGGCGAGTCGCGCGAGCGGGTCGGCGCCCTGATCAGCCGCGCGGCGCAGACCGCCGTGGTCATCATGACCTCCCATCTTGCGGATTCCATCAGCGGCGGCAGGACCGTGCTGCGGGTCGAGGGCGGCAAGCTGGCCCCCGTCGCCGGAGCGTCCGCGTGAGCCTTGCCGTCGTCAGATCGTCCCTGACCACCTCGCTGGCCCGCTACGGCCGGAGCATGGGGCTGTGGATCCTGCTGCTGGTGGCGCCGGTCGGGGCGCGGTTCATGATCGCGGCGCGGGGGGCGGATGCGACGCTGATCGCGGTGGACAACCGCGTGCCGTGGCTGACCTCGCCGGTGCTGGGCGTCACCCTGGGGGTGGTCATCGCCACCCTGTTGCTGCCCGTGGCCTTCATCTACCTCCGGTCCAACGCGACCCGTCGCCAGCCCTGGCAGGTGGAAGAGGTCAGCCCCGCCGGCCGCGTCTCCATCGCCTATGGCCGCTGGCTGGCTGACATCGCCGTGCTGGCCGCGGTGCTGGCGGCGACGACGGCGGCGGGCTGTCTTCTGGCCGTGCTGCTGCTGCCGCTGAACGAGGTCGACCCCGCCAGCATCATCCTGACCCTGTGGGTCATCGCGGCCCCGCCGGTGGCCATGGTCGCCTCCCTGCGTCTGCTCCTCGACGCCCGCCGCTGGACCCGCGGCCCGCTGGGCGAGGTTCTGTTCTTTGTGTTCTGGATGGGCTCGCTGGTGCTGGTGATGGTCGGCGGACAGGCCGGCGGATACGCCGCCAACATGACCGACCTGCCCGGCTTCATGTCGCCGATCAGCTACGGCCAGGGCGGGACCGACAACTTCATCATCGGCGGAGCGGAGATCCCGCCCGGCAGCGCGCCGATCCACCTGGACGTCATGAGCGGCGTCATGGCCGACGGCTATCTGGCCGCTCGCCTCAGCTGGCTGGGCATGGCCGCCCTGATCCCGCTGCTGGCGGGGTTGATCTATGCGCCCCATGCCGCCGGCAAGACCCGCAAGACCGCCGCCTGGCTCAAATTCCTGGAGCCCGGTCGGGCGCGACCCGCCGATCCCGGCGCCAGGCCCGCCCGCGCCGGAATGCTGCCGGGCGTGGCGCTGATCGTCGCCGAGGCCCGGCTGATGGCCGGCAACCGCAAGGGCCTGCTGGCCATGGCCGTGGTGGCTGCGGCCGGCCTGTTCGCCCCCTGGTCGACGTTAGCCGGGCCGGCGGCGATGCTGCTGCTCGTGTTCGCGACCACGGCCCATGCGGGCCGCAGCGAGCAGAAGGGCCTGCTGGCCCTGACCACGACCGCCGCCCTCTCCCCGGCCGCGCGCCGGATCGCCTTCGTGCTGGCCGGAACGGCGCTGGCGCTGGCGATGGCCGCCCCGGCGGCGGCGAGCGGGCTGATGGCCGGCGACACACGGGTCCTGCTGGAAGCCGCCGCCGTCGGCGCCGCCACCTCGGCGACCGCCATCATCCTCGGCGCCCTGACCCGCTCGGCGACGGCGCCGCGACTGGTGCTGTTGATCGCCTGGTATTTCTACCTGAACGCGGGCGGGGCGGCGGCCGGCTGACGGAACCCCCGAACCCCGCGCTGTTGCGGGCCGGTCTGACTTGCTCCGGCAGGAGATGGCGACCCCGGAGGGACTCGAACCCCCGACCTCTGCTTTAGGAAAGCCTTGCTCTATCCGGCTGAGCTACGGGGCCACGCCGCGTTGACCTAGCGGCTGGGACGGCGGCGGGGAAGCCGCCAGATGCGATTTCCGCCGCGCGCGACCGGACCACGCTTTGAGGACGCCCGCGCGCCGCCTTTCGCGTTGTGCTTAAGAGCCGTTAAGATACAATATCTTGGGGTGAACAAACCCCGAATCGGGCCGTGTCGGTGATTCGGTCCTGATTCGTTTCGCCCCTGTTCCGCCGAAACAGCCCTGGCCGTTCACACCTCGCGGAAAGCGTATGGCGGCGCTTGAGGAACCGGGCGGGAAGAGCCACCTTTTCCACATCATGAGCGACCGCGGCACAGGACAGGCCCCCTCGCGCGTCGTCGCGGTTCTGGGGCCCACCAACACCGGCAAGACCCATCTGGCGGTCGAGCGGATGCTGGGCCACGCCTCGGGCATGATCGGCCTGCCGCTGCGGCTGCTGGCGCGCGAGATCTACGACCGGATCGTCAAGCGGCGCGGGGCGGCGGCCGTGGCCCTGGTGACCGGCGAGGAAAAGATCGTCCCGCCGCGGGCCGTCTATTTCGTCTGCACCGTCGAGGCCATGCCGATGGAGCGGTCGGTCGAGTTCCTGGCCGTCGACGAGATCCAGCTGGTCGCCGATCCCGAGCGTGGCCACGTCTTCACCCAGCGGCTGCTGCACGCGCGAGGCCGGTTCGAGACCATGTTCCTGGGGGCCGGAACCATGGCGCCCTTGATCCGGGCGCTGGTTCCCGACGTCGAGATCGTGAAGCGCGAGCGCCTGTCGACCCTGAGCTACGCCGGGTCGAAGAAGTTGACCCGCCTGCCCGCCCGCAGCGCCATTGTCGCCTTCAGCACCGAGCAGGTCTACGCCATCGCCGAGCTGATCCGGCGCCAGCGCGGCGGCGCGGCCGTGGTGATGGGCAGCCTGTCGCCCCGCACCCGCAACGCCCAGGTCGAGCTGTTCCAGTCGGGCGAGGTCGACTTCCTGGTCGCCACCGACGCGATCGGCATGGGTCTGAACATGGAGGTCGACCATGTCGCCTTCGCCGGCCTGCGCAAATTCGACGGCCGCCGCACCCGCTGGCTGCACGCCCATGAGATCGGCCAGATCGCCGGCCGCGCCGGCCGTCACCTGCGCGACGGGACCTTCGGCGTCACCGGCGAGTCGCTGGAACTGGATCCGGACCTGGTCGAACAGGTGGTCGAGCACCGCTTCGATCCGGTCGAGGGGGCGGAATGGCGCAACGCCCGGCTGGATTTCGACACCCTGCCCGACCTGCTGCGGTCGCTGGTCGTCACCCCGGGCCGGACGGGTCTGGGCCTGACCCGGCCGGCGCTGGACGAAACCCTGCTGCGCCGCCTGATCAAGGACGAGGAGGTGGCCCGCATCGGCCGGTCGCGCGGCGCGATCATGCGGCTGTGGGAGGCCTGCCAGCTGCCCGACTTCCAGAAGACGACGCTGGACGAGCACGGCCGGCTGTCGAAGGAAATCTTCCAGGCCCTGACCGGCAGGCGCGGCCGCCTGACGGAAGACTGGATCGCGCCGCGCTTCGCCGAACTGGACCGCGACGACGGCCAGATCGACCAGCTATCGGCCCGCCTCAGCGGCGTGCGCACCCTCAGCTACATCGCCAACCGCCCCGACTGGCTGGATCAGGCGCAAGGGTGGCGCGACCGCACCAAGGCCCTGGAGGAGCGTCTGTCCGATGTGTTGCACGAGCGGCTGACCGCGCGCTTCGTGGACCGGCGCACCACCGCCCTGATGCGGGCCCTGAACGTGCGCGAGGACGCGGTCGCGGACGTCGACGCCGAAGGGGCCGTGGTCGTCGAGGGCCACGCCGTCGGTCGGCTGAGCGGCGTGGATTTCCAGATCGACAAGGGTTCGTCCGCGCTGGAGGACCGCGCCCTGCGTCACGCCGCGCGGCAGGCGGTGACGCCCGAGATCGCGCGCCGGCTGGGCCGGTTGGCGGCGGATGGGGACGAGGCGTTCGCGGTCACCCCCGACGGCGCGGTGCTGTGGGGGGGCGTCCAGGCCGGTCAGGTCACCGGCGGCGACTGGTTCGCCCCCCGGGTGCGGCTGTTGGGCGAGTTGGGCCCGGCGGCGGCGCGTGAGCGGGCCCAACGGCGGCTGGAGGCCTGGCTGGCCGGCGAGGCGGGCCGGGCCTTGCGGCCGCTGCGGCGGTTGAAGACGGCCATCGAGAGCGGGGCGCTGAAAGGTCTGCCGCGCGGGGTCGCCTTCCGTCTGCTGGAGGCCGGCGGCGTCATCGACCGGCGCGACGTGGACCGCGACCTGGCGGCGCTCAGCCAGGTCGAACGGCGCACCTTGAAGACGTTCGGCGTGCGCATCGGACTTCATTCGGTCTGGCTGCCGGTCTTGCTGAAAAGCCGGGCGCGGGCGCTGGCCCAGGCGTTTGTGGCCGGCGAGACCTTGGGGCCGCGCGCGGCGCGCTTGTCGCTGTTGTCGGAGCCGCCGCCATCGCCCCGCGCCCTGGCGGCGTTCGGCCTGCGCGCCGCCGGCCGATTCGCGGCCCCGGTCGAACTGCTGGAGGCGCTGACGGAACGGCGGGCCAGGGGAAAGGGCCTGTTGAGCGACGCCGACCTGACCGAACTGGGCGTGACGCTGGACGAAGCCAGGGCCCTGGCGGCGGCGGTGAAGGCCACCCGCGCCCAACAGCCGGACCGGGACGCGTCCCGGACCCGGCCGGTGAAGGATTCCCCGTTCGCCATCCTGTCGGCGCTGACCGCTCCGCCGGCGCTGGCGGCCCGTCCCAAACGCCGCCGGCCGCGCCGCGCCCGCCCCGCCTCGACCGGAACCGCATGAGCGAAACGGGGTGCCGGGTCGATGTCTGGCTGTGGCGCGCGCGCTTCGCCAGGACACGCTCACTCGCCGCGACCATGGTGGAGCGCGGCGTGGTGCGGCTGACTCACCAGGGCCGGCAGATGCGCCTCGACAAGCCCAGCCGCTGCGTTCACGTCGGAGACAGCCTGGTGTTCGCCATCGGCGGCCGGCTGGTCGATCTCAAGGTGGAATCGCTCGGCGAACGGCGCGGGCCCGCCGAAGAGGCCCGCGCCCTGTATGTCCTGACAGAGGCGGACTGACCGCTATTGCTGCAGGACGAACTCGCCCTCGATGTGCAGCTTGACCTCGTCGGACACGGCCGGAAGGGCGTAGTTGACGCCGAAGTCGGAGCGTTTGATCGTGGCTTCGCCGTCGAAGCCGGTCTTGTAGGTATTGCCCATCGACGGACCGGCCTGGTTGAATTCGACCTCCATGGTCACCGGCTTGGTCACGCCGCGCAGGGTCAGGTCGCCGATGACGGTGGCTTCGTTGGCGTCGTCGGAATCGACGGTCACCGAGCGCGAAACGAAGGTGGCCACGGGATGGTTGGCGGTGTCGAAGAAATCAGCCGTCTGCAGGTGAGCCTTCAGCCCGTCCGAGTTCGGGTCCACGTCGGTCAGGGGAATGGTGGCGGTGAGGGTCGAGGCGGACGGGTTGGCGGGGTCCAGGTTCAACGTCGCCTGCACGTTCACGAACTGGCCGTAGTAGGTCGAGAAGCCGAGGTGGTTGACGGACCAGGTGATCTTGCCGTGGGCGGAATCCAGCGCGTAGGCGCCGGCGCGGACTTCGGCGGGCGCTTGCGTGGCCTGGGTCCGGGCGACGACGGCGCCGGAAGTCAGCAGGGCGAGGGCGGCGACGCCGCCGAGGGCGGTGAGGGCGAGGCGAGTCATGGTGGCTCCTTCGGAAACAGGGCTATCTGCAATCAGAACTGTAACAGATAGCGCCGCGAAGCGTTCCGGCAAGGGCTGCGGCGTCGACTTCTGTTGACACTTGGGGTGCGCGGAGTCATCTGCGCAGCCCCGGCCTCCCCCCAGGAACCCCTCGCTCCGCCCATGACCTACATCGTCACCGACGCCTGCGTGAAATGTAAGTTCATGGACTGCGTCGAGGTCTGCCCGGTCGACTGCTTCTACGAGGGGGAGAATTTCCTCGTCATCGCCCCGGACGAATGCATCGACTGCGGCGTCTGCGAGCCGGAATGCCCGGTCGACGCCATCGTGCCCGACACCGAGGACGAGCCCGACGGCAAATGGCTGATCGTCAACGCCGAATACGCCAAGGTCTGGCCCAACATCACCGTCAAGGGCACGCCGCCGGCTGACGCCGAACAGTTCGAGCGCGAGACCGGCAAGTTCGAGAAATACTTCTCCGAGAAGCCCGGCAAGGGTTCCTGAACGCCGTTTCTTGCAAGCCCGGTCGCGTCTGACGTGATGTAGTGCGCATGGGAGGGCTGTCGTCATGCGCTATGTTGATGCGAACCTCGGCGCGCCGGGCCGATGGATGCTGGCGGCGGGGCTGATCGGTTTCGGACTGGTCGGCCTGTATTTCCAGCACTCGATCGACGGGCTGCAACCGTTCGATCTGCAGGTCCCCTGGGTCTGGCTGAACAGCGCCATTCTTGTACTGGGCGGCATCGGACTGGCCTGGAATCGGGTCTCGGCGAAGGCGGCACTGGTTCTGTGGGGCCTGCTGACCGTGCTGCTGTTCGTGCACGCGCCGGGACTGGTCGCAGAACCCGCCGACCCCGTGCGATGGGTCTCGGCGATGGAGGTGCTGGGTCTGCTGGCGGCCTGCATGCTGGTGGCCGCGCCGGCTCGGACCGACTTCCGGCTGGCGGCCCGGATCGCGGTGGGCCTGATGCTGATCGTCTTCGGCGCCGTGCACTGGCTCTATGCCGACGCCGTAGCCGGAATGATCCCGGACTGGATGCCGGGCCGGGCGATCTGGCCGCTGTTCACCGGGACCGCGAATATCGCCGCCGGACTGGCCATCGCCTCGGGCGTGCTTGCGCGACCGGCCTCGGCCCTGGTCGGAGCCATGTTCGCCTCCTGGATCGTCCTCGTGCACGCGCCGCGACTGTTGGCCGCGCCGGGCGAACGCAGCGAATGGGTCGCAGGCGCGCTGGCCTTCGCCCTGACGGGGGTCGCGTGGACGGTGAACGGGGCCCTGCACCGATCCGGTGGGGATTTACAGTCCCGGTCACGCTGACGCTGTGGACGTTTTGAATTTCTGCAATTTTGTGATATGTTCCTGTCATTGGGTCGGGCGGTAAGCGATTTCTTCGCGCCGCCCGCGTTTGCGACAGAACTCCGCCCACGAAGGCGGAGTCGGCCAGAGGTTTGGTGATCCGTTTCCGCTCCTGACGACTGATACAGCTGCGCCGCCGACGGTCCGCCGTCGATGGAGAGCGCAGCCGTCACTTGCGTTGCCGTCTCATCCACCCTGCGTCGGGAAAGGAATGACATGACGAACAAGACTGGTCTGGAATTCAAGGTTGGCGACGCGGTCGTCTATCCGGCGCACGGCGTCGGCAAGGTGGCGGCCGTCGAGACCCAGGAAGTCGCGGGCATGTCGCTGGAGGTCTATGTCGTGACCTTCGACCACGAGAAGATGACCCTGCGCGTCCCGACCAAGAAGGCGAAGACCGCCGGCCTGCGCTCGCTGGCCGCCGACGACGTCGTGATCAAGGCGCTGACGACCCTCAAGGGCCGCGCCCGCGTCAAGCGCACCATGTGGTCGCGTCGGGCCCAGGAATACGAAGCCAAGATCAACTCGGGCGACCTGATCTCGATCGCCGAGGTGGTTCGCGACCTGCACCGCGCCGACAGCCAGCCGGAACAGTCCTATTCGGAGCGTCAGCTCTATGAATCGGCCCTCGACCGCATGGCCCGCGAAGTCGCCGCCGCCAACCGCATCGACAAGGACGCCGCCGTCCAGCTGCTGGCCAAGTCGCTGAGCGCCAAGAAGGCCGTCATCGCCGCCGCCGAAGCCGCGGAAGAAGCCGAGGCCGAGGCCGAAGCCGCCTGATCCGGCGACCTCGCCGAATGACGAAAGGCCCGGGAGCGATCCCGGGCCTTTTGCAATTCACCGGCCCGGGCCGGTCCCGGAGACGTTTTCGAGGTAGGCGATCACATCGGCGATCTGGCCCGGCTGAAATTCGAACGCCGGCATGGCGGGGTGGGCCGTGACCAGCCCCTCGGCAAAGGCCTCCTGCAGATCCCGTACGGGGTACAGCACGCCCATGTCGCGGAACGGCGGCGCGGCGGCCATCGGACTGTCCCCGGACCGTTCAACGGCGTGGCAACCCGCGCAGTTCTGTCGCACCAGGACCGCGCCCCGGTCCGCCGATCCCATGATGACGGGCTCGGTTCCGTTCTGGCGCACGGCCTCCCCGGCGCAGCCTGCGAGCGCCAACGCTCCCAGCAAGATACATAGTCGACCCGTCATCGTCTCGATCTCCCTGTCCGGCCGGTTTCCTTTAGCACAACGGACCCGCGTCCCGCTTGATCCATAGCAAGACGGAAAGCACGGTCACGCGTTATGCTGCGGATATCGACATCCGGTTCCAGCGCGAGAGCACCCCCCATGACCCAATTCCACCACGTCCGACTTGAACTCGCGCGCGAGCCCGGCCATCCGGCGGGCGACCCGACGGAAGGCTATGACATCGTCGCGCCGCTGGACGCCGACGGCCGGCTGGACGGAGAGGCCCTGCGCGCCGAGCCGGAGCGCGGCCATGTGCGGCATTTCTCTGACGGCCAGACGATCGGGACCGGCCGCCTCCAGCACGGCCCCGGCGGCAGCTGGACCCTGGACCTCGAAGGGAGCGACTCCGCCGATGCTCGCGGGTTCCGCTTCGGCGAAGAGCGGTTCGTCGCCGGGGAATACGTCAGCCTGACCCTGCCCTCCGGCGAACAGCACACCTATGTCGTGGCCCGGGTGGCCGAGGTCTGACCGCCTAGAAATATTCGGCGTTCGCCGGGCACTGGGCGGCCAGGCGGCGCGCGGTGATGCTGGCCGGGATATAGGGGGTGCCGCGGGCGATCTGCGCGCCCCCGCGGAACGAGAAACTCTCCTGCTGGTAGGAGCCGTTCAGGCGGACGTTGACGCGCCGCCCCTTGCGGTCCTGGCAAACGCCTTCGAAATGAGCGTTGCCGTCGCCGACCTCACGCACCGGATAGGTGCATTGCCAGTGGCGCGTCGACAGGCCGCCGAAGAAGCGGTTGATCTCGCTGGGGCGGACGCATTTGGTTTCCGTGTCGCCCTGCCCCAGCGCGCGGGCCGTGTATTCCCAGTATCCGGGCAGCACGGGCTGGGACGCGGACTGGACCGGCGCGGCCGGGCCGGCCATCGGCGCGCTGGCCATCAGCAAGGCGCCGACGAGGACGGGGGCGGTGCGGATCAGGACGGGCATCTTCATGGGACGGACCTTCGGCGGCGGAGCTTCACCGCATGGATAGAGACGATATATGGCGGGATTTGAACGGCAGCTGAACGCGCTGACGACCGCCACAAGCCTTGACGCGGCGCGGTGACTTCCACTATACGGCCCCCTCTCGCGCGGGGACCCCGTCCCTGCGCGCCTTTGTTTCATGCGACCGCATCCTTCCGCGGGCCGCTCCGTCAAGGATAGTCAGATGTCGCGTCGCTGCGAACTCACCGGTATCGGCCCCATGGTCGGCCACAGCGTGAGCCACTCGAACGTCAAGACCAAGCGCCGCTTCCTGCCGTCGCTGAAGACGGTCAAGGTCGCCTCGGAAGCCCTGGGCCAGTCGTTCAGCCTGCGGATCTCGAACGCCGCCCTGCGCACCCTCGACTACAAGGGCGGCCTGGACCCGTTCATCGTCAAGGCCAGGGACGAGCAGCTCTCGACCGCCGCCCAGCGCATCAAGCGCCAGGTGAAGGCCAAGCTGGCCGAGCAAGCCGCCGCCTGATCGGGCGACGCTGCTGAAGATTTGAAGAGGCCGGCGGAAACGCCGGCCTTTTTCTTTGGCCGCGAGGTGGCAAACTGCCGCCATGACCCGCGACGAGATGTACGCCTACGCCCTGTCCCTGCCCGAGGTTGAGGAATCGACCGTGCACGGGGCCCGCTGCGTGCGCCTGCGGGGCAAGCTGCTGATCAACGACACCCGCCTGCCCGAGGCCGTCTCCCTGTCGCTCGATCATGGCGACATCGACCTTCTGATGGAGACCGAGCCGCAGACGTACTTCAAGACGCCGCATTTCGAGGGCTGGCCGGCGGTGCTGGTGCGCTACGAGGCCGCCGACGACGATCGCCTGCGCGAACAGGTCGACAAGGCCTGGGCCCGGCGCGCGACAAGAGCCCAGCGAAAGGCGCGGGGCCTGTAGGGCGGACTCCATGCTCGCCCTCCAGACTTTCGTCATTCTCCGGCGAGCGCAGCGAGACCGGGGAACCCAGCGGCGCGCGTGAGCGCGACCCTGTCGCGGACACGGTGCGTGGACAGCCCGCCTTCGGCGCCGCCGGGTCCCCCGATCTGCGCCGCGAAGGCGCTGCTTGTCGGAGGATGACGAAAGGGGAAGGAAGCTGCGGTCACCAACACCCGAGGTGAATACAGCCTCGGGCTTTCGGGTTGCGCGGCCCACCCGCCCGTCTAGGCTGGGCCCCAGTCCTCGGGGAGCCGTTCGTGTCCTTCACCGCCTGCCGCGCCGCCCTGACCGGCGCCTCCCTGCTCTCCCTCGCCGCCTGCGCCACGGCGCCGGCGGGGACGACCGTGCCGCCCTCGACCGAACCCGCCGTCGTCGTCGCGCCGGTGCGTGAATCGACCCCCTTCACCCTCGGGACCGACCAGCCGCGCACGCCGGAACAGCTGGCCATGGCGTTCGACAGGGCCGACCTGTCGATCAAGGTCCTCCCGGACGACAAGGCCATCGACGCCGTCGCCGTGCTGGACTTCACCGCCACCGCTCCGCTGACCGCCGTGGTGGTCGAGCTGGACACCCTGCTGACCGTCTCGTCGGTCCAGGTCGACGGGCGCGAGGTCGCTCCGGGCGACTGGACCAATCCCGAGGGCCGGATGACCATCCCCCTGCCCCGCCCGCTGGCCGCCGGAGAAAAGGTCTCGGTGCGGATCGCCTACGCGGGTCAGCCGCGCACGGCCCCTCACGCCCCTTGGGACGGCGGCTTCGTCTGGGCCAATACGGCGGACGGGACGCCGTGGATCGCCACCGCCGTCCAGCCCGAGGGCTGCGACCTGTTCTGGCCCTGTATCGACAGTCCGCTGGCCGAGCCGAAGCGGGTCGATCTGCACATCACCGTGCCGTCGAATCTTTCGGCCCCGTCCAACGGTCGCTTCCTCGGCACGGTCGACCATGGCGACGGCTGGACGACCTGGAACTGGTCGGCCGCCCATCCCAACACCTACGCCATCGCCCTGAACATCGGCCCCTACGTCGAGCTGAAGTCCGACTACCGCAGCCGCTTCGGCAACACCGTTCCCATGTCCTACTGGCATCTGCGGTCTGACGACCCGGCCAGGGCCCGGGCCCTGTTCGCCCAGTTCGCCCCGATGATGGACTTCTACGAGGCCACGGTCGGCCCCTACCCCTTCGGCGACGAGAAGATGGGCGTGGTCGAGACGCCGCACCTGGGCATGGAGCATCAGACGATCAACGCCTACGGCAACGAATACAAACTCGACGGGCGGGGCTTCGACTGGCTGTTGCACCACGAGCTGAGCCACGAGTGGTTCGGCAACCAGCTGACCAACCGCAACGCCGACGACATGTGGCTGCACGAGGGGTTCGGCAGCTATATGCAGCCGCTCTACGACCGCTGGCTGAACGGCGACCGCTTCATGCAGGCCAGCCTGCTCGAGCACCGCCGCGACCTGATCAACAAATTCCCGGTCGTCTCCGGCACGATCAAGTCCGAGGACGAGGTCTACAAGGGCGACGTCGGCCCCGGCCTGGACATCTACAACAAGGGCTCGCTGATCGCCCATTCGCTGCGGATGCTGATCGGCGACGAGGCCTTTTTCCGCTCGGTGACGCGCATCGTCTACGGCACGGCCGAGCCTCGGCCCGGCCAGTTCCAGCCGCGCTACGGCACGACCGACGAACTGCTGGCCATCGTCAATGAGGAGGCGGGCCGCGACCTGACCTGGTTCTTCCGCGGCTATCTCTACAACGCCGCCCTGCCCGACCTGAGGCAGACGCGGGACGGGGGCGACCTCGTTCTGGAATGGACTACGGGCGACGGCGGGGACTTCCCCATGCCGGTCGAGATCGAGATCGACGGCCGCCGCCAGACGGTGGCCATGACCGGCGGCCGCGGCCGCATCGCCGCCCCGGCCGACGCCCATGTGCTGATCGACCCGGACAACAAGGTCCTGCGTCGGCTCGACTTCATTGAGGCCTGGCAAGCCGCGGGCTCGCCGGGCTAGGCCCCGTCGCCGGTCAGGACGCCTTCTCCGGACCTGTCCGGACCAGGAATTTATTCCTCCTGCCGTCTTGACCGACGGCCGGTCCATCCCATGTCAGACCGTGGAGCGCCCGATCCTCGCCCTGGTCTTTGAAAATCGAAACAACGGAACGCGGCGGCTTCAACCGCCTCCCAGGGCGGAAATTTCCGATAATCTGGCACGGTCCTGGCTCAGATGACGGCCCCCGTTTCCGGTAACAGACGGATTTCCCGGTTCTTTTGGCTGTTGGCGCCTTGGCGCGGCTGGCGCCCCGGATTTTGAAACCGCGCCACCCCAGCCCCGCTCGACCGTTTGTCGTTTGAGGCTAGACCGCTTCCGCCGTCACCGACTGGCGCACCAGCTGGCACGACCCCTGGGTGGTCAGGAAGGCGATGTCGGCCGCGTCCCGCCCGCAGGCGATGCGCACCAGTCCCTCGACCGGCGCCAGATCCGTCGGGTCGACCAGCCACCAGCCGTTCGACAGCCAGACCTCGAAGATGGCGTGGAAGTCCGGCGGGCTCAGCTGATGCGCGAAGGCGCTGACCGCCCGCGCCGGAATGCCCGACGCCCGGCACAGGGTGATGCCCATATGGGTGAAGTCGCGGCACACGCCCGCCCGGTCGATGAAGGTCCGCGCCGCCGTCGTCTCGCTGTCCGAGGCGCCCGGCTCATAGTCGATCTCGGCCTTGATCCACTCGAGGATCTTCAGCACCCGATCGCCGCCGACCGTGCCGCCGAAGGTCCGCTCGGCGAACCGCCCGAACTGGTCCGAGGGGCAATAGCGGCTGGGATTGAGATAGGTCAGGACCTCGGCCGGCAGCTCGTTCCAGTCATGCTGCACCGTCACCGGCGGAAGCCCCTTGAGGACGCCGTTGTCGACCACCGCCTGATAGGTCAGCGCCACCTCGCCCGACAGATGGGCGCGCAGGGTGCGGGCCCCGAACTCCTCGTCCTCGTCCTGGATGAAGTCGATGGCGGGCGTCGTCGTCAGGCTCTCCTCGAGCACGGTCTGACCCGGCCAGTGCGCCACCTGAATCTTGTAGATGGCGTCCGTCGGCGGGTCGAAACGGTAGACCAGATCGGCGCGGACACGGATTTTCATGAAGCCTCGGTGATCGGAGCGGCGGTGGAGGCGAACAGCCCCACGACAGGAACCCCCCGCGCGGCCGATCGTTCTCCGGGATGGGCAGGGGCCTGATTACGTGAGGACCAACACAATGAAAACGCTTGTATCAGCGACCGTGTTCACCGCCGCCCTGCTTGTCGCCGGCGGCGCTTCCGCCCAGATCGCCGGCGGTCTTGGCGGACAGATCGGCGGCTCGGTCGGCGTCGGCGTTCCGCACACCGGATCAATCACCCATGGGGTCGGTTCCATCGCGCGCGACGGCGCTCACACGACCCGCGACACCCTGCGGGATGCGCGTGAGACCGCGCGTGACGCCCGGCCCAACGCCCGGGTGAACGCCAACGCCAATGCTCGCGCCGACGCCCGCGCCAATCGTGATGGAGCCGCCGTCGACGCCGCCATCCAGACCGGAGCCATGGTCCATAGTTCGGACGGCGCCATGCTGGGCTCGGTCGTGGACGTGACGCGCAACACGGCGGGCCGGGCGACCGCCTTCGTGGTCCGCTCGGCGGACGGGGCCACCCGCACCGTCCCGGCCGGCAGCGTATCCGCGGATGGCGATGTGCTGGTGACCGGCTGGACCGAGAGCCAGTTCAACCGCCGCCGCTAGACCAGCGAAAGACAGGAAGCCCGCGCCATCGGCGCGGGCTTCCGCTTGCGATCAGGGCTCCAGCTCGATGTCCCAGTACAGATAGTCGAGCCAGCTCTGGTGCAGATAGTGGGGCGGGAAGCGGCGCCCGAACTCCTGCAGCTGCCACGCATTGGGACGATGCGGCGCGCGGCGCAGCGGCATGCCGGCCTGCTGGGGCGTGCGGCCGCCCTTGCGCAGATTGCAGGGCGAACAGGCGGCGACGATGTTCTCCCAGGTGGTGCGCCCCCCCCGCGACCGCGGCACCACATGGTCGAACGTCAGCTGTTCGGTGGCGTGGCAATACTGGCAGGTGAAGCCGTCGCGCAGGAAGACGTTGAAACGGGTGAAGGCCGGCTGCCGGTCCTGATCGACATAGTTCTTCAGCGCGATCACGCTGGGCAGGACGAATTCCATCGACGGGCTGCGAACGACCTTGTCGTAGGTGGAGACCACATCGACGCGGTCCTGATACACCGCCTTGACCACTTCCTCCCACGGCCAGATCGACAGCGGGTAGTAGGACAGCGGGCGAAAGTCGGCGTTCAGCACCAGCGCGGGCCAGCCGGACGGAGGGCGGCTCAGGACCTGCATCAGATCCTCGCCCTGCAAGTGACGATTATCAACGCGAACGGACTGAAGACGTGTCTCCTTCCATGGCTGTGATTGAAGCCTAGTCTTGATTCGACGGCTTGGCGATGACCGGTCGGCGACGGTTTCGCAACGCTCAGCCGCGCGACGGGGTCCCGGGAAAGGCGGGCAGACTCCAGCCCCAGATCAGGGCCCCGGCGCGCAGGGCGAACCCGCAGGGCGCGGCGATCAGGGCCGCGGGCCAGGCGTCCAGTCCGGCGACCCGGGCGACGACGAAAACGGTCGCGGCCAGCAGCGCCGCCGAGACGGTGATCTCCCGCCTCAACAGGATCGAGGGCTCGCCGGCCAGCAGGTCGCGCACCACCCCGCCGAAACAGGCCGTCAACGCGCCCATGACGATGCAGATCAGGGGCGCGACGTCATAGGCCTCGGCCTTGGCTGCGCCCATCACGCCGTAGGCGGCCAGGCCCAGGGCGTCGAGCCACAGCAGGGCCCGGAACCGCCACGTCCGCGCGCCCAGCATCCAGACGACCAGCGAAGCCGCGAGACAGACGGCGATATAGCGCCAGTCCTGCACCCAGAAGACCGGAGCGCCGATCAGCAGGTCCCGCAGGGTGCCGCCGCCGACGCCCGTGATCGCGCCGAAGAAGGCGAAGGTGACAAGGTCGTGTCGCTGCCGCGCCGCCGCCAGGGCTCCGGTGGCCGCGAAGACCGCGACGCCCGCGAAGTCGAGGGCGCCCAGCACGGTCTCGGGATTGGCGAGGGCGGGGTCCACGATCGGGGTCACTCTGGGTGCTTTCTCGTCTCGCGCGCGCGGCTCGCCGGGTTGAAGGGCGGACCTTCCTCCAGCACGACCTCGCCGCGCTTGACCGCCCCATACCATCCCCAAAGCAGATGCGCCGCAACGCTGCGGTGCGGTCGCCACATCTCCGCGCGGGCGTAGGCGTCCTTTTCACGCGGTCGGCTTGGCGCCCCGTCGGCCCAGCGGATCGCCTCCTGCAGGGCAATGTCGCCGGCGGGGAAGACGTCCCGCCGGCCTTCGCAGAACATCAGAAAGGTCTCGGCTGTCCATTTGCCCACGCCCTTGATGGCCACCAGCCGCTCCACCGCCTCCTCATCCGACAGGCGCTCCAGGTGATCGAAGTCGATGCGGCCGTCGGCGTGCGCCCGGGCGATCTCGTGTCCATAGGTCGCCTTCTGGATCGACAGGCCGAGACCGCGCAGGGCCTCGATTTCCGTCGCCAGCACCTTTTCGGGCGTCACCTCGCCTTCCAGCCCCTGCACGACGCGCGCCCATATGGCGGCGGCCGAGGCGACCGAAACCTGTTGCTCCACGATCATGCGGAACAGGCCCTCGAAGCCGCCGGTGCGCAGCCGCCAGTCGAAGACAGGCGTCTGGGCCAGGGCGCGTTCCAGGGCGGGATCCAGATCGGCCAGCGCGGCGCGCGCCCCGGCGATCTGTTCAGCGGTGGGAGCGGCGACCATTCGGACCTCATCGACAGGGGCTTGGGCGCGATTTATTCGTGTTCGCCATGACCAGTCTGAACGAACTGCTGCATCCGATCACCCCGGCAGAATTCCATGCGGACTATGACGACCGGAAACCGCTGCACATTCCGGCCGGCGAGGGTGCGGGGAAGCGGAGCCTTCTGGACTGGGACCGCTTCAACCTGCTGCTGGACCAGACCTCGATCTGGACCGCCCAGACCCTGAAACTGGTCCACAACGGCGAGCCGATACCGCCCGAACAATACTGCATCGACGTCACCACCCAGTCAGGCCGCTCGCTGCGGCCCTCGCCCGCCAAGGTGCAGCCGCTCCTCGCCATAGGAGCCAGCCTCATCTGCGGCGATGTTCATGAACTGACGCCCGAGCTGAAGACTGTATCCCGCGCGCTTTCCTCGACCTTCGCGGGGCTTGTCGGCGCCAATGTCTATTGCTCCTTCGGGGGTGTTCACGCGTTCGAGACCCACTTCGATCCGCACCATGTGTTCGCCGTCCAGGTGGAGGGCGAGAAGACCTGGCGGCTTTACGGCAACCGCGCGGATTCCCCGGTCGACCTCCCCACGGATCGCGTCGAGGCCCAGAGATGGTTCGCCCGGACGCGCGGGCCCCTGATGCAGGAGGTGCATATGCGGCCCGGCGACGTCCTGTATCTGCCGCGGGGCTGGTATCACGACGCCCGCACCGCCGAGGGGGCCTCGCTGCACGTGACCTTCTCGATCACGCCGCTGTACGGCCGCATCCTGTTTCGTCTGCTGGAATCGGCGGCGATGCAGGATCCGCAGTTCCGCGCCTGGCTGCACCCCGCCGTCGAGGACGGAGGCCGTCCGCTGCAGGCGCAACTCGCGGCCCTGGGCGGCAAGCTGGCGGCCCTGGCCGGCTCCGTCGCCTTCCGGGACGAGATCGCCATGGCCCAGGAGCGCCTGCTCCCGCGCGGTGAGCCCTATGCCCTGCCGGATCGCATGATCGTGACGCGTTTCCAGCGGACCGGCCTGGCCAGCCCCCGGATCACCGGACCGGCGGCGGTGGCCCTGGACTGGGCGATGACCCAGCCGTCCGTCGCTCTGGAAGACATGATCGGCCAGTTCGATTTCGTGCCCGAAGACGCCTTGAGACAGGCCCTCGCCGAGGCGGAGCGCGTGGGAGCGTTGAAGCGGATCTGATGTTCACCACCCGCTTCGCGCCCTCGCCGACTGGCCGGCTTCACCGGGGCCACGCCTTTTCGGCCCTGACGGCCTGGACGGCGGCGCGGGCGGCGGGCGGGCGGTTCCTGCTGCGGATAGAGGACATCGATCCCACACGCTGCCGGCCCGAATTCGAAGCGGCGTTACTGGACGACCTGGCTTGGCTGGGTCTGGATTGGGAGCAGTCGGTGCGACGGCAGTCGGATCATCTGACCGACTATGCGGCCGTCGTCGACGTACTGGGCCGGCGCGGTCTTCTGTACCGCTGCTTCCGCACTCGCAAGGACATCCTGGACGCCATCGGCGACGCGCCGCACGGACCCGCCGAAGCGGCGCGGCCAGGCCCGCACCCCGCGGATGAGGAATCCGCCTTCCTCGCCGAGGGTCGTCCCTTCGCCTGGCGACTGTCGCTGGATCGCGCCCGCGATCTGTTGGGCCCGCGCGCCTGGGACGCCCTGACCTTCGTCGAGGAGGGTCGCGGGCCGGCCGGCGAACGCGGCCTGATCCCGGCGCGGCCCGGGACGGCGGGCGATGTGGTCCTGGCCCGCAAGGATGCGGGGACCGCCTATCACGTCGCGGTCACTCACGATGACGCCTTGCAGGGAGTGACTCATGTCATCCGCGGCCAGGACCTGTTCGAGGCGACCCATATCCAGGTGCTGATCCAGACGCTGATGGGCTGGCCCACGCCCGTGTACCGCCATCATTCCCTCCTGGTTGGCGAAGACGGCCGGCGCTACGCAAAGCGCGACCGGTCGGTGACGCTGGGCGAACTGCGGGCGGAAGGCGTCAGCCCCGCCACGCTGAGAGCCGGGCTGGGCTTCTGATCAGGGGGCCAGCCGACCCTTGGCCCGTGCGGGGTGGAAGACCACATCGGAGTCCGGCTTCCTCTTGGCGCCCGGCCCGCCCAGCGTGTGCAGGATATGGCGAATGATGTTCAGCCGGGCCGACTTCTTGTCGTCGGTGGCGACGACAGTCCAGGGGGCGCCGCGGCTGTCCGTCTCTTCCAGCATCCGGTCGCGGGCGACACTGTAGGCGTCCCATCGGATCTGGGCTTCGGCGTCCAGCGCTGAAACCTTGAAACGCTTCAACGGGTCCTGAACACGCTCGGCCAGACGGCGGGCCTGTTCTTCCTTGCTGATATCCAGCCAGAACTTGATCAGGGTGACGCCGTCATCAACGAGCGTGCGCTCGAACCGCGGAGCGTCCTTGAGGAACTGGGCATATTGCTCGGGTTTGCAGAACCCCATGACGGACTCGACGCCGGCGCGATTGTACCAGGACCGGTTGAACAGAACGGTCTCGCCATCGGCGGGCAGATGGGCGACATAGCGCTGGAAATACCACTGCGTCAGCTCGCGGTCCGTCGGCTTCGGCAAGGCCACCACGCGCGTCTGGCGCGGCGAGGCGAATTCCGTGATCCGCTTGATGGCGCCGTCCTTGCCCGCGGCGTCGCGGCCCTCGAACACGATCAGTGTCTTTCGCCCCTCCTGGATCGTCCAGGCCTGGGTCTCGACCAGCAGCACCTGCAGTTCCAGCAGTTCGGCGTCGTAATCTTTTGATTTTCCCATGCCCTCACCGTGGACCCGTCGGCCCGGGTTCAGCAAGCGGGGGCCCATGCATCGTGATCATTAAACGCTTCTCACGTGCCCGCACCGGCGCCCGGGACCATGATGGGGATGCCTTTGGGAACTCCGACCATGATCGCCACGCGCCGCGCCCTTCTGGGGGGTTTCGCCGTCCTGCCGTTGGCGGGCGTCCTGGCGCGGGACGACCGGGACGGCCAGGCCGACGCGGCCCTTGACGCGCAGTTCGCCCGGCACGCGCCGCCGGCCATGGCCGCAGCCGTCGTCGGCCGCGATGGCCCGATCTGGTCGGGCGTGCGCGGCGTCCGGCGCGCGGGCGCCGACGAGCCGGCGACGCTGGATCAACTCTGGCACCTGGGCTCCAACGGAAAGGCGATGACAGCCGTGCTGTACGCCCGGCTGGTCGAACAGGGCCGGGCGAAATGGGGCGCGACCCTGTCCGAGCTGTTCCCCGGCGTCGCGATCGATCCAGCGCTGCAGGCGGTGACCATCGACGACCTGCTGGGCCACCGCTCGGGCCTGGCGGACCGCGACCTGATCACCCGCGGGGTCATGATGGCCGCCCATGCCGATACCCGTTCGACCCGCGACCAGCGGGTGGAGCTCGCCGCCATGGCCCTGGGCAGGACACCGACGGGAACCCGCGGGGCCTTCGCCTACGGCAACGGCAACTACATCCTCGCCGGCGCCGCCGTCGAACGGCTGGTGGACGCGGCGTGGGAAGCGACGATTCAGTCCGAGGTCTTCGATCCGCTGGGCATGGCCTCGGTCGGGCACGGCGCGCCGAAGGGCGACAATCCCTGGGGTCACCAATCGGTGGGCGATCAGCCGGCTCCCGTCGATCCCGCCGGCATCGCCGACAACCCGCCGCCCTTCGGCCCCGCCGGTCGCATGCATATGACGGTGACGGACTACGGCAAATTCCTGCGCCTTTACCTGACCGAGGGCGGCGGCCTGCTGCGGCCCGGGACCATGGCGCGGCTGACGACGCCGCACGCCGGTGCGCCCCCGGCCTATGCATACGGCTGGGGCGTGCAGCCGGGGCCGCAGCTGGGCCATGACGGGTCCAACACCCTGTGGCACGTGACGGCGCGGGTTCTGCCGGCGCGAGGCGTCGCCGTCCTGTCGGTCGCCAACCACCACGGCCGGGGCCAGCCGGCCAACCACGCCATGGTCGAGGCCCTGACCACGCTTTACGCCCCGGGCTGAACCGCCGCGCTTTCGCTCGTCACGGGGGACCGCTAAGGCTGGTCCGGCAATGAAGCGCGACTTCGCCGATTTCTGGAATCTGTTGTGGGAGCTGATGCTCGGCCTGTGCGCCGCGTTCGCCCTGCTGAACGCCTTCGCCCCGGGCCAGGACCTGCCGTGGAAGCCGCTGGACCTCAGCGATCCCATTGGCCAGGCGACCGGCGCCAAGGTGGCCGATTTCGAACTGGCCCGCACCGCCGCCCCCGAGGAAACCGCCGCCGTCACCGACGCCTGCATCCAGGTGCTGCGCGAGGCCGGGGTCACCGTCGAGCGGGCCGAGGACCGCGACGACGGCGGCTTCTGCGTCGTGCGCGGGGCGGTCAGGATCACGGGCGGCGACGTCACCCCCCTGGCCGGCAATCCCGTCATGCAGTGCCCGCTGGCGGTGCGGTACGTCATCTGGGAGCGTCAGGTGCTGCAGCCTGCGGCCGAGGCGGCGTTCGGCAGCCGGGTGGCGCGGATGAACGACGTGGGAACCTACAGCTGCCGCCGCATCTACGGCCAGACCGACACAGCCGCCCGTCCCAGCGAGCATGCCCGGGCCAACGCCCTGGACATCGGCGGCATGACCCTGGCCGACGGCCGCAAGGTTTCGGTGCTGACCGACTGGGACGGAACCGGTCCTCGGGGGGCGGAGGGCAAGGGCTTCCTGAAGCGGATCCGCGACGGCGCCTGCAAGGCGTTCTCGACGGTTCTGACGCCAGACTACAACGAGGCCCACCGCAATCACCTGCATCTGGACGGGGCTCCGCGCAGCCTCTGCGCGTAAGGGCGGGTAACGACGTTCGCGCAACGCCACGGTGTGTTTGCGGTTGACCGCCCCGGAATTGCGCGAGAAAAAGTCGCCGCAGTCCGGATTTCGCGCGGCCTCCACACCCGTGCCCGCTCCTTCGCTGAATGAGCTCGTCCAGATGGGCTGACGGGTGTCCCGTCGGGACGCCTGCCTGGCAAGCGCGTTCACGGAGACGCAATATGGCGACCGGTACGGTCAAGTGGTTCAACCCGACCAAGGGTTTCGGCTTCATCCAGCCTGACGGCGGCGGACAGGACGTTTTCGTCCATATCACCGCGGTCCAGAAGGCGGGCCTGCAAGGCCTGGATGAAAACGCCAAGGTCGAATACGAGCTGGAATCCCAGCGCGGCAAGACGTCGGCGATCGACCTGAAAATCCTCTGATCCACGACTGACAGCATTACGGAACGGGCGTGGCGGCTTCGGCCCCCGCGCCCGTTTTCGTTCTGGCCGACCACTGCGCCAGCACCACGGCGGCCAGCACCACCGCCCCGCCGACCATCTGCACCGGCGTCATGGTCTCGTGGAAGATCAGCCAGCCCAGCCCCGAGGCCACCACCGGCTGGATCAGGATGGTCACCGCCGTCAGCGAGGCCGGCAGCCGGCCCAGCGACCAGGCCACGCCCCCCTGGCCCAGCACATGCATCACCCCCATGGCGGCGCAGGCGGCCCAGCCCGCCGCCGTCGCCGGCCACAGATCCTCGCCCAGCCCCACGGCCACGGCCAGCAGCAGCGGCGTGCCCAGCGCCGTCGACCACAGCATGATCCGCATGGCCCCCGCCGTCGCCCGCGCCGCCTTCACGGCGAGGAAATAGCCCGCGTACCAGAGCGCCACCGACAGGGAGAACAGGTCCCCCAGCGGCGGATTGGTCCCCTGGTTTCCGTCCGCCCCGGCCGACATGGCGAAGGCCCCGCCCATGGCCAGGCCGATGGCCGCCACGAACAGCCGCCGCGGCCGGTCCCTGAACACCACCCAGCCGAACAGGGTGACCACGACCGGCGTCAGGTTGCACAGCACGGTGGCGTTGGCGACCGAGGTCATGACGATGCCGTAGTGCCAGAACGACAGGTCCAGCACGAAGAACAAGGCCGCCAGCGCCATCCATTTCGACGGCTTGCCGACGCCTTCCGCGCCCCCGCCCAGGGATTGGGGTCTGGCGGTGAGCAACAGCAGCAACGGCAGGGCGAAGACGAAGCGCCAGAAGCCGGCGGCGGCGGGCCCCGTTTCCGTCAGCCGCACGAGGATGGGCGCGAACGCCAGCACGCACGCCGAGGCGATCAGAACCATCAGGGCGGAGGCGCGGGAGGAAGGCATGGCGTCGGTATAGAGGGATCGAACGGGCCCCGTCATCGTCCCTTCTCCCCTCCGGGGGAGAAGGTGGCTCGCGAAGCGAGACGGATGAGGGGGTGTCGGGCGCGGACCTGCGGCCAGCCAGTCTGACGCCGCCTTACCCCTCATCCGGCCCTCCGGGCCACCTTCTCCCCCAAGGGGAGAAGGTCTGTCGGGGATCAGCCCCTGCTCTTGTCGCCCCGGCTGCGGCCGCCCTTTTGCCCGGCGGCGCGGGCGAGGTTCGAGTCCTTCGAGAAGGTCCGGCGTTCGGGGGCGACGCTGGCGCCGCCCTTGGCCGCGATCGAGCGCCGCAGCTCCGGCGACATGGCCGCGAAGCCGCGCGGGCGGCCGGTGGATTTCACATCGGTCATGGGCGTCTACCTCCGTCCGGTTGAACGGCCCTCCGCCGCGCTTCCGTCGCAATGGGAGTTGCGGATTGTTCCCGTACAAACACCGTGCATCCCCGCGAAGGCGGGGACCCAGGTTTAAACGACAGCGAGGCGGGTTGAGCTGACCGGCGCCCGGGCCGACGCCAGCGGTGGGGCCCAAGCCTGGGTCCCCGCCTTCGCGGGGATGCACGGAGAAAATTGCAGGCCCGGCCCGGACAGGGCCAATGTCTCCGGCCCGCGCGAAAATGCGAAATCCGCCCTTCTCGAGACATTCGACCCTCATGCGTCCAGCTCCGGCGGGGCGGCGAACTCGTCGTATTCGGGCGGGAGGGGGCGGCCGAGGGCGAGGTCGCGGGCCAGCCCCAGCGCCCGTTCGCGCAGGAAGCGGCGGGCCATCTGCTGACCCTCCGCGCCGCGGGCCTCCTCCTCGGCGGGGTCCAGCTCGACCCATTCGAACAGGGCGTCGAGACGGGCGATCTCGGACGCCGCCCGGGCCAGCCGCAGGGCCGTCAGGCCGCGCCCCGCCCGCACCGCCTCGGCGGCCGAGGCCAGCGCCCGCCGCGCGAGGTCGCCGGGCCGGATCTGGATCGGCGCGGTCCAGGCGGCGACGATGTCGTCCTCGGTCAGGGGGGCGTCGGGTTCGCCGGCCTTTGCCGCAAAAGGCGCAGCCGTCCCGGCCGATCCGGCGCCGGCCGCCGTTCGAGGCCGTTCGGGCGCGCCCGGCCAGGGCGTGGCGCGAGCGGCGAAGGCGCGCTTGGTCCAGCCCTCGCGCGCGGCCCGTTTGCGCAGGGCCCCCTCGGAGACGCCGAACCGGCCGGCTACGGTGCGGGCCGAGAGGCCGGACAGATAGGCGCCGCGGATCAGGCTCCAGCAGTCGGGGCTGACGGTGACGTAGCGGGTCCCGGGATGTTGCAGTGTCGGCATGATGTTGCAGTCCCCCTTCCGTGTGTGAGCGCGGATTATGGGGGCGCGATGCGTCAGGAACGGACGTAGCGGGGGCGGAAGGGGCGGAATTCGGGGGCGGGAGGGGTGGAGGGGGAGGTGTGGGAGTCCCGCCCCTCCACCCTGTGCTCAGCGGCGGACGCCCGGGGTCGGCGCGCAGGCCGGCGCGGCGGGGGCGGGGTCGTCCGCGCCGGGCCCGCGGGGATCGCCGGCCCGCAGCATCTGCGGCGCGGTGAAGTCGCCGGTGGTGTAGCTCAGACCCGCGGCGGGCTCCCCTGCCCCCGGGCCCGTCGGGTTTGCGGGGGAGGATCGACGCGTCCGGATTTCGGCCTGGGCGTCCTGGTCGATGTGATCACGGTTCGAGGTCTCACCGGCGCGGTCCGGAGTCGCGCTGTTGTCGGTCTCGCTGTTGTTGATCATGCGGCCTCTGGCGTACCGGCCGCCGCCCTGACCGCCGACGCCGTTGACGGGCGTCGCCGCGGCGCCCGACCGAAGCGCCCCGCCGGCGGAGTCCGGCGTACAGACGGGCGCGGCCCTTTCCGTGGCGAGGATGGCGCCCGATTGACTGACGGTGGCCCGCGTCTGGCCGGGTTCAGCCGCGGCCGGGGCGCCGCGGGCCGGCGGAGGCGTCTGGGCCAGGGCCAGGCCGGCGGTCATGACGGCGCCGAGCAGGACGAGGGCGCCAACAGAGGTCTTCATCGCAATTCTCCTTCGGGACGGGTTTCGGGAGCGAGGGATGTCAGTCCTCCTTCAGACAGGTCCGCCCGTCGGACGCCCGCCCTCGATGACGGCGGCGATGGACAGGCGGTCTCGGGTCGCGCTGGCACGCACTCAAGGGCGATCCAGGGTCAGGCCGGCGAGGGTCGCGGCGCCTGTCTGGAGGAACTGAAGGCTGGTCTCGGGCCCGGCCTTGCCTGGCGGAGCGTTGAAGGCGTTCCCGCCATGAGAGAAGGGGCGGGCGAAGAGGGTCGCCGACCCGTGTGATGTGGTCTGCCTGTGCAGGCGGCTTGTCAATCGCGGGCGGGTGGAGGGGGGGCGTCTGAGTCCCTTCTCCCCTTGCGGGAGAAGGTGGCCGAGCGGAGCGAGGTCGGATGAGGGGTCTCTCGGACGGAGAGTCATCGACCGCCCGTGGATCGCTCACCGGCCCCGCCGGCGTGACCCCTCATCCGTCAGGCTTCGCCTGCCACCTTCTCCCGCAAGGGGAGAAGGGACGCGTCGCATCATTTGTGGTACAGTCGCCCCATGACCGGGATGAATTTCCGCGACCCGTCCGACCTCGACACCCTGGACGACTTCCTCGACGAGGAAGGCATTCGGGAAGAGGTCACCCTGCGCGCCATCAAGAGCGTGATCGCGCTCCAGCTGCGTCAGGCCATGACCGAGCGGAAGATGACCCTGTCCGCCATGGCCGCCGAAATGGACACCAGCCGGGCGCAGCTGAACCGGGTGCTGGACCCGGAGGAATTCAACGTGACGCTGGAAACCCTGAGCCGCGCCGCGAAGGTGGTGGGGCGGGGGCTGAAGGTGGAGCTGGTTTAGGGCGGTACCATCCCCTCCTTTCGTCATCCTCCGGCGAGCGGAGCGAGACCGGGGGACCCAGCGGCGCCGAAGGCGACCTGTTCACGCACGCTGGTGGCGGCCGGTGTCCGCGACAGGTTCGCGCTCGCGCGCCGCTGGGTCCCCCGGTCTGCGCCGCGAAGGCGCGGCTTGCCGGAGGATGACGAAAGGTTGGATCAGGTCCGTCACCCGCGCGGCGGCGCGGTCGTAGCTCATCGCGAAAAGGCTGGGATTGTTCGCCGCCGCCAGCCGGGCGGTCATCGTGCTGAAGGCGCCGTCCGGGATGGAGCGCCCCAGCCTGCCGCGCTTGGCCTTGAGCTCATACTCCTCGCCGCAGGCGTCGCAGCGGAAGTCGGCGACGGGCGAATTGTTCGGCAGTTGCGGCAGGCGGTCGACGGCGCAGTTGGGACAGAAGCCGTGCAGCGCGACCCAGGCCTCGGTGACCGACCGCGCGGTCTGGGTCGGCCCCTTGAAGACTACGGCCGGTTCGCGAAGCCGAGCTCGCACCAGTGATTGTCGTCCTGTCCCATCCGCCCACCGTAGCGGGTGGCGGGTCAGGGGTCAGCCCTTGCCGCGCGAGTAACTCTCGATCTCGTCGCCGTTAGCGTTGAGCGCCACGACATGGCGGGCGTCGAACTCGACCACGCCCTGCTCCTTCCAGTGGATGTCGGGGCCACCGTAGTAGGCGAGGTCGACCGCCTCCTCTCCCCAAACGTCAGCGCGCCCGCGCAGCCGGCAGCGTCGAACTCCGCCACTTCCAGCGAAGTCGCCCGTCGAACACTATCCCCAGTTGCTCGATCGATAGGCGCTGATATGGATGTACGGTTTCTGTGGGGGATAGGTTATCGTGCAAGCTCCTTGGTGGCTGGCAATCGCTATAGGGATTCTGAGCGGATCCTTAGGTGCGTTCCTGACGTACTCATTCAACTATCGGAAGGAGCGCGCTCAGTTTCTGAGAGAGCGAGCAGAGCAAACCTATTTTGCTCTTGATCGATTTTACCGGGAAATTTCCGCTGACTATATCTTGTGGAAGAAACTCGGCACCCAACCACGCACACCCACAGAAGCGTCCAATTCAAAGACAGCCGCAGACTACAGCACTCTTTCTTGCAGCTGCGACATATATTTCCCTCACCTCTCAGCGAGAATCATCGCGTTTATCGAGAGTAAAGATGCCTTGATGGACTCAATTAGATCGAGTCAATTAGATTGCGACGTCCGAGCCATGAACTTCGAGAACGCCGCAATATCCCTAAAGAACGCTTTAGCAAAACAATGCCGACGCCCACTCACATTAGTAACCTACATATCTATAATTGATAGCGTGTAATACTCTATGCCCTTGATCATTGAAGCATTGCGTATTGAGGATGGTGACACGCCCATTCCAGTGACGCGGCCGTCATTCTCCAGCATACAAGACATGATCAACACTCTCCCCGTAAGGGGGTTGGGCGTGATTTGGGGGCACGCAATACGAGAGGAAATTCACCATTACGCCGACTCTCTTGCTATTGTTTATAACGGCGGAGCTTTGGTAGGGAGCACTAGATATTCCGTTCGTGCTGACAGCGCCCGCCTATCTTATCAGTATGCTAGAAATAGATACAAGGTAGAGTCATTTTTATGGCGCAGCGTACCTTCAAAACCGACAATCAACATCCAGAATTCTTCACCGATTGTCTTCGAAGATATTTTTGATTTTGCCGCAGCTGCTACTTGGCAACAGCTAGTGGCACTTATGAAGCCATTTTATTCCGCCACGCGACGCGTCAAGACAGGCATTGAAGATGACATTGAGAGCTATCTTACGCCTTTTAGAAATCTTCAGCTACAATACAACATTGTAGCTATTTGGGGCCACTCCCCCACTTTCGAAGACCTTATCTTGCTCTGGCTATTTTATCACAGCAAACACAATATCAAGATGGTGGTCGCCAGTGAGGGCAACAAACCTAGATGGATTGGTTCCAACTCAGTTATCGACGCAAAAGAGCGTCCATACATAAAACTCGATGAACTAATCTCAAGCGCCTCAGCCTATCTCAGTCGGTCGGAAGCATCAGTGAATGCTGCATTCGGGATCTGGCAACGGGGGGTCGACCCTCTAGGGCGCTCCCTAATAAAGCGCGGCGTCATCTCGGAGGTCTTGGCGGACGCGTTTCTAGAAGCATACGCGCCGATTGTCGCCGAGGATGAAACCGCGACCCTCGGTATCATCGTGCCTCACCAGCAGCCCGCCCCTCTCCGGTTCAAAACGGTGGAGGGCGGTATCGACCTACTTGACGAATCCGAGATGCAACCGAACGAACCTCGCGTTCTCGGCGCGGTCCGCAGCGCCCTCGGAGCCCTAGAGGACCTGACCAGCTACACTGGTTTCAGCAACACGATCCCCACGTTCAGCAATCGAGCCGTTCGGATCAAGAACATACTCACTGAGATGGGGGAAGGAAATTTTGACGATGACCTCGTCGTGCAACTGGGCACCGAGGTAAACAGTCTCGAAAATAGAATCTCCCTCGCGAGTGACATTATTTCGGAAAGCGCGGCCGCTGAGGCGGCCACGTTCTTTCCAATGGTTGAAGGACTTCTTCTCCAGTTTCGGATTTGGGGAGAATACAAGACCAAGAGCCAATCACGGGCTGGAAGTTCCGCGAGCACTCAAGCTGCTGTGGAAATCCTCGAACTTTCGCAAGAGCGATCTGACATCGTGTCTGGCAGGGCCAGAGACCGAATTAGTTCCTACGTCGGCGGCATCGAAACCGGGTCGGCTGAAGGGGAGGTAGGTGCCCTACTAACGGCTGAAAACATTGCCGCCCAAGCGGCCAGTGCCATCGCGCAGAGGGCCCGGGAAACAGGACAACCCATATCCCGACGCCTAGCAAGAGCAATTCAAACTAATGAAGCCCGCTCGTTGAGTGGCTGGATGATTGAAAACAAGAGCGAACTGTTAATTCTGGCCGAGGCAGGAAACGTTGCCTGGCTTAAGACATTCATCACAGCACTCAACACCGACACCGGCGGCTGAAGCTCAATGTAAGCCGCCTCACTCCGTTCCCACCATGCGCATCGCGAACCCCAAATGCATCGGCTTCATGCGCACACTCGCACCGCCCATGCACGCGACCGCAGCCCTGACTAAAGCCGCCCCTTCCGGAACGCCTCCGCCTTCTCCGCCGCCGCGTCGGCCCGCCAGCGCTTCGGCGCGGTCTTGTCGACCGTCTCGCCCTCGGCGGTCAGGACCTCATTGGCGAACTCCAGGTCCATCAGCTTCATGCGCTTGATCTCGTCGCGCAGGCGGGCGGCCTCCTCGAATTCGAGGTTGGCGGCGGCGTTGCGCATGCGGCCTTCGATGTCCTTGAGGGCGGCCTGGAAGTTGGAGCCGGTGAAGGGTTTGCTCTCCTCCTTCATGCCCGGGGCGGTCAGCTTGTCGAGGGCGCGGGACTCATAGGGGCTGGCGAGGATTTCGCGGATGTCGCGCTTGACCGACTCCGGGGTGATGCCGTGCTCGACGTTGTACGCCTCCTGCTTTTCGCGGCGGCGGTTGGTCTCGGCGATGGCGCGCTCCATCGAGCCGGTCATGCGGTCGGCGTAGAGGATGACGCGGCCGTCGACGTTGCGGGCGGCGCGGCCGATGGTCTGGATCAGGCTGGTCTCGGAGCGCAGGAAGCCCTCCTTGTCGGCGTCGAGGATGGCGACCAGGCCGCACTCGGGGATGTCGAGGCCCTCGCGCAGCAGGTTGATGCCGATCAGGACGTCGAACGAGCCCACGCGCAGGTCGCGCAGGATCTCGATCCGCTCCATGGTGTCGACGTCGGAGTGCATGTAGCGGACGCGGACGCCCTGTTCGTGCATGTATTCCGTCAGGTCCTCGGCCATCTTCTTGGTCAGGACGGTGACCAGCGAGCGGTAGCCGGCGCGGGCGACCGCCTTCACCTCGTCGATGACGTCGTCGACCTGGTTGCGGGTCTGGCCGCTGACCGGGCGGATCTCGACCGGGGGGTCGATCAGGCCGGTGGGGCGGATGACCTGTTCGGTGAAGACGCCGCCGGTGCGCTCCATCTCCCACGGGCCGGGGGTGGCGGTGACGAACAGGGTCTGGGGCCGCATGGCGTCCCATTCGTCGAACTTGAGCGGGCGGTTGTCGATGCAGCTGGGCAGGCGGAAGCCGTATTCGGCCAGGGTGGATTTGCGGCGGTAGTCGCCGCGGTACATGCCGCTGATCTGGCCGACGGTGACGTGGCTCTCGTCGACGAACAGCAGGGCGTTGTCGGGGATGTATTCGAAGAAGGTGGGCGGCGGCTCGCCGGGCGCGCGGCCGGTCAGCCAGCGGCTGTAGTTCTCGATGCCGGCGCAGGAGCCGGTGGCCTCCATCATCTCCAGATCGAAGCGCACGCGTTGTTCGAGGCGCTGGGCCTCGAGCAGCTTGCCGTTCTCGACCATCCAGTCGAGCGTCTCCTTGAGCTCGGCCTTGATGCCGGTGACGGCCTGGTTCAGCGACGGGCGCGGGGTGACGTAGTGGCTGGCGGCGTAGACGGTGATCTCGGTCAGGTCGGCGGTCTTCCTGCCGGTCAGGGGGTCGAACTCCTGGATCGATTCCAGCTCGTCGCCGAACAGCTGGATGCGCCAGGCGCGGTCTTCCATGTGGACGGGGAAGATCTCGATGACGTCGCCGCGCTTGCGGAACATGCCCCGCTCGAAGGCGGCGTCGTTGCGCTTGTACTGCAGCGCGATCAGGTCGGCGCGAAGCTTCGACTCGTCGATCTGGTCGCCGACCTTCAGGGTGAAGGTCATGGCGGTGTAGGTCTCGACCGAGCCGATGCCGTAGATGCAGGAGACGCTGGCGACGACGATCACATCGTCCCGCTCCAGAATCGCCCGCGTCGCCGAGTGGCGCATGCGGTCGATCTGCTCGTTTATGGAGCTGTCCTTCTCGATGTAGGTGTCCGACTTCGGGACGTAGGCCTCGGGCTGGTAGTAGTCGTAGTAGCTGACGAAATACTCGACCGCGTTGTCGGGGAAGAAGCTCTTGAACTCGGAATAGAGCTGGGCGGCGAGGGTCTTGTTGGGGGCCAGGATCAGGGCCGGGCGCTGGGTGGCCTCGATGACCTTGGCCATGGTGAAGGTCTTGCCCGAGCCGGTGACGCCCAGCAGGACCTGATCGCGCTCGCCGGTCTCAGCGGTGGCGACGAGCTCCCTGATGGCCGCGGGCTGGTCGCCGGCGGGAGTGTATTTCGTCTCCAGCCGGAACGGGATGTGCTTGCGGCCGGCGGGACGGTCGGGGCGGTGCGGGGTCCAGTCGGAAGGCTTGCCGGGGGCCTCTTCCGGGGTCAGGCGCGGGCCGGTGACGGGGGCGAACATCGGCGCCCGGTTCTTCGCCGTCGCCGGGTCGAAGATGAAGGGGGCGTGGGCCTCGGACAGGCCCGCCGACATCTCCGCCGACTGGCCGGGGACGTGGACGGGCTTGCCGGACTTCGCGCCAACGGTCCTGGGCGACTGGGGGGAACGGGCCATGAACAGAACTTAGGGGGCGAGACCCGGCTCGGCTAGGGGCGGATCAGGCGTTGCGCAGCAGGACGCCGGCGGTCAGGACGGCGAAGGCGACGGCCAAGGTGTTGAACACATGCTCGCTGATCACCGGAATGGCGACGCCGCCGTACTGGACCAGCATGGCCAGGACGGCGAGCACCACGGCGATGGCGAACAGGGGCACGGACGGGGCCGTGAGGGGAAGGCCGGCGCGGCGAAGGGGCATGGGGCGATGTCCTGATGCGCGACGCGGCGGGAGGCCGGTCGGAGCTTCACCGTAACGCCGAGCCGGTGCGCCTGTTCCGCCGGGAGACCCATGGTTGCCGCGGGGGCGATCGTCGGCGAAGCTGGCCTCTCAACGGGGGGGGTACGGGTATGCGGACGGGAAGGAGGGCGGCGGTTCTGGCGCTGGGGCTGCTGCAGGCGACGACGGGTTGCGCGGCGGGGACGCCTGTTCCGCCTGCGGCGGCGGCGGCCGGACGGCCGGCCCAGGCCGAGTGCGCGGCGGTGCGCGACGTCGACTTCCGCGCGCTGGAACGCGAGCGGGCCCGGCTGCCGGTCGCCATCGGGGGGCCTGTCGTGGATATGCTGGACGTGGTGCGCATCCCCGACTGGGCGGCGCGGCGGCCGCCGGAGGACGCGGCGGTGGTGATCCGCGCACGGATGCCGCCGGGCGGGGGCCACAGCTCGGACCACCGCTCGGTGGTGTGGCGCGAGGCGGACGGGACCTGGTGGTTCTGGCGACACAGCGTCAACGAGGGGCCGCCGGCCCCGCCGCCTCCGCCGCCGCCGGGGCTGACCCGCGAAGAGATCGACGTCTGGTACGCGGCCCGGAACGACAGCCGCACGGCCGATGAGCGATACTGGCCGCCCCACGAGGGCCGGTTGTCGGCGCAGAAGACGGCGCAGATGGAGGCGGCGTGGCGCGACCCCTGCCGCGCCTGGGACCCCGACTGGTGGCCGCACGACCTGCCGCTGAACCGTCGGATCGACGGCTCGCGCCGGCGGCTGTGCCCGCAGGACAGTTCGGCCATCATCGCCGACATGGCGGAGGCCGGGCGACCGCGCCGCAGCGTTGGAGGCGCGTGCATCAACGCCACGCCGACCTATCGGATGATCGAGATCGCGGCCTACGCCGCCGCGGACGCCGCCCCCCGGTGAGCGCGTCCGAAAACCGCCGGACAATCCCGCCGCATCGGCGTGAGGTGGACGGCCCTGACGGAGACACGCCATGACCGCCTTCCACGACCTGCACCGTTCCGGCCTGCTGATCCTGCCCAACGCCTGGGACGGAGGGTCCGCGGCGCTGATGCGGGCGAAGGGGGCGAAGGCGATCGCCACGACCAGCGCGGGCGTGGCCTGGGCGCTGGGCTGGCCGGACGGGGACGCCCTGCCGGTTGATCGGGTGGTGCAGGTCTGCGTGGACGTCGTGCGGGCGGCGCAGGGACTGCCGGTCTCGATCGATTTCGAGGGCGGTTATTCCGACGATCCGGCCGCGGTGGCGGCGCAGGCGAAGCGGCTGGTAGGGGCCGGGGCGGCGGGGATCAATATCGAGGACGGCGGCGGCGCGCCGGAGCGGCTGGCGGCCAAGATCGCGGCGATCCGGGCGGCGGTCGGACCGGAGCTGTTCATCAACGCCCGCTGCGACGTGTGGCTGAGGGGCGTGGGCGAGCCCGGAACGCGGGTGGCCGAGGCGGCGCGGCGCGGGGCGATCTATGCGGCGGCGGGGGCGGACGGCCTGTTCACGCCCGGGCTTACGGACGCGGCCGATATAGCGGCGATGGTGCAGGCGACCACCCTGCCGCTGAACCTGCTGGCCTATCCCGGCCTGCCCGACGCGAAGACGCTGGAGGGTCTGGGCGTGCGGCGGCTGAGCGCGGGATCGGGCATCGTCGGGGCGATCTGGGGCCGGGCGGCGGCGCTGACCGAGGGTTTTCTGGCGGACGGTCGGTCGGAGCCGCTGGGCGAAGGGGCCCTGGGCTGGGGCGAGGTCAACGCCCTGATGCCGGCGTCGGAATGAGCGCGCCGGACCGATTGATCCTGTCGTGGATCGACAGCCCGATCGGGCCGCTGGCGCTGGCCTGCGACGAAGCCGGTGTGGTGCGGGGCGTCAGCTTCGGCGACGGACTCATCAAGGCGATGCGGCGGGAATATCCGGGCGCGGCCTTGTCGGATGGCGAAACATCGGCGGCGGTGGCGCGTGATCTGGCGGCCTATTTCAGCGGCGATCGCGCGGCCCTGAATCGCGTGCCGTGGTCGCTGGAGGGGGCGGCGTCGGGCGACAGCTTCCAGCCGCGGGTGTGGAAGGCGCTGGCCGAGGTGCCGGCCGGCGTGACCATCAGCTATGGCGAGATGGCCAGACGCGCGGGCGAGCCGGGCGCGGCCCAGGCGGCGGGCGTGGCGCTGAACCGCAATCCGATCCCGCTGATCCTCGCCTGCCATCGCGTGGTCGGCGCCGACGGCTCCCTGACCGGCTTCGGCGGCGGGCTGGAACGCAAGGGCTGGTTGCTGAGGCACGAAGGGGCGCTGCTCATCTGAGCAGCGCCCTGTCCTGCAGCCTAGCGTCGCGCCTGTTCGATGCGGGCCTCAAGGTCGGCCCAGCGGCGCGTCAGGTCGCGCAGTTCCAGACGCAGGCTGGCGGCCTCGGTGCGGCTGATCTCACCGCTGCGCAGGCCGGCGGCGATGCGCGCCTCCATCTGCTGCGCGTGCGGATCAGAGCGGTAGTCGTCGCCCGAGTCATAGCCGTCGTCATAGTTGTCGCCGACGCGGCGGTTCAGATCGGCCCAGCGCGCTTCGAGATCCTGACGCTCGCGCGAGTCGAGGCCATTGCGTTCGTAACCGGCCTCAAGCCGGACCAAGGCGTCGAAGTCGGTCGACAGACGGGCAGCCTGGGCGCGGGTCAGGGTGCGGTTGCGCACGCCGGCGTTGACGCGAGCATCGAACGAGGCGCGGCTCTCGGCCAGCGGACGCCAGCTGTCGTAGCCGTCGTCATAACCGTCCTGGCCCCCGGCCTGATAGCGGGTGGAGAAGGCGCGATAGCGTTCCGTCAGATCGGCGCGTTCCTGGGTCGTGACCCGGCCGTCGGCCGTGTAGCGGGCCTCAAGCGTGACCAGATCGCCGTATTCGGCGCTCAGACTGCGGGCCGCCGAAGACGAAATGGCGCCCGAGCGCACGTCGGCGTCGAGCCGGCTTTCGAACTGGGCGCGCTGGGTGTTGAGCGGACGGCGGCCACGCGACCACTCGCTGTCGAGGGTGGTCGACACGCCGAGCCGGTCGCCGAACAGGGCGCCGAGAATGGCTCCGATCGGGTCGGATTGGGGCTGTTGGCCGTACGGGGTCTGGCTGTACGGCGTCTGGCTGTAGGGAGTCTGGGCGGAGGCGGCGCCCGCGACCAGAGTGAGGGCGGCGGCCGAGGCCGCGAGAAGCTTGATGGAGGTCATGGGAGGTGTCTTTCCGGGTGGGTGTGTCCCTGTGCGGTGAGAACGAAGTTCGGCGGTGAAGGTTGCGGAGAGTCGCCGGTCCTCTTCAGCGCGATTCAGACTAGACAGAACCCATGATAGCCCTCCCCCTCCCTGACGTTCTCCTGCTGCTCGCCGCCCTGATCGCGGCCGGGCTGGCGGGCGGGATCGTCGCGGGCCTGTTCGGGGTGGGCGGCGGCACCGTGATCGTGCCGGCGGTCTTCTACGCTTTCGAGGTGCTGGGGGTCGGGGGCGAGGGCAATCTGCACACGGCGATCGGGACGTCGCTGCTGACCATCGTGGCGACCAGCTGGCGGTCGCTGAGGGCGCACCGGTCGCATGGGGCGGTGGACGAGGACGTGCTGAGGACCTGGACGCCGTGGGTCGGGGTCGGGGCCCTGATGGGGGCGGCGGTGGCGGGCGTGACCTCCATGGAGGGGCTGGCCGTCGTCTATGGCGTCTGCCTGGCCCTGATCGCGGCGCAGCTGGGGCTGATGCCCGAGCGCTTCACCCTGGCTTCGGACCTGCCCACGGGCTGGGCGAGGCGCGGGCTGGGAAGTCTGATCGGCGGCCTGTCGGCGATGATGGGGATCGGCGGCGGCAGTTTCGGCGGGATGATGATGACCCTGTGCGGACGGCCCATCCATCAGGCGGTGGCGACTGCATCCGGTTTCGGCGTGGCCATTGGGGCGGCGGCGACGCTGGGCTTCGTGGCGTTCGGCTGGGACGCCGCGGGACGGCCGCCCTTCTCGCTTGGCTACATCAACGTGCCCGGGGCGATCGTGATGGCGGTGTTGACGACCGCCGTGGCGCCATGGGGAGCGAAACTGGCTCACTCCCTGGACAAGCGGGTCCTGCGCAAGGCCTTCGCGGTCTACCTGCTGGCGACCGCGCTATCGGTGGTGGTGAAGGCGGTTTGAGTGGCTAGTGGCTAGTGGCTGGTGGCTGGTGGCTGGTGGCTGGTGGCTGGTGGCTGGTGGCTGGTGGCTAGTGGCTAGTGGCTAGTGGCTAGTGGCTAGTGGCTGGTGGCTGGTGGCTGGTGGCTGGTGGCTGGTGGCTGGTGGCTGGTGGCT